>QHWT01000047.1:197490-211454 GCA_003222675.1 Acidobacteriota bacterium | reverse complement strand
GCGGTGGGGTGCGGATGCGCGAGGATTGGACATTCGATGCAATGGGACTGTCCGACCGACGGCGGTTTCGCGTGAACAATCCTCCGCAGGGATGGTACTTGAAATCGGTAACGCACGAAGGCACTGATATCACCGACATCGGGATGGAGTTCAAGGAAGGCCAAAACGTTTCAGGGCTGGAGATCATGCTGACCGAACGCGCGACCGAACTGTCGGGTGCGGTTCAGGATTCCCGCGCGCGCCCCGTCACCGAGTACGCGGTTGTGGCGTTCTCGTCGGACAACCGGAAGTGGGGCTTTTTGAGTCGATTCATACGTTCGACGAGACCGAATCAGGAAGGACGATTCTCGATTAAGGGATTGCCCCCGGACGACTATTTCATCGTGGCGCTCGATTATCTCGAGACGGGGGAAGAGAGTGACCCCGAGCAGCTGGAGAAATGGAAAGACACCGCTACGAGAGTGAAGCTGGCGGACGGCGATTCAAAAGTCCTGACGCTCAAGATTGAGCAATGAGCCGACGATTTGAGCATGCCAGTCGGTACTTGACTCGCGTGAATCTGTCGCCACACGATCGATGCAGCCAATCACCATCGAACGCATCGGCAACGGCGCCTCTGCAAGCGACGTCCGCGGCCTCGCGCAGCTGCTGGTCGATGCAGTAGAGAGCGGCGCCGGCGTCAGCTTTCTCGCCGGCCTGACGGAAAGCGAGGCGGAGGCATGGTGGCGCCCGGTCCTGTCGTCGTCCTCGGAGCGCGCCGTCATCTTGATCGCCCGCGACGCCGAAGGCGTCATTGGAACAGTCCAACTGCAGCCGTCGTGGGCTCCGAATCAACCACACAGGGCGGATGTCGCGAAACTGATCGTCCATCGCCGGGCACGCAGGCGCGGCGTTGCCCGCGCGCTGATGTACTCCCTCGAGGAGGCCGCGCGCGCCGCGGGTTTCACGCTGCTTCTGCTCGACACATGCAAGGGTTACGACGCCGAACGGCTGTATGTGTCGATGGGATGGGTGCGCGTAGGCGAGGTCCCCGGCTTTGCGCTGAACCCGGACGGAACGCTCTGCGACACCGTCTTCTATTACAAGCAGTTAGGGTCGTAACGGCGGCCGGTCTCAGCCTCGTGAACGACAGGAATCTCAACGGCCGAGTCGGATTGGGCCAAATCTGTGTGAGACGGTTCGATGAGGACGGATAATGATGGGGTGTATAATTCGCGCGCAGAGTCGGACGCTATGGACTCAAGCAAGCCACCGCGACGAAATTCATCAGGCTATCCACACGCCGTTAAGTTCTACATCGATGAGGGTTCTCTCGGACGAACCGTCGCGGATTTTCTCGTTCCGGCTCTCAACGAACGCCTGCCGGCCCTGGTGATCGCAACTCCTGCGCATCGCACGTTGATCGCGGACGAGCTCGCACGCCGCGATGTCAACGTGCGCCGACTCGAAGATGACGGCGATCTGCAGATGCTGGATGCGGAGCAAACGCTCGCTCTGTTCATGGCCGGCAACGAGCCAGATCGCGTCCGGTTCGAGGCGACGGTAAACGGACTGATCGAACGAGCGTGTAAAGGTCGCCGCGATTGCCCGGTTCGGGCGTACGGGGAGATGGTCGACGTCCTTTGGAAACGTGGGACGACCGATGCGGCGATCCGGTTGGAAATCCTTTGGAATCGCATCGCCACGGACGCGAAGTTCTCTCTCCTGTGCGGATATGCCGTCGGCAGCTTCTATAAGCAGATCGCCTCCAACCCCACGTTCCAGACCGTGTGCGACCAGCACAATCACATCATTCCCGCAGGGAAGACGGCCTGATTCCCCGCTGCCATGTGCGACAGCGGACATCCGCACGGACACCAGGCCTTCGGGTTCCTCGTTGACACGTCCGAGATTCGCGCGCTCGTCGACGAGACGAGGCGATTGACGCTGACCATTGCCGATGCGCCCGCGCGCGTGGAGGCGCTCAAGCCCGCGTTTGCGCAGCTGCTGGCGGCTGAAGGCTGGCTGCCGCACGAGTACGCGTCACCGGATTTTACGAGCGGGATGGGCAGTGGCATCGGGCAATACGCCCTTTACCGCGCCACGGATGGATCGTTGACGCTGTTCTCGCTCGTGGTGCCTGCCGGCGCCGAAACGCCCGTGCACGATCACCTCGCATGGGGCCTCGTCGGCGTGTATCGCGGGCGGCAGCACGAAACCGTTTACCGCCGCCTGGACGATGGACACGACGAGACGCGCGCGGTGCTCGAGGTGTCGCGCACACGCGCCATGAACAAGGGGGAGTTCTACTCGCTGCTGCCGCCGCTGGACGACATCCACTATGTGAAGACCGTCTCGGAGGGGCCGTCCGTGTCGATTCACCTGTTGGCCAACGACACGGCCTGCGTGTGGCGCCATCGCTTCGAGCCGTCCACGGGCGAGGTGCAAGCGTTCAGGTCGGGCTACAGCAACGCTCCCTGTCCGCCCGAGTCGCACGGTTAGTCGCCGGAAGAGCGAGCGCCGGGGTCCATCGACGCTGCATGGAATGGCGGATGAGCGCATGCGAACGTCGACCACATCGTACAATGCGCGCATGGTGCCACAGGTTCTGACCGCATTGCTGATTGCTCTCCCGGGGACGCTCGCCGCGCAACCGCGGCCGGCGATTGACGCCGTCATCGGGACGATCGAAAAGGTACACTCCTTCGCCGAAACCGCCGTCAGCCCCGATGGACGGCGCGTCGCGTGGGTCGAGGACCTCACGCCATCAGGCGATGGCGGACCCACCGCGATCTGGGTAAAGCAACTGCCATCGGGCAGACCAATTCGCGTTTCGGCCGCCGCTGCGACGACATCCCTCTTCCACGAGGCAGGGTTGGCCTGGTCGCCCGACGGCCGGATGCTCGCGTTCCTCTCTGACGCTCGATCGCGCGGCCAGGCGCAACTGTTCGTGACGGACCTCGCATCGGCGCCGCGGAAGGTGACGGCGGCAAAAGGGCAGCTCGATCATCCGTGCTGGGCGGCGGATGGTCAGCGGATCGCCTTTCTCTATGTCGCCGGATCGGCGCAGGCGGCCGGCGCGCTGGTCGCCTACAAGCCGGATTCCGGCGTCGTCGGCGAAAACACGGATGAACAGCGGATCGCGATTGCCGATGTCGCATCGGGCGCAATCAAGGAAGTCAGTCCGGCGAACATGTGGGTCTACGACTACGACTGGTCGCCCGACGGGAACTGGTTTGCGGCGGAAGCGACGGAGGGGTCGGGCACCAACAATTACTGGACGGCGCAGCTCTACACCGTCGACGCCGTGACCGGCGCCACGAAATCGATCTGGAAACCGCCGCTTCAGCTCGCAGTCCCGCGCGTGTCTCCCGATGGAAAGTGGATTGCCACCATCGAGGGGATCATGAGCGACGAGGGGTCGAACGGCGGCGACGTCTACCTGGTGCCCGCGCAGGGTGGCATTCCCCGGAACATCACGCCAGCAACGACGATGTCGGCGCGATCGATTGCGTGGACGTCTCCAACGACGCTGCTCGAGCACGCGTTCGAGAATGGCAAGGCCATCCTCGCCGACGTTTCGTTCGAAATGGGGGACGGCACGAGTCACATCGGCGCTCATACCGTCTGGTCCGGCGCGAACCACCTGACGGCTATGTCGGTCAGCCGGGATGGCGAGATCATCGCTGGCGTTCTGCAGTCGTTCAGCGAGGCGCCCGAGGTCTATGCCGGGCCTGCCGGCACATGGAGCAGGCGGACGGCGGTGAACACGGCGATCAAACCCGTGTGGGGCGAGGCAAAGAGCATCCACTGGAAGAGCGACGAATACACCATCCAGGGCTGGCTGCTCTATCCGCAGCACTTCGACACATCGCGGAAGTATCCGATGGTCGTGTCCGTGCACGGTGGTCCATCGGCAGCCAGCTTCGCGACATTCCCGCAGCGGTGGACGGCCGTGTTGCCGGCACGCGGCTACTTCGTCTTGCTGCCGAATCCGCGCGGCAGCTACGGTGCGGGAGCGAAGTTCACGGAGGCGAACGTCAAGGACTTTGGTTACGGGGATCTGCGGGACATCCTCGGCGGCATCGACGCCGCCGCAAATGAAGCGCCGATCGACACGAATCGCGTCGGCATCATCGGCTGGAGCTACGGCGGCTATATGACGATGTGGGCGGTGACGCAGACGGAGCGGTTCAAGGCGGCCGTCGCCGGCGCCGGAATCGCGAACTGGCAGAGCTACTACGGCCAGAACCGCATCGATCAATGGATGCTGCCGTTCTTCGGCGCCTCGGTGTACGACGATCCGCAAATCTATGCGAAGTCGTCGCCGATAACCTTCATCAAGAAGGTCAAGACACCGACGCTCGTCCTGCACGGCGATCGTGATTCCGAGGTGCCCACACCGCAAGGCTATGAGTTCTGGCACGCGCTGAAGACGCTGAACGTCGCGACCGAGCTCGTCATCTACGAAAACGAGGGACACGCGATCAACAAACCCGAGCACCAGCGCGACATCGAGCGGCGGCTCGTGGATTGGTTCGATAAGTACTTACAGTAGCGGCGCTCGCCGACGCGCTCCAAATGCGGTTGCGTATCGAAGCCGTTTCAGATGCTCTGGCGCTCGCACCATTTCAGCACTCGCGACGCGCGGAGCGTGTTCCAGCGGTTGCCGACAGCGCGCAGCGCCGCGATGTCGTCGAAGGCGTGATCGCGGACCTTCCAGTCGTAGACGTTCGCCATTCCGACGTACGCGCGCGGCAATCCGCATTGTGGCGCGGTCGACCCAATGTTGACCAGGCGCGGCAAGCGCGATGATCGCAATCAGAGGCAGGACGATGCGCTCACACGGCAGGGACGAAACGGCCGCGAACCACGGCACTGCGTCGACAACTCACGCATGAGCGGGCGTCATTCGAGTGCAGAATGAGCGCCGTCCGGCGCGGGGATTTACCGGTCGGTTGCGGCCGCTTCGCGCCCGCACTGTTCATAAAACGCACGCGCCCGGCCGATGTCCTGCAGCACCGCCGCGCGTTCAGCAGCGGTTCGATAACTTGAATTTCGTTCCGTGGCCGTTTGAATCCGGTCCAGCCACCGAAGGAAGTACGTCGCAGCGTCGCGAGAGCGCCGCGGTTGATTCCGCACCCGCACGTAGAGGGGACTCGTCGTGGCGAAGGGGTATATGTCCATGACGTCCGCATCCGGTCCGTCATTCCAGGCGCGCAGGAGCAGCCAGCCGCTGCCTGTGATCGCAATGGTGCCGCTCAGATCCGTGGATCGGCGATCCGGTCCCGCGCTCAAATTCGCGGCGACCCGTCCGTTCCAAACCAGCTCGAGATGGTCGACGGGGAAGTTCGCCCGCAGGACCGCACGATAGGCGAGTGTCCCCGATTCCGCCATGCGCACCGTGTCGCCTGGACCCGCATCTCCGATCCTCAACTGCACCAACGCTCCGTTTGTTGCCACGCCTCGCCCCTGCGCGAGTTCTGCCAGGAACGCCTCGCGAGTCAACGGACCTGTCGCGGGGACATACACCCGATTCAGGCCGACCGGGCCGCGCAGGCTGGCGTAGTTGGCCATCGCATCGGTGCCAGCAGCGGCAGGGATCTGCAGGCCGCAATCGAGCAGGCGATACCAGACTGCGTTGGTCGACTTATGGTCGGAGAAGCCGACGGCCTCGTAGTAATCAATCTTGCCGAGCGCCGCATCAACAGGCAGCTCGTTGGTGAGCGATGCGTCCTGCTCCGGATCGACATCCGCATCGAACGGATGCGCGTAGCCCACGAGCGCGTGCTGACGATGGGCCATGTCTGCAACGGCGCCGTTGTGCGGATACGGGCTCGCCGCGGCTGTGAGCGGGTAAGCGGCGTAGCCAGGCAGCAGGAGATGCTGCGTGAGGTTCAGGATGCTGAGATGTCCCCAGTAGCTGGTGTGGAATTCCTGTCCATGCAGAATGATCAGGTCGTCGGTTGATGCCGGATCCGGATCGGGCCGAAAGCTCGCGATGTCGGGAAACCGCTGCTCCTTGTTGACGATCAGGTTGTAAATCAAATTCAGATCTTCGGCGTGCGCTTGATCGGCCAGATGGATCGGCGTGTTGCGATACAGGCCGCCGTAGTTCATGTGCACGTGCAGGTCGCCGCTCCACAACGCCGGTAAGTCACGCGGCGTGGAGAGACGCCTGAGCGTCAGCGTTCGCGAACCGGTCCACCCAGCAAGCCGGGGATCTTCTTCGACGTGTGCGACTTCGTACCGGGGGCCGTGACTCACGGTGATGGCGAGCCGATCGAGCGGCACGGAGATCCGGCTGTGACCGGGAGTATGGAAATAGCGCGTCTCGATTGCCTGCCGCTCCGGCACCAGCATGTCGTCGGCGTGAATCCAGGCATCGTCCGGCGCGTACGTGCGTTGACGGCTGTCGGTGATGCTGACACGAGCCGGGATGCTCCTGCCGGCTTCATCGATCACCTCGAGATTCAATTCCCGGCGCGGCTGGAGATATTGGCGCGCATTGATCTGAAGGGAGCGCTGCTCGCCCGAGATCGCATCGATCAGCCACAGCGCCGTGTTGCCTGACCGATTGGAGATGAACGCGATCGTGCGACCATCCGGCGACCAGCGCGGGTTCGTGTCGTCATAGTCGCCGTACGTGAGCGGAAACGGGTAGCCGCCGTCGACGGGCAGCAGCCACAACTGTTGCCATTGGCGCCCCAGATAACTGCTGTAAACGAGCCTCGTGCCGTCGGGTGAGACGTCGGGCCTCGCGCGCCACGATGTCTCTTCGTGTCGGACAAGTCGCGGCGTATCCGCACCGTTGAGCGCCATCCGGACGAGGTCCCCGGTGCCGTGCGCGATCTCACGATTCGAAACGAAGAGGACCTCGCGCCCATCTCTGGTCCATGCCGGGTTGATCGCGTGATCGAACGGGCTGTAGTAGTAGCGCGAAACGGCGCTGCGCCGATCGGACGTCAGCACCCGTGACGAGGCGATCCGTCCGTCACGGATCTCGGCGACGTGGAGCAGGAAATGGCCGGTCCCCGCAGTCGATACGAACGCGAGGCGATTGCCGTCAGGCGACCATCGCGGCTCCACGTTGACTGCGCCCGCCGTCGTGAGCGCGCGCACGGCGCGCGACGCAAGGTCGAGCAGCATCAGTTCCATCGACCGGCCGTCGTATCGCACGAAGACGACCGTGCGGCCATCCGGCGAGCAGTCGGGCTGATAATCGCTCCCACGAACGTCCGTCAGCTGCTCCGCCACAGTGCTGTCGGTGCGCTGCCGCCACAAGCTTCCCTGCATCGAGTAGATGAGCGCCGTACCATCTGACGACCACGCGACGGATGATGGACCGCTGGTCAGCTGAGGAAGATAGAGTTCGCGATAGTAATAGTTGTGCGGCAGCGCGATTTGAGCGAGCACGGGCACGCGGGCCGGACCAGCCGCGGCGCCGAGCAGGATCGCGCCGGCGACGGCCGCGGAGTCGAGTGTCTTCGTCATTGCGGTTCCCCCGACGGATCCGAATCTTACCCCGTGCGATTTGCGGCAGCAGGCCCCTCCGCCGGCTATTACGTAACGATGCGGATACCGCTTCTGTCAGGTCATCCTTGCGAGCAAGAGTCGTGTATCGACCGCGGTCGTGAACCGGAGATTTGCAGCGCTCTATCTCCCAGGGTCCACACCTGTCGGTCGTCACATCGAGGAGGTACCGCCTAATCCGGACATTCGAACTGCAAGCATTGTGGGTGTTGTCGCGGATGCCAGAGAGCAAGGCCTCGATCAGGAGCCGGTTCCGATCGTTTATTGGTGCAACAGCGCGCCGGTGCCGACTCCGCTCTTCCTGGTTCGAACCCACGCCGACCCGATGGCCATGGCCGGAACAATCCGTCGCAAGATTCATGAAGTCGAGCCCCGGCGATCCGTGTACGAGGTCATGCCGCTCGACGAACGGCTCGATGACACGTTTGCGGAGAACCGATTGCGTACCGCTCTCCTGACCTCGTTCGCGACGACGGCCGTGTTACTGGCTGCGGTCGGCCTCTACGGAACGTTGAGCTATTTCGTCGCGATGCGCCGTCGCGAAATCGGTGTGCGAATCGCGATGCGGGCGCTGCGGCGGGAAATTCTGTCGTCCTTCCTGCGACAAGGCCTCCGCGTATCGCTGGCCGGCTGTGTCGTGGGTCTGTCGGTTGCCGCCGCACTCGGACGTGCGCTTTCGGGAATGGTCTACGGCGTGTCCGCGCTGGACCTGCCAACGTTCGTGGGCGTGCTTCTGCTGGTGATCGTCACCACCGTGCTTTCATCGTTGTGGCCGGCGATCCGGTCTGCACGCATTGAACCGATTCAGGTATTGCGTGAGGACTGAAAACGGCGACCACCCATCGCCGGCCGCGAGGCTGGTCATGTGCCGGTCATTCAGCCAAATGGCGGACATGAGTGTTGAGCAACAACAGGAACTCCTCGCGCATGAACATCGACGAATGCCCGCCGCCGTTCATCAAGACGAGCATTTTTTTCGGTGCATGGATCTCGGCGACGTACCGTTGAACTTCTGACGTGACGGTATACGCGTCCTGGTCACCCTGAAAGAAGAACATCGGAATCCGGAATACAAGCCCTACGCTGCGCGCGTCCCACCCGGCGATTTCGCTTCTCAGCTTCTCGTATGTCGCCATTGACTGAGCTCGCTGATCGACTCGCGCCAGTCCCTCAGGGACGTAGTGTGCCTGGTGTGGCGGCGTCCGGGCCGCGGCCATCACGCTCGGATCGAGATCGGCAAAGACACGCCGCTCAGCGTCGGTCAGCGCGACAGCGTATTTCGATCTGACGGCATCTGTCGCGGGGTCCGGATACGGAGGAGTGCCAATGGCTTCGAGTTCGGCTGCGGCGCTTTCATCATTTCGCTGTCGCGCCTGCTCGAGCACCATGGCGTAGCTGAGGCGCTCCTGACGAGACCAGTTGACGATCTGACCTGTCCCCACGTAAGCCCACAATAGGTCCGGACGCCGCTGGGCTATTGTTACTCCAACGATCGTCCCTCCAGACATCGCAACAAGAATGACCTTTCTCGCTCGCAGACGATGTGTGATCGTCTCGACCACCTCGATACCATCACGCGAAATACGGTCAAGTGTCATCGGGATCTCTCTGTCGTCGGGGTTCTTTGCCGCAGTGGCGCCGGACCCCGGTTGATCCCATTGCGCGACTGTAAAGTCCTGCTCCCATGGCGCGAAGAACAGTGCCATTCTGCTTAGCGCCACTCCCGTGCCACCAACGATGAACAGCACTGGATTGTGAATGTTCCTGCCGCGCAGCGTCACCCATTGTTCGACGCCGCCGATGCTGAGAAACATGCCTTCGTCAATCGATTCGGTCATGCGTGAGTCCAAAACGACGAAACCCGCCATTTGGCGGGTTTTTGTCAGGTCGCGGCGAGCGCCGCGCAGAAATACAAAAACCGCCTCTGGGGCGGTTTCTGAGGTGCTCGCTGATGCGAGACGGTATCAATTTCGGCGCCGCTTCGTCAATACGGGCTCGAGACTCATGACGACGAGCGCGGGCGGGTTCTGCCTCCCACGCTCGTCCTGGTTGAACGCCTACCGCGGAAGGATCGTGTTGTCGTTCTTGAGCGATCCTGGCGCAGTCGAGATAAATCTGGCTGGCGAGAGCACGATCTGATCAATCGAGAAGCCGTCCTCGCACGCCTGGATGCGAATGGTGTGAGAGCCGGAGGCTGCGAAGAAGATCTCCGGTCCAAGCACACCGACGCCCCACCCGTTATCCTGCCACCCCCAGCCGGACAGGCCGCAGCCGCTGCAATCTTCGAGATTCACTCGCGTGGATGTCGTGCTGCCGATGCGGAAGGCTTCGGCGTTGGCTTCGGTGACCGAGTCGGAGAACTGCACGTGGACGGAATCGTTGGCCCAGTTGTCGGCGTCGGCGCGGCCGCGCACCCACAGCCGATAGCCGATGCCCGCGTCCGCATTGAACGTCAGCTCGAAATAGTTCGCCGGGTTCGCGGATGGTGTGACGATTTTCGCGACGCCGGCGTTTGGCTGGTAGATCCGCGCTCCTCCTGCTGCGGTGGCATCAGCCACAACGGTCCACGTCCCGACCTTCACCGGCGCTTCGGATGCGTACAGAATCACGTCGTTCGAGAGCGAGGCCGGGTTCGAGACCGTCACGCTGGAGACACCAGACGAAGCGGGGTTGCCCGAGGTATCGAACGCGCGCGCCTCGATCGTGTGTGCGCCATCCGCGACCGCCGTGCCGGTATCGGTTTGCGCGAGCGCGCCATCAACCCAGAGCTCGACCCGCGCTACGCCGACGTCGTCACTCGCGTCAGCCGTGACGGTCACCATGCCAGACACGATGTCGCCGTCGATGGGCTGCGTGATTGCGACGGACGGCGGCTGCGTATCCGGTGGACCGACCGGATTGTTCTGTTCCGGGAGGATCGTCGTGTCGCTCTTCAGAGCGCCGGGTGACTCGTTGAGGAATGTGTCGGGCGACAGCACGATCTGATCGAAGGACACGCCATCTTCACGCGTCTGCACGCGCAACGTGTGGACGCCCGACGTCGCGAAGTAGAGAGCCGGTCCCATCACTCCCGCGCCCTGGCCGTTGTCCTGCCAGCCCCACGCCTTCAGGAAGCATCCCGAGCAATCCTCGATATTGACCTGGGTTGCCGAGGCCGTGCCGATATTGAAGACGCTCGCGCCGTTAGCATCGACCGAGTCGGAGAACTGCGCGTACACGGAATCGTTGTACTGGCTGTCGTTGTATGCCTTCCCTCGCATCCAGAGGCGATATGGACGCCCCGCGCCGGCATTGAATGTGATCTCAAAGTAAATCGTGGGAGCGGCCACAGGCTTCGTGACAGTCGACGCGCCCGCGTTGAAGTTCTCCAGCCGCTGTCCGCCCGCTGCAGTGGCATCGGCCACGGGGTTCCACGCACCGACACGAACCGAGGCTTCTGCCGCGTAGAGCACGACATCTCCCTGACTCAACACAATGGCCAGCGTCTTGACCGTGAGCGTGTTGCTGTAAGCGGAATTGCCCCCAGTCGTGAATGCGCGCACGCGATAGTTGTACGTCGTATCGGTCCGGAGCCCGCTGTTCGTATCGACATAGGTGGCCACATCGGCCGCCGTCGTGCCGATTTGCGTCCACACGATGTCGGTCGAGAGCTTTCTCTCGACCTTGTATCCTTGTTCCCCTGCGACGTCATTCCATTTCAGGTCGATGCGAGTGCGCGAGACCAGCGATGTCGTCAAGCCGCCAGGTGCTGGCGGTGGAGGGACGCTCCCGACGGTGGTGAAGTGCCACGTCGGTCCCGTCTTGGTCAGGTTCGCCATGGTCTTGCTGACGATCTTCCAGTAGTAGGTTGTCTCTGGAAGCAGGCCCGACACTACGTACGACTCCTTCGCAGACATCACACCCGAGGTCGCAAAACTGGGCATGTAGTCGGCGATGATCGGCGCACTGAAGGTGGGCGTAGTGTCGAGATAGACATCGTACTTGTGCGCCCACCAGCCCCCTTCCCATTTCAAGGTGACTGAGCTGGCGAGTCCGAGCGCGTCGTTCGCCGGCGACGCATATACCGGTGTGTCCGGCGGAAGCGGCGTGAACGGCTGGTAGAGATCCTTGCCGATATACGTTCCATCCACCGTCTGATTGTTCCATTTACGTTCGAACTGCTTCTCGAACCAGTCCACCATCCACGGCTTGGTGGTGAAGTAGTTGTGTTCCTGCTGCTCAGCGGCCGACGAAGTGGTCCAGTTCGACGAGCCAAACACCACCATCGGGATACGGTTGGCAGCGTTGGTCTGGAGTCCGCGGGTGTACAGGATGATGGACTTCTGGTGCATGTCCTGATCGGTGGTGTTGTCCTTCATTTTGATCGCAATGCCGGCGGCATACATCCGATCGACGTTATACGCATCCCACATCCTGTCGGGATTCCGGTATTGCTGTTCTTCCGTGATTAGGCGGACCGGGATGCCTGCCTGGTAACGCTGGATCAGCACGTCAGGGAGCTTCGCGGAGGTGATGCGGAACATGGCCGCATCGATCTTTCGGTTTTCGGTCCTGACCTGTGTGACGAGCCGATTTTCGTAATTCTGATCCGGCACGAAGTTCAGGTCGGGCGATATGGGATATATCGGATACTTCCGGGTCTGGGGAGCCGTGATATTCGCAAAATCCACGAAAGTGGTGGTGCTCAACCAGTTGTCCTCGAACCGCTTCATGAAGCTGTTCACGATGCTGGGATCGTCGGTGAAATAGATTGCCTCGTCCACGTACTGCAGATAGGCCGCAGTGAGCGGTGACGGGGAGTACGAGCCGTCGGCATAATTCGCAGCGCTGAATTCGACCTTGCCCTGACCTGCGAACAACATCATCTTCCAATGGTTGATCGCCCCTCCGTGATAGTTACGGATGGGGATGCCCGCAGTGACGAGCGTGTCGCGGACCGCCTTGGTGCCCGCGTACGTCGGATCGGCTTGCGTATCCACGATGATGCGGATCGGCAGATGGTCTTTCTGCCAGCGTCGGATGAGGGCGGAGGAGTACCGCGAGTCGTTCATGAACCAGAACGAGACGTCGATGCCCGTCTGTTCGTTGTTGATCAACTGAAGGATCGCCGATCGGCAGTCCTGGTAAGAACTGTCGCACAGGCATTCGCCGGGATCGGCGCACGTCGTTAGCGCCGCCGGCACTGCGGTCTGCTGAGCGGCTGTCGACGTCATCCAGACCGCCGCCAGCAAACAGGCGAGAACCGCGCTTACGAATAGCTGATTTCTACCACCCGTATGAAGCATGATTCCTTTCCCCTAAGACACCCCTGCCGGAAATGAGTCTTACCCACTTATGCCAGCGCAGTGCCGCTTCTACAGCGGGGCTAATGACTCAAGTGAGGAACCGGAAGGACGAAAAACGGCAAGAGACTCTCAAATGTACGAAAGAACGTCTCTTCGCGCCAGCAGCTCTACAGAGGCGCTGCAGAGGGCACTGCGCGGTACGCCACCACAGCCAGCCTCGGACGTGAGTGTGGCATCACTACACAACGCCTGCGAATCGCCCCGTTCGAATAGTCAGCATCGGCAGTCTGTAACAGGAGAAAACTCAACAGTTTGGGACGCTGAACTCAGAGCCTCACTAAGTTAAGGAGGGATGTAAATCTTTCAAATGGCTGAGTTGTGTTTGTAAACGGCCAGAGCCCATCCGTGAGCTCTGCAAACATAAGTTCTGTAGCCATCATGACTTGACTGCAGGGCACCGCTCTTGCTCCAGCCGAGACGCTCAGGTTCCCCTCAAAAAAAGGTTCAGGTTGAGGAGGTCAGATGCCGGTACGTGTGCGCGACGGCTTCGGATGGGCTGGTTTGTGTGTGGCTGCGAGCGTAACGGTTCGCGCCGCAGATGCGACGCTTCGAGGAGGCAGCTACGACGAAACAAACTTCGGTATAGGGGATCTAGAGACGAAATCCAGCACCGACCCGACCCGGGTACGGCGCGCACTCCTGAAGTTCGACACCCATAACACGATCCCGGCTGGCAGCCAGATCAACTCCGCAATCCTGACGCTGACGGTCAAGACGGGCAACGCTTCCTTGCGTCACCTCGCGGTTTACTGCGTGCCATCCTCGTTCGATGAGTTTGAGACTACGTGGCTCTTGCGTAAACACACAATGAATTGGGCCACCCCCGGCGGAGATCTGGGACACCAGCATGGCGTCGTCACCGTCACGAACGTCGCCGCTTCGAAGGTCATCATCGACGTCACGGCGATTACGCGCGAAGCGATGCAGACCTCATCGCGTTATACGCGCCTAATGCTCGTGGATATCGATGGCACGAGCACCCTCTCTTGGATGGCGTACTACTCCAACGAGGCGATCTCGGCGCTTCGGCCGAAGCTGGTCGTGAATTATGGAGCGGGAACGATCCAACCACCCCCGCCGCCCCCTCCGCCAACGACCACGACAACG
>QHWT01000047.1:62068-197478 GCA_003222675.1 Acidobacteriota bacterium | reverse complement strand
AGCAAATCGAATCTCGATCTTGTTGTCGATTGGGTCATCAAGATGAACCCCGACGTCATCTCGTTCAACGAGATCATCCACTACGCGTCACCCACGGCGGACGACATAAAGATCATTGCGGATAAGCTGAAGGCGCGAACCCGCCAGACCTGGTCCTACAAGTGGGTCCAGAAGTGGGGCGCCGCGGGCGGCGAGGGTGAAGCGGTGATGTCGCGCCTTCCGTTCGTGTCCACGGCGAGCTATCTCCTGCCCTACTCCCGCTCGGTTGCGGAGGCGATGGTGATGGTGAATGGACGCGCGATCAATATCCTGTCTACTCATTTGGATGCATACACGAGCAGCTACCGCATGGCCGAGATCCGAGAGCTCAAGCCTTGGTTCGGCGCGTTTGCGCAGCAGCGCATCATGATGGGGGACTTCAACTCGTGGCCGGGCACCGCGGAGATCTCCGAGATGACGAAGGACTATCACGACTCCTGGGCGGACGCGGTGAAAGCCAACACGGACGTGGCGTTCCCCGACAACCCGGACGGAAATACGCGCAGAAGCCGGATCGACTATGTGTTTTATTCGGGCGGTGCTACGTCACTGGTGCTGAAGAAGGTGCAGGTATTCGACACGCGCGACGCCGCTGGAGTGCGGCCATCAGACCACAACCCTCTCGTCGCGACGTTCGAAGTTCGTTAAGACAGCACTGCCGGATTGCGGCGGATCGGACGGTATGAATTACGAGGGTGCCACGCGCGTGTTGCGCTGCGGATCCTCGGATTCACGGGGCAGCACGGCAGCAGGTCGCCGGACGGGCCGGATGTAATCAGCCACACGCGTCCGGAAATAGCCCATCAGAAATCGCAGGCGCGTTTCAAAGAGGAACGCGCCTGCCGAGTCACCCCTGCACAATCGCACGAGCCAGCAGGCCGCGTTCTGGATCGCCGCGCGATACACGTGCGCGGGGATGTCGAATAGTCGTCCTCTCGTTGACGCCTCGAACTCCGGCTCTCTCACCAATGCGAAGTAGTGACCGTGGCCGGAATGCCACCGGCGATGGTAACCGCGCGTCATCCGACGCAGTGGAACGTCCGTGATGGCAGTGAGTTCCGGAACGTACATGCCCTGACGACCAGCGGCCCAGAACCGCAGGAGCCACTCGTGATCCTCCATTGAGCCAATCCCGTCGTGGACGCGCTGAAGTTCGGTGCCGAAGAGGCCGACCCGCTCGAAAATCTCGCGGCGGCAGGCGAAATTGGCGGTCAACAGGCACAGCCGGTTCTCGGCATTGATGCCGCGGGCTGTGTCGCCGAAGTCCAACAGCGCCACGGGAGCCCAGTGATCGCGCGTCAGCCAGGGTGGCGGCTGTGCTTCCCATGCCGGCAGCACCTTGCCGCCCACGCAATCCAGGTCCGGATGCTGTTCGAACGCGCGACAGATCGTCTCGATCCAATCTCGGTCCACGCACACGTCGTCGTCGACGAACGCTATGAGCGGCGCACATGCGACCCTGACGCCCGCATTTCGGGCGTAGGAAACGCCCTGATTCGGCTCCAGCACGTAGCGCACCGGCGCGCCTCGAGTGATCGCGTTCTCGACTTCCGTTCTCGTGCCGTCCGTCGAGTTGTTGTCGACGACAATCACCTCATACCGTCGTGTTGTCGCGCGCTGGTCGAGCACGCTCGCAAGCGTGCGACGCAGATTCGCGGAACGGTTGTACGTGGGCAGAACGACTGAGATGTCCGGAATTGCGTTCATCTGGCGAGTCGGCGGATTCATGCGCCTCCTCGCTGACACCGGACGTCAGGATGGATGAGATGCTGGGGACGCTGACGGTGCACCGTGCGATAGACGTGCTTGCCGTAGATGAACCCAGCGAGGTCCCAGAGGTTCAACTCGCCGGCAAAACGCTCGTCCGGCGGCAGCTGGCGTGTGATTGTGGCCTGGAGTGAGCGTGCACCGTCACGAGCGCCCTTGCCGAACATGTACCGCGGCACGCCGGCAACGTACGGCACAGGCGCCGGGTACTCGAGATCGATCAGACCCCGCGAGACGCCGCACCAGAAGCACCAGCGGCGGAAATATCGCTTCGTCATGCGCTCCGCGGGCACGTAATGATAGATGACGAGTTCGGGAAGATACCGTCCCTTCGCTCCAATCCGCAGGAGCCGGTAATACAAATGCTCATCCTCCGCGCCCATCAGACGCGTGGGCGTCCGGCTGAGGGCAGTGGAGTACGGCCCCACCTGTTGCATCATCGTTCGTCTGATGACCGCGTTACCGCCAGTGAGAATGCCGGGGAACGATGGGCCGAAGTCGAGCGGCTCGAGTCCGTTCTCGACCCAGCCGATCACGCCTTGATAATGCCTCCCGAGCCAGTCGGGGCGCTCACCGCCCCATCGCGGCAGACAGCGCCCGCCGATGAAGTCCAGCCGCTCATCACGAAACGCGCTGTCGATGCATTCGAACCACCGTCGATCGATCTCCTCGTCGTCGTCGATGAGGCCGATCAGGTCACCACTGGTAGCAGCGATGCCGGTATTCAGCGCAAAGGGCTTTCCGGGCCGCGATTCGGAAAGGTACATCAGTCTGCCACCGAAATCCGCAGCGCGCGCGCGGACGAGTTCCCGAGTACCGTCGGTGCAATTGTTGTCGACAACCGCGACACGTACGGTCAGGCCGGAAGGGACCTCCGCAGCGAGCACGCTGTCCAGTGCCCGCGCGAGGAGGTGTTGCCGATTGTGCGTCGGCAGAATGATGTCGAGCTGTAGTGGTGCCCGGTTCACGCGGCGGCCGTCCTCTCAACGTGTGACGTCCCGACCGCCGGGCGCTCGAGCTCCATCAGTGCGTAGAGCTCATCTGAAGCGCGCTGGGTCGCCGTCCCCGGGCGATAAAACAAGTCGTTGGCAACCGAAACACGTGTCGACGAAAGGTGGCTCGGGTCGGCAAGGCTCTTTTCGACCGCGGCGATCACAGTGGCTGTGTCGGTTGCGGTCGTCGACGCCGCGCACAAGAGATCCACGTACTCCTTATTCGTATTCGACTGCTCCAGCAGCTTCGGAACATGGACTCTGACCAGCGGGCGATCGAGGAGCAGATATTCAAAGCCCGCGGAGCTGTGGTCGGTAACCATCACGTCTGCCGCCGCGAGATACGGACAGATGTCAGCGCCGGATGCAAGGCGGGCGTGTGGCCCTTGAAGCAGCGAGTCGAGCCTGGCGCCCCAGTCCAGGCCTCCGGAGTAAAACGGTCGCTCATCGCGCAGCCGATCGTGCAGTTTGACGAGCGTGTTCCACGGCCCGGCGAGCAGCCGTTCGATGAACTCCACGCCGAGGCAATTGATCGACGATGCAGCGGACCAGGTGGGTGCGTACAGAATTGTAGGGCGACTCGGGTCGAGGCCCAACGCTGCCGCAGCGGCAGTGCGGCTCAGCGAACCGTCCACGAGGCAGTCCACTTTCGGCATGCCGACGAGCCTCGCCGATTCGCCGCCGCCATCAATGGCCCCCGCGGCGATGAAATTCCGCAACCGCCGTTCGTTTACAAAGAAGTGCTTGTGCCAGTGCCGCATCGATGTCGTAGGTCTGTCGTAGTCGTGCGCGTACTTACCGGCGACCCCGTGGAACATCTGCACGCGCCGCGCGCCGCGGGGGAGTGTGAGCCACAGCAAGTCCGCTGCGATATACGCGTCGAAACGCATAATCGACGCTCGCCGTAGGCTGACTATGCGGGCGTCGGCGCCCGCTTCGCGAAGAATCGCGGCCGCCTGTTTTGGGGCCTCGCTCGCGGTGAAGTAGAACTCGATGCGAGGATCGGTCTCCATCGCGCGGCGGACGGGCGCCACCATCGCATAGTTCATCGCGGTGCGCGCGTTGAATAGGATTCGGCGGAGGTCACGCCGTCTGGTGAGCCGGCGATCGAGAGATCGCGCCGCCTCGATTGCCCGTCTTACGTGTCGCCTCATCGCATTCTCACGACGGCAACGGTCGCCCGGCAGGCCATTTTTCGCTTTGCGCAAGTTAGGACGGGTGGAGACATGGCACGCAGGTACTTCTGCAACGAATCACTTCGAGCAACAGCAGTGCCAGAGGTCAGCCGTGCCTCAGTCGGCGGCCTTAGGCCGACAATGTTCGCGCTATGCAATCCAGCCAGCGGCGGCATGGCAGAAGAGCTGTATGCAGGAGTAGCCATTTGGCCAAAATGTGACCCCGCCCACCTCGTGTGTTACAACGGCGCGCGATTTTGCGCTGCTGAGCACGGTGTACCGATTGCGTAACCTCGTGGCCGACTATGCACGGCGCAGCTGAGTCAGCGGTGAACTTTGATTCGGTTCTGGAGCGCCTCGGTGCCGAGAGTTCCCAGCACTTCGCGAGCACGCGCGTGCGGATGGAACGTCGGCGGCTCCTCGTCCGGCCGTTCTCCCAGGTGCTGGAAGTGGACGTCGAAGCGGACGGTCGAACGATCGGCGCGTTCGTGAAGATCCTGAGACCGCGTAGCGACGGCGTACAGGAACTCGAGGCAACGCGCCGGAACATCGCTCGCGAATTCGAAGTAACCGCCAAAGTGCACGGAGGCTTCGCGCCGCATGCCGGCCTCTCCACCGCGCGGCCGATCGCCTGCTATCCGGAACTGTTGGCGATGGTCACTGAGCGTGTCGATGGGGTTTCCCTCCAGCGGCTGCTCGCGCGCGCGCGCGGCTTTCCATCGGAGGATTCGCTGAAGGCTCTGTCGACAACGATGCGCGCCGTCGGCGCATGGTTGAAGACGTTCCAAGCGCTCGACGGCCCGGACGGGCACGTCTTCCTGGATCAAATCCGCAACTACCTCGACAAGCGGCTGCAGCCGCTGGCAGAGGGGCATGTCATCGACGCCGACCTCCGCGTCCGCCTGTTGCGGTATTTCGATGATCTCGCCCGGAAAGTGCCGCTCTCGGACCTGGCGTCTGTGCCTGTTCACGCGGACTTCACGCCCGAAAACGTCATCATTCGCGATTGCGACGTGAACGTCCTCGATTTCACGATGGCAAAGGCCGGAGCGCGGTACCTGGACCTTTCGCACATGTTCATGCACGTCGACTTGCTGAAGGCGAAACCTTGGTTCCGTGCCGGAGTCGTCGATGCGCTGACGGCAGCGCTGGTCGCGGGCTTCGATCCGCTCCTCCGAATCGACCATCCGCTTTTCGAATTGCTCCTCATGCAACATATCGTCTGCCACTTGCGGCAGATGCAGATGGATCCTCCTGCACTGCCAGCCCGCCTGTACGCAGAATTTCTGCGCAGGCGCTATCTCACATGGCTGGCGACGCGAGCCGCCTAGCTCACCTGCTCACCTCTGGACGAGAGGTGCGCGAGCGCGAGCGAGGCAAGCCGTTCTGCTCAATCTCTGGCATGCCCAGCAGCTTATCGTTGCTCGCGCGGATGTGAAATCAGTGACAAAGAGGATTATCGCGTTGGTGATGGCGTGTCTGACCACCGTTGCCGCCGCACGTTCCGGCCACCCAGCACAGGAGAATACGTATTGGCCGGGCGACCGTTGGCGATCGTCGCCGCCCGAAGCACAGGGCATGGATTCGGTGGTGCTGGCGGATGCGCTCGAGTACATCCGGGTCCACCGCACGCGCATTCACAGCTTGATGATCGTTCGCAACGGCTATGTCGTTCTCGACGCGAGCTTCTTTCCCTTTCAGAAGGATACGCTGCACGATGTCGCCTCCGTCACGAAGAGCATCACATCGACGCTGATCGGGATCGTCATCGGCGACGGCCGGATTCGCGACGTGAAGCAGCCGGTGCTGTCGGTGTTCGACGATCGACGCGTTCAGCACCGCGACGATCGCAAGGAACAGCTCACGCTCGAAGATCTGCTGACGATGAGTTCGGGTCTCGATTGCACGTACAGCGGCGGCGAGCGAACGCTGCGCGAGATGCGGGCGAGCTCCGACTGGGTGCAGTTCATGCTCGACCGCCCGATGATCGCGACGCCAGGTACAAAGGGGGAATACTGCAGCGGCGGCATGCACCTCCTGTCCGGTGTTCTCACGCGGGCCACCGGCACCAGCGCGCTCGAGTATGCGCGACAACGGCTCTTTGAGCGGCTCGGCATCCGTGAGGTCGCCTGGCCGGCCGACTCGCGAGGAATCACGCACGGTTGGGGCGATCTCCACTTGCGGACAGATGACATGGGGAAGATCGGGTACCTGTGGCTGCATGGCGGGCGATGGAAGGATCAGCAGATCGTGCCCTCCGCGTGGATGACCGCTGCGATCCAGCCGCATGCACACGTCCTGCAAGGGGAATACGGCTACGGCTTGTGGGTCAATCGACAGCGCGATCCGTTGGTGTTCGAAGCGAACGGCCGCGGCGGACAGCGGATCAGCGTGGTGCCAACCAGGAACCTCGTAGTGGCGATCACCGGCGGTGCATTCGAGCCGGGCGACGTGGGTGCGTTCATCCTGAAATCGATTCGGTCGGACGCTGCGCTCGCGGAGAACCTGGCGGCCGCACGACGTCTCGATGCTTTGATAGCTGCCGCGGCTCTGCCCCCGGCGTCGAACACCGCGACGCCTCTTCCAGTGATTTCACGAGCGATCTCCGGCAAGCGATATCTGCTCGAGGACAACCCGCTTGGCTGGCGCGCCGTGACGTTCACCTTTGACCATACGGACACAGCCTTCGCACGTCTGGAGTTCGCCGACGGTCGCGTCGAGGGACGGCCCCTTGGACTCGACGCTGTTCCTCGCCTGTCTCCGGATGGGCGGTTCGGTCTGCCGGTCGCGCTGCAGGGCAGTTGGGAGGCTCCATCGACATTCGTGTTCGACTACGATGAGGTTGCGAACATCAATTCGTTCCTGTGCCGCTTTACGTTTGACCAGGGGAACGCCGTTGTGCAGGTGAAAGAGCGCAGCGGCGAAGTTGACATGACAATCCGCGCGACCGGCGGCAGGTAAGGCAGGCAGATGCGATCGCCCGCGCCCTGACCCTGAACGATCGGGTTCCGCCACGGCGCTCGTCGTCGACGGCACGGCGTATCTGCTCGACTTGTCGACACCTTCAGGACCGATGGACCTTCAGCGGCCACGTCGTGAAGATCAGATCGCGATAGCCGGCGGTTTCATCGGAATGGAGATGCGTGATGAAGCGCGACGTACTGCTTCTGACCTTATGGAACCTTCCACAGGAGGTAGGCGGCCGTCAGCGTGCCGAGTACCGCGCCGCCGTAGCAGATGGCATTAATCGACTCGTTCAAGTGCTTGATCTGCAGCCCGTCGTACAGCGTGTAACGAAAGCGGTGCGCCCAGTGGAAGAGTGAAAGAGAGCACACACCGAGCAGCACGAGTCGCGTCAGCGGATGACTGACGACGGCAAGCAAATGATCGTAATTGGGCGGGGCAAGCCAGCCCAGTGGGAACGCAATCCCGAAGAGGAACAGGATCGCCGGAAAGAAGAGCGCCGCCATGACGCCGCCGGCGCTGAAGAACAGCCAGAGCAGGGGCTCGATCGGTCGTCTGGCGTACATGGTCACCACCGAATCAGAAGAAGGCCCAGAATCACAATCGACACTGCTACCAGGCCGGCGTAGTTCGAGATCGCGATCAACGATCCCGGCAGGCGCCTGCCGCCAACGTGCACGACCATTGCCTGCGGCGCCAGATTGAACCACGTGACCGCATGGAGGACGATGAACAAGAGGCTGAGGATATTGAGAGACAGCATGAACGGGTTGCGCGACCAATCCAGGAACTGTTGGTACCGAACAGCGCTCTTGCTCACCGCCGCGACGAGCACGAGTAGATAAATGACGACCCACGCGACGAAGATGCTGCTCAACTCCCGCAGGATGAACAGGAAGTACGACCAGCGTCCGAGCCACCAATACGTCGACACTCGCGTGCGATGCCAGCGCGGATGATACGGCGTGTAGACGGCGTTGTGCCTCATTGCGCAGCCCTCGGGAGTACGAACGCTTTCACCCACTCCACCGCCGATTGCAGTTTGTAGCGCTGGATCGCGCCAGCCGGATCGACGTGCTTCGGACAGACTTTCGTGCACTCGCCTACGAACGTGCAGCCCCAGATGCCGTCGTGTTCCGACAGGATCTGCATCCGTTCCGCGGCCCCTTCGTCGCGGCTGTCCAAGTTGTAGCGCTGCGCGAGCGCAATGGCCGCCGGTCCGATGAAGTGCGGATCGAGGCCGTAGATCGGGCAGGCTGAGTAACAGAGCATGCAGTTGATGCACATGCTGAACTGTTTGTACTCGTCCAGTTCGCCGGGCGTCTGCCGGTACTCACCGTCCGATAACGGCTTTTCCACCTGGCGGACAATCCACGGCTTGATGCGCGTGAGCTTGCTCATGAAGTCGCCCATCTCGACGACCAGGTCGCGGATGACGGGGAAGTTGCGCAGCGGTTCCACGCGCACGGGGCCGGGCGCGTAATCCGAGAGGAACGTCGCACACGCCAGCTTGGGCTCGCCATTCACCAGCATCCCGCAGCTCCCGCAGATCCCCATCCGGCACGACCAGCGGTACGACAGCGTTCCATCCATACGGTCCTTGATGTGATTCAGACCATCCAGCACCACCCATTCTTTCGGACAGGGGAGCTCGAATGCGTCGAACGTGGTCTCAGACGCCTTCTCCGGACGGTATCGCGCCACGTGCAACGTAATGTGATCGCTCATCGGAGGGTGCCTCGCCATAGACCCGCTCGGCCGGAGGCCAGCGGGTGATCGTTACCGGCAGATAGTCAACGCGGCACGAGCCGTCAGGTTGTCGCTGCACGAGCGAGTGCGCCAGGTAGCGCTGGTCATCGCGCAAGGGAAAATCCGTCCGCTGGTGCGCACCGCGCGATTCCTCCCGCCGCAGCGCGGAAGTGACGATCGCTTCGGCCACGTCGAGCATGAACGACAGTTCGAGCGCGGCGATCCGCTCCGTGTTGAACGTGCGGCTGTCATCCTCGATCCGGAAATCTCGGGCGCGCTCCTGCAGCTCGCGCAGCTTCGCGGCGCTGCGTATCAACGACGCGCCCGTCCGGTAGATGCCGGCGCTCTCTTCCACCGTCAACTGCATTTCCTGGCGGATGTCGGCGATGCGTTCGCGGCCGCGTTGCTGTAACAGATCGGCTTCCAGGCGGCGTTGCTCGTCTTGGAGCTGGGCGACGACGGTCGTGCCGGGATCCTTTGCGCCGGCGACGTAATCAGCGGCGGCGCGGCCGGCGCGCGCGCCGAACACGAGCAATTCGGGCAGCGAGTTGGACCCGAGACGGTTGGCGCCGTTGATGCTGACACACGCGACTTCCCCGGCCGCGTAGAGACCCGGCAGCGGCGTCGCACCGTTGATGTCGGTGTGAACGCCGCCCATCATGTAGTGCACGACCGGCCGCACCGGTATCAGCTCCTTGACGGGATCGATGTTCTGATACTTCATGCACAGTTCGCGCACGAACGGGAGCCTTCTGTTGATCAGTTGCTCACCAAGATGCCGCAGATCGAGGAACACGACAGGACCGTACGGCGTGTCCGTCGTACGTCCCTTGTCCAGTTCCTTCATGAACGCCTGTGACAGTCGATCGCGCGGGCCGAGTTCCATCGTCCGCAGCACCGGCTTGGGTTGCGGCGTGCCGAGCGCGTAGTCCTGGAGGTAACGATACCCATCCTTATTAATGAGGTATCCGCCCTCGGATCGCGCAGCCTCGGTGATCAGAATGCCGGTGAACGGCAGACCTGTCGGGTGGTACTGGACGAACTCCATGTCCTTGAGCGGCGCGCCCGCGCGATAGGCCAGGGCCATGCCGTCGCCTGTCTTGATTGCCGCATTCGTGGTAAACGGGAACACCTTGCCACACCCGCCCGTGCACACGATCACCGCGCGGGCGGTAATCGCCTCGATCCTTCCAGTCGCCAACTCGAGCGCGATCACTCCCTGGACGCGTCCATCATCGACGAGAAATTTGGTGACGAACCATTCATCGTAGCGAACGACCGTCGTGTATTTGAGGGAGGTCTGGAAGAGCGTGTGAAGCATGTGGAAGCCGGTCTTGTCGGCGGCAAACCACGTGCGCATCTTTCTCATGCCGCCGAACGGCCGCACCGCGACGCGACCGTCAGCTTCGCGACTCCACGGGCAGCCCCAGTGTTCGAGGCGGAGCAGTTCCTGTGGTGCTTCCCGGACGAACGCCTCGATGGCGTCCTGATCGCCCAGCCAATCGCCACCCGAGATGGTGTCGTAGCAGTGTTCGTCGAGACTGTCGTCGGGGCTGATGACGCCGGCGGCGCCCCCTTCCGCCGAGACGGTGTGGCTGCGCATCGGGTACACCTTGGACACCACCGCGATGCGAAGCCGCTGGGAGGCTTCTGCGAGGGCAATGGCGGCGCGCAACCCGGCACCTCCACCGCCGACGAGTACGACGTCGAATGCCGGGGTCACAGCCGCATCTCGCGTCCTCCGTCTGGAAAGACGGATCCGCCGCTATTCCGCCGTCAGGAGTTCCTCTTTCAGGACGGTGCCGTTATGGTGGATGACTTTACAGGCGACGCTGCCGTCGTGGTACTGATGCTGGATGCTCACGCACCCACACCCGTAATCTGTTTCCTGCGTGAGCAGCGCCTCGTCGTCGCGATCTTCATAGTCGTCTGCCTCGACGACCTTGCCGCAGGGCGCCTGCTGCGCCGTGAAGTGGGTGACGGTCATCATTCAGCCTCCCTTGCAACGTCCACGGGCCGAAGAGGGTCACGAAGTGGACGAGAGTTTACTTGCGTTGGCCTGTCAACGCCAAGTGGCATTTGCGGCCAGGGCCACGGGGCAGGTCTGCCTTCCTCCGCGGTAATCTGGCGCCGTGCGCGCCCTGGTTCTCGGCACCGACGGGACCCTCTCGTTACGAGATCGGCCGAAACCGTCGGCCGGCGATGAATGCGTGATCCGCGTGACGGCTGCCGGGATCTGCGGCACCGATCTCGAGTTGCTTCGCGGCTATGCGGGCTTTTCAGGCGTGCCCGGCCACGAGTTCGTCGGAGTCGTTGAAGATACGGGAGCCGGCGACTCGGCATGGATCGCACGGCGCGTCGTGGGCGAGATCACTGTCGGGTGCGGACGCTGTGCGGGGTGTCGCGCGGCAGGGCGTGGACACTGCGACGTGCGCACCGTTCTTGGCATTCGCGACCGTGACGGCGCCTTCGCGGAATACCTGTCGCTTCCGTCGGTGAACCTGCACGCGATTCCCGCATCGTTGGATGACGTGACGGCAGTGTTTGTCGAGCCGACCGCCGCAGCGTGCCGCGTGGTGGAGCAGGTTGAGATTGAGCGGGGTACGGTTGCGGCAGTCGTAGGCGCGGGACGGCTCGGATTGCTCGTCGCGCAGGTCCTCCGCGCCCAGGGTGCCGATGTGACGGCGATCGTTCGAACGGAGTCCAGCCGAGCGACCGCAGCCGCGCTCGGCTTCGAGAGCGTTACGGTGGACACTGCGCGTCGCTCGCTCGCGCGTCGGTTCGATGTCGTTGTGGATGCGACCGGGGCGCCCGCCGGCTTTGCTGCGGCAGGCGCGCTGGTGCGTCCACGCGGCACGATCGTTCTCAAGTCAACATTTCACGGCGAAACGCCCGTGTCGTTCTCGCCGCTCGTGGTGGACGAAATCACCGTCGTCGGTTCGCGATGCGGTCCGTTCGCGCGCGCGATCGACCTGCTTGCCGACGGACGCGTCGATGTGAAGCCGCTCGTGACGGCTGCCTACCCACTCGAGCAATTTGCCCAGGCGTTCGAGGTTGCGAAGCGCGGATTGAAGGTAATTTTCCGGGTCGATTGACCGGCGGGTGTTTTGGACCCGCGTCGATAGATCAGTCCTCCGGCGGTTCTCCACTCGGCGCCATCTTCACGAGCCGCGGTTCGAAACGCGCCAGCGGTTCGACGAGATCGCTTTGAGCGGCCATGACCTGGTCGATGTCTTTATACGCCATCGGCACTTCATCGAGTCCGGCCGACAGCAAGGTGACGCCGCGCTCGCGCAGGAAGCGCTGAGTGGCGTCCCACGTGAACGTCTGTTTCGCTTTGGTCCGGCTCATGCGCCGGCCCGCGCCGTGCGACGCGGAATTCAACGACTCGGCAACGGCCTTGCCGCGGACCACGTAGCCTGGCGTTCCCATCGAGCCTGGGATGATGCCGCGCACACCGACGCCGGCCGGGGTCGCACCCTTGCGATGTACGATGACCTCTGCTTCCGATCCATCAGGAAGCCGATGCCGCTCTCGCCACGCGAAGTTGTGATGATTCTCGATGTCGAGCAACACGTCTACGCCGAGCGCCCGCGCGACATGCGCGTGAATGAGCGCATGATTCGCCGCCGCATATTTTCCCATCAATTCCATGGCCGCCCAGTATTCCTGGCCCGCGTCACTCGCCAGATCCAGCCACGCGAGATGGGAGAGCTCCTGCGGCAGTTCAGGATGCAAATCGCGCGCGCGGCGGCTGTAGTGCTGGGCCACTTGCGCGCCGGCGCCGCGGCTGCCCGAGTGACTGAGCAGCGCGACGTACTCGCCCGCGCAGAGTCCGACCGTGTCGTCAAGGACGGTGAGGCGTCCGAACTCGACGAAGTGGTTGCCGCTCCCGCTCGTGCCGAGCTGCGCCCAGGCGCGATCCTTCAGCCCCGCGGTCACGCTCGTCACCTGCCAGTCGGCATCCATGACATCGTGGTGACGTCGCGATTTGAACGAAGCACCTAGCCCGAAACGTGTCTCGCGCTCGAGCGCTCGCGTCAAACGCGCTTGATCGTCTGTCAGGGCGCTGACGGGGAGGTCCAGCACCGTCAGCTTCATCCGGCATGCGATGTCGACACCGACCGCATACGGAATGACGGCATCGTTGGTGGCCAACACGCCGCCGATCGGCAGGCCGTACCCGACGTGCGCGTCCGGCATGAGCGCGCCCGAGACAGCCACGGGCAATTTGCACGCGTTCTTCAGCTGTTGAACGGCCGTCTCTTCCAGGCCCTCTCCCCAGATTCGATAGGGAGCATTGACCTGCCGCGGGACGAATCTCTGTGCTGCTGCAGGGAACCCGATCTTTCTCCGGTCTTTTCTCTTCATGACGCCAATGTTCCTGGCTGCTAATCTGATCTTACAGGGCAAAGAAATCATTCGCCTCGGAGTACTGGAACCCGAGCCGCCGCGCGAACGCGCGGTCCTGAGGACCGGCGCCGACGTAAATGCACTGCGTCAGATCCAGCCGATGGCGGTGCACGAACACGACGCCGAGCCTTGGCAACGGCTTGCGGCACCAGCAGCTCGGCGGGCAGGCGGCGTGCGGGCAGTACTCGACTATCTTTACTGAGAGTCGACCGGCTCTGGAGCGCCGGCGCGCCTGGATTATTCGTTCGACCGATGGCGCGAGCACGTTCTCCGCGCCGATGGTCGTCAACGACGTGTGCGGTCCGCCTGCCAGCTTCCAGCTTTCCGCGATGGTGGCCGATACATCGAGTGGTCGCTTCCGCGACTGCCTGTACTTTGCATGCCGACAGCACGCGGGCGGATCGATCGTGGTCACGTCCTCCTGACGACGGTAGTCACTGCGAACCGCCAGAGTGGGCTGTTGCCGTTTTGACGCTCCGTGTCACGATCGACTGGTCATGTTCGAGGCGGTGGGATCCGGATCCTCTGATAGCAGGTCTCACACCAAAGGGAGGAACAAGGAGGTTACGTTGACTGCCATAAAAACCATCGGCATCATTGGCGCCGGCAACATCGGCAGCCAGGTGGCAAGACTCGCGATCGCAAGCGGCTATGCCGTCGTGATCAGCAATTCCCGTGGACCGGAGACGCTATCCGCGCTCATCGCCGAGCTCGGACCGAAAGCTCGCGCGGCGACACCCGTGGATGCCGCGAAGGCCGGGGACATCGTCGTGGTCTCGGTGCCTCTCAAGAATTATCGTGCCGTTCCGGTTGAGCCCCTGAGGGGGAAGATCGTGATCGACACGAACAACTACTATCCCCAGCGTGACGGCCACATTCGAGAACTCGATAACGAGTCGACCACGACGTCGGAGCTCCTGCAGGCACATCTGCCCGAGTCGAAGGTGGTGAAGGCGTTCAACCATATCTATGCCGCGGCGCTCACGACCGATGGCCAGCCAGCGGGGACGCCGAATCGCCGCGCCCTGGTCATTGCGAGCGACGATGCTGAGGCGAAGGCCGCGGTGACGCGTCTCCTCGACCAGTTCGGCTTCGACACGGTGGACGCGGGACCGCTGAAGGAAGGATGGCGCATCCAGCGGGACACGCCCGGCTACGGGCCGCGTCGCACCGCGCAGGAGCTGCGCAAGGATCTCGCGGCGGCAACGCGGTACGCACACCAGCATTGATCGGCGTTAGCTGCGCTGAGCCGAACGTCCGACCGGAGGGTCGAGCAGTCGGCTCAGCGTAGATGCTCGTCTTGGCGAAGACGGCGGGTCAGCCCCGACGTCAGCCTTTACGCTCGCTGGTTGCGGCACGACTCGAAGGTACGGTCGCGGAGCCTTCCACCCCTGCGGGTATATCTTCCTTGCCTCTTCGTCGGAGACCGAGTCAAACTCCAGCCGCAGCCATTGAAAGTGCTGGCGCTGCTCGTCAGGCGCAGCGGTGAAGTGGTCAGCCGCGACGAGATCCGCGAACACGTCTGGAGCGGCGCGACGTTTGTCGATTTCAGTCAGAGCCTGAACTCCTGCATGCGCCAGATTCGCGAGGCGCTTGGCGACGATGCGGAGACGCCACAGTACATCCAGACGCTGCCGCGCCGTGGTTATCGCTTCCTCCTGCCGATCGAATCATCACAGGGAGATGTGGCCGCGCGGGTCACGCGGCTGATCGTGCTGCCATTGCGCATCCTGCGTCCGGACCCGGAAACAGATTTCCTGGCGTTCAGCCCGCCGGATGCGGTCACCAGCTCGCTGTCGGGGCTCGACTCGCTCGTCGTGCGCTCGAGCATCGTGGCGGCGCGATTCGGGAGTGAGCCGCTGGACCCGAAAAGGATCGCCACCGAAGCTGACGTCGACGTGGTGTTGACGGGTTCGTTGCTGCGATCCGGTGAGCAGCTGCGCGTCAGCACGCAGCTCACCGAGGTGCGGGCACGCTGCGTTGGTCACAATCGTCTCAGGTATCGCTCGGCGACATCTTCTCCGTCCAGGACGAACTCGCAACCCGCATCGTCGACTCCCTTTCATTGCCGTTGACCGCGCGGGATCACGGGATGCTCAAGCGTGACGTCCCGTCGAGCGCGCGCGCTTACGAGTTTTATCTTCGCGGCAATCAGCTCAGTCACGACGCGAAGCAGTGGAGCGTTGCCAGAGATCTGTATTTACGGTGTGTCGAAGCCGATCCCCGCTACGCGCCTGCGTGGGCGCGCTTGGGCCGCATGTATCACGTCCTCGGCAAGTACGTGGATTCGGATCCGCGCGAGAGCCTCGATCAGGCGGAGACGGCGTTCACCCGGGCGCTCGCGATTAATCCGGAGCTGCCACTGGCGCACAAATTATACGCGCAGCTCGAGGTCGACCTTGGCCGCGCGGAGCACGCGATGGCGCGGCTCCTCAAACGGGCGCCGGCCGCCGATTCAGAATTGTTCGCCGGGCTCGTGAGCGCTTGTCAGTACTGCGGGCTGCTCGAGGCGTCACTCGCCGCTGACGCGCACGCGCGACGGTTCGAGCCGCGAGTTCGGACGAGCGTGGTCTACACCTGGTTCCTTCGCGCGGACTATTCTCGGGTAGCCGCCACCAGGCTCGAGGAGAACCCGTACATCGTTGCGCTCTCGCTCGAGGCGCTCGGACGATCCGCGGAGGCTATTGCCGCGCTGCGGCGGCTGGAGGACAAGACGCGTACGCGTATGCGCGACTTCATGATCGCGGCCCGCACGTTGATGGAAGGGCACCGCGACGCAGCAACGACATTTGCGCAGGTCCGGGGCGATGCGATTCTCGGAATCCGCATCAGCGCAGCAACAGGGTCACGCCGCCCGTGACGATCAACGCGCCGGCCCAGATGACATCGAGATTGATCCAGGATCGCCTGAGCAAACCAACGCCCACTTTTGCGAACACGATCCACGCGATGACGGTCGTGACGAGGAGATAGCTCGCCCCATGCACGAGCGTGACGGACAAACCTGACGACACGTCGGCCTCGACATACATGTGCGACCCGTGAACATCAGCTTGCGCGGGCATGTGCAGCCAGATCGGCAGGACCATGAGTCCGGCGCCGTGTGCGGTCGCGACCAGGAACGACCAGACCGTCAGGCCCGCGGGACCGATACGCATGCCACCCCAGCGCGGATGGCGATGGCGCAACAGACGGCGGATCCCAAGGAACACGAGAAAGGCCGCGATTGGCCATTTCAGCGTGCTGGCCGGAATCACCGCGCCGGCCGCGAACGCGAGCGTAATCGCCAGTGCGATCGCGCAGGCGTGGCCAACGCCGAGCGGCAGCAGTGCGCGCCACACCGCTGCCGCGCGGTTCTCCTGCATTCCCAGCGCGACGGCAAATAACCAACCCATGCCGGGGTTGATGCCGTGGAACGCCCCGAGCAGCGCGAGTGCGACCCAGGCGTTCGCCGCGTCCGGCACTGGAGCCATCAGACACTACGAGAAGCAGTACGAATCCGACGAAGCGTCGCCGCCTTCGAGATGCACTTGGTGCGGGCGCAGATCCCCGAAATCGAGGAAGAAGGTTTGATCGAGCTGGCACCGCCCATCGGCGTCGACGTCCAGCTTCGCCATCCATCCCTTGATGCCGTCGGGATAGAACTGCGCGTCCCAGCTCGCGTAGAGCGAATTGGTGAAGTAGACGCGACGGCCGTCACGACTAATCTCCACCATCTGCGGTCCACCGTTGAGCGCGGTTCGCGGCTGCGATGGATGTGAGGCGCGCCGGACGATGCCCCCGACGTGGACGGAGCCGGTCAACTTCGGCTTGAACGGATCGCTGACGTCGTACTGCCGCATCTCGCCCGTGCCCCAGCACGACACGTAAAGTTTCTTGTCGTCGAGCGAGAGGTTGATGTCGCTCACGAGCGGCGGCACCGCTTTGAATCCCTGGAGCAGCGGCGGCAGGTCTTCCGGATTCGCGGGCTCCGCCGGAATGTCGATCACCTTCGTCACCGCCCATCCACCGTTCGCGCCGGTTTCGGCGCGGTGCCACACCCAGACGGACGAGGACAAATCCTTGAGTGACGTCACCACACCGACGAAGCCGTATGCCTTCTTCGGGTCGTGCGCCGGACGCAGCTCGAGCACCATCTGGTACTCGGCTCCGAGATCGAGCACCTGCTGATGACGGCGCCGCTGCAGGTCCCAGACATGGAGCGCGTGTCCATACTTGCCGGCGAGCAACAGCTCGGGGTTGACACCGTTCTCGACCATGTTGGGCGTACCCCACTCGCTGGTGATCATCGTATCGAACCCAAGGTGCCACCAGAAGTCATAAGCCAGATGCTGCGGCCCGCGTTCCTTCTCCCACGCTCCCTGAATCTCGAACGTCTCCGGATCCAGCACGAAAATGCCTCCGGGTCCGTTGCCGTCCGGCGCGCCGAGCGCATTCATGTACACGCCGTCAGGTCCGCAGTGAGTCGTGTGCGGTCGCGAGTAGCCGGTGCGGGCAGCGACTTCCGCTGGCTCGATCACTTTCACAAGGCGCGGTTTGCGCGGATCCTCCTTGACGTCGAAGATGTGGATGCGCGACGAGCGAAGGCCGGGAACGATCAGGTATCGCCGCTCCATATGCGGATGCGGCGCCCACGGACACAGGCAGGAACTGCACGCATTCCATCCGAAGTGATGCAGTTCGTCGCCGGAATTGGGCAGTTCGAACTGACTGACTGTCTGGCCGTACGTTTTCGACGAGGTGCTGACGTCGACAGTGGCGAACGCATCACGGCCGTCCGGGTTGAGGATGGCCACATAGGCGAGTGCCTCCGGCGGCGCCTTCGTTGCCATCGCTGGCGAGGGATAGAACGTGGTGTCTGGCATGAATGTGGTCATAACCTGATCCTCCAGGAAGCGATCGGCCCTGTGATCAGTCGCATTTGCTCCGCCTCGGGTTGGGACCTCCTTTCCGTGCGCGGTCGAACCGGCGGCGTGTGGAGTTCACAGCGCGGCTGCGCCGCAACCAAACCCGTGGCGCATCCGCGCTAGCGGCGGGACCCGTGGGCCCGCCGATCTAGTAGAACAAACGCATTCTTGTCAGGAAAACACGTTTTCGCGCGTTTGTTCTATAGAGGTGGCATGCCGGACTCCACGACAGGCGGGTGAGTCTATCACTCCGGCCCGCCTGAATGGACTGGATTACTCGTGCCGCAGCACACGCGGGGGGTCGATCCGCCCGGCCGCGCGTGCAGGGATGTAGCAGGCGGCGATCGAGAGGAGCAGGACCATCCCCGCGTTCGCCAGGAACACCGATGGATCGGTTGGCGTCACGTCGTTCAGCATCGATGCGAGAAGCCGCATCAACAGCAGCCCGAAGACGGCGCCTATCGCGATCCCGGTTACCGCGACGACCGCGCCGCGGCGGATGATGAGCAGGCGCACCGCACCGGGATCCGCGCCAAGGGCGAGCCGAATGCCGTACTCCCGTCGCTGGCGCCGTACGTTGTACGACGTCACGCCGTAGACGCCGACGATCGCGAGCAGTCCGGCGAGCGTGCCGAACAGTCCTGACACCGCCGACAGCAGGCGCGGTTGTCCTATGGACGCACTCACCACCCACTCCATCGTCTGCACCGCCGTGATCGGCAGGTTCGGATCGAGGCCCGAGATGATCGCGCGGGCGCTCGGGATAAGGGACGAGGGTTCGACGCCGCGCGAGCGCATGACGACCATCATCGAGCGCTGCGGCACCTGGTCGGTGGTCCTGTAGAACTCTGCACCTCCAGATGTCAGGGTTTTAGACGGGGCATTCGCGTGAAGGGTGGCTCGATGCGCCTTAGACGCTTCGAACCCTGCGATTCCTTTCCATCTAAATGACGGTCGCGCCAAGGCCGGACTGGGTCGCAACGCGCCCGACCGCCGTCGCCTCCGGGACCTCAACCAGCCGGCCGGTCGTAACGTCGTACACGTATCCGTAGATAGCGATCGCCGACGGCACCAGCGGGTGCGTCCGAATGCGCGTGACGTCGTCGATCACACTCTGAGTCTGGTTCGAGACCGTCAGCCATTCAATGAATTCACCTGCCCGTGATCCCGGTCCCGCGCCCACGTCAACCCAGCGGCCGTCGCTCAACTCCGCTGTGTCGAGGCTCTGCGCGAGCAGATCACGCATGACGTCGTTGGTGAAGAACTCCATGCCGCAGTTCGTATGATGAATCACGAACCACTCGCGCGTCCGCAACAGCTTGTGTGAGATCACGAGCGACCGAATCGCATCGTCGCTCGCGCGGCCCCCCGCATTGCGAATCACGTGCGCATCACCCTCCGCCAGTCCGGCGAACTTCGCAGGATCGAGCCGCGCGTCCATGCACGTGAGAATCGCAAATCGGCGCGCCGGTGGCATAGCCAGCGATGCCTTGTCCCCGAAGCTGCCGGCATACCGCTCGTTCGCATTGAGCACTTCGTGCAGCACCTTACTCATGGCGTCCTCCTGTCAGGATTTCAGAATCGTCAAACGCCCGCGCGCGTCGCGATGAAAGGGCGGTGCGACGCAATTCGGGACAGTGGTGGTTGACCAGATGGCGCCGGTCAGCGACGACGCATGGCGGGAAGATCTCCTGCGATCCGCGTCCGCTCGCAGGAGCTAACTACAGATACAGCGGCGACACTTCGAGCTGGCAGCTCGGCGAATGGAGACGGCCGTTGGGCGCGCTGATACAAGCTGAACGGCTTGGCTCATCGCGCGGATGCTATCACTGATTGGCGCAGGCCTAACGACTCATGCCTTGTGGCCTAAGCCCTTTTATGGCCTTACCACAGGAACCTCGAGCCAGCCATGAGCCATGAGCATGAGCCATGAATGTTCGGACATTCCTGTACGCAAAACTGACATCGCCTTCGCGTCAAACGCGACGCCAGGCGTCACGCAACGTGGCGTTTCCCTTGCACCTCGATTTCGTTCTCAACACTTACCTTCTAGTGATGAGGTCAGACATGAAAAGGAATAAGACCAAACCGGCCCGGAACCGCGACCGAGTGCGCTCGCGCCAGAACGAAATCTCCAAACCAGATGCAATTCCAGAGCGCAATCGCGGAGAGCGTGACCGCAATGCGCCGCTTCCCGAGGAAGAGACCTACGAACGCGAACCGCGCAATCGATCCCGCAACGAGCAGATGTAAGATTCACGCTCGATCGACATGGCGAAGGTTCCTGCCCGCGTTCGGCGCTTAGTCGAGCAGTGGAGTGCGCGCGCCGGGTACCACGTGATGCCCGCCTGGCGTCTTCAAAAATGGGATCAGAGCGCGCACCTCCGTTGACTCCTCTCGCTGCTGCGCGTCGACTGCGTGCTCGACGTGGGGGCCAACATCGGGCAGTTCCACGAATTCCTCCGACTGCATGTCGGCTACACGGGACGGATCGTCTCTTTCGAACCGGTGGCGGAGTTGTATCGAACCCTGCTTGCGGCCAGCGCGGGTGACCCGCGATGGTCGTTATCGCAGCTTGCGCGCGGCGACGCCAGCGGCTGCCGCGAGATCAACGTCCTGCACGAGCGGACCTTGACGTCGTTTCTCGCGCGCGACGAAGTAAATCTGCGGCTGATGGGCTACGACAAGCACCTGCGCGAGACGGAATGGGAGCGCACCGAATTCGTACCCATCCGCCGGCTCGACGATGTGATCCCGGAGGTGACCGCGAAAGGCGAGCGCCTCTTCCTCAAATCAGACACGCAGGGTTACGACATGCACGTGGTGCGGGGCGCGCGTGGCGTGCTCGATCGCGTTGTGGGGCTGCAGGTCGAACTGTCGGTGCGGCAGGTTTATATCGGCAGTCCCGACTATCTCGACGGCATCGCCGAACTTCAGAATCTCGGCTACGACGTGACGGGGCTGTTTCCCGTGCAGCGGGACCGTGCCGAGCGGGTCGTCAACTTCGGTTGCGTGCTGATCCGGGCAGCCGAAGCGGAGCGCCTTCGTCACAGCCGCGAGCAGGTCGCATCCTCTTCTCGATGATCCGAGTTGCTACTCTGCTGGCGCTGTCCGCCGTCGCTTCTGGCGCCGCCGGCCAGTGGCCGGAGTTCCGCGGCCCGACCGGGCAAGGACAGTCAGCGGAGCGCGGCCTGCCTGTCGAGTGGAGTGAGTCCAGTAATATCATCTGGAAAGTTCCCGTAGCAGGCTCGGGGTGGTCCTCGCCGGTGATCGCCGACGGGCGCGTCTGGCTGACGACCGCCGTTGAAGCGCCGCCCGGATCGCGGAGCGTCCGCGGTGTTTCGCTGCGAACGGTGGCGTTCGACGAGCGCACCGGCCGCGAGATTGTCAACGTCGAAGTCTTTCATGTCGATCATCCCGGTGCGCTCAATCCCAAGAACAGCCGCGCGTCGCCGACGCCGATCGTCGACGGCGATCGCGTTTACGTGCACTTCGGCGCGGATGGCACCGCCGCGCTGAGCGCTGCCGGCGACATCGTGTGGCGGGCGCGGCTGCTGTACGAATCTCAGCACGGCAGCGGCGGTTCCCCGGCGCTCTACCACGATCTGCTTATCGTCAATTGCGATGGAGGCAGCGAGGCATTCGTCGCCGCGCTCGACACGCACACGGGCAAGGTCCGATGGAAGGCGCCTCGGCGGCAGCCGTTCGATCAAGCGTATTCCACTCCGCTCGTGATTCGCGTCGACGATCGCGACGAGGTGATCAGCGTCGGCGCGTTCCGGGCGACGGCGTACGAGCCGGCGACGGGCAAGGAAATCTGGCGCGTCGAGTACGCCGACGGATTCTCCAACGTGCCGCGGCCGGTGTACGCGCACGGTCTCGTCTATATCGCGACGGGCTTCAACCAGCCGTCGCTGCTGGCCGTACGGGCCAAGGGCACGGGAGATATCACGAAAACCGAGGTCGCGTGGACGATGCGGCGCGCCGCTCCTCTCACGCCGTCACCGCTCGTCGTGGGCGACGACCTCTACCTCGTCAACGATGGCGGCATCATCTCCTGCCTCGACGCCAGGACCGGCGAGGTGCGCTGGCAGCAGCGGCTCGGCGGCAGCTACTCCGCTTCACCGGTATACGCCGACGGCCGCATCTACTTTCTCAGCGAAGACGGGGTGACGACCGTCGTCGAGCCCGGCGCGACGCTGCGTGTGGTCGCGCGGAACCAACTCGACGGCGCAACGCTCGCGTCGATCGGGATCGCCGATCGATCCATCTTCATCCGTACGATCGACCGCCTCTATCGTATCGGGATCGTGCAGTAGGAGTCGTCCTCGTCCTAGGCGTTTGCGCGACGTCGACGCGCCGTATGCTGCCGACGCTGTCGCGTCCGCGACGCCCGCCGGGCTGCCTGGCTACGCGCGGTCGCCGATCTCCGACGCGCAGCGCTCCGTGCCTGACGAGATAGCGCCTTGCGCGACGCGGCGCTGCGCCCTTCGCGTTTGAGCGCGCGCGACGTGGCGCGCGAGCGCCGGGCCGACGGCTGCTTCCGTCCACGCCGTCCGGCGCGGCTTGCGGACGCCGCGCTCCGCTTCGTGCTGCGCTTTGCGCTCGCCGGCGGCCGCGGCAGCTTCACACCAGACCGGCGAGCCTTCGATAGACCGATCGCGATCGCCTGTTTCGTGGATTGCGCGCCGTGCTTTCCCTCGCGGATGTGGTGCATCTCTTCGCGAACGAATTCACCCGCCTGCGTGCTCGCAGCTTTTCCCTGGCGCTTGTCGCGCCGCGCGCGCCTCAACGTTTCCTGTTCCGGCATTAGTGCCTCCGCGACGTGAGTGCATTCCGCGTTCCAGCGGCGCGGGGAGCGCCGATTGACGCGCCATGCGCGGCAGCGACCCGACAGAAATGTCGAGCCTCGCGCGCGGATCGACATTTGTGTCTGTCGCTGCGAACCTCGCGGGTTCTCACTTCATCTCTGCAGCTCGTGGATTCTCAGGTTTCAGCGCGACGGCTGAAGTCGGCAGTTTTTCATCTCGACACGAATGTCGACTTCCGCGAGGTTGATCGACATTTGTGTCGATTCAGCGCATCGGCGGTTTTGCCCGACAGAGCGCCAATCGCGCCAGCATTCATGCGGCGAATCGTCGATTCGCATACGGACGATCGTGCGGGCGTCCGTCTTGCTCCCCGGCGGGCATGACTAAATTGCCGCGTCTGTTTTGGAGAGGGCTTGCAGGTTTCATTATCGCGATGGCGTTGACGCCGCTCGTGCAGCGCCCGCTGCTCGAGGCGCACGCCGCGCAGCAGGCGGCCGTGACTGGAGATCCGACGGGCGCGACCACCGGTACCGCGAAAGACGTCGCCGTGAAAGACGCCAAGAACCCCACGCTGCCCGAGGTGATGGACAGCGTCGGGCACAACAAGATCGCGATCAACGTCGTATGGACGCTGCTCTGCGGTTTCCTCGTGATGTTCATGCAGGCCGGCTTCGCGATGGTGGAGACCGGCTTCACGCGCGCAAAGAACGTCGCGCACACCATGAGCATGAACTTCATGGTCTATGCGATCGGGATGCTCGGCTATTGGGTCTGCGGCTACGCGATCCAGATGGGCGGTGTCGGCGCCGTGGCCGCGCTCGGCGGCACCGCGCCGCTCAACCACGAGTTCACGGTCACGCTTTTCGGCAAGACGTTCGGGTTATTCGGTCTGAAAGGCTTCTTCCTCTCCGGTGACGCCTATGACGTGGGCGTATACGCGTTGTTCCTGTTCCAGATGGTGTTCATGGACACCGCCGCGACGATTCCCACCGGCGCGATGGCGGAGCGCTGGAAGTTCTCCTCGTTCGTCGTCTTCGGCTTCTTCATGTCGATGTTCGCGTATCCACTGTTCGCCAACTGGGTGTGGGGCGGCGGCTGGCTGGCGCAGCTCGGCGCAAATTTCGGCCTCGGGCATGGGCATGTGGACTTCGCAGGATCGTCCGTCGTGCACCTCGTGGGCGGCGCCGCGGCGCTCGCCGGCGCTCTGGTGATTGGCCCGCGCATCGGCAAGTACACGAAAGACGGTGAGCCGGTCGCGATTCCCGGTCATCACATTCCGATGGCGATCGTCGGCACGTTCATCCTGGCGTTCGGCTGGTTCGGCTTCAATCCGGGATCGACGCTCGCCGGGGGGGACCTGCGCATCAGCGTCGTGGCGGTGAACACGATGCTCGCAGGCGCCGCCGGCGCGCTGTCCGCGATGATGTACGTCTGGTCGCGTTTCGGCAAACCGGATCCCAGCATGATGGCGAACGGAATGCTGGCAGGTCTCGTGGCGATCACCGCACCCTGCGCGTTCGTCACGAGCATCTCCGCCGTGATCATCGGGCTGGTCGCCGGCGTGCTGGTGGTGTGGGCGGCGCTCTTCGTCGAGCGCACGCTGAAGGTCGACGATCCCGTCGGCGCGGTGGCGGTCCATGGCTTCAACGGCGCATGGGGAGTGCTCGCACTCGGCCTGTTCGCGGACGGCGCTTACGGCGACGGCTGGAACGGCGTGCCGGGAACGGTGCGCGGCTTGTTCTACGGCGACGCGCGGCAGTTCGTCGCGCAGTCGATTGGCACCGCGACGTGCATCGTCTTTACCTTCACGGTCTTCTACGCGTTCTTCAAGCTCGTCGACGTCCTGATGGGCAACCGTGTCACGGCCGATGTGGAACTCGCCGGCCTCGACGTGCCGGAGATGGGCGTGCTCGGCTATCCCGATTTCGTTCTGACGCCTGGTCCCGAGGGGACGTCGGTTGCAGCCGCCGTCAAGGGCGCGACGATCCCTCACCCGGTCCTGCAACCTCTCACCGGCAAGAGCTAAGGAAGGTTGAGTCCTCATGAAGCACGTTACGTCGTTCACGATTGCTGCGGTGTGTGCGGTGTCGATGCTCTGGACCAACGTCCAGCCCGTGCAGGCACAGGAAGCGACCGTCCCGGTGGCGTCCGCGACTCCCGCGCCGCCTGCGCCGGATCCTCCGCCACCCGCGGAGACCCAGGAGAGCTTCTTTCGCAACACTGAGCTCGGCGCGCTCGTCGACGCGTACTACGATTTCTATTCGACGAGGCCTTCCGGCGACGCGCAGTACAGGAACTTCGATACGAAGCACAATCAGTTCGCGTTCAGCATGGCGCAGGTATGGCTCGCGAAGCCGGCGTCCGCCGACTCGCGCACAGGCTTCAAGGTCAAGTTCAACTTCGGTCCGGCTTCGACGCTGGTGAATTCGTTCGAGCCGGGCACGAACGAGTTCATCCAGAACATCGAGGAGGGCTACCTGAGTTATCTCGCGCCGCTCGGGAAGGGCTTGCAGGTTGACGTGGGCAAGTTCGTCACGCAGCACGGCGCGGAAGTGATCGAAGCGAAAAGCAACTGGAACTATTCGCGGTCGCTGCTTTTCTCGCTGGCGATCCCCTACTATCATTCCGGTGTGCGCGTCAGCTACGCGCTGAACGGGAAGACGACGATCATGGGGACCATTGTCAACGGCTGGAACAACGTGGTCGAGAACAACTCGGGGAAGACCCTTGGCGCGCAGATCGCGTTCACGCCGGTTCCCGCGCTGTCGATCGTGCAGAACTACATGGCCGGTCCGGAACAGGAGTCGAACAACCACGACTGGCGTCATCTCTCCGACAGCACCGTGACCTGGACGATGACTCCGTCGTTCAGCGTGATGGGCAATTATGATTACGGTAACGACACCGTCGCCGGAAGCGCCGTGCACTGGCAGGGCGTTGCGGGCTACGCGAAGCTGCAGGCGCGGAAGTGGCTTGCGGTGTCGCCGCGGTTCGAGTGGTACGACGACCCCTCGGGCTTCACGACAGGCGCGGCACAGACGCTGAAGGAAGCGACGGGTACACTCGAGTTGAAGCCCTCGGACTCGTTCATCTGGCGTATCGAGTATCGGCGCGACTTCTCGGATGCGCCGGTGTTCAAGACCGGGTCGGGCCTGAAGAAGACGCAATCGTCCATTGGTTTCGGAGTGCTGTATTCGTTCAGCACCAAAGGCTAGCGCGCGACTGGAAGAGACCCGGCGGGATGTCGGCGACGACATCCTGCGCGGAGCGGGCGGAGCTGCGACGCTCGAGCGCTATACGGGCCACATCGACAGCACTCTTCATCGGCTTGCCGACGAAGCGCCGCAACCCGCAGCCGCGCTGGCGTTGATCGCGCTGGGCGGTTACGGACGGCGTCATCTCTGCCCGTATTCCGACCTCGACATTCTCGTCCTGTTCGGCGGGCCGATTGGCGATCCCGAAGAGCAATGTCTCCGCGCAATTCTGCATCCGTTGTGGGACGCCGGCCTGACCGTCGGCCAGCAGGTGCGTGAGATCGACGAGCTGACACGACTCGAAGTAGACAACCCGGAGTTCCTGCTTGCGCTCACGGACGCGCGCCTGGTGACGGGCGATCGCACCCTCTTCGATCGCTGCCGCGAAGCATTCCACGTGCCCGAGACGCACGCGCACGTGCTCGGCGCGCTCACCGATCTGATCGACGCGCGCCACGCCGGCTTCAACGGCACGCTGTACCAGCTCGAACCGGACGTAAAGGAAGCGCCCGGCGGTTTGCGCGACGTTTCGGCCATCCGAACGATCGCCGCCATCACGGATCCGGCGTTGCTTCGGCGGTCCGAGGACGCCGCGTGCCTGGCGGAGGCGGAAGATTTCCTCCTCCGACTCCGGGCGATGCTGCACCTGGCGCATCGGCGCAACCACAACGTGCTGACACACGAGATGCAGGACCAGCTCGCCGACGCATTGGGGTATCCGGGCCGATCCTCCCGGCATAAAGTCGAAGCGCTGATGGCGGATTACTTCCGCCACGCGCGCGGCGTCAGCCGGCTGCTCGATCGGACCCGCCGCGGCGCGCCTGTGCCCGTCGCGATCAATGCGGGGCGTACGCGTGACGGCATCCGGTTCATCGACGATCGCAAGGCGGCGATCCAGCCCGCGACGTGGCTTGCGGTGTTTCAATCGGCGCTGGACACCGCCACGTCAGTGTCGGATGAGGCGCTCGCCTTGATGCGCCACCACGCGGACCGGTTCCAGTTCGAGGATTTTTTTCCAACTGCCGAGCACCGCGCGGCGCTGCTGCACTTCCTCACGCCGCGACCAGGCCTCTACGCGCGCTTGTCAGAGATGCACGACTGCACGGTGCTCGGGCGGATGATTCCGCCCTTCCAGCCGATCACCTGTCGCGTCGTGCGCGACTTCTACCACAAGTACACCGTCGATGAGCACACGCTGCTGACGATTCGGAATCTGGAGCGGCTTGCGGACGCGGCTCCGGAGCGGCAGCGATTCGCGTCGCTGCTCCGCGATCTCGCCTCCCCGGAGCTGCTGGTGCTCGCGCTGCTCCTGCACGACGTCGGCAAGTGGCAGGAAGAAGATCACGCGTCCGAGAGCGTCCGGATCGCCGAGCGGTTTCTCGATCAGCTGCGCTTGCCCGAGACCCAGCGCGAGACCGTCCTGTTCCTGATCCGCGACCACCTCCGCATGTCGCAGGTGGCTTTTCGACGCGACACCGAGGATCCGGAAATCGTCAGGGACTTCGCCGCCTCGGTCGGCGTCGAGGATCGGCTGAAGATGCTGTGCCTCATGACGATCGCCGATGTCCAGGCGGTGAGCCCGGCCACGCTCACGCGCTGGAAGGAGGAGCTCCTCTGGCGGCTGTACGTCGACACCTACAATCACCTGACGCACGGCTACGGCGATGATCTGATCGAGCGCACGCAGGCGGCGGTCACCGACTGCGTCAGGCGCCGGCCCACTGACCTGAGCGCGGCGGAAGTCACGTCGTTTCTCGAGGGGCTGCCGCGCCGTTACCTCCAGCTCGTGTCCCGGCCGGCCGTCTATCAGCACGTGCGCCTTGCGCGGAACATCCGCCACGACGAAGTGCACCTCCGTCTCGATCAGGCGGAGACCGCCTGGGAGCTCACCGTGGTGACGCTCGACAAGCCGATGCTCTTTGCCAACATCTGCGGCGTCCTGTCGTCGTTCGGCATGGACATCCTTCGCGGCCACGCGATGACGAATCCGAATGGCCTCGTGCTCGACGTATTTCAGTTCGCCGACGGCGAACGGTTTCTCGCGTTGAACCCGGACGCGAGAGACGCAATACTGCACGCCATGGAGGACGTGGTCGCCGGCCGAGCGGATGTCGAGGAGCGGCTGCGCCGGCGTCAGCTCGGTCTGGTGCGGCGGCGCGCCAGCGAGGTGACGCCGGTCGTGTACTGCGACAACTCGTCGTCGAAGCGCTACACGATCGTCGAGATCGTGGCCGCCGACCAGCTCGGCCTGCTGCACCGCATCGGCACTGCGATCTCCCTGTGCGGCTGCGAGATCGACCTCGTGCTCATCGCGACCGAAGGCGCGAAAGCGATCGATGTGTTCCACATCACGAAGGGGGGCGCGAAACTCTCCGATGTGGAGCAGGAGGCGCTCGCCTCCGCCCTGCAACGCACGCTGGAGGACACTGATGAAGCTGCTGAAAGCCATCATCCGGCCCAATAAGGTGGACGAGGTGAAGGACGCGCTCGCGAAGCTGAATCTCTCGGGCATGACCGTGACCGAGGTGCGCGGCCATGGCAAGCAGAAGGGGCACACGGCCATCTACCGCGGCAAGGAATACAACGTCAGTTTGCTGCCGAAAATGGAGATCGAGGTGGTAGTAGCCGACAGCATCGTGGACGAGGCGATCCGCGCGATCGTGGAAGCGGCCCGTACGGGGGAGATTGGGGACGGACGCGTCTTCGTGATTCCCGTCGAGCAGTCCTACCGCATCCGCACCGGCGAGCGAGATCTCTAGAGATATCGGAAAGTCTGCCGAACGGCGCCCCACCCATCTGATCACGGTATGACTCCGATGTGATCATTCTATTTGGTACCAGCGTCCCCGGTCTGCGATAAACGCAGAGACAGGGACGCTATGCGCGAAATCGATCCTCCCCAGGCCTGCGGATTTTATGATCCCGCCAACGAGCACGACTCGTGCGGCGTCGGATTCGTCGTCGACATCGCCGGATGCCGATCGCATTCCGTGATCGCTCGCGGACTGCAGGTGCTGATTAATCTGCAGCATCGCGGTGCATGCGGGTGCGAGGCGAACACGGGTGATGGCGCTGGCATCCTGATCCAGACGCCGGACACGTTTCTCCGCAAGGTGACTGCGCCGCTCGATATCGAGCTGCCCGAACCCGGGCGATACGCGGCGGGGCTCGTATTTTTACCGACCCATGCCCCGACGCGTGATGCCGCGCGCGCGGCGTTCGCGCACATCGTCGCTGAAGAGGCGCAGGTGGTGCTCGGCTGGCGCGAGGTGCCGGTCGACTACAGCCATCTCGGCGCATCCGCGGTCGCGGCCAGTCCTGTCATGGAGCAGGTCTTCATTAGCGCCGGCCCCGCGACCGAAGCCGCGCTCGCCACGGATCCCCTCGCCTTCGAGCGGAAGTTGTACGTCATCCGCAAGCGCATCGAACACGCGGTGGATCAACTGCCCTCGCCCGAGCGACAGCGGTTCTACATCGCCAGTCTCTCGTCGCGAACGCTCATCTATAAGGGGATGCTCACGGCGGATCAGATTGCGCCGACATTTCCCGACCTGCTCGATGAGGACATGGAATCCGCGCTGGCGCTCGTCCACCAGCGTTTCAGCACCAATACATTTCCTTCCTGGCCGCTCGCACACCCGTACCGCCTGATCGCCCACAACGGCGAGATCAACACTCTGCGCGGCAACATCAACTGGATGAAGGCGCGCGAGGGGCTGCTGCGATCGCCGCTGTTCGGAGACGATCTGCGCAAGCTCCTGCCGATCGTCCGCGAGGGCGGAAGCGACACGGCGACGTTCGACAACGTGCTCGAACTGCTCGTCATGGCGGGGCGATCGCTGCCGCACGCGATCCTCATGATGATCCCCGAGCCCTGGTCCGAGCACGACGGCATGAGCCAGGAGCTCAAGGAGTTCTACGAGTACCACTCGGCGTTGATGGAACCATGGGATGGTCCCGCCTGCATCGCGTTCACGGATGGAACCGTGATCGGCGCAGTGCTCGACCGCAACGGCCTGCGCCCGTCCCGCTACTGCGTCACGCATGACGGCCTGGTCGTGATGGCCTCGGAAGTGGGCGTGCTCGACCTTGCGCCCGAAGAGATTCTCCTCAAGGAGCGCCTCCATCCCGGCCGCATCTTCCTGGTCGACACCGCCCAGGGACGCATCGTGTCCGACGATGAAATCAAACGGGAGCTTGCCGCCGCTCATCCGTACGGCCGGTGGCTTGCCGGAAATCTCGTCGACATCAACGATCTGCCGGCGCCGCCTTATCTGCCACGGCCGAGCGCGGAAGCGGTGCTGCTCCGGCAGCAGATGTTTGGCTACACGGACGAAGATCTCCGCGTGCTGCTCGCGCCGATGGCGACGACGGGCGAGGAGCCGATCGGGTCGATGGGTTCCGATTCCGCGCTCGCGGTGTTATCCGGCCGGTCGCGCCTGCTCTACGACTACTTCAAGCAGGCATTCGCGCAGGTCACGAATCCGCCGCTCGACGCGATCCGCGAGCAGCTCGTGACGACCATGGAGTCGACCGTAGGACCCGAGGGCAACCTGTTGGATCCGCGGCCGGAATCCTGCCGCCAGATCAAGATCAAGTATCCGGTCATCGACAACGATCAGCTCGCGCGTCTCCGTCACGTCTACGAGCCCGCGTTCCGTTCGACGACGCTCTCGATGGTGTTCGATCCATCGAAAGGCGGAGCGGGCCTTGAGCGTGCGCTGGAGGAGCTGAAGCAGCGCGCGAGCGACGCGGTTGCCGCGGGCTACAGCATCGTCATCCTCTCCGATCGGCCGGCGGATCGCGACCGTGCGCCGATCCCCAGCCTCCTGGCGACCGCCGCGGTGCACCATCACCTCGTGCGCAAGGGCACGCGCACACGCTGCGGGCTGGTCGTGGAATCAGGCGACGCGCGCGAAGTGCACCACTGCGCGCTGCTGCTCGGCTACGGCGCCGGCGTCGTCAATCCGTACCTCGCGTTCGAGTCGCTCGACGACATGATCTACCAGGGGCAGCTCGCGGGTGTGACGCACGCTCAAGCCGTCAGCCATTACATTCATGCGCTGAACAAGGGAATTCTCAAGGTGATGTCGAAGATGGGGATCTCCACGCTGCAGAGTTATTGCGGCGCGCAGATCTTCGAAGCGATTGGCCTCGAGCGTACGCTCGTGGATCGCTACTTCGCCGGCACATCGTCGCGTATCGGCGGAATCGGCCTGGAAGGCATCGCGCGCGAAGCGCTCGAGCGTCACCAGCGCGGCTATCGTCATCATCCGCGCGGGACGTCTGAGCTGGCCGCTGGCGGTGAATACCAATGGCGGCGGGACGGCGAACACCATTTGTTCACGCCGGAGACGGTCTTCAAGCTGCAGCATGCGACGCGAAGCGGCCAATTCAGCGTCTTCAAGGACTACACGCGCCTCGTCGACGATCAGTCGCGGCGGCTCGCGACGCTGCGTGGCCTGCTCGAGCTGCGGCCTGGCGCCGCGCCCGTGCCTATCGATGAAGTGGAACCTGTCGAGCAGATCGTAAAACGCTTCGCGACCGGCGCGATGTCGTACGGATCGATCAGCGAGGAAGCGCACACGACGCTCGCGATTGCCATGAATCGCCTTGGCGCGAAGTCGAACACGGGCGAAGGGGGTGAGGATCCATCGCGCTTCCGCCGCGACCCGAATGGCGACTGGCGGCGCAGCGCCATCAAGCAGGTCGCATCGGGGCGCTTCGGCGTGACGAGCGAATACCTCGTCAACGCGGACGAACTGCAGATCAAGATGGCGCAGGGCGCCAAGCCGGGTGAAGGCGGCCAGCTTCCCGGATCCAAGGTCTATCCATGGATTGCGAAAGTGCGGCACGCGACGCCAGGCGTCGGACTCATTTCGCCGCCCCCGCACCACGACATCTACTCGATCGAGGATCTCGCGCAATTGATCTTCGACCTGAAGAATTCCAATCCGCAGGCGCGCATCTCCGTGAAGCTCGTCGCCATTGCCGGCGTCGGCACCATCGCCGCCGGTGTCGCCAAGGCGCACGCGGATGTCGTGCTCATCTCCGGCCACGACGGCGGCACGGGCGCCGCGCCGCAGACGAGCATCAAGCACGCAGGCGTGCCGTGGGAGCTTGGCCTCGCGGAGACGCAGCAGGTTCTCCGGCTCAACGGGCTGCGCGGACGCATCACCGTGCAGGTCGATGGGCAGTTGAAAACCGGCCGCGACGTCGTCATCGCAGCGCTGCTTGGGGCTGAGGAGTTCGGCTTTGCGACGGCGCCGCTGGTCGTGTCGGGCTGCGTGATGATGCGCGTGTGCCACCTGAACACGTGCCCGGTCGGTATCGCCACGCAGGATCCCGAGCTGCGCAAGCGGTTCACGGGGGACCCGGAATTCGTCGTCAACTTCTTCCGCTTCATTGCGGAGGAAGTGCGCGAGCACATGGCGGCGCTCGGCTTCCGAACGCTGGAGGAGATGATCGGGCGCGTCGATCGCCTCGATGTCCGTCCGGCGATCGACCACTGGAAAGCACGCGGCCTCGACTTCTCATCGATCCTGCACGCACCCGTGCTTCCCGAGGATTCCCCGAGGCGCAAGGTGCAGGCGCAGGATCATGGGATCGCGCGTGTGCTCGATGTCGACTTGATCGAGGCGTGCCGCGAAGCTCTCGTTCACCGTCGGCCCATCGTTGTCGATCGCGTGGTCCGCAACACGGATCGGACGGTGGGGACCATGCTCGGATCGGAGGTCACGCGCCGGTGGGGAGGCGAAGGCCTGCCGGACGAGACCATCCGGGTCAATTGCGTCGGATCGGCGGGCCAGAGCTTCGGCGCGTTCCTGCCACATGGGATCACGCTGGCGCTCGAGGGAGACGCCAACGACTACGTCGGCAAAGGCCTGTCGGGTGGACGGATCATCGCCTATCCACCGCGCCGCGCGACGTTCCTCCCCGAGCAGAACGTGATCATCGGAAACGTGGTGCTGTACGGCGCGACGAGCGGTGAAGCCTATATTCGCGGCATCGCCGGTGAACGATTTGCCGTCCGCAACAGCGGTGCGATCGCCGTTGTGGAAGGCGTCGGCGATCATGGCTGTGAGTACATGACTGGCGGCCGCGTCGTCGTCATCGGCCGCACGGGACGCAATTTCGCCGCCGGCATGAGCGGCGGCATCGCTTACGTGCTCGACTCCGAAAGGGACTTCAAGCGTCGCTGCAACGAGGAGCTCATCGATCTCGAACCGCTCGACGCCGGCGAAGACGAGCCTGTCGTGCGCGAGTTGCTCGAGCGGCACGCGGAGTACACCGGCAGCACGGTGGCGGCGCGGCTTCTCGCGAACTGGGCGCGCACGATTGACGCCTTCGTGAAGATCATGCCGCGCGATTACAAGCGTGCGCTGCTCGCGCGCTCCGCCACGCAGCCGAAGGTGGCCACGACAGCCACGTTCGCCGAGGTGGCCAATGGGTAAGGTCACCGGGTTTCTCGAAATTCAGCGGCAGAAGCAGCCGTCACGTCCGATTCCCGAACGCATTCGGGACTGGCGCGAAGTGTATCTGCCGTACGAACGGCAGGCGATCAAGGATCAGGCGGCGCGCTGCATGGATTGCGGCATCCCGTTCTGTCACCAGGGCTGCCCGCTCGGCAACTTGATTCCGGCCTGGAACGATCTCGTCTATCGCGATCGTTGGCAGACCGCTATTGAGCGCCTTCACGCGACGAACAACTTTCCCGAGTTGACCGGCCGCTTGTGTCCGGCGCCCTGCGAGGGATCCTGCGTGCTCGGCCTCAACGACTCGCCCGTGACCATCAAGTCCACCGAGGTCGCGATCATCGATCGCGCATTTTCAGAAGGGTGGGTCATCGCGCGTCCTCCCGTGCGGCGCACCGGGAAGCACGTCGTCGTGATTGGCTCTGGCCCCTCAGGTCTCGCGGCGGCAGATCAGTTGAATCGCGCGGGTCACTTCGTGACAGTGCTCGAGCGTGCGGATCGCGTTGGCGGGTTGCTTCGCTACGGCATTCCCGAGTTCAAGCTCGAGAAACGGCTGCTCGAGCGCCGGCTCGATTTGATGCGTGAGGAAGGCATCGAATTTCAAACCGGATGTCACGTCGGCATTGACGTCTCCGCAGAGGATCTGCTTGCGGAGTTCGACGCGATCGTGCTTGCGGGAGGGTCCACGCAGCCCCGCGATCTGCCGGTGCCGGGGCGCGAGCTGAACGGCGTGCACTTCGCGATGGAGTATCTCACCGCGCAGAACCGCCGCTGCGAAGGGGACGATCTGCCGGACTCGCAATTCATCTCCGCCGGGGGGAAGCACGTCGTCATCATCGGCGGCGGAGACACCGGCGCCGATTGCCTCGGAACGGCGATCCGTCAGGGCGCGCGAAGCATCCGGCAGCTGGAGCTGCTCCCACAGCCACCGGAGCAGCGCGCGGCCGACAATCCGTGGCCGACGTGGCCCAACATCTTCCGCGTGTCGAGCGCGCACGAAGAAGGCGGGGAGCGTCTCTACTCGGTCTCGACCGAGCGATTCAGCGGTGACGTGGACGGTCGCGTCGCGACGCTGCACGCCACACGCGTGGAGCCCGCCGTTGTGTCGGGCCGGGCGACGTTCAAGCCCGTGCCCGGCTCGGAGTTCGAGCTGCCGGCGGAGCTCGTGCTGCTCGCGCTGGGGTTCACCGGGCCCGAGCGCGGCGGCATGCTCGATCAGCTCGGCGTGCGCATGACGCAGCGCGGCACCGTGTGGCGCGACGAGAAGTGGATGACGAGCGTCGCCGGGGTGTTCACCGCAGGCGACATGCAGCGCGGCCAATCGCTCATCGTGTGGGCGATCGCCGAAGGCCGCAGCTGCGCGCGCGGAGTCGACGCGTTCCTGATGGGAGATTCGGATCTGCCGGCGCCGTTACAGTAACCGGTAACCAGTAACCGGTAACCAGTAACCGGTAACCAGTAACCGGTAACCAGTAACCAGTAACCGGTAACCGGTAACCGGTAACCAGCAACCAGCAACCAGCAACTGGCAACTGGTAGCTGGTAGCTGGCGACTACGACGTTGTCAACTGCATCGCCAGTTGATGCAGAAACAGCCCGACGTCGGTGACGAGCCCGATCGTCTGCGACGATCCGCGATCAGCAAGTTTCGTCACGACGGCTGGGTTGATATCGACACAAATCACCGGCACCCATGCGGGCAGCATGTTGCCGACGCCGATTCCATGAAGCATCGTCGACAACACGATCACCATGCCCACATCGGCCAGGGCCGCCGTGTAGCGATCCTGCGCGTCGACGATGTCGCTGATCGTGTCGCTAATGGGACCGTCGTCGCGAATGCTGCCGGCGAGGATGTAGTCGACTCCGGCGCGGACGCATTCCACCATCACGCCGCTCTTCAGCACGCCCTGCTCCACGGCGGACCTGATGCCCCCGGCACGATTGATGGCGTTGATCGCGCGCATGTGGTGGCGATGACCGCCGGACACGGGCGTTCCGGCCTCGAGGTCCACCCCGAGCGAGGTGCCGAAGAGCGCCAGCTCCGCATCGTGCACGGCGAGCGCATTGCCGGCGAGGAGCACGTCGACGTATCCACTTCGAATCAGCTGCGTGAAATAGGTCGCGCCACCCGTGTGCACGACCACAGGTCCGACGACGAACGCGAGCCGGCGTCCGCGCGCCTTCGTATCGCGCATCATCCGCGCGATTCTCGCGACGCTCACTTCGACGCGCCGTTCCGACGACACGTCGTTCGCCATGAACGTGAAATCCGCGCGATCGCGATCGCGGAACTCGGGCGTGACGCGGAGCCCTTCGAGCCCGCACACGATCCGATCGCCGGAACGCACGTCGCGCAGCTTCCGGCACTCGACGGCGCCGCCCTTGAGGACGATCACGGCGTCCATGCGCTGGCGCGCGACATCGACCCAGCGCCCGTTGATGCGCACCTGCGTCCGCTGGTTGGTCGTCGAATAGAAGTCGTCAGGGACGCAGCCGTCGCGATCGGCCACGCGGATCAAGGCGTCGTGCTCCTCGGCAACGTGACAGCCGAGCGGGATCAGCGTCTCGAGCAGGGTTGCGAGTGCCGGTGCGCTCGGGGTCGAAACCTTCAGCGTGAGGCGCGAGAAATCCTGGTTGGTGCGCCCGATCTCGAAATGCAGCACTTCGAACGCGCCGCCGCGTTCGATCACCGTGTCGAAGATCGCGTTCAGCAGCTGGGAATCGATCAGGTGCCCTTCGGCGGCGACGATCGCATTGTGAGGCTGTGTGTCGGTCACGTCGTCCGGATTATAGCGTTGGTACTTCCGCCTAAAGGCGGAAGCCACACGATTCGCATCGCAAGAAACTCGTGGCTTCCACCTTCAGGTGGAAGAAGCGGCTACTCCAATGTTGTTTGAAGATCCCCACAAGCCGCTGCGCGACGATGTGCGGCTGCTCGGGACGCTGCTGGGCGAGACGCTCCGGCGCCAGGAAGGAGATGCGCTGTTCGAGCGCGTCGAGCGGGTGCGCGGCCTGGCCAAGCGCGCCAGGCGCGGCGACGCCGAGGCGTCGCGCCGCGCGTTCGACCAACTCGCGGGTGAGCTGGCCGACATGCCGGTGGACGCGGCGCTGCCGATTGCCCGGGCGTTCGCGCACTTTCTCAATCTCGCGAACGTTGCGGAGCAGCATCATCGGGTGCGCCGCCGGCGCGCGTATCAGCGCAACCCGCACGCGCATGCGCAGCCCGCATCGATCGAGGAAGCGCTGCCGCGCCTCATTACGGCCGGAGTGCCCGCCGCCGCGCTCCACTCGGCCGTCTGCAGCCTTCGCATCGAGCTCGTGATCACGGCGCACCCCACCGAGATCATGCGCCGGACGCTCCAGATCAAGTACAACGCCGTGGCCGACGCGCTCGCCGGTCTCGATCGCCTCGACGCGACGCCGCTCGAGCGCGAGACGCTGATCGAGACGCTGCGGCGCGAGATCACCGCGGCGTGGGAGACCGAGGAGATCCGCCGCGGACGGCCGTCGCCGCTCGACGAAGTCCGATCGGCGCTGGCGATCTTCGATCAGACTCTCTGGAACGCGGTCCCGGAGTACCTGCGATCGCTCGACCGCGCACTCCGCGGCGCCACGGGACGCGGGCTTCCGATCGAGGCAGCGCCCATCAGGTTCGGCTCCTGGATCGGCGGCGACCGCGACGGCAACCCCGCCGTCACCGCGGAGGTGACGCGGCGCGCCTGCCTCGCGTCCCGCTGGACGGCGCTGTCGCTCTACGCGCGGGAGATCGAACGGCTCCGCGAGGAGCTCTCGATGAACGACGCGAGCGACGTGTTGCTCGCGCGTGTGGGGGGCGCGCACGAGCCCTATCGGGCGTTACTGCGCGACGTGCAGCGCGGCGTCGAGCAGACGCGACGGCACGTCGAGGATCAATTGTCGCTGCGCGCGAAGCGTGCCGGCTTGCGCGGCGAGGAGATCTATTCGACCGCCGCGCAGCTCGCCGAGCCGCTGCGTCTCTGCTTCGACTCGCTCAACGCGACAGGCAATGGCCTCATTGCGAACGGCCGTCTTGCCGATGTGCTGCGGCGGCTCTCGGCGTTTGGCCTCACGCTCGTGCGGCTCGACGTGCGTCAGGAAGCGGAACGTCACACCGAGGCGATCGAGCTCATCGCACGCCGGATGGGACGGCCGGGTTACGGGGACTGGTCTGAAGAGGAACGTATCGAGTTCCTGACAAACGCGCTGGCAGACGTGACCAGGGTTCCGGCAGACCTTCCTCACAACCCTCGCACGTCCGATGTCCTGCAGACGTTCGACGCGCTCGCATCGATGCCGGCCGAATCGCTGGGCGCATACATCATTACGATGGCGTCCAGGCCCTCTGACGTGCTCGCGGTCGAATTGCTGCAGCGCCGGGCGGGCCTCGCTCCGCCCCTTCGTGTCGTGCCGTTGTTCGAGACCGCGCGCGATCTCCGCGCGAGTGGCGGTGTCATCGACGTCCTACTGCTGATCCCGTGGTATCGCGATCGCGTTCGGCGCGCCGGCGATCGCCAGGAAGTCATGATCGGCTACTCCGATTCCGCGAAGGAGCTCGGACGCGTGGCCGCGGCGTGGGAGCTTTACACCGCACAGGAATCGATTGTCAGTGCGTGCGCGGCGCACGGCGTTGCCCTCACGCTCTTTCACGGCCGGGGAGGAAGCGTGGGCCGGGGCGGCGGTCCCACCTACCTGGCGATCCAGTCGCAGCCGCCCGGGTCCGTGGACGGCACCCTGCGGGTCACCGAGCAGGGAGAAATGATCCAGGCGAAGTTCGGCCTGCCGGGCATCGCCGTGCGGACGCTCGAGGTTTACACGACGGCGACGCTGAACGCGGCGCTCGCGAAGCCGCGGGCGATCGATCCGCGCTGGAGAAGCGTGATGGACCGCCTCGCGGCGTCGGCCCATGCCGCGTTCCGCCAGGTCGTGCATGACGATCCGCGCTTTCCCTCCTACTTCCGTGCCGCGACGCCCGAAGCTGAGCTCGATGCGCTGCACATCGGCAGTCGCCCTGCACGGCGTCCTGGGGGCGGTCTGTCGGCGCTCCGCGCGATTCCATGGCAGTTTGCCTGGACGCAGACGCGGCTGCTCCTCGCGTCGTGGCTTGGTGCCGAGGTCATGCTGCCGTCGAGTGAGGAGGAGCGTGGCGCGTATCGCGAGATGTATCGCGACTGGCCGTTCTTCCGATCCATGGTCGATCTGCTGCAGATGGCGCTCGCGAAGGCCGACGAGGGCATCGCGGCCCACTACGACCGCCACCTCGTTCCGGACGACCTTCAGCCGCTCGCGTCGTCGCTGCGGGTGCGCCTCCAGCGGGCGACGGCGGCGGTGCTTGCCATCACCGGCCACGATCGGTTGCTCGCCGACGCACTGGTGCTCCGGCGTTCGATTGACGTGCGCAATCCGTACGTCGATCCCATCAATCTCGTCCAGGTCGATCTGTTGCGACGTCTCACGGCACTGCGCTCCGTCCTCACAGACGATGGCTCCGGTGAGGAATCGCGCGCGCATGACATCGCGGTGCTGCGCGCCGCGCTGATGGTCACGATCAACGGCATTGCAGCGGGAATGCGGAATACGGGATAGGGAATGGGCAAATGCCAAATGCTGACGGCTCACCGCTGCGAGCTGACGCTACTTGCTAGATAGCCTGCTTGGGGACGAACATGGCAGTACCGATGAGCGCGACGGACAAGACGGTCGGCACGGGCGCGGGTCACGTGGATGTCGGTGTGCGCCAGTCTGGAGAAATCCGCAAGCTCACGTCGCTGGTCGAGATCAGCCAGGCGCTCTCCAGCGCGACCAATTTCAAGGCGGCGCTGCACCGCGTTCTCGAGATTCTCGAGAAGTCGCACGATGCGGTGCGGAGCGCCGTTGCGCTTGCGTCAGACGAGAAAGTGCGGCTTCACGTGGCGGCCGCCGTCGGCACCGGGCACGATCGCGCGTGGCACACGGGGGTTCCTGGTGGCGCGCTCGCGTTGCAGGTCCTCGCGAGCGGACGTCCGCTCGTTGTACCGCGCGTCAGCCGCGAGCCGGCGCTTGCCGACCGTCACGAGGACGAAGACGAGCGCACGTTCGTCTGCGTGCCGTTGCTGCTGCACCGGCGAGCCGCCGGTGTGCTGGCGCTCGAGCTCAGATTCAAGCCGGATCGCAACTACGAGCGCACGGCGAAATTCTTCGGTGTCGTCGCATCGATGATTGCGCAGGCCATCAAGGTGCAGCGTCTGATCGAAGCGGACCGCGAACGGCTGCTTCAGGAGAACGTGCGGCTGCAGGGGGAGCTGCGCGAGCGCTACGACTTCTCGCAAATCCTTGGCACGAGCCGCCTGATGCACGATGTGTGCGAGCAGATGACGCAGGTGGCGCGCACCAATACGACCGTCCTGATTCGCGGCGAGTCCGGCACGGGCAAGGAGCTGATCGCGCAGGCAATTCACTACAATTCGCAGCGCGCGTCGAAGCCCTTCATCAAGGTCAGCTGCGCGGCGCTCCCCGACACGCTGATCGAATCCGAGTTGTTCGGATACGAGAAGGGCGCGTTCACCGGCGCAATCAACCGCAAACAGGGACGCTTCGAGCGCGCGGACGGCGGGACGTTGTTCCTCGACGAGATCGGCGAAGTGAACCCCGCGGTGCAGGTCAAGCTGCTGCGCGTGCTGCAGGAGCGCGAGTTCGAGCGCCTCGGCGGCGTCGAGCCCGTCAAGGTGAACGTCCGCTTGATTGCCGCGACGAACAAGCATCTCGAGGACGCGATCGCGGCCGGCACGTTCCGCGAGGATCTGCTCTATCGCCTGAACGTCTTCACCATCTACGTGCCGCCGCTCCGCGAGCGCAAGACGGACGTCCTCCTGCTCGCGGATCACTTCCTCGAACGGCTCGCGTCGGATCACCGCAAGCACATCCGCCGCATCTCGACGCCGGCGATCGACATGCTGATGGCGTATCACTGGCCGGGGAACGTGCGCGAGCTGCAGAACGTCATGGAGCGCGCGGTGCTCGTCTGCGACGGCGAAGTGCTGCATGCGCACCACCTGCCGCCGACGCTGCAGATGGCGGACACGACCGACGCGTCTTCGATGCGATCGCTGGCTGCGTCGCTGGCCGCGTTCGAGAAGGATTTGATCCAGGACGCGCTGAAAATGGCCCGGGGGAACCGCGCGAAGGCCGCGCGCCTGCTGCAGGCGACGCCACGCATCGTCAACTACAAGATCCGCAAGTACCGGATCGACTGGCGCCGCTTCCAGGCGTAACCGGGAGCGCTCGCCTCGAGCGAGGTTGCCAGGGGTTCACGCAGCCGGGTCGAACGACCTGCCCTGGGTGCCGGGGTCAAATGGTGCCGGGTCTAAAGACCCGGCCTACACTCTCCGGCGGGTCTGGACGCACGCGCGGGAGCGCGTCCCGAAGCACAATCACCAGATTACCCAATCCAGAAATCACCAAATCCCGCAGGGCTGCCTTTTTCTTCAGCAGCCTGCTAAGGCCCGGCCCACAAACGGTCGATCGATCCGGTCTATGAGCGGGCTAACGATCTCGCCGACAATCAACGAAGACCCGGTTACAACCGATGAAGACCCGGCGCGCAACCGAGATGGGCTGTGAAGGACGTTGTGTATAGTAGCCACTCATGCGAATTGCCTTCCAAGGTGAGCCGGGCGCGTATAGCGAAGCGGCGGCGTTCCGGTTCGCACCCAAGGCCGACGTCTTGCCATGCCGCAGTTTTGAAGACGTCTTCACCGCGGTGACGGAAGGGCGGGCCACCCACGGCATCCTGCCGATGGAGAACTCCATCGGCGGCAGCATCCACCGCAACTACGATCTGCTCGTCGAGCACGAGCTGCCGATCGTCGGAGAAGTGGAGCTGCGCGTGGATCACTGTCTCCTGGCGCTCCCGGGCACGCCGATGGGCGCGGTGAAGGTGGTCTACTCGCACCCGCAAGCGCTCGCGCAGTGCGAAGACTTCCTCCAGCAGCTTTCCGGCGTCGAGATCGTGGCCGTGTACGATACGGCCGGCGCCGCGAAGATGGTCCGCGAGAGCGGGCGCGACGATGCGGCGGCGGTGGCATCGAGGCGGGCGGCGGAAGTCTTCAACCTGGAGGTGCTCAGGGAATCGATCCAGGACTTCGAGGGGAACATCACGCGCTTCTTCGTCATCGCACGCAGCGGGCGCGACGTGCCGGACGCGAACAAGACGTCGATCGTCTTCGCGCTGCAGAGCAAGCCGGGGACGCTGTTCAAGGCGCTGGCGGGCTTCGCGCTGCGCGACATCAATCTGACGAAACTGGAATCCAGGCCGATTCGGGGCCGCCCGTGGGAGTACATGTTCTACGCCGACGTGGAGGTCGCGCGCGATTCGCTGGCGTGCGGCCGCGCGCTCGCCGATCTCGGCGAGTTCACGCAGTGGGTGCGGACGCTCGGCAGCTACAAGTCCGGAAAAGAAGAAGCCTGAGAGACGCACGAGGTCTGGCTGAGGGCGGACACCAGAACCTGCGACTGATTCACCGTTGACGCGTACGGTCGCGGCGCGTTAAGATTTGCCACAGACCATGACAAGCCCGACCTGCCACACGACTCGAAAGCGGGCCTTGCGAATTCGCAGGCCGGTGGTGGGGTGTCGCTCGTGATCTGAAACGATCAGCTCGCAGCCGAAATTCCACCAACCGCCGGCCCCTTGAGGTGCCGGCGGTTTTTTTTGGCGAGCGGTGGAGGCGTGGACCATGCAGGGAGTACGAAAGCGAATCGACGTCGGGGTACTTGGCGCCACCGGGATGGTGGGTCAGCAGTTCGTGCGGCAGCTCGCGCGGCATCCGTGGTTTCGGCCGGCGTGGCTGGCTGCGAGCGAACGGTCCGAAGGCCGCGCATACGCCGACGCAGCGCCGTGGCGGCTGAGCGACGCGCCGCCGGAAGAAGTGCGCGCATCCCGCGTCGACGGCTGCGTGCCGGGACGCGGTCCGCGGCTCGTCTTTTCCGCGCTCGACGCGACCGCCGCACAAGACATCGAACCGGCGTTTGCCGCCGCCGGCCATCTCGTCGTCAGCAACGCGCGGTGCTATCGCATGGACGCGGACGTGCCACTGCTGATTCCCGAGATCAACGCGGATCATCTCGCCCTGCTGGATCGGCAGCGCCGCGCGCGCGGCTGGCGGGGCGCAATCGTCACCAACCCGAACTGTTCAACTGTTGTTCTCGCCATGGTGCTGGCCCCGCTCCGGCGCTTCGGCCTCGAGTCCGTGCTCGTCACCACGATGCAGGCGGTCTCCGGCGCCGGCTACCCTGGTGTCTCCTCGATGGACATTCTCGGCAACGTCGTGCCTTTCATCGCGAATGAAGAAGAGAAGATGGAGAGCGAGACGTGCAAGATTCTGGGCACCATAGGCGACTCGGGTGTCACGCCGCACGCTGTCACCGTGAGCGCGCACACCAACCGCGTGCCGGTGATCGACGGACACACGGAGGCCATTTCGATCGCGCTGAAGGCACGTCCGTCGCTCGACGAGGTGAGCGGTGCGCTGGCGTCGTTCAAGGGACAACCACAGGCGCTCAATCTGCCGACCGCGCCGGCGAATCCGATTGTCGTCAGCGCGGCGCCCGATCGTCCACAGCCGCGACGCGACGTCGATCGCGATGGCGGGATGACGATCACGGTCGGCCGCGTCCGCCGGTGTCCGATACTGGGCGTGAAGCTCGTCGCGCTCGGACATAACACAATCCGCGGCGCCGCCGGTGCAGCGGTGCTGAACGCGGAGCTGATGCTCGCGACCGGGCTGATCGGGGAAGACTGATGCGCAAGGTGGTGATGAAGTTCGGCGGGACCTCGGTGGCCGATGCCGCCGCGATCACGCAGACGATCTCGATCGTGCGCCGCGCCGTCGAATCGGACGCGGCGCCGGTCGTGGTTGTGTCCGCGATGTCAAAGGTCACCGATCGGCTGCTCGCGATGGCGGACGCGGCGAGCAGCGGGCGAACCGACGTCGTGCGCGATGGACTCGACGAGTTGTCGCGGAGGCATGGCGACGCGGCGCTTCGGCTGGTTGGCGCATCGGCAGCTCCCGTCGCGCGCGACATCGAACGCGAGCTGACGGAGCTCGGCGCCGTGTTGCAGGCCATCGACGTTCTCCGACACGCGGATTCGCGCGCGCTCGATCGTGTAGCGGCAAGCGGCGAGTTGCTCAACAGCCGTCTCGTTGCGGCGGCGCTCCGCGCACACGGGTTCGAGGCAGCATTCGTCGACGCGCGATCGGTGCTGATGACGGACGCGACCTACGGCCAGGCCGCGCCGCTCGCTGACGCAACAAAGGAGGCGGCCTCGGAGTTCGTGCTGCCGCTGCTCCAGTCGGGCCGCATCCCCGTCATCGGCGGATTCGTCGGCCGCGCGCCGGACGGGGCCACGACAACGCTCGGCCGTGGCGGGTCGGACTACTCCGCCGCATTGATTGGTACGGCGATCGATGCCTCCGAGATCCAGATCTGGACCGACGTCGACGGCATGCTGACGGCGGATCCACGCATCGTCGAGGAACCGCGGGTCGTGCGGCAGCTCTCGTTCGGCGAAGCCTCCGAGCTCGCGTATTTCGGCGCGAAGGTCCTCCACCCGAGCACGATCCTGCCGGCGGTCGCACACAACATCCCGGTGCGTATTCTCAATAGCCGACGACCTGAGGCCGAAGGAACGCTCATCACCAGTTCGCCGGCTGACGACGGCCGCCCGGTGACGGCTATCGCGTGCAAGCGTGGTGTTACGGTCGTCGACGTCACGTCGACGCGAATGCTGATGGCCTACGGCTTTCTGCGACGCGTGTTCGAAACCTTCGAGCACTACCGCACGCCGGTCGATGTGGTCACCACGTCCGAAGTGAGCGTATCGGTGACTGTCGATGATCGCCGCCGCGTGCCGGAAATCGTCAACGCGCTCCGCGAGTTCGCAGACGTGAGCGTCGAGGAAGAGATGGCGATTCTCTGCGTCGTCGGCGAGAATCTCCGGCGCCGCTCCGACACGGCGTCGCGCGTGATTGGCGCACTGGCGACGTTTCCTTTGCGCATGGTTTCGCAGGCGGCGTCCCGCAGAAACCTCACGATGGTGCTGGCAGACAGCGCGGCGCCCGACGCGATGAAACACCTGCATGACGAGCTGTTCGAGACCGTCGCAATCCGCTGAGCGATGCCCCGCTTGCTTCTGATTGGGCATGGCCGGATGGGGCAGCTGGTCGAGACGCTGGCGCCTGAGTATGGATTTGAGGTGACCGGCGCAATCGCGCGCGGCAATGCCGGCGCAGCATGGCCCGACGCGGAGGTCGCAATCGACTTCTCGGCGGCGGATGCGGTGCCGGTGACCGTTGAGAAGCTCGCGCCGCGTGGCACGCCGCTGGTGATCGGTACGACGGGGTGGCAGTCCCGCGAGCAGGAGATCCGCGATGCAGTTGCGCGGCACGGCATCGGCGTCGTGGCGGCGCCGAACTTTGCCGTCGGCGTCAACCTGTTCCTCGCACTTATCGAGCGCGTCGGCGCGTTGATGTCACCGCAGGCGGGATTTGGCGCCTGGATTCACGAGCTGCATCACGCCGCGAAGAAGGACGCGCCTTCCGGCACCGCGCTCGCGATGGAGCGCGCACTGCGGCAGGCCGGCTACGCGACGGCTGTGCCGATCGCCTCCACCCGAGCCGGCACAATTCCGGGGACGCACACGCTGGGCTTCGATGCCGTCTCGGAAACGATTACCATCACCCATAGCGCCCGCGATCGCGCGGCGTTCGCGCGCGGCGCCCTCGAAGCGGCGCGCTGGATCCAGGGGCGGCACGGGTGGTTCACGATGAAAGACGTGCTCGGGCTGTGACGCGCACAGGTTTTCGGTGCAATGTGCCAGGTGCTGCGTGCAGAGTGCTAACGCACGAAGTACTCGGCACTGAGCACCACGGGAGCACTGAGCACCACGGGAGCACTGAGCACCCAAGCATTGAGCACCCAAGCATTGAGCACCCAAAGCACCGAGCACCGACATGGAGGTAGTAATGCGGCCATTTACCGGATGCGGGACCGCACTCGTCACGCCGTTCAGGCGCGACGGGTCGCTCGATGAAGCGGGCGTGTCGCGCCTGGCGAAGCGCCAGATCGATGCCGGCATCCACTTCCTCGTCCCGTGCGGCACGACGGGTGAGAGCCCGACACTCACGGAAGAAGAGCGTGTGCGGGTGGTCGAGCTGGTTGTCGAGCAGGCCAAGGGACGGGTGCCGGTGCTTGCGGGCGCCGGCGGGTACAACACGCACGAGGTCATTCAGGCGGCGAAGCGAATGCGTCGCGCGGGCGCGGACGGCATCCTGTCGGTGACGCCCTATTACAACAAGCCGACCCCCGACGGCCTCGTCGCGCACTATCGCGCGATTGCCGAGGCGATCGAGCTTCCAATCATTCTCTACAACGTGCCAGGGCGCACCGGTTGCAACATCGACCCCGCCACGCTCGTCCGCCTTGCATCCATCCCGAACATTGCCGGAGTGAAGGAAGCATCGGGAAACATGATGCAGATGTGTGAGATCTGCGCGTCGGTTCCGGACACCTTCACGGTCCTGTCCGGCGACGATGCGTTGACGCTGCCGCTGATGGCGATCGGCGGACGAGGGATCATCTCGGTCGCATCGAACGAGATTCCGGGGGAGATGAGCAGGCTCGCCGAGCTTGGCAGTCACGGCGACTTCGCGTCCGCGCGCCAGCTGCATCAGCGACTGATGCCGCTGCTGCAGGTGAACTTCATTGAGTCGAATCCCATTCCCGTCAAAAGCGCGATGGCCATGCTCGGGCTGCTCGACGAGATCTATCGCCTGCCAATGGTGCCGCCGCGGCCGGCATCGCGCGAGCGGATTGCGACGGTGCTGAGATCGCTTGGCCTCGCCGCCGCGATCCCCGCATGACGCCGGCGGTGCTGGCCGACACGGTTGACCGGCTTGCCGCCGCAGGCGGCGATGCGCCGCGAGACGAGGCGCGCGCCGCCTTTACGGCCCTCCGTGCCGCGCTGTCGGAAGGAACCGTCCGCGCCGCTGAACCCGACTCGGCGTCTCCTTCCGGCTGGAAAGTGAACGCGTGGGTGAAGCGCGGGATCCTGCTCGGGTTCCGCTTCGGCGCGATCGCGGACGCATCCGCGGATCACGGCCGCTGGCCGTTCATCGACAAGGACACGCTGCCGCTGAAGAAGGTAGACGTCTCCGCTGGCATCCGCATCGTCCCCGGCGGATCGAGCATTCGTGACGGCGCGTTCCTCGCGCGGGGCGTCATCTGCATGCCGCCGATGTACGTGAACATCGGCGCCTATGTGGACGAGGAGACGCTCGTCGACTCGCACGCGCTCGTGGGATCGTGCGCGCAGATCGGCAAGCGCGTGCACCTCAGCGCCGCCGCGCAGATCGGCGGTGTCCTCGAGCCGGTCGGCGCGTTGCCGGTAATCGTCGAGGACGATGTGCTCGTGGGCGGCAACTGCGGTGTATACGAGGGAACGGTCGTGAAACGCAGGGCGGTGCTCGCGGCCGGTGCAGTGCTCACGGGCTCGACCCCGATCTTCGACATTCCGAACAACCGCGTCATCGAACCCTCCGCGGGCCAGCCGCTCATCGTGCCCGAAGGGGCCGTCGTGGTTCCCGGGACACGTCCGATCTCGGCCGGTCCAGGACGCGATTGGGGCCTCGCGCTCGCGACGCCCGTGATAGTCAAGTATCGCGACGAGCGCACCAGCGCCCGTACGGCCCTCGAACAATGGATTCGATAGACCCGATCACCTTCGCGCGCGCACTGATCGACATCGATTCAACGACCGGCCGCGAGCAGGCGGCAGGGGAGTGGCTGGCCTCGCAGCTGTCGCGACTCGGCTACACCGTCGAACGGCAGCCCGTTGCCGACCGACGATTCAACGTCTACGCGCGACTCGATGACCCTCGGGTCGTGCTGTCGACCCACTTCGACTGCGTGCCGCCGTTCTTCCCGAGCGACGTACGCGATGGATGCCTGTTCGGTCGCGGGTCGTGCGATGCGAAAGGAATCCTCGCCGCGCAGCTGGCCGCTGTTGAACGGATGCGCGCGTCCGGCGAACGCCGGGTTGCGTTGCTGTTCGTCGTCGGCGAGGAACGCGGAAGCGACGGCGCCAACGTCGCGAATGCCGCAGCGGCGCGATCGAGCTTTCTGATTAACGGCGAACCCACCGACAGCCGTCTCGCGATTGCCACGCGCGGCATGTTGAGGGTGCAACTCAGCGCGAAAGGACGCGCCGCGCACTCCGCCGTGCCGGAACATGGCGATTCGGCGATTGACAAGCTCGTCGACGTCCTGGTGCGTCTGCGCGGGATGCAGTGGCCGTCCGATCCTGAGCTCGGAAACACGTTCTACTCCATCGGATTGATCGAGGGAGGGATCGCACCCAACGTGATCTCGCCGTCAGCGTCTGCGGAGCTGATGTTTCGGATCGTCGGATCGGCTGACGAGGTGCTCGCGAGGGCGCGGGAGGTCGAGCCGAACGTCACCGTCACGGAAATCCTGCGAGTCCCGATGGTGCGCTTTCACACGGTCCCCGGAATCCCAGCGGCGGTCTTTCCGTTCACGACCGACGTTCCCCTGCTCAATCGCTGGGGCACGCCGCTCTTGTTCGGGCCGGGATCGATTCTCGTCGCGCACACTCAGCGGGAGCACGTGCACGTCGATGAGGTCCACGCGGCGATTGGCACGTACGCCAGACTCGCCAGCCACTGTTTGTCCGCTGCCTGAGGCGGAATTCTGCCGGCGCGCGGATTTCAGCGGTCATGACCGAATCAGATGGCCGGGATGCTGCAATTCTATGCAAGGAGAGCCGGGCCGCGTACTACGATGACGAGGACAGGAGGGGCGGCGAATGGACAAGGGAACGAGCCGATTCATTGCAATCACGCTGACCGAGTCAGAGTGGCAGGCGTTGCGCGCGATCAAGCCGAATCCGTCGGCTTGGTTGAAGCAGGAGATCAATCGCACGCTCGAGGAAGCCGGCTATTCCCGGTCTGAGGCTGACGAAGACGACGATTCTCCGTTCGCGGAGGCGCGCGCCTAGGGACCTCAGCATCGAAAACGCTCCAGCCGCAGGGGCGGTACTTTCCACGCGTCCGCGACGCGCGCCAGGGCGTCACGGACAACGCGATCGAGCGCCCGACCGTCATCTCCCAGCGCCCGCAGGAACACCCGCCCGGGAGCCGACTGCCCGAACGCCACCAGCAGAGTGTGTAACCGACCGTCCGGGGTCTGACCCCAGTTCCGCGACGACACAGTGTGTAACGGAGCGTCCGGGGTCTGACCCCGGCAGCCGGCTGACACATCGGCGGCATACCAGAAGCCCGACACGAGATAGCGCCGCCCATCGAGGACGCCTGCGCCGGCTACCGCTGCGGTGCGCGGCTCGAGCAGGGTCGCATCCGCGTAGATCAAGGCGCCGTCGACGCGTACGGTCGTGCGGCTGCGTACGTAACGGAACCGAAGATATTCACCGCGCGCGGCGCGGCCGAGCGCCCACGTTTCGAGAATCCCGACGCGTGCGTCGCGTGCGGCGGTCGCTTCGATCTCCTGTACGAACGCACTGTCGGGGAACGGGATGGTGAGGCCTGGATAGTACTCGAGGTGCGCGCCCGGACCCGCCGTCAGCCGGACGCGCTGGATCGCCTGGGCGTCGTCGGCCATGCCCAGGACGCGCGTCGCGGCAGTGTTGGTGATGATGACGCGCGCGCCCGCCTCCGCGTGGACGTCGATAGCGCAGGTGTCGCCTCCACAAAGTCCCGGACCGAGCGTAATCAGCGGAACGATCAATCGTCCGTCGGCGAGTGCGAACGGTCGAACGAGCTTCAGCGGCGCCTCCACGCGCGCCGACGACAGGACCGTCGCCGATCCGCGTCGGCAGAACGTCAGCTGCGCACCGCCGCGCAACCCGCACGCGGCGTCGGACGGCAACATGCGGCTCATGATTCTGCCGCGGCGTCAGGTTTCGATTCGATCGGCTCGAACAGCACGTCGTGCTGAATCCACGAGATCACCTGGTCGAGGCCTTCACCGGTCTTGAGATTCGTGAACACGATCGGCTTGCCGCCGCGGATGGCCGCGGCGTCGAGCTGCATGACGTCGAGGTCCGCCCCCACATACGGCGCCAGATCGATCTTGTTGATGACGAGGAGGTCGCTGCGGGTGACGCCCGGGCCTCCCTTGCGAGGGACTTTGTCGCCGCCCGCCACGTCGACGACATAGATGCTGACGTCGACGAGCTCCGGGCTGAACGACGCGGCAAGATTGTCGCCGCCCGATTCGAGGAACACGATCTGCACGTCTGGAAAATTGCGGATTGTCTCCTCGATCGCCTCGTGGTTGATCGAGGTGTCTTCGCGGATCGCGGTGTGCGGGCAGCCGCCGGTCTGCACGCCTCGGATGCGCTCGAGCGGAAGCGCCCCGGATCGCATCAGGAACTCAGCGTCTTCGTACGTGTAGATGTCGTTGGTAATCACCGCGAGGCTGTAGCGATCGCGCATCTGCTTGCAGAGGCTGTCGAGCAGCGCCGTCTTGCCCGATCCGACCGGGCCTCCCACGCCGATGATCACGCGTGCCACGTCAGCCTCACGACTGGAACAGGCGGGTGTGCAGGAACGCCTGTTGATATGCGCGGATGTCGAGCGCCGGTGTGCACGTGAACAGGTGATCCTCGGGGTCGCGCTGCGCGCGCGCCACCGCAGACGCGATCGCGTCGTGGATCTGCACCAGCAGGGTCTGCGCCTGCGCAGGGCTCACCGGCATGCACCTTGTCGCCGCGGCGAGCGTGCCGGCAGCCAGGCTCTGCGCGAACGCGATCAGCAGCGGTGTGAGCTCGAGACCAAGGCGGCGCCCGACGGCGCCGATCACCACCGCGTGATGCGTAGGTTGCACGTCCAGGCCTGAGACGGCACCAGGATACAGTCGGCGGACCAGCGCCAGCGTGCGGCATCCCAGGCGAACGCTCGTGTCCCTCGCGGCAGGAATCACCTTGAACGCGTGGACGCGCGCCGACAGATCGTCCAACGCACGAAGCGACGTCGTGTCGACGCCGGCCCGCCAGGCGAGGCACGCCGCCGCAAGGTCGCTTCGTCCCCATCCGAGCTCAATCTGGTTCTCGAGCACTTCAACCAGCTGCGGCAGCTCCGCGCCGTCTGCCGCATATGTCTCGAGGCCGCCCGAATGCGCGAACGCGCCGACGGGAAACTGCGAATCGAACAGCTGCAGCAGGCGCAGCAACGCCACGGCGTCCATCAGTGCGCGTGCTCCCCAGGCGCACGCCCCTGAAAAGCGCGCCGGCTGCGCTCGAACGGCACCCCGGCGCGCGTCAGCCGGTCGGCGAGCGCGTCGTCGGCGAGTGCGATCACGTCGCCGCCGTGCACCTCGATGTCCCGATGCAGATTGCCGATCAGATGACCGATCCGTGCGGCCTCCTCCACGCTGCGCGGACGCGTGACGAGCACGTCTTCCGGCGCGGCGGTCACGACGTATTCACGCACGCCGCTTCGGTGCACCACCTGTCCGGGATGCAGCACGGTACCGGTTGGGAGCTCGAACGCCAGCTTCGTGCCATCTGCCGCCTCGATGACGCGGCGGACGCGCCGCCGATCGTGCGCCGTCATCGGGATCTCGACGATATCGGCGTCGCTCGCGTGCGGATGATGGTCCTCCGGGAGCGCTCGGATCGAGACGACCGCGTCTGGTGCGGACATTGGTCAGAACAGGAAATATCGCTGGGCCATAGGAAGCGTCGCGGCGGGTTGGGGCACGACTGCCTCGCCATCGACGACGACGGTATAACGTTCAGGGTCGATATCGATTCGCGGCAACGCGTCGTTGAGAATCATGTCGCGCTTCCCGAGCGCGCGCGTGCCATGCACCGGCAGCAGCGCACGATCGACGCGTGACGGCAACCGATGTTCGTCGATTGAAGCCTGAGACACGAACGTCCACGACACGGCGCTTGTCGCGCGACCCAGGGCGCCGAACATCGGACGGTACCGCACCGGCTCTGGTGTCGGGATCGAGGCATTGGGATCGCCCATCAAAGCGGCGGCGACGAAGCCGCCCTTGATCACGAGATCCGGCTTGACGCCAAAAAACGCGGGGGACCACAACACCAGGTCCGCGTACTTGCCGACCTCGATCGATCCAACATACTCGCTGATGCCATGCGCGCGCGCGGGATTGATCGTGTATTTCGCGAGATACCGCCGAATTCGCCGGTTGTCGTGCTCCCGCGGGTCTCCCGCAACAGGACCGCGCGCAGCCTTCATGACGTGCGCTGTCTGCCACGTCCGCATGATCACCTCGCCGACGCGTCCCATGGCCTGCGAGTCGGAGGACATCATACTGATCGCGCCGAGATCGTGCAGCACGTCTTCGGCCGCCATCGTTTCCGGGCGGATGCGCGATTCCGCGAACGCCACGTCTTCCGGCACCTGCGCGTTGAGGTGATGGCACACGAGCAGCATGTCCAGGTGCTCGTCCAGCGTATTCACCGTGAACGGCATCGTTGGGGATGTCGGGCGCATGGCCGCCTCCCTCGCCTTCGCTGTGATAGGTGTGGATGGTGCGGCCGCGTATGGCCGCGAGCGTATCCTCGACGAATCCCGACTCGTTCAACGTGTCGGTGTGGATCGCGACCTGCACGTCGTACGCGTCCGCGACGGTGAGCGCCGCATCGATTGTTGCCGGCGTTGTGCCCCAATCTTCGTGCAGCTTGAGGCCGATCGCGCCGGCCCGGACCTGCTCGATCAGCGGCTCCTCGCGCGACGCGTTGCCCTTGCCCAGAAAACCAAAGTTGAGCGGCAGGCTGTCGGTGGCTTCGATCATCCGGTGGATGTGCCATTCGCCCGGCGTGCACGTCGTGGCGCGCGTGCCGTCCGCCGGTCCGGTGCCGCCGCCAATCATCGTCGTGACGCCGCTGTAGAGCGCTTCCCACGCCTGCTGCGGACTGATGAAATGGATGTGCGAGTCGATCCCGCCAGCCGTCAGAATACGATGCTCGCCGGCGATGATTTCCGTCGATGCGCCGAGTTCAAGGCCCGGCGTCACGCCGTCCTGGATGCCGGGGTTTCCCGCCTTGCCGATCGCCGAGATGCGGCCGTCGCGGACGCCGACGTCCCCCTTCACCACGCCCCAGTGATCGAGGACGATCACGTTCGTGATGACGAGATCCGGCGCGCCTTCCCCGCGCGACACCTGCGACTGACCCTGCCCATCCCGCACGACCTTGCCGCCGCCGAACGGCACCTCCTCCCCATATCGCGCGAAGTCGCGCTCGATCTGCAACACGAGACCGGTGTCGGCGAGACGCACGCGATCGCCGGCCGTTGGGCCATAGAGGCCCGCGTACTGGTCTCGCGGAATCTTCATGGTGTATCGAGGAACTTACGCGCGCGCACGTCCTGGATTGCCTGCTCGCGTCGCGCCTCGAGCGGACCGTTGACGAGAGCGCTCATGCCGAACACGGTACGGCTGCCCGCGAATGGCACCAGCGTGACGTCGCGGCCTTCACCAGGCTCGAATCGCAATGACGTGCCTGCGGGGATGTCGAGCCGATGACCGTAAGCGGCCGCGCGTGGGAATCGCAGCGCACGATTCACTTCAAAGAAGTGAGTGTGAGAGCCGACCTGGACAGGGCGATCGCCGGTGTTCTCGACGCGGACGCCTACAGGCGTGCGCTCCGCGTTCAGCTCGATCGCGTCTTCGCGGAGGAAGTATTCGCCTGGAATCACCGCGCGTCACCGGATCGGATCGTGCACGGTCACCAGTTTGGTGCCGTCGGGAAACGTGCCTTCGATCTGGATTTCCGGAATCATCTCGGCGACGCCTTCCATCACGTCGTCGCGCCTGAGGACGCCGGCGCCGAATGTCATCAGGTCGGCGACGCTCCGTCCATCGCGGATGCCTTCGAGCACTTCAGCCGTGATGAGGGCTACGGCTTCGGGATGATTCAGCTTGAGGCCGCGCGCGCGGCGGCGGCGGGCCACTTCTGCAGCGGTGAACACGAGGAGCTTGTCGATCTCCCGTTCCGTGAGACGCATGACAGCGGCATTATTATCCGCTTTTCCGACGGCGGTGTGCGGCGATCGCCGGTTCGGCGTCGATGGCGGGCCGGCTCTCGGCGGAGAGCTGCAGTTGCGGCGCGATGCGGGTCAACGTCGCCATCATTTCCTGCACGACGCGCGGCACGCGCTCCCCCGTCCGGTAGACCCAGCCGGTTTCGCGCACGAGTTGCTGGCCGCGGATACGGGCGACCGAGAGCGTGCCGCTGCGCGTCTCGTGCGCCACGGACTGGAATGGGACGATGCTGATGCCAAGGCCGCTGGCGACCATCGCTTTCATGATCTCCACGTTCTCCGTTTCGGTGACGACCTTTGGCGTGATCTGTTCCCGCAGGAAGAAGTCGTCAATCGCCCGGCGCGTGTTGGATCCCGCCTCGAAGATGATGAACGGTTCCCCGATGAGCGCGGCCGGATCGAGCGGATGCTTTACGCGCTCCAGCGCGTGTCCTGGCGGCATGACGAGCAGCAGCTCCTCGCGCAGCACTGGCACGGTCGTCAGGCCCGGCTCATTGACGGGCAGCGTCAGCAGCGCGAGGTCCGCGCGTCCCGAGCGGAGTCGGCGCAGCAGCCGCTGCATTCCGCCCGTCGCAATCCTGATCTCGACGTCTGGATGATGCCGGCGGAATTCCTTCAGCAGACGCGGGAAGAGGTAGAGGCACACCGTCATTCCGCCGACCAGATTGAGCGTGCCGCTCAGGTTCTTCTGGCGGTCTACGATCGTTGCGCACGTTTCGCGGATGTCGGCGAACATCCGGTTGCTGAGCTGCAGGAGCGCTTCGCCTGCCGGCGTGATCTGGACCTGGCGTCCGAAGCGGAGGAAGAGCGGCTCGTGCAGTTCCTCTTCCAGCAGGAGGATCTGCCGGCTGATGGCCGATTGCGAGACATGGAGCCGTGCACCGGCTCGCGTGAACGAGCCCGTATCGGCGATCGCGCGGATGATTTCGAGTTGTCTGAGATCCACGGCCTTGCTCACGCCCGCAGTATTTTCGCCTCCGCCTCGTCGTCGAGCGGCAGGACCGGCTCCAGCCATTCGGGCGAGCGGTGATGCTCACCGCGCACCGTCTGACGGAAGGCCTGCTGCACCGTGCGCGTGATCGGGCCGATCGATCCCGAACCAATCGTCCGGAAGTCCACCTCGCGCACGCCGATCACCTCCGCCGCGGTCCCCGAGAGAAACACCTCGTCGGCGTCGTACAGGCGGTCGCGGACGATCCGTTCTTCGACGACCGTGAGTCCCGCGTCGCGCGCCAGCGTGATCACCGTGTCGCGCGTGATGCCCTCGAGAATGCCCGCGACGGGCGGCGTGATGATCCGGCCACGAGTGACGACGAACAGATTCTCGCCCGTGCACTCCGCGACGTAGCCGTCAGGATCGAGGAGCACCGCATCGTCGAAGCCGAGGCGGACTGACTCGGTCTTCGCCAGGAACGAGTTGACGTAATTGCCGGAGATCTTCGCGCGCGTCATCATGATGTTCGGGTGATGGCGCGTGTACGACGACACGTTGACGCGGATGCCCGCATCGAGGCTGCCCTCGCCATGGAACTCCTTCCACGGCCACACGGCTATCCCAACATGGGGACGCCCGGTGTCAATGTTGAGGTTCATGCCTCCTTCGGCGAGGAAAATCACCGGACGGATGTAGCACGCGCGAAGAGCGTTGGCGCTGATCGTCTCGTGGATGGCGGCGCTCAGCGTGGCCTCGTCGTACGGCAGCTCACGGAAGCCGAGCGTCTTCGCAGACGCGACGAGGCGCAGCACGTGATCGCGCAGCCGGAACACGGCCGGTCCGTCGGCCGTGTCGTAGCAGCGGATGCCTTCGAACACACCCATGCCGTAATGGAGCCCGGCGGTCAGGAAGGGCACTACCGCCTCCGACTCCGGCACAAGCCGCCCGTTCATCCACGTGAGTCCAGACATCTGTATATTTGGTTCCGCAGGCCTAAAGGCCTGCGCTACATTGTGGTAGCGCAGCCCTTTAGGGCTGCATCATGTTCACGCGACGCCCGCCGGTTCCGGCGCCTTCTTCGGCTTGAGGAACGGCATCATCGCTCGCAGCTTTGCGCCCACCTGCTCGATCTGGTGCTGACGTTCGCGAGTGCGCGTCTCGTTGAACCACGGGCGACCCTTCCTGTCCTCGTCGATCCAGCGGCGCCGCGCGTAGGTGCCGTCCTGGATCTCCGCAAGCATCTTGCGCATTTCCTGACGTGTCTGATCGGTGATCAATCGCGGACCGCCCGTGTAATCGCCGTGCTCCGCCGTGTCGCTGACGGAGTAGCGCATGTAGTTCAGCCCGCCTTGATACATCAGATCGACGATCAGCTTGAGCTCGTGGAGGCACTCGAAGTATGCGACCTCCGGCTGATAGCCCGCTTCGACGAGCGTTTCGAATCCAGCCTTGACGAGCGCGCTGACGCCGCCGCACAGCACCGCCTGCTCGCCGAAGAGGTCGGTTTCGGTCTCTTCCGCGAACGTTGTTTCGATGACGCCGGCGCGCGTCACGCCGATGCCTTTCGCGTACGACAGCGCGAAGTCGCGCGCCTTGCCGCTCGCGTCCTGGTGGACTGCCACCAGCGCGGGCGTGCCCGCACCTTCCTGGTAGAGCTCGCGCACCAGATCGAGTGTGCCGAAGCGCACGTTGAAGCCATGCGCGAACATCAGCGTCTTGCCGTTCGCCAGATTCGGCTTGATCGCGTCGCGGTACAGTGCAGCCTGCACCGTGTCCGGCACGAGCACCATGATCACGTCGGCCCACGCGCACGCGGCGGCGGGCTCGAGCACCGTGAGCCCATCTGCCTGCGCCTTTGCGCGCGATCCGCTCGACGCGGGCAGCCCGACGCGGACGTCGACGCCGCTCTCGCGCAGGTTCAGCGCATGCGCGTGTCCCTGCGATCCATATCCGAGCACCGCCACCTTGCGGCCCCGTACCAGGGCCAGGTCGGCATCCGCGTCGTAATACACCTTCGGCATCTCGTCCTCCTAACATGGGGCTCCGCCCCATACCCCGGCTCGGTCGCTCGCGGGGACCCCTGCGCCCCGCTCCGCTCCCTCGCACTAACATGGGGCTCCGCCCATACCCCGGCTCGGTCGCTCGCGGGGACCCCTGCGCCCCGCTCCGCTCCCTCGCACTAACATGGGGCTCCGCCCCATACCCCGGCTCGGTCGCTCGCGGGGACCCCTGCGCCCCGCTCCGCTCCCTCGCACTAACATGGGGCCCCGCCCCATACCCCCGGCTCGGTCGCTCGCGGGGACCGCTACGCCCCGCTCCGCTCCCTCGCACTAACATGGGGCTCCGCCCCATACCCCGGCTCGGTCGCTCGCGGGGACCCTGCGCCCCGCTCCGCTCCCTCGCAGGGCGCGCCATGCGCGCCCAGCCCGTTATGCGGCTCGCTCGGTGCGAGTACAAAACTCTCGTTGTGAGCCGCATAACGGGTTACACGCTGTAAGAAAATCCCTCTTCGGCCTCGGGCAGGAACCGCCCGCCGCCAGCCGCAACGCCCGCGCCCGACCCCCGCGCCATGGCCACGCGACCGGTGCGAACCATCTCCAGCACACCGTACGGCCGCAGTACTTCCAGCAGGCCGTCGATCTTGGCTTCCGATCCCACCATCTCGACGACGAGCGATTCGGGGGCGACGTCGACCACGCGCGCGTGGAAGACGTTCGCAAGCTGCATGACCGCCGCGCGATTCTGATGATTCGCGCTCACCTTGATCAGCGCGAGATCGCGGACGACCGACGGCCGGTCGGTGATGTCCTCGACGCGGACGACGTTAATCAGCTTGTAGACGTGCGCCTTGATGCGCGCCGCGCCGCTATCGTCGGTCTCGACGACGACCGTCATGCGCGACACGCCGGCCGTCTCGCTGTGGCCGACGCTGAGCGACTGGATATTGAATCCGCGACGCCGGAAGAGCGACGCCACGCGGTTGAGCACCCCGGGCCGATCTTCGACGTAGACGGTGAATGTGTGCAGCTTCACGATGCGTCTCCCTGGTCTAGTCCGCGGCCGTCTCGACGATTGGATTGGGCCGGCGGATCATCGCGTGCAGATCCGCGCCAGCCGGCACCATCGGGTACACGGTGTCTTCCTGTTCGACCCTGAAATCAATCACGACAGGTCCTTCGTGCGCCGTGGCATCCGCAATCGCCGACAGCACATCGCTACGCGTCGACACGGCGCGACTGCGGATCCCGAATGCATCGGCCAGCTTGACGAAGTCGGGCCCGGACAGCGGCGTCGCGGCGTAGCGCCGCTCGTAGAAGAACTCCTGCCACTGCCGCACCATGCCCAGATATCCGTTGTTGATGATCGCGACCTTGATATTGATCGCGTCCTGCACGGCGGTCGCCAGCTCGCACATCGTCATCTGGAAGCCGCCGTCGCCGACCACCGCCCACACTTCCGCTTCGGGCCGGGCGCGCTTGGCGCCGATTGCCGCCGGCACGGCGAAGCCCATCGTGCCGAGGCCGCCCGACGTGATGAGCGAGCGCGGATTCTCGTGATGGTAGTACTGCGCTTCCCACATCTGGTGCTGGCCGACGTCGGTGACGACGATGGTGTCCTGGCTGCGCGTCGCGCGCCACAGGTCATTGATCACGTGCGCGGCATAGAGATGACCATCGTCGGGCAGCGACTGGATGTCGCGGACGGCGGAGTCTCCCTTGTATCCGGCGATGCGATCGAACCACGCCTGGCGATGGCCCGGCTCCGTGAGCGGCACCAGGCGCTCGAGCACGTCGCGCAGATCGGCGACGAGCGCGACGTCGACTCGTACGTTCTTGTTGATCTCCGACGGATCGATCTCGATGTGGATCTTCTTGGCATGCGGCGCGTAGGTCTTGAGGTTGCCGGTCACGCGATCGTCGAAGCGCATGCCGCACGCGATCAGGAGATCCGCTTCCTGGATGGCGAGGTTCACCCACGCCTCCCCGTGCATGCCCATCATGCCGAGATTGAGTGAATGCGACGCGGGGAAGCCGCCGATGCCGAGCAGCGTGGCTGCGATGGGAATATTCGCGCGCTCGGCGAACGCGCGCAGCGCCGGCTCGGCGCCGGAGATCGTGACGCCATGTCCCGCGAGAATGACCGGCCGCTCGGCGGTCCTGATCAGTTCGGCCGCGCGCGCGAGCTCGGCGCGTCCGAGTGGCGGCGCTTCGCGCCAGCCGGGCACCACCGGCGCCGCAGTCTCCCACTCGAACTCGCACGAGGCCTGTTGCGCGTCCTTCGTAATGTCGATCAACACCGGCCCGGGGCGTCCGGACTTCGCGATCATGAACGCTTCGCGGACCGTCCGCGCCACGTCCTGAGCGGACGTCACCAGATAGTTGTGCTTCGTCACCGGGAGCGTGATGCCGGTGATGTCGATTTCCTGGAATGCGTCAGTGCCGATCAGCCGGCTGCCCACCTGTCCCGTGATGCACACGATCGGCGATGAGTCGAGCATCGCGGTCGCGATCCCGGTGACCATGTTCGTCGCGCCAGGACCCGACGTCGCGATCGCGACGCCGACCTTTCCGCTCGCGCGCGCATAGCCGTCCGCCATGTGCGTGGCCCCCTGCTCGTGCCGCACCAGGGTGTGCCGGATCGGATAATCGAGCATGGCGTCGTACGCGGGCAGAATGGCGCCGCCGGGATACCCGAACACTTCGGTCACCCCTTCCCGCACCAGACATTCCCAGAGAATCTGCGCTCCTGTGCGTTTCATCGATCCCACCCGTGCGATCCGTGTGATCCGTGTGATCCGTGGTTCATCTACTTTGTCCCTACCGTGAAGCGTTGCTCGGTGTGTTCCTGCACCGCATGCGCGGTGGTCACGGCGCCCGCGGCGGCCGATCCCACGAGCCGCGCGTACTTGCCCATGACGCCGTCTGCATATCGGGGTCGCGGCGGGGTCCACCGCGCCAGCCGCGACGCAAGTTCCGCATCACTGATCTCAATCCGAATTCCTCGCGCGTTCAGATCGAGCGTAATCAGATCGCCATCGCGCACCGCGGCGATCGGTCCGCCGCTCGCCGCTTCCGGAGCCACGTGCCCCGCCATCAATCCCCGCGTCGCGCCCGAGAAGCGGCCGTCGGTGACGAGTGCGACGGAGTCGCCGAGCCCGGCGCCCACGATGGCCGCCGTCACAGCGAGCATTTCGCGCATGCCAGGGCCGCCGCGCGGCCCCTCGTAGCGGATCACGACGACATCACCCTGAGAGATGCGCCCCGTCTGCACCGCGGCGAACGCGTCTTCCTCGGAGTCGAACACACGCGCCGGACCCTGATGCGTCACGTGGTCGTGACCCGCGACCTTGACGACGCACCCGTCGGGCGCGAGATTGCCGCGCAGGATTACAAGGCCGCCGGTGGTCTTGAGCGGTGCGCTCACCGGACGGATCACTTCCTGACCGCGAGTTTCAGAAGCGCGCGCCGCTTCCTCTGCCACCGTGCGGCCGCTGACCGTGAGGGCCTCGGCGTGCAGCACGCCCGCCTCGATGAGGCGTCTGGCCAGCAGCCTCGTGCCGCCGGCCGCGTGAAGATCGGCCGCGACGAATCGTCCACCCGGCTTGAGATCCGCCAGGAGCGGCACGCGCGCGCTGATGCGATCGAAGTCGTCAATCTCGAGCGCCACGCCGGCCTCGTTCGCGATCGCCAGCAGGTGGAGCACCGCGTTCGTCGACCCGCCCGTCGCGACCACTGACGCGATCGCGTTCTCGAGCGCCTCTCGCGTGACGATCCGCGAAGGACGACGATCGTTGTGGAGGACCTCCATCACAAGCGCACCGGTGCGAACGGCGACCTGGCGCTTGTCAGGATCGGTTGCGGGCACATCGCCGCTCCCCATCGCGGCGAGACCCAGGAACTCGCACGCGGTCGCCATCGTGTTTGCGGTGAACTGTCCGCCGCACGCGCCGGCGCCGGGGCACGCGCGATCCTCGATCTCACAGAGGCCGGCATCCGACAACCGCCCTGCGGCATGCGCCCCGACCGCTTCGAACACATCCTGAATGGTGACGTCGCGTCCCTGAACACGGCCCGGCGCGATCGACCCGCCGTAAAGGATGACGCCCGGGATGTCGAGGCGCGCGAGCGCCATTGCGGCCGCCGGGATGGTCTTGTCGCAGCCGACGAGCACGACCAGCGCATCGAAGAGGTTGCCGCGCGCCACGAGCTCGATCGAATCGGTGATCACTTCGCGGCTGACGAGCGAGGCGCGCATGCCGGGCGAGCCCATCGTGATGCCGTCGGAGATCGAGACGGTGTTGAACTCCATCGGCGTGCCGCCGGCCGCGCGGATGGCCTCCTTCAGCGGGATCGCGAGGTCGCGCAAGTGGTAATTGCAGGGTCCGATCTCGGTCCAGGTGTTGGCAACGCCCACGATCGGTCGGGCGAGCGCCTGTCGATCGAATCCGACCGCGCGGAGCATCGCGCGCGCGGGAGCCCGGCTGGGACCGTCCGTAATCGCGCCGCTCTGCCATTTATCTTTCTGGTCCGCCACAACCACTCCCGCCGGACCTTAAGGTCCGGCCTCCAAATCCGCGCCGTCCCAACAACAAAAAGGGCCGTCACCCTTGTGGATGACGGCCCCGTAAAATCTGTCGTCTCGATAAGGGGCGTCGTCATCCGGCGCTGAGGGCCGTAACTCCAATAAGTCGAATGGCGAGCGACACCCCGACGCAGGTCGTCATGGCCTCCATGATCGGTCCGCATGGCAGCAGGTGTCAAACTTATAATCTTTCTTCGATGATAAATGCCGGTTATATACCGGACGTGCCCCTCTTGACGCCGGCTCGCCGAGGTGCCTATACTCGCGGTTAATGGGCTGCTGTAGCTGCACCGCCACCAAGACCAGCATGCGAAATCGCACCATGCGAATTCGCGTGTCCGGTGGCGTTTGCGTATATGCACCCTGATCGTTTCAGACTGCGTGCACCGTAAACACCCGCCGGACTTCACAAGCCGGCGGGTTTTTTGTTTTTTGAGGGGCGCGAAGCGGGAGAACAGCGGAGATCAGCGATGCTGGTGCTCAAATTCGGAGGAACGTCGGTCGCCGACGCGGACGCCATCCGGCGTGCCGCTGCCATCGTGGGCGCGCAGCGCGGCGCGCGCGTGGTGGTGGTCTCGGCGCTCGCCGGCGTCACCGACGCGCTCCTGCAGATCGGCGAGGTCGCCTGCGCCGACGAACACGCGGCGCTCCGCGCGCTGGACGGCCTGACGGCGCGGCACCATGACGTCGCGCGCGCGGTCCGCCATGCCGAACGGCGTCGCCTGCTCTCCGCCGGCATCGACGGGCTCTCACGTTCCGCGCGCGGCGCCGTCGCCGCGATCCGCGCGGCCGGGCGCGCGAGGCCGACGCCCGCCTCGGCGGATCGTCTCGTCGCGACCGGCGAGTTGTGGAGCAGCCGCCTCGTCGCGGCGCTGCTCGAGGACGCGGGCATTGCGTCGCGCTGGCTCGACCCGCCCGAAATCGTCCACACCGATGCCCGATACCAGGCCGCCACGCCCGATCTCGTCCCTACCGCTCGCGCGGTCGACAAACTCGTTCGACCGCTCCTCGCATCGGATCGGGTCGTGGTTATCGGCGGATTCATCGGATCGGCGCCGGACGGATCGACCACAACCCTCGGGCGCGGCGGATCCGATTATTCCGCGGCCCTCCTCGGCGCATGCCTTTCGGCCGACGAAATTCAGATCTGGACTGATGTCGACGGCATTCTCACCGCCGACCCTCGCGTCATTGCGCACGCGCGGCTCGTCGAGCGGCTGTCGTACGCCGAGGCGCACGACCTTGCGATATTCGGTGCGAAGGTGCTGCATCCCGCGACGATTCAGCCGGCGGCGGCCCGCAACATTCCCGTCCGCGTGCTCAACTCGCGCCGTCCCGACGCGACCGGAACGATTATCGGGCCGCACACTGATCTCGATGTCGACCCGCGGTTGACGGCGGTTGCGTGTCGCAGCGGCGTGACGCTGGTGGAGGTGATCTCGCGCGACACGCGCGGCCGCGAGTTTTTCGCCGCGAAGGTGTTTCACGTGCTGGCGCAGGGAGGCACCCCGGTCGTGCTCGCGGACCTCTGCGGCAATCGCCTGTCGGTCGCGGTCGACGACTCGGCCGACTTCGACGGCTTCTGCAGCGGCGTCGCGGCGTTTGCGGACGTGCGGCTGCGTCGCGGACTCGCCGCGGTGTGCGCCGTCGGCCGCGGCTGGTCCGCCGAGCCGCGGCTCATCCGCGATGCGCTGGCCGTGCTGGGGGATACGCCGGTGCACATGGTCGCGCGGCCATCAGGGAGCTCGCCGCTGGCCTTGGTCGTTGACGAGGCGCACGCGGAATCGACGCTGACGAGGCTGCACGACGGGTTCCTGTTCGAGGCGAACGCGTCGCGGCCGGGCGACTTTCCCTTGGCGGTGAACCAATGAGTCTCCAGTCGCTGGTCCCTGGTCCCGAGCCGAAAGTCACGAGTCGGGTGTCGACCGGCGCGGAAGGCCGATGCCGCGTAGCGCTTGCGGGGTTTGGCACCGTCGGCCGATCGGCGGCGCGCCTGCTGCAGGACGCGGCGCGTGAGGTGGAGCTCGTCGCCATTCTCAATCGTGACGTCGATCGGAAGCGTGTCGACTGGGTCGACGGCGCTGTGCGGTGGACCGATTCAATCGAGGAGGTCCTCGACCGGCCGATCGATGTCTTCATCGAATTGATTGGCGGGCGCTCGCCTGCCGAAGACTGGATCCGCCGCGCGCTCGCGCGGGGCATCTCCGTCGTCACGGCCAACAAGCAGGTGATCGCGCGGGACGGCGCGTCGCTGCTCGATGCCGCGGCGGCCAATGATTGTCACCTGCGATTCGAGGCGGCTGTCGCCGGCGGCGTACCCGTTATTCGCGCAATCGAAAGCGGCCTCGCCGGCGACCGGCTGACGCGCGTCGCCGGCATCCTGAACGGCACCTGCAACTACATTCTGACGAAGATGGAACGCGAGGGCACTGCGTTCGCCGACGCGCTGCGCGAAGCGCAGGCGCTCGGCTACGCCGAGGCCAATCCGTCGCAGGACATCGATGGGTTCGACGCGCAGGCAAAGCTCGCCATTCTCGCGATGGTGGCGCTCGGGATCCAGGCGCCCCCCGACGCGATTGCGACGCGATCGATCGCAACCGTGGACGGAGTCGATTTCCGCTACGCACGACGCCTCGGCTGCACGATCCGGCAGATCGCGTGGGCCGAGCGCAACGGTGATCTCGAACTGTGCGCGGGCGTTGGTCCCACGCTCGTGCCCCTCGAGTCGCCGCTTGCCGCCGTCAATGGCAGCGAAAACCTCGTCTCGATCCAGGGACGCTTCGGAGGTGAAACGACCTTTGGCGGACGCGGCGCGGGAGGAGACCCAACCGCCGTGGCGGTGCTGTCGGACGTGCTGACGATCGCGCGGGGCGCGCGCCCCGCTGTGCGGCCGCGCGCGGAACGATCCGCTCGCGTCTCGTCCGACGCGGCGACGCCATACTACGTGCGCTTCACCGTCGTCGATCGCCCCGGGATCATCGCGGCGCTCGCGTCCGTGTTCGCGAAGTACGAGATCAACATCGACGCCATCCTTCAGGAGCCCGGGTTCCCTGCGAGCCAGCGGCCGTTCATCGTCAGCCTCGATGCCGCGCCGTCGGCCGCCGTCAACGCGGCGCTCGCGGAGATCGGCGCGTTCGACTTTCACCTCGTCCCGATGCTGGCGATGCCCGTGCTCGACGGCAGGGCGCCAGCGGAGGTCACGGCGTGACGTATCGCGCGACCCTCCAGTGCACGGCGGGGTGCGACGGCGCGTATGCGCTGGACGAGGTCCTGTATCGATGCCCCAAATGCAGCGAGCTGCTGGAGGTCGTCCACGATCTCCGCGCGCTCCGCGACCGCAGCGCTGATGAATGGAAGCGGTTGTTCGACGATCGCTACAAGCGCACGGCGTGGCCGTACGGGTCGAGCGTGTGGGGCAAGAAGGAGTGGGTCGCCCCATCCGTCCGCGATGAAAACGTCGTGTCGATGGACGAAGGCGGGACGAACCTTTTTTATGCCCAGCGGTTTGGCGCCGAGATTGGTCTGGACGATCTGTGGGTGAAGCTCTGCGGCAACTCCCACACCGGCTCGTTCAAAGATCTCGGGATGACGGTGCTCGTCTCGGCCGTGCAGCAGATGATCGCGGACGGCCGGCATATCCGGGCCGTCGGGTGCGCATCAACCGGCGATACCTCCGCATCGCTCGCGGCCTACGCGGCAGCGGCGGGTATTCCGGCGATCGTGATTCTTCCGCGGCAGAAGGTCACGTCCGCGCAGCTCGTGCAGCCGCTTGCGAACGGCGCGCTGGTGCTCGCTCTCGATACCGACTTCGATGGATGCATGGCAGTGATCGAGCGGCTCGCGGCGGAAGAGGGGATGTACCTCGCGAACTCGATGAACAGCCTGCGGCTCGAGGGACAGAAGACCGTCGCAATTGAGATCGCGCAGCAGTTCGACTGGGAGGTCCCGGAAGTTGTCGTCGTGCCCAGCGGTAACCTGGGAAACGTCAGCGCCATTGCCGCGGGGTTCGAGATGATGCGCGCGCTCGGCTTGACGTCGCGCGCGCCGCGGCTCGTCGCCGCGCAGGCCGAAGCGGCAAATCCGCTGTATCGCGCATACCGCAACCAGTGGCGGTACCAGCCGATCGCCGCGAAGACCACGCTCGCGTCGGCGATTCAGATCGGCAATCCCGTCTCGATCAAGAAAGCGATCCGCGCGCTGCAGCGTTGCGACGGGATCGTCGAGCAGGCGAGCGAGGCGGAGCTGGCAGACGCGGCCGCACGCGCGGATCGGACGGGCATGTTCAATTGCCCGCACACCGGTGTGGCGCTCGCCGCGTTGATGAAGCTCGTCGCGCGGGGCGAGATCGGCCGCGACGAACGCGTCGTGGTGCTCTCGACGGCGAACGGTTTGAAATTCACCGACTTCAAGGTCGGGTACCACGAAGGAACGTTGAGAGGCGTGGGCCGGGCGTGCGGCAACAAGCCCGTCGAATTGCCCGACGATTACGACGCCGTGCGCAGGGCGCTCGACCGGGCCGTGCCAGCTTAGGAACTGTAGGCCGGGTCTGTAGACCCGGCGTTCGGGTCTGTAGACCGGCATCGAGGACAAATGGCTCTCTTTCCCACGTTCTTGAAACTCGAGGGTCGCCGGGTGCTGATCGTTGGCGGCGGGCCTGTGGCGGCGTCGAAAGTGGCGGCGCTGCAGCGCGCGGGCGCCGAGCTCCGCGTCGTCGCGCCGGACGTCTGCGACGCGATCGACGCCGCGGTCAGCAACATCGCGCGGCGTCCATTCGTGCCCGAGGATCTCGACGATGTGTGGTTCGTCGTGGCGGCGGGGCCGCCGGACGTGAACCAGTTCGTCGCGATGGAGGCTGAGCGCCGGCGAGTGTTCGTGAATGCGGTTGACGATCCATCGAACGCCAGCGCCTATCTGGGAGGCGTCGTCGAACGCGGAGGCGCCACGATCGCAATCTCGACCGACGGCGCCGCGCCGGCGCTCGCCGGGCTGCTGCGCCAGGCGCTCGACGCCGTGCTGCCCACGGGTGACGAGATGAACGCATGGCTCGCGCGCGCTCGCGAGATGCGCCGGAACTGGCGCGCGCAAGGCACGCCGATGTCGTCGCGGCGTCCGCAGCTGCTCGACGCGCTGAACGCGCTTTACGATCACACGGCAACGGGAGCAGGACAATGAACGGCTTGGTATCGCTCGTCGGCGCGGGACCCGGAGATCCCGAGCTGCTGACGCTGAAGGCTGTCCGCCGTCTCGCCGAGGCGGACCTCGTGTTGTACGACGCGCTGGTCTCAACCGACACCCTGACCTTTGCCACGCGCGCGCGTCGCTGTTTCGTCGGAAAGCGCGCCGGTCAGCCTGCTATCGCGCAGGACGCGATCAACGAACGGATGATCCGCGCCGCACGGAGCGGGCAGCGAGTGGTCCGGTTGAAGTGCGGCGATCCATTCGTGTTCGGCCGCGGCGGCGAAGAAGCGCTGGCGTTGGCGTCGGCCGGGATCCGCTGCGAGGTCGTGCCCGGGATCACGACGGCCGTGGCGGCGCCGCTGATTGCGGGCATTCCCGTGACGCACCGCGGCGTCGCGTCAGCGTTCGTCGTGGTCTCCGGTCACGCGGCGTCCGCGTTTGAACCGGTGCTCGCGTCGCTCGAGCCGCACAGCGCAACCATCGTCGTGATGATGGGCCTTGCGAATCGCGCGGAGATCGCCCGTGCGCTCGTCGCCGCTGGTTGGAACCGCTCGACGCCGGCCGCGATCGTCTGTGATGCATCGCATGCCGACGAGCACGTCTGGCGCGGCACGTTGGACGGACTGCGTCGCGGCGAGCGCGACATCACGAGACACGCGGCGGGCACGATCGTCGTCGGCGAGGTTGTCAACGTTCTCGCAATCGCCAAATCCCAAAATCATCAAATCACCAGTTCGGTCGAGGCCCTATGTCTGTCCTAGACGATCCCCAGACCGCAGGACGCGCGCGGCTGTCGTTTGCTGAACCCGCGGAGATCGATGAGTTCGTCGAGACGCTCGGCCGTTTCGAACGCGGCGAAATCGATGCCGAAGAGTGGCGACGGTTCCGTCTCGTGCGCGGCACGTACGGCCAGCGGCAGGCGGAAGACGCGCAGATGCTGCGGGTGAAGGTGCCGCAAGGCGTGTTGAACGGCGAGCAACTGCTCGCGCTCGCGGACGTCGCCGAGCGGTATTCGCGCGGCTTCGGCCATGTCACCACGCGGCAGAACCTGCAGTTCCACTTCGTACAGCTGCACGATGTCGAGCTCGCCATGCGACGTCTCGCCGACGTGGGCCTGACCACGCGTGAAGCGTGCGGCAACTCGGTGCGCAACATCGTGGCGTGCCCCTACGCCGGCGTGACGCGTGAGGAGCTGTTCGACGTGACGCCGTACGCGGAGGCGCTGACGAGATACCTGCTGCGTCATCCGCTCAGCGCGTCGCTGCCGCGGAAGTTCAAGATCGCGTTCGAGGGCTGCCCAGAGGATCACGCGGTGACCGCCGTCAACGACATCGGCTGGCGCGCGAGGCTTGCGCCGGATGGATCGAAACGGCGCGGGTTCCGTGTGACCGTGGGCGGCGGCACGTCGATCATGTGTCGCGCCGGCGCTGAGTTCTCGAACTTCGTGCCGGCGGGAGAGATCTTCGCAGTCGCCGAGGCCGTGCTTCGCGTATTTCATGCCAACGGCGACTTCGAGCACAAGCAGCGCAACCGGCTGAAGTTCCTGATCAAGAAGATGGGATGGGACGCGTTCCGCGATGCGGTCACGCGGGAGCTCGAGGCGGTTCGTGCGGAAGGCATTCCACGGCTTCCATTCGATCCGGAGAACCCGCCTGCCGAAGAGGCGCCTTCATGGACGCGATCCGAAGTGCCATCGGTCGAGGCCATCGCGGAGCTGGCCTCGACAACGCCCACGCACGGGCCCGGCATCCATCCGCCGTCGAGCGCGCAGGACGGCGGGCCGAGCGGCGAGCGCACGGCGTGGCTGACCAGCAACGTGCGGCCGCAGAAGCAGCCAGCACATTCGATCGTGACCGTCACGCTGCCGCTCGGCGATCTGACGTCGGGACAATTGCGCGTGCTCGCGGCGCTCGCCGAATCGTACGGCGATGGCCTCGTGCGCACCACTCCTGAACAAAACGTGATGCTGCGGTGGGTGCGCAGCGGGCAGTTGCCGGCGTTGTACCGCCGTCTGGCGGTTGCGGGCCTCGGTACCCCGGGTGCGGCGTCGATCGACGACGTCACGAGCTGCCCGGGCGCCGAATCCTGCCGACTCGCCGTCACGCAATCGCGCGGCGTCGGCCGCCTCATTCGAGAACATCTCGCCACCTCGACGTCGACCGCGCAGGTGCGCGACCTGCGTATCAAGATCAGCGGATGCCCGAATGGCTGCGGACATCACCACGTCGCGGGAATCGGCCTGCAGGGCAGCATTCGCAAGCTCGGCGACCGCGTGCTGCCGCAGTATTTCCTGATGGTGGGCGGGGAGACGAGGGGAGAGCAGGCGGCATTCGGCCGCCTCGCGGCGAAGATTCCGGCGCGGCGGGTGCCGGAGGCAATCGATCGTCTCGTGAGCCTGTACGAGCGCGAACGCCAGCCGCGCGAAACCGCCGTCTCCTTCTTCGCGCGCGTCGACACCGCCCGCGCTCGCGCCGCCGTGGCCGATCTCGAGCAGATGACCGAGGAGCAGGCGAGGCCGGAAGACTTCATCGATCCTGGCGAAGACCAGGCATTCGTGCCAGACGTGCAGGACGGTGAATGCAGCGCGTGACGCGCGATATCCGTGTTCCAGCATCGATTGGCAATGTCGGCCCGGGATTCGACACGCTCGGTCTGGCGGTGGCGCTTTATCTGACGATCCGCGTACGAGAAATCGCAGACGATGGGCGCGGACGGCTCGTCTGCCGCTTCATCAACGGCGTGCCGCGCGGGCAGAACCGGATCGAGCACGCGTTCCATGCGCTTCGGCCGACGCGCCGGCAGCGGCCGTCGATTGCCGTGGACGTGCGCAGCGACATTCCGCAGCGCGCAGGACTGGGCAGCAGCGCTGCCGCGACGATCGCCGGACTGCGCCTTCGCGAATTGAGCGATGGGCGCCGTTCCCCACAGGATCTGGTGCGGGTTGCGTGCGAGCTCGAAGGGCATCCCGACAACGCCGCCGCCGCGTTTTTCGGCGGCTTGACGAGCAGCTGCGTCACGGACGCAGGCGACGTGAAGGTCGCGCGCTGGAACTGGCCGCGGGCCTGGCGCGTCATAGTAGCGACACCCGAGATGCAGCTGTCCACCTCGACCTCGCGCCGGGTGCTGCCGAAGCGCATCCCGCTGGAAGACGCGGTCTTCAACTTGCAGCGCGTCGCGCTGTTGCTCGCGGCCGTTCGTGACCGTGATACGGCAGCGCTCTCGGAAGCGCTTCGCGACCGCTGCCATCAAGACTACCGGCAGCCGCTCGTCCCGCAGTTGCGTCGGGCCCTCGAACTGCAGCATCCTGATCTGCTTGGAGTGTGCCTTGGCGGCGCCGGGCCCTCGGTCGTCGCGATTGCGCGCCGCCACGCGCCGGCCGTGGCTCGCGCGCTGGGTGCGCTGTATCGGCGCGCGCGCGTCCCGTGCACGGTTCGCACTTTGACGGTTCATCAGGGGAATGACGAATGACAACCTTGCTCGGCCTGAAGTGTCACCTGTGCGGCGCGAAGTATCCGGCAGAGGCGCTCTGGGTCTGTCGCGAGTGCCTTGGGCCGCTCGAAGCGGTGTACGACTACGCGCTCGTGCGACAGCGCCTTACGCGCGAGATTGTCGAGAGCCGGCCGCCGAACCTGTGGCGCTATCGCGAGCTCCTGCCAATCACAGGGGAGCCGCGGACGGGGTTCAACTCCGGGTTCACGCCGCTCGTCCGCGCGAGGCGCCTCGCCGCGACGCTCGGGGTCGACGAGCTCTATATAAAGGATGACTCCGTCAATCATCCGACCCTCTCTTACAAGGATCGCGTGGTGTCAATCGCGGCGACACGGGCAATCGAGCTCGGGTTCGATGTATTCGGGTGTGCGTCGACCGGCAACCTTGCGAACAGCGTGTCGTCGCACGCGGCGCGCCTTGGCCTCGAATGCTTCGTCTTCATCCCGAACGATCTCGAGCTTGGAAAGATCCTCGGCTCCGCGATCTTCCATCCGCACATCGTCGGCGTCCGGGGCAACTACGACGACGTGAATCGCCTCTGCACGCAGATTGCAGACCGTCTCGGCTGGGGCTTCGCGAACATCAACCTGCGCGCGTACTACGCGGAAGGCGCGAAGACGATGGGCTTCGAGATCGCCGAGCAGCTCGGGTGGCGTTTTCCAAGCCACATCGTGTCGCCGGTGGCGGGAGGCACGCTGCTGCCGCGTATCGCGCGCGGTCTGCGCGAGCTGAAGGAGATCGGGCTGGTAAGCGGGGATCTTCCCAAAATCCACGCGGCGCAGGCGGCCGGATGCGCACCGGTGGTGCGGGCGCTCGAACAAGGCCTGGAGTTCCCCGAGCCCGTGAAGCCCTCGACAATCGCGAAGTCCATCGCGATCGGTAATCCCGCTGACGGCTTTCAGGTCGTGCGCACGGTGCAGTCCACCGGCGGCACGGGCGTCGCCTCGACGGATGAGGAGATCCTCGGGGCGATTCAGCTGCTCGCCGAAACCGAAGGGATCTTCACCGAGCCGGCCGGCGGCGCGACGCTTGCCGGCACCGTTTCGCTGATTCGACAGGGTGTCATCGCACCGGATGAATCCGTTGTCGTGTGCATCACCGGTAACGGCTACAAGACCGCCGCGGAAACCGTCGGCGGACGCCTGCAGAAACCGATCGAGATCGGCCGCTCGCTCGACGAGTTCGAAGCATACTTGCGGAGCGCGGGGCTGGCCGCCGGCGCCGCCTCCGGCGCCAGCGGGCGTTCGTGATCATGCTGGACGGGTCAGCGATGAGTGCGATTCGTCGCCATGCGGCGGCCGCCTATCCGCAGGAGTGTTGCGGCGCGCTCCTCGGCCGCGCGGACGGCCGGTCGCGCCTCGTCACGGCGGCATGGCCGCTGGCCAACACGTCTCAGGACGATCGCCAGCGGCGCTTCACGATCGGCCCTCGGGATTATCTGAACGTCGAAGCGCGGGCGCTCGACGAGGGGGTATCGCTGCTCGGCTTTTACCACTCGCATCCGGATGCAGCGGCCGAACCGTCGCAGTACGATCTGCTGCACGCCTGGCCGAACATCGATTACATCATCGTGTCCGTGGTTCGCGCGGCGCCGGCGGACGTGACCTGCTGGCGGTTGCGCGACGATCGCGTCGCGTTCGCGCGCGAGGAGATTCAATGGCGACCCGAATCCTGATTCCCACCCCCCTTCGCCCGTTCACCGGCGGCCGCGACACCGTCGAACTCGAAGGCGCCACGATCGGCGATCTGTTGAAGGCGCTGATCGCGCAGCACGGAGATTTACGGCGCCACCTGTACTCCGACGAAGGCAAGCTCCGGAATTTCGTCAACATCTACGTCAACGACGAAGACATCCGTCACCTGCAGCGGGAATCGACGCCGGTCACGCCGAAAGACACCGTCACCATCGTCCCCTCCGTCGCGGGGGGGAGCACGACGGTCGAACGCGAGACGCCGGAACTGACGCGGGATGAGATCCAGCGCTACAGCCGTCATCTGATCATGCCGGAGGTCGGCGTCGAGGGTCAGCGCAAGCTGAAGGCTGCACGCGTACTGTGCGTGGGTGCGGGCGGGCTTGGATCGCCAGCGACAATGTATCTCGCCGCGGCGGGCGTCGGCACGATCGGTCTGGTCGATTTCGATACCGTCGACGCGAGCAACCTGCATCGGCAGATCATCTACGGCGCACCGGATGTGGGACGGCGGAAGCTCGAGGCATCGAAGGAGCGCCTGCAGGCGATGAACCCGAGCCTGAACGTCGTGACGCACGAAGTGGCGCTGACATCGAAGAACGCGCTCGACATCCTCCGCGACTACGACCTCGTCGTCGACGGCACCGATAATTTCCAGACCCGCTATCTTGTCAACGACGCCTGCGTGCTGCTCGGCAAGCCGAACGTTTACGGCAGCATCTTCCGATTCGACGGGCAGGCGGCCGTGTTCGCGGTGCCGGATGGACCCTGCTATCGGTGCCTCTATCCAGAGCCACCGCCTCCGGGCCTCGTCCCGAGTTGCGCCGAGGGAGGCGTGCTGGGTGTGCTGCCCGGGATCATCGGCGTGATCCAGGCGACCGAAGCGGTGAAGCTGATTCTTGGCGCAGGGCAGCCGCTCGTCGGCCGGCTGCTGCTGTACGACGCCTTGTCGATGAAGTTCCGCGAGCTGAAGCTGCGCCGGGACCCCGACTGCCCGGTCTGCGGCGATCATCCAACGATCAAGACGCTGATCGATTACGATGCCTTCTGCGGCGTCACCCCGCCACAAAAAGCCGCCAATGCCGCGCCGACGGTGCCGGAGATCACGGTGGAGGAATTGAAGGCGCGCTACGACCGCGGCGAGGACGTGTACCTGCTCGACGTGCGCGAGCCGAACGAGTACCAGATCTGCCGCATCGAAGGCTCGAAGCTGATCCCGCTCGGCCAGGTCGCCGCGCGCGCCGGGGAGCTCGATCCCTCACGCGAACTCGTCGTCCATTGCAAGATGGGCGGCCGCAGCGCGAAGGCTGTCGCGCTCCTGCAGGAGCGCGGGTTCAAGAACGTGTTCAACCTGAAAGGCGGGATCCTGGCGTGGATCGATCGGATCGATCCCTCGCAGCCGAAGTATTAGTCCGACCGAGAACTGCTACCGCGACGCTTAGTCAGGAGAGTCCGCGCACGATTTCACGGGGAGGGCGCGGAGTGCACTGCAGAGATAAAAACCTAACCGATGTGTTCTCGGCGCGCTCGGCGTGAGAGCGTCCGTGACAAGTGAATGCTGTTCGATTGTGAGTCCGTGGCGCCGAGCGCCATACGGACGCCGATCTCGCGCGTGCGCTGCGAGACGACATGGGCCATGAGCCGGTAGATCCCGACGGCAGCAATCACGAGGCCCAGCACGCCGAATAGCCCGAGCAGCAGCATGTTGAATCGCCGCTGCGCCATACGAGGCTCTCGATCAGCAGCTGCCGGATGAGCCGCCAACGTCCCGCGCCCAGCGCAGCGCGGATGCCGACTTCGCGCTCGCGCACGCTCGAGCGTGCGAGCAGGAGATTCGCGACCTTCGCACACGCGATCATCAGGACGATAGCGACCGCGCCCAGGAGCATCAGCATCCACGAACGCGTACGTGATCCTACGATGTGATCGATCAGCGGACGGACGCCGGCTTTGCTGTCTTTGTTCCACTCCGGGTTTGCTTTTTCGAGCGCCGCTGCGATTTGATCCATCTGCGCCCGCGCCGCGGTCAGCGAGACGCCAGGCCTCAGGCGCGCGATGACCTGCAGGTAGTAACTGTGCTGATGCGGATCGCGGATGCGCTGATTGGCGGAGACGACGTAAGGCAGCCAGATCTCGGTCGCGCGGGTGACGCCGACGGGATACGCGAAGTCCGGCGGCATGACGCCGATGACCTGGTACCCGCGCTGGCCGCTTTCGACGTCCTCCAGCGGAATCGTGCGTCCAACGATCGCGGGGTCGGCGCCGAAGCGGCGCCGCCACAGCCCGTCGCTGATGACGGCGACGCGATTCCGGCCGGCGACCTCGTTTGCCACGGTGAAAGTGCGTCCGATGGCGGGGCGGACCCGCAGCACGTCGAAGAACCCCGTTGTGACGCGCTGCGGCACGATCGACTCAGGCTCGGCTCCCGGCTCCCGAAGTGTGAGCCAGCCGCTCGCGATCGCTGCCATGCTCTCGAAGACCTGCTGCTGGGCCGCCCAGTCCGTATAGTTCTGCGGTGCGACAGCGGACAGGGCGTCTGGATCGCGAGCATCAACTCCTGTTCACATCATTTCGCGAGCGTGGGAGTATTCGTCGTCGACGGCGCGCCGGCTAATCCCATCTGCCACAGCACGAACGCGTAGGTGAACGCCGTTTCGCGCAGCGCATCGTAGCGGCCGGACGAGCCGCCGTGGCCGGCGCCCATGTTGGCCTTCAGGATCAGCGGGTTCGTATCGGTCTTCATCGCCCGGATCTTCGCGGCGAATTTCGTCCCTTCCCAGTACGGCACCTGGCTGTCGTTCAGCGAGACCTGCACGAGCATCGCCGGGTACTTCTGCGCCTTGACGTTGTCGTAGGGCGAGTACTTGATCATGTACTCGAACTCCTCGAAGTTGTTCGGGTTGCCCCACTCGATCCACTCGCTCGTCGTCAGCGGCAGCGTGGCGTCCATCATCGTGTTCATCACGTCGACGAACGGCACCTGCGCGACGACGGCCTTGAACAGATCGGGACGCATATTGACCACGGCGCCCACGAGGAGCCCGCCGGCGCTTCCGCCCTGGATCACCAGTCGATCCGACGAGGTGTACTTGTTCTTGACCAGGTATTCGGCGCAATCGATGAAGTCATTGAACGTGTTCATCTTCTTCATCATGCGCCCCTGCTCGCGCCAGTCCTCGCCGAGCTCTCCGCCGCCGCGGATATAGGCCAGCGCGTAGATGACGCCGCGATCGAGCAGGCTCAATCGACCCGACGAGAACGTCGGCGACAGCGATGCGCCGTACGATCCATACGCGGTGAGCAGCAGCGGCGCCTTGCCATCGAGCTTCACGCCCTTCTTCGATACCACCGAGATCGGCACCTTCGTGCCGTCGCGCGCCACGGCCCACACGCGGCGCGCCTGGTACTGCGTGGGATCGTAGCCGCCGAGCACTTCCTGCTGCTTGAGCAGGGTGCGCTGCTTTGTGTTCAGGTCGTACTCGAATGTCGACGAAGGCGTGACCATCGACTGGTAGATGAACCGCACTCTTGTCGTGTCGAACTCGGGATTGAACCCGAGTGACAGCGTGTAGTCCGGCTCGGACGTCGCGATGCGATGCGACGCCGCGGTCTTCATGTCGATGACGCGCAGGTAGTCCAGGCCGCCTTCCCGCTCGGATACCACCAGGTGATTGGCGAAGAACGACAGGCCGTCGATCTTCACCGCGGGGTTGTGATCGATGAACGGCTTCCAGTTCGCCTCGGACGGATCGGCAATCGGGGCGGTCACGACCCGGAAGTTCTTCGCCTTCTTGTTTGTGGTGATGTAGACGAGCCCATCGTAATAGTCGACATCGTACTCGTGACCCTCCTGCCGCGGGAGCACGATCTTGAGCTCGCCGGTCGGGTTGTCCGCCGGCAGATAGCGCGCCTCGCGTGACGTCTTCGCGTACGACATGAGGAAGATCATCTTCTTGTCGAGCGAGCGTCCCGCCCCGAGATCGAAGAGCGGGTCCTTCTCGTCGTAGAGGAGCTCGTTTTCCTCGCTCCCGACGACATGGCGGTAGAACTGGTTCGATCGCTTCGAGACGGCGTCTTCGATGGTGTAGAAGAGGGTCTTGTCATCGGTGGCCCACACGATCGAGCCGGTCCGCTCGATCGCTTCCTTCAAGGTCTTCCCCGTGCGCAGGTCTTTGACGTGCAGCGTGTACTGACGGTAGCCGGTCGTGTCGGTCGAATACGCGAGCAGATTTCCATCGTCGCTGACGTTAAATGCTCCGAGGCCGAGGAATGAATGTCCTTCGGCGAGCTTGTTGAGATCCAGAAGGATCTCTTCGGTGCCGTTCATGCTGCCTTTGCGCCGGCACCGATAGGGATACTGTTTGCCTTCTTCAGTGCGGGAGTAATAAAAGTACTCGCCGATCCGCGTTGGTACGCTGAGATCGGTCTGCTTGATTCGACCGAGCATCTCTTTATAAAGGTTCTCCTGCAGGCTCTTCGTTGGCGCCATCACCTCGTCGGTGTAGGCATTCTCGGACTCGAGATATTTGATGACCTCGGGATTGGATTTCTCGCGGAGCCAGAAGTAATCGTCGTTGAGCGTGCGTCCGTGGATCGGCGTTTCGTGAGGTACTTTCTTTGCGACCGGCGGCTGCACGGCCACGCTGCCGACCTGCGCCAGGGCTGCCGGTACGAGCAACGCCGCCATGAGCGGCGCCGCGATCAGACACGCGCCTGAGTGGTTTTTCATCGTGAATTCTCCGGTCGGATCATACAGTGGGAGTGTACGGAGAGCCCGGCCCACATCTTGCGACGATCATTTCAGATGTCCGGTCGTCCCCGCCTGTCGAGCTTACCATTGTTGAGTTCCGGGCGCGCGTGGTTGGGGGGAAAACCGCGTTTCTTCGCATCGGCGATCGTTGCGATTGCGTTCATCCTCCTGGTCGGTGCCGCCGCGTTCGTCTGGTTTGCCTACGACATAACTGCCGGCCTGCCCGATCGCACTGCGATTCGGGGGCTAGGGGAGATGGCCCAGGCGACGACGATCGTGGACGCGCTCGATACACCCGTGTTCACGATCTTCAAGGAGCAGCGGATCGAGGTTGCGCTCAAGGACATCTCGCCAAACCTCATCAAAGCGGTCGTGTCCGTCGAGGACCAGCGCTTCTACGAGCACAGCGGCGTCGACTTCGTCCGCGTGGCCGCCGCCTTCGTCCGCAACGTCCACGAACGGCGCCGCGCCGAGGGGGGCAGCACGATCACGCAGCAGCTCGCGCGCCAGAGTTTCCTCAGCCGCGACAAGACGCTGCGGCGCAAACTGAAAGAGGTCGTGCTCGCCGCGCACATCGAGCACGAGTATACGAAGGACGAGATCCTCGAGCTGTATCTGAACAAGGTGTATTTCGGCGACGGGTTCTACGGCGTTGAAGCAGCTTCGCGCGGGTACTTCGGAAAGCCGGCCAGCAAGCTCACCGTTGACGAAGCCGCTCTCCTCGCCGGCCTCATTCAATCACCATCGAGTTATGCGCCAACCGCGAACCTCGAACGCGCGGTTGCGCGCCGCAACATCGTGCTGCAGACGATGGTGTCGTCCGGAGCGATCGATCGGCAGCAGTACGAACACGCCAAGGCGGCGGATGTCGAGCTCACGAATGCGCTCGAAATGCGGGAAACCTTCGGGCTGTACTTCAAGGAACAGATACGCAAGGAGCTCGTCGAGCGATTCGGATGGCCGCGAATCGCGCAGGGCGGGTTGACGGTCTACACGACGCTCGATACGCCGTTGCAGCAGGCGGCGGAGAAGATGATCGAGGACGGCCTCGAATCGATCGAAAATCGCCGCGCCTATCCGCACCCTCGACGGATGGCCGGCAACGCAAAGCAATCGTCCGATTACCTGCAGGGAGCGCTCGTCGCGATGGATCCGACGACGGGCGCCGTGCGCGCGCTGGTCGGCGGCAGGGATTTCGCGCAGAGCCGGTTCAATCGCGCGACGCAGGCGAAGCGCCAGGCGGGCTCGGCGTTCAAGCCGTTCGTCTATGCCGCGGCGCTCGAGCAGGGGTTCTCGCCCGCGTCGCTGATCACAAATCTCAACGATCCCACGCTGACGGCGCAGGGAGACTGGGTGCCGGAGGACGAGCACTCGACGGCGAGCTCGATGACGCTGCGGAGCGCGTTGCGCATGTCGAGCAATCGCGCGGCGGTACAGCTGCTGAATCAGGTCGGGATTCCAGAGGCGGTGTCGTACGCGCAGAAGTTGAACGTCGGCACACCGCCAAGCGTTCCCTCGCTTGCGCTCGGCGCGGGTGACGTGACGCTGCTGTCGCTCACCGCGGCGTATGGCTCGTTCGCCGACGCCGGTCTCGTGCACGCGCCGGTGTTCATCCGGCGCGTCGAGGACAGCGATGGCAGGGTGCTCTTCGTCGATCCCGGCAAATCGCAGCGGGCAATCAGCGAGAGCACCGCGTTCCTCATGTCGAGTATGCTCGCCGACGTCATCAACGCGGGCACGGCCTACAAGGCTCGGCAGTCCGGCTTCACGCTGCCGGCGGCCGGGAAGACCGGCACGACCAATGATTTTGTCGACGCGTGGTTCGTCGGATTCACGCCGCATCTCGTCACGGGCGTCTGGCTCGGATTCGATCAGCCGAAGACGATCGTGCCGAATGGATACGCCGGCGATCTCGCCGTCCCGATCTGGTCGTCGTTCATGAAGAGCGCGACGAAGGGGGACAAGCCGGATTGGTTCGAGCGCCCGGCGAGCGTGATCGGCGTCAACGTGTGCCGCATGTCGGGCAAGCTGCCGAACACCGGCTGCAGCAACGTCATGGTGACGGATCGCGACGGCAATATCGAGACGCGCTCGATGATCTACACCGACTACTTCGTCAAGGGCGCGCAGCCTACGACGGTATGCCCGCTCCACGAACAGAATCTCATCGATGCGCTCGCCGGCGCCGCCGGCGTGCAGGTGGGTGCGCCCGTCTCGGCGGAGCAGGCCGCCCTCCCACCGCCGCCGCCCACCAGCACCAGCGGCAGCACCGCCGCCGTGTCGGAGGAACCGACAACCAGCGGCAGCACGGGCGCGGTCGAGCAGCCGCAGAGGAAGAAACGCGGATTCTGGTCGCGCATCTTTGGCGGCGGAGACGATAGAGAGAAAAAAAAGAAGGACGAGAAGCCTCCCAAGAAACCTGGCGGTGGATGATTTCGTGATTCCATGATCTGGTGAATTAGTGATTTGGCGCTGAAATGCACATCGGAGGCGCCTGCAAACGAGATCAATCAATTACCAAATTGAAACATCGACCAAAACGCCATGATCTCGCGTTGTTAAGAGCAGGCGCGGTGGCGCATGCCAGCCAGATCCACCAACTCACCAAATTGCAAAATCACCAAATTACGAAATCCCCCAATCCCCCTCGTGATACGATCTCCACGGTTTTTCATGACTTTTCGCGCGATGACGGGTCATCGGTCGCTGCTCGCGCTGCTGGCGCGGGCCACGGCGCTCGGTTCGCTGCCGCCCAGCCTGATCTTCTCGGGGCCTGACGGGATCGGGAAGCGGATGGCCGCCGTCGCGCTCGCGCAGGCGCTGAACTGCGAACGACCGATCCCGTGGCCGGAGGATTCTGGCGTAAGCGGCTGCGGAGAGTGCGCCGCCTGCCGGCGCATTGTCCGAGGCGTGCACGCAGACGTGCTGTTCATCGAACCGGCCGACACCGGGTCGATCGGTATCGATCAAGTGCGCGAGGCCATCGATCGCGCGGCGTATCGTCCGTTCGAAGGACGAAAGCGCGTCGTGATCGTCGACGAGGCGGACACGCTCGTTCAAGCCGCGCAGAACGCGCTGCTGAAAACGCTCGAAGAGCCGCCCGCGGCGTCGGTCTTCGTGCTCGTGACCGCCCGGCCGGATCTCCTGCTGCCCACGGTTCGATCCCGCTGTCAGCAGCTGCGGTTCGGCCCGCTCGCGCCGGCAGACGTCGCCGACGTCCTGATGCGCGAACACGGCATGGCGTCGGAGGAGGCGCGTGCCGCCGCGGCCGCGTCGGACGGCAGCATTGGCCGGGCGATCGATGGCGGAGCCGACGAGATCGTTGCATCCCGCGAGGCCGCCGCGCGCCTGCTGCAGACGGCCGCCGCCAGCGCCGATCCGAGGCGCCGGCTCGATGGTGCAAAGATGCTGGCCGGCGGCGCCAGCGACAGGGGCGATCTCGCGCGCCGGCTGCGCGCGGTCTCATCACTGCTGAGAGATCTTGCCGTCCTGCTTTCCCGCGCAGATGATAGCGCGCTCGCCAACGCCGACCTGAAGCCGCAGCTCCAGTCGCTGCTCCGGTCGTTTGATGACGATCGCGCGCTCCGCGCGTTTTCGGCCGTCGATACTGCGCTGTCGGCGCTGGACCGCAACGCCAGTCCCAAGATCGTCGCGGACTGGGTCGCCCTTCAGATCTGATCGCCTGGATAGAGCGGCCGTATATATAGGGGTGCTGCATGAGCGAGGGGCTGCGACGCCCGTTCGTGAGCGTGAAGTTCTCTCCGGCGGGGCGCACCTACTCCTTCCTGCTGCCGGATCTCGCCTTCGACGCCGACGATCCTCACCCGACGGCCGCGCCTGCGGCACCGGCGGCGGGTGATGCGCTGGTCGTCGAGACCCCCGACGGACTTGCGGTCGCGACGATGACCAGGATCCCGACCGCGTTATCCGAACGCCGGCAGCCTGCGAACGACTCGCAGAACGTCGTGGTCCGGCGCGCCACGCGCGAGGACATCCTCCAGAAACTGAAGCAGGATCAGCGCGAACAGGAGGCGAAGCGGGTCGCGCAACTGAAGATCCGCGAGCGCGCCCTGCCGATGAAGCTGACGCGCGTCGAGCACATGCTCGACGGTTCGCGTATCATTTTTTATTACACGTCGGAATCGCGCGTGGATTTTCGCGAGCTCGTTCGCGATCTTGCCGCGCACTTCCACACGCGGATCGAGATGCGGCAGATCGGCGTGCGTGATGAGGCCAAGATGCTGGGCGGCTACGGTCCGTGCGGACGCCCGCTGTGCTGCACGACCTGGCTGAAAAGTTTCGAGCCGGTGTCCATCAAAATGGCGAAACAGCAGCAGCTCAGCCTGAATCCATCGAAGCTCTCCGGGATGTGCGGACGGCTGAAGTGCTGCCTGCGTTACGAGCTCCCCAACGGCAACGGCGTCAAGCACGCCGGCTGCGCCGACCACGGCGACTGCTCGAATCCGACCGGCTGCGGCAGTTGTGCGACAGGCGGGGGCTGCGGCTCGTGCGGCCACCACTGATGTCGGCCCCAGAAAAAAAGACGAAACACAGACTGGTCTTGTAATACAGATCGTTTATCTGGTTGCAGTGTGTTGCCGTATTGGCTGTGTTGTTCCGTGTTCTTCTGTGGCTAACTTCTGATTTCTCTGTCCGATGTCTTCCAGCGGCGTGAAACCGCGCATAGCGATCACGGTAGGCGACCCTGCGGGCATTGGGCCGGAGATTGCCGCGAAGGCCGCGGCAGATCCGCGCGTGCTCGACGTGTGCGAACCCGTTCTCTACGGGCCACATGAAGATCACGAGCTGAAACCGTTCGCGCCGGGCGTGCTGTCGGCGGACGCCGGCCGCGCCGCGTACGACGCGATTCTCGCCGCTGCGCGGGACGCGCAGAGCGGCGCAGTCGACGCGATTGCGACTGCGCCGGTCAACAAGGAAGCGTTCGCGCTCGCGGGACTGCCGTGGAAAGGACATACCGATCTCCTGGCCCATCTGACCGGCGCGTCGCGCGTTGCGATGATGTTCTACGCGGACGCGCTGCGCGTGGTGCTCGCCACGATCCACGTGCCGCTGAAAGACGTGCCGCGCCTGCTGACGCGCGATCTGCTCGCATCAGTGATCGATCTGACCGCGAGGGAACTTCCGCGGTTTGGCTATGCGACGCCATCGCTCGCCGTAGCTGGACTCAATCCTCACGCGGGTGAGCACGGCGTCATCGGCGCTGAAGAAGAGACAGTCCTCCGCCCCGCCATCGACGAGTGTCGCGGCCGCGGCATCGACGTCACGGGGCCCTGGCCCGCCGACACGATCTTCGTTCGCGCGTCGCGCGGCGAGTTCGACGCGGTGATCGCCTGTTATCACGACCAGGGTTTGATTCCCGTGAAGCTGCTGGCATTTGGTCGCGCGGTGAACGTGACGCTCGGCCTGCCGATCGTGCGCACGTCGGTCGATCACGGCACCGCGTTCGACATTGCCGGCCGCGGACGCGCCGATCACTCCAGCCTGGTCGAGGCCGTTCGACTGGCGGCGAGGCTGGCGACTGGAGTTATAAGTCGTAAGGCGTAGGGGAAGGCGTCAGCTGTCAGCCGTCAACCGTGAAACGTCAACCATGAGCCGCCATCAGCCCTGAGCCATGAGGCATGAGTGGAGAAGCACCCGCCTGATTTTCGGCGGAATCGTGATCTTCTACGCGGTGCTCGGCCTGGGGATCCTGTCGCCTCATGCGGTGTATTCCGGCGACATTGGCGTAAAGTTCGTGCAGGCGCGGGCGCTCGCAGCGCACCATTTCACCTCGCTCGACATTCCTTATCCGGGCGCGTTCCTCGATCCCGATCGCCGCTTCTTCCCCCTGCGCCCGCCGTTTGTGCTGGCTGTCGGAAATGAAACTCAGGCCATCTTTCCCACCGCGTCCGCCGCGATCCAGGCGGCGGCGGTCACGGTTGGAGGCGTTCGTGGAATGATCGTGGTCACGCTGCTCGCGGGCCTGGCGATCATCTATGCGACCGCGAAAATGGCGGAGCCGGGGCTCGGTCCGTACGTGTTGCTCGCGATCGGCCTCGCCGGTCCGTTGTGGTTCTACGCGATCAGCGGTTTCGAGCACGCGCCGGCGGTCGCGTGCGGCGCCGCGGCGTTTGTTTGTGCGATGCGCCTCAGCGGGCCAAAGGCAGCGCTTTTCGCAGGAGCGCTGCTCGGTGTCGGCGCGATCCAGCGTGACGAAGTGCTCCTGCTGACGCCTGGACTCCTGATCGTTCTCTGGCTGCGCGCGCGAAGATGGCAGCCGTTGGCTCGAGCGATCGTCGCGACGGTGGCGGTCGTGATCGCGGCCGCATGGGTGGACGTCTCGTGGTTCGGCCGTCCGCCGGCGGCGCACCTGCGGCATGCGGTGCACCTGCTGCAGGGATCGTGGATTGGAAGCGAACCGGGCGCCGATCTGCCGTCATTGGCGCCGTTCACCATGCGTGAGCGCTACGAGACGGTGATTCAGTACTGGCTGCTCGGGTACGGCAACAGCACCGTGATTGCGCTATACGCCGGCGGCCTGGCGGCCGCGTTGCTGTGGTGGCGTGCACGCGGGACCTCGATTGGTATCCTGGCCTGGCTGATTGCGGTTGTGGCGCTCGCAGCAATCGACCTGCACGAGGTCGTGACGGCGCCGAAATGGCTCGCCGGCATGCAGCGCGTCTCGCCCTACTTCATATTCGCGCTCCTGCCGGGTCCGTCAGGCGTCGAACGATCAGGATGGATGCGCGGCGCGGTGCTCCTCACGACGCTCGCGTACGTGGCGCTGGCGTACGCAGGCGTCGACACGACTGGCGGAAAGTCGCTCGGACCGCGGCTGCTGCTGCCCCTGTTCCCGATGCTCACGGTGGCGTCGATCGCCTCAATTCGCGACTACCTCGGTGCCGCCGCGCGGACGGACCGGTGGATCGGCCACATCGGCGTCCTGCTCGTCGCGATGACGGCCGCCATTCACATGTGCGGCACCGTTCCGGCATACGTCGCCAGGAATCGGGACGACGCGTCTGCGGTCTCGGCGGTGGCATCCGCACCGGAGCGGATCGTCGTGTCGGACGACATGTTCACGGCGCAGTTGCTCATGCCGCTCTATTTCCGCAAGATCATCTTCCTGGCGGATACGCCGCCCGGCGCGAGCCAGCTCGGTGCGAAGATGGAGGAGCAGCGCGTCTCGGGACTCGTGCTCGTCGCGCGCGGCGATACGCCGTCCGTCGCGCTGCCGCCGCTGCGCCTCACGAAGGTCGAGCACAAAGGACGATTCGTCATTCAACACTGGCGGAGAGAATGAGATGAGATTAGCGATGGCGACCGCAGATGAGTCATTGATGATTGAAGAGCATTCGTCAATCCGCGATCGCAAATCTGTGATTCGTGCGGTCTGCAGTCGACAGTCGCCGATCGAGATTGATTCATGAAAACCGAGCGCGAGCAGGCGCAAAAGGTCATCGCGGAGAACCGGAAAGCGCACCATGACTACCACCTGCTCGAGACGTTCGAGGCAGGGATCGCGCTGCTCGGCACCGAGGTGAAGTCGATCCGCGAAGGAGGGGCCAACCTGCGCGACAGCTTCGCGCGGATCGAAGCGGGCGAAGTGTGGATCTACAACGTGCACATCAGCGCGTATCGCAATCGCGGGTACAGCGATCACGATCCGACGCGCCGGCGCAAGCTGTTGCTGCACCGGCAGGAGATCCGGAAGCTGATTGGCAAGACCACCGAACGCGGCATGACGATCGTGCCAATGCGGATGTATCTGAAGAACGGCCGCGTGAAAGTAGCTATCAGCCTGGCGAAGGGCAAGAAGGCGCACGACAAGCGCGAGACCATCAAGCGCCGTGAAACGGAGCGCGAAACGCGCGCTGCGGTGAAGGAACGAAGGCGCTGACTGTGGTAGATTGGCCCTTTTGTGGAGGCAGTTGAGGCGCCATGAAGGGGAATCGCGCGGTCTTCACCGCCATCGTCATCCTCGTCGTCATCATCGCCGGCTGGTGGCTGTTCCACCGCGATCGTGGTCATCCAATCGATCTCCTCACGCAGTACGATCAGGCGCAGAAGGATGGCAAGCCGTTCGCGCTGGAGGAGGTCACGCTGGGCAGCGAGAGGAAGCGCGCGATCTCGGCGCCCCCGAATGGCCGCCTGCACTTTCACGTGCGTGTCCCGAACGATGGATGGCTCAAGGTGGCGTTGGGCCTGAAGCCGGAAGCATGGGAGAAGGAAGGGAATGGCGTGTACTTCTACGTCGGTGTCTCGGATGGCCGGGCGTACGAAGATCTCTTCACGCAAACGGTGAATCCGTTCAAGAACCCTTCGGAGCGGCGGTGGATTCCGGTGATGGTCGACTTGTCGGCCTACGCGGGACAGGACATGGAAATTCTCTTCAACACGCGCGAGAGCGCGCCGGGGCAGGGTCCGGACGCGCGCAACGACCTGCCGCTCTGGGGCGCCCCCGAGATCGTGATGCGGTGAGCGCGGTGTGACAGGGTTCCCAGAGTTCCCGGGTTCCTCAGGTTCCAATCGTTCTGATTCCAAGTGTTCTGGGTTCCAGCTGCTCTGGGTTCCAGTTGTTCTGGACCGTGAAACCGAGAACGCCTATGGTGAACCGGGAACGCTTTATGGAACCTAGAACGCGTGGAACGTAGAACGACGTGGAACCTAGAACGCTAGAACGCCGGGAACCAGAACTCGAGAACCTGTGGAACCCGTGGAACCTGGAAGAACCCTCTAAGGGTCCATAGGATGCTCGTTCCGCTGCTCGATCTCCAGGGACAGTACGCGCCGCTGCGCGCCGATCTGCTTGCCGCCATTACTCGCGTCTGCGACAGTCAGCGTTTCATCGGTGGACCTGAAGTCGACGGGCTCGAGCGCGAGCTCGCCGACTATGTGGGTGTTCGCCACGCGATCGGCGTGTCGTCCGGCACCGACGCCTTACTTGTTGCAATGATGGCGCTCGGCATCGGTCCGGGCGACGAGGTCGTCACGTCCACATTTTCCTTCTTTGCGACTGCAGGATGCATCGTCCGGCTCGGCGCGACACCGAAGCTCGTCGACATCGATCCGGTCACGTTCAATATGGATCCTGCGGCAGCGGCAGCCGCGTTCACGCCGAAGACGCGCGCGGTGATTCCGGTGCACCTGTACGGCCTCTGCGCCGACATGGATCCGATTCTCGAGGACGCGCGGCGCGCCGGAATAGCCGTCATCGAGGATGCCGCGCAGGCAATCGGCGCGACCTACCAGCGACGTCAGGCGGGGTCGATGGGCACGATCGGGTGCTTCTCGTTCTTTCCGAGCAAGAATCTCGGCGCGTTCGGCGACGGCGGGTTCGTCACCACGAACGACGACGCGCTGGCGCACGAGATGCGGTTGCTGCGCAACCACGGCGCCGAGCTGCCCGCCTCCGCGCCCGCTGAGTCCGGCGGGGAGGGCGGCGAGGCCGCGCCGAAGCCGCAAAGCGGCGTAGGCGGGAAATATCTCCACAAGCGCGTCGGCGGCAACTTCCGCCTCGATGCGCTGCAGGCCGCGGTGCTGCGCGTCAAGTTGCCGCACCTGGCGGAATGGAGCGCGATGCGCCGGCGAAATGCCGAGCGATATCAACGATTGTTCATGGCTGCGGGACTGACCGATACCGTTCTACTGCCAACATGCCCCGCCGATCGCGAGCACATTTTCAATCAATATGCGATCCGAGTTGCGCGCCGCGACAGCTTGCGTGCGCGACTCGGGGCGGCGGGCATCGGTACTGAGATTTATTATCCTGTCCCGTTCCATTTGCAGGAGTGCTTCGCGCCGCTGGGACATCACGCCGGCGATTTCCCCCGGGCGGAGGCGGCGGCGGCCGAGACGCTCGCGCTGCCGATCTACAGCGAACTGACGGAAGAGCAGCAGCGCCTCGTGGTCGACGTCATCCGCAGCGCGATGTCTTAGATCGATGCGAATCCTGGTCACAGGCGCCGGAGGGCAGCTCGGCGCGACCATCACCGAGGTGTTCTCGTCGCGTGCCGACGTGCATCCCTTCACCCATGCAACGCTCGATATCGCCGATGCTGCCGCCGTGACGCGCGTGGTGTCGTCGGAGCGGCCCGACGTCCTCATCAACTGCGCCGCATACAACGACGTCGATGGCGCGGAGGATGGCGCGATGGATGCGCTCCGGGGCAACAGCTTCGGCGTGCTCGCGCTCGCGCGTGCCGCGGCTGCCAGCGGTGCGACGCTCGTGCACTACAGTTCCGACTTCGTGTTCGATGGGACGGCGTTGAACCCGTACACCGAAGAAGACCCGCCACGGCCGCAGAGCGTCTATGCAGTGTCGAAGCTGCTCGGTGAATGGTTTGCCGCGGACGCGCCCGCGCATTACGTGCTGCGCGTCGAGAGTCTGTTCGGGGGAGCGCGCCGGCGCAGCAGCATCGATCGGATTGTGGCGGCGATGCGGGAGGGCACACCGTCGCCTGTATTCGTCGATCGCACGGTGAGTCCCAGTTACGTGGTCGACGTCGCCGAGGCCACGTGGATGCTACTGACCACGCGCGCGCCGCACGGCATCTATCACGCCGTCAACAGCGGCGCGACGACGTGGCACGCGCTGGCGCAGGAGGCCGCGCGGATTCTGGGCCTCCAGGCCGAGCTCGTTCCCGTGCGCGTCGCAGATGTGCCTATGCGCGCAAAGCGGCCGCAATACTGCGCGTTATCGAATGCGCGGCTCGCGAGCGCCGGCTTCGTCATGCCGCGCTGGGACGATGCTCTGCGGCGATATCTGGATGTGACGATGTAGTCATCGGGTACTTTAGTGATCCGGCTTCGCACCGGCTACCGGCCGTGATTTTAATGACACGCGTGTTGGCGCGTGCGGCGGAATCACCAAATCGAATCAGCCCATCACAAAATCTCCTGCACCAGGCCGGCAACCATCGCGCCAATCGTGAGGCTCGAGGTCAAACCGGGAGAATCGATCCCCGCTGCGTGGATCAGACGGGGAACCTGTCTGTCGGGGCGAATCAGGAAGTCTGCAAACGGCTGCTCTGGTCCGCACAGCTTCGGCCGGATTCCGCTGCCGCCGTACCGCAGATCCGCGAGCTCAATTCCTGGCAGCAGGGCTCTCGTGGACTCGACGTACGCTTCGAGCGGCAATCGGTCGGTCTCGTAGTCATCTTTGCGTTCCTGGTATCGCGCGGTCGGACCTACGAGCAGGTTGCCGGTCGGCGTTCGCGTCAGGTGGACGCCAAGGCTGTGTCCCGCGGCGTGCGGCAGCGGGTAGACAAGGCCGTGTACCAGGTTTCGCTTCGACGGCCGCAGTTCCGCGTACTCTCCGCGACACGGATAGATCTGAAACTCTTCGCCGCCGAACGCTGCAGAAACTTCATCCGCGTAGAGTCCGGCGGCATTCACGACCGTCCGCGCCGCGACTCGCTCGTCTCCGAGCCGCACGTCGAATCCATCCTGCAGGGTCTCTCCTCCATGTGTCGTTGTCCCCGTGACGAGCATGACTCCTCGCGCATCCGCAATACGCCGCAGCGCGAGCACGAGCGATGATGCGTCGAGACGGCCCGTTTCGGGAGACCAGATCGCCGCTACCGCGCGCACGTTGGGTTCGCGCCGTTTTATGAACGCCGGGTCGACCATCTGCAGCCCTGTCACGCCATTGCCGAGCCCCATTGCCAGCAACTTTTCGAGAGTGCTGATTTCCTCCTGCGTCGTCGCAACGATGAACTTGCCGCATTTCTCATGCGGTACCGAGTGCTCGGAGCAGAATTCATACATCTGCCGCGCACCTTCGACACAGAGCCGCGCTTTGAGCGTGCCCGCAGGATAGTAGATGCCCGCGTGGATGACGCCGCTGTTGTGCGTACTCGTCTCCATTCCGGGTTTGGGATGCCGTTCCGCCAGCGCGACGGAATGGCCCCGTCGGGCAATCTCGGCGGCAGCTGCAAGACCGACGACGCCGGCGCCGATTACGAGAGTGTCCAGTTCAATCATGCGTAACCATCAGCGACTGTGACAGCGCGATGCGATAATTCAAGGATATAAATTACGACAGGAACAGCGGAGACTTCCGTGAACGTGTCTGAATTCGCGGCGCAGCCTTCACCCATGAATCGATCATCGGCGACACACGGATCACATCGTGCTCATGAGGATTCGATGACTACCCCCCATCACATCCAGGCGGCCTGACGTGTCCCGTACCGACAGCTCCGGCGGCCGATGCACCCCGCCCGGCTCACGCTCACCGGCACCGAGAAACACATTCGTTGAGGGCTTCAGCGACTCTGGTTGGGAGTCATGATCACCTTGATCTCTCCCACCTTCACGCCAAGCACACGCCGATCTTGGCTGCCGGGAATCACCTCGGCGGGCACCCAGGACGGGGAGACTATGAGATCGATGCGGTGAGGCCCGGTCGAGGCACCAGCGGGAAGCAGCGCGCGCAGCCGCTGCCGCTCGGGACCGACCGCAATGCGATTCGCCACCCGTCCATCGACCCGGACCTCCACCTGCTGGAGGAGGCTCGAAGGTGCTGCGCCACTCAACGGGATTTCTACCAGCTGGGCGCCTCCGTCAACGAATAGTGTGGCCCGGGGACCAGACCAACGAGCTGGCGTGCCGTCCGCCTCCATGCCCCATTCGAAGAAGCCGTAGCTCAGTCCCCTGAGGTTTACGCTCGCGAGTTCCTTCCTGGCGCGCGACGGAATCGAGAAGACCAGCAAGCCCCCGAGCAGCACCGCGATCGGCCACCGCAACTGGAAGACACGGCTCCGTGGCCCGGTGGATCCGGACATGACACCCGGTGCCTGCAGTCTCGCAGAGTGCCCGACTGCCAGCCCGAGCGCAATCCAGAACACGTACGACACTTCGGGCACCATGAGGGGATTGCTAACGAGGCTCGTGACGAGGAACGCGAGCAGTCCGCCAGCGAGACCCGCGAGGCGGGCGTCGCGGGTCCTCCGGAGTGCCTCCAAGATTCGTCTGCCCGCCGCAGTCAGGATCCACAGAAACAATCCGAGGCCGACGAGGCCCAGCTCCCCGCCGAAGCGGAGGAAATCGTTGTGTGGGTGCATGCGCCCTGCCCACAGGGCGTGCAGCTCGGGCGACGCGAGGTCTCCGGCCAGGACATAGAATCGATCGATGCCAACGCCGAACAGCGGTCGTGTTGCGATGACACGCAACCCCGTTCGGACCAGCTCGATGCGCACTGTCAACGATCGCCGCGCCATCTCTCCTGCGACATCGCGGCCGATCATCCACTGGTAACTGAGGAGCATGACCAACACCGCGAGGACGGCAAAGGCGACGACACCTCGAGCCGCGGCGGCCCTCTGCCGCACAACGATAAGTACCAGGGCCACGAGGCCTACGAGAGCGGCAGCAATGACCGACCGTGACCCCGTGAGGTAAAGCGCAGCCATCAGAGGCACACCCGCCGCCAGCCAGACCAGCCGGCTTCGGGACGGCGCCATGGCGATGCCCAGTGCCACCAGCCAGCAGAGCGCGAAGTACGACCCAGCAGCGATGTAGTCAGGTATCTGCGGAGAGATGCGGATCCCGTAGGAGGTGGCGCGCATGGCCCCGATGGCGCCCGGATTGCGAAGCAGGATTTCCGCCAGCCGAACCGCGCTCATCACTGCGAGGCCGGCGCCGCCCGCGGTCAGCATGCGCAGCGCTCGCTCGAAGAACGTGGCGTCCACCTGGCAAAGCGCCGCGACGACGACGTACAGCGCGAGCCCTTCGAGAATGACGGCGGTCGAGACCAGCACCGCGAAATCGCCGGGTTGGACGAAGTAGTCGCGGCTGACGAGGTGCAGGAGCGCCTGGACATATGCCGATGCGTATCCCGTTTCAAACTGGTAGACCCGCAGCCACACCACGGTGGACGCGACGGCAGTAATCACGAACAACACGATCGGTACGGAGATCCAGTCTGTTAGCGCATGCCGGAAGGGAGTGCCGTGCGGAAGCGCCCTGACGCAACATCCGGCAAGGGACGCGACGACGAGGACCTCCGTGACACGCAGGAGTGGAACGCCGGCGAGGTGAGACAGGATGATCCCGAAACCGACGAGCGCGGTAGTGACGAGAAGGGCAGCATCCGGTCGGACGATTGCCAGGATGCAAAATCCGGCAAGCGTCGTCCGCACCGTCCAGTTGCTCGCTGGCGAGAGGCCGGCGGACAGGAGCACGACCGCCAGTGGCAGGATGACGGTGATCCACCCGGCCGCCGCCACAAGGTGTCGGATTCGATCGCGCGGAACAATCACCGTTGCGTGTTCACTGTCGAAGACAGATGAACGCGCCGGGAATAAAGGCACACATCGAAATGATAACGCGTGACTGCTCCCGGGTCAGAAGCTGCTTCGTGTCCCAGGAAAATTGAAGGCCGCGCAGAGCGCGAGAAATAGAGAGAACCGAATCCAGACTGGACTGACGGGCGGGCGGAGCGCCACCTGAAACGGAATCCGGGCAGCTACCGCGACGATCGTCTATGCCACCGCCGCCAGGGAGTTTGCAGAAACCAACGGAGTGCATCGGCAGGATGCGGTCCATAGTACCGCATCGCCGGTGGAGGCTAGCGGGGACCGACGATCTTCCACGTCCCGGGCGGCACGCGCGAGGGATTCACCAACACAGCATCGACGAGAGACAGACCGTCCATGTACCAGATGGAAATCCATCCATCGACATGCTGCCAGAGCAGGTCGGGCCGGCCGTCCTGATTGAAATCCGCGACACCACGGATCGCCCAGCTCGTGCCGCCGCCGACTTTTTGAGGATTGAGCAGCGGCGAGTCCCGCATGACGACGCCATCCATCAGCCAGGCCGCGAGCCATCCGTCCGGATGCTGCCACAACAGGTCCGCCTTGCCGTCCTGATCGAGATCAGCAGCGCCGACGATGCGCCACGTGCCGGCCGGGACCGACGATGGAGACAGCAGCACGGAGTCTTTCAGAACCGTTCCGTTCATCAGCCACGCGGCCACCGTTCCGCCATCGTGCTGCCAAATCAAGTCGACGTGGCCGTCGTTGTCCATGTCTGCCGTGGCGACAATCTTCCAGCGCGGATCGCTCACGGTTGACGGTGTCAGCAGCACATCGCGCTGCAGGACGGTACCGTTCATGAGCCACGCCGCGATCAATCCCGATGTCTGATGGCGCCAGATCAGGTCCGTTTTGCCATCGCCGTCGATATCCGCGATGGCGACCACCTGCCAGTTGGGATCGGTGACCTGCGCCGGTTGCAGCAGCACCGCGGAGCCGAGCTGCTCCTTCTGCATGTGCCACACGGACAGCCATCCTTGCGGATGCTGCCACACGATGTCGGCTGTCCCGTCGGTGCCGAAGTCCGGCACCAGCCGCGCATTCGCCGGAAGGATGACACTGTTCGAGTAGTCGCTGCGAGTTCCGAACTGGTCGTAGGCCTGGACCGAAAAATAATACGTCTGAGCGGGCGAGAGAGCCGGCGGCACCCACGTTGTTGTTGGACCGACGTCGAAAGTCTGCGTGTAGACACCAGGAGAAGTGCCGACGCTGACGATATAGCCCGTCACCGTGCTATCCGGACTGGGAGCCCACACGAGCGTCGTCGGACCAGCGAGACATGGCTGGGCGAGACAGCACACGAAAACGAGCACCCAAAGAATCCGGAGTGAACAGCGCATGGTCAGACCTCGGAGGGGTGCGCCGTGCCAACGCAAGTGCAGTGCCATGCGTGGCAATCCGTGAGGCGCCGGAGTGTTCAGAAAAAGCTTCCGGGCTGCGCCACGTCTTCCTGCCGGACTTCAGTGAAACACAAATCCGCGCGAGTGATTACAAAAAGTGGGGGGTGCCACCAAGGCCCCCCCATTCCGAGCGAACGCGGCCTAACGGGGACTCACGATGCGCCAATTTGGATCGGCGACGCGATTGGGATTCAGGAGCACCGCGTCCAGCAGCGTTGGCCCGTTCATGAACCACGCAGAAACCCAGCCGTCCTGGTGCTGCCAGATCAAATCGGGCTTGCCGTCACCATCGAGGTCTCCCACTGCCTTGATGCGCCAGACGGGCGGCACTCTACTTGGTGTCAGCAGGACGGCATCGATGAGGTTGATACCGTTCATGTACCACGCCGAGAGCCAGCCGGCCGCAATGTGTTGCCACACGAGGTCCGGTTTGCCGTCGCCGTTCATGTCTGCGACGCCAACAACCTTCCAATTCGGATCCGGCACCGTTGACGGCGACAGCAACGCGGCGTCAATGAGCGTCGTTCCATTCATGAACCACACTGACAAGAGTCCTTTCGTCTGATGCTGCCAAATCAGATCGGTCTTGCCATCGCCGTTCATGTCTCCTGCGCCGACGATCCACCAGTTGACATCGGCTACTCGCGAGGGATTGACGAGCACGGCGTCAATGAGCGTCGTCCCGTTCATGAACCAGACCGATATCAGGCCGAGCGCGCGATGCTGCCAGACGAGATCCGGTTTGCCATCGCCATTGAAGTCGCCGCTCGCGACGATGACCCAATTCGGATCCATCACGCGCGACGGGCTCAGAAGGACCGCATCCTTGAGCGTTGCGCCGTTCATCTCCCACGCCGAGATCCAGCCGAGCGCTCCATGCTGCCAGATCAAGTCCATGCGCCCGTCGCCATCGAAGTCAGCAGGATTGTGCGTTGGCGGAGGCGGAGGCGGCGGTGGGGGCGGCGGTGGGGGCGGCGGTGGGGGCGGCGGTGGCGGCGTGACGCCGTCGACCGTTACCAGTACCTCACGCAGGGCGTTGAAAGTGCCGCTCGTGGTATTTCGCGCGAACACCAGCAGTCGATACGGCCCAGGGAGAAGGCCGCTAGCGCTGTACGAGAAGCCTGCGTTCTGGAAGCGGCTGCCGAACACGCCTGCGACGTCGGGCCGCGACACGCCATATGTCGCGGCGCCCAGGAACTGGCGCGCCGCCCCGGAGCCCGGATTCGGATCGGCGTAGACCAGTATCGCGTCGACACCCGTCCCGCTCGCCGACGTCGTGTCGAGCGCCCATCCGGCGATGGTGAACGCGGACGGGACATGTGCGCTCGCCGCCGGGGTGTCGATCGTGATCTGCGAACCCGTCACCGTCACCGTCACCGGAATCCTGACGGTGATCGCCACGTCAGCGCTGGTGGACTTGACGAACACGTTCGTAGTTGTCTGGCCTGGTGAGAGCGTCGAGGCGTCGACACTCACGTCGAGACGCGAAGGCGCAAGCACGGTTGTCGTCCCGGTGAGCGGGCCGACGTTGCTCCACGTTGTATCCGTGGAACCCGCCCACGTGACGGGAATCGTCGTCGGATTTGTGATCTGCAGCGACTCGGTCAGGCGGGTCCCGCGGTTGACGAACACCGTCAGCGAGCCCGGCGTCACCCGCAGTCTCGGGGAGATGCTGTAGAACACGCGGCCGCTGTTCGCATTCGCTGACGGGACGCTCGCGATGATGTCGCGCGATCCCTCGCCCGTGATCTCGAAGACGCTCGACGTCCCAATCGGTCCGATGGTGCTGTCTCCAAGAACGCGCCGATTCAGTTGTCCCGCCGCGGCGAGATCGACCTCCCGCCGCCCGTCGGGACGTGCCGAGCCGATTTTCGATCGGGCGCGGCCATAGTAGACATCCAGCTCCCCTCCGGGTGCCGCGTTGGGTGCGAGTGTCACGAGATCATCGGGGTTGTCGCGATTGACGTCCCCTCCCGAAATCTGGCTGCCGAGCGCCGCGCCGGCGACGGTGCCGTAGATCGTGACGTCAGCGTTCGTGAGGCTGCGACTGCCGATTGGGCCGCCGCCCCAGATGATGTACACCTCGCCGGAGTCTGTGCGCGATTCGGACGGACCGTCACCACCCGGCGCGCCGATCGCGAGATCGAACCGCTCGGTGCCGTCCGGGTTCCTATCACCGTCGAGATTGAGTATGGCGAGAGCGGCGCCGGCACGGTCATTTCCGTTGGCGCCAGAGAAGATTGCGTCCGAGTCAGTTGCCAAGTTGATGGATGCGGCAAAGCCGCCGCCGGGGCGCCCGGCAAGGAAGTAGACCTGATTGTTCGTCGGCGATCCGATGACGATGTCGCCGAGTCCATCACCGGTCAGATCTCCGGCGACGAGTACGTCACCGACGGCGCGGCCGCTCATCGTCAGGTCTGCGGGCTGGACGGAAAGATCGCGCACACCACCCATCGCCGGGGTCCAGTAAACCGCGTAGACGCGGTTCGTTCCAGCTGCGCCAACAACGATGTCGCGATGACCATCGCCGTTCAGGTCGGCTGTCGCGAGCGCCGTTCCGAGCGCGTCGCCGGGCGCGCCAACAATCTCCAACACCGCGTCTGCCGCGGTGGCGGTGCGGGTCGGGAAACCCGCGGAGAACAGGTAAACCGATCCGCGACCGCCGTGCGCGCCAGGAGCTCCGACGACAAGATTTCGAAGGCTGGTGCCTTCGACGTTCAGGACGTTGCCCGCAGCGGTGCTGCGGCCGAATTGATCGCCGGCGGTCAGTCCGTGAACGACGACATTGGCTCTGGCGCTGAGATCGAACTGTCCGACCGGAACGGGACCTCCGAACAGCACGTACACCGTGCCCGGCGTCGCCGCTGATCCCGGAGCACCGATGATCAGATCCTTGCGGCTGTCTGCACCGCCCAGCGAGCCCTGATCCAGATACACACCCGCACGCTCGCCAGCAGCTCCCTTCGCTACTGGATCAGCGTCCGCCAGATTGACTTGTTGCGCCGACGCATTGGTTGCGACCGCCAGTGTGACTGCGCTGAGCGCGATCACTCGAAGGCCGGTGAGTGCCGCTTTCATATCATTTCCCCTCCAGATCATCCGCGCCGAAACGGTTGAGCAACACGCGTACCCAGGCGTATTGCTGTTTGGCTGTCGAGATGTGGTAACGGGGTTCCCAAAAATGCTGAGGCGATGCTGCAGCGACATCGCCGGAGAAGCACTGGATTGCGTACTCTTCAGCACTGAATCGTAGTGGCGAGACGGCGCATTCCTTGACCGGGATCCTCGGGTTTTCTACAATGAACGCCTTACCCGACACGTCCGGACGAGCTTTTCCTGACATATGCCTTCTCGCGCGCTGATCACGGGAATCACCGGACAGGACGGGTCTTATCTCGCTGAGCTGCTGCTGGCCAAAGGATACGAAGTGTTCGGCGTCGTTCGGCGCGCGAGCGCTCCCAACCTCTGGCGCGTCGCGCACCTGCGGGATCGGATCACTTTGCTCCCCGCCGACCTCCTGGATGAGCTTTCGTTGATCCGCGCGCTCGAGCAAGCGCAGCCGCACGAACTCTACAATCTCGCGGCGATGTCGTTCGTGCCGTCATCCTGGCAACAACCGATGCTGACGGGGGAGTTCAATAGTCAGGGCGTGACGCGCGTTCTCGAAGCTGTGCGGCAGGTTGATCGGTCCATCCGCATATATCAGGCGTCGTCGAGTGAAATGTTCGGCAAGGTCCGGGAAGTCCCGCAGACGGAATTGACGCCGTTTCACCCGCGCAGCCCCTACGGTGTTTCCAAAGTGTTCGGCCACTACATCACGGTCAACTACCGCGAGAGCTACGGGCTGTTTGCGTCCTCCGGCATCCTTTTCAATCATGAGTCGCCGCGGCGCGGAGTCGAGTTCGTCACGCGCAAGGTGACCGACGCCGTCGCGCGCATCAAACACGGCACGTCGCAGTCGTTATCGCTTGGGAATCTCAGCGCGCGACGGGACTGGGGATTTGCTGGCGATTACGTGGAAGCGATGTGGCTGATGTTGCAGCAGTCCGAGGCGGAGGACTACGTCATTGCTACCGGCGTGAGCCATTCTGTACAGGATCTGGTGGAAATCGCGTTTGCGCACGCAGGACTGGAGTGGCAGCGTTACGTGCATCTCGATCCCAAGCTTCTGCGACCCGCCGAGGTCGACACCCTGATAGGCGACGCGTCAAAAGCGCGAACACGACTCGGGTGGGCGCCCCGGGTGCATTTCCGTTCGCTCGTTGAAATGATGGTTGATGCGGACCTGGTCCGCGTCGCAAGTTCGGACGCGGCCACTCAACCTCTGGGTTGATCCCACGCGGCCGCCGGAAGGCCTTCGTGAACACAGTAAGGATCGTTGGTGCCGGTTCGATAGGCACACACCACGCGCATGCCGCCCGCCAGCTCGGGTGGTCGGTCACCGTCACAGACGTCAGCGAGGCGGCGTTAGAGCGGATGAGGCGGGACTTGTATCCCTCTCGGTACGGCGCCTGGGACGAGGCGATCACGCAACTATCGCCGGATCGGGCGCAGGGTCATTTCGATCTCGTTATCATCGGCACGCCGCCCGACTCGCACGTCCCATTGGCGCTCGCCGCGCTCAGCGAGTCTCCGGTGGCGATTCTCATCGAGAAGCCTCTCGCGCCGCCCGCCGCCACGGTTGAACAGCTCGCGGCGCGCGCGGCGGACTCCGCAACGCGGGTGTTCGTCGGGTACGACCACGTCGTGGGTCGCGCAGCGCAGATGATCGCACGTGAGCTCGCGGCCGGCGTTGTCGGCCGTCCGCTCACGATCGACGTAGAGTTTCGTGAGCACTGGGCGGGAATTTTCCGGGCGCACCCGTGGCTTGCAGGGCCAGCCGACAGCTACCTGGGATTCTCGGAAGCAGGAGGCGGTGCAGCGGGGGAGCACTCGCACGCGATGAACCTCTGGCAGTTTTTTGCTGAAGCCGCCGGCGCCGGACGAGTCCGCCAGGTCCAGGCCGCCATGGATTACATATCGACGTCGGACGGCGCTGCCTACGATCGGCTGTGCCTGCTGCTGCTGCGGACGGAGAGCGGTCTGCTCGGGCGTGTTGTGCAGGATGTGGTGACGCTGCCCGCGGAACTGGGCTGCAAACCCGGAGCGGATGCCGTCATTCTCCGGCGGCCGGATCAGGAGGACGACGTCCGGATCATTCACAAGACCCGTCCCGACGACTTCATTGACGAGCTCCGGCACATCGAACGGTGTTGCCGCGACGGTGTCCCGTCACCGATCGACTTGAGGCATGGCCTGGAGACGCAGCGGTTGATCCGCGCCGCGCACGAAACCGCGCGACTGGGCACGCGCATCACCCTCGATCTCGCTCCGCCCGAGGGCGGAGACGGCGCGCCGATCCGATCGCAGCAGCATGTCTAGCAAACTCTCGCTCGAGGATTTGTTCGTATTCGATCTGGCGAACAATCACCAGGGGAGTGTGACCCACGGCTTGCGGATCATTCGCGAGCTCGCGCAGGTGGCGAGCGCCAATGGCGTTCGCGCCGCCCTCAAGTTCCAGTTTCGCGAGCTCGACACCTTCATTCATCCGGCGCATCGCGGCGCGTCCGTCAACAAGCACGTGGGCCGGTTCCTGTCCACGCGCCTTGGCGAGGCGGAGTTCGCGCAGCTGATACACGCGGTCCGCGAGAACGGCCTGATGCCGATGGCCACGCCGTTCGACGAAGCGTCGGTCGAACTCTGCGCCCGTCTCGAGATCGAGATCCTGAAAGTGGCGAGCAGCTCGGCGACGGACTGGCCTCTGCTCGAACGCATCGCAGACGCGAACCGCCCCGTGATCTTCTCGACCGGCGGTCTGTCGGCGAAGCAAATCGACGATCTGGTCAGCTTCTTCGAGCATCGGCGGACGCACTTCGCGATCATGCATTGCGTGTCGATCTATCCGACGCCGGACGAACACCTGCAACTGAACCAGATCGGCGCCCTGTGCCGACGCTACCCGGGGACGGTCATCGGATTCTCGACACACGAACGGCCGGACGACTCCGATCCGGTTCTGGTGGCGATTGCGAAAGGGGCGCGCATTCTCGAGCGCCACGTCGGTATCGAGACGGAGGAGTTCAAGTTGAACGCGTATTCATCGACACCCGACCAGATCGATCGCTGGATCAAAGCGGCGTTGAAGGCGCGCGCGATTTGCGGCGCCATCGACAGGCCGTCTGCGCCGGAAGAGGAAACCGTCGCGCTTCAATCGCTGTGGAGAGGCGTGTACGCGCGTCGGTCGTTAAAGGCCGGCGTCGTGCTCGAACGTGACGACGTCTACTTCGCGATGCCGTGCGAGACCGGCCAGCTCAGTGCGGGAGAGTTCAAGGAGGGGCTCTCGCTCGCCGAGCCGCTGGACAAGGACACGCCGGTACTCAGATCGAATGTCGACTTTCCGGAAGAACCTGACAAGCAGGTCCTGTTCACGGCAATCCATACGGCCAAAGCGATGCTCAACGAGGCGCGCATTGCTCTGCCGACGGAGTTCGAAACCGAGTTCTCGCATCACTACGGCATCGGCCGCTTTCCTGAAGTCGGAATCCTGATGGTGACGTGCGTGAACCGGAGCTACTGCAAGAAGCTGGTTATCCAGCTGCCGGGACAGCGCCACCCGTCGCACTATCACAAGCGAAAAGAAGAGACATTCCAGGTCCTTCACGGCGTGCTCGAGATGGTTGTGGAGGGGCGTCGCCGCACGCTGTACCCCGGAGATATTCAACTGATTCAGCAGGGTGTCTGGCACGAGTTCTGGACCGACACTGGCGTCATCTTCGAGGAGATCTCGACGACGCACTTTGCCAACGACTCGTACTACGAGGACAAGACCATTAATCAGCGGGGCTCAGCAAGGAAGACGGTCGTCAACCAATGGGGCCGCTATCAGATTTGATCGATGCGCGCCTTCATCCGCACTCTGATCCGCCGCAGCGGTTTTGCACTGACACGGCCTGCGCGGCGAGCATCCCGGTACCTGGCTCAGTACTATCCGCCGCTGTATTACCGCGGATACGTCGAGAAGCTCGTCGGCTTCGAGGCGCTCCTAAGGTCAATCGACGAAGCGCACATTGCAGGGGACGTGGTTGAATGCGGCGTCGGACGCGGCCTCACCCTGTACATGCTCGGCTACTTCATGGCCGCTCGGCGCTCGACCCGCCGCTTGTATGGCTTCGATTCCTTTGAAGGGTTTCCGCCGCCCACGGCAGCCGACACGTCAGACCGTCGTCCTGTCGCCGGAGATCTGTGGGCGGACACGTCGCTCATGCACGTGGCGGAACATTTTCGATACGGCGAGCTGCAGGAATTTTTCAGCGAACAGGTGACGCTCGTGCCCGGCTTCTTCTCGCGCACGCTGCGGGGCGCGGACAATCCGCGCGGAATCGCCCTGCTGAATCTCGACGTGGATCTTTATGAAAGTTATCGCGACTGCCTTCAGTTCCTCGGTCCACGCGTTCACGGCGCGATCGTCTACGACGAGTACCGGGCCCCCAAATGGCCTGGTGCCACGCGAGCGATCGACGAAGCGCTGCCCCGGCTGGGACATCAGCTTTTTTACGCGGAAGCGATGGGTCGGTTTCTGAGCATGCCGGCTGGTCACGCGGGCGGAGAGTTTTTCACGTTGGTGCAGACGCGCCTTGGCCTGGTGCCCGCCTCGTGAGCGCATTCTCTGTCGCGTGCGTCGTGTTCGACTTCGATGGCGTGCTGGTGCAGTCGAACGCGATCAAGCGCGCAGCCTACGACTATGCACTTCGCGCGCTGCCGGTGTCCTCCGCAACAATTGACCGATGTCTGGCGGGCGGGCCGGGCGATCGCGCCGACATCATCGATGCCATCGTCCGAACGTTGAAGCTGCCCGGCGCGGAGCACGCGACGATCGTGGCGCGCTCGGTTCAAGCGTACAGCGAGCGCTGCGACGCGCTGCTGCCGCAGTGCGCGGAAACGGATCACGCGTCGGAGACGTTGGCGCAGCTGGCCGCTCGTTATCCGTTGTATGTGAATTCCGCGACGCCGGAGGAGACGCTGCGGAGCTACGTGGATCAGAGGGGATGGACGGCGCTCTTTCGCGGCGTGTACGGACGGCCGCGGACGAAAGTGGAGATTCTCGCGAGAATCGCGTCTGCCGAGCGCATCGACCCCGGACGAATTCTGTTCGTCGGCGATCGCCTGTCGGATCGCGACGCAGCCCGGGCGGCAGGATGCCATTTCGTCGGCGTTCAGAGCGCCGGCGCAGATTTCGAGCAGGACGCCGAATTGCTCGATTCCCTGCGTGATCTGTCCCGCTACATCGCGCGAGCGGCTGTGCAATGCTGAGCGGCCAGACGCTCCTCGCGGTCGTGCCGGCGCGCGGCGGCAGCAAGGGCGTGCCGCTCAAGAACATTCATCCGCTCGCCGGAAAGCCCCTGGTCGCACACGCCGCGGACGTGATCCGCGCCTGCGGCTGGTTCGACAAAGCGGTCGTGTCCACGGACGAACCACGGATCGCGGACATCGCCCGCGCGGCCGGACTGGAGGTTCCCTTTCTACGCCCTGCCGAGATCTCGGGCGACCGCATCGGTGACTGGGACGTTCTCGCGCACGCGCTGCAGGAAACGGAGCGGTTGGCGGGCGTGCAGTACGATGTCGTAGTGATGCTTCAGCCGACGTCACCGTTGAGGCGAGTAGAACACGTGCATCAGACGATTGAGCGGCTGATCGACGGCGGCTGGGACGCGGTCTGGACGGTCTCCGCCACCCCGCTGAAATACCACCCGTTCAAGCAGCTCACGATGAGCGAGGCCGGGCAGCTTCGGCTCGTCGATCCGCGCGGACAGGGAATCATTGCGCGCCAGCAGCTCACGCCGGTATATCACCGCAACGGCATCGCCTATGCCTTCACGCGCAGGACCATTCTCGATTACCGGACGCTTCTGCCAGAGCGCGCAACCGCGCTGGTGCTCGACGGCGAATTCGTCAGCATCGATACAATCGCAGACTTCGCGGACGTCGAGTCGGTGATGCGACGCAGTGAGGCGAGATGAGCGATGCCTGCGCGATCTGCGGCGAATCAGACTGGAGCCACGCCTACGACGGGCCAATCCGCGACGGCGTGTTTGGTCGCCAGCGGCCGGGTCGAGTGCGGCGGTGCGGAGCCTGTTTCGTCGAAGTGCTGGTCGAGCCCGCGCAGCCACCGGAGGAGTACTATGCCGAAGGCACGTATCGATCCGATGTCGGCGAGCAACCCGACATCGAGCATTTCTTCGAACGCCACGATCACGAGCAGTTCCGCCAGTTTCCTCTGCTGCAGCGTCTGACGGTGCGGCACAAGCGCATCGCCGATGTCGGGTGCGGCGGAGGTTCCTTCCTCGACGGCCTGGCAGGGTACGCTGAAGAGACGATCGCCATCGAGCCGGCACGAAGTTATCACGCGTCGCTCATCGGTCGCGGTCATCGCGTGTTCCCCGACGTGGCGAGCGCCAGCGAAGCGTGGGGCGGCCGCATGGATCTCGTGGTGTGTTTCAGCGTCATCGAGCACGTCGCCGATCCCGTGTCGCTGCTTCACGGCATCCACGGACTGCTGGCGCCCGGAGGCACGGCGCTCATCAGCACACCCAATCGCGGCGACATTCTGCTCGCGGCGGGTTGTGAACCGTACCGCCAGTTCTTCTACCGCGTGGTGCACCGTTTTTATTTCGAAGATCGATCGTTGCGCCGTGCCGCGGCGCGCGCCGGGTTTCAAAGCTGCGACATCGTCTATCGCCATCGCTTCGGCTTCTCGAACTTCGTGGGCTGGCTCACCGAAGGGCGGCCCCTGGGAGACGAGCGAAGCGCGTTACTCGACAGACGCTTCGATTCCCATTGGCGCCTCGCGCTCGAGCACGAGGGACGCGCGGATTACCTCTACGCGTATCTCAGCTGATCGGGCGCCGATTGCATTGACGGTCTTCTGAACGGTTCGATATAATTTCACCGCTCGTCAACGGGTTACAGCTTTCAAGTACACGTGAACCTTCCGGCACTGACGACCGACGCGCGCGCGTCGCACGAGACTCGCGTCGTGTCACGCGCCTCCTCGGATCTGACGGTCGTCGACATCCTCATCCGTTGCTGGCGGATCATCGCCGGCGCGGCGCTCGTGTGCTTCATCGCGGGGTTGGCGTGGTCGATCGCGCAGCCGAAACTGTACGAGGCGAGCGCGACGCTGGTCGTGTCTGCGTCCGAACCCACGCCCGGAGCCCAGATGTCTGCGGTGACCAACGCGCGCACGCTTCTGGAGAACCGCCGCGTCGCCGAGACCGTCATTGGACAGTTTCACCTGGACGGCGATCCCGAACGCCTGACGCCCGAGATCCTCGTACGCGAACGGCTTCAGATCTCGCAAATCCGCGACACGATGTTTTTGCGGGTGAGCCTTCGGCTCGCCTCGCCGTTGATCGCGCCCCAGGCGCTCACCACCCTGGTGCAGTCGGGGATCGACTTGAATCAGCGACTGAGTGTTGAGAACACGATCGCGCTGACGGGCGGCCTCATCAAGAAGCAGATGGAGGAGGCGCGTCGGTCGATGGACAAGGCGGGGCGTGATCTCTTGACGTATCAGCAGATCGCTCAAGTCGACCGGCTGCGCAAGGACGCACAGACGGCGCTCGCGCAGCGCGCGTTGGGCGTCGAAATCGAGGCCGACCTGGCCGCTGAGCAGTCGCGCGTAACGGTCGCCGAGCGACAGTTGGCAACGCGGTCCCGCCAGTTGGCCGCACCGCGTCTGACCGTTGGTGAAGGTCCGCTGCTCGAGGACGCCCGGCGGCAGGCGGAAACGGTGAGGCGGCCACCGCCATCCCCTGCTCCACCATCGGAACAGTTGACGACGCGCCTTGATGAGGGCCGCGACAGTCGGGAGAGAGCCGTTCCTCAGACTAATCCTCAGACCACTCCTGGGACGAATCGTGAGAGCAATCGCGCCGCCAGTCGTGATACCGATTCTCGGATGAATTCTCCGCTTCCCAGGCGAAGGCCGTCGGTGCCGGATGCGGTCGAGTCGAAGCCGCCGGAAGAAAGCACGCCGCTCGGATTGCCGCTGGTGGAGCCCTATATCGATCCGGTGTACGAAGTCCTCGACTATCAGGCGGCAACTGGCCGGACGAAGGTGTCTGCCCTCGAGGCACAGCGCAATATCCTGCGTCGTGAGGCAACGCGCGACCTGCTTCCGCGTCTGTACGATGCGGAGCTGAAGCAGGAGAAGCTGCAGCTCGAGTACGAGCTCTCGTCGCAGGTATACAGGGATCTGGTGTTGCGGTTCGAGTCTGCGCGCAAGGATGTGATGAGCCGGAGCGTCAACATCCAGGTAGCGGATCCGCCCGTCGTGCCCCTCGGTCCGGTGACGCCGCGCGTCTTGCTCAACGTTGCGGTGGCCACGGCCATCGGACTCGCCGGCGCGGTGCTCGCGCTGATGCTCTTCGCGTTGACGCCGCGCTCGGCACGGCCCAATTTCGGAGCGATGTAATCACCGATGCCGTCAGTCACTTCCGTCAAAACGCTCGCGCGCGATCTCGTGCGACGCCACATGGATCGATCGTCGCGGCCATTCCGTATTCTTCGCGACCGTCATGAATTCTCCGCGCGAAGACGCGCCGCGGAACGACTCGATGGCGCGCAGTCGCCATACCTCGCCGCGCTCGATGAGACAGGTTTCGTGCAGTTTGACGGCAGCCCGATCCTGGTGCGCGAGCTCGTTGATGCCTCTCGACGAAAGCTGGCCGAAGCAGAGGCCCTTCCTCAGCGAGGAAACAAGCCCTTCTTCTCGCAGCTGCTCTCAGCGGCGGACCGTACGCCCGCTTCCGTGTTCCTGCGGTTCGCGCTCGACGAACAGTTGCTCAAACTGGTCGCCGCCTATCTGCGGTGCGCGCCCTTCCTGAACTCTGTCGAGTTGCTCTACTCCAAGCCGATGGGTGCTGGTCCAATGGCCAGCCAGCTGTGGCATCGCGATCGTCGTGATCTCGCGATTATCAAGGTGTTCGTCTACGCGACCGACGTAGAGCCCGCGAACGGCCCGTTGACGATGCTGTCAAAAGAAGAGTCGCGCAAAGTTCCCGAATATCTTCCTCATTATCTGGACGATGAACAGGTTGGTCGGTATGCATCGCTTGACAAAGCCGCGGCGCTGACGGGCCCCGCGGCCACGACCTGGGTCGTCGATTCCGAGAATTGCTATCACCTCGGCAGCCGATGTGAGCGCCCTCGTCTCGCGTACGTCGCGTTTTTCGATTCGGGGTTCGGCTATCGTCCGCGCGAAAGCAACTGGCGCGCGCTCGCGCCTGCGGCCGACTGGACACCGCTGCAGCGCTACGCGCTCGGACTGGAGTAGCGCGTGACGGCGCTCTCCAACGCGCGGAGCGCCGGCGCCGGGTACGTCCTGCGCATGCATCTGCTCTTTGTCAGACGCCGGCTCGCCGGATGGTTCTTTCGGCTGACGCATGCATTCCGTGGGGTCTACATCGAGTCCGGGTTCATGATCGAAGGCGCCGACCGCGTCACGCTCGGGCCTGGCGTTGTCGTGCAGCGCCGAGCTGTATTTACGACCACGCCCGACGGGCGACTCACTGTCGGCGCAGGATCCCGCATTGGATCCGATGCAGTGATCGCCGTCGCTCGTGAAGTGACGGTGGGTCGAGACGTGTTGATTGCCGCCCGTTGCTACATCTCGGATCACGGGCACCGCTTCAGCGACCCAGGCCGGCCCGTGATGCATCAAGGTGCTGATGTGCCGCGACCGGTTCACATCGGCGACGGCAGCTGGCTCGGCATCAACGTGTGCATCCTCCCGGGAGTGACGCTCGGAAGCAATTGTGTAGTCGGGGCCAACAGTGTGGTCACGCAATCGATTCCCGATGGCGCAGTGGTTGCGGGTGTTCCCGCCAGAGTGTTGGGCCAGGCGTCGCCGCTGACCGTCATGGACGGCAAGGCACTCGGTTGACTCTTCAAACGACAATCAGCGGCGGCGCACAGCACTGGTCCGTTGGACTGAGCCGGAAGCTGGGGATCATGGCTTCCGGCACCATCGCATCCATCGCACTGAGCTTTGCGCTCAGCATTGTCATCGCGCGTCTGCTCGGCCCGGAGAGCCTCGCGAATTATGCGACGGTCAGCGTTGCGGCGCTGCTCATCGCGCAGCTGAACGATCTCGGGCTGGCCAACGCCTTCGCGTATTACGCCAGGCATCGGCCGGGCTCGGTGCCGACGCTGGTGCGGATCCTGGCGCGCCACCTGTTGTTCTCGGTCGCCGTGGCGGTGGTCGTGGTGCTGGCGGCGCCGCTGTTTCGTCCATCGGTGCGGGAGGCGCTCGCACCTCCCTGGTTTTCGGCGATGGTCGTGGTGTTGCTGGTCGGCGGCACCGCCGCCAACGTGCTGCCCGTCATCATTCTCGCGCGCGGCCGCTATGCCGCGTACGTATCCTTCACGAACGCGATGACAGCATTGCAGCTGGCTGCTGTGACGATGGTTTACGCGGTGAAGGGCCCGTCGTGGCGGGGGTTCATCGCCGGCGTCGCGCTTGCGCAGGTCGCGATCGTGGTCGTGCAACTCTCATATCTGCGCCGGATCGGCGCCGACAGCCCGGAGGGCGTGACGGCGCGGGAATGTTACAGCTACGGACTCCGGATCAAATGGGCGGAAATCATGAAACTGCTCAGCGGGCGCGTCGATTTGCTGCTGGTGACGCTGCTGCTGCCGCGTGGCGACGTTGGAGCGTATGCGGTCGCCATCAGCTTTCGTGAGTTCGGGCTGATGCCGTTGCGCACATACACAGGCATTTTCCAGAACCTGCTCGTCGATCGCGCGCGCGCGGGTCGGCACGATGGCGACCTCGTGATCGGCAGTCTCTTTCTCCAGGCACTCGTTTCGATTCTGCTGATTCTCGGGGCTGCCCTTGTGTTTCCAGTGGCGCTGCCATGGATGTACGGGCGCGCGTATGCGAACCTCCCGCTGCCGGCAACCATTCTGTATGCGAGCACCCTCTTCCTCTCGATTGCCGGCCTGTGCTGGACCGTCTTCAACATGCGTGGACGGCCCGCTCTGACGAGCCGCATCGTGACCGTGTCGGGCGTGCTCGGACCGGTGCTCGTCTGGGTGCTGGCGCGAAAGGCCGGGATCGTGGGCGCCGCGACCGCCGGATTGATCACTGGCGCTGTGATTTCGGTCGTCTCCCTGGTTGCGCTGATGCGACTGTGCCGCTACAGCGGCCGCGATGCGGTCCGCGTCGCGCGGCGGGTGCCCGACGTGATTCGCGAACTGCGGCTGGCCGGCGCCGCGACGTTGCGGCGATCGGCCGCAGGGGCCGGCCGGTGATGACGATCTTCTTCTCCATTACGCACGGGTTCCAGGCGCGCGATCTCTTGCGCACTGACGTCTTCAAAACCGTGCGCGGCGGCGGCGCGACGATCGTCATCCTGACTCCGAATCACAACGACGAGTACTTCCGGCGCGAGTTCAGCGGGCCAGGCGTGTTCATCGAGCCGCTGGTCATGCAGACGGGACGGCTCGAGGACGCGATGGCGGCATTTCGCCGGTACGTGCTCGCGAACCTGCGGCTGAACCGCACGATTCATGCGCTAAACGAGCGCTTTCATCGCAGCCGCCGTCCCAGATACGTTGCGGTGCGGGCGCTGAACGCCATCTTCGGACGCGTACGCTTTGCTCGTCGCGCCTGGATGCGGCTCGAGGCGCTGCTCTTCCCGGGCCGTCATTACGATCCTCTGTTCGCGCGGTACGCGCCGTCGCTCGTCGTTACAGGGACCCCCGGAAGCATTGCCGCGGATGCGCACCTGCTGCGCGCCGCGCGGCGCTTTCGCGTCCGCACGGCGTGTGTGGTGCTCAGCTGGGACAATCTGACCTCGAAAGGCCACATGGCGGCCGTGCCCGATGAATTGATCGTGTGGAACGACATCATGAAGCGCGAGGCGATCGAGTTCCATGATTATCCGGCCTCCCGCGTCCACGTCACGGGCGTTTCGCACTTCGACGTGTATGCGTGGCCGGTCGAGCCTGGCTCGCGCGACCAGTTCTTTCGTCAGCTTGGCCTCGATCCCTCGAGAAAGCTCATTACGTTTGGAACCGTGACGCCCTGGTTGTTTCCATACAACGGCGATATCGCGGAAATCCTGGCGCGCGCAGCGGTCGAGGGACGGTTCCGCTGTGCGGTCCAGATCCTCGTTCGCGTGCACCCGCAGGTGGTCAGCGCGGGGACCGCGCACACCGAGAACCTGGAGCGCTTTCGCGAGATCGCCCGCAAGTACCCGCATGTCCACCTTGACGTTCCGGCGATGAAATCGGCCTCGCTGATGTGGGACGTCTCGGAGCGCGACATGCGCCATCTGGCCTCGCTGATGCGTTTTTCAGATGTCACCCTGAATGCCGGCTCGACGCTCACCATCGACAGCGCGATCGTCGACACGCCGATCGTCAATATCGGATTCGACGGCTACGGTCGCCCCGACCCGGCCGACTCCGTTCTGCGCGTCTATGGCTTCACGCATTACGCGAACCTGGTGCGCACTGGGGGCGTCCGGGTCGCGACGAGCGAGACGGAGCTCATCGAGCGCATCAACGCCTACCTGGAAAACCCCGCCCTCGATCGCGAATCGCGCGCGCAGCTGGTGAGCGAGCAGTGTTTCCGCGTCGACGGCAAGTCAGGCGAGCGTGTGGGCGCGGCCTTGCTCGGCATGGCCGGCGCCGGCGTTGCGAACGGACGTGATTCTAGGATGCCTGCTCAGGCCGAGACGGGATCGGCCGTCGCGGCCACACGCGGTTGATCGGATCTGGCACATGAAGGCGACGGGCACGGCATCCGCGGCTGAACGCGATCGCATTCTGTCGGATAACCTGCAGCTTCACCGCATGACGGCGCGCGTGTACGACACCGTGCACCCGCACATGCGCAACAGCTTCGAGCAGCGGCTGCAGACGAAGGATATTCGTCGCATGGTGCACGCGTTTGCCGCCGAAGCGCCACGCCGCGTCCTCGATCTCGGCTGCGGCACAGGCAATCTCACGGTGCAATTCCTCGAGGAAGGCGCGACAGTCGACGGCGTGGATATGTCCGCGGAAATGCTCGACGTGCTTCGTTCGAAGCTCGAACGAGTGCCGGCCTGGCGCGGCCGCTATCGCGTGCATCAGCGTGATATCGAAGGGTTCCTCGCCAGCAACGCCGGCGAGTTCGAGATTGTTTCGATGAGTTCGGTGGCGCATCACCTCGCTGACTACCTCGAGACGTTAGAAGCGCTCGCGCAGCGAATCACGCCTGGCGGCTTTCTATACCTGGTGCACGAACCGGCCCATCGGACCGAAATGACGAGGAGCTCGTTCGCGCTGCGGCGGGTCTGGTCCATCATTCCGCGCGGTCTCGATCGGCTCCTGCGCCATACCAGAATGGATTCCACTCTTCATCGCGAGTGGGAGGCTCAGGATACGACGTTCGCCGACTTTCACTATCACCGCGACGGGATCAGCATGTCCGCAATCTCGCAGCGACTGATGCCGCACGGCTTCGGCCTCGCGGAGGCCAGCCGATATAATGCCCACGAGACCAGCCTGGTCTCGTGGCTCGACAATCACTGGTGTTCCCGCTTTCGATATGAGCAGTTCCAGCGGACCTACTTCCGTGCAATCTGGCGACGTGTCTGAAGCCGTCCCGGTGGGAGGACTGTCGGAGGCGAAGCGCCGATTGGTCGCGGAGTATCTCGCCTGTCCCTCGTGCCGCGCGGTTCTCTATCCCGGAACGCGCGACGTTGTCTGCGCAGGCTGCGGAACAGAGTACCCCCTCGTCGATGATGTTCTGGTGTTGCTGCCGAGTGGCAGGGATGAAGTCGCCGACCGGCTGCGTGCGCGTTACGAGGTGACGACCGGCGGCACGTCGCTGCCAGCGGTGTTCCGCATCACCCGGCGGATGCTCGGAGATGTGCGCGGTCGCGCCGTCCTCGACGTGGGCTGCTCGCAGGGGCAGTTTGCCTTCGAGCATCTCCTGCCGTCAGGCGCGCGCGCGGTCATTGGAATCGATTTTTCAGCCGCGGCGGTCCGTGAAGCGCAGCGCCGCGCCGTCTCAATCGACAACGCTTTATTCGTTGTCGGCGACGCGATGTCGCTGCCCCTCCAGAGCGACAAGTTCGAAAAGGTGGTCATCACCGAAGTCATCGAACATCTGCCGGACGTCGCGGCATGCCTGTCCGAGCTCCGGCGGGCGCTGGCGCCTGGAGGGGACGTTGTCCTCAGCACGCCGAATTACTTCAATCCCGTCGGCGTCTTCAAATTGATTTTCGATCGCGTGCACCATGGCGGCCGTGAGCGATGGACGTACGCGGACCACTCCGAAGAACTGGAGCACTTCCAGACCCCGTTTACCGTCCGGCGTCAATTGGCCGCCGCGGGCCTTACCGTGGCGGATTTTCGCGGCAGCGACCTGTGGATGGCCCTGCGGAAGGCGCTGCTGGTGCCCTGGCTGGTGTTTGACCACGGCCTCCGCCGCGCGCTGAACCTGTTGCAGCGCGATCTCCTGTCGCGCACCTTTCTCAAGTACTTCGGCGTCGTGCAGTATTACCGGCTGCGCAAGTGATGTGAGATGCCTGACACGATCCTGATTACCGGCGGCGCCGGGTTCATCGGCCGCCGGCTCGCTCGCCGGGCGCTCGCCGCGGGCTGGCACGTCCGGATTCTGGATGCGCTCGTCGCGCAGGTGCATGGCGCAAACCCGGTGCTGCCCGGCTGGATCTCCGCAGAATGCGACCTCCGCCTCGCCGATGTTCGCGACGCCGATGCAGTCAAGCAGGCTGCGCATTCAGCGGATCTCGTCGTCCACCTCGCGGCCGAGACCGGTACCGGTCAATCGATGTATGCGATGCACCGCTATACCGACGTGAACGTGTCCGGCACGGCGCGCGTCTTCGAGGCCTTGCAGCGCGAATCACGCTGCCGCCGCGTCATCGTCGCATCTTCCCGCGCGGTCTATGGTGAGGGGCGATATACGTGCGCGAACTGCGGGCCCGTCTTTCCGCCATCGCGTGAGCCCGAACGTCTGAGCCGCGGAGAGTGGGATCCGCCGTGTCCGTCCTGCGGCGGACCGATCCAGTCCGTTCCGACCGACGAGAGCAGCCGGACGGCGCCCGTATCGGTATACGGCACGACGAAACTGTCGCAGGAACTCCTCGCGTTCAACTTCAGTGTGGCGACCGGCGTGCCCGTGTTCGCCTTGCGATTTCAGAACGTTTACGGCGCCGGACAGTCCTTGTCGAATCCGTATACCGGGATCCTGACGCACTTCTTCAACGCGGTGCGCCGCGGCGACGCGCCGCGCGTGTTCGAGGACGGGCAGGAAAGCCGCGACTTCGTGCACGTGGACGATGTGACGTCGGCGGTCGTGCGTGCGTTCGATGCGCCGCTGAGCGGGTTCGACGTGGTCAACGTCGGCGCGGGCACGAGGACCATCATCAAGGAACTTGCCGATCTGATCGTCACGGTTGCCGGGCGTTCAGAGCCGCCCGTGATCGTAGGGGACTATCGTGTCGGCGATGTGCGCCATTCGGTCGCAGATCTTCACCACGCGGCGTTGGCCCTCGGCTATCGGCCCGAGGTCCCCTTGGCATCCGGCGTTCGAGAATTTCTGGAATGGGCCGGTGCCGAGCCCGTGTCCGGCGCGTCCGAGCAGAGTGCCAATCGCGAGCTTGCCGCGATGAACCTGCTGAGGTCTGCGCATGACCACTGACGCATCGGTTGGCATCGTGCTGGTCAACTACAACGGCAGTCGATTCCTGAACGACTGCCTGCGCGCCCTTCATGCGGGGACCGTAACCGACTTCGAAGTCATTCTCGTGGACAACGCGTCGACGGATGGCTCGGCGGAGGAAGCCTGCCGTGAATTTCCCTCCATGACGCTTCTGCGACAGGCCACGAACCTTGGCGTCGCCGGCGGCAACAACGCGGGCATCGCTTATTGTCTGGACCGGGGGCACCGATTCGTGCTGCTGATGAATTACGACACGCTTCCCGACGCGCGCATGCTCGAGGAGCTCCTCGCGGTTGCAGTGCCGGGCGTGCTGGTGAGCGGCTACACCCTGGTCTGGGACGACTCCGGTCGGTCCAACTCCCATGCCGGTGCGCTCGACTGGACGCTGGGCCGCCTGCGCGAGCCATTTTTTGGCGGTGTCATGGAAGCACGGCGCGGCGCGCGGGAGATCGACAATGCCGATACGTGCTGTCTGCTGGTGCCGCGGGAGGTCTTCGGCGCAATCGGCGTCATGGATGCTGCGTACTTCATGTATTACGACGACACCGACTTCATCGTGCGCGCGCGTCGCGCGGGATTCCGGTGTGTTCTCAATCCGGCGGCGCGGCTGCGGCATTACGAACGGGGCGCGACCGGTCCCGTCTCCCTGTCTCCGATATCTGTCTACTATTCGAGCCGCAATCGCCCGTACTTCATGGGCAAACACGCGCCGTCGTGGCCGCGATACGCCGTGTTCCTGCTGTATTTCTCCGTCACGCGTGCCGCGAACCTGCTGAAGTGGATCGCCACCGGCGACTTCCAGCGGCCTGCCTGGATGCTGCGCGGCCTCGTTGATTTTGCGCGCGGCCGAATGGGTCCAATGAACGGCACCGTGGCACATGGCAGCGGAACTGGAGCCTGATCGCCTGGCCGTCGATGAGGCGACCGCAACCCGCCTGTATCGCGCGTTGATCGTCGTTGTCGTCTCTCTGCCGCTGATGGATCTCGAAGTCTTTCAGCTCGCGGGCAAGTCTGTCGTTCTCCCCTACATCACCGTGGCGGTGCTGGCGGTGTTGGTGGCCTCCGCTCCCGGCGTCCTCGCACGCTACATCCGCACCGATGGCGCGCTTCCGTTTCTCGCCGGTTGGCTCTTCATCGCCGGCGTATCCGCGGGCTGGGCGTTTTTGCGCTCGCAGGATAGCGCGCTCTTCGCCGCGAACGTGATGCAGCTTGCCAATGTCGTGTACATGGGAGCGCATTACGTGGTGCTCATGGCCGCGCTGCAGATGCAGACGACCGCGCGTCTGATCCGGCTGCGGGACGCATTCATCGCGACAGGGTGCGTCGGGGCACTGCTCTCCGTCTATCAGGTCGCATCCGTCGTCTATGGATGGCCGTATGCGGAATGGCTCCGGACCTCCAATCTGTACTTCAAGGCGCATACGTTGAACTGGCACGGCGGCGGCAGCTGGATTGCGCTGCCACGTGCCTACGGCTCTGCGCCCGAGCCGACCTTCTGGGCAGGGTACCTGGCGCTCGCGCTGGCGTTCTCTTTTGCGCGAATTCTGCAACGGGCCCGCGCGCGATGGATTCTCGAGTCCCTTCTGATTGCCGTCGGTCTCGTGCTGACGTTCTCGCGCGCCGCCATTCCGCCGCTGGCCGCCGGAATGTTCGCGTGGCTGCTGCTGCGCCGCGGCCGCAACGTCGGCTGGATCGTCCCGGTCACGGTCGCCGTCACGATCGCGCTGACGATCTGGCCCGTGCTGCTCGACGAGCGCCGACTCGCGCTCTTGCGCGACCATTCGGCTATTGAACGCCTCTCGGCCCAGGTGACCGGTCTGCGAATGGTGGGAGATCATCCGATCGTGGGTGTGGGCCCGGGATCCGTGCCGGCACTCGTCGATCGGTATCTGTTTGTCGTCGAGGGAGAACCGGACGTCGGTTTCTCGCGCCTCTACAGCTTTCTGCTGATTGTGATCGTCACGACCGGAGTCATCGGGACGCTTGCGTTCTCCGGGTATCTGCTCGAAGTGGGCCGCCGGATCTGTGCGGCCTTTCAGCGCTCCCGTTCGGCGGAGCAGCGCACGCTCGCGGCGGCAGCGTTGATGGGATTCGTGATGATTGCGGTGTACTGGGTCGGCAGTCCCGCGTACAACATGTCATTTCTCTGGTTCGTGCTCGCGTTTGGGTCCGCGCTTGAAACCGTGGTAGAAGTCGGCAGACTCGAATGGTCCGAGTCGGAATAGATCTCACGGCGCTGCCGCGCCTCAAAGGGGGAGTCGCGTTTTATCTGGTCGAGCTCGTTGGCGCCTTGCAGCGCATCGACTTCGAGAATGAGTACTGGCTGCTCGCACGCCGCGAACACGCGCAGGAGCTTCGACGCCTCGCACCCAGATTCACCACCATCGGCATCCGGCTGCCGAGCCGTCCCATCCGCCTCGCCTGGGAGCAGTCGGCGCTTCCGCGGCTCGCGGCGCGGCTCCGCCTCGATGTGCTGCACTCTCCCCACTACACGCGGCCGCTCGCGCCGTTGCCGTGTGCTTCGGTTGTCGGCGTGATGGACATGACGTTCTTTGCGCTGCCGGAGCATCACACGTTCATCAAACGATTGTTTTTCCGCGCAATGATTCCGGCGAGCGCGAGACGCGCCGACCGCCTGATCGCGATCTCGGAGAGCACGAAGCAGGACATTGAACGATGGCTCGGGATCCCGGGCGACCGCATCGACGTCACGCCGCTTGCCGTTTCTCCCGCGTACCGCGAAGACATTGATCCGGCCGCCATTGCCGACGTGCGCCGGCGGTACGATCTGCCGGCGGATTACGTTCTGTACGTCGGCCGACTGGAGCCACGGAAGAACCTTCCGCGGCTGCTGCAGGCGTATGGGATACTCACGGCGCGTCGTCCATCGACGCCTGCGCTCGTGCTCGCGGGCGCTCCCGGATGGCACCGCGCGGAGCTCGATGCGGCACTGCGGCCGCTGGCCGGCCGCGTTCGTTTGCCCGGGTACGTGCCTGAAGCGGATCTCCCCGCGTTATATGCGGGCGCGCGCGTGTTCGTCTACCCATCGCTGTACGAAGGATTCGGAATCCCCGTACTGGAGGCGCTGTCGTGCGGCGTGCCCACGATCACGTCGGGTGTGTCGTCGATGCGTGAAGTGGCCGGAGCTGCCGCGGAGCTGATCGACCCGCTGGATATGCCGCAGATCGCCGACGCCATCGAGCGGCTGCTGGAAGACACGGGCCGGCAGCTCGAACTGAAGACACGCGCCCGTGATCGCGCGCGGGATTTTTCCTGGGATACCACCGCGGCTCTCACGCGCGAGAGCTATCAGAAGGCCCACGATGTCTATCGGCGCGGGTGAGCTGAACGCACCGCACGTCACGGCGTCCGTCATCATCGTGAACTATCACGCCTATCCGGAGCTGACGGCGTGTCTCGAGTCGCTCGCGCGGCAGACGCTATCGTCGATCGAGATCATCCTGGTGGATCACGATAGCGACGCGGACGCCGCTACGGCCGTATCCCGGCGATTTCCCGCAGTACATCTCGTGCCGATTGCGACGAATCCTGGCTTCGCCGCCGGGATCAATCGTGGCGCGGCGCTCGCACGCGGAGCGTATCTGTGGCTCCTCAATCCCGACGCGGTGGCGGAGCCGGATGCGTGCCGGACTCTCATCGACTGGATGGACGCGCACCTCGATGTCGCCGTCGCGGGATCGCTCGTCCGCGATCGGGACGGCAGCATCCAGGGATCGGCGCGGCGGTTCCCCGGCTTCACGACATCCATTGCGGGGAGGGCGAGCTGGCTCACGCGCTTTTTCCCCGGGAACCCTCTCAGCCGCATGAACGTGCTGACCCGGCCGGGCGTCACCGCGCCCGTTGACGTCGACTGGGTGTCGGGCGCATCGATGATGGTCCGGCGCGACGCGTTCGTCGCCGTCAGCGGGATGGACGAAGGCTTTTTTCTGTACTGGGAAGACGCTGACCTGTGCTTCCGGCTCAAACGGGCAGGCTGGCGCACGGTGTATTGCCCGCTCGCATCGGTCACGCATCTGTGCGGACGCAGCAGCCGGTCGAGTCCCGCCTCGATTGTCGCGTTTCATCGCAGCGCCTATCGATACTTCACGAAGCATGCGGGCGCGGCACTGCGCCTCGCGCGGCCTCTCGTCTATGCGGGGCTGACGCTGCGCATGCGCGCGCTCCTGCTGCTCAACGACCGGACGGCGTCGGACGGCCCGCGGCCATGATGCTGCTGCATTTCGTGCTGCCGTTTCTCGGGGCGCTCGCGCTCATTCCCCTCCTGAAGCGCGTCGCGGCGAAGACCGGGTGCGTGGCGAGGCCAAAGGAGGATCGCTGGCACAAGAAGCCGACGCCTCTTCTCGGCGGCGTGGCGATCGCAGCCGTGGTGATCCTGGACGGCCTCGTCGCGTCACCCGCGGGAGCGCTGCGCCTCGTTCTCGCTGGCGGCGCGGCCATCGCCGTGCTCGGCCTGGTTGACGATGTGGTTGGGTTGAAGTCGTCGACGAAGCTGGTTGCGGAGATCGTCGTCGCCGCCGTGTTCGTCTATGCGGGCTACCGGCTGCACTGGACGCGGTCGTTGACCCTCGATGCGATCCTCACCCTGGTCTGGATCGTGGGCATCACGAACGCGCTCAACCTGCTCGACAACATGGACGGACTCTGCGCCGGTGTTGGCGTCATATCGGCCATGGCGCTGCTGCTGGCGCTGAACACCGGGACCGACGCGACGCTCGCCGAGCGCGAACTGCTCGTCGCGATGGTTGGAGCGATGACAGCCTTCCTCGTGTTCAACAGGCCGCCCGCCAGCATTTTCATGGGGGACACGGGCAGCCTATTCATCGGGCTCACCCTGGCCACGGTCGCGGTCGACACGTCCGGATCCGGCGCGGCCTCGTCGGGGCTTCTCTCGATCATCGCCGCGCCGGTGCTCGTGCTGCTGATTCCCATTTTCGATACGACGCTCGTCACGGTGCTGCGACTGCTCTCGGGACGCAGTCCGGCGCAGGGAGGGCGCGATCACTCATCGCACCGGCTGGTCGCGATGGGCTTGTCCGAGTTCTCCGCCGTCGTCGTCCTCTGGACGCTCGCGGCCATCGCGGGATTAATCGGCGCGTCGGTCCGCTGGCTCGGAGTCGACTGGGCCGGCATGATGGCGGCCACGTTCGTGCTCGCGCTCGTGATTTTCGCCGTCTACCTGGCGCGGGTGCGCGTCTACGACGAGACGGAGCCGCGGCCCGCCGCGATGACGCCCGTCATCATCGATTTCATGCACAAGCGGCGGTTCGCGGAAGTCGCCCTGGACTTCTGCCTCGTGTGCGTCGCCTACTACGCGGCATACCGTCTGCGGTTCGAGGCAGCCATTTTTTCGACGTTCTTCCCAACGTTTCTCCGGACGCTCCCCGTCGTGATCGCCGTGCAGCTCGCATCGTTGTTCCTGGTGGGAGCCTATCGCGGGATGTGGCGCTACTTCGGATTGATGGATGCGGTGGTGTTTGCCAAAGGGGTCGCCCTCGGCACCGCAGTGGTCATCATCGGGCTGCATCTATGCGGCGCTGCTGATGCTGCTGCTGATGGGTTCGCGCGCGTCCTTCCGGCTGATCACCGAGTACATCCGGCGGCGTGTGTCGGGCGCGAGGATCATCATCTACGGCGCGGACCCGGACGAACAGCTGGTGGCGCACGAGCTGCTCGCGCAGCGCGGCGGGCAGGTGCGAATGGTGGGCTTCGCCTCAGACGCTCCGCGGGCGCTCGGCGGACGCGTTCGCGGCCACGCAGTGCTCGGCGGATACGACGAGCTCCTGGAGTACGTGGCAGGCGGGCTGATCGATCAGGTGATCGTGTGCGTGCGGGGGATTGAAGAAGAGCGACTCGATGAGTTGGCCCAACATTGCCATGCTCACCGAGTCGCCGTGTCGTTGTTCCGTTACAGCCTCGAACAAATTCCGCGAAGCTGAGTGGCGGCGCTTACCGAGGCCCGACCACCGTCCAAACCGGGTTCACCCTCGAAGGATCGAGGTAGACCGCATCCGTCAGCGACACCCCGTTCATCAACCACGCACTGAGCCAGCCTTCAGTGTGCTGCCAAATCAAATCGGGCTTCCCGTCGCCGTTGATGTCGATGACGCCTTTGATTTTCCAGTCGGACCCCGCGATGAACTTCGGACTCAGATACACGGCATCGACGAGCGTCGCGCCGTTCATGTACCAGGCGCACAGCCAGCCGTCGGCGTGCTGCCAGATCAGATCGTTCTTGCCGTCGCCATTCATGTCGGCGGCGCCCACGATTCGCCATTTCCCGCCGCCGACCTGCGACGGGTTCATCAGCGTATCGCTGACCACATTGACGCCGTTCATGAACCAGATCGCGAGCCAGCCGTCCGTGTGCTGCCAGATCAGGTCAGCCTTCCCATCGCCGTTCATGTCGGAGATGGCGACGATTCGCCAATCGTTCGATGACACGCTGGCTGGATTCAAGGACATGACGTCCTTCACTGCGGTGCCGCTCATGAACCACGCGCTGAGCGAACCGTTGGTCATGTGCTGCCAGATGATTTCCGGTCTCCCGTCGCCATCCAGGTCGCCCGTTCCGACAATGCGCCAGTCCGGATCGGAGACGCGTCCCGGGTTGAGCGACACCGCCTCCACCAATGTGGTCCCGGACATCTTCCACGCCGACAGATAGCCGTCGTCACGCTCCCAGATCAGATCCGGCTTGCGGTCGCCGCTGAAGTCCGCTTTCGCGGCAGTGATTGCAGCCGTCACGCCGCCTGTAGGTGGAGGCGGAGGAGGTGGCGGTGGTGGTGCCGGCGGCGGTGGAGTTGGAGTTGGAGTCGTGGTGCCCCCGCCCGATCCAGCGGCCGCGTCTGTGGACACGAACTGCGCGTTCGTTGCGGCAAACACGCTCGACGTCACCACGAGCCATTTCTTCTCGGCAGTGCTGGCGGTGACGCGCGGATTGAAGTTCCCGTCGTCGTTTACTGGATTTCCCCGCAGCGCACGCACATCAGCCGTGTTCGTCACGAAGAAGCCATTGTCGTACGGCGTGCCGTCGGACTTGATCCAGACCGCCGCATCTTCCCAATTCCGCGGCGCGCTCCCGTGCGTGACGAGCAATGAGGAGCCGGAGGGCGGGTTGTACTCCAGATCTAAAGCATCGTAGGCGCCAAAGAACGTGGACAGCGCCGTCGTAGCAGAAAGAGGATTTCCGTCCACGTCCAGCGAAATGCCGGAGACGGTCGTGGATCCGGTCGACCAGCTGATCAGCCATTGATGAACCGCGGCGTTGTACGTCGTGGCTGTGACGTACGTAACAGCACTCGGAGGGAACTGCTGCGCAGCACCGACCCACGCTCCTGTTTCAGCCTGTACGCGCCGGCCCGCCGACCAGCCGAATCTCCCCGCATCGGTGTAGACGCCATAGGCGATGTAGAACTCGTCACGGTCGGGGTTGTAAGCCACCGATGGATCGTGATCGAAGAGGGCGTCGCCAGCTGAAACCAGCGTGTTCCTCCCCAGCAGCGTGCCCACCACATTGATCCGCTGGAAGAACACGTCCGCCGTGGAAAACTTGTTGCCGGCCCACGTGACCAAAAAGACGCCGCTCCGTGACGAATATGCAATGTCACCGGGCATCGTCCAATCGGTCGATGTCGCCAACGAAGTGGCGCTCGTCGCAATGTCGAAGTCGTTGGTAACGGCGGTCCCATCGCCGTTGAAAATGCGGCCGCGGAGTTGCCCAAACGTATTCGCGACCGTCTCGTGCCATGTCACGAGGTAGCCGCCGTTCCGTGTGACGTTGGCGCCGAATGCGACACGGGGAGCCTGTACATAATTGAGACTCTGGTTCACCCTGAAGGTGCCGATGATCGATCCAACGGCGTTCAGCAGGTGCGCCTCGATGAATCCCTTCCCCGCGACCTGCAAGTAGCGGTCGTTGACAGAATCGTAAGCAATGTCCGGTTTCTCTACAGGAGACGTCGATCCGCCGAGGCTGAACGTTCCGCCCGCCCTCCCGGCCTGGCCAAGGGCTGAGGCAGGCCCCAGCGCTAAAACAGCGAAGCCCATAAGGGCCACCCGCGTACAGTGGTTCAGGGACATCAAAACCATCCTCGAAATTTGAGCCGCAGGCCTTCGGGAGACGTATCGGATCGGCAGGGGGGCGCCGATAGGGTAAGTCATACCTTTTCTTCTGTAAAGCTGAATTCTTCCGTAAAGCTGAATTCGGCTGCCCTCACCGAGGCGTCCCAGAACGCATCAACGCGCGCGCCGCTTCCAACCTGACTTCGAGGAGGCGATCGCGGAGCAGGGAACGAAGTATTTTCGGCTCCATCCGTTCGCCAGATGTCACCAACATTCGTACGGCCTCGGCGGCGCGGCTCCTGACGCCTGGCGTTGGATCGGCGAGTGCCGCGCGTAAGGTCTCCCGCGCGGCACCGGCGCTCGGGACGTCGTGCTCTAGCAGTAGTCGTGCCGCATCGATGCGGACCAGCGCGTCGTCATCCTGGAGAAGCGCTTCTGCCGTCGCGGTCCACGGGCCCTGGGGAGCTTCCTGCGCCATCGTCTTGACTGCAACCAGCCGTATCTCGCCGACAGGGCTGGAGAGGAGTTCCTGAACGGACGTTCCCGCTTGCGGGTCGCGGAGCCGGGCGAGTGCGATCTGTACCATTCCGCGGACACGAGGGTCCGGATCCGACAAGGCGTCGTGCAGCGTTGGGAGTTGATCCGTTGCGCCGAGATCGGCGAGTGCTGTGGCGGCCGCGATTCGCGATGGGGGCGTCGGATCGTGAAGCGCTTGCGCGATGATGCCATGCGTCTCGCGCCCACCGACGCTCTTGAGCGCGTTGATGGACGCCGTCTTGTCCGCGCGGTTTCCGGACGTCACCTCGGACTGAAGCCGCTGAAGCGCATCCGCATCGCCGTGCTGTGCGAGCTCCGCATCGATTTCGGGCGGCGCCGTTCCAGCCGCCGCCCGTTTTCGCAGTTCGGCGAGCGCAGCGGTGTCGCCGCTGGCTGCGAGCGCCGCAAGCGCGGGCAGAGAGAGACGCGGGTCGGCATTCGCCGCGAATGCATTCAAGTACGCGGTCGCCACGCTGCGCAGCAGTGAGGTGTCCTCATCGACGGATCCTGACAGCCAGCGTTCGTAAGCATCCAACGCGCGCGTGTCCTGTCGATTCGTTGCGTACGCGGCAAGGACCAGATCGATCGCGTGATGATTGACCGGATCGAGGCGGAGTGCGCGTTCGCCACGTGCGGCCGCTTCGCCCGCGTCTCCCGCTGCAAGCTGCGTCCAGCCTTCGGCAATCAACCGCACAATGGACGAGGCCTGATTCTGTGGCGGCGCCGCAGCCTGCATGACGAGAGGCGCCATCAGTATCCATGATCGTATCGACACCCGACCTCCGCGTCACGTATGATACAAGCTTTCCTCCCTCCATTCGGACATGTCGTATCCCACTGCGGCTCTCGAGCAGAAGGTCAGCACACGAACGTACGCCGGCGTATTTTTCATTGCGCTCTCGACGCTGATGTACGAGGTGCTGCTGACGCGCATCTTCAGCGTCACGATGTTCTATCACTTCGCATTCGTGGCGATTTCGCTCGCGATGTTTGGTATGACGGTCGGCGCTCTGATCGTGTATCTGTTTCCGGAGGTCTTTCGACCCGACACTGCACGCCGCGATCTGGCGGCGAGCGCCGCAAGTTTTCCGATCGCGATCGTGCTCAGCTTCCTCACGCAACTGAGCATTCCGTTCCGCGTTCACCCTTCCGTCATTGGTGTTTACAGCTTTCTATTCACCTACGCGGTGATTGCCGTGCCGTTCGTTGCGAGCGGCATTGCGATTGCGGTGGCCATCACGAGATTTCCGGCTCGCGCCAGCCAGTTGTACGCCGCGGACCTCGGTGGCGCGGCGCTCGGCTGCCTGCTGATCGTTCCCGTCATCGGCAGCACCGACGGTCCGACGGCGGTGCTCGTGGTCGCGTGCCTCGCGTCTGTTGGCGCGCTGATGCTGTCGATCGATTCCGGCACTCGCGTGCTCAGAGGAATCGCAGCCGCAAGCGTGGTCCTCCTGGCAGCCTGGACGGCCGTCAATCTCGTCTTTGTTCTGAAGGGATTTCCTGTTTTTCGAATTCTCTACATCCGCGGCAGCTTTGAGGCCAGGCCGCTGTACGAGAAGTGGAACTCGTACTCGCGCGTTCGTGTCAACGGAGATCCCGACGAACCGGTCACGCCGAGCGGCTGGGGACTGAGTACCAAGATGCCTGCGGACCTGCGCGTCCGTCAGCTTCAGATGGACATCGATGTGAGCGCTGGCACGGTGATGACCGGCCTGGACGATAGCCTCGATAAGTTGGCCCACCTTCGTTACGACGTAACGAACATCGGCTATTACCTGCGGCAGAAGCCGGACGTGCTCGTCGTCGGGGCGGGCGGTGGTCGCGATGTTCTTTCAGCGCTGCTCTTCGGCGCGCGCCACGTGACGGCCGTCGAAATCAACAAGGACATCTTGCGGACGGTCAACGGCCGGTTCGGCGATTTCACAGGTCATCTCGATCGACGGCCGGATGTGACATTTGTCAATGACGAGGCGCGCAGCTACATCGCGCGTCAGCAACGCAACTACGATGTCATCCAGATCTCGCTGATAGATACCTGGGCTGCCACTGCGGCGGGCGCATTTGTGCTGAGCGAGAACTCTCTCTACACGACCGAGGCCTGGACGATTTTTCTTCAGCGCCTCAGCGACGAGGGGTTGCTTTCCGTCTCGCGGTGGTACTTCCGTAACGGACCCGCGGAGGTGTACCGGCTGGCGACGCTGGCAACGGAGGCGCTCCGCCGCATAGGTGTCGAGCGCCCGCGGGACCACGTCGTCATCGTGCGCAACATGCAGTTGGCGAACAAGCCCGAACTACCCGATGGCGTGGGAACGCTCCTGGTCAGCCGGAGCCCCTTTACGCCGCACGACCGCGAGGTGATCGAGGAGCGGAGCCGGGAGTTTGGGTTTGATATCGTCATCACGCCGCAGAACAGCAACGACCCGCTTCTCGTCGATCTGCTCGATCCCGCGCGTGAACGTCAGGTCACGGCGTCGTATCCGGTCAAGATCGGCGCACCGACCGACGACAGCCCCTTCTTCTTCAACATGCTGCGGCTACGCGACGTCTTGAACTGGCGCTTACTTGATTACGGCAAGCAGTCACACAACATGAAGGCGGTCTTCGTGCTTGCCGTGCTGCTCATGACAGTCATTCTTCTGACGGCGCTCTGTATCGCGGTGCCGTTGTGGCTGCGGGGCGACCGGCGTGCGTTGCTGGGTGCGGAACCGCTGCTCGGCTATTTTGCAGCATTGGGACTGGGTTTCATGCTGATAGAAATCTCGCAGATGCAGCGTCTGATGATCCTTCTTGGTCACCCGACATACGGTTTGACGGTCGTCCTCTTCGCATTGCTGGTCTCGAGCGGCCTTGGCAGCTACCTGACGGCCTGGATCCCGCCAGGTCGGTCTGATGTGGAAGGCGTGCGCCGACTGTGGATCCTGGTGGCCGTTCTTACAGCGTTCGGTCTCGTGACGCCGGCGTTGCTCCGGCTGTCTCAGGCTTCATCAACGGCGATCCGGATCGCGGTTGCAGTAGCGGTGCTGAGCGCACCCGGTATTTTGATGGGGATGGCTTTCCCGCTGGGGATCAAGGCGACGCGCGGTCGCGCGGCCGGACTTCTCCCATGGCTGTGGGGACTCAACGGAGCGACGTCAGTGCTCGCTTCCGTTCTTGCCATCTGCATCGCCCTCGCGTGGTCCATTTCGGCCGCGTTCTGGACGGGAGTGGTGTGTTACGTTGCAGCGGCTGTGTGCCTTCAGTCTCTCCGTGTACTTGCTGCGCGGCTCGATCCGCGTTCGTCATTTGCAGAGAGATCGGATGCCACAGCGTAGACGGTATCAAGCCGGAACCGAGATCACCGTCATCACGTCCCCGAGATTGACGTAGACCATCGGATTGACGCGTGCGCGAACGCACCATCGCGCAAGATGCGCGGCAGCGCCGATGCTGCTGTGGTGAAGAATCATCGCGGTGCTGACCCATTTTCCCCGGCGCGACACCTCCGCTACACGAAAGCCGACGCGCTCCAGCAGGCGACGCAGCGCTTGTTCAGTGAAGAAAACCCGATGCGTCGGATCCTGCAAGAGCCGCCAGTGCGCGCCGGTCGCCCGCGCGAACACGCTGCCGGCATCTCCCGTGCTCAACGCGAGGATGCCGCCGGGCAAGAGCAATTCCCTGGCGACGGCTAAGGTCGCCTTCACGTCGTCGAGATGCTCGATGGTGTCCCACAAGGTCACGACGGCAAAGCGGCGGCCGGAAGGCACGGCCTGATCGATGGATCCCGTCAACGCATCGCAGCCGCGACCACGCGCGACATCCGTCGCGTAACGCGAGACGTCCACCCCTGTTGCCGTCCACGCTCGCGCCCGCGCGGCCTCGAGGAAAAATCCGGTAGCGCACCCGACGTCCAGGAGCGTTCGGCCAGCGACGCGACGCTCGAGCCTTCGGAGCCGTGCAGCCGCCGTTCGTCGGATGGCAGGTTCATCGGCCAGGTAATCGCTGTACACACCGCCGCGGTAGTACGCCTCGGTAAACTCCTGAACGCGTTGGTCGGTACTCGCATAAAGCGCGGTGCAACTCTGGCACCGCAGCACCTGCCGAGGCCGCTCGAACCAGACGGTGCCGGGGCCGCCGCACAGCCGGCACGACGGCAGGATCGTCCCCTCGGGCACGCTCAATGGCCCGCTTGCGGTGTTGGATCCGGGGACGCGCCTTCAGGGGCGCCTGCGGATCGAATCGCGATCTCCTGGGCGACGGCATTCACGCGATCGGCAACCAAGGTGATCTGATGGCAGAGATAAATCAGCAGCGCTATCAATATGCCGGCCGCGATCGTTCCGGTGCCGAAGGGGGCCGCCACGCGGGCCGCCGCCGCCGATGCACCGGGAATCGATGCCGCCGCCATCGCGCCGGCGATGATGATCAGAAAAATCGCGGCATACCCGACATACAGTCGCCTGGCGCGCACGAGAGCCAGAATCCACGCGAGACCGGCAAGGCCGGACAGGTCAATCAGCAAACGAGCTTCAATCGTCATGTTCGTCGGGCGGGTGCAGCCTCGCGTCGAGCACCGCGAGGACAATCAGGATGAGATTCTTCACGGGGTACTTCACGGCGGCCAGCGCCGAATACATCGACGTGCCATGACGTCGCTCGTCGACCGTCACTGGGTATTCGCCCACAGTGCACCCGGCCAACGTCAAATAGGCAATCGCCTCCGCGTGAAAATCCACGAAGGGACGCTCGGCGAGGATACGGCAGGCTCGAGAGCTGAGGGCGCGCAGTCCTGACGAAGTGTCGTATACGCGCCGTCCGGTCGCCATCTTCAACAGCATCGAAAAGGCGCGCATGCCGAGCCGGCGCGTCAATGTTCCTCCGTGTACGCGCCCGGTCGCCACGAATCGAGAGCCGATCAACAGATCGCATTCTCGCCGGCGGAAATCCTCCACGAACCCCTTCAGCACTTCGGGCCGGTGCTGGCCGTCCGCGTCGTGTGTGATGAGCGCGCGGTAGCCATATCGAAGCGCGTACTTGATCGCCGTCTGAATGCTCCGGCCGTAGCCGATGTTGCACGGGTGCGTCGCAGTCCGCACTCCAAGCTCCGCCAGGATCGCGCCGGTCCGATCGCTGGATCCATCGTTCACGACGAGAAGATCGAACTCCGGCACTGCCTCGCGCAGCCGCTGGACGACGGACGCGATTGTCGCCTCTTCATTGTACGCAGGTACTACGACGAGAATACGGGACGATGATCGGATCACGTGAAAGTACGCCTACGGCGCGTGTGTGCCGGGATGCCATCCAAGATACAACCATGTGACGGCCGCGCTCACGGTCAGCAGTATCGGAAGAACGAGCGCCGCCCGCGGGACGCCCTCAACGGGGCCGTGGTCCCACCAGCGCGAAGCCTGACGCGTCATCCACGCGGCGGATGCCATCAGGACGAACACCGCCGCCGCTGCGCGCAGCAGCGCCGATCCATCGCCGTTCAGGCCGTATCCAAGATGCACGAACACGGAAAATGATGGCTGGTTGATGGAAAGCCCCAGCAGGTGATCCCCCAGATGCAGCGGGGCTACGGCCATCACTTTGGTCAGGATCTCGGCTGCTGCGACGGCGCCCCAGCGGTCGATGAGACCCCGCACGACAAGCGTATCGAGGCCGATGTTCCAGACGATTGCACCGACGATGAGCGGATAGACGAGCGCGCGAGCCAGCGCCTCCGATCGCAGTCGCCTTCCCAGGAATTCGAAAGCGGCGGCGAGGCCGAGAATGAAGTACGGCGTGCAATTCACGAGATATCGCTGCCCGATCAAGTTGGGCCCGTACGGGACGATTCCGACCAGCACCACCTGAACGCACACGGCGAGCAGCGCGATGGATGCCCACGAGCGGTGCCGGCGATCCCATACCGCGCAAACGAGCCCCGCCACCGCGACCAGCATCAGCGGAGTCCAGAAGAAGAGTCCCTGCCGCGCAGAAAACAGATCGCGCCACAGCGCGGGAGGCCAGCGCGTGGAGGGCAGGTAAATGGGATGAAACACGATCGGCCGGCCGAACAGCGCAAGGTTCATGGCAATCTGCGGGAGGAAGCCAAGCACGAATCCGGCGCTGCCGATCCCGGCCAGCCGAAGAATGCCCCACGCGCGACGCCGCCCGGAAACGAGCATCCGCACGAGGAGAATCGCGGGCAGTACGAGGAACGCTGCGTTCTGCTGCCGGATCGCGACGAGCATTCCGCCGATGACCCCTGCGGCGAGCCACTCGCGTTCGGTTTCGCGAGCTGCCGCAACGAGCATCGCGCACGCGAACAGACTGCTCATCGCAAAATCTACAGCATGCACGAACATCGGGAGTTCGTACGCGTTGGGAAAAAGCGGCGACGCGAACAACCCGCACAGCACCGCCAGGAGACTCGACCGACGATCGAAGTACTGCACCAGGAGCTGGTAACAGCACAACAAGCCCGCAAACATCATCAGCCAGCTCGTCGCGGCGACCGCAAACAGATATCGCTCAGAGTAGCCGTCCATGCTCGCAGGAATGCCCGCCAGTCTGAGTGCCGCGCCAATCGCATGGCTCGCCCACATCGGCGCCAGCCAGAACACCGCCGCGCCCACCGGAGCAAAGGCATAGTCGTACCCGCGCGGAGTCGTTCCTAACAGCGGCCCAGAGCTCAGAAAACGCGTCAGACCATCGCGATACTCGTCCGCCACATGGAGGTCGTGGTCCACGACAGTCGTCCGCGCATAGGCGTAATACTGAACGCCATCGCCGTTGACGATCGGCTTGCCGAACATCAGCGTCGCGAACACGAAACACGACAGGATGATGGCGCGGGCCGCGCGGTCCGGAGTCGTGCTCTGATCCACGACGGGCGTTCGCGCTGCGGTCCGAACGATCCAGTACGCAAGAAGCGCAATCACCAGCGTCAGCCGGCCCGCGCCGGTGACGGCTCCCCGCACCATCGGATACACGCCGAGGAGTGTGAGCGGCCAGAGCGCGGCCGCGTCCATTGCCGCAACGTTCCGCCAGTCCCGCGCGGCGGCACCGGCGAACAGGCGGGCGCTGAGAAGGAAAAGGATCCCGCAGAGGACGAGCGTCGACGCGCACTTCCACGCAGTGCGCCAGAAACCGCCCATCTGTTGAAGCGGCGCTCCAAGCCGCAGCCCATACAACGTCGTCGGCCGGCCGTCGGCTCCTTCGAGCGTGACGGTAACGTCGAAGCGCGTCTCACTCCGGAGCGCTGGAGGCAGCGGAACGTCAATCCAGATCAAGCGGCCCTGGGGCAGGTCTTGTTCGACCGGTGAGCCAGGACCGCCGTCGATCGATACCTGTAGCCGTTTTGAGTTGTGCGCGTTGATCTGGAGTTCGAGAGGTTCCGCCGCCATTGGAGGGCGCACGTGAAAGGTTACGTGAGCCGGAGGGCCTGGACGGCTCGCATAGTAGGTCAGCGTCGCTTCAGGATGGATGATGAGGGCATCGGAGTGCTCATCCGGCACAAGCCGCTCTGGCCTCTCCTTGTCCGTCGTCACCTCCCAGCGCGCGCCGAACGGACCGAGATCGGCCGGGGAGACAGTCGCGCTGAACACGGCAATTGCAAGCAGGGCCGACGCCGCACTGAGCCGCACGGCGTCAACGTTTTCCGACGATGGCGTAGTCGAGATACGTGAACATGCGCGCGTTCAATTTCTCGACGTTCGCGTTGAACGTCTCGACGAGATCCGAGAGGGGGGAATCGGGTGGTGCCGCGATCGGCTGCAGCTTGTCCTGCTGCGGTACCGGCGAGCGGAACTCGATCTGCGCGCGGGGGAAGCCGCTCGCGAGCACGAGATACCGCAGCGTCTCCGGATGGAGCGGCCACACGTGCGTGATGTCGCGGATGAAGCTCTCGAAGAATGCCACCCAGCACGCCGGGTTCAGCGTTTCAAGGACGATGGGAGCGCCGGGACCAAGCTTGTGGTGGGCAAGCTCGAGAACCCTGAGGAGATAGGCTGGCTGAAGGTGCTCGACCACCTGCGCAGCGAACAAGCCGCCAAGCGATCCGTCCGGCACGCCTTCAAGGTACGATACGACGTCAGCTTCGGTGACGTCGAGGCCGCGCGCGCGGCAGACCTCGACCATCTCGTGATTGAGATCAAGTCCGCGCGCGACGATCCCGCGCGCCTTCAGGAGGTCGAGGAACTCGCCGCGTCCGCATCCGGCGTCGAGCACGTCGGACGCACCGTCGAAGAATGGCAGATAGCTTTCCAGCCGCTGGCGAATGACGTCCTGCGATCCGCGGAATTGATCCTCGAAGCCGACGTATTTGTAGGCGTCAAGCGTCGGTGCGAACGCCGAAGCTTCATGCGAAGGCGGCAGGTCGGGCGCGTCGGGATGAGCAACGCGCCGCGGCGGAAAGGGGTGAACAACCCCGCCAGCAACCAATCGTTCCAGTTCCCGTTTCATCGCGAGCGCCGCCTGCTGTGAGACACCGACGAGCGTGCGCAGTTCGTCGTGCGACGCGTTGAGCGCTGATACCTTCGCATCGAAGCGCTGCTCCCGCGCGACCATCGACTCCCACCGTTTCGCGAGTTCGTCGGCCACCCCGTTGACCGCAGCGTTGACAATCAGGGTCTGCCCGCCCGTCGCGCGATCCTTCGTGTCGATGTACGCGGTCACCTGCTGCAGGTACTGAATCAGGCGCGCCTCGAAGGCGACCAGCGCCGACAGCTGCTCGCGCACGAGCGCAATCATCGAGTCCATCGCACGCGTGCTTTCACGATGCGCGGCGACGTTGCGGTTCAAATGATCGACGAGATGCGAGTTGAACGCGGTCTGCTTGCGAAAGCTCGGCGCCATCAGGCGCCACACGAGCGCGGCGACCCGGCCCTTGACGCCGCCGGTCGCAGGGGGCGTGGACACGTCCCACGACTGGTTGAGCGGGGTGATCTGGTGTTCGTCGTAGCCGGGCGGCGGATGCGGCAGGTCCGGCACACGCGTGACGGCCTGGTCGAGCGCGGTCAGCGCGTCGTTGTAGCGCCGATCTGCCTCGTCGCGCTCCTCTTTCAGGCGTCGCAGCGTGTCTTCGAGGCGCTCGTGAATCATCGACAGAGCTGTGTCGAGCCGAGGTATCGGCCGCGCGGAGAAGACGATCTCACGCAGAGAAATACAGGAGATGCAGAGCGCGCCGAGAAGGCTGCGCGCCGCGCATTCGCCAGCGCCCGCCTCCGGCGGGCGTTACGGAGTTCACCCGAGATACGAATGCAAGCGGTGGAAATTTCACGTGGCGCTTGTATTCGCAGTCTCGCGTGACCTCCAGCCGCGCGAAGCGCGGCGGCGAATGCGCCATGTGCAGCCGCGTCTTCAGTTGTCTTCTCCGCGCACCCTCTGCGCCTGTGCGCCTCCGCGTGCGGTTCGTGCGTGACAAGCGGACTCTGAGCACCTGCTGATCACGCGCGCGCCACCGCCGGCGCGATCGTCCCATCCAGCGGACTGCTCGCCGACGCGTACGCTTTGCGCGCAATGCGCCCTGCGCGATACGCGAGGCGGCCGGCTTCGACGCCGAGGCGCATCGCGTGCGCCATCGCGACCGGATCCCGGGCGAGCGCGATCGCGGTATTCATCAGCACGGCGTCCGCGCCAAGCTCCATCGCGACTGTCGCGTCGGACGCCGTACCGACCCCCGCGTCGACAATCACGGGGACGCCCGCTTGCTCCCTGATGATCCGGATATTGTTCGGATTCTGGATCCCGAGGCCGGACCCGATCGGCGCGCCGAGCGGCATGACGGCCGCGGCGCCAGCGTCTTCGAGCTTGCGGCACACTACCGGATCGTCGTTGGTGTAGGGCAGCACGACGAAGCCTTCCTTCACGAGCACGCGCGTCGCCTCGAGGAGCGCTTCGTTGTCGGGAAACAACGTCTTCTCGTCGCCGATCACTTCGAGTTTGACCCAATGCGACAGTCCCGCCTCGCGCGCGAGCCGCGCTGTACGGATGGCGTCTTCCGCGGTATAGCAGGCAGCGGTGTTCGGCAGAACGAAATAGCGCGTCCGATCGATGTGGTCCAGCAGCGATTCCTTGCTGCGGTCCGTGATGTTGACGCGGCGCACCGCGACGGTGACCACCTCGGCTCCCGATGCCTCGTGCGCCGCCGCCATGATTTGATGCGACGGGTACTTGCCGGTGCCGATGAGGAGACGGGAGGTGAAGGTGCGGCCGGAGATTACGAAGGGATCGGGAGTCATACGCTTCACTCAGAGGCCGCCGAGGCCACGGAAAACAAGAACAATAACAACAACTCAGTGGCCTCCGTGCCCTCTGAGTGAAAAGATCAGCCTCCGCCCACGAAATTGACGATCTCGATCTCGTCCCCCTCGACTATCCGCGTGGTGTCGTAGGCCGCGCGTTTGACCACCACGATGTTGCGCTCGACGGCGACCCGGCGCGGGTCGATCTCGAGCCGGACGAGAAGATCCGTGATCGTGAGAGGGCCGGGGACGGAGAACGGTTCTCCGTTCAGCGTAATGGTCAAAGTCTACCTCAGAAGGCGGTCGCTGGAGAGCGCCGGCGCGACGGCGAACGGCTCGATCAGTTCCCGCAGCGCGCGATCGCCGTCATCGCGCAGATGGGCCGGTACCTCGATGCGCGGCGCAGTCTGTTCGACCGCGCGCGCCATCGCCCACAGATAGTCATCCACCATCGCCTCGACTGAATGCTCACGCTGCCACCACGCCCGTGCCGCGCGCCCCAGCGCCGCCCGCAGGCCGGCATCGGTCGCGAGCCGCCGCATCGCCAGGCGCAGCGAGTGATCTTCGTCGAGGATGTCGATCGCTACGCTGACCGCTTCGCGTTCTGCCAGTCGGGATGCGGGGTGTGGGGTGCGGGATGCGGAATCCGGGTGCGGGGTGCGGGATGCGGAATCCCGCGCTGGTGAGGCGCTGATGGATGGATTTGCGACTTCGTTTTCTCCTCGCGCCCCGCGTCCCGCGTTCCGCGTCCCGCAGACATTCACCCCCCACGTCCTCGGATCGAGCGACGGGACGTCCGCGTGGTGGACGAGATCCGTGATGACCGTCGCGCGGGCTGCGGCGAGAGCACGGAGCCAGGGTCCGGAGGTTTCGCGCGTCCGGCGCAAGGTAACCGGTGATGACGACGCGATTCTCGATGCCCTGCGCGGCGATGTCGGCACGGACATCATAGTGATCGGCAGGCGCTCCTGCGAGCAGCAGCCGCGCGTCGGGCGCGTGCGGCAGCACGGCTTTGAGCGCGGCGAGCGCCTGGGGGATGCGCTTCTCCGGAGTCAATCCCCCGAAAATACCGAAGACGATCGTATCGTCCGCAAGTCCAAGCGCGCCGCGCACGCGGTGCCGTGATGCTTCGGCCGCCTCATCGCTCAGCACTTCACCTTCACCCAGGCGGATGGACACGATCTGATCTGCTGATTTCGTGATGTGGTGATTGAGCGATTGAAGGAGTTCGGTCCGTGCTCCCTCGCCGTGCACCGCCACCACCCGTGACGTCTCGACGAGCGCCCGCACCATCGGCCATTCGTAATAGAGGGAGCTGTCGAAACCGGCGATCGCAATTTCCGCGAGATCGGGGCTTGCGTGCGGGTGGTTCCAGGTGAACTCGGCGCGATACTCCGCCACGCGCTTCTCGCGCAGCAGCAGTGCCGCGCGCGCATGGTGCAGATGCGTGTCGTGCAAGACGACCAGGCCGGGATACCTCAATGCATACGGCCACACATAGTCGTGGTGCGACGAATTGCCGAACTGGAAGACCGTCAGATCGTACGGGTGCTGCCGATGTCGCCAGACGAAATCGTGCGCGGAGTGCACATCGCGGATCGGCACCGCGGCGACATGGTCCACCGAAGCTGCTGCTGTCCGAGCTCGCACCAGCGGCGGCGACTCCACATACACATCGATCGCGGTTCCACGCTGTCGGAGCGCTTCGATAAGCTCAGCACTCCGTCCCGCGATTCCCGAACGCACGGGCGGCACTGGACTGAACCACGCTACTCGCATCGCGAACCGATTGTGATAGCATCCGGGGTTGAGCGGTTGAGAAAATATTCACAAGCGGACTGACGCCCTGAGAACAGATGCACGACTGGGTTCCTATCCTTATTATGCTCGGCTTCGCAACCGGCTTCGCTGCCTTCAACATCGGCGCGTCGAAGCTGATTGGCCCGAAGCATCCCACGCCAGAGAAGCTCGCGCCGTACGAGTGCGGGATGCCGCCAGTGGGCGACGCGCGGGAACGGCACCCCGTCAAGTTCTACCTCGTGGCGATGATCTTCCTGCTGTTCGACATCGAAGTCGCGTTTCTCTACCCATGGGCGATGGCGCTGCGCGAGCTGCGATGGGTCGGCTTCATGCAGTTGATCGTGTTCTTCGCGATCCTGCTGTCCGGCTACGTGTACGTGTGGCGCAAGGGCGTGCTCGACTGGGGACGCGACCGCGATTAGTTATGGCTGATTTTCCCGATATTCCCGTCCTGACCACCACCGTCGAGAAGATGGCGAACTGGGCGCGCCGATCGTCGATCTGGCCCGTCACCTTCGGCCTCGCGTGCTGCGCGATCGAGATGATGGCGATGAGCGCGTCGCGCTACGACATCGCGCGCTTCGGCGCCGAAGTCTTCCGCGGCTCGCCGCGCCAGTCGGATCTGATGATCGTCGCGGGCCGGTTGTCGCGGAAGATGGCGCCGGTCCTGCGCCGCATCTACGACCAGATGCCGGAACCCAAATACGTCATTTCAATGGGAGCCTGCGCGTCGATCGGCGGCGTGTTCGACAACTACGCGCTCGTGCAGGGCGTCGATCAAATCGTTCCGGTAGACGTGTTCGTGCCTGGCTGCCCGCCACGCCCCGAATCGCTCATCTACGGGATCGTCCAGCTACAGAAAAAGATCGACCAGATGAAGCTGACGGCATGACGACGGCTCGGGCGTCAGGCTCCAGGCTTCAGGGCCGTCCAGGCCGGGGCCCGGCAGCCCGAGGCCTCCGAAGCCTGAAGCCTGAAGCCTGAAGCCTATGGACACGAACGCCATCATCGAAGCGCTCAGAGGCGCCATCCCCGACGGATCGGTCGAACCGGCGCCCGCCGCTGACGGCATGCCCGCCATCTACATCGCGCGTGAACACCTCGTCGACGTCTGTCGCGCGCTGCGCGACACGCCGTCGCTCCGCTTTGCGTTCGTCCCCGACATGACGGCGGTCGACTACCTGCCGCGCGAGCCGCGCTTCGAGGTGGTGCTCCACATGGCGTCGCTCGGCGTGCCGGGGTTCGGCGACACGGCGAAGCGCCTGCGCGTCAAGGTCCGGGTGCCGGGCAACGATCCGCGGCTGCCGACGCTGTCGGGTGTATGGCCGGCGATGAACTGGGCGGAGCGTGAGGTGTGGGATCTCTTCGGCATCGAGTTCGACGGACACCCGGATATGCGGCGGCTGCTCATGCCGGACGACTGGGAGGGGTTCCCGGCGCGCAAGGATTACCCCGTCCAGATCTCGATGACGCCGAAGGTCTACGAGCCGCTGCAGCTCACGCCGGAAGAATTCGTGGCGAACCTCCAGGCGGACCGCGACCGGGCGCGGCAGGACTGACGTGGCCGCGCGCGACGGCGCACCGCTCGCCGACGCGGCATTCGCGGCGACGATCGCGCTGCACGATCGCGTGCGACGGAACCTGGGGCCGGCGCTGATGGCCGCCCACGCTATCAACGAGGCGCTGGCGGCGCGACGGAAACTGCTGGTGTTCGGCAACGGCGGCAGCGCCGCCGATGCGCAGCACCTGGCGGCGGAGCTGGTCGGGCGGTTCATGCGGGAGCGCGCGGGGCTGCCGGCGATCGCGCTGACGGCCGACACGGCGATCCTGACGAGTATCGCGAACGACTACTCGTACAAACACGTATTCGCGCGTCAGATCGAAGCGCTGGGCCAGGCCGGGGACATTGCGCTTGGGATCTCCACGAGCGGCGAGTCGCCGAACGTCTTCACCGCGCTGCAGGTCGCGCGCGAGCGGGGCCTGAGAACGATCGCACTGACGGGGCGCGACGGCGGATCGGTGGGCGCCGCCGCCGAGATCCACGTCAACGTGCCCGATCAGAACACGGCGCGCGTGCAGGAAGTCCATCGGACGCTGCTGCACGTCATGTGCGAGCTGATAGATGCCAGTAGCCAGTAGCCGGTGGCCAGTAGCCGGTAACCAGCTTGTTGGCAACTGACAACCGGCAACTGTTACTGATATGCCCGAACTTCGTAGCGAAACGATGACCGTCAACATGGGGCCGCAGCACCCCAGTACGCACGGTGTGCTGCGCCTGATCCTGGAGTTGTCGGGGGAGACGGTCATCAGCGCGGACGCCACCATCGGGTTCCTTCACACCGGCATCGAGAAGACAGCCGAGCAGAAGAAGTGGCAGCAGGTGATCCCGCTCGTCGAGCGGATGGACTACCTCGGCCCGCAATCCAACTCGCTCGGATTCATCTTGTCGGTCGAGCGGCTGATGGGGATCGAGTCGAAGATCCCCGAGCGTGTGAGGCACATCCGCGTCCTCATCGCCGAGCTGCAGCGGATCAGCAGCCATCTCGTGTGGCTGGGCACGCACGCGCTCGAAATCGGCGCCGTCTCGGTGATGATGTACTGCTTCCGGGAGCGCGAGCTGCTGTTGAACGTCAACGAGATGCTCGCCGGCTTCCGGATGTTCCCGAGCTACCTGCGCATCGGCGGTCTGCGCGAGGATCTGCCTCCGGATTTCCATGAAACGGTCGACGCGTTTCTGGAGCGGTTCCCATCGAAGCTGACCGAGTATGAGAACCTGCTCACGAAGAACCAGATCTGGATGAAGCGCACCCGCGGTGTCGGCGTCCTCAGCAAGGAAGATACGATCGCCTACAGCCTCGTCGGCCCGCTCGCGCGTGCAGTGGGCATCAGCTACGACGTGCGCAGGGCGTTCCCCTATCTGGGCTACGAGACCTACGAGTTCGACGTCCCGACGCGCACGCACGGCGACGTCTACGATCGTTATCTCGTACGCATCGAGGAGATGCGGCAGAGCGTCCGGATCGCGAAGCAGGCCCTCCAGCGGATCACGCCGCGCGGCGTCTTCGACATCCAGGACTACCGCATCGTCCCGCCGCCGAAGGACAAGGTCTATACCGAGATGGAAGGGCTGATTCAGCACTTCCTGATCTACTCGCAGGGCTTCACCGTCCCGCCGGGTGAAGCGTATGTCCCGATCGAAGGGCCGCGCGGTGAGCACGGGTTCTACATTGTGTCGGACGGGTCGAACCGGCCCTACCGGATCAAGTCGCGCCCGCCCGGGCTGTATGCCTGCCAGGCCGTGCCGAAGATGATCGAAGGCGGGATGATCGCGGACGTGATTGCCGTGATCGGATCGACGGATGTCGTGATGGGAGACGTGGATCGATGAGTTTCCATCCGCTGATGCCGTACGGCAGCGAGGGCTTCCAGAAGTCCGAGCGGACGCTCATGGCGCGCGGCGAGCCGTTCGCGTTCACCGCGGAGCGCGCGGCGAAGCTGGAAGACATCTGCAGCAAGTACCCACCGGAGCGGCGCAAGTCGGCGGTGCTCGCGGCGCTGTATCTCGTGCAGGAGCAGCAGCAGTACATCACCGCGAGCGCGATGCGGCACGTCGCCGAGTTCCTGCGGATCACGCCTGCGGAAGTCGAGGACGTCGCGACCTACTACGTGATGTTCTTCAAAGCGCCCGTGGGCAAGTACGTGCTGCAGGTGTGCCGGACGTTGTCGTGCGCGCTCGCGGGCGCCGAGCGCGTTACCGAGACGTTGAGCGAGAAGCTCGGCATCGGCATCGGCGAGACCGATCCTTCTGGGATGTTCACGCTGCTGGAGTTTGAATGCCTGGGCGCATGCGACCGCGCGCCGGTGGTGATGGTGAACAACGAGCACTGGCACGAGAAGGCGAGGCCGGAAACGTGCGCGAAGTTGGTGGATGATCTCCGGCAGCGGGGATTGTCGGCATTGTCGGGATGTCACTTGAAGGTCGAACAATAGGACCTGTAGGCCCGGT
>QHWT01000047.1:0-62059 GCA_003222675.1 Acidobacteriota bacterium | reverse complement strand
GGCGTGCTTCGAGCCAGCTATCTTGCTGATTCGAACACGCCCGACCTGAAGGTCGGGCCTACTGGGGAATCGATTTAGATGGAACCCATCCTCACGCGATACATTCAGGAATCAAACAGCTACACGCTCGATTTCTTTCTCAAGCACGAGGGGTATCAAGGGTTGAGAAAGGCGCTGGCGACCCAGCCGAACGACATCATTGAAATGGTGAAGGCGTCGGGGCTGCGCGGGCGCGGCGGCGCGGGCTTCCCGACGGGAATGAAGTTTCAGTTCGTCGACAAGAAAACGCCGAAGCCGAAGTACATCGCCTGCAACGCGGACGAGAGCGAGCCGGGCACGTTCAAGGATCACGTGCTCATGGAGCGCAATCCGCACCTGCTCTTCGAAGGGTGTCTCATCGGCTGCTGGGCGATCGGCGCGAAGATGGCCTACATCTACATTCGCGGCGAGTTCTATCACGTGCAGAAGGTGCTGGAGTCGGAGCTCGCGAAGGCCTACGCACAGGGTTATGCCGGCAGGAACGTTATGGGCAGCGGGTGGGACTGCGACATCGTGATCCACCGCGGCGCCGGCGCGTACGAGGCGGGTGAAGAGACGGCGCTCATCGAGTCGCTCGAGGGCAAGCGCGCCCAGCCGCGCATCAAGCCGCCGTTTCCGGCCGTGCAGGGTCTGTACGACTGCCCGACCGCGGTGAACAACGTGGAGACGCTCTGTAACCTGCCGTGCATCATGATCAACGGCGCCGAGTGGTTCGCGAAGCTCGGTCCCGAGAAGAACGGCGGGCCGAAGCTGTACTGCATCAGCGGCCACGTGAAGAAGCCGGGCGTCTATGAAGCGTCGATGAACACGACGATCAAGGAGTTGATCTTCGATCGCGCCGGCGGCATCCGCGAGGGGCACCAGCTCAAGGCGGTGATCCCCGGCGGATCGTCGGTTCCGATCCTGCTTCCGGATCAACTCGACATTCCCGCCAGCTTCGACAGCGTGCAGAAGGCCGGCTCGATGCTCGGTTCCGCCGGCATGATCGTCATGGACGAGACGACCTGCATGGTCTGGGCGGCGATGAACCTGATGCACTTCTACAAGCACGAGTCGTGCGGCAAGTGCACGCCGTGTCGCGAGGGGGGCGACTGGCTCTGGAAGATCCTCGCGCGCATCGAGCGTGGCGAGGGGCAGATGCGCGACCTCGAGCTGCTGACGAGCATATCGAACAACATCGCCGGCAAGACGCTCTGCGCCTTCGGCGATGCCGAGGCGACGCCGCCGCTGACGACGCTGAAGCATTTCCGCGGCGAATACGAGGCGCACATTCGCGAAGGGCGCTGCACCGTGCCGGCCGACTGGCGCGCGAAGGGTGTCGCAGAGGTCGCTCACTGACGATGGCTTCGCGAGAGGCGTCAATGTTCAATGCGAAGTGCTCAATGTCCAAGTCGATCTTCTTGAGCATTGAACATTGATCATTGGCCATTGACAGGCGATCAAGCCGATATGCCAGCATTCATCACCCCGACCGTCATCGCCCACCTCGTGCTCATCTTCGCCGTGATGAACATGCTGGTGCTCTCCTCGGCATTCATGGTCTGGATGGAGCGGAAGGTCTGCGCCTACATCCAGGACCGGCTCGGGCCCAATCGGGTCGGGTTCGAAGGATTGCTGCAGCCGTTCGCCGATGTGTTCAAGCTACTGCTGAAGGAGGAGCTGGTCCCGAAGGCCGCCGACAAGCTGCTTTTTTTACTCGCGCCGATCATCTCCGTCGCGGCCGCGCTGACGGCATTCTCGGTCGTCCCGTTCGGCACGCAGATCACGCTGTTCGGGCTGCTGGACCCACCGCTGCGGCTCGAGGTGACGGACGTCAACGTCGGCATCCTCGTCGTGTTCGCGATCACGTCGATGGGCGTGTACGGAATCGTGCTTGCCGGCTGGAGCTCGAACAGCAAGTACTCGCTGCTCGGCGGCCTCCGCTCGTCGGCGCAGATGATCAGCTACGAAATCTCGTACGGCCTGGCGCTCGCGGCAGTCGTAATGCTGGCCGGCTCGCTTTCGCTGCGCGAGGTCGTGATGAACCAGTCCGGCTACTGGTGGCACCTGATCCCGCGGTGGTACCTATTCCTGCAGCCGCTCGGATTTCTGATTTTCTTCACCGCAGGTGTGGCCGAAACGAACCGCGCGCCGTTCGACTTTCCTGAAGCAGAGCAGGAGCTCGTCGCGGGCTATCACACCGAGTACAGCAGCATGAGCTTCGGCCTCTTCTTTCTCGCCGAGTACGTGAACATGGTGACGGTCTCGGCGGTGGCCACGAGCCTGTACCTCGGAGGGTGGCTTGGCCCGTTCCTCCCTGACTGGCTCGGATGGATCTGGTTCCTGATCAAGACGCTCGCGCTGCTCTTCTTCTACGTGTGGATGCGGTGGACGCTGCCGCGATATCGGTACGACCAGTTGATGGAGTTCGGGTGGAAGTACCTGCTGCCGGTCGCCATTGTCAATCTCATCGTGACGGCCGCGCTGGTGATCTGGCTGGGATGAGGCTGCGTTTTTTCAGCAGCCTGCTGAGGCTGACGGCTCATGGATGTTATTGCGTTCTACGTCTTCGCTGCCATCGCGGTCGTTGCCTCGCTGCTCGTCATCGGGCAGCGCAACCCCATGCACAGTGTGATGCTGCTCATCGTGTCGTTCGGCGCGCTCTCGGGCCTCTACGTCCTTCTCGACGCGCCGTTCACCGCCGTCACGCAGATCATCGTGTATGCGGGGGCGATCATGGTGCTGTTCCTCTTCGTCGTGATGCTGCTGAACGCGCACACCGAGGACGAGGTCGTCCCGCCGACGCTCGGGCCGCACGGGATGAAGGTCGCGGTGGTCCTGTCGCTCGCGCTTGCGGCGGAGGCCATCTGGGCGTTCTCGCGCATCAGCCCGACGGTGTTCAGCAACGATCCCGGCCTCACCGGGTCGATCAGTTCCGTCGCGCGCATCGGGGCCGGCATTTTCACGACCCACGCATTTGCCTTTGAAGTGACGTCGGTTCTCATTCTCGTCGCGATGGTGGGCGCCGTAGTCATCGCGCGGAAGGAGGCGTGACGTGCTGTCGCTGAATCATTTCCTGGTGCTCTCGGGCATCCTCTTTTCGATCGGCACGGCCGGCGTGTTCCTGCGCCGCAACCTGATCACGATTCTGCTATCGATCGAGATCATGCTGAACGCCGTCAACCTGACGTTCGTCGCCGTGGGGCGCTATCTCGGGACGGTCGACGGGCAGATCATCACGTTCTTCGTCATGACCGTCGCGGCCGCCGAGGCCGCCGTGGGACTCGCGCTGGTGATTTCGTTGTTCCGGCATCGGGAGACGTTGAGCCCTGACGCATTCACGACGCTGAGATGGTGATGCTGCTTTTTCAATCGAAGGGTCGAAGGGGAGCCGAAGGAATCGAAGGAGAACCAAATTGTTTTGTTGCGCCTTCGAGCCTTCGATTCAATAGACGATGCTGCTGCTGATTCCGCTTTTGCCCCTCGTGGGCTTCCTCATCAACGCCTTTCTCGGGCGCCGGCTGCCGAAGGTTGTGTCGGGCGGCATCGCGTGCCTGGTGATGGTCGCGTCGTTTGTCGTGTCCTTGATGTCGGCGCTTACGGCGTCGCGTGGAGTCGACCACGCGATCCAGCAGACGGTCTTCAGCTGGATCACCTCGGGCGACTTCCAGATTCCGTTCGCGCTGCGCCTCGATCCGCTCGCGTCGGTGATGATCCTGGTGGTCACCGGCATCGGCTCGCTGATCCACATCTACTCGACCGCCTACATGCACGAGGAGACTGACAGCGAATACGCGCGCTACTTCTCGTACCTGAACCTCTTCGCCGCGTTCATGCTCGTGCTCGTGCTCGGCGCGAACTTCCCCGTGATGTTCGTGGGCTGGGAGGGCGTGGGACTCTGTTCGTACCTGCTCATCGGCTTCTGGTTCCGCAAGAAATCGGCGGCCGACGCGGGCAAGAAGGCGTTCGTCGTCAATCGCATCGGCGACTTTGGTTTCCTCCTCGGGATGCTGCTGCTGTTCGCGACGTTCTCGACGCTCGACTTCCAGGAGGTCGCCTCGAAGGTGGCCATGAGGGCGCCGGAGGCCGGGTGGGGCGTGCTCACGATCGCCACGCTGCTGCTGTTTCTCGGCGCAACGGGCAAGTCGGCGCAGATTCCATTGTACGTATGGCTGCCGGATGCGATGGAAGGGCCGACACCCGTCTCGGCGCTGATTCACGCGGCGACGATGGTGACGGCGGGCGTCTACATGATCGGCCGGAACGCGGTGCTCTTCACGCACGCGCCGTACACGCTCGCGATTGTCGCAGGGATCGGCGTCGCGACGGCGCTCATGGCCGGCACGATCGGCCTCGTGCAGAACGACATCAAGCGCGTGCTCGCGTACTCGACCGTCTCGCAGCTCGGATACATGTTCCTGGCGATGGGCGTCGGCGCCTATGCGGCCGGCATCTTTCATCTCTACACGCACGCGTTCTTCAAGGCCTTGCTCTTCCTCGGATCCGGCGCCGTGATTCACGCGCTCGCCGGCGAGCAGGACCTGCGCAACATGGGCGGATTGAAGAAGGGGCTGCCGATCACCTACTGGACGTTCGTGATCGGCGCGCTCGCGATCGCCGGAATCTTTCCGCTCTCCGGATTCTTCAGCAAGGACGAAATTCTGTTCAGAACGTTCTCGTCGGGCAGGACCGTGATGTGGGCAATCGGCCTGCTCACCGCGTTCCTTACCGCGACCTACATGTTCCGCCTCGTCTTCCTCGCCTTCCACGGTGAACGCCGGCATGACGCGCCGCCGGAGCATCCGGAAGAGGAGGAACCTGCGGCCCAGGCAGCCGCCGGCGACCTGCATGGAGCACATGCGGCGGCGCATTCGTCGCCCCCCGCACCCCGGACCCCCGATCCCGGACACGCGCGTGCCCACGTGGATCACGGGCATGCGGCACATCTGCACGACGCCCCGCCGGCGATGGCGATCGTGCTGATTGTGCTTGCGATTGGATCGATCGCCGCGGGAATCGTCGGGATTCCCCACGCGCTCGGCGGCAGCAACGAAATCGAGGCGTTTCTCGCCCCGTCGTTCGAGGCGCACGCGACCGCACCGGCGAATTCCGAGTTCCAGATCGCGCCGCCGCCGGGCGAATTCGTCGCGCTGGGCCGGGTCGAGCCGCATGAGACCGCCGACACCGGAACCGAGCTCATTTTGATGGCCGTGTCGCTTGGCGTGGCCGTCGCGGGCATCGGTCTCGCGGTGTACTTCTGGCTTCCGAACCGTGGGGCGTCCGAGCGGGTCGCGCAGAGTGCGGCACCGGTCTACCGGCTGCTCTTGAACAAGTACCACGTCGACGAGCTCTACGATGCGGCGATCGTGCAGCCGATCAAGCAGGGCTCCACGCTACTGCTCTGGAAGGGAGCGGACGCGGCGCTGATCGATGGCGCGGTCAATGGCGTGGGCGCCGCGGTGCGGGGCGCCAGTGGCAGCCTCCGCCGGCTGCAGACCGGCTCAATCCGCGCATACGCGGCGTCGTTGTTCCTGGGGGTCGTGTTGATCCTGGGGTGGTATTTGATGAGATGACGTCCGAGGTCCGAGGTCCGAGGTCCGAGGTCCGAGGTCCGAGGTCGGAAGTCCAAAGTCCGAAGAGCGATGAATCTCAGCACCGTGGCTCGCGTGTTTCGGCGGGCCTCGGGCCTCGGCCCTCGCGCATCGACAGATAGGCACTGATGCTTTCAACGATTGTGTTTCTCCCGCTCGTGGGCGCCGTCCTGGTATTGCTGCTGGGCGGCCGCGGGGATCGTGCTGAGCGCGAGCCGATCGTGCGCTATGCGGCGCTCGCCGTGTCGCTCGTCTCGTTCGCTTCGACGCTGTGGCTCTGGATGCAGTTCAACGCGTCGACGGCCGAATTCCAGTTCGTCGAGCAACACGAGTGGCTGCCGCAGTTCGGCATCTCGTATCACCTCGGCGTGGACGGCATCAGCCTGTTTCTCGTCGTGCTGACCGGGTTCTTGACGCCGCTCGCGCTGCTCACGTCATGGCAGTCGGTGCACGAGAGCGTGAAGCTGTTCTCGTTCTTCATGCTCGTGCTCGAGACGGCAATGCTCGGCGTGTTCGTCTCGCTCGACCTGTTCCTCTTTTACATCTTCTGGGATGCCGTGCTCATCCCGATGTATTTCCTCATCGGGATCTGGGGCTACGAGCGGCGCATCTACGCCGCGGTGAAGTTCATCCTCTACACGATGGTCGGCAGCATCCTGATGCTCGTCGCGATCATCGGCCTGGGCTACGCGCACGCCTCGTCCACCGGGACGCTCAGCTTCGATCTGCTGCAACTCTACGGCACCGCATTGTCGCGAACGATGGAGACATGGTTCTTCCTCGCGTTCACGCTGGCGTTCGTGATCAAGGTGCCGCTCTTTCCGTTTCATACGTGGCTCCCAGACGCACACGTCGAGGCGCCGACGGCGGGCTCCGTCATCCTCGCGGGCGTGATGCTGAAGATGGGCACTTACGGGTTGCTCCGCTTCGCATTCCCGCTGTTCCCGACCGCCGCCGCCGAGTTCGCGCCGTACATTGCGGCGCTTGCGGTGGTCGGCATCGTCTACGGCGCCCTCGTCGCGATGGTGCAGCCGGACATGAAGAAGCTGGTGGCGTACTCGAGCGTCAGCCACCTCGGCTTCGTCGTGCTGGGCCTGTGCGCCGTCAACGTCAACGGCGTCCAGGGCGCGGTCTACCAGATGCTGAATCACGGTGTCAGCACGGGCGGCCTCTTCATCATCGTCGGCATGTTGTCGGACCGGCGGCACACGCGGCTCATCTCCGAATATGGTGGGCTGAAGGCGGTGATGCCGCGCCTGGTCGCCGCATTCCTGCTGATCACGCTGTCGTCGATCGCGCTGCCCGGGATGAATGGCTTCATCGGTGAGTTCCTGATTCTTCTCGGCGCGTTCCGCTGGCACCCGAAGGTCGCGGCGATTGCCGCGACGGGAGTGATCCTCTCGGCCGTTTACATGCTCTGGATGTTTCAACGCGTGAACTACGGCGACGTCACGAACGAAGAGAACCGGCGGCTTCCTGACCTCTCGCCGCGTGAGTGGGCGATCATGATCCCGACGATCGCGACGGCGATCGCCATGGGCATATTTCCGGGCGTGTTCTTGAAGCCGATGGAGCCGGCGGTGGTCCGGGTCGTGGATCGGATCCATGGAACGCTGCCGGCGGCGGCATCGACGCGGTCTCCCGGCTCCGGGCTCCGGGCGTCAGACGAGTCTTCGACCCTCGCCCCGCGGCCCGCGGCCGACAGCCCTCTGATCTCGACCCTCGGATCTCGGCCCTCGGCCCTCGGCCCTCGCTCCTCGCGCATCGGACAACGCTGATGAACAATCTACCGGCCATCATCCCGATACTGATCGTCGTCTTGTCGGCGGCGGCCGCCATGCTGGCGGAGGCGTTCCGCCAGCCGGGCGAACGCATGCCGATCGCGGGGCTTGGCCTCATCGGCCTCGTCGGCGCGGGCGCGGCGTCGTATTTTCTCTGGGACAAGGACGCGCAGAGCTTCGGGGTCGTCCGCGCCGACAACTTCGCGCTGTTCATCAACATCATCCTCTGCATCATCGGCGTGTTGACGATGGTGTTTTCGAATGATGTCGTGGAGCGCGAAGATATCCCGGGCGGCGAATATTACGCGCTGACGCTGTTTGCGATCAGCGGGATGATGCTGATGGTCGCGGCCACCGATCTGCTCGTCATCTTTCTGGCGCTCGAGGTGCTGTCGCTCGCGGTGTACGTGCTGACCGGTATTCGTCGCGAAAGCGCCGAGGGCGCGGAGGCCGCGTTCAAATACTTCCTCCTCGGCGCGTTCTCGAGCGCGTTTTTCCTCTATGGGATCGCGTTCGCGTTCACGATTGCCGGCTCGACGCGGCTCGACGAGGTCGGCAAGGCCATGGCGTCGGCGCCGCACGCCACGCTCGCGATGCTGGCAGTCGCGCTGCTGGCTGTGGGGTTTGCGTTCAAGATCTCGGCAGTGCCGTTTCACATGTGGACGCCGGACGCGTACGAGGGGGCGCCGACGATCGTGACGGCGTTCATGTCGACCGGGGTGAAGGCCGCGGCGTTCGGCGCGTTCGTGCGCGTGTTCCTCTCCACGCTCCAGCCGCTCGAGGGACACTGGGTGCCGGTGCTGGCCGTGATCGCCGGCGCGACGATGATCGTCGGCACCGTCGTCGGCGTGCTGCAGAGCAATGTCAAGCGGATGCTCGCGTATTCCAGCATCGCGCACGCTGGCTACCTGCTCCTCGGCATCGTCGCCGCGAGCGAGGACGGAAAGGCCGCCGTCCTGTTCTACCTGCTCGTCTATGCCGTGGCAAACATCGGCGCACTCGGCATCGTCGCGCTGCTCGGCACGGCGGAGCATCCGCACGATCAACTTCGCGACTTTGCCGGACTCTGGAGAGCACGCCCCGGGCTGGCGGGTCTCATGACGGTGTTCCTGCTGTCGCTCGGCGGCTTCCCGCCGACAGCCGGGTTCATCGGCAAGTGGTACATCTTCGCCGCCGCGGTCCGGGACGGATACTACTCGCTGGCCATCATCGGCGTGCTCTCGAGCGTGGTGTCCGTGTTCTTCTACCTGCGCATCGTGGTGATGATGTACATGACGGAGGAGGCGGCGGCCCCGGCGCGCCCGCGCGTGAGCGGGCCGGCGATGGCGGGCCTTGCGCTCGCCATGCTCGCCACGTTCTATCTCGGTGTGCTTCCCACGCGCGTCATCGAGTACGCGGTGGAATCGGTCAAGGCTATTGTTTAATCGGGTAATCGGGTAATCGGGTAATTGGGTAATTGGGTAATTTCAATTACTGAATTACCCGATTCACAAATGTCCCGATGTTCATCGCGCTGACGCGCGGCGTCCCGCCGAGCATCGATCGCTGCGAGCTGACTCACGTCTCGCGCGAACCGATCGATTTTGCGCGCGCGATCGAGCAGCACGGCGCTTACGAGCGCGCGCTTGTGCGGCTCGGGTGCCGGGTCGAGCATCTTCCCGAACTTCCCGATCTCCCCGACTCTGTGTTCGTCGAGGACGCGGCGGTCGTGTTCGACGAGGTGGCCGTGATCGCCCGCCCGGGGGCGGAGTCGCGGCGCGCCGAAGTGCCGTCGGTCGTGGATGCGCTCAGTGCCTATCGCGACGTTCGGTTCATCGACGGACCCGCCACGCTGGACGGCGGGGACGTGCTGGTGGACCGACGGCGTGTGTACATCGGAGCGTCCGCACGGACGAACGCGGATGCTGCGCGTCAGCTTGCGGCGCTGCTATCGCGCTTCGGCTATACCGTGATCGCGATCCCCGTGCGCGGCTGCCTGCACCTGAAGTCCGCGGTAACTCTCGCGGCGCCGGAGACGCTCGTTCTGAATCCAGACTTGGTCGAGCCGGCGGCATTCGACGGCGTCCAGCTGATCCATGTCGACCCGTCTGAGCCGATGGCCGCGAACGTCTTGCAAGTCGGCGACATGACGCTTTGCGCGACCGCATATCCGCGCACTCGCGCGCGACTCGAGGCGCACGGGATAAGGGTTGAAGCGTTGGACGCGACCGAAGTGGCGAAAGCCGAAGGCGCACTGACGTGCTGCAGCATTATCCTGAGAGCCTGACGCGCGGCTCCGGCGTCTGGGTTCTCTTCCATTTCGCCCGCGGGATCCATTCTCAAAACTCATCGTACTCGCCCGTCTTGACGGTTCCCGCGTATGGGCGTAACGTTCCGGCCGACGCGGCATTGTGCGACTCGCGGGTGAGGAGGGAGCCCCTCGAGTGGCGTCAGCGGTCCCGCCGACGCCGTGCCGTCTGTATACCCACTGGATGCAATCGGCGTAAGACCCTCGCTGGCGACGTCTTGGTCTCCGGTTCCGGCGTGTACGTCGACGTGCGTCAGCAGGAATCAGGATTGACGATGGGGGATTCGATGAGCCGACGTGTGTATCGGGTAGCCTTCGTGTGCCTGCTCGCCGTCCTTGCCATGGGCAGCAGCCGTGTGTATGGCCAGGGCGGCACAACATCGACGCTGAGTGGAACGGTCGTCGACGGTTCCGGGGCCGTGCTTCCGGGCGCCGACGTCGCTGTCAAACATACTGCTACCGGCGTCACGCAGAGGGCCGTCACCAATGGTGAAGGGGCCTTTTCAATTCCGAGCCTGAATGTCGGGACGTACGTCGTGACCGTGTCGTTGCCTGGCTTCAAGACCGTGGTCATCAATGACGTCGTGTTGACGTCGGGCGCTGGCGCAAATGTGAAGGCGTCGCTCGAGATCGGCGGCGTCACCGAACAGGTGACGGTCAGTTCCACGTCGGAGATCGTCCAGACGCAGTCGTCAACCGTGTCCTCGACGATCAACACGAATCAGATCACCAAGCTGCCGCTGACCAGCCGCAGCGCCATGGACTTCGTCAACTTCCTGCCTGGCGTCTCGACGGTGAACGGCAACCGGCAGGCGACCATCAACGGCCTCCCGCGCGGCACGATCAACATCACGCTCGACGGCGTCAACGTGCAGGACAACACCCTGAGGAGCACCGATGGATTCTTCGCGATCGTCAGCCCGCGTCTCGACGCGATCGAAGAAGTGACGGTGACGACCGCGGCGCAGGGTGCCGACAGCGCCGGGCAGGGAGCGGTGCAGGTCAAGTTCGTGACGCGCTCGGGCACGAATTCGTTCACGGGAAGCGGCTACGACTACTATCGGCGCGACGGGCTGAACGCCAATACGTGGTTCAACAATCGCGACGGCGTGGCGAAGCCGAAGCTGAAACAGGATCAGGCCGGCTTCCGCGTCGGCGGGCCGATCATGCTGCCGAGATTCAACGGCCGCAACAAGGCGTTCTTCTTCGTGAACTACGAGGAGTTCCATCAGCCGAGCGACGTGACGCGCAATCGCACGATTCTCAATCCGCTCGCCCAGCAGGGGATCTACCGGTACACCGTGAACGGCGTCACGCAGCAGGTCAACCTGCTCGCGCTCGCAGCCGCGAACGGGCACATCGCGACAGCGGATCCGACCATTGGAAAGCTGCTGGGCGATATCCGCAGCGCCTCCGGTTCGACTGGCTCGATCGCGGACGTTGATGCCAACCTGCAGCGCTTCACCTACAACGTTCAAGTCGAGTCGGTCCGCCGGTTCCCGACTGCCCGCATCGATTACAACTTCACGGACGCCCACCGCTTCAGCAGCGCGTTCAACTACCAGAAGTTCACCGATTTCCCGGACACGCTGAACAACCGCGAGGCGTTCTTCCCCGATTTCCCTGTTGATGCCGGCCAGGCGTCGAAGCGCATCGGCTTCAGCAACTCGCTTCGCTCGACGCTCGGGCACGATCTGGTGAACGAGGCGCGCGTGGGTTACAGCGGCGCCCCGGTGTTGTTTTTCCCCGAGCTGAACCTCGAGATGTTCAACGGAACGCTTGCGAACACACAGGGGTTTCACCTGAACTTCCCGACGATTGGCTCCGCGTTGACGGCGGCCGGCGCCGTGCCTTCACCGCAGTCGCGTAACGCGACGAGCGTGCTCATCGAGGACACGGTGACCTGGCTGAAAGGCGCCCACAGCATCTCGATGGGAGGGTCGTTCACGCAGTTCTCGATCTGGGCGAAGAACTCGAGCCTCGTGCCGACGATCACGACGGGCATGCTGAACACCGATCCTGCGCTGGGTCTGTTCAATGCCGCGAATTTCCCCGGCGCGTCGGCGGCGAATCTGACTGCCGCACAGAATCTCTACGCGTTCCTCACCGGCCGCGTCACGCAGATCGGCGCGGATGCGCGGATCGACGAGTCGAGCGGCAAGTACGTGTACGAGGGTACCGGCATGCAGCGTGGCCGCTTGCGGGAGTTCGGCGGCTACCTGCAGGATCAATGGCGTCTCCGGCAGAACCTCACGCTGAATGTGGGCCTGCGGTACGACATCCAGCGCCCGTTCTATCCGTTGAACAGCAGCTACACGTTCGGCGACATCACCAACATCTGCGGCCTGTCGGGGGCCGCGTCCAGCAACTCCTGCAATCTGTTCCAGGCAGGGAATCTGCCGGGAGTGCATCCGGTGTTCCAGCAGTTGACGGCGGGAAGCGAGGCGTACAAGGTTGACTACAACAACGTCGCGCCAAGCGCCGGCCTCGCATGGACTCCGCGCGCGCGTCCAGGGATCCTCGGCAAACTGATGGGGGCGGACGACTTCGTCGTGCGCGGCGGCTACACGCGCTCGTTCAGCCGCGGCGGGCTGAATGACTTCACGGGACTCTTCGCCAACAATCCCGGCGTGACAATCCAGGGACCGGTGACGCGGAACGATAGCACCGGCAACCTCGTCAACGGTGGGTCCGTGCCCGTTCTGTTCCGTGATGCGTTCCGGCTCGGCCCCCCGGCATTCAATGACACGCCGGTGTACCCGTTGGTCGGCAGCATCACGAACAGCATCAGCGGATTCGATCCGAATATTCAGGTGCCGTACGCCGACTCCTGGCAGGCGGGCATCACACGATCGCTCGGCAAGAGCATGGCCGTCGAAGTCCGCTACGTTGGCACACGGGGATACGCGGGCTGGAACACCCTCAACTACAACGAGTACAACATCGTCGAAAACGGCTTCCTGCAGGAGTTCCGGCAGGCGCAAGCGAACCTGAAAGCGAACATTGCCGCGGGCCCCGGCGCCGGTTGCATCGGTGGCATCACAACCCTGGGTTGTCAGAACAACTTCGCGTACACCGGAGCGCCCGGGACGGTGCCACTGCCGTCGTTTCTCGCGTTTTTCAACGCGCAGCGGGCGGCAAACGCCGGGAACGCCGCGTTGTACACCGGCGCGAACTGGACGAATGCCACGTTCCTTGGATTCCTCGCGCCGTTCAACCCGCAGCCGTACAACTTCGCGAACCCCGGATCGAACGGCCTCATGGGAAGCGCAACGTTCCGGGCCAATGCGGCAGCGGCCGGATTGACACCGAATTATTTTGTCGCCAATCCGGAGTTGCTGGGCGGCGCGAACGTCAGGACGAATCTGGATAGGACGAAGTACAACGCGCTGCAAATGGAATTGCGCCGGCGCTACGCGCAGGGACTGCAGTTCCAATTGAGCTACGTGCTCGGCAACGGCGAGAACAGCGTGTTCACCTCCTTACGACGGCCGCTGCGGATGTTGCGCAGCGCCGGCGACCCGGGAGACCTCACGCACCAGTTCAAGTCGAACGTGGTGTACGATCTGCCGTTCGGCCGCGGCCGCCGCTGGGGAGGCGGCGCGAACGGCCTCATCGATCGTGTCATCGGCGGATGGCAGATCGGTGTCGCGTCGCGGCTCCAGAGCGGACGTCTCATCGATCTCGGCAATGTCCGCCTGGCCGGCATGTCGCCCCGCGACGTCGAGAAGATGTTCAAGCTGCGGTTCGATGATGCCGGCAAGCAGGTGTACATGTGGCCCCAAGACGTGGTCGACAACACGATCCTCGCGTGGAACGTGAGCGCCACGTCGCCAACCGGCTATGCAGGCGCGGCGCCGTCGGGCCGCTACTTCGCACCGCCGAACGGACCGGACTGCATCGAGGTCGCGCAGCCGATGACAAACGTGAATAACGTCCCGTCGTCCGCCGCCGCGACAAACAGCTTCGGCGACTGCGGCACCGGTTCGCTGGTCGTAACGGGACCGATGTTCCAGCAGCACGACATCCGGTTCTCGAAGCGCACAACGATCGTGGGGCGGACCAACATCGAGCTCGCCGCGGAGCTCTTGAACGCACTCAACCATCCGAACTTCACGCCGGTGGCCGGCATCACCAACGGTTTGTTCGGCACGACGCTGGCGCCGTACCAGTTGACGGCCTTGACGGGTCAGGACACTCGCCGGACGGTCCAACTGGTGTTGCGCTTCAATTGGTAGGACATGATCTCGACACGCGTGCACGAGTAGGGCGGGTCTTCAGACCCGCCGCGTCCGAACGAGCCGGGTCTAAAGACCCGGCCTACAGATTCGCCAGTATCTTGTCTTGTTCCGGCAGCACCGTTCGCAGATCCAGCACGACGTGGTCGTCCTGAATGCGCGCGATGACGGGCGGATCCGACGAGCGGAGCCGCTCCTCGATTTGATCTGCCGACAGCCCGTCGCGTTCGAGTTGCACGAGTCGCGTGGGGAGCTCCGCGCCCGGGGCGCTGCCGCCACCGATCGTGGACACGCCGTCGATGACGCGCGCGTGCCAGCCGTTGGCGGCGAGTGAAGCCGCGAGCGCATCCGCGCGCGCGCCGATCTCGGCGACGCTCAATCCCAGCATCCGGATGACCGGCACCTCTTCGCGCCGGCCGATCGCGTGCGCTTCGAGCGTGGCCTCGAGCGCCGCGTAGGTGAGCTTGTCGACGCGCAGGGCACGCATCAAGGGATGCCTCGCGATCCGCGCAATCGCCTCGGCACGGCCGGCGATGATGCCGGCCTGCGGCCCGCCGAGCAGCTTGTCGCCGCTGAAGCTGACGAGATCCGCCCCCGCCTCGATGCTGTCGGAGACGATTGGCTCATCCGCGAGCGGGCGAGGCAAGTCAGCCCGATCGGGCCACCCAAACCATCCGCTCCCCAGATCCTCGGCGATCGGCACGTTGAAGCGGCGTCCGAGCGACACGAGATCCGCCAGCGACGGGCGTTCCGTGAAGCCCTCGATGCGGAAGTTCGACGGGTGCACGCGCAGGATGAGCGCGGTGCGGTCGCTGATCGCCGCGGCAAAGTCGGCAATCCGCGTCCGGTTCGTCGTCCCGACTTCCCGGAGAATGGCGCCCGACTGCGCCATCACGTCGGGCACGCGGAAGCCGCCGCCAATCTCGACGAGCTCGCCGCGCGAGATGAGGACCTCGCGTCCGTTCGCCAGCGCCGCCAGCAGCAGCATCGTGGCGGCGGCGTTGTTGTTGACGACGACGGCAGCGCCGGCGCCGGTGAGGCGTGTGAGGAGATGCGTGGCGTGCGCGTCGCGGCGACCGCGCGTGCCGCGCGCAAGATCGTATTCGAGGTTGGTGTAGCCCGTGGCAATCGCCGCGATCCGTGCGGCGGCAGCGCGCGACAGCGGCGCGCGTCCGAGGTTCGTGTGAATGATGACGCCGGTCGCATTGATCACGCCGGTCAGCGACGGACGCATCGATGCGCGCAGCCGCGTGGCCGCACCACGCTCGATCGTGTCGATCGCCTCCCCGGTTGTCACCGCCGCCACGTTGCCGGCGCCGAGGTGATCTCGCAGCGCGGCAGTTTCCGCCCGCAGCGCATCGACCAGCGCCGCCCGGCCGTAGCGCGTTTCGAGCGTGCGCATCGCGTCGCGCTGACGCAGCTGCTCGATTGAGGGAATAACGCGGAAGTCGGACATTGGAGGACGGAGAACCGCGTTCTACTCAGAGGCCACGGAGGCCACAGCGCGGCTGCGCCGCAACCAAACCCGTGGCGCATCCGCGCTAGCGGGACCTGTGGGCCCGCCGATCTAGTAGAACAAACGCATTCTTGTCAGGAAAACACGTTTTCGCGCGTTTGTTCTACAGAGAAAAGACAACATTGTGATTGTCAAGATGACGAATCTCCGTGGTCTCCGTGCCCTCTGAGTAATCCGCAACTCAGGTGTCTTGCCGCTCGCTGGCGTTCAGGATACCATCACGTTTCCCGCATCACCCATGGCGTCAGACCTCAATATTCCGCCCTCCGTCCCGGTGCCCGACTACCGGCCCGTCGAGCGGTTCTGGCCGTACGTGGATCTGCCAGAGCAGCCCGCGGACGAGGAGCTCGCGGCGCTCAGCCCCGAGCTGAGCGAGGCGCTGTTCGGCACGCCGAAGCTGCCGTTTTCCGTCACGATCGAGTTTCCCAAATTCGACGCATCGGATTACACCCGCGCGGTGGAGATGGCGCGCGCATCATCGGAGTACCGCGAACTGGGTGACGGCGATCGCCTGCGTCACCGCGCGCGCTTCTTTCCGCAGGATGCCATCCGCCTGCGCGATCTGTTCGAGATCGTCGGACGCTACGACGCGACGGAGGTGTTGATCGACGATCGCCCGGTGCCGTACGCGCGCGAGCTCTGGCTCCCGCTGATCTGGTTTCTGATCAGGTGATGCGGTGGCGGAGCCGACCGAGGTCCAGAAAGATTTACAGACTCTCGAGGCGGAGCTGAAGAAGCTCGAGGCGGAGTACAACATGTTCTTCTCGGGACGGCTGCCGCGTCCGCCCTGGGAAACGCGCGGCCGCGTCGACGCGTTGATCAAGCGGTGGGGACGCGCGCACATCCAGGCGGCGGTCGATCGCTTCCGCTTCGACATGCTGTCGACGCGCTACCAGAAATTCGTGGACCTCTGGGACCGCGGGTTGCGGGCGCGCGAGGAAGGACGGCCAGGCCCGTTCGCGCAGCCACCGCCGAAGCAGGTCGCGAAACCGGCGAAGGATCCCGATGCGAAGGTACTGCACGTGACCGCGTTCAAGGATCCAATGCGCGAGATGGACAAGCTCCACTCGCTGTACGATTCATTGATGGACGCACGGCGCGAGGCAGGGGAGGATGTCGTGCCGTTTCACCGCTTCGCCGCGCTGGTCAAGGACCAGGTGGGCAAGCTGCGCGATGAGGGGAATCCCGAGGTCGCGTTCCGCGTGGCGATGAAGGATGGAAAGGTGAACTTTACGGTGCGGGGAATGAAGGGGGCGAAGGGAGAATGACGTCCCCCGGCCCCCTTTCGGGGACTAGCTGGCTTTGGTGACGTTGCCGGCCTGCGGGCCCTTGGGGCCGTCAACGATTTCGAACTCGACTGCCTGTCCTTCTTCGAGCGTCCGGAAACCATTGCCCTGGACCGCTGAGAAGTGAACGAACACGTCGCTCCCGCCGTCGCGCTCAATGAAACCGTAACCCTTGGCGTTGTTGAACCACTTGACCTTGCCTGTGATACGCATCGTACTGTTCCTGCCTGTTGCTATGGTGGAGCCGGGCGCGTGCCGTGGCTAACCTGACCCCCGGACATAAAAAAAGACCGCGAGAGCGCGGCCTCGGCTTACGACGCTGGCCCGCCAGCGCCGATGAAATAGTAAGGGGACCACGGCCGCTAAGTCAAGAAAATCCCACAATATGCGCGCAATTCTGAGTGTTTCCGATAAGACCGGCCTGGTGGATCTGGCCCGGGGATTGGTGTCACACGGTGTCCAGCTCATCTCGACGGGAGGCACCGCGAAGACCCTCGCCGAGGCCGGTCTGGCCGTCACGAACGTGTCGGATGTGACTGGGTTTCCGGAAATGATGGATGGCCGCCTCAAGACGCTGCATCCGAAGATTCATGGCGGCATCCTGGCACGCCGTCATCGGGCAGATGACCTCGCGGCGATCGCGTCTCAGGGAATCGAGCCGGTCGATCTCGTCGTCGTGAACCTCTATCCGTTTGGCAGGGCCGCGGAGAACCCTGAGACCTCGTTCGACGAGCTTCTCGAACAGATCGACATTGGCGGGCCGTCGCTGCTCCGCGCCGCGGGAAAGAATTTCCGCGACGTCATGGTGGTGGTCGATCCCGCGGACTATCGGAAGACGCTCGAGCAGTTGTCCGCCAAAGGAGGACCGTCGCTCGGCTTCAAGTTCGAGCTGATGAAGAAGGCGTTCGCGCACACGGCGGAGTTCGATGCGCTGATCGCAAACACACTGAACTCGATTCAGGTGCACGACGGAGATTTTGTCCGTCGCCAGAAGCCGGACTCTCTGCGCAAGGAATTGAGATACGGAGAGAATCCGCACCAGAAGGCGGCATGGCACACGCTGCCGGACGCGGACGGCAGCGAGCCCTGGCAGGTGCATCAAGGCAAGGAGTTGTCGTACACGAATCTCCTCGATCTCGATGCGGCGGTGCGCATCGCGCTGGAGTTCACCGAGCCGGCCGGCGTCGTGATCAAGCACACGAACCCGTGCGGCGTCGCGACTGGCCGAACGATCACCGAGGCGTACGTCCGCGCCCGCGAAGCGGACCCGTTGTCGGCGTTCGGCGGGATCGTCGGCCTGAATCGGCCGATCGACACGGACACCGCGCGGGCAGTCACCGCGACCTTCATCGAGGCCGTGATCGCGCCATTGATCGAGGCCGAGGCGCGGCCGATCCTTGCGACGAAGGCCAACATGCGGATTGTGACCGCGTCGTTCGAGGTGGTTCGCCGCGCGAGATGGGTCGATCTCCGGTCGATTCTCGGCGGGACGCTGACCCAGCAGTCGGATCGCGTGACCGAGGCGGCCGATCCCTGGCCGCTGCCGTCGCAGGCTGAATCGACGACTGGTTCGGCGACCATCCGCGTGGTCACGAAGCGTCAACCGACGGCCGAGGAGTGGACCGCGCTGCGCTTTGCTTGGCGCGTGTGCGCACACGTAAAGTCGAACGCGGTGATCTTCACCGGCGCCGATCGCACGCTGGCGGTCGGCGCGGGGCAAATGAGCCGCGTGGATGCTGTGAAAGTTGCCGTCATGAAAGCGGGGCAGTCGACCGGAGCGGGGTCGCTCAAGGGATCCGTGGCCGCATCGGACGCATTCTTCCCGTTCCGCGATGGCCTCGACGCGATCGCGCAAGCGGGCGCGACCGCCATCGTGCAGCCCGGCGGATCGGTCCGCGACGCCGAGGTGATCGCTGCCGCCGACGAGCACGGCCTGGCGATGGTCTTTACGGGGCGACGCCATTTCCGCCACTGATTCTTCTCCTGCCACGTGGCTTCCGCCTTCCGTGGCCCGAGCCTGGTCGAGGGCAGGCCGAAGAACGGGCCTGCGCCGATTCGCGCTGCCGGCGCTGCTCGCGCTGGTTATCGCGATCTACTTCGTCCATCTCGGCACGGAATCGATCTGGGACGCGAACGAGGCGTTCTACGTCGAGACGCCGCGCGAGATGCTCGAATCGCACGACTTCATCAACCCGACGTTCAACTATCTGCCGCGGTTCAACAAGCCGGTCCTGAGCTACTGGATCGTCGCGCTGTTCTACGGGTTGTTTGGCGTATCTGTGACGGCGCAGCGCATCCCGATGGCGCTTGGCGCGATGGTAATCATCGGGTGCGCGTACGTGCTCGGACGGTTGACGGTTGACGGAGGCCGGTTGAGGGGAGCCGGGACGCGGGATGCGGGGCGCGGAGCGCGGAGCGGGATGCAGGATACTGGGCGCGGAGCGCGGACCGGGATGCAGGATACTGGGCGCGGAGCGCGGACCGGGATGCAGGATACGGGATCCGCGATGCGCGATGAAGGATCAGGGATCCCGGATCAGGGATCAGGGATTCGCGATTCCGCCGGTCTCTGGGCGGCGGCCGGACTTGCGGCGGCGCCACGGCTCGTGATGTTTGCGCGGCGGATCTTCATCGACATCTGGATCACCGCCTTCATGTCGCTGACGCTGGTGTTTTTCGCGCTCAGCGAACGCTACCCGGAGCGGCGCCGGCTGTTTCTCGCGTTGATGTACGTAGCGGTCGGCCTGGGCGTGCTGACGAAAGGTCCGGTGGCGGTGGTGCTGCCTGGCCTCGCCTTCTTCATCTATCTTGCGGTGCATCGTGAGCTCCGACGCATCCGCGACATGATGATTCCTATCGGCATCGTGATCGTCGCCGCGATCGTTGTCCCGTGGTACGCCGCGCTGCACCACGAGCACGGCTGGATGTACATCCGCTCGTTCGTCATCAGCGAGAACCTCGAGCGCTACACGTCCGGTTTCGGCGTCCTTCAGCATCGAGGGCCGTGGTTCTATCTGCCGGTCGTGCTGACCGACTCGTTTCCGTGGTCGTTATTCCTCGTCGCCGCGGCAGCCTGGACGTATCGCGAGAGCCACCGGATCGCGACGCTTCTCTGGTGCTGGATCGGCGCCATCGTGGGCTTCTTCTCGTTCTCCGCCGGCAAGCAGGACCTCTACATCTTTCCCATCGTTGCCGCCGTGGCGGCGCTCGGCGGCGCGGTGATCGCGCGCGGGGTTTCCGATCAACGCTGGCGCGGATGGGTGCGCGGCACGCTGCTCGCGGCCGCCATCCTGCTGACGCTGGCCAGCGGCGCGGTCTTGTGGCTGTTCGAAACCGCGGGCCGCGTCTATGCGCTGCACGGATCGCTCGTGGTCGGCGCCTGCGGACTGGCGGGCGGTCTCGGAGCGCTCGCGCTTGCCGCTGCCCGCAAGCCCGCGGCCGCCGCGCTCACGCTCCTCGCCGCGATGGTCGCCGTCGACTGGGCATTCGTCGTCCGCGTTCTCCCCGATTTCGAGCGGTACAAGCCGGTGCCCGCACTGAGCCGCGTGCTCGAGCAGCGGCTGCAGCCGGGGGACCTCGTGGCGCACTATCAGGTCGCGCTCCCCAGCATGGTCTATTACCTGCGCCGCCATGTCGATCAGTACTTCGAAGAGCAGCCGTTCGTGACGGCCGTGCTCTCCAACCGACGCGTGTATGCCGTGCTTTCCGCAGACGACTACCAGGCGCTGCAGCCCGCCATCGGCGCGCGCACCTGCGTCATCGAGCGGCGCCAGACGTTCGATGTCAAGCTTCGCACCGTGCTCGCGCGGCAGCCGCTCCCGGAGCTGCTGCTGATCACGAACCAATGCAGGTGATGGAGTAATTGGCGAATCGGCGTAATTGGGTAATTGGGTAATTGGGTAATTGGACGATCAGGTAATTGCCGATTACTCAATTATCGGATTACTCAATTATCGGATTACAAGATTCACAAATGGCGATGGTTCGCTACGTCACTCTCGCATACGGCGACGCGCCTGGCATCTATCGGCAGTCATTGATGCTGCTGGTCTCGCTCGTGGCGCACGCGCCCGGGCCCTGCGAGCTCGTCGTCGCGACCGATCGGCCCGAATATTTCGTGTGGTTCGGCACGCGCGTTGAGATTGCGTATCTCGATGCGGCGCTGCTGAGCGGATGGCGCGGTGCCGAAGGCTTCTCGATGCGCCAGAAGCTGGCGCTCGCGCGGACGGCGTGGCCCGAGAGCGGGGCAATCGTATTGCTTGATTCCGACGTGCTTGCCCGCCAGAACCTCGCGCCGTTCGTCGAGCGGCTGCACGCGGGGGACCTCTTCCTGCACAAGCACGAATACGATCTCGGCCGCACGGCGCGGCGCGGCAATCGAGCGTTATGGGAGCAACTCAGGGGTCGCACGTTTGGCGCCTGGCAGGTGCGCGAGGAAGACGCGATGTGGAACTCGGGCGTGCTCGCCGCGCGCTCTGCCGATCGCGCGCTCGTCGACGCCGCGCTGCAGCTGTACGACGACATGGCGTCGGCCGGCGTCCGTCATTTCGCCACCGAGCAACTCGTCGCGGGGATTGTGTTCGGCCGCACGGGACGTCTTTGTCCCGCCGAGCCGTGGTTCGTGCACTACTGGGGGAACAAGGCCGGCTACGACGCCGAGATCTCCCGTCGCCTGGCGGACGCGTTCATCGAAGGGATATCGGTGAAGGATGCTGCCGAGCGTTATCGCGAGCAGCCGATCGATCTGCCCGCAGAAGTGCGGCCAACACGAGTCGAGAAAATCGCTCGCTGGCTGAACAAGTGATCTTCAACCGGAAGAGTAGGGCGGGTCTTTAGACCCGCCGCGCGGCGGACCTGAAGGTCCGCCCTACGAGTTCAGATCACAGCGATGTCCGCAATTCCTCGGCGGTGATGGCAGTAGGCCCGAATCTGCTGACGGCAAGGCCGGCGGCGCGGTTCGCCAGGCGCGCCGCGTCCTGGAGCGTTCCCCCGGCCGCGAGGCCTAGCGCGATCGTTGCGATCACCGTATCTCCCGCTCCCGTGACGTCGGACACCTCGCGCGTCTCGGCCGGCAGATCGAATTCCCCGTCCGGCCCGAGGAGCCACATGCCGTGCTCGCCGCGCGTGATGAGCACGCTTTCGCACCGGGCACGTTCGCGGAAGCGCTCGGCGGCCCCGCGCGCGTCCTCCGCGTTGCGGATGCGCATCAGCGTGATCGCCTCCGCTTCGTGGTGATTCGGCGTGATCAGCGAGGCCCCGGCGTAATAGTCGATGTGCGGGACCTTTGGATCGATGAGCGAGGGGATGCCTGCCGCGCGTGCGCTCTCGATCGCCCTCGCGGCGACCCGGCGCGTGACGGTCCCCTTCTGGTAATCCGAAATCAGGACGATTGCGGCGCGCGCGACCGCTTCGTGCACCTTCCGCAGCATCACGTCCTCGAGCGGACCGGTGATCTCCCTGTCGCACTCATAGTCGACCCGCGCGACCTGCTGGTTCCTCGTCGTCACCACACGCAGCTTGCGTGTCGTGCACCGCGACGGGTCCGTCACGATCGACGCCGTGTCGATACCGATGCGCGCGAGGTCGGCCAGGAGCCGCGTGGCAGGCTCGTCCGATCCCACGAGTCCCGCGATCTCGACGCGGCCGCCGAGCGCCGCCACGTTGTGCGCGACGTTTGCCGCGCCGCCCAGACGGTACTCCTCGTGATCGAACTGGACCACCGGTACCGGCGCCTCCGGCGAAATGCGCTCGACTCGCCCGATGACGAAATGGTCGAGCATCAGGTCGCCGACAATGAGCACCGCGCGCCCGCGCGCGCGTTCGAGCAGCGTGGGGAGATCAGCCGGCGCGGCGGGCATGGACGATGGGCGCGGCGGCGACGCGTGGGGCGCGCTCCGCCGCGTAGGGCAGCGTCACGAGGACGAGGAACAGCATCAGGAACTCGGAGTCGCCGAAGTTGTATTCGAACAATCCGGCCGCGAGCATCGCCGCGATTACGGCGATGCCGGCGTTCGAGAGCGACGGAAACGCCTCACGGCGGCGCCGGAGGAAATCACGCAGCAGCGACACGATGAACCAGAGCCACACGGCAAGCGCGGGCACGCCGCGCTCCGCCGCAATCTGCAGTGGCACGTTGTGCAGGTGCGGGTTCAACTGGTTGACCGCCGTCTTGTCGCGATAGTGCGGATACACCTGGATGATCATGTCGGGCCCGACGCCGGTCAGCGGATCGTCCTTGATGATCCGAAAGCCCGACTTCATCATCGCGACCCGGTCGACGTTCGATGGATCGGTCAGGCTGAACGTGGAGTAGAGCCTCGCCGTCAGCTTCGTGGGGGCGACCGTGAGGAAGATGCCAAACGCTACCGGCAGCAGCGCAATCAGCCGGAAATCGCGCAACAGCAAGAGCACGCCGACGCCCACGCACGAGCCGACCCACGCGCTGCGCGTGAAGGTGAACGCCAGCGCGAGCACGAGCGCCGGCATGACCAGCGCGGCCCACTGGCGATGATGTTTCGCGAACATCAGGCGCGCCACGGCGGCGCACGTCACCAGCATCAACAGGCCGGAGTACGTCATGTAAAGGCCGAGGGCGCCCTGCGGCCGGCGTCCGAGATCGTCGTAATTGAGGATCAGGTACTGGATGATTCCCCACGTTGCGCTGAGCGCGCCAACGGTGATCACGACGTCGACGGCGGTCAGGCTCAATTTGCCCGGCAGCAGCCGGTAAATGATCGGGACAATGATCAGCAGGACGAGTTGCTTGGAGTCGATGAGGCTGACGCGCGGATCGACGGAGAAGATCGCCGCGACGAGCGTGGCGGCCGCGTATGCCGCCAGCGCCCAGAACATCCTCGGCACCTCGATCCGCTCGCGGTTCCTCATCACCAGAGCGATCCAGAGCACGGCGGTAATCGTCAGCAGGATGTCGGCGGCGGCGATTGAGACCTGCATCGCGCCGGCAAAAGCGAGCAGCGCGACACACGCCGCGCGCTCGAGCGGATCCGAGGGCAGTACGGCGTCGCCGGCCGCGTCCGGCCGCCCGACCGAGGGCGCCGGCCACATCTTCTCGGCGCTCATGCGAGCGCGCGCTCGGCCGCCGCGATCACCGTATCCGGCGTCAAGGTAGTCAGGCATCGAAAATCGCCCGGCACGCAGGTCCGTTGATTGCATGGCCGGCACGGCAGGTCCTGCTTCTCTACCGAGATCGTGCGCGCCCCGGCGGTCCGCCATGGCGCCGACCGCGCCGCAAGCGTCGGCCCGTAGATGCCGACGATAGGCGTGGGCGTCGACGCCGCGATGTGCAGCGGGCCGCTGTCGCCGCCGACGAACAGCCGGCTCAGTCCGACGAGCGCGCGCAGCTCCTGCAGGTCGAACTCTCCGAGATCCACGACTCGATCGCGCAGCGCGCCGAGCCGATTGCGCGCGGCCGTCGCGATACGCACGGCGGCCTCACGATCCGACGGACCCGAGCTCAGCACGATCCGCCGCGAGGTTCCCCGAGCCGCCAGTGTCGTCACGAGATCGGCGAAGAAGGCTTCCGGCCACCGCCGGAACGGGTTCCCCGCGCTCACGTGGACGACGATCACTTCGTCAGCTGCGCCGACGCCGGCCCGTTCGAGACGCGTGCGCATGCGCGCATCGGCGCTGGCGTCGAGCGCCATTTCCACGGCGTCCCGCTCGGGATCCGCGAGCTCGCGCGGCCGGCCCGGCAGCGCCTCGAGCAGATCCCACTGGTTCAATACCGAGTGCCGGGGTCGCAGATCGCGCGCGCGCGGCACGATCCGCGTGTACATCCAGGCGCGGCCGCGGATGTCGTATCCGATGCGTTCGCGCGCGCCGCTCGCCCAGGTCAGCCACGCGCTGCGGGGCCCGCCGTGCATGTCGATCGCCACATCGAACCGCTCGCGCCGCAGCCGTCGGACGAGCGAGAGATCGTCGAGCAGCCGCCTCGCGCCGCGCCTCCGCGCGACGACGATCACCTCATCGAGGTGGGGATTGTTGATCACGACAGGCGCCGCGTCCTGCTCGACGAGATACGCGAGACGCCCATCCGGGTACGCCCGCCGCAGCGCGCGGATGACCGGCGTCGTGAACACCACGTCACCTATCAGCCGCAGTCTGAGCAACAGGATCTTCACTCGCTACGCTCGTGAAGAATGTTCAACGTCCAATGGTCAATGCAGGAACGCGTGGACCAGCTCACGTCGAACCCTTGACCATTGCATATTGCGCGTTGAACATTGACACGCGTCAGTTCTCGATAGTGGCTTCGTCGATGAGCATCACCGGGATGTCGTCCTTGATCGGATAGACGCGCCGGCACTGTGGACACTTCAGCGCGGTGCCCCCTTTCACGAGTTCAACCTTCGTCTTGCAGTTCGGGCACGCGAGAATCTCGAGGAGCTCTGGGTCAACGGCCATCGGGACTATTATAGTCAGTGGAGATGCCGGTACCTCTGCCTCTTCTGCTCTGCCTCACGCTCTCGAGCGCTGCGTCTCCGCAGCGTCCCGCGGCCGGCGCTCAGCCGCCGGCGCCCGTCGATCAATGGACCGAAACGCGGGACGCGAGCTACTACTTCCTGCTCGCGCGTTTCTACGAAGGGGAAGGCAAAGTCGACGAGGCGATCGCTGCGTTGAAGCAGGGGATCGCCGTCGATCCGAAGAGCGCTGAGGTGCGCGCCGAGCTGGCCGCGCTCTACGCGCGCCAGGATCGCGCGCGCGAGGCGGTCGAGGCCGCTGAGCAGGCGCTGACGATCGATCCGAAGAACCGCGAAGCCAACAGGATTCTCGGCTCGGTGCTCGCCGCCGTTGTGGATCAGAAGAAGGTCCTGCGTCCCGGCGACGATCCCGCGTCGTATCCGGGCAAGGCGATCGCCGCGCTCGAGATCGCGCGCGGCGAGGGAAGCGGCGATCTGTCGATCGACCTTGCCCTTGCGCGTCTCTACATCGATCGCGATCGCCCCACCGACGCCATTCCGCTGCTGCGACGCATCGTCGACGAACAACCCAGCTATACCGAGGGCTGGCTGCTCCTCGCCGACGCCGAGAGCGCGGCCGGTCACGGCGAGGACGCCGTCGCGACGTTGAACGACGTGTTGCGGAACGAGCCCGACTCCTTTCGGGCGCGGGCGCGACTCGCCGAGGTCTACGACCGTCAACGCAAGTTTCACGAAGCAGCTGAGGCGTGGGCCGAGGCGCAGAAACTGAATCCGCGCAACGCGGAACTCATCGCGCGGCGCGGCTTCTCGCTGTTGAACGCGCGCGAGCTCGACGCGGCAGACGCGGCCGCGCGCGAGCTGCGCGAGGCGAGCGCGGAAGACGTGCGCGGAATCTACATACAGGCGCAGGTGCTGCAGGCCCGCGAGCGCTATCAGGACGTCCTGGATCTTTTGAAACCGGAAATCGAGCGGCTGCGGGCCGCGGGCGCATCGAAGGCGAGCCAGGTTGCGCTGCTGCTCGGCCTTCAGGGCAGCGCACTGCTGCAGCTCAATCGCAACGACGAGGCGGTCGCCGCGTTAAAGGATGCTTCGGACCGCGCCCCCGACAACGCCACCGTGCGGTATCAGCTGGGCGCCGCACTCGATCGCTCCGGCCGCCAGACGGAAGCCGAGCGCATGTTCCGCGATCTTCTGACCAAAGATCCGCTCGACGCGAACACGCTCAACTATCTCGGCTACATGCTCGCGGAACGCGGCACGAAGCTGGATGAAGCCGTGTCGCTCATTCAACGCGCGCTGAAGGTAGAGCCCGACAACCCGTCATATCTCGACAGCCTTGGATGGGCGTACGTGCAGCAGGGGAAACTCGATCTCGCCGACGCGCCGCTGACGAAAGCGGCAGCGGGCCTGCCGAAGAATTCCGTCATCCAGGATCATCTCGGCGATCTGCGCCTGAAACAGCAGCGTCGGAACGATGCGATAGCCGCGTGGCAGGCGGCGCTCGCCGGCGACGGTGACTCGATCGATCGCGCGAAGATTCAGAAGAAAATCGACGCTGCGCGCAAAGCGCCGAAGTAATGCAGGCAGGCACGAGTCGGAGGGCAGGCACGTGCCTCGTCGTGTTGTGTTTCGCGGCCGCCTGCGCCACGCCACGCCCGCCGGCGTTTCCCACCGCCGGCGGAATGCCGTTTCCCGACTTCGCATCCGCCTACCAGCAGGCGACCGCGTCGTGCGCCGGCATCAAGACGTTCACGGCGTCGATGTCGCTGTCGGGCAAGGCCGCGGCCACCAAGCTGCGCGGCCGGATCGACGCCGGCTTCGCTGCGCCCGCGAAGGCACGTCTCGAAGGCGTCGCGCCGTTCGGGCGTCCGGTCTTCGTGCTCACCGCTGACGGAAGTCACGGCACGCTCGTGCTCCAGCGCGACGAGCGCGTGCTCGCCGATGCGCCCCCGGATCAGATTGTCGACGCGCTCGCCGGCGTGCCCCTCGGGCCGGATGCGCTGCGCCGCGCCGTCACCGGATGCGGGCTGTCACCAGGTGAGCCCGCGAGCGGCCAGCAATTCGTCAGCGACCTTGTGTCCATCGCCATCGCGGATGGCACGGCGTTTCTGCGTCGTGGAGATGGCGCGTGGCAGATGGCGGGGGCAATGCGCGGGCCACTCACCGTCGCTTACGCCGACTACGCGACCGGCCGGCCGTCCACGATTCGCCTGCGCGCACAGGCAGGCGGCCGTGTGTCCGCCGACCTGACGCTGCGGCTGTCGCAGGTGGAGATCAATACGCCGCTCGATGCGAAGGTCTTCGAGGCGGAGATCCCGCCGCGCGCAATCCCGCTCACGCTGGAAGAGTTGAGAAGAGCGGGGCCGCTTGGTGGGAGCTAAGCCGGCGTGAGCCGAAGAAATACGAAGGAAACGGATCTTCAAACGAAGCAACGGAGGAAACGAAGACGAACGAAGAAACGCCTTCGCGCGTTTCCAGCTGAAAATGCGCCGCGGCCGGCCCGCTGGAATCTGCGGCCGGCCCACCGGAGGTCACGCGAGATCTCGGATACGAGCAAACACATGCGCAGCCCTTGTTCGTATCCGAGATCTCGCGAGACCTCCTGCCGCGCGAAGCGCGGCGCGGCGCATACCTGCCTCGAGTCTCGCGTCGGACTCTTTCCTTCGTTCCCTCCGTTGCCTTCGTTGCTTCGCTTTAGGATCCGTTCCCTTCGTGAACCTCCGTTCTCGACCGCGCATGTGCCATAAATGAAGCGCACTCCCAAACTCACCGTCCGCGCACACGCCAAGGTCAATCTCGATCTCCGGGTCCTCGGTGTCCGGTCGGACGGTTATCACGAGCTCCGGACGGTATTCCAGACGATCGAGCTGCACGACACGCTCGTGTGCGCGGAGACTCCTGGCCCCTTCACAATCAGGTGCCGCACGCCAAACGTCCCGCTCGATGCGAGCAACTTGATCTGGACGAGCGCCGCCGCCCTGTGGACCGCGCTCGGACGCGCCGGCGACGTGCGCGATACGACGGTCGCGATCGACAAGAAGATTCCCCTCGAAGCGGGACTTGGCGGCGGAAGCGCCGATGCCGCGGCGGCGCTCGTCGCGCTCGCGCGGCTCTGGGGCGGTGCGCCGATGACCCTGCTGCGCGAACTCAGCACGACGATCGGCGCCGATGTTCCGTTCTTCCTCTCCGGCGGCACCGCGCTCGGTTTGGTTCCTCGTGATCGTTCGTCCTCCCTTTGGCGTTTCCACGGCCGAAGCGTACGCGTGGTACGACGAAGACCGCGGCGCGGGAGTGCGCGAGGTGCGCGAGCTGCAGTTGCTCCCCGTCCCGTGGCCGAGCCGCGCGGCGCAGATGATCAACGATCTCGAGCCGCCTGTCGTCCGGCGCCATCCGGAGATCTTCGCCCTTAAGGTTCAGCTGAAGGAACTCGGCGCGATCGCGGCCGCGATGTCCGGCAGCGGGTCGGCCGTCTTCGGCCTCTTCCGCGGCCGTGCGGCGGCGGAACGCGCGATCCGGCCGCTCTCAAAGGGGGGCGCGCGGGCTCTGCTCACCCGCACGCTCACGCGTGCCGAGCACGAGCGGCGAGCCCGGCCCGTGGCTGCTCGCCAGGTTGCCCGGCGATGCTGAGTCCTGCTACACTGAATCCTTTGCGGATGTGCCCGCGGGTCATGCCTTCGTGTGTCCTTTCCCTGTTCAGGCGAAGCGATTGGGCCGGCGGTAGCCCCGTGGCAGGATGATGGGGCGTGGCCAAGCGGTAAGGCGCGGGACTTTGGATCCCGTATTCGGAGGTTCGAATCCTCCCGCCCCAACCAGTTCGGCGTGAGTGGACGGACGACCCCGCGGCTGGTGGATTGACCGACTGATGTCACAACAGACCGTCTCACCGACGCATCAGCGCAGTCATCCGCTAATCGGAGCAACAGGGCGCATGAACGGCGGGCAGCTCAAAATCTTTTCCGGCAGCGCGCACCGCGCATTGACCGAAGAGATCGCGGAATTCCTGCAGGTGCCGCTCGGACATGCACGCCTGCAGCGGTTTCCCGACACCGAAGTCTCGTTCCAGATCGACGAGAACATCCGCGGCACCGACGTCTTCATCGTGCAGCCGACCTGCGCCGACGTCGACCGCCACATCGTCGAGCTGTGCGTGATGATCGACGCGTTCAAGCGCTCGTCGGCCTCGCGCATCACGGCCGTGATTCCGTACTACGGGTACGCCAGGCAGGACCGGAAGGACAAGCCGCGCGTCCCGATCTCGGCCAAGCTGATGGCGAACGTGCTCAGCGCGGCGGGCGCCAACCGGGTGTTGACGATGGATTTGCACAAGGCACAGATCCAGGGCTTCTTCGACATCCCGGTGGATCACCTGTTCGCGGCGCCGGTGATCATCGATTACCTGTCGCGCCTCGATGCGGAGGACCTGACGATCGTCTCGCCGGATGCCGGCGGCGCCGAGCGCGCGCGCGCCTATGCGAAGCGCCTCGACGCCGAACTGGCGATCATCGACAAGCGGCGCACGGAAGACGGCACGGCGGAGGTCATGAACGTGATCGGCGATGTCGGCGGCAGGACGTGCATCCTGCAGGACGACATCATCGACACCGCGGGAACGATCGTGAAGGCGGCCAACGCGCTCAAAGCGAACGGTGCGGCGCGCGTGTTCGCGTGCGCGGTGCACGGCGTGTTGTCGGGCCCGGCGATCGAGCGGCTCGAGGCGGCGCCGCTCGACCAGGTGATCATCACCAATACGATCCCGCTGAGCAGCGAGAAGGCGAAGTGCTGCAAGAAGATCAAGCAGCTCTCGGTGGCGCGGCTTCTCGGGCAGGCGATTCGGAGTATTCACGAGGAAACATCGGTTTCTTCGCTATTCGTGTGAGCCTCCAGCTGGAAGCTGGGAGCTGGGAGCTGATATGGACGCGACATTACAGGTAGAGAAGCGCGAAGGACGCGGCAAGAACGAGGCGCGCCGGCTGCGCGCGTCGGGACGAATCCCTGCCGTCGTCTACGGAGCAGGGAAGAACACGGCGGTGGAGATCGCGGTGGACCCGAAACTCCTGCTGCGCATCCTGCACTCCGAGTCGGGCGTCAACACGCTGATCGGCCTGCAGGGGGTCGAACTCGCGGGGGGCAAGGTGCTCGTGAAGGAGTACCAGCTCGATCCGATCGATCACAAGCTGCTGCACGCCGACTTCTACGCCGTCGCCATGGACAAGGCGATCACGGTCACGGTGCCGATCCTCCTCAAGGGCGAGCCCAAGGGCGTCAAGCAGCAGGGGGGCATCGTCGACTTTGTCAACCGCGAGCTCGAGGTCGAGTGTCTGCCGGGCGACATTCCGGAGCACATCGATGTCGATGTCAGCGAGCTGATGATGCACCAGGGCATCCGCGTGCGCGACCTGCAGGCGGACGCGAAGTGGAAGGCGATCAGCGAGCCCGACATGATGATCGTGCACGTCGTCACCGTGAAGGCCGAGGAGGAGCCTGCGCCGGCTGAAGCCGCCGCCGCAACCGCGGCCGCACCGGCTGCCGCAGCGGAGCCCGAGGTCATCAAGAAGGGCAAGAAGGAAGAGGAAGAGAAGTAGCGCCTGCGGCCCGCGCGAGGCGATTTGTAGGCCGGGTCTTCAGACCCGGCATCAGCGTGCCGCATGAAGCTCGTTGTTGGTTTAGGGAATCCCGGCAAGAAATACCACGAAACGCGGCACAACGTCGGCTTCGCGGCGGTGCAGCTGCTGGCGGAGCGGCAGCATCTGGCATGGGAGTCGGCGCCGCGCGGCATCGACGCGCTGTCGGTGAAGTGGCAGAGCGGTGGGGCGGTGCTCGCCAAGCCGCTCACGTTCATGAATCTGAGCGGCCAGGCGATCGTCGGACTGGTCCAGTTCTATAAGATCGAGGTCGCCGACCTGCTGGTCATCGTCGACGAAGCGCAGCTCGAAATGGGCCGGCTGCGGGCGCGTCCATCGGGATCGGCGGGCGGGCACAACGGGTTGAAGTCGATCATCGCCTCGCTTGGAACAGAAGCGTTCCCGCGGCTGAGGATCGGCGTCGGGCGCGGCAACACGAGGCGGAACCTCGCGGATCACGTGCTCGGAAAGATCGAGGCGGCCGAGCGGCCGACCATCGAGGAGGCGGTGAGGCGCGCAGCCGATGCCGCCGAGATGTTCATTACCGACGGAATACTCGCGGTGATGAACGCATTCAACAGGAAAGACGATAGGGCGACCGAGAGCGAAGGCACTTCCTAGCGGCCAACCAAACGTCTCCTTGAGACGATGGGATTTGGTGATTTCGTGATCCGGTGATTTGGTGAATGTGTTTTTGAAAGCACGCGCGGTAGCGCGTGCGATGCGAAATCACCAAATGACCAAATCACCAAATCACCCCATCCGGACGTCTCCGTTCAGTCCATAAGGAGAGCCATGAGTCAGAGCAGACAGTACGAGCTCGTCTACATCGTCGCGCCGGAGACGAGCGAGCAGGAGGTTGCGGACCTGCACACCCAGGTCGAGCAGATCGTCCAGCGCTTCACCGGTAGCCTCGACAAGACCGAGAACTGGGGCCGGCGCAAGCTGGCCTACGAGATCGGCCACCACCGCGAGGGCACGTATGTCGTCGAGACCATCACCGGGTCCGGCGAGTTGATGAAGGAGATCGATCGCCGGTTGCGCGTGACCGACGCGGTCATCCGTCACCTGGCGGTGCGGGTTGACGACGACCTGCGCGTCGCGGAGCGGCTGCGCGACGAGCGCAAGGCGACGCAGGCGCGCCGGCGCACCGCGCGAGGGCTGCCGCCGGAGCCGTCCCCGTCTGAGCGGCGCGGCGAGCCGCACGACGACCAGGACGAAGATCGGATGGGTATGGAAGGGGCGGAGGTCCAGCGATGAGCGAAGAACGCGGAGGCCGCGGCGGACGCGGCGCGAAGAGCGGCGACAAGGGCAAAGCCGAAGGACGTCCGCGCGGCGGGTTCTTCCGCCGGCGCCGTGTCTGCAAGTTCTGCGCGGACAAGATCGATTACATCAACTACAAGGACGTACGGCTGCTGATGCCGTTCATTCCGGAGCGGGGCAAGATCCAGCCGCGCCGGATCTCGGGCACCTGCGCCAAGCACCAGCGCGCGCTGCAGACGGCGATCTCGCGCGCGCGTCAGCTCGCGCTCATTCCATATGTGACGGACTAGCCGGCCGTAGGCGGCAAGCCGTAAGCAGACTGCCCCCCGCATACCGCCTACTGCAGACTGCGAACAACCAGAGGCTTTATGGAAGTCATTCTCAGAGAACATATCGATAACCTCGGCCGCCGCGGCGACGTGGTGAAGGTCGCCGAGGGGTACGCGCGCAATTTCCTGTTGCCGCGGAAACTTGCGCTTGCGGTGACTGACAACAACAAGCGTCAGATCGAGCGCGAGAAGAAGCTCGCCGAGGTGCGCGATGCCGAGGAGCGCGGACAGGCGGACGCGATTGCGCAGCGGCTCGGGCAGCTCGAGATCGAGATCGCGCGCCGTGTCGGCGAGAACGCCACGCTCTATGGATCCGTCACCTCCGCCGACATCGCGCACGCCTTGCACGCGAAGGGTTTCGAGATCGACAAGCGCAAGATTCAACTCCACGATCCATTGAAGACGCTTGGCGAGACGATGGTGCCCGTGAAGATCCATCGCGACGTGACCGCGCAAGTGAAAGTCAAGGTCGTGGCGGAACAACGCTGACGATCTCGCGACTTTGTGATCTGGGATTTGATGATTTGGTGATCCGCAGGCTTTGGTGATCGTGTATCCTCGATCACCAAAGCCCAAAAATTTACTGAGTCGGCAAATCGCAATCACCAAATCAGTAGCGGTCGAATGCCCGAAGTCGCCACTGCGCCCGAGCGCACGCTTCCCCATAATCTCGAAGCCGAGAAATCCGTTCTCGGCGCAGTCCTGATCCACAACGACGCGTTCAACAACGCCGCCGAACTCATCGACGCGCGCGATTTCTTTCGCGACGCCCACCGCCGCATCTTCGACAAAATGGTCGTGCTCAGCGAGCGCGGCGATGCCATCGATCTGGTCACGCTTAAGGAAGAATTACAGCGCGCCGGGGAGCTCGATGAAGTCGGGGGTCCGGCCTATATCGCGTCGCTGGCAGACGGCGTGCCACGCAGCGCCAACATCGAGCACTATGCGCGCATCGTCAAAGAGAAGGCGACTCTTCGCAACCTGATTCATTCCGCGAATCGGATCCTGTCCGAGGCGTACCAGGCGGAGGAAGACGCCGACCTGATCCTCGACGGCGCCGAGAAGGCGATCTTCGAGATCGCGGAAGGGCGCATCAGCGCCGGCTTCACGCCGCTGCGCGACCTGGTCCAGAGCAGCTTCGCGACGATCGAAAAGCTGCAGGAACAGCGGAATGCGATCACCGGGGTCCCGAGCGGCTTCCAGGACCTGGACGCGCTGACGGCGGGGTTCCAGCCATCGGACATGATCATCCTCGCGGCGCGTCCCGCGATGGGGAAGACGAGCTTCGTCCTCAACGTCGCGCAGAACGCCGCGAAGAAGGGGAAGACGGTCGGCATCTTCAGCCTCGAGATGTCGAAGGAACAGCTGTTCCTGCGTCTCCTCACGTCCGAGGCGATGATTGACGCGCACAAGTTCCGCACCGGCTATCTGACGGAAAAGGACTACGGCAAGCTGTCGCACGCGCTCGGCACGCTCGCCGATCTGCCGATCTACATCGACGACACGCCGGGCATCGGGCTGTTGGAGATGCGGGCGAAGTGCCGCCGGCTTGCCGCCGCGCACACGCTGGACCTGGTGATCGTCGACTACATCCAGTTGATGCAGGGACGCGGCCGCTTCGAGAGCCGGCAGCAGGAGCTGACGTCGATCTCGCGCTCGGTGAAGATTCTGGCGAAGGAGCTGAGCATGCCGATCATCGCGCTCTCGCAGTTGAGCCGCGCGCCAGAGTCGCGGACCGCCCATCGGCCGCAATTGTCCGACCTCCGGGAATCGGGCGCACTCGAACAGGACGCCGATCTCGTCATGTTCATCTATCGCGCCGAGGTCTACGACAAGGAAGAGACCAAGCCGGAAGAGGCGGGCACTGCGGAGATCATCATCGGCAAGCACCGCAATGGCCCGATCGGCAGCGTGCGCCTGACGTTCCTGACCCAGTTCACCAAGTTCGAAAACCACCAGCCGATGTAAGTGGTCCGGCACACACGCGCGATCGTCGATCTCGGCGCCATCGAGGCAAACCTGCGTGCGATATCGGCTCTGGTTTCGTCGCCCCGCACCCCGCGCCCCGCACCTCGAATCATCGCCGTCGTCAAAGCCAACGCGTACGGCCATGGCGCGAGCGAGGTAGGACTCGCGCTCGAGCGCGCGGGCGCCGCGATGCTCGCGTGCGCCGACATCGAAGAAGGCATTGTCCTGCGCAAGGCGGGCGTGCGGATCGCGATCCTCGTGTTCGGCGCGCTCGGTATCAGCGATCTGCACGGCGTTTTCGAGCACGATCTGACGCCCACGATCTCCACGCCGTCCGCCGCCCGCGCGCTGGCGATGGCCGCCGCGCGCTGGGGTCAGACCCCGGGCACTAAGGCGTCCGGGGTCAGACCCCGGACGTCGGATTACACACCGGACCGGGGTCAGACCCCGGCGACCTCCGCGACTGGGGTCAGACCCCGGTCGTCGGGTTACACACCGCTCCACTGTCATCTCAAGATCGACACCGGCATGAACCGCCTCGGCTTCCGGCACGACAATCTCGAACGGACCCTGCCCGAGATCGCCGCGAGCCCGCATCTTGCGATCGACGCGGTGCACACGCATTTCGCCACCGCCGACGAGCCCGAGCATCCGGCGTTTGCGCAACAACACAAGCGTTTCGAGCAGGCGTGCGAGACGATCGCGGGCCTCGGGATCCATCCCAAGTGGCGCCACGCGGCCAACAGCGCGGCGCTGCTCCGCGACGAGCGTGTCTGGTACGACTTCGTCCGCCCCGGCCTCCTTCTTTATGGCGTCGTTCCGCCGCCTCTCTCGTCCACGCTGACGCTGCGACCTGCCCTGTCACTCCACAGCCGTATCGTGCATGTGAAAGGCATGCGCCCGGGCGAAGGCACCGGCTACGGCCTCAGGACGGTGGTCGACCGGCCGACGACGATCGCGGTCGTGCCCGCCGGCTACGCGGACGGTCTGGATCGCCGCCTCGCCGGGCGCGGCTGCATGCTCGTCCGCGGACGGCGCGTCCCGATCGTCGGCTCGGTGTGCATGGACATGACGACGGTCGACGTCACGGGAATGGAGGTGTCGGCAGGAGACGAGGTCGTGATCGTCGGAGAGCAGGGAAACGAGTCGATCGGCGTCCGGGAGATCGCCGCCGCGATTGGCACCATTCCGTACGAATTGCTCTGCAGAGTCGGTACAAGGATTGAACGCGTATATAACCCTGGGTCATGAGTCATGAGCCGTAAGTCGATCACTGTCTTCTGCTGCCAGGAATGCGGGGCACAAAGCTCCAAGTGGCTCGGGCGTTGCGCGGAGTGCGGCGCCTGGAACTCGCTCGTGGAGGAGCGCCCCGTTCCGGCGATTGCGGGCGCGGGCGCTGCGGCGGCGAGCGCCGGGTCCAGGTATGCACTTGCTGCCACCGCGGGACCGCGGCTGTACGAAGAAATTGACACGGTCGTATCGGAGCGGCTCTCGACCGGCATCGGCGAGTTCGATCGCGTTCTTGGCGGCGGAGTGGTGCCGGGTTCGCTGGTCCTGATTGGCGGCGAGCCCGGGATCGGCAAGTCCACGCTGCTGCTGCAGGCCGCGTCCCACTTCGCGAACACGACCGGGCCGGTCCTTTACAGCTCGGGAGAAGAATCCGAGCACCAGATCAAGTCGCGCGGCGAACGGCTTGGCGTCGCGCGCGCGCCCTTGTATCTGCTCGCGGAGACGTGTCTCGAACGGATCCTCGAGGAAATCGCTCGGCTGCGGCCCGCGCTGATCATCATCGACTCGGTGCAGACGGTCTTTTCGTTGAAGTTTCAGTCGGCGCCCGGCAGCATCGGGCAAGTTCGCGAGGCGGCGACGCAGCTGCTGTTTGCCGCGAAGGGGCAGAACATCCCGACGTTCCTGGTTGGACACGTTACGAAGGACGGCAACCTCGCCGGTCCGAAAGCGCTCGAGCACATCGTCGACACCGTGCTGTACTTCGAAGGCGAGAAGCACCATTCGCATCGTGTCGTGCGCGCCGTGAAGAACCGGTTCGGAGCCGTCAGCGAGCTCGGCGTATTCGAGATGACGGGCAAAGGCCTCAAAGCGGTGCCGAATCCTTCGGCGTTGTTTCTCGCGGAGCGTCCGGCGAACGCGCCGGGCTCCGCGGTGTTGTGCTGCATGGAAGGATCGCGACCGCTGCTGGTCGAAGTACAGGCACTCGTCAGCACCAGTTCGTATGGCAACGCGCGGCGGATGGCGAGCGGCATCGATCAGAACCGCCTGTCGCTGCTGCTCGCCGTTCTCGAGAAGCGCGCGGGCCTGAACTTGATGGGCGAAGACGTCTTCATCAATGTCGCGGGTGGCATGACGATCGAGGAACCGGCCGCCGACCTCGCTGTCGTCGGCGCCGTCGCCTCGAGCATGCGCAATCGACCGATTCGACAGGGGACCGCCGTCTTCGGTGAAGTCGGTCTCGCGGGCGAAATCCGCGGAACCAGCCAGGCGGCGTTGCGGCTTCGCGAAGCAGCGCAAATGGGCTTCACGCGCATCATCGTTCCATTCGGCAACTGTGCTCCCGACGAAGCGCCGGATGGCTGCGAGCTGATTCCCGTCAAGACAGTGGGTGAAGCGCTCGATCAATTGATGGATTGGTAATCGGAGGACTGCACACGTGCTGCGATGGGGGTTAATCGGCTGCGGAGATATTGCGCACCGGATGGTGGCCCCGGCGCTCCGCACGGCGGCAGGCAGCGAACTGCTGGCGATCGCGCGTGCCGACGCGGCGCGGCTTGCGGCCTTCGCCGCGACGCACCGTGTCGAGCGGACCTATACGCGCTGGCAGGATCTGGTCCAGGACCGGGATGTGAATGCGGTGTATATCGCGACGCCGCCTGACGTGCACTGCCAGCAGACGGTCGCGGCGGCGGAAGCGGGCAAGCACGTGTTGTGCGAGAAGCCGATGGCGCTCAGTGTCGACGAGTGCCAGCGGATGATCGACGCGTGCCGCACACGGGGCGTCACGCTCGGCATTGCGTATTACCGCGGGTTCTTTCCGGTCGTGCGCCGGGTGCAGGAAATTCTTTCGTCGGGTGAGATCGGACGGCCTGTCATTGCGCACGTGCTGCTGTTCTCCCCGTTCGATCCCGCCGTCGACGATCCGCGCGGATGGCTCGGCGACCGCGCGCGAGCGGGCGGCGGTCCGATGATGGACATGGGTTGCCATCGGATCGAGATGTTGCTGCGGCTCTTTGGCCATGTCTGCGGCGTCACCGCCTGGGTCGGCCGGTTGAAGATCGATCGCGACATCGACGACACGGCCACGGCGCTCTTCCGATTTCGATCCGGCGTGCACGCCGCGTTATCGGTCTCGTGGGCGCCGTCGGAGCGCCGCGACAGCGTGGAAATCTTCGCAACCTCGGGAACGATCTCAATCCCCGCGCTCGGCATGGGCACCATGATCGTCCGCGATGCTGCGGGCGGGCGGACCGAGCACCATCCATCCAATCCCAACCATCATCAACCGCTCGTTGACGACTTCATTTCCGCGGTCGCCGAGCGGCGCGCTCCGCTCGTCACGGGCGAGATCGGTCTCGAGGTCAATCGGCTCGAGGCTGCGATCTACGGAATCGCCAATCCCTGATCCCTGATCCGGGATCCCTGATCGTTATCCGCAATCGCCTATCGCCGATCCTTGATCATGCCCTCGATGATCAATGGGGCATTCTGATCCAGAATTCCCTGACCGCGCCGCGGATTGAAGACTGACGATGAACGATTCAGGATTGTTGATGAGGGATCCAGGATCAGGGATCAGGGATGAACGATTGCCTTGGCTTGTCCGCGGAGACGTGGACGGCTTCTTCGGCCTGGCCATCGACAACCTCGTTCAGCTGCTGCTCATCGACACGCTGTGCCGCGGCGTGCTCGGCTTCTCCGCGGATCTCGTCTACGGGCACATCCTGCCGGGGGCGGCGATCTCGATCCTGCTCGGGAATGTCGCATACGCCATGCAGGCGAAGCGCCTGGCCGAACGCACGGGACGCACCGACGTCTGCGCGCTGCCGTATGGGATCAACACCGTGTCGCTGTTCGCGCACGTGTTCCTGGTCATGCTGCCGGCGAAGGCGCTCGCGATTGCGGCGGGTGCCGCGGATCCCGCGCGTGTTGCATGGCAGGCCGGCCTCTTCGCGACGTTCTGCTCGGGCGTCATCGAGCTCGCATGCGCGCCGATCGCCGAGCGCGTCCGCAAGGCGACGCCTCGGGCGGCGCTGCTCTCGACGCTGGCTGGCATAGCACTGAGCTTCATCTCGCTTGGCTTCCTGTTCCGCACGTTTGCGCGACCGATCGTCGGCCTCACGACGCTCGCGATCGTGATGCTGACGTATTTCGGCCGCGTGCGGTTCAAAGGGCGCCTGCCAGGCGGAGTGCTCGCAGTGTCGCTCGGCACGTTGTTGGCGTGGCTCACGGGAATCGCGCCGGTCGGCGCTCGTCCGTCGGGCGCCGCGCTGCACGTGCCGGTGCCGATCGTCAGTGACCTGCTCGCCGCGATCGGCGGCGGACATCTCCTGCCGTATTTCTCTGTGATCGTGGCGATGGGCCTCTTCAACGTCCTGGGATCGCTTCAGAACATCGAGTCCGCGGAAGCCGCGGGCGATCCGTACGACACGCGACGCTCGCTGACGATCAACGGCTTCGGCAGCGTCGCCGCGGCGCTGTTCGGATCGGCATTCCCGACGACGATCTATATCGGGCACCCGGGATGGAAGGCGCTTGGCGCGCGCGCGGGATACTCGATGTTGAACGGCGCCTTCGTTACCGCGATCTGCCTCACGGGCACGCTCGCCTGGATCGCGTGGGCGATCCCGATCGATGCCGGAATGGCGATCGTGCTGTGGATCGGCATGATGATCGTCGCGCAGGCATTCGATGCCACGCCGCGGGCGCACACCCCCGCCGTTGTCGTCGGCCTGCTGCCGGGCATCGGCGCATGGGGCGCGCTGCTCGCGAAGAACGGCCTGCGCGCGGCCGGCCTTGGCGGACCCGCGCGCGGCTTCACCGACGCGCTCGTCGCCGAGTTTCAGAAGAACGACGTCTGGATCGCCGGCGCGTTCGCGCTCGAACAGGGATTTCTCTTTACCGCAATGCTGCTGTCCGCTGCCGTCGTTGGCGTGATCGAGCGGCGGTGGACCGTGGCCGCGACGTGGTGTCTCTGCGCGGCGCTGCTGTCAGCGACCGGCCTGATGCACTCCTACCAGTGGTCCGACGCGGACACGACTCTGAAGCTGTCGCCCGCCTGGCCGTTCGTGTTCGGCTATACCGCAATGGCGTTGTTGTTCATTACTGCGAAGTGGACGACGGAAGAAGGGGTGGATCATTCGTAGCGCAGGCCTTTAGGCCTGCTTCGCCAGACACGAGCAGCCCTGAAGGGCTGCGCTACGGGATTTGGTCAAACGTTCGAACGACGGGATGATGGTGCTTCGGCGGGGTGGCATTGCCAGGGCGCTCGGACAGGCGGGTCTGCATGCCTGCCGCGCGCGCCGCATCGAGCTCGCGGACAATATCGGAAACGAACAGGATCTGCTCGGGTGCCGCATCGACAGCGGACGCAATGCGCCTGTAGCTCTCCGGCTCTCCCTTCGCACCAACGGCGGTGTCGAAGTGCCATCGCAGGAATCGCGTGAGATCGCCGGCCGCGGAATGTCTGAACAACAACTGCTGCGCCAGCACGCTGCCGGATGAAAAGATGCCGACGGGAATCCCCAGCCGGTGCCAGCGCCCGAGCGCGACCGGAACGTCGGGAAAGACTTCGCCGATCAATTCCCCGCTGCGGTAACCGTCTTTCCAGATCCTGCCCTGCAGCTCTTTGAGCGCCGGCGACTTGCGATCGCGATCCATCAGCCAGTCGACGTACTCGGTAGCCGACCGGATGCGCGCCTCTTCAGGCGCATCGGACCACGACGGCGGGGACTCGTCGGCCTCCTGATGATGTTCCGCGCGAAGGCGATCGATGACATCGGCGCAGGCAGCCCGATGTGAGTTCAGGTACGACGTGAGATGTGTGCGGGCGTACGGAAACAGCCTCGTCGTCACGAACGCGATTGGCGTGGTGGTGCCTTCGATATCGAGGATGATGGCGTGAACGGCCGGAGCGGGCATTCTTCGTTCTCGCGAACGGCCTGCGGCGGCGCCGGGGCCCCTACTTTGCGGCGTCGATCGCAGGCGATCCCGCCGGCACGTAAGCCGGCCCGAAGCACAAGGGTTGAAACCCTTTATCGACGCCGCTGTCGGTGTAATGCGGCGTCCATCCCGACACGTCCTGGAACAGTCGGATCGCGCGGATGTGCCGTTCGGCGCACAAGTCGAACCAATGGTGCGTGCCGCGCGGGACGCGGATAAGATCGCCGGCTTCGACTTCGATCGCGAAAACCGATCCGGTCCGCGGATGGATGTGGAAGAGCCCGCGCCCTTCGATGATGAAACGCACTTCATCTTCATCGTGGAAGTGCTCGCGGCTGAACTTTGCGAGCATCATGTCCAGGTTCGGCGTGTCCGGCTTCACGTCGATGACATCGGCCGTGACGTACCCGCCGCGCGCTTTCAACCTGTCGATCTCACGTCCGTAAGCGGCGAGGAGCGTGTCGGACGAGGCATCCGCTGCGACGGCGTGTTCGGGCAGCCATCGCTCGTACTCGATGCCGTGCGCGGCGAGAAACGCGGTGACATCGGCGTCCGCGCGAAGCGTCACGTCCTCCGCGGGTATCTTCACGATCGCCATGGTGCAACCTCCTCTGACTTCGGCTGGCCGCTGTACTCCGCGCGCGCCACGCTCTCGAGCAGGAATTCGACGATCTCGACGTGACGGATTGCATCCTGGAGCGTGGCGCCCCACGTGTACAGCCCGTGACGTCGAAGCAGAAAGGCGTGGCAGTCGGGCCACCCCGCGAGCAGCTCCCGGACGACCCCTCCGAGCCGCGCCATGTTCTGGTCGTTGTCGAGCACCGGAATCCATTCCCGATGCTCGTGAGTGAGGACACCCGACAACCCCTTCAGCATCTCGTAGCCTTCGATCGCGACGCCGCCGCGATCGGCGCACCGGTCCGAGAGGAACGTGCTCCAGACCGAATGCGTGTGCAGGACAGCGCCCGCATTCCGGGCGCATACGATCTCGAGGTGGAGTCGCGCCTCCGCGGACGGAACGCCTGTGCCCCTGACGACGATCCCTTCATCAGCGATCTCGAGGATGTCGGCGGCCGTCAGGTCGCCCTTGTGCGTTCCGCTTCGCGTGATGGCAATGCGCAGCGGCGCGCGGCCGAGCACCGCGCTGAAGTTGCCGCTCGTGCCGAGGACCCATCCACGCGCATCGCACCGCCGCCCGACGTCCGCGAGGAGCCGGGCAGCTTCGTCGAACGGATTGTTCATGGCCTGCAACGTAAAGAGGCGCCCCACACGCAGATTGTAGGCCGGGTCTTCAGACCCGGCGACACATGCCGCCTCTAAAGAGGCAGCCTACACGGTGCATTGTAGGCCGGGTCTTCAGACCCGGCGACGCATTCCGCGTCTAAGGAGGCGGCCTACACGTGCATTGTAGGCCGGGTCTTCCCCCTTCGCGCAACGCTTCGGCGGACCGCCGTAGCTTTAGCGGAGGCTGTCAGACCGGCTTACACTAATCTTGCACATACTCGTTCCGGAGGTTTGATGCGGCTTTCGACGCACTATTTGATCCTGGGGATTTCGCTGGCGGTCGCGGGCGGGTCGCTGATCGCGCAACCGCCGCAGAGCGCCACGCCCGCCGGGCAAGCGCAGGGGGGCGGCCGTGGACAAGGCGGCGGACGGGGCGGACAGGGCACGCCGATCGAGGAAGGGCAGGAATGCCCGCCTGGCATGACCGAGTTTCGTCACCTCCGGTGCATGGAGCCCGCCCAGGCCGCGCCCAGCATCGTCGACTACCGCCCGCGATCGACTGTCGTCGCGCAGGAGCACCTCGTCCCGCGCGCGAAGTTCCCTGTCGTCGACGTCCACACGCACGGAACCTCGCGCGTCGACGGTATGGAGGAGCGCGTGAAGGAAATGGACGCGCTCAACCTGCGAGTCCTCGTCGATCTGTCCGGCGGGTTCGATCCCGCGCAGATCAAGCAGAAGGTCGACGGGATCAACAGCAGCCCCTTCAAGGATCGTTTCCGCGTGTTCGCGAATGTGAACTGGGAAGGGGCGGGCGGCCCGGGATGGAAGGACAAGGCGCTCGCCGACCTCGAGCAGTCCGTCAGGAACGGGGCGATCGGATTGAAGGTCTTCAAGGAACTCGGCCTGCGAAACAAGAAGGGCGACGGATCGCGCCTCGCCGTTGACGATGCCGACCTCGATCCCGTCTGGGACCTCGCGGGAAAGCTGAACATCCCCGTCATTATTCATACCGCGGAGCCGCAGGAGTTTTTCTCGCCCGTCGATAATCACAACGAGCGCTGGCTGGAACTGAACATCTTTCCCAGCCGCCAGAGCCCGCCGGGCCGCTACCCGAGCTTCGAGCAACTCATGAAAGAGCGCGACCACATGTTCGCGAAGCACCCGAACACGCGGTTCATTGCTGCGCACTTCGCGTGGTACGCAAACGATCTGCAGCGCGCGGCGAAGCTGCTCGATACGCTTCCGAATCTCTATTTCGACGTGGCCGCGGTGCTGTATGAGTTTGGCCGGCAGCCGCGGGGCTCGGCCGAATTCTTCACGAAGTATCAGGACCGCATCATGTTCGGGAAGGACACGTACGAGCCGTCCGAATATCCGTACTATTGGCGCGTGTTCGAGACCAAGGATGAGTACTTCGACTATTACCGCGGCTATCACGCATTCTGGAAGATGTATGGCATGAGCCTGCCGGACGATGTTCTGAAGAAGCTGTATTACAAGAACGCGCTGAAGATCGAACCGGGGCTGCCACAGAGCGGGTGGCCAAAATGAGGGGTCCGGCAAAGCAGGACAGCACAGACTAAAGCCCTGACACCACAGGGTATGATGGTCTTTTCATATCCGGAGCCCCCATGCCCTGGAACATCGTCGCTCGTGCGCTGTTTGTCGCCGCCGTAGCCTGGGCGGCGGCGCTGCTGCGCCCCTTCCACCCGCTCACTCCCGTCAACGGTTCGATTGGCGCGCTCCTCGGCATCATCGTCGTCCTGATCGAAACGCGGCTGCGCGAGACGGAGGTCACCGACTTGCTCGGCGCGCTCATCGGCGGCGCGATTGGCCTCGGCCTCGCGAAGACGATCGGCGCCGCGCTCTTCTGGGCCGACGCAACCGACCGGCGCGTCGGCTTTCTCCACAGCTTCATCCTTCTCGTGTTCCCATATCTGGGGATTGTCATGGGGGCACGCAAGGGGGAGTGGCTGCAGCCACAACGCCTGGTGGGTCTCTTTCGCGATGCCGGACCGCAGAAGCGCTACCGCATTCTCGATACGAGCGTGATCATCGATGGCCGGATTGCCGACGTGTGCGAGACGGGGTTCCTCGACGGCACGCTCGTCATCCCGCAGTTCGTGCTGAAGGAGCTGCAGCTCGTCGCGGACTCCGGCGACTCGCTCAAGCGCAATCGCGGCCGTCGCGGCCTCGATATCCTGCAGAAGATCCAGAAGATGGCGGGCGTCGACGTCATGATCTCGGACATCGATTTCCCCGAAGTGCGGGAGGTCGATCTCAAGCTGATCGAGCTCGGTCGGACGCTTCAGGGGAAGATCGTCACGAACGATTTCAACCTGAACAAGGTTGCGCAGCTCCGCGGCGTCAGCGTGCTGAACATCAACGAGCTCGCGAACGCCCTGAAACCCGTCGTCCTCCCCGGCGAGTTCATGAAGGTCTTCATTCTCAAGGAAGGCAAGGAATACAACCAGGGGGTCGCGTATCTCGACGACGGAACGATGGTCGTGGTGGACAACGCGCGCCGCATGATCAGCAAGAACATCGACATCGTCGTCACGAGCGTGCTGCAGACGACGGCGGGCAAGATGATTTTCGGCCGGTACATCGAAGCGCCGGCGCAGGGCCCCGTCGCCGCCGTGACGACGGCGCCAGCCGCTTCGGGCGGTGCAACGGCGAGAATGCCGAATGCCAAGTAAGAACGGCGAATCACGCCAATGCCGAATGTTGAGCGCCGAATGCCGAAGGACGAGCCTCTCGGCATTCAACCTTCAGCCTTTGATGTTGACGAGCGTTCATTTCTGCTGGCCCTCAGCATTCTTCTTACATTGACTCGGTTTCACCTCTGGCGGACTGTCCTGTACCTCATACCTGCCGTCAGCCTGTACACGGTCGTTCTCGGAACAGTTTCGCTCCTGTCCACCATTTTCGACCCTGGCGGTAATTTCGGTCATAAGTGTGCGCGCGCGTGGGCGCGCCTGATTCTGAAGACGACGGGGGTGCGGGTGCACGTCAATGGCCTCGTGCGAATCGATCCGTCGCGCAGCTACGTCTTCGCCGCGAACCACCAGAGCATCTACGACATTCCAATCGTCTTCGCCGCGCTTCCGTATCAACTGCGCATTGTCGCGAAGGACTCGCTCGGGAAGATCCCCTTTCTCGGATGGCACCTGCAGCGGACGGGACATCTGCTCGTCGATCGATCGCGGCCGGGCGCCGGCGTCATCAAGAAGATGGCCCGGCTCGTGGGGGAGCATCATTCTCTGATCGTCTTCCCCGAAGGGACGCGCAGCGTGGACGGAGCGGTTGCGCGCTTCAAGGGAGGATCGTTCGTGCTCGCGCTGGAGTCGGGTGTGCCGGTCGTGCCGATCAGCATCTCGGGGAGCCGGCATGTCATGCAGAAAGGGCGGCTGATGGTCTGCCCCGGCGACGTAACCGTCACCGTACACGAGCCCATCGACACATCCGGCGTCGCGCGCCACGCTGTCCGCGCGCTGGCGGACCGCGTGCGGGAACATGTGCGCGCATCGCTCGATGAATCCATGGCGAGCGCAGATTCTTCCGCCTAAAGGTGGAAGCCACGCGCGCCACAACTCAGGTAGCTCCACCTTCAGGTGGAAGGTCCTCGATTCGAATGGTGCCGCAGGCGGCAGTGGAATATGCGTCGATCGCGCGCGCCCCATCGATACTTGTAAACCTCGCGGCCGGCGAGAAAATCGAACTCGACTGCCCCCTCGTCGATCGCGCGATGGATGGCTTCTCTGATGAGGAGCACGCCAGGGCTCAAGCTGGCCATCGCGGGATTCATCCCCCCGATGTAGTAACAGGCGCCCGCCGGCGTCGTGAACCCGTAGAGCACGCCCGCCGTTTCCCCCCCAATCGACAGCCGGATCAATCGAAGCATGCCGGATGCATCGGCGGCGCGCGCGACCGCGTGATGAAAGCGCTGGACCGCGGGATCCTCAAGCACGCCGCGTTGACCTGTCGCCCGCCATCGCGCGGCATGCAGCGCGAAGAGCGTCTCGATCGCATGCTCGACGGCCTCGCCCGATGCGTGCTCGAACCACACGGATCCACGGGCCGTCGCCGCGCGCCGCGCGTGGCGCAGGTTCTTGCGCAGCTTCGGCGATATCTGACGATCGAAGGCGCTGTCGGTCCAAGGCAGGGCAACCACGGGACTCGGCGCCGAATCGTGCAACGTGCAACCCCATCCGGCCGGGAGTTCGGCCTCCGCAAGCGTGGCGTCGGCGCGCAGCTGAGGCCATTCAGCGCGTCGAATCTTGTGACGCACCGACCAGCCGAGGATCTCCCGCATGACGGCCGTGACGTTGTGCCGGCTCGTCGCCATCACGTCGAGGTAATCGGAGTTGCCGATGCCGATCAGCGTCAGCTCTGGCTCGTTGCTGGCGCCGCGATGGACGAAGAACGGCGCGAACGTCACGAGCGCTCCGTCGTCGCGCTGAACGAGTGCGTGCAACTCGCCGGTGCCGAAACACGACCACCACGCGCTGATCCATTCAGGCGAGGTGAAGATCGTGGGATTCGCCGATCTCAGCCAGAGCTCGCGCAACTGCGGCGCGAGCGCATCCATCGCCTCCTGCCTGGTGATGACGTCGATCATGACGCGTCTGCCGAGCCGCCCGACGCCAGGGCGCGAAACACGCTGACATACCGATCGATCATCCGCGTTTCCGAGAACCGCGCGCGTGCCGTCGCGATGCATGCGTCACGATCGAGGCAATCGGTTCGTAGGATCGCGTCGGCCATTTCCGGCACGCTCCGGACGAGGAATCCCGTGACTCCGTCCTCGATCAGTTCCGCGAGCGCGCCGCGCGGAAAGGCCACGACCGGCGTCCCGGCCGCGAGCGCCTCCATCGCGACAAGCGAACTGGTCTCCGCGACAACGCTCGGGACCAGCAGGCAGCGCCCCCGCCGCAGCAGCCGCCGCTTCGCGTCACCGACCACCGGTCCGATGAACCTGCGGTTCTCATCGAGGCGTGGCGCAATCTTCTCGTTGAAATAGCGCTGATGAAGGTCATACGGAAAGATGCGCCCCGCCAGGAGCAGCGGACAGCCGGCGAGGCGCGCGGCGTCGAGCGCGTGCTCGTACCCTTTCTCGGGACAGACGCGTCCGAGCGCGAGAGCGAACGGCTCCCGCCGATCGGACGCGCGGCGCTCGTCGATCGCGACGCCGTTCGGCACGACGAGGACGTTGTCGGCACGTGCGCCAAGCGCGCGGCGCTGTGTTTCCGAGACGCACGCCAGCACCGTGCGGGGCCGCGCGGGCCGCAGCGCTGTCTGCCGATACCAGTCGACAGGCAGGTGCAGCGTGGCAAGCGCCGCGGTCCCGTCAGGCGGCAGATACGCATCGAAGTCGACTCCATGGAAGTGGAACACGTCCACGGGCCAGCGATCGAGCGTGTGCGCGATCGCGTTGCGGACGTGCTGATGAATCGATGAATACGCGGCGCTGTCGACGATGCCCTTGTGCGGAGGAATTGGGACGAGCGTCCCGTCCGTCCGCGATCCGTCCTGCGCGATGACGATCGATCGGTGCCCGGCGCGCACGAGCGCGGAATCGACAGCGGCCAGGACCTGCTCGGCGCCGCCCACCGCGTCAGGGCCAGCTGTCGCGAACGGATAGGCGACGCTGACAACGGTCAGAGCCATAGCTGCGCCGTCCGGCAGACGTCGATCGGCGCGATGTGCAGGGCTTTCAACGCCGCTTCGGCGTACTCGCACCACGTGGCGCTATCCAGGCCCCAGTTGAAACGTTCATAAAAAATGCAGCCGGGTGCCGCCGGAGGACGGCGGAACTCGTAGTGTGGCGCGGGCCGAAAGCGCTCATCCTCCCGCACGTTGAGCGCGTCGATTATTCGGCGCTGCGACGTGAAACACCGCAGCATCCGCTGCTTGATCGCCAGCACTTCCCGCGACAGGTGAAGCGTCGTCTCCGGTTCGGCAGACGGGAGGAACTTGCCCGAATGCAAGATGTCTCCTGTCCAGTAGTACGACGTCATTTCGAGGAGGCGTGGCGGAGGTTTCGGCGCGGCCGGGCCGCTGAGCGCCGCGTACGCCGCAAACGCTGCGGCATCGTGATCGGGATGCCCTCCTTCGTACGGATGCGTCATCACGATAGTGGGTCTGAACGTTTCAACGACGCCGCGAACGACCGCCACGGCGTCGAGGAGCCCGTGTGCGACTTCCTGATCGCGGAAGCCGAGGGCATACAACTCCGGGGTACCGTCAGGCAACTGCTCGAGGGCAGCGTTCAGTTCCCTGCGTCTTGCGTGTGCGTAGGCACCGGGGTCTCGAAAGCCGGCCGCTGTCGCGTCGTGCATGTCTTGTGGCGCGCCGTCGGTGAGATGCGCAATCGCAACCGTTGTGTCGCGCTGCCGCTGCAGCAAACACATCAGGCCGCCGGCGCCTAAAGTCTCGTCGTCAGGATGCGCCGCGATGATCAACAGCCGCGACGCCGGACGCAGCAACTCGACAGGAACCACGGCATCGAGGCAAGAGGCAACCTACGTACCTCGTTGCATCGGGTGGTGAACGCCCGCAGGCGGGCCTGGGCCGATTCAGATCGTAGTGGAACCGTACGAGGTGCGTACTTTCGACTAAGGGGCCCGCCTGAAGCGGAAGCCACTCGCCCTTCGCGAAGCGAAGTCGGGCGGGCGCCTCGCCGGAGCCCGTCTCGTCTGCGCGCGAGCGGAGGCGGAGCCTGCCGCGCCGAAGCCACCCAGCGGCGAAGGCGGGGCGGCTATAATCATCAGTTCTGACATGCACGTGACCGCCATCATTGCTGCTGCCGGCTCAGGTTCACGTCTCGGGTCGGCGATTCCGAAGCAATTGCTGGACGTCGGTGGCCGTTCCATGCTGGCGCGCAGCGTCGCGGCGTTCGACACGCATCCAGCGATCTCGGACGTCATCGTTGTGATGCCCGCATCGCTGGTCGACGGCGGGGCCATTGACTACATCGGTCCGACGAAGCACGAACTGAGACTGGTAACCGGTGGCGAACGGCGGCAGGACTCGGTCGCGAACGCATTCGAACGCGTGCCCGATCGCGCGGATGTCGTGTTGATTCACGACGCGGCGCGGCCGTTCGTGAGCGCCGACACGATTTCGCGGACAATCGATGCCGCGGCCCGGTACGGAGCGGCGATTGCGGCCCTCGAGGTGCGCGACACCGTCAAGCGTGTCGAGCGTGACGTCATCGTCGAGACCGTGGCGCGCGAATCCATCTTTCTCGCGCAGACGCCGCAGGGATTCCGGCGCGACGTGCTGGCCGCCGCCATCGCCGTCGGACGGTCCGGCGTCGAGGCGACGGATGAAGCGGCGCTCGCGGAACGTGCAGGCTATCCCGTCCACGTCGTGCGAGGCGAGGCGGCGAATGTGAAGATCACAACGGAGGAAGATCTCGCGGCTGCGCGCCGCCACGTCGCCGCCCGCACTGCAGGGCGCGTCGGCACCGGATACGATCTGCATCGCCTCGTCGACGGCCGGCGCCTGGTGCTCGCCGGCGTGACGATTCCTTCGCCGCGCGGCGCTCTGGGGCATTCGGATGCGGACGTTGTCTGTCACGCGTCGACCGACGCAGTGCTCGGCGCCGCGAATCTCGGCGACATCGGCCGTCATTTTCCGGACACGGATCCCAGGTGGAAAGGAGCGTCGAGCATCGCGCTGCTGCGTCATGCCGTCGCACTCGTGGCCGCGGCGCGTTTCGAGATCGCGAATATCGACGTGACGGTGATCCTGGAATCACCGAAGATCCAAGACTATATCGAGGCGATGCGTGTCGGTCTCGCGGGTGCGCTCGGCATCGAGCCCGCGCGCGTCAGCATCAAGGGGAAGACCAACGAGGGCGTTGATGCAGTCGGCCGCGGCGAAGCCATCGCCGCGCATGCGGTAGCCCTCCTGAGAGATATGCGATGAGTACGCTGTACAGAAACGGCAGCGCAAACGTGGAGCGACCCTTCGGCGGAGCTTCGAAGGACGAGCGCGAGCGCTGGCAGACGCCGGCAGTGCCGGTTCGCCGCAGAGTCGCCTATCCAAGCAGCTGGTTGTCTCAAACCATCGGCGCGAGCGAGCGCGAGCGCTGGCAGGCGCCGGGGGTGGGGCCCCGGCGCAATTCTAAATGATGCGAGTCAGATTCGCGCCGAGCCCCACCGGGCAGCTTCACGTCGGCAACGCACGCACGGCGCTCTTCAACTGGCTGCTCTCGCACGGCCACGAGGGCATATTCATCCTGCGCATCGAGGACACGGACGCCGAGCGGTCCACGAAAGAATCCGAGGCCAGCATTCTCGAAGACGTGCGCTGGCTCGGGCTCGAATGGGACGAAGGGCCCGATATCGGCGGCGCCCACGGCCCGTACCGGCAATCAGAGCGTCTGCACCTGTACACGTCATACGCGAACGAGCTCGTCGGCGGCGGTCACGCGTACTATTGTTTCTGTTCACCACAGAAGCTCGAGTCCGATCGCAAGTCGGACCTCGCGGCCGGTCGACCGCCGCGCTATCACGGCACGTGCCGCGCCCTCCCGCCCGAGGAAGTCCACCGCAAGCTCGAAGCCGGAGAGAAGCCGGTCATCCGCTTCAAAGTGCCCGAGCGCGTCGACGTGACATTCCAGGATCTCGTGCGCGGGGACGTCACGTTCAACACGGAGGTGATCGGGGATCCGATCCTCGTTCGCTCCGACGGCCGCCCGGCGTACAACTTCGCGGTCGTGGTGGACGATGCGCTGATGGAGATCACGCATGTAATCAGAGGCGAGGATCACATTTCGAACACCCCGCGGCAGGTGCTGCTCTATCGGGCGCTCGGGTTTACGACGCCGAAGTTTGCGCATCTCGCGCTGGTCATGGGTCCGGATCACACGCCGCTCTCGAAGCGTCATGGCGCGACCTCAGTGTCGGAGTTCCGCGAGCGCGGGTATCTCCCCGAGGCGTTGACGAATTGTCTCGCATTGATTGGCTGGTCTCCGCGGACGGACGCGGGGAGCGCCGGCACCACCGAGGAGCTGCTGCCGCTCGCGGAGCTCGCCCGCCGCTTTGCGCTCGAAAACGTCGGCCACAGCGCGGGCGTGTTCGATCCCGAGAAGCTCGCGTGGATGAATCGTCATTATATGAAGGCGTCCGCCCCGTCGCGGATTGCCGCGGAGTCGTCGCGCTATTTCCAGGCCCGCGGGTTCATCCGCCGCAAGTCGGATGCCGCGCTCGCTTACATCGAATCGATCCTGGCCATGGCGGTGGGTTCCGTCGATCGCCTCGAGGAGATTCCCGACCGCGTGGCGTTCCTGTTTGCCTACGATGCGCGTGCGGCGATCGCCCGCCCCGACGTCGTCGAAGTGCTGCACGAGTCGGGCGCGCGCGACGTGATCGCCGCGCTCGCGGACGTCATCGCGACTCCGCTCCTCGATCGGGACGCGTTTCGCGCGGTCGCCAGCAAGGTCAAGGAGAAGACCGGCATGAAGGGGCGGGCGCTGTTTCATCCGATCCGCGTCGCGCTGACAGGAGAGAGCGGCGGCCCCGAGCTCGATCTCGCGGTACCGGCGATGGATCGCGGCGCGGCGCTCCCGCCCGACTCGGGCGTCGCGAAGATCATGAGCGCCGCCGAGCGCGCCCGCGCGTTTGCGGGTGCCGTTGCCACGCATGACTCATGACTCAGGACTTAGGGTGATGCTGGCTTATGGCTTTATAGCCACGCCGTTAGCCGCAACCCGGCGTGAGCACAAGTCATGAGCCCTGAGCCATGATCATCTACGGCATCAATCCTGTTCTCGAAGCGCTGCGCGCGAAGCGCGTCACGCGTCTGAGCATCAGCGCGCGTCACGACAAGCGCATCGACGAGATGCTCGCGCTCGCGGCCGCGCAGCATGTGGCGGCCGAGCGTGTGGAGGCGCAGATTCTCGATCGCGCCGCGCGTGGGGGCGTGCACCAGGGTGTCGTGGCGGAGGTCGAGGATGCGCGTGACTATGGTGTGCGCGAGCTTGTCGACGGAAATCACGCGAACGCGCCCCTTATTGTGGTCCTGGACGGCATTGAAGATCCGCACAACGTCGGCGCGATCCTGCGAACGGCGGATGCGGCCGGCGCGACCGGTGTTGTCCGGCAGGCGCGGCATTCGGCGGCGCTCGATGGCGTGGTGGGAAAAGCGTCGGCCGGCGCGCTTGCGTATGCCCGCATTGCGACTGTCGTGAACATCGCGCGCGCGCTCGAGGAATTGAAGGAGGCCGAGGTCTGGACGGTCGGTCTGGCCGGCGAAGCCACCGAACCATATACCGATGTCGACTGGACCCTGCCGACCGCAATTGTGCTCGGCGCGGAGGGCACTGGACTTCGTCGCCTGATCCGCGAACGCTGCGATCGGCTTGTTACCATTCCGATGCACGGTTCGGTCGGGAGCCTCAACGTATCGGTCGCAGCGGGTGTGGTATTATATGAGGCTGTCCGTCAGCGCGCGGGCCGCTCCTGATGTCAAATGCTAAGTGTCAAGGCTCAACGGCTTCGAGCTCGTCCGTTTGGCGGCAGCCATTTTCGGGTGCGGCGAGATGTACCGGTGCGCTTGCGTGGCTGGCACGGCACGTGCTATTAATAATCTTTTGTCTGGGCTGGCGTAGCTCAGTCCGGTAGAGCAGCTGATTTGTAATCAGCCGGTCGGGGGTTCAAATCCCTTCGCCAGCTCCATCAGCTTCAGCTTTCCTGCGAGCTACGGCAGACACGTTTTGAGCTGCGGGGCACAATCCAAACAACGCATCGGCGAGGTAGCGAAGCGGTCAAACGCAGCAGACTGTAAATCTGTCGGCCAAGCGCCTTCGAAGGTTCGAGTCCTTCCCTCGCCACCAGCCTTCGCTCGGCGCCGGCGCGCCGAGCTACGGCTCGGTAAGCCACCCGATTAGCGAAGGCTGTCGCGCCGTTGGGGCGAAGGCGGACCACCAAGATTCGGTCAGGCCAGCGTCGCTGGCATAAAGGGATACGAAGGTTGGGCGCACGAAATGCGCACGAAAGACTTTAGCAGCCTGGCGGGTTTGCTCGCCGTAGCGGCGACTCGGCGGCAGCAGCGAGCCGCGTAGGCGGGAGTAACTCAGTGGTAGAGTCACAGCCTTCCAAGCTGTTGGTCGCGGGTTCGATCCCCGTCTCCCGCTCCAATATTTCCCGAGGGGGCTAGCGCCCCTCGGACTCCCCCACGCCGTCGCTCGCTCGGCCTGGGGGCCGCGCTCCGCTCTGGCGGGGAGCTCGCGGTGCTCGCGCCTTAAAGAGTGTTCGGAGCTGCGGTTGGCGGTGTTTGAGCACAGGAATTTGCTTTGAGCGGGACGCGAGCGAACGCCGTGAGCGTGTAGGGGAGTCCGAGGGGCGCAGCCCCTCGGATAAAAGCCGATGTAGCTCAGTTGGCAGAGCGCGTCCTTGGTAAGGACGAGGTCACCAGTTCAATCCTGGTCATCGGCTCCATCCTTCGCTCGTGAATGCAGGCGAAGGATGCCCACCATAGCTCGCGCAAGATGCGAGCGAGCGACGGTGGGCTGATCGTGACGGGACACGAGCTACGGATGGCAAGCCAACCTTCGCTCATGCTTGCCGACGACCGCGTGAGCTACGGTTGGCAAGGCAGCCGTAAGGCTGCGAGGGTCGGTTGCGCGAAGCGGAATGGAGCGGCCGGCAGAGCGGCCGCGCAATGAAGCGAGCCTAAGCGAGCGGCGGAGCGAAGTCGGCGCGGAGCGCCGACCGCGAGCGCCAAAAAACGAGGACGGTACAAACGACATGGCTAAAGAGAAATTCGATCGTTCGAAACCGCACGTGAATGTAGGCACCATCGGCCATATCGACCACGGCAAGACGACCCTGACCGCCGCGCTGACCAAGGTCGCCGCGGACAAGGGCTGGGCCAAGTTCGTGCCGTACGACGAGGTCGCGAAGGCCTCCGAGTCGCAGGGCCGCCGCGATGCGACGAAGATCCTCACCATCGCGACCAGCCACGTCGAGTACTCGACGCCGAACCGTCACTACGCGCACGTCGATTGCCCCGGCCACGCCGACTACATCAAGAACATGATCACCGGCGCGGCGCAGATGGACGGCGCGATCCTCGTCGTCAGCGCCGTGGACGGCCCGATGCCGCAGACGCGCGAGCACGTCCTCCTCGCCAAGCAGGTCAACGTGCCGTACATGGTCGTCGCCCTGAACAAGGTGGACGCGGTGGACGACCCCGAACTGGTGGACCTCGTCGAGCTCGAAGTGCGCGAGCTCCTGAGCTCCTATGGGTTCCCCGGCAACGACATCCCCGTCGTCCGTGTGTCGGCGCTCAAAGCGCTGAACGGCGAGAAGGACGGCGTCGATTCGGTCCTCAAGCTGATGGAGGCGCTCGACAGCTACATCCCGCTCCCGCAGCGCGAGGTGGACAAGCCGTTCCTGATGCCGATCGAAGACGTGTTCTCGATCTCCGGCCGCGGCACCGTCGTGACCGGCCGCGTCGAGCGCGGACAGGTGAAGGTCGGCGAGGAAATCGAAATCGTCGGGTTCAAGCCCACCGAGAAGAAGGTCGTGACGGGCGTCGAGATGTTCCGCAAGCTGCTCGACGCGGGTGTCGCCGGCGACAACATCGGCGTGCTGCTGCGCGGCGTGGAAAAGACGGACGTCGAGCGTGGCCAGGTGCTCGCCAAGCCCGGCTCCATCACCCCGCACACGAAGTTCAAGGGCGAGGTCTACATTCTGTCGAAGGAAGAGGGCGGCCGTCACACGCCGTTCTTCAACGGCTATCGTCCGCAGTTCTACATCCGGACGACCGACGTCACCGGCTCGCTGAAGCTGCCGGAGGGCGTGGAGATGGTGATGCCGGGAGACAACACCTCGATCACCGCGGAGCTCCACGTACCGGTCGCGCTCGAGAAGGGCGCGCGCTTCGCGATTCGTGAAGGCGGCCGGACGGTCGGCGCCGGGACGATCTCCGAGATCGTGGAATAGGCCGGGGTTTTTTCAATGAGAGACATCATTTCCCTGGCGTGCAACGAGTGCAAACGTCGCAACTACAGCACGACCAAGAACAAGAAGAAGACGAGCGAGCGGCTCGAGTTCAGCAAGTACTGCCGCTTCTGCCGGAAACATACCGGGCACCGTGAAACGAAATAAGTGCCCGCTGAAGTTGCCAGTTGCCAGTTGCCAGTTGCCAGTTGCCAGTTGTCAGTTGCCGGTTGTCGGTTAAATGGTGGCCAGCTGACGCTGGCAGCTTCTCTCAAGTGGGAGCGGAACGGAGCGAGCGCGGAGGCGCGAGCGAATGAAGCGAGCGGCGGAGCGAAGTCGGCGCGTAGCGCCGACCGCGAGCGCCAAAGAAGGACAGTAGCTCAATTGGCAGAGCACCGGTCTCCAAAACCGGGGGTTGGGGGTTCGATTCCCTCCTGTCCTGCCAGTGTGGAGTAAGTAGGCACAGACAGGCAGGATCGCGAGCGGAGCGGAGCGCGCCGGCGAAGCGGCGAGCGAGAGAAGCGAGCCTAAGCGAGGGACCGACGGTCCCGAGCGCCAGTAATGCTCACCGGTCTGCAAAACCGGGGGTTGGGGGTTCGATTCCCTCCTGTCCTGCCAGTGTGGAGTAAGTAGGCAGAGACAGGCAGGATCGCGAGCGGAGCGGAGCGCGCCGGCGAAGCGGCCGCGCAATGAAGTGAGCTTAAGCGAGGGGCCGAAAGCCCCGAGCGCCATTGAAGACCTCGGACGACATCAATGAAAACCGTTACAGCCGACGAGCAGGACTCATTTGGTGGCCGCGCGCGCGACAGCGTGACCGGATGGTGGGGGCGCTCGCGGCGCTTCCTCTCCGAGGTCCGCAACGAGATGGGCCGAGTCACGTGGCCGAGCCAGAAGGAAGTGGTCGCGACCACGGTGGTCGTGATCCTGACGTCGATCTTCTTCGGCGTCTATCTCTGGCTGGTCGACCTGGGGTTGAACAAGACCCTCGGGTGGCTGTACCGCGCGTTCGGAGCAGCGTAAAAGGCATGAGCACGACGACCGACGATCGCACCAAGCAGTGGTACATCGTCCACACCTACTCAGGCTTCGAGAACAAGGTGAAGGAATCGCTCGAGCAGCGCGTCAACGCGTACGGGCTGCAGAATGAAATCGGCGAAATCCTGATCCCGACCGAGCAGGTCGCGGAGATGCGCGGCGGCAAGAAGGTCGTCAGCTCGAAGCGGTTCTTCCCGGGCTATATCCTGGTCGAGATGCACATGTCCGACCACGCGTGGCACGTCGTGAAGAACACGCCGAAGGTGACGGGCTTTGTCGGCGCCGGCGCCAAGCCAACGCCGCTCACGCGCGAAGAGGTCGATCAGATCCTCAACCAGGTCACCGAGGCCGCGGAGAAGCCGAAGCCGAAGTACTCATTCGAGAAGGGCGACCAGGTGCGCATCAACGAAGGCCCGTTCACCAGCTTCAACGGTGTGGTTGACGAGGTCAACAACGAGCGCAACACGCTCAAGGTGATGGTCACGATCTTCGGTCGCGCCACACCGGTGGAGTTGGATTTTTTGCAGGTGGAAAAGCTGTAGAGATCGGGATGCGGGGTGCGGGATGCGGGATCCGATGGGTTCCGCACCCCGGACTCCGCGCCCCGGATCCCGGTAGGTATCATGGCGAAGAAAATACAAGCAATGGTGAAGCTCCAGATAGCGGCGGGGAAAGCCACCCCGGCGCCGCCGGTCGGAACCGCCCTCGGTCCGCACGGCGTCAATATTATGGACTTCTGCAAGAACTTCAACGCGAGGACGTCCAAGGACGAGGGGCTCATCATCCCTGTCGTCGTCACCGTCTACGCGGACCGGTCCTACTCGTTCATCACCAAGACGCCGCCCGCTTCGATTCTGCTCAAGCGCGCCGCGAACCTGGCCAAGGGATCGGCGGAGCCGAACAAGAACAAGGTCGGCACCGTGACGCGGAAGCAGGTCGAGGACATCGCGAAGACGAAGCTCCCGGACTTGAATTGCGACTCGCTCGAAGCGGCCATGAAGTCGGTGGCCGGCACCGCGCGGTCAATGGGCATCGAGGTCATCGGCTAATGGAATTGGGTGATTTAATGATCCGGTGATTTGGTGATTCAGCTTCGCGCGGGCTACCGCCCGCGCTTTCGGAGAAGCTCAATCACGAAATCACCAAATCACGGGATCACCAAATCACAAAGTGGGAGGCTGCGCGTAGCGCAACCGACTGAACCACTGAGAGGTCAACATGCCAAAGAGCGGTAAGAAGTTCGCCGCAGCCCGCGCGGCGGTGCCCGAGCGTCCACACACGATCGAAGAGGCCGTTCCCTTGATGCAGAAGGTGAAGTTCGCGAAGTTCGACGAGACCGTCGAGCTGGCGCTTCGCCTCGGCGTCGATCCGAAGCACGCCGACCAGATGGTGCGCGGCACCGTTGTGCTGCCGCACGGGCTCGGCAAGAGCAAGAAGGTGCTCGCCATCGCCGGCGGCGACAAGCAGAAGGAAGCGGCCGATGCCGGCGCCGATCACATCGGCGGCGAGGAGATGGTCGAGAAGATCCAGGGCGGCTTCATGGACTTCGATGCCGTCGTCGCGACGCCCGACATGATGCGGGCCGTCGGCAAGCTCGGGAAGGTGCTCGGCCCCCGCGGCCTGATGCCCAACCCGAAGACCGGTACCGTCACGATGGACATCGCGAAAGCGGTGCGCGAGATCAAGGCAGGCAAAGTGGAGTTCCGCGTCGATAAGACAGGGATCATTCACGCCCCGCTCGGCAAGGTCTCGTTCCCGCCGCAGAGTCTGATCGAGAACGCGCACGCGCTGGTCGACAGTATCGTCAAGGCCAAGCCGGCCGCGGCGAAAGGCAAGTACCTCAAGAGCGTGACGATGTCGTCGACAATGGGTCCGGGGATTACCATCGACACGACGCACGTCACGGAGACGGTGAAACATTAGTTGGCTCATGGTTCGGGACTCATGGCTCATGCCGCCGAAGGCGGTGAGCCCGAGGAGCCCTGAGGCGTAAGCCCTGAGCCGACAAGGATCACGAAATGGCTGTCACGAGAGCAAGCAAGGAAGAAGAGCTCCAGGACCTCGAACGCGCGTTCAAGGCGACAGAGAGCGCGATCGTCGTCGACTACAAGGGCCTGAAGGTCCCCGAGGTCACGGAGCTGCGGCGTCAGGTGCGCGGTGCGAGGGGGAGCTACAAGGTCGTCAAGAACACGCTCGCGAAGCGCGCCCTCAAGGGCACTCCATTCGAGCCGTTGTCGGAGCACTTCGTCGGCACCACCGCCGTCGCCTACGCGGGCGAGGATCCGGTCGCGCTCGCGAAGGTGCTGACGACGTTCGCGAAGGACAAGCCGGCGCTGCAGATCAAGGCGGCAGTGGTCCAGGGACGCGCGGTCAGGCCTGGCGAAGTCATCGAGCTCGCGGCGCTGCCTGGGAAACCTGAGCTCTACGCGAAGCTGCTCTTCGTTCTGCAGGCGCCGATGGTCCAAATCGTGAGCGTGCTCAATGCGGCGCCGCGCGATCTCATGAGCGTGCTGGTGCAGTACGAGAAGAAAAGATCAGAAGCGTGACGGAAATCTTCAGCTTCCAGCCGCCAGCCTTCAGCAGCTGGGAGCTGGTAGCTGGGAGCTGGCAGCTAAATTCGAGCGTGACGGAAGCCTTCAGCTTCCAGCCGCCAGCCTTCAGCAGCTGGCAGCTGGAAGCTGGCAGCTGAATTCGAGCGGCGGAATCATTGGAGGCTTTCAGCTGGCAGCTGGAAGCTGGGAACTGGAAGCTTTCATCGTCAGGGAGATAGGAATGGCCGAACTGAATCAGCAGCAGGTTGTGGACTACATCAAGGGGATCTCGGTGCTCGAGCTGTCGCAGCTCGTGAAGGCGCTCGAGCAGGAGTTGGGCGTGTCGGCGGCGGCGGCGATGCCGATGGCCATGCCGGCCGGCGGCGGCGCGGCGGCGGGCGGCGCGGCCCCCGCGGAGGAGAAGACCGAGTTCACCGCGGTGCTGACCGAAGTGGGCACCAACAAGATCAACGTCATCAAGGTTGTCCGCGAAGTCACCAGCCTCGGGCTGAAGGAAGCGAAGGACCTCGTCGAGGGAGCGCCGAAGCCGATCAAGGAAGGCATCCCGAAGGACGAAGCGGCCGCGATTCAGAAGAAGTTCGCGGACGTCGGCGCGAAGGTCGAGATCAAGTAAGTCGGCGGCCGTGCCGCCTCCATGTATCGGGGTCCGGGATCCGGGACGCGCGATGCGAAAGCACCCCGTCGCGGCTGGAACCCGATCAGTCGCATCCGGATCCCGGCCGTTCGACCAGGCTCAGGCCGCCCCGAGCCACGTCGAGGGGCGCACCCCGCATCCCGAGGGTTTTTAGAGCATGTACAGCCTTCCCAAAAACGTCTATCGCGAACGCATCGACTTCTCCAAAATCAAGACCACGGTTCCGATTCCGAACCTGATCGAGATCCAGAAGAAGTCGTACGAACGCTTCCTGCAGATGAACCGGCTGCCCTCGGAACGCGAGGACGCCGGCCTGCAGTCGGTGTTCAAGTCGGTCTTTCCGATCAGCGACTTCCGCGAGAACTCGTCGCTCGAGTTCATCGAGTATTCGATCGGAAACTGGGAGTGCAAGTGCGGACGGCTCTCCGGCCTGCACCACCTCCGGAAGCCGTGCACCAACTGCGGCCACACGCTGGTCGCGGATCCATATGGCGAGCACGAGGTGCTGTGTCCGCGCTGCGGCAAGCCGAACGAGGCGCGGGGCGATGTCTGCGACATCTGCGGCAACACCGTCGGCTTGAAGCTGAAGTACGACGTCGACGAGTGACAGGAGCGCGGCATGACCTACGCCGTGCCCCTCAAGGTCACCATCCGCCTCGTGGTCTGGAACAAGGACCCCGAGACGGGCGTGAAGACCATCCGCGACATCAAGGAGCAGGAGGTCTACTACGGCGACATCCCGCTGATGACGGACAACGGCACGTTCATCATCAACGGCACCGAGCGCGTCATCGTGTCGCAGCTCCACCGCTCGCCGGGCGCCTTCTTCCACTCGGAAGACAAGACGCTGTACATCGCGCAGATCATCCCGTACCGCGGCTCCTGGGTGGAGTTCGAGTACGACGCGAAGAACCTGCTTTATGTCCGCATCGACCGGAAGCGCAAATTCCTGGCGACCGTCTTTCTCCGCGCGCTCGGCCTGCGCGGCGCCGACGAGATCATCCGGAGCTTCTACACCGTCGATCGGCTGACGCTGAAGAACGGCGCGATCCAGTGGGCCGTGGGCGACAGCCTCGTCGGCATGCGCGCCGCAAAGGAGCTCAAGGCCGGGGGGGACACGGTGACCGGTGCCGGCAAGAAGATCAACGCCAGCGCGATCGCCACGTTGAAGAAGGCGGGCGTCGAAGCCGTCGAAGTCGCGGATGCCGAGCTCGAAGGCGCCTTTGCCGCGTCCGATGTCGTCGATCCCTCGACGGGTGAAGTCATCCTCGAGGCGAACGAGCCGCTCGAGCCGCGCGTCATCTCGATGGCGCAGGAAAAGAACGTCGACAAGATCGAGATCTTCTTCCCCGAGAAGGACGAGGTCGGCAACGTCCTCTCCGCGACGCTGAAGAAGGATCCAATCCACACGCACGAAGAAGCGCTGATCGAGATCTACCGCCGTCTGCGTCCGGGCGATCCCCCGACGCTCGACAGCTCGCGCTCGCTCTTCGAGAACATGTTCTTCAACCCGCAGAAGTACGACTTCTCGCGCGTCGGCCGGCTGAAGCTGAACACGAAGCTGAAGCTGAACACCCCGCTCGACGAGAAGATCCTGCATCCGCAGGACTTCTACGAGGTGATCAAGTACCTGCTGAAGCTGCGCCGGTTCCCGGCCAACGTGGACGACATCGATCACCTGGGCAACCGCCGCGTCCGCTCGGTCGGCGAGCTCCTCGAGAACCAGTTCCGCATCGGGCTGGTCCGCATGGAGCGCGCCATCAAGGAGAAGATGTCGGTCTACCAGGAGATGGCGACCGCGATGCCGCACGACCTGATCAACGCGAAGCCGGTCATGGCCGCGATTCGCGAGTTCTTCGGGTCGTCGCAGCTCTCGCAGTTCATGGACCAGACGAACCCGCTGTCGGAAGTCACGCACAAGCGGCGTCTCTCGGCCCTCGGGCCGGGCGGCCTCTCGCGCGAGCGCGCCGGGTTCGAAGTCCGCGACGTGCACCCGACGCACTACGGCCGCATCTGCCCGATCGAGACGCCTGAAGGGCCGAACATCGGCCTCATCTCGTCGCTGTCGTGCTACGCGCGGATCAACGAGTTCGGGTTCATAGAGTCCCCGTACCGAAAAGTCAAAGACGGCCGCGTCGTCGACTACGTCGTCATCACGAATGCCGGCGGCAACGCGAAGTACAAGGTCGGCGACGTGGTGGAAGCGGGCGATGTCGGCGCCGATAAGGGGGAGCCGGGCGCGGGCGGCCGCCGCCGCCGAGGTCTCGAGTACGAGCCCTATTCGTACTACCTGTCGGCGTGGGAAGAGGACCAGTACATCATCGCGCAGGCGAACGCGCAGGTGGACGAAAGAGGAAAGTTCACGACCGACCGCGTGAACGCGCGGCAGGCCGGCAACTTCATCCTCTCGCCGCGCGACAAGGTCGACTTCATTGACGTCTCGCCCAAGCAGCTCGTCTCCGTCGCCGCCTCGCTCATCCCGTTCCTCGAGAACGACGATGCGAACCGCGCGCTGATGGGATCGAACATGCAGCGCCAGGCAGTGCCGCTGCTGCGCGCGCGCGCGCCGTACGTCGGCACCGGCATGGAGTACATCACCGCGCGCGACTCTGGCGCCTGCATCGTCGCGCGCCGGTCGGGCACAGTGGACTACGTCGACTCCCAGCGCATCGTCGTGCGCGTCGAGGGAGAGAGCGAGGCGATGTTGTCGCGCGAGATGGGCGCGGACATCTATCCGATGACGAAGTTCAAGCGGTCGAACCAGAACACGTGCATCAACCAGAAGCCGATCGTCCGCGACGGCCAGAAGGTCCACAAGGGACAGATCCTGGCGGACGGACCATGCACGGAGCTGGGCGAGCTCGCGCTCGGGCGCAACGTGCTCGTCGCGTTCATGCCGTGGCGGGGCTACAACTTCGAGGACGCGATCCTGGTCTCGGAGAAAGCGGTGAAGGAGGACGCCTACACGTCCATCCACATCGAGGAGTTCGAGATCGAGGCGCGCGACACGAAGCTCGGGCCTGAGGAGATCACGCGCGACATCCCGAACGTCGGCGAGGGGTACCTCGCGGATCTCGACGAGAGCGGCATCATCCGGATCGGCGCGTCGGTCAAGCCGGGCGACATCCTCGTGGGCAAGGTCACACCG
>QHWT01000046.1:49612-196043 GCA_003222675.1 Acidobacteriota bacterium | reverse complement strand
CTCGATCGAACAAGCACAGCGCATACGCGATTGGTCCATTCTCGCGCAGGTAACAAATCAGCGGCGCGCGCGCGGAGGCGGTCCGCCGAAATGCGCGCAGGAGCCAGTCCATTATTCCTCGAGCCGCACGATCACGGGCGACAGCGTGCCGTACGAATCAGCGACGCCGAGCGGGGTGCGTCCGGCGGTGATCGCCTGCCCCGTACTCAGCGGCAGCACGCGATGGGACAGCTGGAGGACGAGTTCAGGTGAGGCCGGCATCAGAAAGGGCGACATTATAATCAAGGGATGCTCACCCGCCGCAGATTCACGCTGTCGGCATTGACCCTTGTTTTCATCGTCAACGGCCCGAACTTCCGCGTGAAAGATTTGAGCTTCCGTCTGGCGGCGGAAGCCAGGGCATCGGTAAACCAGTTTCCGCCGCCTGCGGTCGATGTGCGCCGCGCGCCGGCGCCCGAGTGGCTTGCCCCTTATCGCGAACCAGCCGCCCGCCTGATCGGGGAATCGATAGCGAGCGATGCTGCGTGGCAGCGCCTCGCCTATCTGGGGGACACATTCGGCTCGCGCCTGAGCGGGTCGCCCAACCTCGACGCGGCAATCCGCTGGGCCGTCGACGAGATGAAGCGCGACGGGCTCGAGAACGTGCACACAGAACCCGTGAAAGTCCCGTACTGGGTGCGCGGACGCGAGAGTCTCGAAATCGTGGGACCGATCCCGCAGCCGCTGGTCATGCTGGGTCTCGGCAACAGCGTCGGCACGCCGCCCGCCGGCATCGAAGCGGATCTCGTTGCGGTTCGCAGCTTTGAAGAGCTCGAGGCCGCTCGCGAGCGCGTGAAGGGACACATCGTGCTCTTCAACGTGCCGTTCACCACGTACGGCGAGACAGTGCGCTTTCGCACGAACGGCCCGTCGCGCGCGGCTGCGTTCGGCGCGGTTGGCGCGCTCGTGCGCGCCGTCGGTCCCGCGGGGCTGCGGACGCCGCACACCGGCACGTTGGTCTATACGGAGGGTCAGCCACGGATTCCGGCCGCGACCGTCACGACCGAAGATGCCGCACGCTTGCAGCGGATGCTCGATCGCGGCACGGCGGTACGGCTGAAATTGACGATGGAAGCGCGGTTTCTCCCAGACGCCGACTCGGCGAACGTCGTCGGCGAGATCAGGGGACGCGAGCGTCCCGACGAAGTGATCGTGATCGGCGGGCACTTCGATTCATGGGACGTCGGCACCGGATCGACGGACGATGGAGGCGGGTGCGTGGCGACGTGGGAAGCGCTGCGCCTGATGAAGAAGCTGCACCTGCGCCCTCGCCGGACCGTACGCGTCGTCTTCTGGACCAACGAGGAGAACGGCGGGCGCGGCGGCCTCGCGTATCGGGACCAGCACGAGACCGAGCTCTCCAATCACGTCATGATGCTGGAGTCGGACGGCGGCGTCTTCCGACCGCGCGGCTTCGGTTTCAGCGGGAGCGAAGGAGGACGCGTGAAGGTGCGGGAGATTGCGACGCTGCTCGCGTCAATCGATGCAGACGCGATTGGCCCGAGCGGCGGCGGCGCAGACATTGGCCCGAGCGTGCAGCAGGCGAACATCCCCGCCATGGCGCTCGAAGTCGACGGCAACTACTTCCTGATCCACCACACGCCCGCCGATACGGTGGACAAGATCGATCCGGAGGACATCGCGCGCTCGGCCGCGGCCATCGCGGTGATGACCTACGTCATCGCGGAGATGCCGGAGAGACTCAAGTGATTTGGTGATTTGGTAATTTAGAAATCTGTGATGTGGCTTCGCGCGGGTACCGCCCGCGCTCTTGAAGACGCAATCACCAAATCACTCAATTACCCAATTACCCAATTACCCAATCCAGATCGACTATTTCTTCGTGGTGAACACCAGATAGTCTGCCTGCCTGAGACCATCCTCGTCCGGCGCCACGGTATCGATATCGTCGACCGGAATCATCGAGATCACGGCGACGCGACGGCCGGGCAGGCGGCGCCGCGTGCGCTCGGCGGTGCCCTCGCCGTAGTCGGTATGGAAGGAGCCGTTGAAATGGACGATTGTGGCGCGCGAACCCGTTCCATTGCGAAACGCCTCGGCGATGGACTCGGCCATCGTCTCGTCCTTCACGCACTGCGCGAGATAAAGGCGGTCATTCTTCGCCTGCGCATCGTTGACCGCCGGCTCGCCTGATGGCGGGTGCTCTCCCATCTGTTCGATGAACCGGTTGTAGTAATTGCCGCCCGCCGCGCACTCCAGATCGCGCGCAGCAAGACCACGATCGTTCCCCAGCCCATCGATGACGGACATGCCGTTCTTCCACAAGCCGCTGGCGATCCTGCGCGGCACGTTCGACGCAATCACCGCCAGGTGCTCGGTCCTCGCGAGCTCTACGATCGGCCGGTAGTCGGTCGCGTAGCGCGGCCATGGGCGCGACGCGGCGAGGAACTGTTCCTCGGTGGACGTGCCGCGCACGTACTCGTCGACCGCACCCTGCACGTCACGCTCGAACATCTCCAGGCCGACGGCCAGCGCTGCATGCCGGCGCAGGAGCCCTTCGAGCATGGCGAACTCCAGCGCGTGCGTGTTCGGATCGTTGTGCTGTTCGCCGACCAACACGACGTCGGCGCGCACGAGATCCGCGAGCATGCTCTCGAAATCGGTGAACGCCTTGCGTTGCGTGTCGTACACGCGCTCAGGCACGTACGTCATCGTCACGCCAGGCGGATGGGAAAACGGCGCCGGCGCAGATTGAAGCAGCGGTATCAGAGCGAGGAGGATGGGGATCATCGGTCGATTGTTGGTGGCATCCCGACGAGAGTCAATGCTGGTCTCCGTCAGTTCCTGATGCTCGACCTCTCCGCCTGCCATGGCCTTCACGTAAATGTCGGTCTAAGAGGCGTGTGCGGACACTCGCCGCTCATTGGATCGGCGCGGTTCCCACACCCCAGATGCGCTGCGACTTCCGGCCCTGGAGGAAGACGACGGCGCGCAGTCGATCACGGCGCCATTCGGGTTTGAGTGTCGCGCGCTGACGGACATCTCCGGGGGCGCGCAGTGATCCCATCGAGACCAGCGCGCGCACGACCGCGTCGTGATGCAGCGTGCGGCCGCTGTTCTCGCCGCGCTTCACGACATTCGTGAGATCGTCCTCTGTGACGGCCAGTATCGCTTCGACGGATTCCTTTGCGGCCTCGGCGGGCAGGTCCGTCACGCTGCCGCGCGCGACGAGCGCGCCGCCATCGACATCGACCGTAAGCCTCACGCCTGCACGCGGATGCTTCAGGGCTTCTGCAATCGCCTGCTTTACCGCGGCCGCGTCGGTGCCGATCATCTCGTCGCGTCCATCGACGACGAGCTGGGGCGTGTAGATGCGGTCGCCGTTGCCGAGTGCCCGCGCATACGCGGACTGGCGCGCCGTCGCCTCGCGCATGGACGCGGGATCCTTCCACCCCTGCTCATCCCAGTAATCCACGTGCAATCCCAGCGCGATCACCTGCGCGCCAGGGACCGATTCGCTTGCGAGACGACTGAGAAGAACATCCGCGGGCGGACAGCTGGAGCAGCCCTCGGATGTGAAGAGCTCGACGAGAACCGGTACGGATGGCGCGGATTGCTCCGCGCCCGCGACCATCAGTGCAACGCCGAGCAGCAACGCTCGCATGGTCATGTCAACGCTTCTCCGCGACGTGCCCCCGCACCCCGCGCCCCGCACCCCGCGCCCCGCACCCCGCGCCCCGCGCCCCGCACCCCGCACCCCGCGCCCCGCACCTCGGACCTCGGACCTCGACCTCGGACATTATGATGCCTCGGATTCGCCTGGTGTTTCACGTCCTTCCAGAAAGCGCTCCCGCAGGTGCACGGGGACCGTTTTCGCCCGGATCCGGAGGTTGATCATCTCGACGAACACCGAGAACCCCATCGCGAAATAGATGTAGCCCTTCGGGATATGGTGGTCGAAGCCTTCGAGGAGCAGCGATAGCCCGATGAGCAGCAGGAAGCTGAGCGCGAGCATCTTGACCGTCGGATGACGATGTACGAAGGCGCTGAGCGGCTCCGCGGCCACCATCATGATCAGGACCGCGATCATCACCGCGGCCACCATCACCGCCAGTTGATCGACCATGCCGATCGCGGTGATGACCGAATCCAGCGAGAACACGATGTCGAGCATCATGATCTGGACGAGCACCGACGTGAACGATGCCGGGGCACGCGCCGAGCCGTGGCCTTCCTCTCCTTCGAGCCGGCCGTGAATCTCGTGCGTGCTCTTCGCGAGGAGGAACAGGCCGCCGGCGATCAGGATGAGATCGCGCCCGGAGATTTCGTGCCTCCATATCGCGAAGAGCGGCGCCGTCAGCCGGACGATCCAGACAAGCGAGAACAGCAGCAGGATCCGCGTCCCCATCGCCAGGAACAATCCAATACGGCGCGCGGCGGGCTGCTGCCGAGCGGGCAGCTTGCCCGACAGGATCGAAATGAAAATGATGTTGTCGACGCCGAGGACGATTTCGAGGAAGGTGAGCGTCGCAAGGGCAATCCAGATCTCGGGGTCCGTGAGCCAGGTCATCATCGCCTCAATATCTCGAATCGAAGTTCGGCAAAGCCGCCGATCTCGTAGTACTCCACTTTGAAGCGGCGCTTGCCGCCGGATATCACCGCGGTATCGATCGCGGACTCGTGCGGCGCCCAGCGATCGATAATCCGCTCGTCGTCCATCCACACGCGCACCCCGTCATCGGAAATCGTGCGGATGGTGTACTCACCCGCCGGCAGATCGACGACCCCTTCCGCAACGATGGCGCCGCGATCGGCCGGCACACCCTCTGCCAGCGTGTGGCCCGACATGTAATCGAGGCGGTCCCGCTGCTCCGTCTTCAGCGGCGTGCCGGCCAGCACGCTGGCAAACGCGTCCGGGTTTCCGTCGGGCTTCGTACGATCGTCGAACGTGAAGTAGCGCACCGACCAGGCCACGGGCATGAAGTAGCGCGCGTAACCGAAGATGTATGGCGCGCCCGCCGGTATGACCTCGCCGCGAGGATTGACGACGCGGGCGCCACGATAGGCAAGGCGCACGTCGAAATCGATTGGCTTCCGGCTCGACGGCACGACCGTGATCGTACCGGGCACATTGCCCTCGGACGGCGTGACCTCCGCCCCGCGCGCGGACTCAAGCTTCCATGCGCCGGCGGGCCCGAGCACGCGCAGCTTCAATGGCACCGCGTCCGATCGACCATCGGGCCACAGCTTCGGCGACTTCCAGTCGTACGGGCCCCACTCGTCGACGATGATGGCATCGCGGCCGCGGCGTTCCGCGTCTGGGATCTTCGCGTCCATGCCCCCGGGAAAAGGCTTCGGCAGCGTGAGGTCGAGCGTCGGACGGGATCGAACCGGCACGCTGACCTCGTCGCCGATGCCGACGTTTCGCGTGTCGCCAGACAGCGTCGCGACCGTGCTGACCTTCTCGAAATCATTCGTGATGATGCGCACGTTCTGCGTCTCGGCGATCTTCAACGCGGTCGCGTTGCCGATGAAATGATTGCCGGCGATGACGTAGTCGCGGCTGCGCGTATCGCGCCGCTTCGGATACTCCCAGTTCGGATCCTGCGTGGCGTTCTTCCACAGACGAATCGCCGTCTCATCGCCGTCGAACGTGTTCTCGGTGATCCGGTTGTCCTGCCCGTGCTCGATCGCAATCGCTTCGACGTTCTTCGCGAAGCGGTTCGCGGCGATCCACGAGTCGAAGCTGTAGCCGCCCCACAGGCCGTGCCAGCACTCCTCGATGCGATTGCCATAGAACGCGTTGCGGCTGAACGTCGCCTCGATGCCGTTGGCCGGCGCGAAGCTGAAATCATTGTCGTGGACGAGGTTATCGTTTGCGCCTCCCTGGCCGGTATCCATCGTCGACTGTCCGGCCCACAGGAACAGGCCGTCGCCGCCGTGCGTGACCGAGTTCAGCGCGATGATGTTGCGGTTGCTCTGCTCGTACACGAGAATGCCGGCGGAGTCCTGGCCACGATTGTAGAAGCCATGGCTGTAGCCGCGCACGCACCAATCGACACGGTTGTGCATGATGGTGTTGTTGCTGGCGCGGTACAGGCCGATCCCGATGCCCGAGAGGAACGAGAAGGTGTTGTTCCAGATCTTCGCGTTGTTCGATCGCGCGAGCATCAGGCCGTTCTGCCCCTGCACGATCGTCGTGTTGTCGATCTCCGCGTCATCCGAGTCCGCGAGATAGATTCCGGCGCCCGCGTCGAGCCACTCGTCGTTGTCGTTGTGGTGAAAGGACAGCCAATCGACAAGGCTTTCGTGCTCGACGAGGCTGTAGAGGCGCGCCTTCCAGTTATAGCTGAGATCGGCGCCGGTGATGTGCAGCCGCTTGCTGCCGCGCGCGAGCACGCCGACCTTATAGCCTCGCGCCGTGAGGTTGCGGATCGTGACGTTCTCGCCGCCGTCCACGAATACCGCGACGCCGGTGAACTTGTCAGGATCGGTGCCTGCCGGCGCACCTTGCAGCGTGACGCCGGTGAACTCCACGGTGATGTTGGAGCCGCGAATGATGAGCGCGGGGTGGGCGGCGTCCGCCGATGCGAGCAGGTGAACGCCGGCAGGCAGCCGCTCGGTGCGCGTGATCACCGTCGCTGCCGTCACGGGACGCTGCAGGAGCAGGAAAAGCAGCCACACCAGCATCGTTTTCTTATATCATTGCGCGCCTCTCTCCAGAGGCAGACAGCCCCCAACGAGGCGCGAAAGGAAGGGCCCCATGACTGTGGCGTCCGGTACACTGCTCACCGACTCTTTACTCGAGGCCTGTCGCCGGCGCGCCGCCGGCTACGACCGCGACAATCGCTTCTGCCAGGAAGATTTCGACGAATTGAAGGCGGCTGGCTACCTGCGGATGGCCGTCCCGAGGGAGTTCGGCGGGTTCGGTTTCACGCTCGCGGAAGTCGCGCGCGAGACGCGGCGGCTGGCGGGCTACGCTCCCGCGACTGCGCTCTGCATCAACATGCACAACTACTGGGTCGGCACCGCGGCGGATTCCTGGCGCACGGGCGACAAGTCGGTCGAATGGATCCTGCAGGAGGCGGCCGCCGGCGAGGTCTTCGCGGCCGGACACGCGGAGCCGGGCAACGAGACGTCGATCGTGATGTCGGCGACGAAGGCGGAACGCGTGGCTGGCGGCTACAGGTTTACGGGCCGCAAGGCCTTCGGCAGCTTGACGCCCGTGTGGACCCGTCTTGGCGCGCACGCGCTCGACACGAGCGATCCGCTGATGCCGAAAGTCGTGCACGGCTTCCTGCCGCGTGACGGCGGCGGCTTCACGATCAAGGAGACGTGGGACACGCTGGGCATGCGCGCGACGCGGAGCGACGATACGATCCTGGAAGGAGCGTTCATCCCGGACAAGTACATCGCCAGGATCGTGCCGGCGGGGCTCTCGGGGGCGGACTTCTTCGTGCTGTCGATCTTCGCGTGGGCGCTCACGAACTTCGGGAATATTTATTATGGGCTCGCGCACCGCATGCTGGAACTGACGATCGAGCACGTCAAGGCCAAGGGGTCACTCGGCCTGACGCGGTCGTGCGCGCATCACCCGGAGGTGCAGCGCGGCATCGCCGAAATGGTGATGGAGCTCGAAGCAATCGGCGCGCATCTCGATGCAACGGCACGAGAGTGGTCCGAACGAGTGAACCACGGTGCGGCATGGCCCATCAAAATCGTGGCGACGAAGTATCGTGCCGTGGAAGGCGCATGGCGCATCGCAGACCGCGCACTCGAAGTCTCGGGCGGCTTCGGCATGTTCAAGAAGAGCGAGCTGGAGCGGTTGTTCCGCGACGCGCGCGCCGGCCGCTTCCATCCGGCCAACTCGGCACTCTCGCACGAGATCGTGGGGAAGATGGCGCTCGGGATCAACCCGGACGACTTGCCGCGCTGGGGCTAACCGCTGCGCCGTGTCAATGCTCACACACCGAACTTCTCCGCGTCCCATATCAGGCCTAACTCACTCGGCGGAGCCATGTAGCCCACCAGCGCCGAAGCCGCGACGACCGCGGGGCTCGCGAGGTAGCCTTCGCCTCCGAGCCCCATGCGGTTCTGCCAGTTCCGATTGAACGAGGTGATCGCGCGCTGGCCTTGCGTGAGCGCGTCGGGTCCCTGGCCGAAGCAGGGGCCGCACCACGATTGGCGGATCTCGCCGCCAACCGATCGAAAGACGTCGGCAATCGACTCGCCGCCGAGCCGCGCGTCCGGCTGCTCGATCTGGCGGCCCACTCCGCCGGAGCCCGGGAAGATCCTGAACTCGCGGTCCACTTTCTTCGCACCCGCCTCTCGCGCCGCGCGCAGCACGAGCGCGGCCTGCAGCAGGTCGTCGTAGCTGCCGTTCGTGCACGATCCGATCATCGCCTTGTCGAACGTGATCCGCTCGCGCGCCACATCTTCTGCGTCGAATGCATTCCCCGGGCTGAACGGCTTCGCAATCATCGGCCGCACGCTCGAGAGATCCAGCGTTTCATCGATTTCGTAGCAGGCGTTCGCCCCGGGCGCGATCGACGGATACGGCAGGCCGGTGATTCCCTTGCGGCGGTACCAGTCGTAGGTGATCTCGTCGGGCGCGAAGATTCCATTGAGCGCTTCCGCCTCCGCCATCATGTTCGCAATCGTGTTGCGATAGGCGATCGGCAGCTGTTTCGCCGCATCCACGAGTTCGACAGACATGCCCTGCGACTGCTTCGCGCCCCATCGCCGGAGCAGCTCGAGGACTATGTCCTTGCCGCTGACCCAGGGTTGCAGCGCGCCGCCAAAGACCACCCGGCGCGCCCTGGCCAAGGTCACGTAGATATAGCCCGTGGACCAGCCGAAGCCGAGCGTCGTCGATCCCACGCCAATGCCGACGGCGCCGTACGCCCCGTACGCGCGGCTGTGCGAATCGGCGCCGGGGATGAACTGCCCCGGCATCACGAGCCCCTGCTCGGGGAAATAGAAATGAAAGATGCCGTCGCCGGGTGTGGCGTAGTACGGCTTCGTCATTGCCTGCGCGCGCGCGAACTCGCGGCCGATGTTCGTCTGCTTGTCGTCTGCGGCGCTCCCGGTGAACACGAAGTGGTCGTTGGCGATCGCCGCCTGGCGCGGGAAGATCGTGTGGCCGCCGGTGATCTGATTGAAGGTATGGATCGCGAACGGCGCGGTGCCGTCGGACGCGGGCAACAGATCCGCATACGCACGGAGTGTTGTCCCGGGCTTCAGATCCGCCGCCTTGAGATCCTTGTCGACGCGATGCGCCCACAGAATCTGCTCGGTTGTCGTCAGGCCACGCGCCGCCCGCGCATCCGGCCAGTCGATCGAGGGAGCCACTTCGACCGAGCGGCGGAATTCTCGCCGGCCGACCGCGAAGATGCCGCCGCTGCGGCGGATCTCTTCTTCCTTCGGCGACAGCGGTACCGGCTCGTACGTCTTTCCATGCGTCACGTTCGCGAGCTGCCGCGTCGCGGGATCGAACGTCATCTCGTCGCCGTCGTTCGCGTCGGCGACGGCTTCGGGACTCTGGACGACGTGCAGTCCGAGATTGAAGGCGTTGCGCCGGAAGATGTCTCCCATGTTGTGGCCGCAGACGATCACCATCTCGAGGCCGACTTCTTCTGCCACTCCTTTCAATCCCGCGGGGCTCATTTCGCGCGACGATCCAATCGCGAAGCGGTCGCCGGCGATGATGAACGTCTGCCCGCCGTGCACACGGGCGCGGAAGTCCGGCATCAGGTAGCGGAACGACCCCGCCTTCCATCGCTCGTCGAGCGTCTCGAGGCTTTCGGAAACGCAGTCGGCGGCGGGCGTAATCTGATCCGTGTCGATCGCGTCGAGCTTCTTCGGTGCAGGGCTCTTCCGATCCCAGAACACGAGCGCGTGGCCGCGGATGAGTGAAGACGGGCGCGTGACGGCCGCTTCGGTTGTGCTTTCCCCGACACGCGGCAGCGTCGCGCCAGGCTTCAGACCCGCAGGCTGGATGGTGTGCATGCCTCGATTGACGATCGTATCAAAGCGAACCACTGATCACACGGATCACACCGACCTTAATCGCGGCGCGTTTCGGGCGTGGGCTCGTAGCCGGCACACGCCAGAACCGGTAACGGAGGGTACTTCGGGAACCGCGGATCACTTTTCGAACGCTCGCAGAAATAGAATCGCGAGCCGCGGTCGCTGAGGATCACGCGACTGTAGCGGCACATGCAGCAGAGCCCGACGCGCGCGCGTTCGTCAGGAGTGAGATTCGTCTTCACCATGTGATCCGTGTGATCGGTGGCTAACACCTGATCCGTGTGATCCGTGGCTTACGTGATCCGTGGCTTCCGTGGTCGAGTCCGAGTACGCGCCGGAGAAGTCGCAGCCGTCGCAGAACCAGTGGTTCTTCCTCTACACGATCACGATCTCCAACGAAGGATCGGAGCCCGTGCAGCTGATCACGCGGCATTGGGTGATCACCGACGGGACCGGCCACATCGAAAAGGTCGACGGCCCGGGCGTGGTCGGCAAGCAGCCGGTGCTCGCGCCCGGCGAGTCGTTCACCTACACCTCCGGTTGCCCGCTGGGAACGCCGTTTGGCGTGATGGAAGGCACCTACCAGATGATGACGGATCGCGGCGAGCAGTTCGAGGCGAAAATCGCGCCGTTCACGCTCAGCGAACCCTACACCGTTCATTGAGGCCGGGGAACGAGCGCGTGAGAACCGCCGCGCCCAGATAGAGTGCAGCGCCGCACACGAGCGTCACCGAGAATCCCCAGTTCATCGCGATGAACACGGCGAGCGTCGCGCCGACAACCGACAGCGCTCCGTTCATGCCCCACGCCCAGGGGATCAGTTGCGGCTCGGCATCCGACAACAGGCGCACCCCCGCCGGGAGCGGCACGCCCATCAGCATTCCCGCCGGCAGCATCAGCGCGACCGCGGTCAACAGGCGTATCGGCAGCGGCCACGCGATCGCGACGTGAATGATCGACGGCAGGGCGCTCCCCCACAGGAGGCCGACGAGGGCGGCGGCGACGCATGCCGCAGCGGCGGCTCGCCGCGCGCGGGTCTCGAGCGCGCGGCGGCTCAGGAAGCTGCCAAGTCCCGTCCCGAGCAGCAGCGACAGGAGCGTGACGGTCAGCGAATACACCGGATGGCCGAGAAGGAGCACGAACCGCTGCAGCAGCGCGACCTCGATCAGCATGAACGCCGCCCCGAGGCATGCGAAGTAGGCGAGCCATGTGAGCCACCCCGGCGCGAGCGCGTCACGCGCGGTCACGGCGAGCGGACCAATCACGAACAGGCCGACCAGCACGAACGACGTCACGAGCAGCACGATCAGGGCCGTCAGGCCGCCCGTCGCCCACGCACCGGAATTCAATGGACGCTCGACATGAACGCCGAACAGCCGCAGCGCGGCGGCAACGAACGTCTGATTGCGCAGGCGCGTCGTGTGAAAAAAGAACGGCCGATCGTCGGTCGTTGGCGTGACGTCGAACGCGTACTGATCGTAGAACGCGTGACGGTCCCGCGCGAGAATCAGCCGCGCGTAATCGTCGCGCGCGTCCCCGAGTTCCTGCGTCGGACGACCGGGCAAGTACAGAATCGTGAAGCGCAGATCGCGCGCCGCAGTTTCGAGTCGAGCGCGCTCGTCCGCTGTGAAGGGCGTCTTCTTCAGGAGAAACGTCGCGACCCTCTCATGCTGGAAGATCGCCAGATAGTCGGCGGTGTCGAGCCCCCGGCGCGCGCAGGCTTCCTGTGCGAGTGAAATCAACCGCAGCCCGTCGAACACCCATCGCGAGATGCTGAGCACGCCGCGATCGCTCAGGTGATCGAGGTAATCGCCGAACGATTCGACCGTGTAGAGGCTGTTCTCGGTCAGCGTGTACGCGCCGGCGGCCGTCGCGGCCCACGTATCGACGAGCGACGCCTGGATCACCTCATACTTCTTCGGCGATCGCCGCACGAAACTGCGGCCGTCCTCGACGTGGATGCGGACCGCAGGATGATCGTACACGCCGCCGGAATATTCCTTGAACCGATCGCGCATCACGTCGTTGACGATGATCGGGTTGATTTCGACGCCGTCGACCGCGGATGCGCCGAAGACCAGCGCGGAAAGGAGATCCCGTCCGCCGCCGGTGCCGATGACGAGCGCCGTGAAGGGCCACGCGGGGGTCGCTCCGGGCTCGCCGAAGAGACGGTACGCGATCGCCGTCAACTCATACTGCAGGTAATTCACCTCGCGGAGATCGCCATGGAAGCGCAGGATCTGCGTGCCCGCGGCCGAATCGATGTCCATCAGGTGCGTCTCGGGCAACCGCCCGGTATACCGATGGCTCAGCGACCAGGCGCCATACGGCTGGTCATAGACACCAATCCGCGAGAACGAGTTCCACTTGCTGAACAGCACCGCGTGATGCTCGTGCCCCTTCGTGGCGCTGACGGAAAACAGCCGCAACGGGGGCACGCCGGCGAGGAGCACCACGAGCGCGAGCGCGCCTCCTTGCGCGACGACGGGCGCACGACGGCCAGGCGGGTGAAACAGCGCCGCCGCCACGGCTCCCATGCACGCGGCGGCCAGAATCGCTCCGGGCGCGCCAAGCCGGTTCAACGCCGGCATCAGCAGCAGGCACGCGGCTGCCGCGCCGAGCAGGTCCGCGGCATAGACGGCGCTGATGTTCGCGCTCAAGCGCGCCACGGCAATCGACACGGCCGCGCCGCCCACAAAAAATGGAAGCGCCGCGAGCAGGTAGGTGATCGCCATCAGCGCGACGTTCGACGGGGTGTAGTTCAGGCCCACCCGCATCCTCACGAGAATCGCGAGCACGATCACCGTGGTCAGCGAGTACGCGAGTGCGTGGATCGAGAGCAGCCGGTTTGTGGGATAGCGCGCGAACCGGTCGCGCAGCAGGAAGGCATAGACGCCGCTCGCGCTCAGCCCGAAGAGCGCGATCGAAATCGCCAGAAAGGCAAAATGGTAATACATCGTGACCGAGAAGATGCGCGTGAGCGACAACTCGGTCATAAGGAGAGATGCCGAGACGAGGGCGACGCCGATGAGAACCGGCCGACCAACAGACGAGGGCACATCTGAGTCTGTCGGAGCGGCTACGCGATCGTCAAGCGCACGCCGAGTCTGACACGCTTCTGAAAAACGGCAGCGTCAGTGCCAAATGTCGAATGCCAGTGCTGAATCTCAATGACGGTCGTCATCTGGCCTTCGGCCTTCGCCATTGACATGGCCATGTCTGTAACGTGATGAAGAACCGGGCCTATTTGAACGTCGCGTCGATCTTGAGCGCTTCGTGCAGCAGGCGCAGATACCGCCGCCGAGACACCTCAACCGCGCCGAACTGCGTGAGGTGCTCGCTCACCCACTGCGTGTCGAGCAGACGGTAGCCCCGCTCGCGCAGCCGTGCGATCAGCGCGACCAGCGCCACCTTCGACGCATCGTTCACTCGATGAAACATCGATTCGCCGAAGAACGCGCCCCCCAAGGCGACGCCGTAGAGTCCGCCGACGAGCGCTCCGTCCTGCCAGGTCTCGATCGAGTGAGCAACGCCGGCCGCGTGCAGCGCACAGTAGCTCTCCAGGATCTCTTCGTCGATCCAGCTCCCCTCATCGTCTTGGCGCGCCGCGCACGCCCGAATGACTGCAGCAAAATCGCAATCCACGCGCACGTCGAAGCGCCGCTGACGGATGATGCGGCCCAGCCGCTTCGGGGCATGAAACGTGTCGAGCGGAATGATGCCGCGCGGATCCGGCGAGTACCATCGGATCTCTCCGGGCTCGACGGCCATTGGAAACCAGCCGCTCGTATAGGCGGAGACGAGAAGATCCGCGGGAATCACTGGAGGAGCGTACAACGAGGACGGATGACGGAGGACAGAGGACGGAAAAGGGATCGAGGTCCGAGGTCCGAGGTCCGAGGTCCAAGGTCCGAGGTCCGAGGTCCGAAGTGTGAGGTCCGAGGCGCGATGTCCGACACCCGTGGTCCACACGGCCTCGCGCCGCCTGCCTCGCCGAAGCCGCGTAGCGGCGAAGGCGGGTCAACCGTCCTCCGTCCCCTCACGGTCTCAAAATCAGCACCGAGCAGCGGCCGTTCTCGACGAACGTGCGCGCGTGCGCGTCGGATCCCTGCACGATTGCGAGGTCGACCGTGTTTTCCGCAATGTAGCGCACCAGCTCGTCGGACGTGTTGCCGGTGCGGATGGCAATCGTGATCCGCTCCTGCAGCTCGGCGGGCAGCAGACGTCCCAGCCGCTCACGCGCTTCCTCCTCCATCGCCGCGTGAAGTTCCGGCAGCCGCGCCGTAGGCATCTCGGCCGTCCAGCCCGCTTTGAGCGGCTCCTCGATTATGTAGACGACGTGCAGGTCGGCGTTGAATTCGTGCGCCAGGCGTCCCGCGACGCGCACCGAACGATCGAACGACTCATCGGCGCTGCCGTGCAGCAGCACGCGCCGCATGTCTCCCGTTGCCATCTCGCCTCCAGCATTTCTCGAGTGCTACAATATGTGGGCTCCTGTAGAACAACTGTAATGCACACTCGAAGGTGGATGCCCGCGTCCGTGCGCGCGCTGCGCCATTATTCGTGGCACGCGCTCACGAGCGACCTCATTGCCGGCGTCACCGTCGGCCTCGTGGCCTTGCCGCTCGCCATGGCATTTGCCATCGCGTCCGGGCTGACGCCTCAGGCTGGCATCTACTGCGCCATCGTCACGGGCTTCCTCATTTCCGCGTTCGGAGGATCGCGCTACCAGATCGGCGGGCCCACGGGAGCCTTCGTCGTGGTGGTCGCCGGCATCGTCGCGACGTACGGCGTCGATGGCCTGTTCATGTGCACGATGATGGCCGGCCTCATGCTGGTCATCCTGGGCCTGACGGGCATGGGCACCGCCGTCAAGTACCTGCCGCGCCCGGTGGTCATCGGATTCACGAACGGCATCGCGGTGCTGATTGCCAGCACGCAGATCCGCGACTTCTTCGGGCTGCAGCTCGCGCATGTGCCGTCGGCGTTCGGAGCGCGCATGATCGAGCTCGCGCGCCACGCCGTGACGCTCTCGCCGGCCGCCACAACGCTCGGCGGCGTCGCGCTCGTCGGCATGATCGTGCTTCGTCAGACGTACCCGCGTGTGCCCGGGGCGATCCTTGCGCTCGTTGCCGGCACGGCTGCCGTCGTGCTCGCGGGAGTCGGCGTCGAAACCGTGGGGTCCCGCTTTGGCGGCATCCCGGGGGGCCTCCCTGAATTGAGAATGCCGGCTTTCAAGCTGGCGCTCGTGCCGGTGCTGCTCAGGCCGGCGTTGACGGTTGCGCTGCTCGGCGCGATTGAGTCGCTCCTGTCCGCCGTGGTCGCCGACCGGATGGGAAACGACCAGCACAATCCGAATACGGAGCTGGTGGCGCAAGGGATCGCGAACATCGCGTCGCCAATGTTCGGCGGCCTGCCCGCGACCGGCGCGATTGCGCGGACCGCGACGAACATCCGCTCCGGCGCCGTGTCTCCCGTAGCAGGGATGGTGCACGCGATCACGCTCCTCGTCGTCCTGCTTGCCGCCGCGCCGCTGGCGCGCTTCATTCCGATGGCGGTGCTCGCTGCGATCCTGCTGATGGTGTCCTGGAACATGGGCGAGTGGCACGAGATCCCCAAGCTGCTGCGCCTGACCAAGACGGACATCAGCGTGTGGATGGTAACGTTCGCGCTGACGGTGTTCGCCGATCTGACGATTGCCGTCGAGGTCGGCATGGTGCTCGCGGCGCTGACGTTCATTCGCCGCGTCGCCGTGACCACGACCGTGTCGGAGGTCACGCGCGACTACGTGGAGTCGGGACGCCCGCACATCCTGCAGGACAAGCCGATCCCCGACTATGTGGCAATCTTCCGCATCCATGGCCCGTTCCTGTTCGGCGCGACTGATAAGATCGCGAACCTCACCGATCGCATCGATCGGCTGCCGAAGGTCGTGATCATCCGTCTGCGCAACATGACAGCGATCGACGGCACCGGACTCCAAGCGCTCGAGGACGCTGCGGACCGTTTGCGCGTGTCGGAGCGCACGCTGTTGCTGTGTGGCGCCCGCGAGCAACCGGCCGCCGTCATGCGTCAGGCGCGCTTCCATCAGCACATCGGCGACGGGAACATCTGCCCGAATATCGCCGCCGCGCTGACGCGCGCTGCGGAAGTGATCGCGACGCGCGCCGCGTGAGTAGAAGCCGCAGAGCCTGTTCACTCAGAGGCCACGGAGACCACGGAGAATTCTTTTATTAAAGCGCTCCGCGACCATTGAGTCAGAGGATCTCGGCGAGAACACTGAGAATTCTTTTGCCTAACGAACTCCATGACCTCCGTGGCCTCTGAGTAAAGCCGTCTCCGCGGATCCGGTCACTGTTTCGGGATCCACACCGGCGGCGGCTGGATGGTGGGCTCCGGTGTCGGGCCCGGATCCGGCCGGCCGCTGCCCTCGAGGCGGCTGATCGCGCGGACGACCATGTCGTGGTCGCACGTCATCTGGCACGACAGGCGCGCGCCGACGACGCCTTTCGCGTTGAGCACGTCGCGCTCCGCTTCCGTCATCCTTTCCGGTTCACCCGCGATGAATTCGATCCGGCACGTCGTGCACCGCGCGTTGCCGCCGCACGCGTGGAGGATATCGACGCGGGCATCCTCTTCAATCGCCCTGACGAGGCGCTTCCCCGACGGGACTTCAACGGTCCGGTAACCTTCCACAGTCAGCTTCGCCATGCGGGCTCCATCCCTCCTGGACGCTATGCATATCGTTTTCGAATCGTCGGGATCAGGTACTCGCTGAACGCGCGGTGAAAATCATAGCGCGGCGAGAATCCCCAGTCGCGCCGCGCCGCGTTGTCGTCGACGTCCGCAGGCCATGAATCCACGATCCGCTGGCGTTTATCGTCGGTCGCCCACGCAATCTCCGCCCCGGGAAACGCCTTCACGACGACGTTGCGGATGTCCTCGGCGGTCGGACTGAACGCGCCCACGTTATACGCCGTCCGCTGCAGGCCGTCGCGCGGCGCAGACGCAAGCGCCAGCAGCGCGTCGACGCCGTCGGGCATCGCCATGAACGGAATCTGCGTGTCGGACCGCACGAAGCAGCCGTAGTTCTCCCCTCGCGCGGCAGCATGGATCATTTCGGGCGCGTAATCCGACGTGCCGCCCGCCGGCAGCGTGAGTGCGGAGATGAGCCCCGGGAACCGCGCGCATCTGAAATCCACGCGGCCGCTGTGCGATTCCGCCGCGAGCTGCTTGTAATTGCGCGCGTAGTAGGTCCCGATCAACTCGCAATACAGCTTGTTGCACCCGTACATCGTGGTCGGGTGCAGATACTGGTCTTCCGATACCTTGCCGGCATTCTGCTTCTCGTCGAGACTCGGCAGTCCGTAGGCCGCAATGGACGAGGGATAGATGAACACGACGGGGCGCCCGTGCGATTCCCCCTCGTGCTGGGCGAATTCGAGCAGGCTCAAGGTGCCTTCGACGTTCACCTGGTGCGCAGCAACGGGCGTGAACTCGGACCGCGTGGACAGCAGCGCCGCGAGATGGAAGATCAGATCGATCTCGTACTCCGCCATCAGCCGCTCGAGGAGCGCGCGATCCAGGATGGATCCGGTCACCTCGCGATCGACTTTCTTCGCGATGGTGTCGTCGAGTCGCGAGATGTCGATGGTGACGATCGCGCGGTCGCCGCGCTGGGCCAGACCATCGATGAGTCCGTGACCGATCTCGCCGCCGGCGCCCGTGATGAGAACGACAGGTTTACGCACAACCAAAAATTATAGCCACGGATCCCACGAATCTCACGCCGCAGAAGCACCGGCTTGATCCGTGCAATCCCTGTGATCCGTGGTTATTGTCCGTATCAATGGCGAGTGCAATCAGTGGATATACACCGTGGCGATCGACCAGACGATGCTGAGGGCCGTGACCAGCAGGCAGATCGCGGCGCCGACGAAATGATCCATGCGTTCGCGTTTCAGCGGATCCAGCCACATCCCCGCAATGTAGCCGCCCACGAAGCCGCCGGCGTGCGCGGCGTTGTCAATTCCCGGCATGACGAGGCCGAACACGCCCATCGTCAGCGCATAGCCGAGCGCTTCGGAGCCTACGAGGCTGCTGCCGCCGCGGCGACCGTAATACACCAGCGCGCCGAGCAGGCCGAAGATCGGCGCGGACGCGCCGATGGTCACGGCGCCGCCGCCGAAGAATGGGATGGGCAGGTACGCGCCCATGAATGAGCTGAGAAGAAAACCGGTGGCGCTCGCGATGGTGTAGATGATGATCATGCGCGCCGCGCCGTACATGTCCGCGACGGCAGGCCCCAGCTGGCGCACCCACATCATGTTGAACAGGATGTGCAGTGCTCCGCCGTGCAGCCACCCCGCGCTCAACACCGTCCACCAGCGGCCGACGCCGAAGACGGGCCACGCACCGCTCGCACCGAGCACCAGCAGCGAATACTGGTTCGGTCCCAGCATCGAGAACACCGATCCCGAGAAGAGGTTGCCGCCCGTCGCGACCGTCATCGCGAGCGATACCAGGTACAACGCGGAACAGCCGTAGAGGACCAGTGAGAGGAATCCGAGGTCATTGCCGAACCGCCGCAACGCGGGTCCGAAGCCCCACAGTCCTGGGTTGCGCCGGCCACAGTTGTAACAGCGATCGTCGTTGACGCCGACCAGGGATCCGCACGATGCACAGACAACCGAGCCGGTCCTCTGCCTGAACATACCGGCCAGTGTACTTTGTAACCCGGCGGTTTCGCGATTGGCGAGTTGGTGATTGGCGATTTGGTGATTTGGTGATTTGGTGATTTGGTGATTTGCTGAATGGCATTCGGCATTCACCAGGCGGCATTGACACGCCGTCACGTTATTTGTACGTATGCGCGTGCTCGTCACCGGTGGAACCGGCTATCTCGGATCGGCGATCGTGCGTTCGCTGGACCGCGCGGGGCACGAGCCCGTGGTGTTCGCGCGCCGCGCGACGGCCGCGTCGCTGCCCGGGCGCGCCATCGACGGCGACATTCGCGAGACCCCCGCGGTGACCCGCGCGGCTGACGGGTGCGACGCAATCTGTCACACGGCGGCCCTCGTCGCCGTGTGGCGGCGGGACCCCGCGGAGTTCGACGCAATCAATGTCGGCGGGTTGCAGTCCGTGCTCGCCGCGGCGCGGGCGCACCACACGCCGCGCATCGTCTACACGTCGTCGTTTCTCGCGCTGCCGCCCGCCGACAGTCCTCGGCCGCTGACGGCGAACCACTACCAGCGCACGAAAGTGGCGGCGCGCGACGTCGCGCGGCGTGCCGCCGCTGACGGCCTGCCGGTCGTCACGTTGTATCCCGGAGTCATCTATGGTCCGGGGCCCGCGACGGAAGGCAACCTCGTCGGCCGGTTGATGCGGGATCATCTCGCCGGGCAGCTGCCGGGCGTGATTGGCGTCGAGCACCTGTGGTCATACGCGTTCATTGACGACGTGGCAGGGGCCCACGTCGAGGCGCTTGCCCATCCCGCTCCAGCGCGCGAGTACATCGTCGGCGGCGTGAACGCGCCGCAGGCCGCGATCTTCGATTTTTTGAAGCGGACTCGGGGGCGCACGCTTCCCCTCCGCATCCCGTATGGGGTCGCGACAGCTGCGGCGCTCGTCGAAGAAGCACGCGCCGCGCTCACGAAGCGTCCGCCGCTGCTGACTCGGGGGATCGTGCATATTTTTCGTCATGACTGGCCGCTCGAGAGCGAGGCCGCGATTGACGCGCTGCGGCTACGCATCACGCCGCTCGAAGACGGCCTCGAGCGGACACTGACATCGATGAGTTAACGACGGTGAGCTTCTTGCAGCCTTCGATCGATGCTCCCTGCGATTCGCCTAAGAACCGCGAATGAAATGCCCGTACTGCGGCGTGGGCTCTGATGTCGCGCACGAAACGCAGGAAGCCTGCATCGCGGCGCTGCACGCTGAGATTTCGCGAATGCGCGAGATCCTGAATCATGTGCAGTCCGTGGCAGTTCCGGGACCTGCCGACAGGGATACGAAGCAGAAGGCGGATCCAGCCGCGCGACGTCCGAGTGAGGTTTGAGGCGATGACAGCCGCCAGTCGCTGCCTGTCGCGGGTCAATACGAACCGCGTAAAACCGGCCTCATCCGCGGGCTAACCGCCCAGCACAACTCCCGTCTAATCATTCGGATGCCGCATACGGACGCCGCCGCCGTCGCGCTGGCCCGCGATGGAGATAGCGAAGCTTTTCGATCGCTCGTCGAGCGTCACAGCTGCGCCGTCTACAGGCTCGCGCACCGTATGACCGGCAATCCACACGACGCCGAGGATGTCGTCCAGGAAACGTTCCTGCGGGCGTACCGGCAGTTGGGCCGTTTCGAGTCGCGTGCCAACTTCGGCACGTGGCTCCATCGAATCGCCGTGAACTGTTCAATCGATCTCATTCGTTCGCGCAGGCACCAGGAGTCCGGCGCGGATGCCGCGGACCTCGAATACTTCGAGGCCGCCGCCGAGGACCGCGTCGACCCGTCGCCCGAACGGCTGATGCTCAGCACCGAGGTGCAGGAGCGCGTCGGCGCCGCGATGGCGTCATTGAGTGACATGGAGCGCGCGGCGTTCGTGCTGCGGCACTTCGAAGGGCAGTCGATTGAAGAAATCAGCCGCGCACTGGGATTGAAGGCCAACGCGGCGAAACACAGCGTGTTCAGGGCCGTGCGCAAGATGCGCCTCGCGCTCGAACCTTTTGTCGAAAGTTAATGCCAATGTCCATGGTCCACCTGTCGGACGACGATCTCGCGCTGCACTACTACGGGGAAATGACCGCATCGGAGGAACACCGCGCGGCCGGTCATCTCGTCGAGTGTCACGAATGCCAGCAGAACTACGGGCGCCTCACCCGCGTGCTTGCGTTCGTCGACAGCGCGCCGATCGGAGAGGCTCCGGACGGATTCGAGCGCGTCGCATGGGCGCGGCTCGAACCGGCGCTTCCCCCGCGTCGCGGAGGATGGCTGTCGTGGTTCGTGTTGTCCCCCGCGCGGCTCGCGTGGGCAGCACTGGTCGTCGTGCTCGTTATTGGCGCGTTCATGGCGGGACGACTGACGCCCGCGACGACGCCGTCAGCAGGCGCGCCCGCGCCGGCGTCGGCCGAAAGAGTTCGTGAACGGATTCTGCTCGTGGACCTGGGCGATCACCTCGATCGATCGCAGATGGTGCTCGTGGAGCTGGTGAGCTCCGAGAACACGGGCAGCGTGGACATTTCCTCGGAACAGGCGCGCGCGCAGCAACTGCTCGCGTCGAACCGGCTGTATCGGCAGACGGCCGCGACCAACGGTGATGCGACGGTCGCCGCGGTGCTCGACGAATTGGAGCGCGTGCTCGTCGATGTCGCGGCAAGCCCATCGACGGTGTCGCAGGAAGACCTCGACACGGTGCGGCGCCGCATCGAGTCGAAGGGACTGTTGTTCCGGGTGAGAGTCGTTTCGTCGGAAGTGCGCGAACGGCAGAAGGCCGCCATTCAGGAGCGGACGGGCCAGCGGACGCTCGATACAACCAAGAGCTGAGATACCCATCATGAAAAGACAGATACTGAGCGTCATCCAAGTCCGAAGCCTGAGGCACGGAGCGGTTATCATCGCGAGCCTGCTGGCTCTTGCCGCGCCGGCTGTCGCACAGTCGAAGCGACCAGCCGGACCGCCGGAACTGAGTCCCGTCCTTGACTTCGATCCCGCCACGCTGCTCGTTCAACTGAGGCAGAGCGAGCTCGAAGCCCGCCGTAGTCTCATGTCACTGAGGGAGCTGACTCCTCTCCTCGATCACGGACCCGCGGCGTTGTTCGATCAGAGCAGGGAGCGCGAACGCGAGCAGGAGCAGCGCGACCGCGAACGGGAGCAGAAAGATCGCGAGCGCGAGCAGAAAGACCGCGAGCGCGAGCAGGAGGCGCGGTATTACGACCAGGGGATATCCGCGCTCGATTCTTCGCGATGGGATCGTGCGGCGTCGAGCTTCGACCGCGTCGCCGAGATGAAGGGGACGAAGGCGGACGCGGCGCTCTATTGGAAGGCCTACGCGCAGAACAAGCAGGGTCAGCGCGCCGAGGCGCTCGGAACCATCGCTGCGATGATCAAGGAGTTCCCGAAGAGCCGTTATCTCGAACAGGCGAAGGCGCTGGAAGTGGAAGTGCGCCGCGACGCGGGACAACCCGTTCGCCCCGAGTCGGAAAGCGACGAAGAGATGAAGCTGCTCGCGCTCCAGGCGCTGCAGAACTCCGCGCCCGAGGAGGCGGTGCCGATGCTGCAGAAAATCCTGCAGGGCACGAGCTCGCCGAGGCTGAAGGAACGCGCGCTGTTCGTGCTCGCGCAGAGCGACTCGGCGAAGGCGCGCGCGGTGCTCGTGGGCATCGCGAAGGGCGGCTCGACGCCGGATCTGCAGATGAAAGCGATCCAGTATCTCGGCGTCCACGGCAACAGTGAAAGCCGGGCCGCGCTGGGCGACATCTATTCGAGCAGCAGCGACGTCGATGTGAAGCGGCGCATCCTGCGCGCGTTCATGGTTTCCGGCGAGAAGGATCGGCTGATGACGGCCGCGCAGAGCGAGCAAAACGCGGACCTTCGGTCGGAGGCGGTCCGCCAGCTCGGCGTCATGGGCGCGCACGACGAGCTATGGAGGCTCTACCAGAAGGAGTCCTCGCTCGAAGTCAAGAAGCAGATCCTGCAGGCGATGTTCGTTGGCGGTAACTCGACCAAGCTGATCGATCTCGCGAAGAGCGAGCAGAACCCCGAGTTGCGTCGAATAGCTGTGCGCAACCTCGGACTGCTCGGCTCGAAGCGCACGGCGGACGCGCTCGCGGAAATCTACGCGGCGGACAAAGACCCGGAGATCAAGAAGGCGGTGGTGAACGCGCTCTTCATTCAGAACAACGCCGAGTCGCTCGTCGCGATCGCGCGCAAGGAGCAGGACACGACGATGAAGAAAGAAATCGTCCAGAAGCTGTCGCTGATGCGCTCGAAGGTCGCGACGGACTACCTCCTGGAAATTTTGAGCAAGTAGGGTGGACCTCAAGTCCGCCGGGAGAAATCATGCCGCGCCATGTCATCGCGTCAACGCTCGTGACTCTCGCGCTCGCTGCGCCCGCGCTGGCGCAGCCACGCATCATTAACGGCCGCCTGGCGCCCCACACGGCCGGCCAGGGGCTCGACCGCACCTTCCGCGATCTCGTCACCGCGCAGACGGAGCCCGCGTGGATCGGCTACGCCGTCCCGATCACGGCCGGGGATCGCACGATGTGCTGCTATGGGAACGGCTGGATGACCTCTTGCGGGCTCGAGCCGCCGGACACGCGCGGACGCATTCAGGACCAGCCACGGACCGCGACCATCGGGCCGGTTCGTCTGGAAGGTCCCGAATCGATGATCGTGCTCTACCGCGTCGACGAAAAAGCCGTGCAGAAGATCCGTACGTTCACGCCGGACTGCGAGCTCGATGCCGGCGGCCGCACGATTCATTGGCTCGAGGGGGTGGCACCGGCCGATTCGATCGCGCTGCTCGCGAGCCTGGTCTCGCGCGACGAGCAGAAACGCGATCGAGTGACGAACGGGGCGCTCGCCGCCATCTCCATGCACCGCGATCCGTCAGCAGACAGCACGCTCATCCGCCTCGCGCGTCAGGACGCGAGCGCGAAGGTGCGCGGCGAGGCGATTTTCTGGCTCGCGCAGAAGGCGGGTCAGAAAGCGGCCGGAGAGATCACCGCCGCGATCGAGCAGGATCCCGATACGGACGTCAAGAAGCGTGCGGTGTTCGCACTCAGCCAGCTTCCAAAGGACGAAGGGATCCCGCTGCTGATTCAGGTGGCCAGGAACAACAAGAACCCCGCGGTGCGCAAGCAGGCGATGTTCTGGCTCGGACAAACACATGATCCCCGAGCACTCGACTTCTTCGCCGAAGTGCTCGGCAGGTGATTTGGCGATCGGGTAATTTGGTGATTGGGTAATTTGGTGATTTGGTGATTGGCGAGCCCGGTCCGTGCCTCACATCACCAAATCACCAAATCGTGACATCATCAAATCCCGTCAGGCTTCCTGCAGCGCCTCGATGTTGACGATATTCTCGGCGAGCTGCGTGAGCTTCTTGTCGGTCCTTCCTTCTTCATCGAGTGTCTGCTGGAGAAGACGGGCGACCTTCTTCAGCCCGAGCATGTTCGCGTGGGTACGTGCGGTGCCGTAAGCTGCGATCTCGTAGTGCTCCACTTTCTGCGCGGCGCCGATCAGTCCCGCATCGAGCACGTCTTCCTCGAACTCGTCCATCACTTCCTTGCCTTCTTCGATCAGACCTTCCGCGCCCTTGCACTTCTTTCCCTTGAGCGTCCGGATATCCATCTCATCGGCGATCTGCTCGAGGCGCTCGACCTGTCCGCGCGTCTCCTCGAGATGCGTCTCGAAGGCCGCACGCAACTCAGGGTTGGTCGCGTTCTTCGCCATCTTGGGCAGCGCTTTGATGATCTGGTTTTCGGCGCTGTAGAGATCCTTCAACTGTTCGACGAGAAGTTCCTGCAGCGGATTTTCGGTTGCGTTCGGCATGAGTCCTCCTGAATGTCGAGGCTGTTGTGCAAACCGTGGGCCGTATCCTGATCTTGACAATCGAAGTGCCGAAGGCAGCCCGAAGCATCGGAGGAGAACCACCAAATGTCGAAGGTGAACTATTAAAGAAATCAGTGCTCCTTCGAGACTTCGTTTTCCTTCGAGCCTTCGATTGTTAAAGACTAGTGCACCCCGTGTCCCATCGTTAGCGTTGACGGATCCGCGCCGAGCCGGCGAATCGCGGTCTCCCACATCGCGCTTGCGCTGACCTCGAAAATCAAGTCGAGCTCGATATCACTCATCAACCAGGCGGATTGCGCGAGCTCCTCGTCGAGCTGTCCTGGTCCCCAGCCCGCGTAGCCCGCGAGCACACGCGCGCGCGGCGCGGGACGCGTTTCGAGCACGTGACGGAGCAGCGTCGGCGATGTGGACAGATACAAACCATCGCGTATGGTCTTGAACTCCGTGTCGGGTTCATCGCTCAGGAGAATCCAGCCGCGCTGCGGTTCCACGGGGCCACCGATATACAGCGGCATGTCGTTGCCATCGGTGACCGGCGGATCGAGCCGCACCATCGAGGTCGCGGCCACGTCGGTCGGACGATTCACGACAACGCCGAACGCGCCATCAGGGTTGTATTCGCAGAGGAGGACGACGGTCTTTGCGAAATTCGGGTCCTGCAGTTGCGGCATCGAGAGCAGCAGAGCGGGACGGAAAGATTCGGTCATTACTTCGCTCCGGGTTTGCCGAGCTCAGCGGCCACGCGCTTCAAGTCGGCCACGAAACGCTTCATCTCCGCGCGTCGGCTCTCGTCATCGGGGGCGCGAAGAATCGATGACGGGTGCACTGTCGCGGTTACTCGCGGCGCGATTGGTGACGGCACGAACATGCCTCGCTGCTGCGACACCTTGAACCCTCGTCCGAGCAACGCCTGCGCGGCGGTGGCGCCAAGCAGTACGACCACGCGCGGCTTTACGAGCGCGATCTCCGTCTCGAGCCAGGGACGGCAGGCCGCAATCTCCGCGCCGTTCGGTTTGGCGTGGATGCGGCGCTTGCCGCGCGGCTCCCACTTGAAGTGCTTCACCACGTTCGTCACGTAGACGACCGCGCGATCGATGCCGGCCTCGACGAGCGCGCGATCGAGCAGCTTGCCCGCGGGACCCACGAACGGATGTCCTGCCAGATCCTCGGCGTCACCCGGCTGCTCGCCCACCATCATCACTTCGGCGCGGCGGGGGCCTTCGCCGAACACCGTTTGCGTGCCGCGCTTGTAAAGGTCGCACGCCTGGCAGTCTCGCGCAGCATCGCGAACGGTCTTGAGGCTTGGACGATCGGGAATCAGATCCGGAACTGGCGGACCGTCGCCCCCCGCGTCGTTCCGCTTAGCCATGCTGCCGCTCTTCGCGCTTGAGCCGGACGTTCGTGGTGTCCGGCTTCAGCCCGACAGCGCGGGCCCATGCGACGTGCTCGGCGACGAGCGGTTCGTCGCATGACGGTTCGCGCACCTCGTCGAGCGCCGCGAGCGCGTCTTCATCGGAGGTTGCCCCCGCACAGACAGCAATATTGCGCCTCAGGCGCTTGACGCCGGCCCGCGTCATGGCGCTCCCCTTCAGCGATGCACGCAGTTCCGCGTCTGGCGTTCGCCAGAGTTCGGCGAGCGTGCGGTTATCGAACATCGCGCGCGGCCGCCACGCGGACTCCGTCGCATTCGCAACCGGCGCATGCAGGTTCCACGGACAGACCTCCTGGCAAATATCGCATCCGTAAGCATGCGAGCCAACGGCGGCCCGTTGCGCCTCGGGAATGGCGCCTTTCACTTCAATCGTGAGATACGACAGACACGTCGTCGCATCGAGCACGTACGGTTCCAGGATCGCGCCGGTCGGACATGCTTCGATGCAGAGCGTGCAGGTGCCGCACTGATCGAGCGACGGCGTGTCGGGCTCGAGCGGCAGGTTGCTGATGATCTCGGAGAGAAACAACCACGAGCCGAGCTCGGGATTGATCAGGCACGTGTTGCGCCCGATCCAGCCGAGCCCCGCGTATTGCGCATACACGCGCTCCTGCACCGGGCCGGTGTCGACGTACGCGCGCGCCTCCAGCTCGGAACCGCACTGCTCGCGCATCCACGCGACGAGTGCGTCCATGCGCTGTTCGATCACGATGTGGTAGTCGTCGCCCCAGGCGTATCGCGCGATCAGCGCCGTCGCGGGGCTGGCGATCTCGGTCGAATACGGCCGCTCGACGTTGTAGAGAGTGCCGAGCGCAATCACCGATCGCGCGGACGGCATCACGGCGCGCACGTCGGCTCGACGATCGGCGGATCGATGGAGGTAGTGCATGTCGCCCGCGTTTCCACGTGCGAGCCATTCCTGGAGAAACGCGAGCTCTGTAAAGCCCTTAGCCGGCGCCACCCCGCAGAGATCGAACCCGAGCTCAGCCGCCTTCTGCTTCACCTCGGAAGAAGTCACTCTCTGATTATAGGTGTCCGAAGTCCGGGGTCCGAGGGCCGAGGTCTGACGTCCGAGGTGCTTGCCGCGCCGACTTGTCCATCGAAGCGCGAGGCGCGAAGGTGGAAGCCGCGAAGCGGCGAAGGCGGGTGGCTCCCGCCTTCAGGCGGAAGAAGCTGCATGCTAAATTGAAGCGCTCGTGCGTTCCCTGGCTGTGTTCATCGCCCTCGTGATCTCCGCAGGCTGCTCTCTCCTCGCGCAAGATACTGCGTCCACCGATTATCGGGACATCGCAACGCTCTACCGGACCGCGCCCGACGAGGCGGTCGCGCGTGTTCTGCTTCTTCCGCCGGCGGCGCACGAGAAGGAGGTGGCGGATGCGGTGAATGCCGCGACCCGATGGACGTGGGATGATCTCGCCGCGGCCGCAATGCTCGAGACCGACGCGGCGCTCATGCACCTTGCTCGCAAGCGGCATCGCATCGGAGTACGCCGGCTGCGTCCAGGGAGACGCGCTCGCGGGTGACCCACGGCAGTTCGCCTCGGCGGCGCACGACTTCACCGAAGCACTGACGATCGATCGCCGAACGCACCGGGGGCGATCTGCTCATCACCGACATGAAAGGGCTGCCGGCGACCTTCGAGCGCATCGTCGGCGAGTTCCGCCAACGATATCTCCTCAGCTACATGCCGTCAGGAGTCGAGGGGGGCTGGCACGCCATTGACGTTACGCGCAGGAACAGCCGCGGACAAGTGACGGCGCGGCGCGGCTATCAACGGTGACTTGATCTGGTGATTTGTCGATATGGTGATCTGGTGATTTTGCTTGTGCGGGCTCCCGCCCGCGCTTTTGTAGGGCGGACCCTTAGGTCCGTCCTGTTCGCCGGGTCTAAAGACCCGGCCTACAAACGATCCGTACAGGGCAGCGCTCAGCGCAAGCCCAATCACCAAATCACTCAATCATCAAATCACAGAAGCGCGAGGGAGCGGAGCGGGGCATGGGCTCCCGCGAACGACTGAGCCGGGGTCCGGGGCGGAGCCCCGGTTGATCAAGCCACGAGCTGTCTGAGGACGTAAGGCAGTATGCCGCCGTGACGGTAGGCGACGAGCTCCTCGGGCGTGTCGATGCGCGCGATCGCGGTGATCTCTCTGACCGTGCCGTCCGCATCCGTGGCGCGGATGGCGACCTCACCCGCGGGCCTCAGCGTGTCGGCCAACCCCACGATTGCGTATGTCTCGCGGCCCGTCAGCTTCAGCGTCGCCGCGTTCTGTCCGTCCTTGAACTGGAGCGGCAGCACGCCCATGTTCACGAGATTGCTACGGTGGATGCGCTCGAAGCTTTCGGCGAGGACCGCTTTCACTCCGAGCAGGAGCGTGCCCTTGGCGGCCCAGTCCCGTGATGATCCCGATCCGTATTCCTTGCCCGCGATCACGATGAGCGGCACGCCCCGCTCGCGATATCTCACCGATGCGTCGTAGATGGTCGTCACGTCATCGGAGGGCAGCAGAACCGTCCAGCCCCCCTCGGTGCCTGGCGCGAGCTGGTTCTTCAACCGGATGTTGGCAAACGTGCCGCGCATCATCACTTCGTGATTGCCTCTGCGCGCGCCGTACGAGTTGAAGTCGCGCGGCTGCACGCCATGCGCGATGAGATATCTGCCCGCCGGACTCTCGGCCGGAATCGAACCCGCCGGCGAGATGTGATCGGTCGTCACGCTGTCGCCAAGCAGCGCCAGCGCGCGCGCGCCGGTGATGTCGCGTGGCGGGTCGGGCTGGAGAGTCACCCCGTCGAAGAACGGCGGGTTGCGAATGTAGGTGGAGTCCTCTTCCCAGTTGAACCGCTCTCCTCGTGGAACCGGAAGCGTCTTCCACCGCTGATCGCCTTCGAACACTTGTGCGTACGTCGTTTGGAACATCTCCTGCTTGACCGCCTTGAGCATCGCCTCCTGGATCTCGCGCTCCGTCGGCCAGATCTCGCGCAGATGCACCGGTTGCCCGCTCGCATCGATGCCGATGGGGTCGCACGTGAGATCCACCTGCATCTTGCCGGCAATCGCATACGCGACGACGAGCGGCGGCGACGCGAGGTAGTTCGCGCGCACCTGCGACTGAATGCGTCCCTCGAAGTTTCGATTGCCTGACAGCACCGATACCACGACCAGGTTGTTCTCCTTCACGATCGACGACACCGGCTCTGGCAGCGGTCCGCTGTTGCCGATGCATGTCGTGCAGCCGTAGCCGACGAGATTGAACCCGAGCTCCGCGAGGTCCTCCAGCACGCCGGCCGCGCGCAGGTACTCGGTGACGACGATCGAGCCGGGCGCCAGGCTCGTCTTCACCCACGGCTTGGTCTTCAGCCCGCGCCTGACGGCCTTCTGCGCCAGCAATCCGGCGCCAATCATCACGCTCGGATTCGACGTGTTCGTGCAGCTCGTGATCGCCGCGATCACCACCGCGCCGTGATCGAGACCCTCCATGCCGGGGATCAGTTCGCCGGCCGTCGCCACCACGCCGGGCGCCACTGCGCGCCTTGTTTCCGACGGATGGGTCGTTTCGCCTGGCTTGTGCACCGCGACTATCTTGGCCTTGCGCTCGGCCAGCATGACGTCGAGCGCCTTCTGGAAACTGAGCTTCGCCTGGTTGAGCGACACGCGATCCTGCGGACGCTTCGGTCCCGCGAGGCTCGGCTCGACGGTGGACAGGTCGAGCTCGATCGATGTCGTGTATACGGCATCCTGCGTTTCCCCCGTGCGGAACAGTCCCTGTTCCTTCGCGTAGGTTTCGACCAGCCTCACGCGCGACTCGTCCCGCGCGGTCAGCCGCAGGTAATCGAGCGTCATCTCGTCGATCGGGCAGATGGCGATCGTCGCGCCGTACTCCGGCGACATGTTGCCGAGCGTCGCGCGATCCGCGATCGTCAGGAACTCGAGTCCCGGCCCATAGAACTCCACGAACTTGCCGACGACGCCGAGCTTGCGGAGTCGTTCGGTGATCGTCAGCACGAGATCGGTTGCCGTCGCGCCTTCCGGCAGACGATTCATCAGCCGGAAGCCCACGACTTCCGGGATGAGCATCGAGATCGGCTGCCCCAGCATCGCGGCCTCCGCCTCGATGCCTCCCACGCCCCATCCGACCACGCCGAGACCGTTGACCATCGTCGTGTGCGAATCGGTGCCGACGAGCGTGTCCGGATAGGCGACCCACTCGCCGCCGATCTGCTCGCTGAACACGACGCGCGCGAGGTACTCCAGATTCACCTGGTGGACGATTCCGGTGTCGGGCGGGACGACCCGGAAATTCTGGAACGCGGTCTGGCCCCACCGAAGAAACGTGTATCGCTCCTTGTTGCGCACGAACTCGAGTTGCGCGTTCAGCTCGAAGGCGTTCCGTTCGGCGAAGTGATCGACCTGCACGGAATGATCGATGACGAGTTCGACGGGCTGCAGCGGGTTCACTTTCTTCGGATCGCCGCCGAGCCTGATGACGCCGTCGCGCATCGCAGCGAGATCGACGACGGCCGGCACGCCGGTGAAGTCCTGCAGCAGGACACGCGCCGGCATGAACGCAATCTCTTTCTGCGCCTTCGACGCGACGTCCCATTGCGCGAGCGTCTGAATGTCGTCGCGGTCGACGAAGCGGCCATCCTCCCGGCGCAGGAGATTTTCGAGCAGGATCCTCAGTGAATAGGGCAGCCGCGCGAGACCGCTGTAGCCGGCCTTCTCGAGCGCGGGCAGGCTGTAATACGTGTAGCGGTTGCCCCCCGCCGTGAGCGACGTGCGAGTGTTGAACGAATTCTGCGAGACCATCTGCTGATCATCCTTTACTCTGACGTCCCCGTTCAAGCCGCGCGAGAAACGCCCTCGCCACCGCGGCCGGATCGTCGTGTCCGGCGTCTACGGCACGATTCATCTGACGCATGTCCCCCATGCTGATCCGTCCCGAGAGCCCTTCCAGCGCCAACCTGACTTCCGGATAGCGCAACAGCGTGGCGCTTCGCGCCACGGCAGCCGCATCATAGGGAGGAAAGTACCGGCGGTTGTCCTCGAGCATCACGAGGTCGTACGCGGAAATGAGGCCACTGGTCGCATCGCCTGCGATGAGATCCACTTGCCGGCGGGCCAGAGCGCGATAGATCAGCGACAGGTCCATCGCGCGGGGGGGTGACCCGAATCGAAGACCGTAGCGATTGGCAAGCCCTGGATAGCCGTCAGCGCGCTGCAGGAACTCGTACCCGAAGCCCGCCTGCCACGATCGCGCGGCGGACCGGGCGTCGTCGATCGTCTTCAGCCCGAGCCGACGCGCATCGTCGCCGCGCACGAGAATCGCGAAGGTATTCTCGAACCCGAGCGGCGCCAGCAGCGTCAGGCCCGCGTCCGCGTAATGCTCGCGCACGCGGGCGAACACGCGGGCGGGATCGGTGTCCACCTGCTCCTTGAAGATCGCCGTATCGGCGGTGCCCGTGTATTCGACGTAGACGTCGATGTCTCCTGCCCTGATCGCCTTGTCGCAGATGAACGTACCGCCAAGGTTCAAGCGGCGCTCGACCGTGACGTGCGCGTTGCGCTCGATCGCCTGCGCGATGATCTCGCCGAGCACGATCTGCTCGGTGAAATTCTTCGATCCGATTCTGATCACCGGGCCGGTCCGGCGCGACGCGGTGGTCGCCGCCACGACGATCAACAGGATGCTCGTGATGGCAACCGCTGCCGGCACCGCGCGCGGCACGCGCCGGTTCCCGCGCCGTCCGAAGGCGCGTTCGATCCACAGCAGCAATCCGTCGGCCGTGAGCGCGAGCACTGCCGCCGGCACCGCGCCGGCGAGGATCACCGTGGGATCGACCATCGACAGACCGCGGAAGATGTATTCACCCAGGCCCCCGGCGCCGACCGCCGCCGCAATCGTCGCCGTGCCGACGCCGATCACCGCCGCAACCCTGATGCCGGCGACGATCGCCGGCAGCGCCAGCGGCAGTTCGACCTGCCAGAGCAGCTGACGCGGCGTCAGGCCGAGCGCCGTGCCCGCTTCGATGAGCGCCGGATCGAGCCCGCGAAGTCCCGCCGCGGTGGTCCTGACGATTGGCAGCAATGCATAAAGAATGAGGACGAGGATCGCCACGCGCGCACCGAGGCCGCCAACGAGCGGCAGCGGCAGAAGGAATCCGAACATCGCGAGGCTCGGAATCGTCTGGACGACGTTTGCGAGCCAGACGATGGGCGCGCCGACACGCGGCCGTCGCGCCGCCAGGATGCCGGTCGGCACGCCGATGAGAACGGCGACCGCCGTGGACGCACCGACGAGCACGATGTGCTGCATGAGCAGGCCGAAGAACTCGGCGCGGTGCCCCGCCAGGAACTGGACGAGCGTCACGCCTCGCGTCCGACGAGTGCGCCGGCCTCGAACAGCGGTTCAAGCAGCGGCCGGACGCGCGGGTCCATCGATCGCGCGAGGCGCGCCGGCGATGCGATCTCCGCGATCGCACCGTCCGCGAGTACGCCGACGCGCGAGCCGAGTGCAAACGCCTCCCCCATGTCGTGCGTGACGATCACGACGGTCTTCCGAACCTCTGCCTGGATGCGGCGGAACTCGCGATGGAGCTCCGCGCGCGTGACGGGATCGAGCGCGCCGAAGGGCTCGTCCATCAACAGGACGGGCGGGTCGGCCGCGAGCGCGCGGGCGACGCCGACGCGCTGGCGTTGTCCACCCGAGAGCTCGTGCGGCCATCGTGTCGCGAAGACACCCGCCGGCAGGCCGACGAGCGCAAGAACCTCGTCGACGCGCGCGTCGATGCGCGCCGGATCCCATCCGAGCAGCCGCGGCACGACGCCGACGTTCGTTGCGACCGTCATGTGCGGAAAGAGACCGACATCCTGCAGCACGTAACCGATGCGGCGCCGCAATTCGTATGCGTTCCACTCACGTGTGTCGCGTCCGTCCACGATCACGTGACCCGCGTCAGCCGTCAGCAGGCCGTTGATCAGCTTGAGGATCGTGCTCTTGCCCGCGCCGCTCCGCCCGACGAGCGCGACCGTTTCTCCCGAGCAAATCGAGAGGTTCACCCCACGCAGCACGCTCCCGGCCGCGCCGCGCGATAAGTGAACGCCACGCAATTCAATCGCCGCGGACGTTTCCATCGAGCAGGACTGTATCACTGGTACGGTTGGTGGTTGACGGTTGGCGGTATGCGGTATGCACTCTGCCCGGTGAGGAGGCGGAATGGCAGAAAAGGACACACCGACCCGTTCGTCGAACATGGAAAAGGCGGAAGGGGATCGCGACACCGTCGCCAATACCGATACGACCCGTCGCTCGGAATGGGGCGAGGGCACGTCGGAGGGCGGCGGCATCACGAACCGGCCGCTCGGTGAAGAGATGGAGAATCAGGAGCAGGTGCCGGAGCGCGGCGATCGTAAAGACGGCACCCACGCCGGGTAACGATCATGACCGACCCCAAGCACCTCTCCGATCCGCGCGATCAGGAACAGGCGGTCGAACGGAGACCGTTCTCCGACGATCCGACGCGCGTCGAGAACACGCGCGTCTCCGATGCGACGACCATCAGCAATGGCGGGCTCGGCGGCGGCCGTCCGCAGGGAGGCGCGACGGTGACGCCGGAGCGGGCGCGCGTCGAAGGGAAGGAAGGGCCCGACGATGCCGTCATGCCCGCTGACGATGCGACGCTGAATACCAAGATCTGAGGACGGTTGACGGAGGTCGGAGGACGGAAAGGCTCGGGGTTTCCCGACAACCGGCATCCGACAACCGTCAACACCGGCAACTGGCAACTGGCAACTGGCAACTGGCAACTGGCAACTAGAAGAGATACACCAATCCCGCGCTGACGGCAGGAACCAGGCGACGCTTGGCCAATGCATCGAGGCTGACGCCGCCGCTGCGCGACGAGACGCGCGCTTCGGCGCGGAATCCGAATCGTCGCCCGCCGCCAAACCAGTACTTCACACCTCCTCCGCCGTGGATCTCATTGCCCGTTTCAACGATCGAGTTGTTTTCGAGAATCTGCCGGAGGTAGCCCGCGCCCACCGACACGAACGGCCCCAGGCGTCCGCTGCGGAACTGATAGAGCAGCGATCCATCAATGACATACTGCGTGATCGGACTTGCCGCTGTGGTCTCGGGGGCATTTTCGAAGTCGGCGGAGGTGCGCACGGTCAATGATGGACGGGAGAACTGCACGCCTCCCTCGATCGATACGCGGCGTCCCAGGTACATCCCGAGATGCGCTTCCGCGCCGGTGGCTGTATCGAGGCGCGGCTTTCCCTGAAAAAGCGTCAGCGGAGCGGTGCCGGTCGTAGGATTTCTCGTTTCGTTCGCAAGCGCCGTTTCGAAGCTGTAGCCGCCCGACCAGAGCGCGCCGCCGCTGATCTCGAACGTGCCCATGCGCGGCAGGTCGCGGCCGACCAGCTGCGCTCGCGCGATCGAGGGGACGACCAGCATGGCCGCGCAGATCGCGATCGCCGGCCGGCTCACTTCGGCACCACTTTGATTTCGACATTGCGAGCCGTTCCACCAATCGGGACCACGATGAGCCGCGTGGAGAATGCCGGCTTGAAGTTCACGTCGACGTTGACCGTCGCGTCGAAAAAGCTGTCGGTTTCCGCGTCGTCCAGTGGTTCCGCGCGGAGCACCTGCGGACCCGGATCCAGGCCGGCAATCACGAAGCTCCCGTCGTCATCGAGCGTGAACCCGCCAACGAGCTTTCCGTTCGATGGATTGAATGCGACGACGTGCGCGCCGGCGACCCCCACGCCGTTCTTCGTCACACGGCCGCTGATGCTGCCCGTCGCGCGCCGCGACGTGTCCGTGCCGTAGAGATCCCTGATGCCCGCGATGTCGTCGGCGCGCAGCGTGCGGTCGAGCGTCGTGCCGGCCGAAAACGCGATCGGAAACATGACGGCCTCCGCCCCGAGCACGCGCCGGCCGCCGGCGCGGAGCTCCGTTTCGCCCAGCCCAGAGTGACCGAGGCCGTGCAGGTGGCCGATCTCGTGCAGCGCAATCGACTCGAGATCGAAGCGATCGGTCTCTCCGGCTTGCGCGACTGACCATTGGAAGCTTGCGTTGAAAAAAATGTCCGACTCGACCAGTTCGCCCGTCACCACGTCGAATGTGAAAGATGTCTGTCCCAGCACCCGGTCGAGATTGGGGCGGTTCGCGAAGCCGATGACGCTCACGCTGTCGTCATCGAGCGGTGGGGCCGACGTGAATCCGGCGAACTGCGACGAGAGCGCCACGCCCTCGACAGAATCCCACGTCGAGAATGCGTGCGCGATCGTCTGCTGGAACTGCGTGGCCGTGACCCCGGACACGCTGCGGTTGGTCACGAAATAGCGAATTGGAAGCTGCTTCCACTGCAGCGAAATTGACCGCCCGTTCGCCCGCGTGCCGAGCTTGAGGTACGCCTCGACACCACCGCCAAACACCACGACGCACACGAGGCACACCAGAAGGGAGGCGATGCGCCTCATCGCGCGGCTCCTTCACTCAACACCTGGCGTACAACGTCGCGGAACACCTCGATCGACACGGTCTTCCGCGCGGGATCGCCACGGACCACGCGCGCGGGATCCGCGCCGCCGACGCTCATCACGGCCGGCGGTGTCACGACGCGCCGCCCGCTTTGCGTGTCGGTGACGACGCGGAACACGCCCTGGCTGAGACCGATGATGAACGGGAACGACGAGCCCGTCGACTTGAGGAACAGCACCACCTCATCGCCGACCTGAAAGATCGGCGCGCCGACGAACACCGTGCGATACCGTCCGAGCTGCCCGCCTGGCACCTTGAACGTGAACTGCTCGCCGAGATTCCCTTTCAGATATTCGGCAGCTTCCACGGTGACGAACGTCTCCACCGAACGGCGTCCATCGACCCACTCCGAGTGCACGTCGACGACCTGGCCGTGCACGATGACCGGCGCAATCGTCACGAGCTCGCGGAATTCAATCGGGAGGAGAACGGTGGCATGAAGCGGGATTGTGACGAACAGCAGCAAGAAAGAGCGCGCGATTCGACGCATTCGGCGAGTGTATCAGAGCCGCCCGGGGGAGACGGAGAAGACGCTAGACACGAAGGGAACGGACCCTCGAAACGAAGCAACGAAGAAAACGAAGACGAACGAAGGAGATGGTGATGGGAGCGCCGCGTGAGCACTTCGCCGTGCCGCGCTACGCGCGGCTGAGAACACGCGAATCTGGGAATACAAGCCAGACGCCGGTTGACAGTGGCTTGTATTCCCAGATTCGCGTGTTCTCCAGCGGCCGGCCGAAGGCCGGACCACGGCGGACGTGCACAAGCGGCGTGTGCGCGCGCTCGGCGTTCACTGCTCCGTTTGCTCCGGTGCCTTCGTTGCTTCGTGTTTGAGATCCGTTTCCTCCGTCAACCTTCGTTGGCCCGCGCGGTCTTACCTCTCGCGACGGCCAGCACTTCCTCCGCAGCCCGGCGGCTTGCGCCCGCGGCGCCCAAACGCTCGCGCACGTCGGCGAGATCGGCACGGACGCGTGCGGCGTGCGCGGGATCGGTCAGCACGCGCAGCGCGTCGGCGGCAACGGCTTCGGCCGTAAAGGACTCCTGGATCAACTCTGGCACCACGCGCCGCCCGGCCACGAGATTCGCCATCGCATACGTATCCACGTGAACGAATGGCTTGCCGAGCCGATACGTCAGCGGCGCGAGACGATAGACGACGACCATCGGGCATCCGTGGATCGCCGCCTGCACGGTTGCGGTGCCGGATGCGACGATCGCGACATCGGCGCTCGCCAGTGCGTCGTCGGCCGCGTGCTCGAGGGTGACCGGAGGCCTCGCGTTCGCAGGCCAGCCGGCAAGCGGCGTGAACACCTCCTCGGGCAGGTGCGGCGCCCGCGCGACGACGAATTGTGCCTGCGGCACGCGCGCGGCAATCAATCCGGCCGCACGCACGAGATCCGGCAGGATCGTGCGCAGCTCGTTACGCCGGCTGCCGGGAAGCAACCCGACGAGCGGCTGCGTGGGATCGAAGGCGTGGGCGCGCATGAAGGCATCGCGCGGCTGACCCACCGCGGTCATCTCGATGAGTGGATGCCCGACGAAGGTCACGGGCACGCCCGCGATCTCGTAGAACGGCGCCTCGAAGGGAAAGATCACCAGCACGCGATCGACCATCCGCTTCATCGTCTTCAGCCGGCCGCGTCGCCACGCCCAGAGCTGAGGGCTGATGTAGTACACGACGGGAATGCCGAGCTTGTGGATGGCGCGCGCGAGGACGAAGTTGAAGTCAGGAAAATCAATGGCTACGAACACGTCAGGTCGATCGCGACGCGCGGAGCGCACGAGATCGCGATAGATTCCCCAGGCGCGCGGCAGCACGCGTACTGCTTCGGTCAGCCCCGTCACCGACAGTCCACTGAAATGGTGGACGAGAGAGCCGCCCGCCTGCTGCAGCCGATCCCCGCCAAACCCGCTGACGAGCGCGTCCGGCTGGATGGTTTTGATCTCCGCCGCAAGCGCACCGGCATAGAGATCGCCCGACGGCTCGCCGCACGAGATCATCACGCGCAGGCGCGAGGACAACGGTACGATCAGCTCGGGCGCGTGAAGAGGCCGGGCGGCAGCGCGACGTTGTACTCGAGCTTCCTGATGACGCGCTCGAGCAGCGGCGCGCCCGGACGCCGGACGATTGCCTTGAAGGGAACCTGCAGGCCGTCGACGCTGCGGTAGTCGGAGTACTCGTCCACAGCGAGTCCCTCGGTGGCAGCCGGGCGGTATTGCTGTCGGAGCACCAGACCGCTCGAGCGGCTGATGACGAGCGTCACGGGCGCCATGTCGTCGGCGTGGAACGCGAGCGCCGCCTGCTCGGGATTTTCGATCGCCTCTTCGCGCACGCGCACCTTGCCGGCCGCGGCGCGCAGCAGGAGCGGCACCAGATCGCGCTGCACGCTGCCCTTGATGTCGTCGCGAACTTCGGGCGATGGTTCGTTCACGCCACGGTCGTCGCGTACCCAGTAGCGCCCTTCCGCGTAGACCTGCACCAGCGGACCCGCCGCGGTTTCCGCATCGACACGGTATCGATCCGGGTACTCGATCGACGTCGTCGTCGCAATCGATCGGTCCTCTCCCGCCATGTTGACGCGTGCGACCGCTTCGGCGCGCACCGTGCGAATGGCCTTCAACCGCTTGAGGCCGCCCTTGGCTGTGATGACCTTATCCAGAAGCGCGCGGCTCGAATCTGCTTCAGGCTCAACTGAAGGTGGTTCAATCGTCCGGAACGCGATCGGCTTCACGCGGCCTACTGCCGCGGGCGTCGCGGGCTTTCGCCGGAGGTCGGCGGCAGACAGGTCGAGATCGGCGGCCGGAATGCGCTCGAATTTGTCGAACCCCGCGCCCGGAAGCTGGCTCACGAACGACGCGGCATCGCCAACGAGCACAATCGTGAGGCGATCCGGGTGCAGGTACTCCCGCGCGACCCGCTGTATGTCGTCCACGCTGACCGCATCCACGCGCTCGCGATACGTCTGCAGCTCGTTCAGGTTGAGGCCGTAGAACACCGCGTTGAGGATCTGGAGCGCGATCTGGCTCGGCGTTTCAATCGTCAGCGGAAAGGCGCCCGTCAGATAATCCTGCGCACCCGACAGCTCGCGTTCGCTCACGCGGTCGCGCAGCAGCTTCCAGTACTCGTCGACGATCAGCCGCAGCGTTTCGCCGGTGGTCTCCGACCGCGTGTTGGTCTCGGCGACGATGTCCCCCGCCTGCTTGAGGCCGTTCATGTCGGCGGACGCGCCATAGGTGAGCCCGCGCTCGGTCCGCAGCACGCGGTGAAGTCGGTTCGCCCCCTCGCCGCCCAGGATCTTGACCGCAAGATCGAGCGCCATATAGTCGTTGCTCCTGCGCGCGATGCCGATGTGGCCGACGCGGATTTCCGTCTGCACGGCGCCCGGCTTGTCGATGATCACCAGGCGGCGGGTTGGCGGCGGCGGATCCGTCGGCCTGGCCGCTTCGACCTGGGCGCGCACCCAGCCGCCAAATGCGCGCTCGGCACCCCCAAATGCTTCCTCCGGGGTGACGTCGCCGACGATCGCGAGAATCGCATTGTTCGCGCCGAACCATTTCTTGTGAAACGCGATCAGATCGTCGCGGCCGATCGCGCTGACGGTTGACGGCGTGCCCGTCTGTGGCTTGCCGTAGGGGTGAAACCCGTAGACGAGCCTGTCGAATACCATGTTTGCGAGGTACTCGGGATCGTCGTAGCTGACGCGCAGTCCAGACAGCAGCTGTTGCCGCTGTCGTTCGATTTCTTCACTGGCGAACGCGGGGTGCTGCGCCAGGTCCGAGACGAGGTCCAGCCCCACGTTCAGGCTGTCCTTCATCACGACCGCATTGATAAAGGAGAGATCGGATCCCGCGCCGGTTCCCAGCGCGCCGCCGATCGAGTCGATCGCGTCAGCGATCTGCTCCGCTGATTTGGACGTCGTGCCCTGGTCGAGCAGCGTCGCCGACAGCGACGCGAGACCCGGCCGGTTCTCCGGATCCTGCGCGGCGCCGGCACGAACGATCAGGCGGAGACTGACCGCCGGCTGCTCGTGGTGTGAGACCGCGATGACTTCCAGACCGTTCGTGAGCGTCTTCACCGCATAGGGCGGGAACTTCACGTCGTGCGCCGCGAGCGGCCGCGGCGGCCGCTCCGAGGGCCAGTTCCGCACCTGCGCCGTGACCGGCGCGGCAAACGCCACCGCACAGGCGATCGCGGAGAGGAGACACGTGATCCGCTTCATCGTGATCCCTCGGGCGCCGGGCCGTTCGCCTTCGGCAAGATCGTGAGCACGAGCCGGTTCTCGGGCGTGAAATACGTCCGCGCGACGCGCTGCACATCGGCCTGCGTGAGATTCTGGAAGATATCGAATTCGCCGTCCGCCGTCTTCATGTCGTTGTGGATCACGGCCGCGTGGCCGAGCACCTCCGCCTTGTTCTGGTCCGACTCGCGTCCGAGGATGTAGTCGCGCGCAAACTGGTTCTTGGCCTGCTGCAATTCCGCGGCGCTGACCGGTTCGCCTCGGAGGCGATCGAGCTCGGTGATCAGCGCGTTCGTGGCCTCTTCGGGGGTGTGTCCCGGCTGTACGATCGCGACCGCGAAGAACAGGTTCGGATCCTCGATGATGTTGCCGCCGCCGAACGCGGCGAGCGCGATGCCCTTCTCGTAAACGAGCTTGCGATAGATGCGCGAGCTCTGTCCGTCCGACAGGATCTTCGAGGCGATGTGCAGTGGATATGAGTCCGGATTGCCATCGTACGTGATGTGGTAGGCGACGACGACCGCGGGCAGCGGCCAGCTCTCCTCGAGCGTCAGGCGCCGCTCTTTCGTCTGCGGCGGCTCCTTCGGGATGTCGCGCGGCACCGGTTTGTCGGATTTCGGCACGCGGCCGAGATACTGCGAGACGAGCGCGAGCGCTTCCTTGCTGTCGAAGTCCCCGACCAGCACCGCCGTCGCGTTGTTCGGCACGTAGTAGGTCCGGAAGAAGTCGCGGACATCGTCGATTGACGCCGACTCGAGATCCTGCATGCTGCCGATTACCGGGTGCTTGTAGGGGTGCACCGTGAAGGCCTTGTCGGCAATGATCTCCTGCAGCCGGCCGTACGGCTGATTCTCGACGCGCATGCGCCGCTCTTCCTTGACGACCTCGCGCTCGGTTTTGAAGGTCTTCTCTTCTATGCGAAGCGATGCCATCCGGTCCGCTTCGAGCCAGAGCACCAGCGGTAAGTACTGCGACGGAACCGTTTCCCAGAAGACCGTCGCGTCTTCCGTGGTGTAGGCGTTACTCTGCCCGCCGACGCTGGAGATATAAGACGGATGTCCCTCGGGCTCGACGTTTTTCGATCACTTGAACATCATGTGCTCGAAGAGGTGCGCAAAACCGGTGCGCCCGGCCTTCTCGTTTTTCGATCCCACGTGATACCAGATCTGGAGGTGCACGATCGGCGTGGAATGATCTTCCAGGAAAACCACATTCAACCCGTTCGGTAGCGTCGTCATCGTGTAATCGAGCTTCGGAGGACGAGCGGCCGCATGGACGAATGGCACAGCGCCGACCGCCGCCGCAACCACCATGGCAGCGGCGAGGCGCCTCAGACGAACCTGGTAAGACATGTGGGATCGATTATGGCATGAGCCGCTGTTCCAAAGCCTCCAGGCGCCGCTGAAGCTCGGAAAGCGTCCTTCGCAATTCGGGAAGACGACGAAATACCGCCGAGGCCTTGAGCCAGTCCTTGTTCTCAATGGCGGGATAGCCGGAAATGAAGGCACCGGCATCAACGGAATTGGGAATGCCGCTCTGCGCGGTCGCGACGACTCCCTTGCCCACCGTCAGGTGACCTGCCACGCCGACTTGTCCGGACAGCGTCACGCGATCTTCGATGGTCGTGCTGCCTGCAATCCCCACTTGCGCGGCGAGCAGCACATCGCGGCCGATTTTGACGCCGTGCGCGATCTGGACGAGGTTGTCGATTTTCGTGCCGGCGCCAATCCGCGTCTCGCCGACGGCGGGTCGATCGATCGTCGTGTTCGCGCCGATCTCCACGTCGTCCTCGATCACGAGGCCGCCGACCTGGGGAATCTTGTGATGCGTGCCATCGTCGCGTCGCGCGAAACCGAACCCGTCGCTGCCAAGGACGGCACCGTCCTGCACGACCACGCGATCGCCCATCGTCACGCGCTCGCGGATCGACACACGCGCGTGTATGACGCAATCGTCTCCGATGCGCGCGCCGGGACCGATTGTGACGTGGGGGTGGACGATCGTCCGCGCGCCGACGCGCACATCGGCGCCAATGCTGACGAACGCGGCGATCGAGGCATCCGACGCGATGGAGGCCGAAGCGGAGACGTCCGCGAGGCGGTGCACACCCGCGCGAACGGCGTTCGCCGGCGCGAAGATCTCCACCGCGCGCGCGAAGGTCAGATATGGATTCGCGCAGCGAAGCATTGCGCACGGCGCGGCATCGGCCTTGTCTGACAGAATCACCGCCGATGCCCGCGTCGTGTGCAGGTCCGCCGCGTACTTCGGGTTCGCAAAGAAGGTGAGGTCGCCTGGTTCGGCAGTATCAAGCCCGCTGACCCGACGGACGTCGATCTCGCTGTCGCCTTCCAGCCGGCACTCGAGGCGCTCTGCCAAATCTCGGAGCTTCAATGAAATCAGTATACAGAAGGCAGGCGTGTCGCCGCCCGACCGCACGAGAGCACCTGCGGCCCGCGCGAGGCCCACGGAGAAGCAGCTATCTCGGGTCCCGCCCGACAACCGTCAACCGTCAACCGTCAACCCGGAACGGTCAGGGAATGGCCGTTCGCTGAAAGAAGGCCGCGAGGTGTTCGAGACGCAGCGTTGTCGCGACTTCGTGCACGCGGTCCGCCCGCACGTCCGGGGGCACGCCGACCATCCCGCGCAGTGCGGAGAGCGGCGTACTCGCCTCGGTCGTCCATTTCACCGCCACGATGCCTTGTCGCGCGCCGCGTACCGAGAGAAAGTGCCCGACGATGCGGAACGCAAAGTAATACGCCACGATATTGGGCCCAGGCAGCAGCATCAGCGCGCCGGAGGCGATCAGGCCGACGCTGTCGATGGCGAGCCAGAACCGATGGCGCTCGAAATCGCGGTTCAACTGACGACGAAGAATCTCGCGCGCGTGGGCATCGGTGAGATCGTCGGGATAGAGCAGGGCGGCGTCCGTTCGGCCGCGCAGCTGCCAGAGCAGCCGCTGCTCGGCGATCGATTCGGCGGCGTACCGCATGATGCGCGCACGGACGCGCGCCGTAAAGCGCTGCGGCGCGTCACCCCTGGTGCTGGCGCCGTGGCGGCGTTCGCGCTCCGCCTCGGCGAGCAGTTCGCGAAACCGGTGGACCAGTCGGCGGACGATTCCGGTCGGTGGCGCGACGTCCTGCGGCTGCGGCTCGTCGGGCTCTTCGCAATACAACTCGTAGCGATCGGACGCCACCGGCACCAGGAACACGTCCATGTCGTCAATTAACGATAACACCCGTCTCGCGGAAGCCGCCGTGCGCTTGACACTCGGTCCATCGCATTCCTAACATCGCGCATGCGATCCGCGTGGCTCGTCGCCCTCGCGCTCACAACGCCCTCGTCGGCGATGCTGTCGTTGCACATTCGCGTGTTCAGCGGGTCTGAAGAAGTATCGACGGATACGCGCGTCACGGTGTTCAAGGCGGGGGAGCGCCAATCGCCGGTCGCGGAGTCGCGCCCCGGAACGACGCTCGACGCATCCGTCGCGCCGGGGTCGTACGACGCGCAGGCGATCCGCGAGCGCGACGGGCGGGTCGTGGCAATCAAATGGGTGGAACGCCTGCTCGTGATGGGGTATCCCGACGAGGCCGGCCGGCATCTGGAGGTGATCAACCTGCAGAACGGATTTGGCGCGCTTGAAGTGCGGGCACAGGAGCCGGGGACGCCCGACGTCGCAATCTTCGCGACCGGCTCGCGTCAGCAGGAAGCGGCGCGGTTCGCCACCGGTCCTGATTACGCGCTGTTCGTGGTGCCCGCCGGCCGCTACGACCTGCGCGTGCGGCGCGACGGGCAGACGACGTGGCACCCCGACATCGAGGTGCCACTCGACCGCACGCGGTTCTGGCTGATGCCGTAGCGCCGGATCAGACGCGGCGCCCGGTCAGCAGTCGCAGCACGATGACGACCAGCGCGACCACGAGCAGGATGTGAACGAGTCCGCCCGCGACGTGCATGGTGAACCCCAGCAACCATAGAATCAGCAGCAATACCACGATCGTCCAGAGCATCACGGCCTCCTGAATGACGCAATCCGCTCCGCGCGCGTATGGTGCAAGCCAGGTACCAGTCAGCTGACTCAACCATGTTGACCGACGCCGAATTGATCCGACGATTGGTGCTCGCGGCGTTGCTCGGCGGGCTGCTCGGGGCCGAACGCGAGTTCCGGCAGAAGAGCGCGGGGTTCCGCACCAATATCCTGATCGCCATAGGATCGGCCATCTTCACGATCCTGTCGCTCGCGCTGGCGCCAGCGTCGTCGGATCCAACACGCATCGCGGCGCAGATTGTGACGGGCATCGGCTTTCTCGGCGCGGGCGCAATCCTGCGCACGGAAAATCGCGTGCATGGTCTGACGACGGCGGCAACCGTGTGGGTCAACGCGGCATTGGGTGTCGCGGCCGGCGCGGGACAGTACCACGTTGCCGCCGTGGGAGGGGCGATCACGCTGGCCGTTCTCCTGATCGTCGCGCCCATCGAGCGGGCGCTCGAGCGGCGTGTGGACGTTCGCCATGGCGGGCACGATGCGGAATGACTCAGGGCTCACGCCTCAAGTCGGCTCAAAACGGCGGACCTAAAGGTCCGCCCTACACACTCACGGCACGGTCGGGTCTTCAGACCCGGCGCGTGCGTGAGCCAGCATGGGGCCATGAGCCATGAGCCAGTTTGTCAGCGATCGTGTTGGACCTTTCGCACGGTTCGTGACGCCTCCAACGGCAGGGGCGGCTTCCCGGCTTCGATCCATGCGGCGGTAATCACCGATGCGACCCCGGTGATCGCCTGCGAGATCCGCTTCTCGAGAATCGGGCGCGTCTTCTCTAGCATTGCGTCGAAGTACGCGGCGTCGTATTCCTCCTTTCCCTGCACCGCAGCGCGATCGGCGGCGAGGATGGGCTCGACGAACGTGAAGCTGTCGGTCAGCGTCGCGAAGGTGAACTCGCGGGCGCTGGTGATTGGCTGGATCGGTTCGGCGGCAATGCGCAGCTTGTCCATGTAGCGATCGAACATCTCCGTCTCGAATCTCGCGTGAATACCTTTTTGCCCGGTGAGCTGGCCGTCGTAATTCACCGCGGCGTGAAACGGCTGGAACGCGTCGCCGACGTAGTGCGCGATAACGGCTGAGAACAGCGCGATGTCGTCGCGCGCGTACGGCGTCGTCTGCTTGAAGGCGTCGCGCAGGCGATCCGAGATGTCCTGCGTGCGCCACGGCAGCAGGCCGTTCTTGCTGACGAAGGCGGCGCCGCGTGCGGCGACCGCCTGGTTGAAGTCGTGGGGAACCGCGGTGAACGGGAACGGTCCGTACGCGTCCATGTCGAGGAAGTGACGGGGAGGCTCGTCGATCCATCCCATGGTGCGATACGTGTCGGGATCGATCGCGTGCTCGACGAAGGTCGTACGGTACATGTCGAAGAACGGACGAATTGCCGCCGGCAGCAGCACGATCGCGCGATCCGCGATGAACTTGTGCACCGTGAAGCCCCACGCGTCCGCGGGAACCGCACGCGACGCGCTCAAGGCGAGCGCCAGGAGCGCGACTGGAATCAATTTGCGCATGGCGGGTACATTACACGACAGATGCCTCGCATCGGCGCGCACCTTTCGATTGCCGGCGGACTGCCGCGCGCGGTCGATCGCGCCGAAGCGAGTGGATGCGAGGCGCTGCAGATCTTCACGAAATCCGCGGGACAGTGGCGCGCGCGCGAGCTGCCCGACGAGGAAGTCGCGCTGTTCCGCCGTCGCGTGCGTCAAACGCGCGTGCGCCCGGTCGTGGCGCACAACAGCTATTTGATCAATGTTGCCGCCGCCGATCCCGCGCTGCGACGGAAGTCCATCGAGGCGCTAGGCGACGAGCTCGATCGCGCCGACCGGCTCGGCCTCGATGGCCTCATCATGCATCCGGGTTCGTACACGTCGGGCACCGAGCAGCAGGGACTGCAACTGATCGCCGATGGGCTCGCCGAAATCCTCGCGGCGCGACCCGATGCTGAAACGATGATCCTGCTCGAACACACCGCCGGCCAGGGGACGAACCTGGGACATCGGTTCGAGCATCTCGCGGCCGTCATCGATCGGCTCGGTGGCTCCCCGCGCGTGGGCGTGTGCCTCGATACGTGCCATCTGCTGACGGCAGGTTATGACATCTGCTCGGAGGAGGGGTATCGCGACACCTTCAGCGCATTCGGCCGCATCGTCGGGTTCTCGCGGTTGAAGGCGTTTCATATGAATGACTCGAAGAAACCGTGCGCGAGCCGCGTGGATCGTCACGAGCACATCGGCAGAGGGTGTCTTGGCCTCGAGCCGTTTCGACGGATCCTGAACGACAAACGATTTGCAAAGCTGCCGATGCTGCTCGAGACGCCCAAGCTCGATACGCCTGAAAGCCGGCGACGTAGCGACATCGATCCGCTGGACAAGATCAACCTCGCGACATTGCGCGCTCTGATCGATCAGTCTCCGAAGACCTCGGCATCGAAGCGGTAGACGCTGGCGGCACGCTGCCATGCGTCGCCCGGAAGTCCTGCCTTGCGGCAGGTATGCGCGAGGAACTCCTCGCGGTTCCATTTCCACTCCGTTGCGACCTGCGGCAGCAGCAGCCCACGCCGCGAGCCCTGCTCGACGACGAGACCGTGGCGTCCGATGACGAAGGCGTCAAGTGCGCGGGGATCGATGGCTTCAAGCGGGCCGAGGACGGAAACTTCGAAGTGAAGGTCGGCGAGTTCCCAGCTGCGAACGGGTTCGAAGCGCGGGTCCTGGTGGGAGGTGCTCGCGGCGAGGCGCGCGACTTCTTCCTCGAGCGGACGCCGGCACTCGAGCGTCCCCAGGCAACCCCGCAGCTCGCCGTTGCGCTTGAGCGTCACGAACGCCCCGCTGGCGCCGGTGTGTAACGGAACGTCCGGGGTCTGACCCCAGTCGTCACGTTGCCCACCTGTGGGTAACCGGACGGCGGGGGTCTGACCCCAGTCCTGGGAGCGACCGTGGTCTGACGCCAGCCGTCCGGTAACCTGCGCGATCACCGCGGCGCGGGCGATTTCCAGCAGCGCGCGCTTCTCAGCGTCAGTGAACATCCGTAAACGTGCCGAACGCGGCGGCAAGATACCCCACGACGCCGCTGTTGTCGCCCGAGACCTCCCCCGAGTGCCCGTACTTGAGCACGCGTCCCTCGCGCGCGCCGCGGCGCCGCGCAGCCAGCATGACGGCGATCAACGGACCACCGCCGCACGCGACGTAGCGTCCGCGCTCCCGTTCCGGATACTGCTCGAAAAGACCCAGCAGCCGCTCCGGATCGAACGCCGCGGCACACGACGACACGCGGCGATCGTGAGTGGCGGCGGCGGTCGCATCAAGATAATGCGAAAGGTCCGAGCTCGCGACGAGCAGCACGCGGCGGTCGTTGGCGACGCGGGAGAGCGCGTCCGCGAGCGCTTCGATTGTTGCGCGCGTTTGAAAGCCCATGAGCAACGGTACGATCGGGAGATCGGGCAGGAGGCGCTTCAGAAACGGCAACTGCATTTCGAGCGAGTGCTCGCGGCCGTGCGCCTCGGGCCGCTCCACGATGACGGCCGAGAGCTCGCGCAGGTCCCGTCCGAGCGCCTCGTCGATCGCCGCGGGACCGAGCGGGGATTCGAACGCACCCGATGGATACAGTGCGACGCCATCGAATGCGACGAAATGCGATGGACCCACCAGGATGGCGGCGGCGTACGGCCCACAGGCCGCTGCTGCCTTGTAGGCATGCGCACCGATGGGGCCCGAGAACATCAGACCCGCGTGCGGCGCCACGAGGGCGTCGAGACGGCCTTGCGGCACGATCTCGACATCCGCGAGATACGCGTCCACCTCGCGGATCAGCGCGCCCGCAGTGCCGGGGTACCACGTCCCGGCGACCGCCGCGGGTCTGTTCCCTGCTACCATGCGCTCACATGCCGACGAACCTGACACGCGCGGAGGTCGCGCGCATCGCCGCGCTGGCGCGGCTCGAGCTCACGCCCGAGGAGACGACGCTGTTCGCCGAACAGCTCGGCGCAATCCTGTCATATTTCGAGGACCTGCGCCGCGCGGACACGACCGACGTCCCGCCTACCGCCCAGGTCGCCGGCCTTGCCGCCGCCCCGTTGCGGGAGGACGCGCCGCGGCCGTCCCTCGATCGTGACGTCCTGCTGCGCGAAGCGCCTGACGGCGATGCCGATGCAGGACTCTTCACGGTGCCGCGGGTCATTGGATCATGACGCCAAAGCGGGACGCCAGCGAAATCCGCGCCGCGATTGCGAGCGGCGAGACCTCTGCCGTCGCCGTGTGCACGCACGCGCTCGACGCCATCGCCCGGCTCGATCCGGACCTTCACGCGTTTCACCAGGTCACCGGCGACGAGGTACGACGCCGCGCCGCATCGCTCGACGCCGGCGGACTGCCAGGCGATGCCGCGCTTGGCGGCGTTCCCATCGCAATCAAGGACAACATCTGCACGGTCTCGAGCGAGACGACGGCGTGCTCGCGCGTGCTCGACGGCTACGTGGCTCCCTACGACGCAACCGTGATTCAGCGCCTGACGCGCGCCGGCGCGGTGATCGTCGGGAAGACGAACTGCGACGAATTCGCGATGGGATCATCGACGGAGAACTCCGCATTCGGGCCGACGCGGAATCCGTGGGGGCTCGATCGGACGCCTGGAGGATCGAGCGGCGGATCCGCTGCCGCGGTCGCAAGCGGGATGGTACCGGTCGCGCTGGGCTCCGATACGGGCGGGTCCATTCGTCAGCCCGCCGCGTTGTGCGGCGTGCTCGGGTTGAAGCCTACCTACGGCCGTGTCTCGCGCTTCGGCCTGATCGCGTTCGCCTCGTCGTTCGATCAGATTGGTCCGATCACGCGCACGGCGCGGGATGCCGCCGACGTGCTCGCCATCATTGCCGGCCACGATCCACAGGATGCCACGTCGGTGGATGCGCCGGTTCCCGACTATCGTGCCGCGCTCACCGGCGACCTTCGCGGATTGCGGGTCGGTGTGCCGCGTCATCTCCTTGCAACCGGCGTCGAGCCGGACATCGCCGCCGCGTTCGATCGCGCGCTCGACGAGCTCGAGCACGCGGGCGCGAAGCTGAACGACGTGACGCTGCCGCACGCCGACCTGGCGATCGCCGTCTACTACCTGATCGGCAACGCCGAAGCGAGCTCGAACCTCGCGCGCTACGACGGCGTGCGCTACGGCGTCCGCGCGGAGGCCGCGACCACGCACGACATGTACGCGCGCACGCGGGACCGGGGGTTCGGCGCCGAAGTGAAGCGGCGAATCATGATCGGCACCTACGTGCTGAGCGCGGGCTACTACGATGCGTACTACCTGAAGGCCCAGCAGGTCCGCACGCTGATCCGCCGCGACTACGAGCGCGCATTCGCCGAGGTCGACGTTGTCGCGGTGCCGACGAGTCCCACTGCCGCATTCCGACTCGGCGAACGCGCCGCCGATCCGATCCAGATGTATTTGTCGGACGTGTTCACTGTCAGCGCGAATCTCGCAGGGCTGCCCGCGATCTCAATCCCATGCGGCCTCACCAGCGAACGGCTGCCCGCGGCGCTGCAGCTGACGGCGCGCGCCTTCGATGAAGCCACGCTGCTGCGCGTGGCCGACGCTCTCGAGCGGAGGACGTCGTGGGCCATGGAACGACCGCCCATCTTCGCGCCATGATTGACAGCGCCCTCGAGCGTGTGCCCGACGATCCCTGGCGCATCGATACGCGCGGGATGCTGCTCTCCGGACGCGCCGAGGTGAGGTTCCCGTCGACGCCGGAAAGCGCAGCGGATGGTTTTCTCGTCTGCATGGCGGACGCGGCGCTCGTCTCAATCGTCGGCCGTCCGCCAGGCGCGCTGATCCGCGACACGATCGATGACCTCGAGGGAGACGTCAACGTGCTCTGTCAGCCGGCGGACGCTCCGCACGTGGGCGCCGCGCTTGCCGGCTGGATGCGCACCCTGGCGATCCTGCACGCGCTGCGCTCGCATCCTTCGTGGGCGGACGATCTCGAGCCGGAGACGCGCATCTTCCACGCCGCCGACGCACCGTCGCTCGCGCACGTGCCGCCCGTACTGCGTCGCGAACTCATCGACGCGTTGCGCGGACGCACGACGGCACGGTTCGTCCCGGGCGCCTTACCGGATCGCGACGTTCCGCCGCCGCTCGAGCCCATGCCGATCGCGGCGTCGTGGAGCGCCGGTCGGCCGGTGTCGTTCTGCTATCCGGCACTGAGGACCGAGTCGTGGTGGGATGTCTCGATTGAAACGCTGGAAGCGTATCAACGGCAGGGACACGCTGCGCGCGCGGTGCGCGCGATGGCGCGGTACATGTGGCGGACCGGACGAGCGCCGGTGTGGGGCGCAACCGTCGCGAACATCCCGTCGTTGTCGCTCGCGCGCAGACTGGACTTTCAGGAAGTCGGACGCGTGTGCGTATTCACGCCACCGCGGGACGCCGGTTAGACCTCACCAGCAGCCACGCCAGGCCTGCGACGAAGAGAAACGGCAGGAGCGGCACCAACACCACGGCCGCGAGCACGATCGCGATGATCGCGGCAACAATGAACACCACCGGACCAACGATCAAGGTGAGGATCGCGCCGGCAATCAATTTGATCAGCAGCAGCGGCAGAAGGATCAGTCGCACGACGAGTTTGATGAACGCCAGCGCAACGAAGATAACCGCGAGCGCCGCGACCAGCACCACCGCCCCGAACGCGAAGTCCATGCGTCCCCCTATGCGGATCGTTTACGCTGCTGGGCTTCTTGAAGTTCCGGGGTGTCGAGCTGATCGACCGGGCCGCGCGGCACGTGCGGGGGAATGTAGCGCGGCGGAGCGCCGAGCCGCTCGTCCAGATTGCGGACGACGCGGGCGCCGCGGCCGCGAGGCTTGAGCTTCCGCAGATTGAACAACACGCAGAAGCCGATGAACAGCGCGAGCACAAAGAGCGAACTGACCGTGAACCCCTGCAGCGCGCCGAGCACGAGCCGAAGAAGATCGCTCACCGGTGTTCGCCGCCAGCGTACCCCGTTGGAAGCGTGTACTGGATGGCCCCCTTGCGGACTTCCTCCATCGCCACTCGCTCGAGCTTGTGCGGGCCAACCGGCTGGCGCTCGATGCGCGGCAGCGCGCCACGGCGCAACTGCTTGGCGCGCTGCGCGGCTACGTCGACGAAAAGGAACCGGCTGGTGATGGGCGGCGCAGGCGTGCCGTTCGCGTCCTGCGCCGCGTCCGTCCCCTGGATGTCGTTGTCGGCCATCCTGTTAGTCTACATCGACAGCGATTTGCCGCGGTTTCGCGTCCTCGCGCAGCGGCAGCCGCACCGTCAGCACACCGTCGCGATACTCCGCTTTCACGCGTGAGGGGTCGACGGTGTTCGGCAGCGTGAACGACCGCGAGCAGGCGCCGTAGACACGCTCGCTGCGGTGATACTGCGCCTCGGCGATTCCGTCGTCCTGCCGGCGCACGCCACGGATAGTCAGCGTGTTGTTCTCGACCGTGAGATCGATGTCTTCACGCTTCAGTCCGGGCAATTCGGCCTTCAGCACGACTTCTTTTTCGCCGGTCTCGTAGATGTCGACGGCGGGCAGCCAGGCGCCCGCGCCGGACACATCTTCCCGGCCGCGGTCGTAGACGTTGCCCCAGATGCGATTCATTCGATCCTGCATCGTCGCGAGCTCGCGCATCAGATCCCACTGCGTCATGATGCTTTCTCCTCGATCTCGATCTGCTTCGGTTTCGCTTCCTCACGCTGCGGCACGCGGACCGTCAGCACGCCATCCTTATAAGAAGCCTGGATTCGACCGGCGTCGACCGTCGCGGGCAGCGTGAACGAACGCGTGAAGCTGCCATGCTGCCGCTCGACGCGATGATAGTTCTCACGCGCGGTCTCGAGCTCCGCCTTGCGCTCCCCTTTCAGCGTCAGCACGCCATTGTCGTACGTGATGGCGATGTCTTCGCGCTTGATCTCCGGGAGTTCAGCCTTGAGCACGAATTCGTGGTTATCGGTCTCGTACACGTCGACGGCGGGCACCCATGAATGGCCGAGGCCGCCATAAAAATCAGTAAACATACGGTTGAGCCGGTCGACTTCCATCGACGCCAGCTCGCGAATCGGATCCCAGCGAACCAGGGTCATAGTCATTTCCTCCTCTAAAGAGAGTCAAAACATTCAAGCTTTTCCAATATAATAAGCATCTGAGTGCTTGTCAAGCATCTAATATGCGTTATACACGCTCACATTCGACAAAATCAGCGGATCTAATCAAGGGTGCTAGAATTCCCCTTCAGTGGCGCGGATTTACTTTGAACGTCGAGACTTGCCGGAGGATCTCCAACGGCTCTTCGACATGATTCGCGAGGGGCCGTCGGATCGCCCGGGATCGGCAGCGGAATGCAGTCCCCCGCTTGACGTCATCGAGACCGAAACTGGCATCGAGATCGTGATCGACATGCCGGGCGTGTCGCCCGACGCCGTCCACGTCATGTCCGCGCGCAACGTACTGATGATTGCGGGAGAGAAGATCGCTCCGGCGTGCGAACACCGCGAGGCGGCGTTCCACCTCGCCGAGCGCTCGTTCGGGCGTTTCGCGCGCGCGGTGCGCCTCGACGGGGCGTTCGACGCTGGCCGCGCAAGCGCGTCGTTCACCTCCGGCGAGCTCCGCATCACCATGCCGCGCATCGAGGAGCGACGCGGCAAGGAAATCCGCATCCCTGTTCGCGCGTAGCATGCGCATCCTCTTCATCGGCGACATCTTCGGCAAATCCGGGCGCGAAATCGCGCGCCGCGCGGTGCCCGCGTTGATCGAGCGTGAGTCGCTCGACTTCGTCATTGCCAACGTCGAGAATTCTGCGGCGGGGTTCGGTGTCACCGGCGACATCGCGGAAACGATTCTCAGCTACGGCGTCGATGCGATGACGACCGGCAATCACGTCTGGGACAAGAAAGAAGTGCTGGATTACATTCCGCGCCAACCGAAGCTGCTGCGGCCGGCCAATTTTCCCGCCGGCGTTCCAGGACGCGGCAGTTATCTCGGGCGCACGCGTACCGGCGAACCGATCGGCGTCGTGAATGTCATGGGGCGCATTTTCATGCAGCCGCTCGATGATCCGTTCGCCATCGTCCGCCGTGAAATCGATGCGCTTCGGCCGAAGGCGCGTGTCATCATCGTGGACTTTCATGCCGAGGCGACATCGGAGAAGATGGCGATGGGCTGGCACCTGGACGGACGTGCGACCGCCGTCTTCGGGACGCACACGCACGTGCAGACCGCCGACGAGCGCATCCTGCCCAACGGCACCGCCTACCTCACCGATGCCGGGATGACCGGCCCGCACGATTCAATCATCGGCGTGACGACGGAAGTCGCGCTCGGACGTTTTCTCACGAGCATGCCCGCGAAATTCGAATCGGCGACGGGACCCGGCCGTCTCAATGCCGTGATCGTCACCGCGGACCGCGGCACCGGCCGCGCCACCGCAATCGAGCGGTTGAATCTGTCCGCCGTTGACGTCGAAGCGCTCGCCGCCAAGAGCGTCACGGAGCCCTGAGGTGCCGGACCTGTTCGACATCCCGTTCGAAGAAGACGCGGACCCGGGTATCCCGGCGCCGCCGCAGCGGATCGAGCGCCGCGTCTACTCCGTCGCCGAACTCACGGCGGCCGTCCGTGGCCTGCTCGAATCCAGCTTCGGCGACATCTGGGTCGAAGGGGAAATCTCGAACTGCCGTGTGTGGAATACAGGTCACCTGTATTTCACGTTGAAAGACGGCACCGCGCAGATCAAGGCGGTGATGTTCCGAACCGCCGTGCGCTATCTCCGGTTCAAGCCGGAGGACGGAGTCCACGTGATCGCCCGCGCACGGCTCGGGGTGTACGAGCCGAAAGGCGAATACCAGATCGTCTGCGAGCACCTGGAGCCGCGGGGTCTGGGCGCGCTGCAGCTCGCGTTCGAGCAGCTGAAGAAGCGCCTGCAGGCGGAGGGATTGTTCGCCGCGGACCGCAAGCGATCGCTGCCGGCGCTTCCGCGCAAGATAGGCGTCGTGACCTCGCTCGATGGCGCAGCCATACGCGACATCCTCAAAGTGCTGCGCCGTCGCGCGCCCAATGCGAGCGTGCTGATCCGTCCGGCGCGCGTGCAGGGCGAGGGGGCCGCGGAAGACATCGCGCGAGCGCTGAAAGCCATCGTGCGCGCCAAGGGTATCGATGTCGTCATCGTCGGTCGCGGCGGAGGATCCGTCGAGGACCTGTGGGCGTTCAACGAAGAGCGCGTGGCGCGGGCGATTGCCGCATCGCCGGTGCCCGTAATCTCCGCCGTAGGCCACGAGGCGGACGTGACGATCTCGGATTTTGTGGCCGACGTGCGCGCACCCACGCCGTCGGCGGCGGCCGAGATGGTCGTGGCCGCGAACGACGAGTTCTGCCATCGGATCGATCGCCTCGCCGGCCGGCTTCGGGCATCGGCCAGAAGTAGCCTGGAGCGCCGTCGCAATGCCGTTCACCTGCTGTCGAGCCGACGCGGTCTGGCGGCATTCCCGGCGCGCCTCGCCTTGCGTGGGCGTCATGCGGCGGAGCTCACGCATCACCTGCGCGGCGCCGCACGCACGCTGATCGCGCAGCAGGCGCGCGACTTTCGCACGCTCAAGCAGCGGCTCGAGGCGCGCGACCTCGCACGGCGGCTTGCGTCAATCCACTCGCGGCTGACCGCGGCCGAAGGTCGGTTGACGGCCGCCGCGAGACGCACGCAGCATCGCTCCGACGCGCGATTCCGTGCGCTGGCGGGTCGGCTCGAGAATCTGAGTCCGCTCGCGGTGCTTGGCCGCGGCTATGCTGTTTGCTGGAACGGGGACAAAACCGCCATTATCCGCAGCGCGGGAGCGGTGACCGCCGGCGATACCGTCCGCGTGACGCTTGCGAACGGCGAGCTCTCGTGCACCGTTGCTGATAGCAGAGAGGGTTCCTCGGGTTCCTGAGTTCCCGGGTTCCAAGTTCTTGTTCAAGGGTTCCATAGTTCCGGGGTTCAAGAACCCAGAACCCAGAACCGAGAACCGAGAACCAGAACGTGTGGAACGAGGGAACCACCGGAACCCTGGAACCTTCTTAATGATCGATATGGACCCAACCATCAAGGATTTCGAGTCTGCCATCGCGGAGCTCGAGACGATCGTCAAGACCCTCGAAGAAGGTGACCTGGCGCTCGAAAAGTCGCTCGCGCTGTTCGAACGCGGCGTGCAGCTCTCGCGGTTCTGCCACTCGAGGCTCGAAGAGGCGGAGCGGCGCGTGGACATTCTGACCGAGCGCGGCGAGGTCAAGCCGGCGCCGGTGGCGCTCGGCCTGGACGACGAGGGCGATCGCACGCGGTGAGCGCCGACGCGGATCTCCGCGCGTGGCTCGAAGCCCGGCGCACGGATATCGACGGCGCGCTGGAACGGTTCCTGCCTTCCGCGCCCGCGTGCCCGCCGCGCGTCGGCGAGGCCATGCGCTACAGCCTGTTCGCCGGGGGCAAGCGTCTGCGCCCCGTGCTCGCGCTCGCGTCCGCCGAAGCCGCGGCTGCCGCGCGGGGCGCCGCAGCGGACAGCGCGCGCGCGCTCGCGATGCCGGTCGCCTGCGCGCTCGAACTGATTCATACCTACTCGCTCGTCCACGACGATCTGCCGGCCATGGATGACGACACGCTGCGCCGAGGACGTCCCACCAATCACGTCGTGTTCGGCGAAGGCATGGCGATCCTCGCGGGAGACGCGCTGCTGACCGAAGCGTTCGCGCTCATCGCGCGGGAGCCGCAGCGTGGTGACGATGTGGCCGATGAGACGGTCGCGGTCCGCAAGCTGCGCACGCTGCAGATAGTGGCGGACGCCGCCGGGCCGTGCGGCATGGTCGGCGGCCAGGCGATCGATCTGGAAGCGGCGGGCACCGGGCGCAGCGTCGATGGCGAGGGCCTTCGCGCGATGCATGCGCGCAAGACGGGCGCGTTGATCCGCGCGTCGGCGCTTGCGGGCGCCGTGATGGCGGGCGCAGACGAGGCGCAGCTGCACGCCATCCAATGCTACGGCGACGAGCTGGGTCTCGCGTTTCAGATCGTCGACGACATCCTCGACGTCGAAGGAGCCTCGCAGGATCTTGGGAAGACCGCCGGCAAGGATGCTGCCGCCAACAAACCGACATATCCAGCGCTCTACGGCCTCGATGCCTCGCGGGCGATGGCAGCCGCGTGCGTCGAGCGGGCGCTCGAAGCGCTCCGCGCCAAGCGACTCGCGGGCCAGCTTCCCGCGATCGCGCAGTGGGTGATCGCGCGCACCAGTTGAAAGGCAAGACACGGCTCGATATCGCGGTCGTCGACAAGGGGCTTGCGCCGTCGCGGGAGCGGGCGCGCGCGCTGATCCTCGCCGGGCAGGTGCGCGTCAACGGGCAGGTCGTCTCGAAAGCGGGCGCGAACGTACCCGGGGATGCCGAGCTCTCGCTGATCGAGCCCGATCATCCCTACGTCGGACGCGGCGGCGTCAAGCTCGCTCACGCGCTCGACGCGTTCGCCATTCCGGTTGTCGGGCGGCTGGCGCTCGACGTGGGCGCTTCCACCGGCGGCTTCACGGACGTCCTCCTTCGCCGCGGCGCGCGCCTGGTGGTCGCGCTCGACGTCGGCCACGGGCAACTCGACTGGAAGCTGCGTAACGACGCGCGCGTGATCGTCATCGAGCGGATCAACGCCCGCACGCTGAGCCCGGATCAATTGCCGCAAGAGGCACGCGCGTTCGATATCGTTACGATGGATCTATCGTTCATTTCGCTGCGGCAGGTGTTGCCGGCAATCGTCCCGCTGCTCGCGCCGCGCGCGGATCTCGTCGCGCTCGTCAAACCGCAGTTCGAGGCAGGCCGCGAAGAAATCGGCAAAGGCGGCCTCGTGCGCGACGCCGGCGTGCAGGCGCGCGTCGTGGAGGACGTCGCGCGTGCCGCCGATGCGCTAGGATTGACACGCGTGGCCGCGACCGATTCCCCCATTACCGGAGCCGAAGGCAACCGCGAGTTCTTTCTGCACCTCCGACGGACCTCGGACGTCGAACCTCGAACCTCCGACTGATGCCGATCACGCGTGTTGGATTGGTCGCCAAGCGCGGCCTCGATGCCGCGGCGAATATCCTCGCCGAACTGGCGGGCTGGCTCGAGGCGCGCGACGTGCGAGCCGTGTTCGAGGTCGAAACCGCGAAACTCGTCGGTCTGCCGGCGGGACGTCCGACGAGCACGCGCGACGAACTGCCGAAGGCGTGCGACCTCGTCGTGATTCTTGGCGGCGACGGCACGCTCATCGGCATGGCCGGGCGCATCGCGCAGGCCGGCACCGACGTGCCGATCCTCGGCGTGAATTTCGGAAGTCTCGGGTTCCTCACGGAGATCACGCTGCCCGAGCTCCACGATGCGCTGGAGTCGGCGCTGGCAGGCACGGCGGAGATCGATTCGCGGATGATGCTGCTCGCGAGGACGGTGCGTAACAATGAGCCCTTCTCCGAACACGCGGTGCTCAACGACATCGTGATCACGAAAGGAGCACTCTCGCGGATCGTCGAGATTTCGATATCGGTCGGAGACGACCCCGTCACGCGCGTGCGCGCCGACGGATTGATCATCGCGAGTCCCACGGGTTCGACCGCTTACAATCTCGCCGCCGGCGGACCGATCGTGCACCCCGCGCTAGACGCGATCCTGCTGACGCCGATCGCGCCGCACACGCTGTCAAACCGTCCCGTGGTGATTCCCGCCTCCTCGGAAGTTCACGTCCGCCCGATCATGGACTCGAACAGCGAAGTGTTCGTGACCTTCGACGGGCAGTCCGGCTTTCCGCTCCAATCGAGCGACATCGTCAGCGTCCGCCGCGCGCCACGATCGCTTCAGATCATCAAAGCGGCGAACCGCACGTACTTCGAAGTGCTGCGCAGCAAGCTCCGATGGGGTGGGAGCACGCCCTAACGGGTTCACGGTTCACGGTTCACGGTTCACGGTTCATGGTTCAAGGTTCAAGGTTCAAGGTTCAAGGTTCAAGGTTCAAGGTTCAAGGTTTCGAAAACGATGAACCGAACCTGTGAACCCGTGAACCCGTGAACCCGTGAACCCGTGAACCCGTGAACCGTGAACCGTGAACCGTGAACCGTGAACCGTGAACCCCTATTGGGCTTCCCGGCGCCTGTCGATGAAGTACTGGCGCTGATACTGCTGCACGTTGCGGTTGTGCTCGTCGAGCGTGGTCGCGAAGGCGTGCGACCCGTCGTTGCGGCTGACGAAATAAATGTAGGGAACGTCAGCCGGTGCCGCCGCCGCGGCGAGCGAGGCGCGCCCGGGCGAGGCAATCGGTCCGGGCGGCAGGCCCGAATAGCGGTAGGTATTGTAAGGCGAATCGAAGTGAAGGTCTTCGCGCGTCAGGTTCCCGTGGTAACGGCCCACGCGATCGAGCGCGTAGATCACGGTCGGATCGCACTGCAGTCCCATCCCGATCCTGAGACGGTTCGCGTAGACCGCGGCAACCAGCGGACGCTCGGCTGGACTACCGGTTTCCTTCTCCACGATTGACGCGAGGGTCACGAGCTGCCGCAGGCCGATGCCGCGCGCCGAGGCCTGGTCTCGGATATCCGGTGTCAGCGCCTTCTCGAACGCGGACACCATGCGAGCGACGAGTTGATCGGCTGTCGCCTTGCGTGGCAGCGAATAAGTCTCGGGAAACAGGTAGCCTTCGAGATCCTGCGCCTCGGGATCGAGCGCGCGCACGAGATCGACGTTCTTCGATGCGCGCACGAACGCGTCCGCGGGGCCAAATCCCCTGCTCTCGAACAACGACGCCATCTGCTTGATCGTCAGTCCCTCGCGGAACGTGATCGGCAGCACGTAGACCTCGCCGCGCGCGATCTTGTCGACGACCTCGCGAGCCGAGACCGGACGATCGAAGCGATACTCCCCCGCCTGCAGACGCCGTCCCTGGCGCGACAGCCACACCGCGAACCTGAAGCTGTTGACGTCGCGCACGACGCCCGCGTCAGCGAGCCGCCGGCCTATCGAGCTCGGTCCCGCACCGGCGGGAATGTCGACGAACTGCTCCGCCGCCTCGTAACCTTTATATGGACGGCTGACCCCGATGTAGAGCCACGCGCCGGCCGCCGCGCCCACGAGCACGAGAATGAAGACGAACGCCGCAAAACGTTTCACTGGGAGTCGCTCTCCTCGGCAGCCACGGGACGCGGCCGGCTGTCGAGGTAATCCTGCAAAATGATCGCCGCCGCCAGCGCATCGACCCGGGTTTTCCGGCGGCGCCAATCGCGCTCCCGCGCCGAAAGACGCTCCTCCGCCTCGCGGCTCGTCAGCCGCTCATCCTGAAACGTAATCGGGATCACAATCATCGTCGCCAGCAGATCGGCGAGCTTCTGAACCCGGGCAGTCTGCGCGTTGGGCTCGCCGCTCAGACGCCGCGGCAGCCCGAGGACGATGGCACCGATCCCGGAATCGTCCGTCTGCAGGGCGCGGATCTCTGCCGCGAGACGCTCGGCGGCCTTGCCCACGTTTGCATCGTTGGCGACCGTCTTCCACGGCGAGGCGATCAGTCCCGTGGCATCCGACAGCGCGAGGCCGATCCGCCGCTCGCCGTAATCTATTCCGAGCGCGCGCACGAAATCGAGCGTAGCACACGCTATAATTTGCCGATCCATGCGCTCATCCGGAAGGCTCCTCGCGCTCACGAGTGCCCTCGGCATTCTCACTACGAGTGTCGCGATGGCGCTGCTCGTCGCGTGCGGCGGCGGCCCGCGTCGAGGCCCATCGCAGTACGCGCAGAAGCTCGTGATTCTTGGCTTCGACGGCATGGACCCGCAGCTCGTCGAGCGTTGGATGCACGAAGGCAAGCTTCCCCATCTGTCCGCGCTCGCCAAGAAAGGGGGCATGTTCCCCCTGGCGACCACACATTCCCCGGAATCGCCGACGGCATGGGCGTCGTTTGCGACGGGCGTCAACGCGGGCAAGCACAACATCTACGATTTCCTTGTCCGCGACATCACGACGTACCTGCCGGATCTCGGCATGGTGAAGCGTACGCCGCCGACGTTCCTGTTCAACTACATCCCGACATCGAAACCGAAGCTCGAATCGATTCGTGGAGGCACATCGTTCTGGGTCACTGCGGGAAAGGCCGGCGTGCAGTCGAGCGTCCTCACCGTCCCGGTGACGTTTCCGCCCGAGACGGTGCCGAATGGCGAGATGCTCGCGGGACTTCCGCTACCCGACATACGCGGGACGATGGGAACCTTCTCGTACTACGCCACGGATCTGAGCCGCTACGAGGAAGGCAATACGGAGATGGGCGGCATCCTGCGACGCCTGGTGTTCGAGGGAGATGTCGCGAATGCCGAGCTCGTCGGCCCCCCGAACCCGCTCGTGCGCCAGAAGATCGAGGCCATTCGACGGAAAGGACCGACGCTGAGCGACGCCGACCGCGCGGAGCTCGCCGAGCTCCAGGCCATCCAGGACGTGCACGTCCCGTTCACGATCCGGTGGGATCGCGGTGCGAAAGCGGCGACCGTCGAGATCGAAGGGGAATCCATCAGGCTGATCCAGGGCCAGTGGTCTCCGTGGATCGACCTCACGTTCAAGATCAACATGCTCGTGCGGCTGCACGGCATGGCGCAAATGCTGTTGATGAATGCGGGGAACGAGCTGCAGCTCTACGTGTCCCCCGTCAACTTCAAGCCGGACAATCCGCCGCTGCCGATTTCATACCCAGAAGCTTTTGCCGGCGAGCTGTTCAAGCGCCTCGGGTACTACCGGACGCTTGGATGGGCCGAAGCGACGTGGCCGCTCAACGAGGATCGCATGGACGAGAAAACGTTCATGGACGATCTGTTCGTCGCCTTCAACGATCGCGCGAAGGTGATTCTCGATCGCGTGGATGCGAAGAACTGGGACGTGCTCGTCGGCGTCATCGAGTCCACCGACCGCGTGCAGCACATGATGTGGCGGCTGACGGATCCAAAGCATCCGATGTACGACGCGAAGCTCGCCGCCGCGTTCGGCGACGCGATTGAACGGGTCTACCGCCGCGCCGACGACTTCGTTGGCGAAGTGGTCAGGCGCATCGGCCCTGACGTGGCCGTTCTCGTGGTGTCGGATCACGGGTTCCATTCATGGCGGAAGGCCGTGAACCTCGATACGTGGCTCGTGCAGCAGGGTTACATGGTGCTGCAGGGACAGCAGCCGGGCGACAAGAAGCTCGCGGATCTCTTCGGCGGCGGCACGTTCTGGGAGAACGTGGACTGGAGCCGCACGCGCGCCTACGCGATGGGCATCGGCCAGATCTATTTCAACCTGCGCGGCCGTGAATCCAAAGGGATCGTCAGTCCCGGAGCCGAGGCGAAGCAGCTCGCCGGGGAATTGAGCGCGAAGCTGCTGACGCTGAACGATCCGGAGGACGGCACGCCGATCATCCGCGCCGTCTACAAACGCGACGACATCTACTCCGGCGGCTATCTGCAGAATGCCGCGGAGCTCCAGGTGGGCATGAACGACGGCTATCGAGTCTCGTGGCAGACGACGCTCGGGGGATCGCCGCAGGGGATCGTGTACCCGAACACGAAAAAGTGGAGCGCCGATCACGGCGGGTACGACTACGCGATCACGTCCGGCGTGCTCGTCTCGAATCGCCCGATTGGGACGACGACTCCGCGCATCATCGACATCGCCCCGACCGTACTGAAATATTTCGGCGTCACCATTCCTACCGACATCGATGGCAAATCCCTGTTCTAGAGGCTCCGAAACGGTGACACTCACAGTTCTGAAAACAGTGACCGTCACACTTCTGGCGGTAACTGTGACTGTCACCGTTTCTGTGTACGCTCAGCCTCCGGCGCCCCCGCCGGCCGACCGCGCCCAGACCGAAGCCTTGTCGAAGCGCGCGGCGGATCGTCTCGCGGCGCTCCAGCGCGAGGCGGAAGCGCTCGCTTCGCAGGAGCAGACGCTGCTCGTTGAGCTCCGCAAGCTCGAACTGGATCGACAAATCAAAGCGGAAAAGCTCGCCGCGATCCAGGCGGAGTCCGGCGGCGTTCAGCGTCAGCTCGACGCGACGACCGCGCGCGCGCAGGCGCTGCAGGGGGAGGCGGATCGGCAGCGTCCCGACGTCGAAGCGCGCCTCGTGCAGCTGTACAAGATGGGCCGCGCGGGCTACTGGCGGCTGCTGCTCGACGTCGACGATCTGCGGCAGCTGGGACGCGCGTACCGCACGGCGTCGGCGCTCGGACGGATCGATCGCGACCGCATCGAAGAACACCGCCGCACCGTGGCGGCGCTCGCGCGCGAGCGCAAGGCGCTCGAAGCCCGCGTCGCCGAGCTGCGGGCTCTGCAATCGCGCGCGCGCGATGCGCGCGCGGCGGTCGAGCGCGCCGTCGGCGCGCGTACGGCGCGCGTCGCCGCCATCGATGCGAGGCGCGATCTGAACGCACAACTCTCGGGCGAGCTCCAGGAAGCGCAGCAGCGGCTGCAATCGTCGGTCGCGCAGATGGCCGCGGGGCGAACGGCGCCTGCCGTCGGCTTGCCCCTTCGTCCGTTCCAGGGCGCCCTGCCCTGGCCGGCGGACGGCGTAGTCATGAAGCGCTTCGGCCGGCAGTCGAGCAGCGGCATGGAGCTCTCGCTGGCCGAAGGCGAGGCCGTCCGCGCGGTGCACGACGGCAAGCGTATTCGCTCTATGGACACCTCGGCAGCCTGTCGGTGCACCAGGGGGATCGCGTTGCGGCGTCGAGTACCGTCGGGCTGGCCGGGCGCAACCCGGCCGGCAATCCATCCCTCTATTTCGAGTTACGCATCGACGGAAAACCGGTCGATCCCTTACAATGGCTGAAGCGATGACGACAAGAACCCGCCTTTCCGTGCTCCTCATTTCCACGCCGGCGCTGGCGTTCGTCGTGCTCGGCGGCCTGCTCGGCAGGGCGTCAACCGGCGACGAGAAGCTCCAGCACCTGCGCGTATTCGACGATGTTGTGTCGTTGATCGTGAATAACTATGTCGAGGACGTGAAGGTGGATCGCGTGATGGACGGCGCGATGCGCGGCCTTGCGGACGGGCTCGATCCCGACAGCGCGTATCTCGACCCGAAGCTCGTGAAAGTCGCCGAAGCCGGCGCGAGCGCGGCGGCGCCGGCAGACGTCGGCATCGAGTTGACGCGGCAGTACTATCTCCGCGTGATCGCGGCGCGCGACGGATCGCCCGCCGCAAAGGCGGGACTGCAGACCGGTGATTACGTGCGTGCGATCGACGGCAAGCCCACGCGCGACCTTTCCGTGTTCGAAGGCATGCGGCTGCTACGCGGCACGCCAGGATCGAAAGTCACGCTCACCATCATTCGCGGCAACGCCGCCGAGCCCAAGCAGATTGGCCTCGTGCGCGAAAAGACGCCGGCCGGCGTGCTGGTCTCGGGAAAATTGATCGGCGCCGACGTCGGCTACATCCGGATCGGGTCGTTCACTGGCGATGTCATCGCCCACCTGCGCGATCAGGCGGCGGCGCTCGAGAACGGCGGCGCGAAACACCTGGTCATCGATGTGCGGCGCACCGCAGAAGGCCCCCTCGAGGCGGGTCTCGACGCTGCCAGGCTCTTCGTGAAATCCGGGACGCTTGCGGTGAAGGCGGGCCGTGGCGACAAGGCTGCGCGCGAAACGATCGCGGCGCGCAGTGGCGACGGTGCGATTACGCTTCCAGTGACGCTCCTGGTTACGACCGGCACGGCAGGCGCGGCGGAACTCTTTGCCGCAGCGCTCGACGGCAACAAGCGCGCAGACCTCATCGGCGAGCGCACGCTCGGTCGCGCGGGCGTGCAGAAACTCGTGCGCCTGGCAGATGGCCGTGGACTCTGGTTGACCTACGCGCGCTATCTCACACCGGGCGGCGATGCGATCCAGGGCAAGGGCCTCAATCCCGATGTCGCGATCGATGAGCCCGAGGCGTTCGAGATCGGCGAGTCGTCCCCCGCTGGCGATCCCATCCTCGATGCCGCGATTGAACACGTCCACAAAATCGCCGCCTGACCGATCCGTTTCCTGTTGACCTTCCGCGGTGTGCGTCGTATAACCGAAGCACATCCATTGCACGGCTTTGCACTCGGAGGGCTCATGAACAGACAGGAACTGATCGCGAAGATTGCACAGGACACCGGCATCACCAAGACGAACGCGGCGGCCGCCGTGGACTCGTTCTTCGAAGGCATCACCAAGTCGCTGAAGAAAGGCCAGCCGATTACCTTCGTCGGCTTCGGCACGTTCAAGACCGCGCAGCGTAAGGCGCGCACCGCGCGCAACCCGCAGACGGGCGCCGCGATCAAGGTTCCGAAGCGCCGCGTCGTGCGCTTCAGCGCCGGTAAGGCGCTCAAGACCGCGCTCAACTAAGCGTCCGCCGTCGGGCCGGACGTCGGTCGTCCGGCCCGGTGTTGCGAACCGCGCGCTCCCTTCCATCCGTGCGTGTCCTCCTCGAACGCGCGATCCGCGCCGCGGTACTGCTCTTCGGCGTCTCCCTTCTCAGTTTTCTCCTGCTCGAAGCGGCACCGGGCGACTTCTTCGACGAGCTGCGGCTGAATCGCCAGATCAGCCCGGCGACGATCGCGGCGCTGCGCGCGGAGTACGGTCTCGACGCGCCGCTCATGACGCGATATGCGCGCTGGGTCACGGCGGCGCTGCACGGACACTTCGGTTACTCGCTTCAGTACCGCGTCCCCGTCGAGCGCCTGCTGTGGCATCGTGCCGGGAACACACTGCTGCTGACGGGTGTCGCGCTCGCACTTGCGTGGCTTCTTGCGCTCGGGGTCGGCCTGGCGACGGCGGTGACGAACCGTCGCTGGCCGGATCGACTTGCCGGGGGATTCGCCGCAGCGCTGCTGGCGCTCCCCGACGTGCTCATCACGCTCGTGCTGCTGTCGATCGCCGCGCATTCCGGCTGGCTGCCGGCGGGCGGCATGTCATCGCTCGCCCGGGCGCCTGGCCTGACCGCTGCGGCTGTGGACCTCGCGCGGCACATGACGGTGCCGGTCATCATCCTCGTGATCTCGATTGCACCGGGCTTGCTGCAGCACGTCCGGCACGCGCTGGCGGAGGCCGTGCCGTTTCCGCTCGCGCTCGCGCTGACCGCGCGGGGGCTCCCCCGTCGTCGCGTGATCGTTCGACACGCGCTTCGGCTCGCGGCCGCGCCGCTCGCCGCGCTGGGCGGCCTGTCGCTCGGCACGCTGCTCAGCGCGTCGCTCCTGGTCGAAGCGCTGGTCGGATGGCCCGGCCTCGGCGCGCTGCTGCTCGAAGCCGTCAGTTCGCGCGATGAATACGTGATCGTCGGCGCCACCATCGTGTCGACCCTGTTCCTGGTGTGCGGCAATGCGATCGGAGACGCGGTCCTCTACGTCACCGATCCCCGGGCCCGGACGGCGCAATGATACGGGCGCGACGGGCGATCCTGATCGTCGTCGTTGCCGTGCACGCGATCGTGCTCGCGGCGCCGTGGCTCGTCCCCTACGATCCGGCCGCCCAGCAGCGCCTGCTCGCGTTTGCGCCGCCCAGCCGCGTGCATGCGATCGACGCCCAGGGCCGATGGCATCTTCGGCCGTTCGTCTGCGCGATCGAGCCGTCGACCGCCATCCCGTTTCGTTACACAGAAGACTGTTCGAGGAGGTACTTCGTCCGCTGGTTGGTCCGCCGCACGACGGCGGCAGGATTCACCACGCGCGAGAGCCTGCGCCTGTTCAGCGTCGACGAACCGGGGGAGATGTTCCTGTTCGGCACCGATGAATTCGGCCGGGACGTGTTCTCGCGCGTGCTGGTTGGCGCACGGATCTCGCTCGTGATGTCGATTTCCGCGGTCTGTCTGTCGCTGGCGCTCGGCGTCGTGCTCGGTTCGCTCGCCGGCTATATGGGGGGAACGGTTGACGCGATCGTCTCCGGCGCCACCGAGCTCGTGCTCGCGCTCCCATGGCTGTATCTGCTGCTCGCCGCCCGGGCAGCCATGCCGCTGTCGCTCACGCCGACCGAAGCGTTCGTGATCATCATGGCGCTGCTGGGCGCGATCGGGTGGGCGCGGCCCGCGCGTCTCGTGCGCGCCGTGGTTGCAAGCGCCAGAGCGAACGATTATGTAACCGCCGCGCGGACAGCGGGCGCCTCCACTCCTCACGTGCTGCGCCGTCACCTGCTGCCACAGCTTCCTGTCGTGCTCGTTCCGCTGGCGCTGCAGCTCGTGCCGCAATTCATTCTCGGCGAGACAACACTTTCGTTATTCGGCCTCGGCGTGCCGGAACCGGCCCCGAGCTGGGGCACGCTGCTGGCGAGTGCTCAACGGCCACAGGTCCTGGTAGAAGCCTGGTGGCTGCTCGCACCGGTCGTCGGATTGGTCGGCATTTGTGTTATGTACTACACGCTGGCGCGCACGCTGCGATCGGGTCCCCTGGTTTCGCGCCTCTAGAGACAACACAATGTCGGTTTCCACGGGTGCGTCGCGCACCTCAGTGGTGCGCGCAGGAAGCGTCGCCCTCTGCCTTGTCGTGTGTCTCGGCGCCCCCGCGACTCAACGCCGCGCCGAACCCGCCGGACCGACGCACGGAGGCCAGATCGTTGTCGCCGAGCGGACGCCGCCCAGCACCTTCAATCCCGTTCTGGCGGCTGACGCGCAGACACACGCCGTGCTCGATCGGCTGTTCGCGGATCTCGTCCACATCAACCGGCAGACGCTGAAGACCGAGCCTGCGCTCGCCTCGTCGTGGTCCGTTTCGACAGACGGCCTCGAGTACACGATCAACCTGCGGCCGGATCTGAAATTCTCGGACGGTCATCCATGCACGGCAGATGACGTGGTGTTTTCGTTCGACGTGTACCTCGACGAATCTGTCCACGCGCCGCAGCGCGACCTGCTCCTCGTCGGCGGCAAGCCGATCGACGTCCGAAAGAAGGACGACAAGACCATCGTCGTGAAAATGCCCGAACCCTATGCCGTTGGAGAACGCATCTTCGACACCATTGCGATTCTGCCGAAGCACGTGCTCGGCGAGGCGTTCGCGAAGCGAGCGCTGCCGCGGACGTGGGGCGTCGATGCGCCTCCGGAATCGATCGTGGGCACAGGACCATTTCGGCTTCGCGAGAACGTGCCTGGCCAGCGCATCGTGCTCGAACGTAATCCGTATTATTGGAAACGCGATCGCGACGGCGGCACCCTGCCGTACCTCGATCGGCTCGTCTTTGTGACTGTGCCAAGCTCCGATGCGGAGTTCCTGCGCTTCAAGGCCGGCGAGATCGACATCGTGAGCCAGCTGACTGGCGATCAGTTGGCATCGTTGTCATCGGGCAGCGGCTATCAAACCGCCGACGCCGGACCGAGCCTCCAGTACAATTTCCTGTTCTTCAACTTGAACGACGTCAATGCCGCGACGCTCCCGGCGTTGGCGACGCGGCAACGGTGGTTCCGCGAGGAGAAGTTCAGGCATGCTGTGTCCGCGGCCATCGATCGCGCGGCCATGGTATCGATCGTCTACCGCGGGCAAGGCGAACCGCTATGGGGGCCGGTCACACGCGGCAACGCCACGTGGTACAACAGAGCGCTGCCGCGGCCGGCACGGTCGCTCGAGCGCGCGCGAGCGCTGCTCAAAGAGGCGGGTTTCTCGTGGCGCGATGATGGCGCCCTCAAGGATCAGGACGGCAAGCCCGTCGAGTTCTCCGTCCTCGTGCAGGCGACCAGCGTTCCGCGAAAGCAAATGGCCACGATCATAGAGAATGACCTGGCGCAGCTCGGCATCGGCGTCACCATCGTGCCGCTCGATTCGCGGGCGGTGGTGGATCGCGTGCAGAGGACGCGCGACTACGACGCCTGCATTCTCGGCCTTGGGGGTGGCGATGCCGATCCAAACGTGGACATGCCCGTCTGGTTATCGAGCGGCGATCACCACTTCTGGAACCCGTCGGCGGCGAAACCAGCGACGCCTTGGGAGGCGGAGATCGATTCGTTGATGCGGCAGCAGATCAGCGCGCGTACATTTGCCGACCGCAAGACACTCTTCGACCGTGTGCAGGCGCTGATCGCCGAGCATGAACCGATGATCTTCCTGGCGAGCCCGGACATCCTCGCGGCGGCGCGGGCTGGGTTGGCCAATTTCAAGCCCGCGATCCTTCCTCACTACACCCTCTGGAATGTCGAGGAGCTGTACTGGCGTCAGGCGCCAGACCGTTGATGGCAGCACGGTCTACAGTCGCGCCGCGGCGGCCGGAACGCGAGGATTGGGACGATGGACGGCTGATCCAGGCATGTCGGGACGGAGATCAGGAGGCCTGGTCCGTCCTCATTCACCGCTATCGCCGCCTGATTTATTCCATCCCGGCGCGCTACGGGGCGCAGCCGGCGGACGCCGCAGATATCTTCCAGGCCGTGTGCCTCGAGCTGTACGCGGAGCTTCCGCGGCTGCGCAAGGTCGAGAGCCTCCGGTCGTGGCTGATTTCGGTGACCGCGCACCAGGCATTCCATTGGAAGCGGCGCGCCGTGAAGCGCGCGACGCGCGAGGGGACTGAGATCGAACCGGACACCTCGCGCGGCAACGAGCCGGTACCGCCAGAGATCATCGAAGCCGCGGAACGCGAGCAGATCCTGCGTGACGCGGTTCGCGGTCTTCCGCCGCGATGCCGCGAGATGATCCGGCTGCTCTTCTACGAGGACCCGCCGCTCTCCTATGCCGACGTCGCGCGGCGCCTCGGTCTCGCGACCGGGTCCATCGGGTTCATCCGCGGGCGGTGCCTCAGGAAGCTCGAGCGCGCGCTCGGCCGCGCGGGGTTCGCACTATGAGCCCCGCCGATCGCCTCATCGAAGTGCTTGCGACAACGGCCGACGAGGAGCTGCGACGCCGCGCGCTCGATCGATCGAAGGTGCCCCGCGATGTCGCGCTGCTCGAGCGGATTACCGATCTCGTCCCGATACGCGGCCGCGTCGACCTCCCGCAGGCGCAGCGGCTCGCCGAATCGGCCGAGTGGCTCGCCGCCTCGATCGGCAGCGACCACGCGGCCGGCCGGTCGCTGCGCGCGATGGGCCATGTGTTCCTCCTCGAAGGGCGTTCCGAAGCCGCGGTCGTCGCCTATCAAGCCGCGATAGTGCGGTTTCGCAAGGCACGCAAGCCGCTCGAGGAAGCCATCACGCGCAGCGGCGGCCTGCAGGCCCTCATCTATCTCGGGCGGTATGCGACCGCCCAGTCGTGGGCGCGACAGGCCCGCACGATCTTTGAGCGCGCCGGCGATCGGCTCCGTCTCGCGCGGCTCGACTCCAATTTTGCCAACGTCCTCTACCGGCAGGATCGGTTCGAAGAAGCGCTCGCGCTGTATCGGCGCGCGCACCGGATGCTGGCGCGCGTCGGCGCGCCAAACGACGTGGCGATTGCGCTGCGCAACCTCGCCGTTTGTCTCATCAGCCTGAATCACTTCGATCAGGCTCAGGCGACCTATCAGCAGGCGCGTCGCTACAGCGAACGCCACACGCTTCCGCTGCTCGTCGCCGAAGCGGACTACAACATCGCGTACCTGTACTACCTCCGCGGCGAATATTCGCGCGCCATCGAGCTGTACGAGGCGACCCGGCGGCGCTGCGTGCGGCTCGGCGATCGTTATCACCAGGCGCTCTGCGATCTGGACCAGTCCGAGCTGTCGCTCGAACTGAACCTCACGGAAGAAGGCGCACGCCTCGGCCGACAGGCGTTCTTGCGCTTCGACGAGCTCGGGATGCACTACGAAGCCGCGAAAGCGCTCACGTGGCGCGCGATCGCGGCGACGCAGTCCGGAGAGCCGGAACAGGCGCTGCACAGCTTCGCGCAGGCGCGTCACCGCTTCCGCCGCGAGCGCAACCGCCCATGGCTCGCGCTGCTGGATCTCTACGAGGCAATCGTGCTGCTCGACGCTGACCGGTTGCACGAGGCACGCGAGCTCGCGGAGGCGGCGCAGCTCGTGTTTCTCGAGACTGCTCTCGCGGCCAAGGCCGCGCTCGCCGAGCTGGTGCTTGCACGCGTCGCGTTGCGTGCGGGCGACCCGACGACCGCGGAGCGCTGGTGTCATGCAGCGCTCGAGCGGCTCGCGACCACGCAGGCGCCGGCGCTGCGGTTCCAGGCGAGTTTCGTCCTGGGACAGATCGCGGAAGCGATGGGACGCGCGGATGCGGCAGCCGACGCGTACCTCGATGCGCACGCGTGGCTCGAAAGCGTGCGCACGGATCTGCGTGCCGACGAGATCAAGATTGCGTTCCTGAAGGACAAGCTCGTCGTGTACGAGAGCGTCGTCGCTGTCGCGCTCGCCGGCGGACCGAGAGTGAGTCGGGCCGGCGCATTCACGTTCATCGAACAGGCGAAGTCGCGCAGCCTCGCCGATCTGATCGCGTTCCGCGCGCACGCGATGTCTGCCCGCACCGCCGGCACGCGAGTGCCCGTCCGGCGTCTGCATCAGCTCCGCGAGTCGTTGAACTGGTGCTACCGCGAGATCGACATCCGCGAGTTGAGCGCGGACCGGTCGCGCACGCGCGTTGAGCCGCTGCGCGCACGCGCGCGCCAGCTCGAAAGCGAAATCGCGCGGGCCTTGACGCAGATCCGCGTCGCCGACACCGAATATGCCGCGCTCCAGAACGCGGGCATTGTCGACCTGCCCGCCGTGCAGACGTCGCTTGCCGCGGATGAAATCATCATCGAGTACTACGCCGCGCGCGGCGCGCTCTGCGCGTGCCTGATCGGGCCCCATTCCTTCGATATCGTGCCGCTCGGAGGACTGGACGACATACGCGAGCACGCGCAGCTGCTGCAGTTCCAGCTGTCGAAGTTCCGGCTCGGCCCCGACTATCAGCGTCAGTTTGCGCCGGCAATCGAAGCCGCGACCACCGCGCATCTGCAGGCGCTGTACCAGAGGCTGATCGCGCCGGTGCGCGATCGGCTCGATGGACGCTCGTTGATCGTCGTGCCGCACGGATTCCTGCACTACGTTCCCTTCCATGCATTGCATGACGGTGCGGCGTACCTGATTGACGCGGCGCCGATCTGCTACGCACCGAGCGCGAGCGTGCTGCACTTGTGCCGGCAGAAGCGCGGCACGCAGCGCCACACGTCACTTGTCCTCGGAGTCTCTGACGAGGCTACGCCACACATCGACGCTGAGGTGAACGCGGTCGCGGCGGCGCTGCCGCGATCACGCGTATTCAGAGGACGCCGCGCAACCGTCGCCCGTCTCCAGCGCGAAGCGCCGCGCAGCGGGATCATCCACGTCGCCACGCATGCGGCTTTTCGCGTGGACAACCCGATGTTCTCGGCGATCCAGCTGGCAGACGCGCCGCTCAGTCTCTTCGACCTCTACGACCTCCGGATTTCGGCCGAGCTCGTGACCTTGAGCGGTTGCGGTACCGGCCTGAACGCCCTGATTGGCGGCGACGAGCTGCTGGGGCTCGTGCGAGGATGGCTCTACGCGGGGGCGCAGTCGGTCCTGGTGTCGCTGTGGGACGTCAACGATCGGAGCACGGCGAGCCTGATGGGGCGCTTCTATCAGCGGCTTCGCCAGACGCCTGATCGGGCCGGCGCCCTTCGCGACGCGATGCTCGCGACGCGTGAGGAAGACCCGCATCCCTATCACTGGGCGCCATTTGTACTGATCGGCGCCCGCCAGAGGCGGCGGAACGCAAATTAAGTTCGCGTCCCCCTATATCTTCCGATGAAGCTGAATCCCCTCATGCACGAGCGTCAAATCCCCCAAGGCGAGAGGAATGAAGCGATTGGTTAAACATCTGACTGCGACAGATGCGGCCGATTTCGTGCGCGGTGTGTCAGCGCCGGCCGTGCGCCGGCGGATCGAGCGGCACCTGGCCACCGGGTGCGGACGTTGCCCGCGTGCCGTGACGCTGTACCGTCAGATTGCGTCGACAGCGCGCGACGAGGGGCAATGGGATCCCCCATCCACGGTAATCGCCCGCGCGGCGGACATCTTTGCGATCCCGTCACGCCGAGTCGAACCGCTGACACATCGTCTGCTGCCGCGGCTGATTTTCGACAGCTTGCGCCAGCCGTTGCCCGCGGGCGTGCGCGCCAGCAACAGTGTCACGCGTCGTGTTCTCTACCGCGCGGATGACTTCTTCATTGATTTGCGTATCGACCGAGAACACGGTGTGCGTCGTGTGTCGATCGTCGGACAGGTTACGCCGCGCATGGAAACGCGCGCCGGGACGCCGATCGACCCGGTATCGGTCTTGCTGATCGATCGGCGGAACGTCGTGGCGCGTCCGTCAGTGAATGCGTTCGGCGAATTCCATTTCGACTACGACGCCCACGCGCAAATGCGGCTGCGCATTCTGTTTGGAGAGCAAACGGGACTCGACGTGCCGCTGTCACGGCTCCTCAAGCCCGCTTCGAATCATGAAAATGCCGGACGTGAAACGTAAGAGGTTCGTCATGCGGAACCTGCGCAGACTCCTGCTGATTGGCCTCCTCGCGGTCGCGGGTGCGCCGGTGGTGGCAGGCCAGGGTCCGGGTCCCGGAAACGGAGGGCCGCCGCAATTCCTGCTTCGGGCGACGCCAGACAATGCGCCGATAGTGGCGGCGCGACACGGGTTGTCGATCGTGGGTCAAGTCAACGACGGCAGCGGCGTGATCATGTTCCTGGCTGTCCCTGCAATGGACACACCGGGGCTCTCCCAGGATTTCAACGCCGACACCGAGATCACCGCCTTCGAGGAAAACCGCTCGGTCCGCGTGCCGGAGGCAATTCATCCGCGTCTGGCCCAATCAACCGCCGCGATCCTGGAAACGCTGCCCGACCGCACGATCATCCCGTACTACGGACGGAATGTCTGGCGCGGTTACGCGTATCAGCCCGCGGCAATGCTGATCAACGCGCCGATTGTCCACACGTTGTTTGCCACGGGCGGCGGCACCGTCGCGATCATCGACACCGGCATTGACGTCAACCATCCCGCGCTCGCGGGGGCGATCGTCCCCGGTTACGATTTCATCCGCAACCAGGTCGCGATCACGTCGGATCTCGGCAGCGTGTCGCAATCGACCGCGGCAATCCTCGAAGGCGAACGCATCGGCGAACCGATGCAGGCCGCGAACGTGAACCAGTCCACGGCGGCGATCCTCGAGCAGTCCACCGCGGCGATCCTCGAAGGGGAGGGCCTGCCGCCCGCGTTCGGACACGGCACGATGGTGGCGGGTCTCATCAGGCTCGTCGCGCCGACGACGCAAATCATGCCGTTGACGGCATTCACGGCGGACGGCGCCGGAGACGTCTTCGACGTGGTGCGGGCGATCTACTACGCGGTCGATCACGGCGCAAAAGTTATCAATATGAGCTTCAGTCTCCAGAACTGGTCCGCCGAGCTCCTGCGCGCGGTCAACTACGCGAACGAGCACGATGTGATCTGCGTGGCGTCCGCGGGCAACAATGGGGAAGAGACGCTGGTGTTTCCGTCCGCGTTCCGGCACGTGATCGGCGTCGGCTCGAGCAACAACCTGGATCAGCGCAGCGCCTTCTCGAACTATGGCAACGGGCTTGTGCGTCTGGCTGCGCCGGGCGAGGGATTAATCACGGCGTTCCCTGGAGGCCGCTACGCCGCGGTCTCGGGTACGTCGTTCAGCGCCGCGCTCGTCACCGGCGCGGCGGCGCTCCTCGAACAGCTGGTGCCGGGCATCGAGCCGAACAATGCGCAGGAGGCGCTGAGTCGCGCAAAGCGGATCGGGCAGGACATGGGCGAGGGGCGGTTGGATCTGTACGCCGCCCTGCAGCGCGTCCTGAGATAACTCAGTCCTTCGCTCGTCCCCAACGCGCACACGTCAGACATCTTGTCGGTGTGCGCGTTGGCATGTACGCGCTCCCATGTTTCGCGCTCGCACGCTGATATCTCACGGCTGATGGTGACTCATGCCTTCGGCCGGCTGCTGGATCGAGCCGTCCTGAGCCGTGAGCCCTGAGTCTCGAGGCCCCATCCCGGATTGACCCTGCGCGCCGTGCTCTGCTAGACTGATCGTTCCGGCAAGGCCTGTGTTTTCAAGACATAGGCGCGTAGCTCAGTGGTTAGAGCGCCTGCTTGACACGCAGGAGGTCAGTGGTTCGACTCCACCCGCGCCTACCAACAATTCAGTTGGCGGTAAGCAGTTGGCGACCACAGAAAAACACAGAGAAACACAGCGCGGCTGCGCCGCAACCAAACCCGTGGCGCATCAGCGCTAGCGGCAGGACCCGTGGGCCCGCCGATCTCGTAGAACAAACGCATTCTTGTCAGGAAAACACGTTTTCGCGCGTTTGTTCTACAGAGAAGCACCGGAACACAAAAGCGCGGTTTCTTTATCTGTGTTGTTCAGAGTTCTTCTGTGGCAGTTGGCAGTTCCACGGACTGCGCCACGGCTCTGCACCGGCCTCCGACGCAACAGTGGAACGGCGAAGCGCATACTGCAGATTGCGAACTGCCAACTTCCGATGAGTGAGATTTCCGTCACGCTGCCGGACGGCTCGAGCCGTCGAGTGCCGGCGGGCAGCACGCCCGCTGACATTGCGGCCGGGATCTCTCCGCGTCTCGCCAAGGCCGCGCTCGCGGCGACCGTTGATGGACGCATGGTGGACCTGACGTTCCCGTTGACGAAGGACGCGCTCGTCACGATCGTCACCACGGACAGCCCTGAGGCGCTGCATGTGTACCGCCATAGCACGGCGCACCTGCTCGCCGCGGCGGTCACGAATCTGTTCCACGGCGTCCAGTGCGGCATCGGTCCCGCCACTGACGAAGGTTTCTTCTACGATTTCGTTGTCCCGCGCCCATTCGTACCGGAAGATCTCGACGCAATCGAGAAGAAGATGAAGGAGCTCGCGTCGCAGGACCTGCCGTACGAGCGGCAGATGTGGCCGCGCGAAGAGGCCATCCGCTTCTTCACGGAGCGCGGCGAGCCGCTGAAGGTGCAACTGATCGAGGAGAAGACGGCCGGCCAGGCGGAAGTCTCCTGCTACACGATCAAGGATCGCGACACGTTCGTCGATTTCTGCATCGGACCCCACGTTCCGTCAACGGGGCGGCTGAAGGGGTTCAAGCTGCTGACGACCTCCAACGCGTATTGGAAGGGCGACGCGCACAACCAGCCGATGCAGCGCGTCTACGGCACCGCGTTCTTCACCGACAAGGAACTGCAGACGCACCTGCAGCGGATCGAGGAAGCCAAAAAGCGCGATCACCGGAAGCTCGGTCGCGAGCTCGGGCTGTTCACGTTCCATCAGTGGGCCCCGGGCGCGGCGTTCTGGCTCGCGAAAGGGACGACGCTCTACAACACGCTCGCAAATTACATGCGCGACGTGCTCTTTCCCGCCGGCTACGTCGAGGTCAAGACGCCGCTCGTCTACAACAAGGCGTTGTGGGAGCGATCCGGGCACTGGAAACATTATCGGCAGAACATGTTCCTCATCGAATCCGAAGGAGAGACGATGAGCATCAAGCCGATGAACTGCCCCGGACACTTTCTGACGTACGCGAGCGAGGTGCGAAGCTATCGCGACCTGCCGATCCGCTACCACGAGCAGACGCCGCTGCATCGCAACGAACCATCCGGCGTTCTGTCCGGCCTGACGCGTGTGCGTCAGTTCTCGCAGGACGACGCGCACTGCTTCGTGACGCAGGAGCAGATCGGCGAAGAGGTCGAGCGGCTGATCCGGCTCGTGCAGCGTGTGTACGCCGATTTCGGCCTGCCGTTCACCGCGAAGCTCTCGACGCGCCCTGATGAATTCCTGGGCGAGATCGCGACATGGGACCACGCGGAAGCGCAGCTCAAGGCCGCGCTCGATCGTGCGCAGCTGTCCTACGAACTGAATGCGAAGGACGGCGCCTTCTACGGTCCGAAGATCGACTTCGACATTACCGACGCGCTGGGCCGGAAATGGCAGTGCGCCACGATCCAGCTCGATTACCAGCAGCCGGAGAACTTCGATCTGAAGTACGTCGGCGCGGACAACTCGGAGCACCGGCCCGTAGTCATCCACCGGGCCATCGTCGGCAGCTTCGAGCGGTTCATCGCCATCCTGGTCGAGCATTACGCGGGCGCGTTCCCCCTCTGGCTCGCGCCGGTGCAGGCGATTCTCCTGCCGATCGCTGACCGGCACGTCGACTACGCCCGGACGGTGCGGGACCGGCTGGCCGAGGCGGGCATCCGCGCCGAGCTGGACGGCCGCCAGGAAAAGATCGGATATAAGATCCGCGAGGCCCAGTTACAGAAGATCCCGTACATGCTGGTAACCGGCGATCGCGAAGCCGCGGAAGGAACCGTGTCGGTGCGAAGCCGCGCCGGCGGCGACCAGGGCAGTCGGCCGATCGTGGATTTCGTCGGGGCGGCGCTGGCGGAAATGGCGGCGAAGGGTGAAACCGATCCGGGGCTGGCGGCCGCCAGCTGACCGGCTTTCGGCGTATCGGCTCGCGATTCGAGGCGCCCACGGGGCGCCTGCGAGGAGCGGCGCGGGGCGCAGGGTCCCCGCGAGCGACGAGCCGGGGTGTGGGGCGGAGCCCCACGTAAGTAGGAGGTTGTTATCGCATTCGACCGCAGCCCGCGGCGTGACGATCGCACGCGGGTGAACGAACGCATCCGGGTCCGGGAAGTCCGGGTCATCGATGAAAACGGCGAACAGCTCGGCATCATGCCGCCGCCGCAGGCACTGGCGATTGCGCGGCAGAAGGGGCTGGACCTCGTGGAGATTGCGGCAACGGCGACCCCGCCGGTCTGCCGCATCATGGATTTCGGGCGCTACCAGTACCAGGAACAGAAGCGGGCGCGCTCGGCCAAAAAGCACCAGAAGATCATCGAGGTCAAGGAAATCAAGTTCCGGCCGAAGGTCGACGAGCACGATTACCAGTTCAAGAAGAAGCACATCGAGCGCTTCCTGTCCGATGGGGACAAGGTCAAGGCAACGATCTTCTTCCGCGGGCGCGAGATGGCGCATCCCGAGATCGGGCGGCGGATCCTCGAGCGCTTGATCGAGGAGCTGTCGGAGGTGGCGGTCGCCGAGACCGCGCCGCGGCAGGAAGGCAACCAGATGCACACGATTCTCTCGCAGAAAGCGGGAGGCAAGCGGCCCGCGCCGAAGCCGTCGCGGGAGACCGAGAGCAGCGCGTAATTATGCCGAAACTGAAAAGTCATCGTGGGGCGGCCAAGCGGTTCAAGAAGACCGGGACGGGGAAATTCGTCCGGAGCAAGGCGTTCAAGCAGCACATCCTGACGAGCAAGACCCGCAGCCGCAAGCGCGGCCTGAAGGGCACGGTCGTCGCCGCGGCCGCCGATCAGGCAAAGCTGCGCAGGATGCTGCCGTAGTCCTCGCGTACCGAGGTCCGAGGTCCGAGGTCCGAGATCCGAGGTTCAACAAGCAAGCAACAGCGCCCGCGGCCCGAGCGAGCGAGGGAGTGAACCGCAAGGGGACCCCAACGCGTAGCGTTGGGGCCTGAGACCCCAACGCGCAGCGTTGGGGCCTGAGGCGGCGGCGCCGAGCGAGAGCGAGCGGGGGCCCCGCGAGCACTGATAAACGAGGACAGAGATGCCGAGAGTAAAGCGTGGAAATGTGCGGCGCGCGAAGCGAAAGAAGCTTCTCAGCCGGGCCAAAGGGTTCTACCAGACGAAGAGCAAGCTGTATCGCAGCGCCAAGGAGTCTGTCGACACGGCGCTGAAATACGCCTTTGTCGGGCGGCGCCGCAAGAAGCGCGATTTCCGGCGCCTCTGGGTGATGCGCATCAACGCCGCCGCGCGCGAGCACGGCCTCACCTACGGCCAGTTCATGGCGGGTCTCAAGGCCGCCGGCAACACGCTCGATCGCAAGAGCCTGGCAGAGCTCGCGGTGTCGTCTCCCGCGTCATTTGCACGGCTCGCGCGCGTAGCGGCCGATGCGAAGCCGGCGCCTGCCGCGCGCGCCTAGCCGCGCGGGATTCTCGGTGAGTATCTTCTGCAGGAGATCAGGAGGTCAGGAGTAACGCGTCCTCCTGGTCTTGTGTCCTCCTGTAGAACTGCATGAACGTCGCATCCCTCCAGCAGCAATTCACTTCAGACCTCGCCGGCGCCGCGAGCGAGGCGGACCTGCGCGCCCTGCGCGACAAGTATCTCGCGCGCAAGGGAGGGCTGGTCTCCAACCTGCTGAAGGACGTTGCGTCCGCCCCTGCCGAGCAGCGGCCCGTGCTCGGCCGTCAGGCGAACGAGCTCAAGCAGCACATCGACACCCAGCTCACCGAACGTCTGGCGCAGGCAGCCGCGCGCAAACCCGCAGCGGATGCGATCGACGTCACGCTCGCGGGACGGGCACCATTCATCGGGCATCGTCATCCGCTCACGCTGCTGCGCGATCGCATCGAGAGCTTCTTCCTGCGCCAGGGGTTCCTCATCGTCGAAGGGCCCGAGCTCGAGGACGATTACCACAACTTCGAAGCGCTCAACATGCCGGCGGAGCATCCCGCGCGCGACATGCAGGACACCCTGTACCTGGCGTCGCCCGTCACCTCCGCGGTCGGCAGCCCCGCGACGCTCCTCCGCACGCACACCTCCGGCATGCAGGTGCGCTACATGGAAAGGTTCCCGCCGCCGGTGCGCTTGATCGCGCCGGGCCGCGTCTATCGCCGCGACAATCTGGATCTCACACACACGCCGATGTTCACGCAGGTTGAAGGCCTGGTCGTCGGCGAGAATGTGACGCTCGCGGATCTCAAGGGCACGCTCGAAACATTCGCGCACGATCTGTTCGGACCCGAACGCCGGACACGGTTCCGCCCGAGCTTCTTTCCCTACACCGAACCCAGCGGCGAACTCGACATCAGCTGCGGCGTCTGTGGAGGGACGGGCCGCGCACCAGCGGATGCGCGGTCGGTCTCGCCGAAGCCTGCCGAGCGTCAGGCAGGCGAAGGCGGGTGTGCCATGTGCAAGCAGACCGGATGGGTCGAAGTGCTCGGCAGCGGGATGGTACATCCCGCGGTCTTCGAGGCGGTCGGCTACGATCCGGAGCGCTACACCGGCTTCGCGTTCGGCGTCGGCATCGAGCGGCTCGCGCTCCTGAAATGGGGCGTCGAAGACATCCGGCTCTTCTACGAGAACGATCTGCGCTTCCTGGAGCAGTTCCCGCTGTGAGGCTTCCCTATCACTGGCTGCGGGAGCTCGTGAGCGTTCCGGCCGATCCCGAGGGCGTGGCGGCGACGCTCGGCCTCCGCGGGTTCGAGGTCGCCTCAATCGAGCAGGGGGCGCAGCCCGTCATCGACTTCGAGGTCACCGCGAATCGTCCCGATTGTCTCAGCGTGATCGGTCTGGCTCGGGAGGCATCGGCGGCGTATGCGCTGCCGCTGACACTTCCCGATCGAACGCTGCCACCAGCGGACGATGCGAAGCCGCTCGAGGTTGTCATCGAAGACGCGGAGCTCTGTCCGCGGTATTGCGCACAGATGTTCGAGGTGCGCAGTCTCGGCGCGTCGCCGGCGTGGCTGCGCGACCGGCTCGAGGCTGCGGGCGTCCGCAGCATCAATGCGATCGTCGACGTCACGAACTACGTGATGATCGAGATGGGGCATCCGACGCATGCGTTCGACCTCGCGCGGCTGAACGGCGCGACGCTGAGGATCAGGCGTGCGAAGCCCGGCGAGAGAATCCGCACGCTCGACGGTCTGGAGCGCGCGCTGGAGCCGGACATGCTCGTGATTGCGGATGCCGAACGCGCGCAGGCCATCGGCGGCGTCATGGGGGGAGCGGATTCCGAAATCGGAAGCGGCACGCGGGTGATGGTCCTCGAGAGCGCGTATTTCAAGCCATCATCGCTGCGCCGCACGAGCAAGGACCTGGGACTCAAGACGGAAGCATCGACGAGGTTCGAACGCGGCGCCGACATCAACGCCGCACCAGCGGCGATCGCGCGCGCGGCCGCCCTGCTCCACCAGATCGGCGCGGCGCATCCACTCGGCGCGATGATCGATCGGTATCCCGCGCCGAAACCGCCGCTCACGCTGACGCTGCGCGGCGCGCGCATCGCCCGCGTGCTCGGCGAGACGGTGGAGGACGCCGACGTGCCGAAGATCCTCGGACCGCTCGGGTTCGAGGTGAAACCTGTCGAAGCCCGAGGTCCGAGGTCCGAGGTCCGCAACGAGGGAACATCATGGAATGTCACCATTCCCTCGTTCCGCGTGGACGTGGTGCGCGAGATCGATCTGATTGAGGAGGTCGCACGGCACGACGGGTATGTCGGGCTCCCCGGGACGTTTCCGACGCTGACCGCGCCGCAGCCGCCACCGGATCCGCGCATGTTGCGGGATCGCACCATCAAGCAGGTGCTGATCGCCTGCGGAATGTCGGAAGCGATGACGTTCGCATTCGTGGAGCGCGAGGCCGCCGCTCCGTTTGCCGGCAGCGTCGAGCCGCCGGCCTTGAAGAATCCGCTCTCCGAGAAGTACGCCGTGCTGCGGCCTTCGCTGCTGCCCGGCCTCATCGACGCCGCCGCCTACAATCGGCGGCGCGAACGGCGCGACATCCGGCTGTTCGAAACCGGCGCCCGGTTCACGCGCGACGGCGAGAACCGCGCCGTCGCCGGCGTGTGGACCGGCGCGGGCGGATCGTCGCACTGGTCAGGCGCCGCGCGCGCCGCTGACTTCTTCGATGTAAAAGGCGCAGTCGAAGCGCTCTGCCGTACGCTCGGCATCGAGGTCACGGTGTCAGCCGCGATGCGCCCCTATTTCGTCGAGGGGCGCGCAGGAGACGTGCACGTTCGCCTGAACACGGAAGCCACAGCAGGAGGCCACGATTCTGCCGCGCGGGGCCAAAACCATCTCGTGGCGTCCGGCTCTCCGCCTTCGCGCGAAGCGCTCCGGGGCGACCGCGACGAAGCTCGAAGAGCGGAGTCGGGCAGCCGGATCCTTGGTGAGATCGGCCAGATCGCGCCGGCAATCCTGGCCGCGCGCGGATTTCCGCCGAACGAGGAGCTCTTCGCGTTCGAGCTCGACGTGGACGCCATCGCCGCGCTCCAGCCGACCGGCGATCTGCGCGCGGAATCGCTGCCGCGCTTCCCGTCGATCGTCCGCGACGTGTCGATTCTCGTCGCGGCGATCTTGCCTGCGGCCTCCGTTCGTGGCACTATCCGTTCGTCAGCACCCGACACGCTCGTCGACGTCACCGAATTCGATCGGTACCTTGGCAAGGGCGTGCCCGATGATCGCGTCAGCCTTTCACTCCGTCTCACGTTCCGATCTCCGGACCGCACGTTGACGGATGCCGAAGTGGACCAGGCGATGGACAGGATCGTCGCCGCACTCGTGTCGGCCCACGGCGCGATCCGACGCTAGAGAATTTAATGCACGGAAGCCGGGTCGAAGATCCGGCGCGAGGAACAATGGCAAAAGCAGCGGTAGCAACGCGCGGGGTTGATCTCGAGCCAATCGATCGACTCGAGGAGAAGGTGAAGCTCCTGGTCGGGGTCGTTGACCGACTGCGCGCTGAAAGCGCGCAGGAGAAAGAAGAAAATGCTCGGCTGCGCGCCGAAGGCGCGCAGGAGAAGCAAGAGAACGTCCGCCTGCGCGCCGAAAGCACGCAGGCAAAGGAGGAGAGCGCCCGGCTGCGCACCGAGGGTGCGCGCGCGGCGGAAGAGAACACGCGTCTCCGGGCCGAGCTGGACAACATGCGCGGCCGCCTGACGGACGCCGAGGGCACCGGCGCGGAGCTCACGGCGCTGCGCGACGAACGCGCGCACATTCGCGGTCGCGTCGCCGACATGCTCCAGCAGATAGAAGCGCTGAACTTATAGGCTTCGGACTTCAGGCTTCAGGCTCCAGAAAATCCTGAAGCCTGGAACCTGGAGCCTGGAGCCTGGAGCCGACAAGGATCTCTATGGAACAGAGCCGTGTCGTCACGGTGAACATCAACGGGCAGCGGTATCCGATCCGCAGCCATCTCGACGCGGCCTACGTCGCCGAGCTCGCGGCCTATGTGGAGCAGAAGATGGCGCTCGCGCAGCGCGAGTGTCCTCAGGGCGACTCGCTGAAGGTCGCCGTGCTCGCCGCGCTCAACATCGCCGACGAGTGCTTCCGGGCGCGCGACGAGGACGCCGCCTGCCGCGCCAGCGTGATTCACCGCGCCAGGGAACTCGAGCGCATGCTGGACCTGGCGCTCGCGCCCGACGACAAATCCGACTCTCCCCTTGCCCGGACCGCCGGATCATTCTAAGATCCGTAGTAGAGTAGACGATCTTTCGAGTTCCCTGCTTTGCGCGTGATGGTTTCGGAGGCTCGCTTTGAGCCAATGTTCCATCTAAGTGAATCGCGACGCCGCGCCGTGTGCATGCCTCTGCAAGAGGAAGCCTGACGCGCGGCTTGACCAGTGGTTCCACCTGCTTAGCGCAGGTTCAAACGAGCTCCCCACACGGCAAAGCGGGGCCTTTTTCTCTCCTTCAATCGTCAGCCGGCTCGACCTGTCGCGCACGGCGGCGGCCGGGGCCGTCGTGATAAAGGATACCGCGATGGGCCCAGGAGCCGCGTACTTCGTCAGCGCCGGAATCGCCACCGGCGGAGGTGTCACCAGCATCGCGTGGTGGCTCGCGACGCGCCGCAGCGCCGCCAGGGACATCGTCGCTCGCGCCGAAGAACAGGCGCGCCTGCTGCGCACGCAGGCCGAACGCGACGGCGAGAACCTCCGCAAGGAAGCGATCCTCGAAGCGCGCGAGAAATCTCACGAGCTGCTCGCGAAGAGCGAGCGGCAGACGCGCGACCGGCAGCAGGAGATCATCGGCCTCGAGCAGGCGCTCGCCGACAAGACCCGCGCGCTGGCCGATCGCATTGCCGCCTCCGACTCGCTCGAGCGCGATTTGCGCGCACGCGACGCGGCGCTCGCCGATCTGCAGAAACGCACCGAGGCCGCCGCGCTTCGCAGCGAGCAGCTCCTCGCGGATCGTCAACGCGAGCTGCAGCGCGTGGCCGGCCTCACGGCCGAAGAGGCGCGCGAGCTGCTGCTGAAACAGATCGAGGCGGATGCCCGGCGCGACGCCGCCAATCTCGTGAAGCGCCTCGAGGCGGAAGCGCGCGAGTCCGCCGCGCAGCGTGCCCAGCAGATCATCACCGACGCCATCCAGCGCAGCGCCGCCGAGCACGCGATCGAAACGACCGTGTCGGTCGTGGACCTCCCCAGCGACGACATGAAAGGCCGGATCATCGGCCGCGAAGGGCGCAACATCCGCGCGCTCGAAACGGCGACCGGCGTCGAGCTGATCGTCGACGACACGCCGGGCGCCATCATCCTCTCCTCCTTCGATCCGTTCCGCCGTGAGGTCGCGCGCCAGACCATCGAGCGTCTGATCGCAGATGGCCGCATTCATCCTGCAAGAATCGAGGAGGTGGTGGAAAAGGTGAAGGGGGAGATGGAAGAGAGCGTGCGCCGCGAGGGAGAAGCCGCGGCGTTCGAGCTCGGGCTGTACGACCTGCACCCGGACATCCTGAAGCTGATGGGACGCCTCAAGTTCCGCACAAGCTACGGACAGAACGTGCTGAACCACTCGCGTGAGGTCGCCTTCCTCGCCGGCATCATGTCGAAAGAGCTCGGCCTGAACAGTCATGTCGCGACGCGCGCCGCGTTCCTGCACGACATCGGCAAGGCGATCGACCGCGATCTGCAGGGCACGCACCTGGAGCTCGGTCTCGATTTCCTGCGCAAGCACGGCGAGAGCGAACCGGTGCTGCAGGCGGTCGCCGCGCATCACATGGACATCGACTGGCCGTCGCTCGAAGCGATGATCGTGCAGGCGGCCGACGCGATCTCCGCGGCACGTCCCGGCGCCCGCCGCGACATCCTCGAGTCCTACGTGAAACGTCTCGAGAAGCTCGAGAACATCGCCGATTCGTTCCAGGGCGTCTCGAAGGCGTTCGCCCTCCAGGCCGGCCGCGAGATCCGCATTGTCGTCGAAAGCGATCGCGTGTCGGACGAGGAGACGGTCTGGCTGTCCAAAGACATCGCACGGCGCATCGAGAACGAGCTCGAGTACCCGGGACAGATCAAGGTGACCGTCATTCGTGAGACGCGGGCCGTTGAGTTCGCCCGGTAACCAGACGGTTGCCGACGCGGGTGAGCGCGCCATCATCGCGGCTATTCGCCGACGCCTGCCCGCCGCTCCCGCGTGGCTCGCCGTGGGCATCGGGGATGATGCGGCTGTCGTCCAGCCGGAGCGCGGCGCCCTCGAGATCCTGACGACCGACGCGTCGATCGAAGGCGTGCATTTCAATCGCCGCTTCAGCGCTCCGTGTGACATCGGGTGGAAGGCCCTCGCGGTCAATGTCTCGGACGTGGCCGCGATGGGGGGGGCGCCGCGGCTCGCCCTGCTGTCGCTCGCGCTGCCTGCCGACTTTCCCGTTGCCGACCTCGACGCGCTGCTCGACGGGTTCATCGACATGGCGCGCGAGGCACGCGTGACGCTCGCGGGCGGAAACATCGCGCGTTCGCCGGGACCGTTGATGATCGACGTGACGGTCACGGGCACGGCGCGGCCGCGCCGCGTGCTGACGCGCGGCGGCGGACGTCCGGGAGATGCCCTATACGTGAGCGGCGCAGTCGGAGCGGCGCTCGCCGGCCTCGAATGGCTCCGCCGGTCTGATCGATCACCGGAAGTCGCGGCGTCGAACACCCGACTGCCCGAAGACGCCGGCCTCGCGGAATGCGTGCGGAGGTACCGCCGGCCCACTCCCCGGTCGCGGCTCGGCGCCCTGCTGGGGCGTAATCGCGCGGCGAACGCCTGCATGGATTTGAGCGACGGGCTCGCGGATGCGGTCGACCAGATGGCGGACGCCAGCGGAACCGGCGCGGCGATTGACGCCCAGACGCTGCCGATTCCCGCCGCGGCCCGGCGGTTGTTCGAAGACATGGGCCGCGACTCGATCGCGGCGGCCGTCATGGGCGGCGACGATTACGAGTTGCTGATAGCCGTCCCCAAGCGCGCGCGCGGCCGCTTCGCCACCGTCCAGCGGCAGACGCGCGGCATCCCGTTGACGCGTATTGGCGAGCTGACCCTCGGGCCGGGGACGCGGCTGTTGCGCGACGGGAACGTGGAACCCCTCCCGGCCGGGTTCGTCCATTTCTGACCAATGCCACCCTCGCCTGGTCTTCGCCGGTGGCTCGAGCAACTGCTGCACACGCACGACACGCCGCAGCGGACGGCGGCGGCTTATGCGCTTGGCGTGTTTTTCGGCTTCTCGCCGCTACTCGGCCTGCACACGATCCTCGGCCTGGTCTTCGCGTTCGCCCTGAACCTCAATCGCGTCGCAGTCCTGCTCGGCATCTATTCCAATCTGCCGTGGATCCTGCCGGCGTACTACTCGCTTGCGACCGTCGCGGGCGCGGCGCTGCTCGGGGTACAGATTCCTCCGGGGCTGCTGAAGGAGCTGACCGCTACCCTGGCCGAAGCGTCATGGGCCGACTTTCGGCGACTTGCCCATGCCTTGACCCCCTTGGCGTGGGCCTACGTGCTCGGCTCGACGCTGGGCGCCATCACGCTCGCGCTCATCGCCTATCGCGCCTCCTTGACCATGATTGAGGCGCATCGACGGCACCTGGCCCACAGCCACCAACAGACAGAAAACAAATAGCTTAGGCCTTATAGGCCGTCGAGCTGCCGACCCTGGGGACTTTGACTGAAGGGGGTCCCGCACCCTATAGTGAAGGTCCCCAGCCCGGCCTTTATGTCGATGCTCATTTCTCGCTCGATCGGTCGGAAGGTCGTCGCAACCGCAACCGCGGCGACGGCGTTCGTCCTGCTGTACGAAGTGACGGTCATGGACTCTCGCTTCGCCCTTCGGCAGGCGGCGGAACGGGAGGATACCGCGGCGCCATCGGCTGGGGCCCGGCTGCGGTTCGCGGCCACCGCCTACTGCAAGGGGACCACGACGGCCTCAGGGGTCAACGTCCGCACGGGCATAGCGGCGGCGGACCCGGACCTGCTGCCCGTCGGCTCGGTCATCCAGGTCGACAAGCTGCCGGACCGCTACAACGGCATCTACACCGTGATGGACACCGGGCCCGCGGTCCAGGGGCGCCACATCGACATCTACATCTGGAACTGCAACGAAGCGCTGACGCTCGGCCGGCGCACGGCGGTCATCAACGTGCTGCGCCTCGGGTGGAATCCGAAGGCCTCGACGCCCGGTCTGATCGACCGCTTGTTCCGCGCGCGCGAAGCGGCCCAGGCCGCGCCGCTCCGCCTTCCCCAGTAGCTGATTCACGTCCGGCATTCAGCATTTGGCGTTCGGCATTGATGCCATCTCACCCCGCGTCTCCTGATCGGTGTATTGCAGCTGATACAGCTTGAAATAGATGCCGCGGTGCGCGAGCAGCTCCTGGTGCGTGCCCGCCTCCCGTAGATGTCCTTTGTGCAAGACGAGGATCTTGTCCATGTCCTGGATCGTCGAGAGGCGGTGCGCGATCGCGATCGTCGTGCGGCCCGCCATGAGGACGTGCAGTGCGTCGCGAATCAGAATCTCGGTTTCGGTATCGACGCTCGATGTGGCCTCGTCCAGGATCAGGATCCGGGGTTCGAAGGCCAGCGCGCGTGCGAACGACAGGAGCTGCTTCTGGCCAACTGATAACGTCGCGCCGCGTTCGGCGACGGGCGACGCATAAGCCGCAGGCAGCCGACGGATGAATGGATCGGCGTGCACGGCCGCGGCCGCGCGCTGCACCGCTTCGTCAGGGATTCCGGTTGCGCCGAGCCGGATGTTCTCCGCGATCGATCCGGTGAAGAGGTGCACGTCCTGCAGGACGAGGCTGAAGAGGCTCCTCAGCTCCTGCAGATCCATCTCGCGCACGTCGACGCCGTCAACGAGAATTCGCCCGCGCGACACCTCGTAGAAGCGCAGCAGCAGGTTGATCAGCGTCGACTTTCCTGCGCCGGTGGCGCCTACGACGCCGACGCGCTCACCGGGCTTGACTTCGAACGAGACATCGCGCAGCACGAAATCCGGCTCGCCGGATTCATTCGGGCCGTACCCGAACCACACGTGGTCGAAGACGATGTGGCCGGCGCCAAGGGCGGTTCGCGGTGCAGCTGCGGCCGTTTCGATCGTGACCGGCTCGTCGAGCAGCGTGAAGATTCGCTCCGACGAAGCCATGGCCGCCTGCAGGATATTGAACTTCTCCGACATGTCGGAGATCGGACGGAAGAAACGCTGCGAATACAGCAGGAACGCGACGAGCGACCCGAGCGTGAGCGTGCCGGAGAGCACCCACCGGCCGCCGTACCAGATCGTCAGCGCGGAGGCCAGCGCGCCGACGACTTCGATCGCCGGGTAGAAGACGGCATAATAAAAGATCGACTCGACGTTGGCGGTGCGGTGGCGCTCGTTGATGTCCTGGAACTTCTCGAACGCGCGGGCCTCCCGGCGGAACAACTGCACCGTGCCCATACCGGTGATGTGCTCCTGCAGGTACGCATTGATGCGCGCGATCCAGGTGCGCACGGTCCGGTACGACTCGCGCACGTTCCGCCGGAACCATTGCGTCACCAGGACGATGAGCGGCAGCACCGCGAACGACACCACCGCCAGCCGCCAGTTCATCGTCAGCAGGACGATCATGATCCCGACGAGCGTGAACACGTCGCCAAACACCGAGACCACGCCCGACGTGAACAGATCGTTCAGGACGTCGACATCCGTGGTCACGCGCGTCATGAGGCGGCCGACGGGGTTGCGATCGTAGAATGCGAGATCGATGCGCTGCAGGTGATGGTAGATCTGCATGCGCATGTCGAACATGATCCGCTGGCCGGTGAGCTGCAGCAGCCATGTCTGCGTGAACTCGAGGCTGAACGATGCCCCGAGGATGGCGAGATACAGGACGGCAATCCGGTTGATTCCCGCGAGATCGCCCGCCGGAATGTAGCGGTCGATGACGAGCTTCATCAGGTACGGCTGCGCGAGCTGCAGCACGGATGCCGCAATGATCGCCGCGAGCGCCAGCGCCGCCTGCAACCGATATGGGCGCAGGTACGCCAGCAGCCGACGCATCAGCCGCGCGTCGTACGCCTTGCCGAGGATTTCTTCTTCGTGAAGGGACATGAACCTGTCAGTAGCCGGTCGCCAGTTGCCAGTTGCCAGTTGCCGGTAGCCGTTTCCCGGTTGCCAGTGGAACTGGTAACTGGTAACTGGTCACCGTGTGTCAGCTTGCCTGCAGCTCTTCCTCGAGCAGTTGTTTGCGGTACAGCGCCGCGTAGAGTCCGCCGCGCGCAACGAGCTGGTCGTGCGACCCGCGCTCGGCCACGCGACCGTTGTCGAGCACGAAGATCTGGTCCGCCTCGCGCACCGTCGAAATCCGATGCGACACGATGATCGACGTCCGCTGCCGCATGACGCCGCGCAGCCTCGACAGGATCTCCTCTTCCGTGTACGTGTCGACCGCCGACAGCGCGTCGTCCAGAATCAGGATTTCAGGATCCGCCATCACGGCGCGTGCGAGCGCGGTCCGCTGCTTCTGCCCTCCGGACAACGTGATCCCTCGCTCCCCGACCGTCGTCTCGTACCCGCGCGGGAAATCCTGGACGTCTTTGTCGAGCCGTGCGACGGCCGCAGCGGCCGCGATGCGCGCACCGCGCTCGTATTCTGTATTTTTCTGTGTTGTTCCGTGGCCGTGGTCAGAGAAGGCTACGTTTTCCGCGATCGTATCTGAAAACAGGAACGGCTCCTGTGGCACGAAGCCGATGGCCCCGCGCAATCGTTCGAGCGGGATTTCGCGGATGTCGACGCCGCCGATGAAGATGGTGCCGGCGGGTGGCTCGTGCAGCCGCGGCAGAAGATTGATCAGCGTCGATTTTCCGGAACCTGTCCCGCCGACAAACGCCACGGTGTGTCCGGGATCGATCCTCAGTGACACGTGATCGAGCACGATGCGGTCGGTGCCCGGATAGGCAAACACCAGGTCCCGCATTTCGATCGTTCCCTGGAGATCGGCCGCGCGCCCCGCCGGCGTAACACGAGCGTCGTTGATCGCGGGCTGCTGATCGAGGACTTCGAGCATACGCCGCCACGACGCGAAGCCGCGCTGCAGGATGTTCGTCACCCAGCCAAACGCGATCATCGGCCAGCTGAGCATCACCAGATACCCGTTGAACGCGACGAACTCTCCGAGGGTGATCTGCCCGCGAATGACATCGCGTCCGCCAAGCCAGAGCACGAGCAGCGAGCCGAGTCCCAGGAACAGCGTCATGCTTGGAAAGAACGCCCCCTGCAGCCGGATCAGCACGCGGTTGCGGCGCAGGTATTCTTCGTTCGCCGTACGGAAACGCGCGATCTCGTGCGTCTCCTGGCGGTACGCGCGAACGACGCGGACGCCGGCGAGCGCTTCCTGGACGACGGCGCTGATCTCGGAGAGCTGCGCCTGGATCGCTTCGAACCGCCTGTGAATGGCGCTGCCGAAATAACGGACCGACACCGACACGAACGGCAGCGGGATTAGTGCGAGCAGCGTCAACTTGGTATCGATCGTCGCCATGAGCATGATCGCGACGAAGAACACGAGGATTGTGTTCGCCGAGTACATGATCGCCGGTCCGATCATCATGCGCACGGCGTTCAGGTCGTTGGTGGCGCGTGACATCAGGTCGCCCGTGCGCCGCCCGTGGTAGTAGCCGAGGGGCAGCTGCTCGAGCCGCGCGAAGAAGTCGTTGCGGATGTCGAACTCGATGTCGCGCGACGCGCCGATGATGATGCGGCGCATCAGGAACAGGAACACACCGCGGAGCAGCGTCACGCCGAGCAGCAGTCCCGCATACATCGCGAGCTTCTGCTGCGTCACGCCGAGCTTCAAATCATCAATCGCGTATTTCAGAATCCACGGCGAGAGCAACTGGAACGACGTTGTCGCCAGCACGCACATCAATCCGACTGCGAACGCGCGGCGGTAACGGTTGACGTAAGGCAGCAGACGTCGAACGGCAGGACTCATTGATGAAAAGGATACAGGAGACAGAAAGCAGAAGGATGTCTGACGTGCAGCCCGAGCCCGGAAGCCTGAAGTCTCAAGCCTGAAGCCGGTAAAAAAGGGCGCCCGGCAGAAACCCGAGCGCCCCTTCCCCTCCCGACGCGAAATAAGCCTTCGATTCCTTCGTTCCTTCGCTATTCAGAACTCGATCCTTGCGCCGACCTGCAGCTTCCGTGGCGTGTAGCTCGTGCTGTACGCGGTGAGCAGCAGGAACTGCGTCGATGCCTGGTTGCCGGATGGATTGAGGAAGTTGGCGCGATTGGTGACGTTGAAGATGTCGGCGAACAGCTCCACGCGACGCTGGTTCATCACGCGCACGCTGTAGCCAACCCGCGCGTCCAGCTCGAAGAACCCGGGCCCGTACGCGCCATTGCGCTGCGCCTTGTAGTCCTTCACCGTGAACGCGTTTTGTCCGTTGCCCGCGTAGCTCGCGTCGGCCAACGGCTCGGCCTGCGTGCCGTTGCGATCCGGATCGATGTTCGCATTCGTCAGGCTGAACGGCGATCCGCTCAACGCGCGCGCGACCCAGCTCAGATTCAAGCCGCCGGTGTGCGGCACGAGCGCGCGTCCGCTGACGACCAGGTTATGCCGCGTGTCGAAGTTGGTCGGTCCTTCGTTCAGCTCGAGGTGCATGTCGTCGAGCAGCTGGAAACCGCTGGCCGGGATAAAACTGGCCGACGTGTTCCCGCGCGAGTACGCCAGCGTGTACGATACCTGCGCCGAATAGTTGTGGCTGAAGCGCTTGCTGAGACTGAGCATCAGCGCGTCGTAGTCGACCTTGCCGACATTCAGCGGCTGCGTCACCCCAGTGGTGAACGGTGCAAACCCTGGATGATTCGCCTGCAGCACCGCGAGCGCGCTGCTCAGCACGGCGCTGCCCTGGCGCACCAGCGGCGAGGTGACCGCCGTGGTTGCGCGCAGGCCCGGGTTCAGATCCCGCGACATGAGCAGGTCGCGGCTGAACGCGCGCACGTAGTCGGCGCTGACCGCCATGTTGCCCGCGAGCTGCCGCTCGTAGCCGGCCGTCACCTGATCGGTGTACGGCACGGTGCGATTCGGGTCGTCCCAGCTCGCGCCGGTGTTGCGAAGGAGCCGTCCGGCCGGGAACTGCTGCTCCAGCACGGTGCGATTAATCACCGGGCCGTTCACGAGGAACGGATCCGTCGGGAACGCGCCGTTGCGCGGGCCGGAATCAGCCGCCGCTGTCGGGAAATTCACCGTGAACGACGAGGTGAAGGGCGTTCCGGTGTAGAGCCCGCCAATCAACTCGAAATGGGTCTTGTCGTAGAACCGTCCGTACCCGCCGCGGACGATGCTCTTGCCGCCACCCAGGTCATAGGTGACACCGATGCGCGGCTGGAAATTGTTCTTGTCGACCGGATAGCCGTCCACCAGCGGATCGTCGGTCTCGGCGAGCGGGATGAGCTCGAGGTCGTAACGCATGCCGAGGCTCAGCGTGAGCCGCGGCGTGAAGCGCCACTTGTCCTGCACGAACGTCGAGACATAGTGCGCCTTCTCGTAAAAGATGCTCGGCCCGCCGACGCGGGCGGTAAAGCGATCCGGATACGTCCGGGGATCCGCCGAGTTGAACACCGCGTCGCTGCGGCCGAACGTGAAGGTGCCGTTCAAGTTGCCCTGGTTCTGGTTCGCGGCGCCCGAGTACTCGTACTGCGCGCCGAACTTGATGTCGTGGTCGCCGTGCCTGTTCGGCACGAACCACGCCAGCGTTTCATCCAGCTGAATCGCGTCGTTGATGCGCGCCTGCGCCGTGTTGTCCTGTTGATCGGTGAAGTCCTGGAACGCGAGCGTCGGCTCGCACTTCGACAGGTCACGCCCGTTCGTGTTGAAGCAGTGGTTCGCGAAGGCGACGTTCTCGCGCGTCCACGTCAGGCGCAGCGTGTTGACCCTGGTATTCGACAGGACCGAGTTCACGTTCGTCGCCAGCGTCTGGTCGACGTCCGACTCCTCACGTGCGGCCCGCGCCGTGACCGCGCCGATGATCTGGTTCGTCTGCGGCGACGATTCTCGCAGCCATCGGATGCTGTATGTGTTGTTCCGATTGATCTGGTGATCGCCGCGGATGATCGTGTTCCATACGCGATCCCTGGTCGTCTGCTGGTCGTTCAGATCGGGGCGCGCCGGAATCACGATCGTATTCGGACGATCGATTGAGAAGCGCTCGAGGCTGAAGAAGTAGTGCATCTTGTCGCGCACGAGCGGGCCCCCGACCGTGCCGCCCCAGCGCTGGTAGCTGGTATCTGCCTTCGGCAGGTTCTGCTGCTTCGCGAAGAAGTCCTTCTCCGTCAGGCTGCCGTCCTGGAAGAAGCCGAACGCGCTGCCGCGCACGGCGTTGGTCCCCTGCTTGGTGACGGCATTGATCACGGCGCCCGATGTCCGGCCGAACTCCGCGTCGAACTGGTTCGTGATGACCTGGAATTCCTGGATCGCCTCGATCGGCGTCCGCGCCTGCATGCCGGCGCGCTGCCCGATCACGTCGTCATTGTTGTTGCCGCCGTCGACGGTGTAATTGTTGTTGCGCGGGTCCTGACCGTTGACGCTGATCGAATCGCTGCCGAACGACTCCGTGCTGATCGACGGGACGATGCCGGGCAGCAGGCCGACGAATCCAATGAAGTTGCCGTTGACGCTGGGGAGCTGCACCAGCGTTTCATTCGTGATGTTGCCGCCGATCTCCTTCGACGTGACGTCGACGAGCGGTGATTCCGCAGTGACGTTCACCGTCTCCTCGTGCGATCCGACCTCCAGCTTCACGTCGATCGAGGCGGTCTTCCCGACTTCGAGCAAGAGATCTTTGCGGTTGAACTTCTTGAATCCCGGCAGCTCGGCGGTCACTTCGTACGTGCCCGGAACGAGCGCGCTGGCGATGAACGTGCCGTCCGAACCACTGACCGTTTCGCGAAACATTCCGGTCGCCTGGTTGCGAACGACCACAGTGACACCTGGCAGGACCGCTCCCTGCGGATCCTGAACCCGGCCACGCAGCTCGGTGGTGCCCTGCTGGGCGGACGCGCTCGCGGCTACGAAGCCCGCCAGCAGCATCCCAATCAAGACGCGCTTCATATGAAAACTCCTCCCGACGAACGATTCGATCTTTTGGAACCCGTCATTCCATTTCATGGATTCCAGCCGTCATGGTCGAGCGTATGTTGATGATGTACCAGCGCTTCGACACGGCCAGCCCGATATACAGGGTGTATACAGCAAGCGTGGTGCCGGGATGAGATGTGAGGTGTCGGGTGCTGAGTGGTGGTACCGCGGGGAGGCCGGGTCGCAGGAGCCTGCCGGGACGAGCGCTACATCGACACGGCGAGATGGCCGCGCATGAGCGCCTCTTTCATCAGCCTGCTGCCGCAATCGAGATGCTCTTCCATGCGCGCGCGCGCCGAGTCTGGGTCGTGACGCGCAATCGCTTCGACAATTTCCAGGTGCGCATTCGCCGCCGCTTCCTGGAAGGGACCGAAGCTGACACCGAGCAACATGAAGCGATCGATCTGCGCCAGGCATCGCTCGATCAACTCGAGCGCGAGACCGTTACGCGCGCACTTTGCGATGGCGACGTGAAACTGGACGTTCGCAGACTCGGCGAGGCGGTAATCCTGATCGGAGGCGATCGGCACGGCGGCGAGGTGACGGAGCCGCCCGACCTCACCGTCGGTCACCAGTTCAGCCGCCCGGGCCGCAGCGGCCCCTTCGAGCAGGCGCCGCACGTCGAACGTGTCGTGGATTTGCTGAACTGTTACTCGTGAAACGAAATAGCCATGGCCGAGCACGCGCTCGAGAAAGCCCTCCTGCCAAAGGCGCGCGAGCCCTTCGCGGATGGGCGTGCGGCTCATGCCGTGCTCGCTCGCGAGCGACACTTCAGACAACGGCGCCCCCGGACGGTAGCGCCCTTCGACGATCCCCGCCTTCAGATTGCGGTACGCGCGTTCAACGTGTGGGCCGTCGAGCGACAGACGCGCGTGACGAGAGCGGGCCTTTCCCATGACCGTTCCTCCGCACTCATGCTGCCCGCGCAGTATACCGCATGGATCCGTCGGGCTTCAGGCTTCAGGCTTCAGGCTTCAAGTGCGCGCGTCGGTCTCGGACGTCGGATCTCGGACGTCGGATCTCGGACCTCGGACCTCGGTCCGTCCTCCGACAACCGTCCTCCGTCGTCCCGTCTTGTGCTATCCTCGACAAGCCTCTCCCAGCAGGCTCCTGCGAAACCGTTCCAGAACACTACCCGGGGCGAGAACGACTCATGCGCATCCGTCCGATTGCGACTCTTGTCTGCTTGCTTGCCGGCCTTTGCGCCGCATCACCCGCCGCCGCGCAGTACGGCGCGCGCCCGGTCGGGTCCGATCGCGCGACGGGCGAGACTTATCACGTGGAACTCGGGGGATCGATCTGGAATCCGTCGCCCGCGATTTCCATCTCGAGCGAATCGCTCGGAATCGCAGGCGACACGATCGACTTCGTCAACGATCTCGGAATCGAGAAGACGAACTTCAAGCAGCTGAAAATCGTGCTGCGTGCGGCCACGAAACACAAATTCCGCTTCGAGTACACGCCGATCGAGTACACGGCGCAGAGCACCGTGACGCGCACCTTCGTGTTCAATGGTCAGCGGTTTACGCTTGGCGTGCCCGTCACGACGGACCTGCAGTGGAAGGCGTATCGCTTCGGGTACGAATGGGATTTCGTCTACGTCGACCGCGGCTTCGTCGGCATGCTGCTCGAAGCAAAGTACACGAACATCAATGCCACGCTGTCCGCGCCGCTCATCGGCAGCGAGTTCACCGAAGCGAAAGCGCCGATCCCCGCGATTGGTGTCATCGGCCGCGGCTACGTGGTGCCCAACATCTCCATCACCGGCGAGTTCAGCTTCTTCAAGCTGCCTGACGCGACCGCCGATCCCAAAAAGTACGGCGGCAAGTACTACGACTTCGATTTGTACGGCACCGTCAACTTCAACGATCACCTCGGCGCGCAGGTGGGCTACCGCTCGCTCGACGTCTTCTACAAGGTGAAACTCGATCAGGGCACGATGACGCTCAAAGGCCCCTACTTCGGGGGGGTCGTCCGATTCTGAGGGCGGCCGATCCTTACGAACACCACGCCGTGCCGCGGCACGGTCGTCTCGTACACGTTGTTGGTGTCGGCCGCTAGATCTTTCTGCGTCCAGAGGAATCGCACCGGCTGATTGTCCGCGAGGCCGATGTCGGCGAATTTGACGTTCATCTGCATCGCCTCCGGCGCACGGTTGAACAACCCCACTGCCATCGTCCCATCTGAAAGCGGACGCGCCCAGACTTGCGTCCACGCGTTGGTCGCAATCCGCGCGGCCGCCTTCCCCAAGGGATCCTGATTGACCGCGAGGACTTCGTGGTTGCCGAGCAGGTCGATCGTGAAGTCGTCGGCGCGCGAGAGATCGGCGCCGATGAGCAGCGGCGCTGCCTGCAGCGCCCATAGTGAAATGTGCGTGAGCTGTTCGTTCGGCGTGAGATTCGTCGGACGCGGAGTTGGTGCGCGTCCCCAGCCCACCTGCCCCACGACGAGCATGTCGGTGTCGTTCCAGTGTCCCGGCCCCGCGTAGTTCTCGTGCCCGGTCTGTTGAAATCCAATGCCCGACATCGACGGCCACGTATCCGTGATGTCGCCCGTGACGCGCCACAGGTTGCCGCCGACCTCGTCGCCCCACTCCCACACGTTTCCCCAGCCGTACTGACACAGCGAGTACACAAAGTCGCGATCGAGCTTGTCGAGCGCGGCGCGCATCACCTGATACGGCATTTTCAACCCGGGCAGCGGCGTCTGCTCACGCGCGGTCTCGATCTCGGAATACGAGCACCAGTCGTACTTGATGTAATCGAATCCCCATTTCGCCCACGTGCGCGCATCCTGTTCTTCGTGCTGGTAGCTGCCCTCGAAAACCCGCTGGCACGTGCGCGGCCCCGGCGACGAGTAGAGCCCGATCTTGAGGCCCTTGCCGTGGACGTAGTCGGTGAGTGCCTTCATGTCCGGGAATTTTTCGTTCGACGTGATCTCTCCGGCCGCGTTGCGCTTTCCTTCCCATGCATCATCGATGTTGATGTAGGTATAGCCCTGCGCGGCGAGCCCGGTGTTCACCATCGCGTCCGCAGCCGCGCGCACCTTCGCATCGTCCACCTGCGCGGCCCACACGTTCCAGGAATTCCAGCCGAGCGGAGGCGTCAGCGCGAGGGCGTCGGGTCCGCCAACGATGGTGATGACGGTGCTGCTGCTCTCTCCTTTGGGTCCCTTCACTGTTACGGCGACCTCCGTCCGACCCGGCTGCTTCAGTGCGCCCGCGATGATGCCCGTGTTCGCGTCAAGGGTAAGGCCCGCAGGCAGGTTCCTCGCGGAGAACGTCAGCGGCCCGTCACCTGACGCGGGAATTCTGAACAGGAATGGACGGCCGGGCGTGGCGCCGGTGACACGCGGATAATTGATCATCGGCACGGCGGATCGGCTCGAGGCGATCGACGGCGCGGGTTCGTCGACTGCCGCGACGATGCGCGGCTGTTCCTGACGACCCGTCGCCATCGTGATGAGCGCGCCGCCCCACTCCGCGGTATCGCCCGCCGGTCCATCGTTCGCGTCGATTGTCGCGAGCACCAACCGCTTCGCGCCGGTGAGATCGGCGGAGATCATCTTCGGCGCATCACCGCCGTGCATGACGCCGGTCTCCACCACCTTCTTTCCGTCGACCCAGATGCCGAAGACGACGCTGCCGCCGGTCTTCATGCTGTCGTCGATGCCGACCATCGACGCGAACCGCGTGGCGGCACCGCCGAGATCGATCGCGATGTCGCCATCGGATGCGAGCGGCAGCGCGTGCGGGTACGTGACACCGCCGAGCACGAAGGTGAGCGGCGGCGGCGGAGTCGTTGAGCCGCGCTGTCCGCGCGGCCGGCGGATCGGCGCCTTGCTCAAATCGAGCGCGTCGACCCAGACGCCGTGCTCCGGCGCCTCAGTGCGCTGCAGGATCGCAGTGTCTTGAGCGGCATACGAATACGGCATCACAGCCGCGAGCATCAGGATGAGAATCGACTTCTTCATTCGGCGCATTCTAGCGGAAGTGTAATTCGTGTGCCGTTTTGCTGCGCCTCTGCGCTGGACGCGCTGAATAGCGTCGGGCAGCCGGTCCGCGGGATGGTTGACTGGCTGGCTCGATTCAACCCCGCCGCGTTCCGTGTCGCAACGCGGGATGCCGTCCGCGTCACGTCGTTTCCGCGGCCAACCTCGATCGCCGCTGGAGCGGATGCAATCGCCACGTTTTCATCCGGAGACACGGGATCGCGGGTGCGGGTCTACCGGTACTGACGGTTAACGGTTAACGGTTAACGGTTGTCGGTTAGCGGTTGTCGGTTGGCCCGCGTTCGCCGCTTCGCGGACCTCGGACCTCGGACCTCGGACCTCGCATCTCAGGGCACTCTCACATAAACACCGAGAAACCGCGTATCGCGGCTGCCTGGATCCGCAGCCGACGGACGGAAGCCCCCCGCGGAGCGCATGCGGAGCAGCACTCCCTCATGAGCAGGGTCGATGGGAACCTCAACGCGGCGTTCTTCCTCGGCCGTCATCCTCAATTCCTCCCGCCATGATCCCGACGAGAGCGTGACCACGTTGTCGACGGGCGCGTTGCGCAGCAGCAGCGGCTGCGACGAGCGCGGATGGTCGGGGAGCAGCACGACGTCCGATTCCCTGGCGCCGCCAATCCAGAACGCATTCGGTTCGGGGAACGCGCGGTCGTCCATGAAGAACGCCGTCATGCCCGTGTAGCGGACCGCGCGTCGCGCGAATCCGGCCGCCGGCTTGCTGTCACTCTGCAGGATGCGCAGCGGTTGCAGCACGACGGCATCGACGTGACGGGCTGCATCCTCGTCGCCCCGCACCAGGAGCGACCGCACGTCTACTGGAAAGCGCAGCACGCTTGCTTCCGTCATGTTCGCGATGGGCTCGGTCAGCAGCGCGAATGGATCGCGATCGGCGCCCACACACGCCATGATCCAGCCGTCGGCGCCATGCTGATGAACCGTGAGGCGATAATCACCCGCAGGGATCCCCGACAGTGTCACGAGCGGGCGATTGACGCGAGATCCCGGACGGCTCGTCGGGACAACGTGAACCTCGATCCGCATGCGCGAGACGAGCTCGTCGATCGTGAGACGCCGGCGTCCGGTGAGATCGACGGCGAGGATCTCGGTCCTGGCCGCGGCGGCGAGTGCTTCGATTTGCCCTCGCTCGGTCGCGACGGAATCGTCACGCTGCAGTCGCCATCCCGCCGACACGGCCACGGTCGCCGCCACAGCGAAGATGATCGTCGTCGTCGCAACGAGGCCGACGTGATGTCGCAGCCGCCGCCGGGCGAAGGCGTGCAGCGCGAATGCCGCTGCACCGCCGCAAACGATCCATGGCAGGACGATGATGAGTCCGGAGCGCGCCGCCGCCTGGCGCGCGGCGAGCCCGCTTCCAACAGGGAGCGGCACGAAGGCCGGAACCGCCGCCGTGAGATCGACGACGTGCGCTGCCCATTTGAGCCAGGGAGCTGGCGTCATCCCCGCCTCATTGCGGGCGTGGTAGCCCAGGTGTCCGCCCCCTCCGGCGGCGAGCACCAGCGCCATCCACGCGCTGATGACGAGCAGCGCGAGCGCGTAAGCGCGCAGCCCGCGCGAGCGAATCATCAGCCACGCGGACGCGGTGGGAACGGCCAGCGGCAGCAGCACCGGCACGAAGAACCGCGCCGGTGCGCTCCAGCCCGCCCACCACATTGCGAACGTCGTCACCGTGAGCAGGTATGGCGTCGCGACGATGAACCACGCGGCAGCGAAGCGCCGCTCTCGGAAAAAACCGCCGAACGCAAGGATCAGGACGGGCGCGCTCGCAACCAGGCCGAAGCCCTGATCGAACAGCAGGCCGCCAAAGCCGTCCGGAAAGAAGGCAAACGAGTTCTGCATCTGTCCGGCGTAAGGCGCCGAAGGATCGGGCGTGCCGTACACATAGAGGAAGAACCACAACCACGCGATCGCGCTCAGCCCGGGGGCGGCCAGCAAAGCGATCGCTTTCGCGACGGCGTTCGGCGTCCGTGTGAGCCGAATGAGCGCGAGGCCGCCAAGCGTTGCCGCCAGCACCGAGAACCTCGTGTGGATCCACGGGAGCGTCGCCAGCGCAGCGCCGTGCAGCAGCCAGGGCCGCCACGCCACGCCTTGCGTCGCGCGGTCCCAGTCTGCCCGCAGCAGCGCCCAGAAACCGGTCAACACGACGGCTGCGCCGGCGCCGTCCGGATACACGGTGAACGTCTCGAGGAGGTACGGACCGGAGAGCGCGACCGCGGCCCACCCGAACCAGGCCCCAGACCTACTGTGCGTCACCCTCCACGCGAGCCACCACGCGAGGCCCGACACTGCCGACGCGACCATAATCAGGAAGACGACAACGCCGCGATACCCGGCGATCGCAAACGCCGGAAGAATGAGCGCGGGCAGCCCCGGCGCGTGAATGGAATAGATCGCGCCATTACGTCCGGGTCGAATGAAGTCCGGCCTCAGATCGACGGCGGAGTATTCGCGGTAATCGCCGCGGCGATGATTGTTCTCGATCTGGATGTCGCCGTCGCGTAGGAGGCTTTGCGTGATGATGAGGTAATGCGGCTCGTCCCCAGCGGGAATCACCGGCGAGGCGCACCAGGCTGCCAGCGAGAATACGGTGAAAGACAACGCGGCGGCAATGCAGGCTTGTGTTCGCGGCGGCACGGAGATCGCGACGTAGGGCAAATCCCCGACCGCGACGGCCGCGAGCGCGATCACCGCCGCAATCCAGACGAGCGATTCTAACCCGCCAGACCAGATGAGGAGTGCAGCCGGCACGCGCAACGGCAGCCACGGCAGGAACAGCAGCACCAGGGGCGATACGGCAATGGTGACGCCGCGTCCGCGCTCACCGCGAAGACCGATCGCGAGCACGACGAAACCGATGAGCGCCGCGACAGCCAGATGCATCGGATCTCGCGGGAGGAGGCCGATGCGCACAGCGGCCGTCGCATCCAGCGCAATCGTGCCGGACGACAGCCACGCGGCGGCCGCCGCGACGAGCGCGGCGAGCACGGCGGCAACAAGGTTTGCGGATAGAATGACTGCAATTCTACATGGACGTTCCCGCCGGCACCATCGCGCGGCCGCGCGAATTGTTCCTGGTCTCGGTCGCGGGCGCTGCCCTGTCGGTCCTCATGACTTGGCCGTTGACGGCCGGCCTGGGCCATCTTGGCCGCACGATCGGCGGCGACGGTCAGTACAGCATCTGGAATGTCGCGTGGGTCGCGCGCACGCTCGTCGTCGATCCAGGCGACATGTTCAACGCGAACATCTTCTACCCGCATCGCACGACGCTCGCGTACTCGGAAGCAAATCTGGCTGCAGGCGTGCTCGCGGCTCCCGTGTACTGGGTCACGCGCAACCCGTACGCGGCGCACAACAGCGTCGTGTTGTTTTCAATCGCGTCCGCGTTCGTGTGCGCGTACCTGTTGATGCACTACCTCACGCAGGACAACAGGGCCTCCGCGATCGCCGCGGTCCTGTACGCGTGCTGTCCGTACGTCACGACGCATTCGTCTCACATTCAATTGCTGATGACGGGCGGCCTGCCGCTCGCGATGTTGCTGCTGCACCGTCTCGCGGATGCGCCGTCGATCCCGAGAGGTGGCTGGCTCGGCGTGGCGCTGGTGGCGCAGGCGCTGTCGTGCGCCTACTACGGCATCTTCGCCGCATTGATGGCGGGAATCGGCGTACTGGTCCTTGCCGGATCGCGACGGCTCTGGGCATCGCGCGAGTACTGGACGGCAATCGTGACGGCCGCGCTGATGTCGATCGTCTGCCTTCTGCCGTTCTTTCTGCCCTACCTGAGGGTCCAGCAGGAGACCGGGTTCCATCGGACGCTGCAGGATGCGGCGCGCTGGGCGGCGAACCCGCAAAGTTACCTCGCGTCGCCGGCGCACGCGCATCGATGGCTGCTCGACATCGCGGCGCACTTCGAACGATTCACCGAGCCGCTGTTCCCCGGGATGCTCGTCCTCGCCTTCGGCATCGCCGGCATCGCAATCGCGATGCGGCGCGCCGCTTCCGGCGATCGGGCGTCACGTGAGACGGCGATGCTGTATGGATCGATCGGGGTGCTCGCGTTCTGGGCGTCGTTCGGGCCGAACGCGGGGCTTTACCGCCTCCTCTTTTACTTTCCGCTGTTCGCGTTCCTGAGAGCGCCAGCGCGACTTGGAGTCGTGGTGGTGCTTTCACTCGCGGTGTTCGCAGCCATCGCGATTGAGGGGCTGCTTGGCGTCACCCCGACACGCTGGCGGTCGCTCGTTGCGGCGATACTGCCGATTGCCGCCATCGCGGAATTGAACGTGCTGCCGTTTCCGTGGGAACGCGCCCCCCAAACGCCCGCCGCGTACGCGGTACTCGCGAAGCTGCCGCGCGGTCCTGTCGCGGAGTTCCCGTTCTACGGCGAGCGGGCCACCTTTCCGCTCCACGCGCAGTACATGCTCTTCTCGACCGCACATTGGATGCCGCTCGTCAACGGCTACAGCGATGTAATCCCGGCGGATTTCCGTCAGGCGGCGCCGATGCTCAGCTCGTTTCCTTCGACAGACGCGTTCGCGGCGCTCGCGCGACGGCATGTGCGTTACCTCACAATCCATTGGGACATGTGGGGGCCGCGGCAGGCAGAGATCCGAGCGCGGCTCGAGCCGTTCGCGCGGCATCTGCGCGTGCTGGCGAGCGATCCGCAGATGACGCTTTATGAAGTGATCTCGTTTCCGTAGGGCCCACGGCGTTACGACGCAGGGCTCAGGGCGGCCCAGGGCCCAGCCTTAAGCCAGCATCAGTCATGAGCCCTCAGTCTTGAGCCTGATCAGCGGCGGCGTTTCTTCGTTTTCGGCGCGGCCTTCTTCGCCGGCGTGACCTTCTTCTTCGTCGCGGCGGGATTCGACGCGACGGCCGCCTTCGCTGTTGCAGACGCCTTGACGGCACCCGGCCCGCTCGCGCCCTCGCGATAAAGCCGCCGGTAATCCTCCGCGGTGCCGAGGATCCGTTTGACGTAGTTCTGCGTCTCCGGGAACGGGATGTCGTCGATGAACTCGTCTTCGTCCAGCCCCGGGCGCTCCATCTTCCAGCGGACAACCCGGCTCTCGCCGGCGTTGTAGCTCGCCAGCGCATAGTACGCGCCGCCGAATTGCTTGACGAGTCCCGAGAAGAACAGCGTGCCCATGCGGATGTTGATGTCGGGATTGGTCAACATCGTGGTGTTGAAGCGGCGGATGCCGATGCTCCGCGCCAGCCGCCGGCCGGTGGCGGGAACGATCTGCATGAGGCCCCATGCGTTCGCCGACGAGTGCGCTTCGGGATCGAAGGTCGACTCCTGCGCGATCAATGCCGTCACCACGTACGGATCGAGGCCGCGCAGCCTCGCATTGCGCTGGATCGCGCTCCAATAGGTCAGCGGGAAAATGATCTGAAGGATCTCGGCAGGCAGTCCTTCTCCGCCGACCGCGAGATGCTGCGGATATGCGCGGCGCATCAGTACGACGGCACGGCGGAACTCACCTCGTTCGTGATAGACCCATGCGGTGGTGGCGTCGATGATGGGCGAGGAGCCCGAAATCCGCTGGGCATATCGCAGCTCGTTCAATGCATCTTCGAGCAGTCCGGCCGCGAGCAGTTGCCGGATGAGGACCGCGTTCGGCGGAGGCTCCGACGCAGGCCGACCGGGTGCGCGCGCGGCGGCCGGCACAGCCAGCGTGTCGTCCGACGCATTCGTCCCGAGACGCGCGGCCTGCTGCCCCGCCAGTTGCCGCCGCGCGAGGCGGCCATAGTACGAGTTCATGTAGTCAGTGAACACGAGACGCATGCGCGCGTCGGCCATCGCGCGATCGCCGGTGCGCGCGCGTGCCCGCGCGGACCAATAGAGCCAGGACGGCCGATAGTCGGACCGCGGGAAGCTCGTCGCCGCGGCGCTGAAGATCCGCTCGGTCTCGTCGTAGTGGCCGGTCTTGTACGCGTACCAGCCGTACTTCCATGCGGCGCGCTCGGCATGCTGGCCGTTCGGAAATTTTTCGTACGCCTCTCGGAACGCCTGCGCGGCGAGTTCGTCCTCGTTGGCGAGAATGTAATGCGTGCCGAGATTATTGAGCGCTTCCTCCGCCCACGAGCTGTCGGGAAAATCGGCGACGAGCTGGCGCGTGAGCAACCCGAACTGATCCGATGCGCCGAGCTCGCGCATCGCGCTGAGATAAAAGAACCGCGCCTCGGCGCGGCGCGAGGCGTTTTCGAGATACGGCTGCAGCCCATCGCGCGCCGCCGCGTAGCGCTTCAGGAAGTACTCGCATTCGGCGATGCGAAGCTCCGCGACTTCACGATCATCACCCGAGACCTGCTTCTGCAGGTCCTGGAACGCCGTCCGCGCCTCCTGATAGCGTTTCGCGCCGAAGAGCAACAGCGCGCGCGAGAGATCGGCCTTGTAACTCGTGCGGACGATTTGATCCTGCAACCCGCTCAGCGCCGTCGCGGCCCCGCCCGCGGCCTCGCTCAGGGGGAATTCGTAATAGATGCGCAGGTAGGCCTGCGCGGCGCGCGATTTGTCGCCGGCCGCCAGCGCCGCGCGCCCCAGACGCGCCAGCACGTCTTCAGGCGCGATCGTCTTCACCGACGTGAGCGTCTCGTAGAGGGCGGCCGCCGCGGCGTGATCGCCACGGCTTTCCGCCGCTTCTCCCTTGCCGAGAACAGCGGCGACCGCAAGATAGCCGCCTGGCTTGTGCTCGATCAACGTGTCGAACGATTTCTCCGCGTCGGCCGGACGCGCAAGACGGAGTTCGCCGAGCCCTTGGTAATACAGCGCGTAATCGCCGAGTGCGCTCTGGCCGGTCGCGGCGTGCTGCGCGGACGCCAGCGCCGCGGCGTAATTGCCGCCGGCATAGGCTGTCTGAGCGACAGCGAGCGCGGTGGTCGCTCCTGCCTTCCGTTCACGCGCCGACGGAACGAGCCAGTAATCGTCGACGTCCTGCGGCAGCGCCGCATGAGCGGTGGGGACAGGTTGCTGGTCGGCTGCCGATTGGGAACCCGCAACCGGCAACTGCGAACTGCCAACCGGCAACTGGAAACCGGCAACCGGCAACTGGAGACCGATCGCGCAGCACACGATGAAGATGCTGCGTGCGCGCAGTGCAGAGAACATCAGGAATTGCCGAGAAGCGCGGGGTCGCCATCCGCGAGGGTCTGCACGAGTTCCTGCTGGAAGTACGCGCCGCGCGCACCGACCGCGGCGGAGATCCGTTCTTCGTAAAGCCGGCGCGCGCGATCGATCTCGGGCCGCAGCCGGCGAAGCAGGTCGCGCTCTTGTCGTCCCGCGCGGACGGCCGCCTCGTTGTACAACTTGATTTCCGAGACGAGGAGCCGCGCGTATCGGCGCGCGCTCTGATCGTGGCTGTCGCCTTCGGGCGCGACGGCGCCGCCGGTGCCCACAGGCGCACCTGCGCCAACGGCCTGGACCGTCCGCATCGCGGTCAGCAGCGCCAGGTGCGTCGACGCGTGCCGCACCAGGCTCTCGACGGCGTCGCCCCACGCTGCCGCGATTTCGCTGTTGCCGCCGTTGTCCGCATACACCAGAGCGACCGCGCGTCCGCCGACGACAACGGGGACGACGAGCGCGGAGAGATCGCCTGGAAGCGACGCGAACGTCGGCGGCGGCTGCGATGGGCCTGAGGCGACAGCCTCGCCCGTCTGAATCGCGTGCGCGAGCAGACCCGTGCCGGTGATCGCGGACTCGAACGGCTGCGCATCGAACTCGGGAAACCCGACGGTCCTCCAGGATTTCAGCCGTGCGCCGTTGATGAGAAATACCGCGCCGCGCGGTGCAATCGACGAGGCGTGCCGCAGCACCGTGCCGAGCGCTTCGCTCAGCGTGCGTGACCCGTCGATCGCACGCAGACCTTCGACCACGTTGATGCCGGTTCCAGCGGTCGTTTTCGGCTGCCGCTTCAGCTCCTCCGCGTGACGCGCGAGCTGTGCCTGCGCGGCGGAATGCGCCTCGGCGTGCGTGCGTGCCTGTTCCTCCGCCTGCGTCCGCGCTCGTGTCGCCTGCTCGAGGCGATCGGCCGCCTCGCGCGCTTCACGCGCGAGCTGTGCCTGCGCGCCGGAATGCGCCTCGGCGTGCGTGCGTGCCTGTTCCTCGGCCTGCGTCCGCGCTCGCGTCGCCTGCTCCAGACGATCGGCCGCCTCGCGCGCTTCACGCGTGAGCTGTGCCTGCGCCGCGAAATGGGCTTCGGCCTGCATGCGTGCCTGTTCCTCCGCCTGCGTCCGCGCTCGCGTCGCCTGCTCCAGACGATCGGCCGCCTCACGCGCTTCCCGACGCGCGGCGTCAAGTTCCTGCTCCGCGCGGCGCCTTTCCGCCTGGACCAGCGATTCCGCGCGCTGGCGTTCGGCGGCGAGCGCGGCCTCGAGTTCCTCACGGAGACGCGCCGCAGATTCGGCCGACAGCTGCTCCGCTTCGACGCGGACCTTGGTCACCTCCGTGACGAGATGCCGCTGTGCTTCGGCGCGCGCAGATGCGACCTCCGATTCGAGTCGGCTCGCCCACTCGACCTCGACCGCCTCGAGCCGTGTGGTGACCGCCTGCTCAGCCTGCTGCGACGCGGCGCGACGTGCATCGGCAATCGCCTGCTCGTACTGCTGGGCCAGCGACGCTAGATGAGCGTCGAGCGTCTGCCGCAGCTGCGCCTGCAACGCGTCGATCGGACTTTCGGACTGCTCGGGGGACATCCACCTCGCATTATCGAGGTCCGGATCAGCCAAGTCAAGACTGCAAACTTAACTGTGACAGTAGTTTGACAAAACTGCCGAGGCGCGAGGTCCGAGGTCCGAGGTCCGAGATGAGAGGTGCGGTGCGAATGGAAGCAGTCAGGACGACAGCAGGCCAAATAGGGGTTGGGTGAGCCTTCGACTCGCCGCGCGCCTGCGATAGCCCGGCGAGCGAAGGTTGGTGGAGGCGCCGGGAGTTGCACCCGGGTCCGAAAATACATCCCCGCAGGAATCTACGATGCGTATCCGCTTCTGAAGTGTCGCTCCCGGCGTAAAGAAACGGCCAGAGCCGCCGGAAACCAACCCCGGAAAATCTCACTGCTCTCGTCCGGGACGGCCGAGGTCAGCCAGCCTGCTGAAATGACATCCGTTCCCCACCCACAGGCTGATGAGGACGGACGCTCACAGGTTTTTACGCTGCGAGAGCGAGCTGCGTATCCGCAGTTAGGTTGTTTCCATCTTTTAACGAGGTTGATGGTCCTCGGCACGCATCCTACGGAACCGTACTCCCGTCGAATCTGGTTCGCCCCCTTTTCTCCTCTATTGTACGACAGGCCGCAAGCGGGGCATTAAGACGGTGGTCAGACGGCGGTTGCCGGCTGTCGGAGTCACCCGAATGCTGCCATCCTCCGGTCCACCTCCTCCGTCAATACAGTGCAAAGGCGTACAACGTATCACCCACCGCGACGAGCAGGTGCTGCTGGCCGTCGACCGCGTAGGTCTGGGGCGCATTGCTGATCGTCCCGATGCGCGAGTGCCACAGCGGCTTGCCATTGGTTGCATCGAACGCAACGAAGTTGCCGCCGCCGTCCCCTCCAAATACGAGCTTACCGGCCGTTGCGAGCAGCCCGCCCTGGCCTGCCGCGCCGTTGACGCCGGGGAACTGGTGCCGCCACGCGATCTTCGCGGTCTTGGGATCGATCGCTGTCAGAGAGCTCGGATACGACCCGACCGGTGCCACGACTTTTCCGCCGAGCCCCATGGACCCGCGAGGATCCGGTTCGGTCAGGTAAACCAGGTTGAAGCCGTTGCGCTCGTGGACGTAGAACAGACCCGTGTCGGGTGAATAGGCCGGCGGCGGCCAGTTGGTCACGCCGCCTTCGACCGGTGAGACGAAGGATCCTGCGACCGTCGCTTCCTTCTCAGGATTCGGGTCGGGCGCGCCGTTCTTCCTGAGTCCCAGCGACCAGTTCGTTGTCGTCCCGTACTGCGCGGTCGCGACTGGCTCGCCCGTGACACGATCGACGGTGAAGAAGAAGCCGTTGCGTGCCGCGGTCGAGACGAGCTTGCGCGCGCGGCCGCTGATGGTCGCATCGATCAGGATCGGCGTCTGCGCCGAGTCCCAGTCGTGCGTATCGTGCGGCGACGTCTGGTAGTACCACGCCATCTTGCCGGTATCCACGTTGACAGCTACGAGAGAGCACGTGTAGAGGTTGTCCCCCTTGCGACTCGCGCCCGTGTAGCCCGGTGTTGGATTGCCGGTGCCAAAGATATAGAGCTTCGTCTCGGGATCGTAGACGCCGGTAATCCAGACCTGCCCGCCGCCGTGTCGCGCCGCGTCGAGGTTCGGCCACGTGTCGAGTCCGGGATCGCCCGGCTTCATCGGCACGGTATAGAGCTTCCACTTCACCTTGCCCGTCTCGGGATCGAACGATTGGAGAAAGCCCGGCGCATCGAGGTCATTGCCGGTACCGACGAGCAAATGATCGCCGACGATGAGCGGCGCCATCGTCGAGAAATACTGCTCGGCGAAGCTCGCGATTTCGACGTGCCAGCGCTCCCTGCCGCTGCGGGCATCGAGCGAGACGAGGTAGTTGTCGGGGGTCTCGAAGAACAGATAGTTGTGCCACAACGCCGCGCCGCGGTTGCCGATGTGGGTGCCGCCGCGGGTCTTCCAGAAGTAATGCCACAGTTCGTGGCCGTCGCGCGCGTCGAGCGCCCACACGTGATCGGGTGCCGTGACGTAGAGGATTCCGTCGATCTGCAGGACCGCGCCCTTCACGTTCGCGCCTCCGGGCGACGCGAACTCGCCCGTCCCTTCTCCGCCGATGATCACAGGCGCCGAACCGCCGCCGCGGCCCCCGCCGAACCCGCCGAAGCCGGTCGGTCCGGTCGCAGTCGACAGGTGCGCCGTCCACGCGAGCGTGACGTTCTTGACGGTGCTCTGGTTGATCTGCGAGAGCGAGCTGTAGCGCCGTCCCGTGTAGTCTCCCGAATAGCTCGGCCAGGAATCGCCGAGCGGCTTGAGCAGCGATGCGGGATCGAGACCGCCCTGCGCCGCGTTGCCCGGGGCGGTGATGGCGGCGCCGCCCTGGACCTGCGTTCCGCCCTGGCCCTGTCCCTGTGTTTGGGTTTGCGGTTGCGGTTGCGGTTGCGCCTGCCCCTGCGCCCACAGGAAGACCGGCGCAATCGCCAGTGCGGCCGTTAAGAGAAAGCGATCAGTGCGCGTCATTTCAAAGTCACCAGATAGGCGGTCACGTCGTGGATGTCTTTATCGGTGTATTGCACGAACAGCTTCTTGTGCCCGTCGAGCGGATCGGTGATCTCAACCTTCGGCACGTCCCCCACTCGTCGGAACGTACGCTGCAGGCCATCGGCAGACGTCAGCGTGACGATGAAGTCATCGATGCGATCGAGGCGTCCCTGCACGCGCTGACCATCGGCGGTCGTGACCGCGACGGTGACCGGACGCCGACTCGACGCCTCTGTTGGCGCAGCGCCTGCCGCAGTGCCGCGGCCTCCGCGTCCGCCGCCACCGCCGATGCCCGCGACCCAGAGATTCTGCAGCTGCATCGGCTCGGATACGCGCGACGCAATGCCCTGCAGATCGCCGGTTGCGGAGTGACACGACGCGCACTTCGACGCGAAGTACGCCGCGCCAGCCTTCGCGTCGCCCACGACGATATTCAGCGCGACTTCGGCGCCGGCAGGGGGTGCGCCCTGTGGCCGCGCCGTCGCGACCACGCTATGAATGTACTCGGCAATCGCCTTCACGTCGTCGGGAGGCAACGGGAATGGCGGCATCACCGGCATGCCGGGATTCTGCCGTCCGGTCTGCACGACGGGCAGGATCAGTTCGCCGTCCTCGTCGTTCAATACCAACGGCGACCGCAGCAGGTTGACGCCGCCCATGTCGCCGCCGCGAAGATCGGCGCCGTGGCATAGACGGCAATTGATCTCGTACAGCGTCTTGCCGCGCTGAATGACAGCAGGATCACCCGGCGCACGCTGCTGTGCAGGAAACGTTGCCTGTCCACGGCCGCGGCCGCCGCCGGGTGGCTGAGCCGTCGCGGGCGCTTGCCCTGCTGGCGCGGGAGTCGGTGGTTGTGCCGGGGGACCTTGCGCGGTGAGACGAGCGCCGACGCTAATAAGAAGTGCTGCGGCTGCCGCCGCAAGACTGAACCTCGATCGCATGAACGCACCTCGACGTGAGCACAATGATCGGCCGCGTCATCATATGACGAAATTCATGCGATCATTGCTTACCTTGCATGCGAGAGTCTTGTCCGCGGCAGTTGCGGCCGCGGCGATCGTGCTCACCATCGCAACGTTCGCGGCTCAGGCGCCGGCTCCGGCGGCTCCGTACACCGTCTTCTCGCGCAGCGCTCGTCAGCCGCTTGCCGTCCGCACGGTGTCCGGACAGGAGATGTTCGCGCTCGATGATCTGGCACGGCTGTTCACGCTCACCGTGCGCGAAGACGCGCTGGCCGGCGGCCTCACCATCAGCGTCAACAACCAGACGATCGTGCTGACGGCGCAGCAACCGCTCGCGTCGGTGGCGGGACGGATGATCTCGCTGCCGGCGGCGCCGGTGTACGAAAGCCACACGTGGCTCGTGCCGGTGGATTTCGTCAGCCGCGCGCTCGCGCCGATTCTCGGCTCGCCGCTCGAGCTGCGGAAGCCGTCGCGCCTGATCCTGGTCGGTGATGTCCGCATGCCGCGGATTGCCGGTCGCGTCGAAGTGCTTGGCAATCTCACGCGCGTCACGCTCGATGTGGCTCCCGCCACGCCGCATGCCGTCACGCAAGAAGGCGCACGGCTGCTGGTGCGATTCGAGGCGGACGCGCTCGACGCGCAATTGCCCACGCCGCCGGCACCCCCGACAGGTGCAGATGTGGTGCAGGCGATCCGTCCGGGCGATCAGCCGACGACGATCGTGTTCGATCTCGGCCCGCGCTTCGGATCGTTCCGTACCGCCGATCAACCCGCGCCTGGCGGCGTCACGCGTATCGTGATCGATCTCGTCGCGCAGACGGACACCGCGGCGACGCCCGGCACTGCCGCACCCGCGCTTCCTCCGGCGACGGAGACCCCACCGCTTCTCGAGCTTCCGCCCCCCGGCGGGCTGCGCACGATCGTGATCGATCCCGGGCACGGGGGCGACGAGAACGGTGCGCGCGGAGAGAAAGGCACGCTTGAAAAGAACGTCACGCTGTCGGTGGCACGTCGGCTGAAAGGGACGCTCGAGGGACGGCTCGGCGTGCGCGTGCTGCTCACGCGCGACGGCGATCAGACGTTACCGCTCGACCAGCGCGCCGCCGTGGCGAACAACAACAAGGCGGATCTCTTCATCAGCCTGCACGCGAACGCGTCGGTCCGTTCCGGGCTGAGCGGCGCGGAGGTCTTTTACCTGAACCTCGCCGAGTACGGCGACGAAGCGCAGCGCGTCGCGCACGGCGGCGCCGAGTCGCTACCGGTGCTCGGCGGCGGCAGCCGCGAGATCGAAGTGATCCTCTGGGAGATGGCGCAGGCGCGCTACATCGATCAGTCCGCGGCCTTCGCGCGAACCGTTGAAGCGGCGCTGCGCGAGCGGATTCCAATGAGCCGGCGCGCGATCCAGCAGGCGCCGTTCCGCGTGCTCGGCGGTGCCAACATGCCGGCGATCCTCGTCGAGATGGGCTTCCTCACCAACCCGCAGCAGGAACAGCAGCTGGTTACCGACGAGTACCAGAGTGGCATCGTCCAGGCGCTCGTCGACGGCATTGTGCGCTTCCGCGGCGCATCCGCGGCAGGTACGCGATGAACGCGCGGGCCGCGGCAATCGCCGGCATCCTGCTGGTGGCGCTGACCGGCGGCCTCGTGCTCTTCGTAGGGCTTCCGCGCTGGTACGGGCCGAAACCGGAGGCGTCGGCGGCGGCGTCTGCTCTGGCCACTCCCGCCGCGCAGCAGCCTCCGGCGGCCGCGCGAAAGATCACGGCGACGTTGTTTTACGTGAGCGACGACGGCATGCAGCTCATAGGGACGCAGCGCGAAGTGCCGTTCGCCGCGACGGTGCCCGAGCAGGCGCGCGCCATCGTCGCAGCGCAGATCGAGTCTTCCGCACCGCTGGTCTCGGCGATCCCGGCGGAGACCAAGATCCGCGACGTGTTTGTGACCGAGCGCGGCGACGCGTTCGTGGATCTCTCGGCCGAGGTGAGCACGAAGCACACCGGCGGATCGCTCGACGAAATCTTCACGGTCTACACGATCGTCAATGCCCTGACCGTCAACCTGCCCGCGATCACACGCGTGCAGATCCTGATTGACGGCAAGGAAGCCGACACCCTCGCGGGTCATGTGGACCTGCGGCATCCGCTCGCCAAGAGCCTCGAATGGGTTGCTCATGACACGCAGTGACGGACGCTCTGCCTCGGAGCTTCGCCCCACGAAACTCACTCCTGGATTTCTCGCGCATGCCGAAGGATCGGTCTTGATCGAGGTGGGCCGGACGCGCGTCATCTGCACGGCCAGCGTTGAGGACCGGGTGCCCCCGTTCCTGCGCAACACCGGCAAGGGCTGGGTGACGGCGGAATACGGCATGCTGCCGCGAGCGACTTCCACGCGCACGCAGCGCGAGGCGAGCGCCGGCAAGGTCGGCGGGCGGACGCAGGAGATCCAGCGGCTGATCGGCCGCTCCTTGCGGTCGGTGACGAAGATGACGGATCTGGGCGAGCGCACGATCTGGATCGATTGCGACGTCATCCAGGCGGACGGCGGCACGCGGACCGCGTCGATCACCGGCGGCTTCGTCGCGCTCGTGCTCGCGCTGCAGCGCATGCGCGAGCTCGCGCTCATACGCGACGTGCCGGTCGTCGATTATGTCGCGGCCACGAGCGTCGGGATCGTCGACGGCGCGGCGCTGCTCGACCTGGCGTACGACGAAGACTCGAAGGCCGAGGTCGACATGAATTTCGTCAAGACCGGCGACGGACGGTTCATCGAGCTGCAGGGAACCGCCGAAGGGCAGCCGTTCGACAAGCGCGCGCTCGATGCGCTGATGGACCTGGCGGACAACGGCATCAAGGAGCTGATCGCGATGCAGAAGAGCGTCGTCGGAGAGTTCGTGAAGAAATGAAGACGACGGAGCGGGCCGGAGGAAACGGATCTCAAAAACGAAGCAACGGAGAAAACGGAGTTAAACGAAGAACACCGCGTCACGCTGAGACGCGCCAGGCGCGGAGACACTGAGACGACGCGTCCGCCGCGCCGCGCTTCGCGCGGCAGGAGGTCACGCGAGAGTCCGGATACGAACAACGTGGTATTCGGGGTTGCTCGTATCCGGATCTCGCGTGACCTCCGTGGGGCCGGCACACGTTGCTTAGGCCGGCCGTGGCGGACGCGTCGTCTGCCTGTCTCTGCGGCCGTATTGCAGGGGCACCCTCCGTTCGTCTTCGTTATCTCCGTTGCTCCGTTTGGAGAATCCGTTTCCTTCGTCAGCCTTCGTCAGCCTTCGTCAGCCTTCGTCAGCCTTCGTCAGCCTTCGTCAGCCTCCGCAGTCGCCGCACAATGAGCACTCCGATCCTGATCGCGACAACCAATCGCGGCAAGCAGCGTGAAATCCTGGAGATTCTCCACGGCATCCCGTTCGAGCTGCGGACGCTGTCGGAGTTCCCGGGGATCGCGGAGCCGGAGGAGACCGGCAGCACGTTCGCCGCAAACGCGCGATTGAAGGCGCTGTACTACGCGGAGCATTCGGGCCTGCCCTCGGTTGCCGACGACTCCGGGATCGAAATCGATGCACTCGACAACGGACCCGGGGTCCACTCCGCGCGGTGGCACGGCACACACTATCCGACGAAGTTCGCCGCCATCTATCGCGAGCTGCAGGCGCGCGGATTGCCGACGAGCCCCGCACGATTCGTTGCGCACGCGACGCTTGCGGATCGCGGCGCGATCCTCGCGGAAGCGATTGGCATCGTTGCGGGCGAGATTGCGCGGGAACCGCGCGGCACGCATGGATTCGGGTACGACCCCATCTTCTATTACCCGCCGTACGGCTGCACACTCGGCGAGGTCGATGGGGCGCGCAAGGCGGCCGTGAGCCATCGGGGTCAGGCATTCCGCCAGCTCCGCGCGCGGATGATGGCCGATCCGCGGTTGCTCGACCGCTGAATGCCAGTTCCAACCCTGGGACCGACCCAACCATCTAAGCAGGCATGAAGCATCTTTTTCTTGCCGCATGCCTGACCGCAGTCGCCGTCGGCGACCAGCCCACGACTGGTGCTCCCATTACGGGGACCTGGCACTCTGACACGGCCAATTACTGGACGCGCAACAACGAGCGGCTCATCAACCTACAGCTCGAGCGCGACGACAGCAATGCCGGCTTCGGCGTTTCAGCTCTCTCCGATCGACAGGCTGACGGCCCCGTCCATTTCACGCTGCAGCGCGACGCAGGGACGTTCGATTTCGATGGCCGCATGAGGAACGGCCGTGGATCGGGCGAGTTCCGGTTCGTGCGAAGCGAGGATTTCGTCACCGGCATGGCGCGCCTCGGCTACACACCGCTCTCGATGGACGACATCTGGCGATTCGCGGTCCACGACGTCAGTCGTGAGTACGTCACGAGCTATCGCGACGCCGGCTACCACCCCAATCGCGACGAATTGATCAAGACGCGCATCCACGGCGCGACGCCCGCCTTCGCGCAGGAAGTAAAGCGGCAGGGTCTCGGGCAGGCGAGCATCGACGATCTCGTCAAGATGCGCATTCACGGCGTCAGCCCGGAATTCATCAAGGAGATGCGCGATCTCGGTTATCGCGATCTGTCGATCGACAAGCTCGTTCAGCTCCGCATTCACGGTGTGTCGTCGGATTTCGTGAAGCGCATGGCGGAGCTCGGATTCAAGAACGCGGATCTCGATCAACTCGTGCAGTTCCGCATTCACGGCGTCTCGCCGGAGTTCATCAAGGCATTCGCGGATCTCGGTTACAAGAGCCTCGGTGCGAGCGATCTGGTCGCCATGCGCATCCACGGGGTGACGCCGGAGTTCGTCAAGGCGCTGAACGATCTCGGCTACAAGAATGTCGATGTCGATGATCTCGTCAAGATGCGGATCCACAACGTCACGCCGGAGTTCATCCGGCAGATGCGCGAGGTCGGGTATGGCAGCGTGAAGATCGATCGCCTCGTCGAGTTCCGCATTCACGACGTCGATGCGGAGCTCGTGCGCGACCTGAAGGCGCGCGGCTTCACGAACATGAGCGAAGAGGATCTCGTGGACTTCAGCATCCACGGCCGACGCTGGCTCAGGAGGGTGTAGGGATGTTCAGACGCAGCACTCCTGACTGACACCTCTCGTGTTCACTGGATCGGCCGGGCCGTGAAGATCAATCCCTGCTGGTTACTGATGAACCTGAAGCCGCACGGATCCGTCGTGTCTTTAACCTCGAACCAGTAGCCCTTCTCCGACACGTCCAGCGTGAGGGTGAACCCTGGCACGATCTCGGTGCCCGGATCAGCCCCAAGGTTGTAGCGCGGATCGAGGAGGCCCGCGAGATCGCCCTGCGCGCCGTAGCGCTTGTTCGCGGCCGCGTACCGCGATTCCGCCGTGTTGATCGCGCGCGTGGCGCCGAGAGCGCTCCGCTTACGCGCCGCCTGCTCCGCGGATTCCGTCTTCTCGTCGTGCAAGCACGCTGGAGCGTTCTGCAGTTCGACGGTCATCGCGTAAGTGGTCGCCTTCGCACCATTCGTCATGACGAGCGCCATTATCGCCAAGACAGATGCCGACATAGTCGTGTCCTTTCTCTTCATTGAAGCAGCCTGAGCGGCACCCGAATGCCGATGTCACGTTCAGTCGCGCGCGAGTAACTGCGCACGTCGGGTCGCCACTCGTCGATGTCTCCTCCGTTGTCCACGCGGTCGATCCCCACGCTGTAGACGGTGTAACTGTCGCCTGCGCGTACGAATTTGAGCGCAACGCCGGTAAACGGGTCGCGAGGCAGCTCTCGCGCATATTCAGGCACGAGCGCTTCGAGCGACGGCGGGGCGGCACCCCCGTGAGCGCGGCGCCACCGTTCAATCGCCAGCGCCGCAACCGAGGTGCGATTCTGGGCAAGCGTCCGTCCCGCTCGCGAAATCGTGCCGCCCGAGATCATTTCGCCGGCTGGCGGCACCAGCAGCCCGACGCCGCTGCGCGACATCACCCGGGAAACCCACCCAGGCATGGGCGTCATGGCCTGGTGCACGGCGGGTGAAGAACCGCTATTCAACAGTTCGTGACTGAGCTTGTCGGGCCATCCTTCTCGCGCAATCGCAATCGCTCGATCGAGCTCTTTCAAACGCGCGATGAATTGGTGCGTGATCCACGGTCGCAGAGCAACGAACGTCAGGCTCTCGTTGCTCCATTGGCGTTGCCAGGGCGTACCGAGACGCTGCGCAAAAAACGGACGCGCTGTGGTGGGCCAGACGCTTTCGATCATCTGCGCGCGACGGTCGGTCAGATCGTCAGCGAGGCCATCATCATTGGCAAGGTGCTCGTATGCGTCCTGCAGTCGGGCAAGCGACTGAGGATCGGGCATCGTGCGCCGCAGGAGCAGCTGCAGGCTGCCGAAAGTGCCCGGGTAGAGCATCCAGCGGAGACCCTTCAGGGTACGCTGCAGGCGCACCGATGCGAACTGCGCGGCCGCGGCTTTCCCGACGTCCCCTTGTAGCGAGTAAAGGTCAGTGCGCAGCGCATTGAGGCTTGCCAGCTGCATCAGGTCGCTCGTCTGATACGAGTAGGTGCCGCGTTCGGGACTGAACCGCTCGAAAGGGAGCGGTGTCGCGCGATCGAGCAGGATGAACGCCGCATCGGCGTTCTGCACCACCGCCTTCAACGGTCGAAGTCGCGGATCATCCTGATGCACAAGGCCAGGAACACGCGCGAGTTCCTGGAGGGCGGCTGCCAACTCCAGCCGTGGATTCGACATCGCCCCTGACGGTGATGTCTTCGCCTTTGGAATGCCGTCAGCGGCGAGCATCGCAGCCGCGTAATAGAGCCGCGAGGCCTGGCGCTCTTCGTCGGTCGCCAGTGGCCGACGTTCGTCAGAACGATCGACGATCTCACCACGCGCTCGCAACTGTTTCACGACGCGCGCCAATCGAGTGGCCTCGATCTGGTCCCAGACCGCATGCGCGGCAAGCGGCAGAAGCACGACGAACGCCACAATCGCAAGCGTACGAAACGAACTGCGTCGCGCTACCCGCGGGTCGGTCACCTGGTGTCCCATGGCGTTTGGTCCTCGCTCGCGTCACGCGCCACCTGTGAAGCAAGAATGAATTGCGCGGTTCGATCCGCAAGCGGATCGCCGCCAAGTTGTTGCGCCAAATCTGCCTGCGCCGTCGACGTCCGTTCAGGACTTGGAACGAACGCCGACACGTGCAACGCCATCGTCACCGCCAGCAACGCGGCGGCCGCTACCGCCCACGGCCACGCCCGAGGAGATTTCCTGAGTTGGCGATCTGGTGAGGTGATGATTCGCGGGAGCAGATCGTCCGCCGGGCCCGCCGGCCGATACCGATTCAGCAGCTGTTCGAGGTCCTGATCGTTCACAAATCACCAGATCCAATCCAATTCGTTCCTCATGAGAGCGTGCGGCGGAGCCTCGCGAGCGCATACCGATAACGTCCTGCGACGGTGTTGATCGACTCGCCCGTCGCGCGGGCCACTTCCTGGAACGTCATCCCTTCATAGACGTGCAGGTGAATCACCTCGCGTTGTTCCGGCGGCAGCAGTCGGAGCGCCTGTTCGAGCGCCGCCTGCTCGGCTGGTGAACACCCGGACGCGACAGGTTGCAGGATCCGCGCCGCAGCCGCACGCGTCGTCCGCCGCTGCCGCAGCAGCGAATACGCGGCGTTGCGGACAGCCGTCCGGAGATAAGCCTCGGGCTGCGCCGGCGCTACGCGAGGATCGGCCATCGCCGTCGCAAAGACCTGTTGCAGCACGTCTTCCGCATCGGTGCCATTGGCCAGCAACATGACGGCGTAGCGGTATAACCGCGGGCCGCACTCCGCGTACCACCGCGCGACCATCGTCCCGCGGTCCGCATCGTCCGCGGGCGCGCTCATCTCGTCAGGGATATAGACGCGTGGGAGGAGATTTTTTGTGTGCGGGTGCACGCGCAACCGCCGGTCTGAAGACCGGTCTACAGGAGAGACAGCCTACCCATCACAACTGTGATCGCGAGACGCCTCGCGATCGCGCGAACGGCTGCGCCGCCCGGTCAGCGGCAGCAGTTTCGAGACGGCGGCAAGCACCAGCAGCGAGACGCCATAATAGATACCGATGACGAGCCCAATCAATCCCGCGATCCAGAGAATGGCGAACGTCGTCTGCAAGACAACCTGCACTGCCGCCTCGTGATTCGATGTCGAGCCCATGAACCCTGAGCCAGCATGAGCCCTGAGCCGTGAGCCCTAGGCCGATTTGATTGCTTCTAACTGCTTCAAGTGGTGAATGTCGTGGCCGGCCATCTGCGCAGCGACCCACTCGGGTGTGAGCTGCCCGTATTCCGGATGCGTGAACGAGCGCGTTCGCTGCGCCGGCGCCAGGTTCTGAAACATCAGGACGTTCAGCTTCCGCAGCGCCGTGTAGGCGTCCAACGCGGTGCGGCCGTCCGCGTGATCGTCGAGCGGGAGCCAGTCGTCCTGAGAGACCGCCTGCGCGATGTAGCCGTCCTGGCTGGCGGCAAATCGCACGCGCGCCGTCAGAGCGAGCTCGGTCTGCGCGAGATGGATGATCACCTGCCGCGCGGTCCATTTCCCCGGCGCGTAGCGCTGTTCCCACTGCGTGAGTGACCAGCCCTCGACCAGCGCGCGAATGCGGTCGGGGGTTTCCGCAAGCGCCGTCAGCGGATCGGCCGATCCGAGATCTTCGGCGTATGGATTCTGGTGCATGGCGCTGACGGTAACACAGTCCCCGCGACCCTCAACGCTTCAATCGGCAATCAGAAGCCCGGCCTCAGATTGAACTGCCACAACCAGCCGCGCAGCGGACGATCGAGCGGACGCACGTAGTCGATCTCCGCGACCGCGAAGCCGAGCAGGTTGATCCGCGCGGCCGCCCCGACGCTGCGCACCAGGCTGCGATCGACGCCCGTCAGATGCAGCGTGCGGCTGCGGTCCCACGCCGCGCCCGCATCGCCGAACACCGCCATCTCGATCGGCAGGGGCCCATAGAAATTCCCGCCGCCAAAGAGGCTCCAGAGCGGCACGCGCAGCTCCAGGTTCGCGACGATCATGCGCGACCCGATGAGGCGATCGATCACCGGGCACGATCCGTCAACCGTGACGCCGCATTCCTGCGCCTCAAATGACCCGTAGTCATAGCCGCGTACGAGGTCCGGGTAGCCGATGAATACCGGCGTCAGCAACGGGTCTTCAGCACTCCGGCCGTACCGGCCGTAGTACAGCCCCCGCAGCGCGATCGTGACGGGACGGACGGGCATCAGATACGTGCGCGCATCGGCCAACGCCGATCCGTACGTGACGCTGCCGGTTGTCTGGTCGATCTGAAAGCGATAGCGCGCGCCGCGGATCGGGCTCGTCACACCGAAGATCGACGTGTCGTAGACGAGCGCCGACGAGGCAATTCCGAGGTTCAGTGTGGGGAACGTGCTGAGGCGCTGCGTGTCCTCGGTCAACTGCTGTCCGGTGTTCGGGTCGAAAAGACGCGTCGTGACGTCCTGCTTGCCGCTGATTTGCCGTAACCCGCCGGAGAACTCGATCCGCTGTGCGCGACTGAAGGGATACGCGACGAGGCCCGAGAAGCCGCGATCCGTCTGGATGCTGCGGAACTCGTCCTCCTGGACCACGACTTGCCCGCCGGATGTCGGTACGAGCGATTGTTGGAAGCCGCGGAGCACGTAAGGCGTCTGGTCGATCGAGGTTCCCCAGTTCCACCGATGCGTGCGATTCAAGTAGATGACGCTGCCGCCCGTCTCGTCGAAGCGGTTGGTCGATTGAATGCTGCCCGCGACGACGTGATTGCCGAGGATGTCGCTGAACATCGCGGAGATGCCGCCTCCCGCAAACGCGCCAAAGCTGTCGACGCCAACGCCGACAACGGACTGGCCGATGAAGTCGACCGTAAGCTTCGGCTGGTAGGCTTCGGAAGGAAACGCATTGGTGACGGGCAGGCCCGCGGCGGTGTTGTTGAGCGACGAGTAGACGAATCCCTCCCCCGTTGTGCGCGGCGGTAAGACGCCGGCATCGCGGCCACTGCCGGACGTGAGCGGCACGCCCGCGAGCTGCTGAGGCGTATCCAGCGCGTAGATGTTGTAGCCCTCGTCCTCGTACACGCTGAACGCGAGCCGTGACCCACTGACCGAGATGGCAGGACTGAGCTCCGTGATCCCGCTCGCACCCGTGAGAAGATTCGTCACCTGCGTGGTCGCCCCGGTGTCGATATCCAGGCGGTAGATGTTCGAAATGCCGCGGCGGTCAGACACGAAGTAGAGCCCGCGCCCGTCCGGCGTCCACTGCGGATCGATGTTCTTGCCGTCGTTGAACCCGTCGAGCGCGCGCACCTGGCCGCTTTCCAGATCGATCGTCGCGAGACGGAGGTTGCCCGCGCGAAGATCGCGCACGTTCGTGCTGAAGCGGTCCGTGCTGAACGCGATCGAACGTCCGTCGGGGGACCATGACGGCTGGATCTCCGCGAACGCGTCGTTCGTCAGACGGCGCAACTGGTTGGTCTCGAGATCGTAAGTAAACAAATCGTTGTAGCCGCCCAGGAGCGCGGAAAATGCCAGCTGCCGGCCATCCGGCGCCCACGTTGGATTCAGCACCTCGTCGAGGTCCTTCAACGCGATCTCGCGCTCCTTGCGGCCGCGCTCGATGTCCACAATCGTGACGATCGCATTGCCACCGCCCAATCCCGGAAATGCGAATCGACGTCCGTCGTGCGACCAGGCACCGGCCGATTCGATGAACTCGATGCTGTCGAGGTGCGCGTTCGTCGCGGTGTCGGTGATCTTCCGGATCACTTTGCCCGTCGATGCGTCAGCGACGTAGAGATCGATGGAGAACAGATCGCGCGAGGAGAAGAACACGATCCTCGTTCCGTCAGGGCTCAGCTCGGGGCTGACGTTCATGCCCCCCTTGTGGGTCTCGTCAGTGACGAGCGGCCGCGCGAACGCCTCCGGCATCCGCGTCGCTTCCGCGATCGGTCGGTATGCGGCGTAAGTAGCGTCGTGCCACTCGGTGGAAAGATCCTTCGAGGTGACGCCGAGCACGCGCTGAAACGCGCCTTTGTACCCTTCCCTACCTATCGCGGCACGGAGGAGGGGCCCCACCATGTCGTCGCCGTACCGGCCGCCGATGTACGCCCACAACGCTTCACCGTAGCGATAAGGAAAGTACCGCGGATTGTCGAGGTGATCGATATCGGGAAGTTTTTCACGGCGGACGGATTCGCGCATCCACATTGCGGTATGTGGATCATCCGGACCGAGCGAGAGGTATTCCGCCATCCCCTCGATGAACCACAGCGGCAGTGACAAGGCGCCCGCCGAACCGTTCGCAGCTCCGCTGGCGCTCGTGTTCGTGATGTCGTACTGAAATGCGTGGACGATCTCGTGGCCCAGCACGTGATCGGTGGATCGAATCGGTCCCGCGAACGGCAGGACGATACGTCGCTTGTAGGCTTCCGTGACGCCGCCGGTGCCTTCCCCGAGATCGCCTTCGACGACGTTGGTCTGGCGGAACTGTGAACCGCTGCCATAAAGGATGAGCGACTGGCGGTTCTTCAGCTCATGCTTCAACAGTGTCGAGAACCGCGCGTACCATCGCTCGGCCATGCGTCCCGCCATCCGCGCGGCGTTCTCTTCTTCCGGGTAGTAATACACGTCGAAATGAGCGGTCTTCATTACCTGGAACTTGAAGGTGCGATACTGCACCTTGTTCTGTCCGAAGTAGCCAACCTGCGCGTCGACCAGTCCCGGCGCGGTGAACAAAATGCCGAGAGCCAGAACGACGGCCGAAACGATTCGTTTCATGCGTTGCCTCCAGAACCGGGCCAGTGTCTGCCGGCTGCAACGCACGTACCGATGGAACAAAGGACCGTTGAGCTCCGTCTCACCAGAACGCTGCTGCTGCCTGCCGATACTGCCCCGGGAGGATCCGTGCCTCGTCCCGCTCCATTCCTGAGCGCGCTCGCGCTGTTCGTCGTCGTATCGGCCGGGGGCCTGGCGCAGGCGCCGGCGTCGACATCAACAGACCTCGACGCGTTCATGGCGCGGGCGCTGCAGCGCCGCGACGTGGATCGGAAGACGCTTGGCGACTACGTGCTCGATGAAGTCGAGACGTTCGAAATCCTCGGCCCGGGACGCGCCCCCATCAACCGCTTCAAGCGCGAGTACACGTGGTACGTACGCGACGGCATTCACGTGCGCAGCCCGCTCAAGTACGACGGCGTGCCGATCTCAGAGTCCGACCGCAGGGCGTACGAGGAGCGTTGGATCAACAGCGAGAACGAGCGGCGGAAGCACCGCACCGAGCGCGAGGCCGAGCGGGCGAAGGAAGGCAAGGCGCCGGACTTCGCTCTGCGTCCCGTCAACGAGCCGAGATTCGTCTCCGAATCGTATTTCCTCGATTTCAAGTTCGAGCCGGGCAACTACTATCTCGCCGGACGAGAAAAGCTCGATGCGCAGGAAGTCCTCCGCATTGACTACCTGCCGACGCATCTCTTCGATGATGACAACGATGAAGGCCGCGCCGAAAGGGATGCCGAGCGTTCAAAGGAGAAGAAGGGGGAGTCGACGAAAAAGGAAGAGCGCGCATCGAAGCGCGAGCAACGCGAGCAGCGCACCGAGCAGGATTTCGAGCGCAAGATGAACAAGACCGCGCAGATCACGCTGTGGGTGGATCCCACCAACCATCAGATCGTGAAGTACACGTTCGCGAATGTCTGGATGGATTTCCTCCCCGCCGCGTGGCTCGTGCGCATCGACGATCTGCACGCGTCCATGGAAATGGGCCAGCCATTCCAGCGCGTGTGGCTCCCGCGGAACATCTCGATTCACGCGGGCATCACGCTCGCGAACGGATCGTTCGAGGCCGCGTATCGCCGTGACTTCTCGCGCTATCGCAAGGCGGACGTCTCCTCGCGCGTCAGCATCCCGAAGCAGGAGGCGCGCTGATGCGCCACGCGCTGTCGTTCGTCGCGCTCGCGGCCTGCCTGTGCGCTTGGAGCGCGGCCCTTCAGGCGTGGAGGGAGCCGCAGACCGACACGATTGCGGAAATCCGCGTGCACGGCAATGCCACGATCAAGGACGAGGAGGTGATCAAGCTGGCGGGACTCACGCTTGGCGCCCCGCTCGCGGCCGGCGCGCTGCCGGAGATCGAACGGCGCCTGCGCGACAGCGGACGGTTCGACGAGGTGCAGGTGCGGAAGCGCTATCGCACGCTTGCGATGGACGAAGTCGCGGTCGTCTTGCTGGTGCACGAGCGGCCGGGCGTCACCCCCGAGGGCAAGCGGCCGCCTGCTCTCAAGCGCGTGACGAGCCGCCTGATGTTCCTGCCGATCCTGCATTACGACGACGGATATGGCTGGACGTACGGCGCGCGCACGAGCGCCGTGGATCTGCTTGGCATGGGAGAACGGTTGTCGGTTCCGCTATCGTGGGGCGCTACACGGCGCGCGGCGCTCGAATCGGAGCGGACGTTCAAGTCGGGCCCCTTCACGCGCGTGCTGGGATCGTTCGGCATCTCGCAGCGCGAGAACCCGTTCTATCACGCGGACGATCGCCGCACGGAGGTCACGGGCCGCGTGGAACGTCGACTGTTCGGCCTGCTGACGCTGGGAGCCGACGCGCGTCGCACCAACATCACGTTCGCGGGCACTGACGGCGACTTCTGGACGTCGGGCGCGGATGTGACGCTCGACACACGCAGCGACCCCGCGTTTCCGAGCGATGCCGTGCTGTTCGGCGCGGGATGGAATCGCCTGCACCAGTCGGCAGGTCAGGCCATCGATCGGTCCACGCTCGATGGCCGCGGCTACAAACGGATTTATCGACAAGCGGTCGTGGCGCTGCACGCGCAGTACGACACCGCGAGCGCGCCGCTCCCCGGGTACGAGCAATGGCTGCTCGGTGGAGACTCGCTGCGCGGGACCCGCGCCGGGACCCTCGCCGGGGACAAACGGCTGTTCGGCGGCGTTGAATTACGCGTGCCGTTCTCGTCGCCGCTGAGCACGGGCCGCGTGGGATTCAACGTGTTCATGGACGCCGGCATCGACGCGCCGTACGGTCAGCCTCTCTCCGACGCCGAACGTCACCGCAGCGCCGGCGGCGGTCTCTTCATCGTTGCGCCGCTCGTCCGCCTCAACCTCGACGTCGCGCGTTCGCTCGACGGCCACAGCACTCGGCTCCATTTCGGCACAGGCTTTACTTTCTAACGCCTGTCACTGCTCAATGCTGCATGTTCACTGCTGAGCGGCGCGATCAGCGAAACGCCGTCGTTGCCGGATTTCTCGGGTGGACGCTCGATGCCTTCGACTTCTTCATCCTGACGCTCGTTCTAGACGACATCGCGGCGGCATTCGGCAAGACGCGGCCACAGGTCGCGCTCGCGATCACGCTGACGCTGGCGATGCGCCCCCTCGGCGCGATTGTCTTCGGCCTCATGGCCGACCGCTACGGCCGGCGTCTGCCGCTCATGCTCAACGTCATCTTCTATGCGGTGATCTCCGTATTGTGCGGCCTGGCGCCGAGCTATGGCGTGTTCCTGCTGCTCCGCATGCTCTTCGGCGTCGGCATGGGCGGCGAATGGGGCGTCGGCGCGTCGCTGGCGCTCGAATTCGCGCCGCCGCGCCTGCGCGGCGTGCTCTCCGGGTTCCTTCAGGAGGGCTACGCGATCGGCAATCTGCTCGCGGCGCTCGCGTTCCGCACGATCTATCCCGTCGCCAACGCGCACTACCCGGGAAACGGCTGGCGCATCATGTTCTTCATCGGCGGCCTGCCCGCGCTGCTGTCGCTGTTCATTCGCGCGCGCGTCAAGGAATCGCCGGCGTGGCACGAGCATCGTACCGATTGGGTGACCTATCGCCGCGTCCTCGTGCAGCATCTCCGACGCTTCCTGTATCTCGTGCTGCTCATGGCAATGATGAACTTCGTCTCGCACGGCACGCAGGACATGTACCCGACGCTGCTCGCCACGATCGGCTACTCGAAGGCGCGGATTGCCGACCTCACGATGATCTCCATGGTCGGCGCCATGCTCGGCGGACTGGTCTTTGGCTACTACTCCGATCGGCGCGGACGCCGGCGCGCGATGATCACGGCATGCACATGCGCCGTTTTCGTGCTGCCGTTCTGGATTGCCGGAGTCGGCGCGCTGACCACGATCGCGGGCGTGTTCATGATGCAGTTCTTCGTGCAAGGCGCGTGGGGCGTGATTCCGGCGCACATCAACGAGCTCTCGCCCGGTGCGATTCGCGGGTTCTTCCCAGGCTTCGCCTACCAGCTGGGCGTGCTCTGCGCGTCGAGCATCCCCTACATCGAATCGGCGTTGGGCGAGCTCTTCACGTATCGGCAGTCGATGGGCCTGTTGATGACGGTCGTGTTCATCGTCGCTGTGGCGGTGATTGCGGCAGGTCCAGAAGCGAGGGGCGCGAGCTTTCGAAAAATCTCGTAAAACTGCGAGCGGAACGGAGTGACCCGGCGAAGCGGGAGCGAGTGGAGCGAGCCTAAGCGAGCGGCCGGAGGGCACCGGCGCGCAGCGCCGGCGGGAGCGCCAAAATTGGTCGGGGCGGAGGGATTCGAACCCCCGACCCTCTGGTCCCAAACCAGATGCGCTACCAGGCTGCGCTACGCCCCGACTCGATTGATTATCCCATGACAGAACCTGTTTCTTCCGCCTGAAGGCGGAAGCCACGGGATTTCCAAAGAACCGGACTCGGGATTCAGGACCGCAGCGTCGCCATGAATTCGGGGCGAAGCAGGCGGAACATGACGGAGTCGTGATAGCGGCCGTCCTTGAGAAAGGAATCGCGCAGCAGGCCCTCGGGCGTCGCGCCAAGCTTGTAGACCGCCACCTGCGCTCGCGTGTTCTCGGCCGCGATGCGCATCTCGAGGCGATGCAGCTTCATCACGTCGAAGGCGAAGCGGCAGAGCAGGCCGCCCGCAGCGCGGAACAGCCCCGTGCCCCACATGGGCGGGCTCAGCGCGAATCCGATCTCCGCGGTGCCCGGCGCGACGACCCAGACGTACATCATGCCGACCGTTCGAGCGCCCTGGCGCACGGCAAAGCCGGTGTACCTCCCCGCGAGGCGCGTGCCGGCAGACCACTTGACGAACTGGCGAAAAGCTTTTCGGCTTCGCGGCGGATCGGCGAGGTGTCTGCTGACCCGCGGATCGCGGAACAGCGCGACAATCGGATCCTCGTCTTCCGGCTGGATCTCGCGCAGCGATACGCGCCCTTGCCGGAGCGTCGGCAGGCCACCCTTCCACGAACTGGCCATGAAGGACCGCAATTGTAATCGATCGGCCTCAATCGACCCAATCGGCCGTGAAGATGTTCGTCTCCCCTACGACTTTCGCATTGCGATTCGACGAGAAGACCAGGTGCTTCGCGTCGGGGGAAAACATCGGGAAGCCATCGAATGTTTCGTTGAACGTGACTTGCTCGAGGCCAGAGCCGTCCAGATTGATCAAGTACACGTCGAAGTTGCGCTGCTTCGGATCATTCTTATTCGACGCGAATACGAGCCGCTTGCCGTCAGGGTGCCACGACGGCGCAAAGCTGGCGGCGCCGAGCGTTGTCAGCTGCCGATTGTTCCCGCCGTCGCGATCCATCACGTAGAGCTCGAGCTGAGTCGGCCGCCACAAGTGTTCCTTCAACAGCGCCAGGTAGTCGTCGAGCTCGCGTCCCGGCTTCAGCGGACGTCCGCGATACGCAATACGCCGTCCATCCCATGAAAAGAACGGGCCGCCGTCGGGACCCAGACGATGAGTCAATCGGCGCACGTCGGCGCCGTCATGCTTCATCGTGTAGATCTCCAAGTCGCCGTCGCGCACGCTGGTGAAGGCGATGAGCCCGTCCGGCGCGATCGTCGCTTCCGCATCGTAGCCAGGCGTTGTCGTGAGCGGCTTCACGTTCGCGCCGTCGGGATCAGAGCGGTAAATGTCGTAGCCCTCGTAAATCGGCCAGACGTAGCCGCGCTCGTAGCTCGGCTTCGGCGGACACGCATCTCCGGCGCGGTGCGTCGACGCGAAGAGAATCTCGTTCGCACCAGGATAGTAATAACCGCACGTCGTGCGCCCCTTCCCCGTGCTGACTCGACGCACGTCGGTGCCGTCCATCTTCATGGTGTAGATCTGGTCGCACGGGTAGCCGTCGCGTGTGGACTGGAAGATGAGGCGCGTGCCATCGGGCGAGAAGTACGCCTCGGCGTTCTCTCCGCCGAAGGTGAGCTGTCGAATGTTGCGAAGGTGATGCTCAGCTGAGAAGGGGGCCGGCGAGCGGGACGCAACAGTAAGCCCCGCGCACACGCCCAGTGAGGCGATCAAAGCGATCTTCATCAGCTAAGATTAGCCGAAGAGATGAGTTCCCCGGAGACGCGGCCCGTGCGGGTGCTCTTCGTGTGTCAGTACAACCGAAGCCGCAGCGCGACCGCCGAACGTGTTTTCTGCAAGGATCCTGGGCTCGACGTACGCTCGGCCGGCACGAGTCCAGACGCGCTGGTCAACGTGAACGCCCGGATGCTCGAGTGGGCGGACATCATCTTCATCATGGACGCCGGACAACAACGATGGCTCGATGAACGATTCGCGGGCGACCCGGCGCTCGCCCGGATCGTGCGCAAATCCGCACATCGAAAAGGCGCGATCAGCGCTTCTTCCGTAAGCCGCTCGAACCGCGCTTGCGCGCCGACGACCGCCGCGTCGAGGAGGAGGGCGACGCCGATTTCCGGGCGGCCGTGCGCCGTGAGGCTGCGGCCGCGCGGCCACCCTTGCGTCCGCCTTTGCGCGACGGCGCCTTGTTCACGCGCTTGCCGCGCCCTGACCCGCTCTTCTTCCCTCCGCCGGTCTCCTTGTTCACCGTCGCCCACGCGCGCCGCTCCGCTTCACCTTCCGTCACGCCTCGATCCTCGTAGCCCTCCTCGATGTGTTCCGCTTGACGTTTTTGCTTGTCCGTGTATGACGACTTGTCGCCTCTTGGCATTGCGATACCTCCGGTGCTGAGAGTGGCAACACGCATGCCCAAGTCGGGCTGCGGGGCGCGGGGTGCGGGGTACAGAGGTCCGGGGGGGTGCGGGGTGCGGGATGCGGGGCGGGGTGCGGGATGCGGGGTGCGGGGTGCGGGGTGCGGGGTGCGGGGTGCGGAATGTGGGGTACGGGTTGAAAAATGAAGAACGCGGGATCCCGCGCCCCGCGCCCCGCGCCCCGCGTCCGGAGGCGCGGCGGAACGATGCGGCGCCGCAATCCGTCACATACGAAGCGATTCGTAATGTCCGGAACCCTGCTCCTACGTTGTCCGACATGTATGCCTACCCAGTCGAGCCTCAGCCCATCAGCCTTGGTGACGGACGCGAGGCGGAGCGCATTTACGGCGCCCCCGTGAGCGGCAGTTAGTTGCGCACGCTCGGCAGGGCCCTCGTCAGAGGCAGACTCCTCAACGATAACGACGACCGGACCGGCGGACTTCTGTTGCGGTGATCAGCTATGAGCTGTGGATCCGTCGCTTCGGCGTCGATCCGATGGTCGCGCTTCGCGCAGACTGAGCGGATTTGGTGATTTGGTGATTCAGTGATTTAGTGATTCAGCCTTGCGCGGGCTACCGCCCGCGCTGGTGCGATGCAATTCACCAAATCACCAGATCACGGAATCACCAAATTGAGGCGTTATGTCCGCAAGAAACGGCGACAAGTCCCGGCACCAGATCAATCGCAAGCGCGGCGTCGTTCGCCGCGCAAAAATTCGGCAGATGCTCGCCGAACGCAGGCCGGCGGGCGAAGCGGGAGCTGCGGCTGCGCGCTCGCCCAAGGGCTCGCGCTGATCAATGCTCAATGTCCAGTGCTCAATGTTCAAGGAGGTCTGTTGGGCATTCAGCATTGAACATTGTCGAGTGCTGGTCATGTTCTCGTGCGCGCATTCATCGGCGTCGTAACCCTCACCCTGGCAGCCGCGTGTTCGCGCGACGCGGCGGCTCCGCCTGCGGACAATTCGCGGGTCGCGCGCAACGTCCTCCTCATCACGATCGACACGCTGCGCGCCGATCGAGTGGGTGCGTATGGCTACTCTGCCGCGCGCACGCCCGCGCTCGATGCGCTCGCGCGCAGCGGCGTTCGCTTCGATGCGGCCTATGCCGCGGCCCCCATTACGCTGACCTCGCACGCGAGCCTGATGACGGGACGCTACCCGCCCGGTCATGGCGCACGCCACAACGGCATGCGCGTGGATTCGCGCATCCCGACGATTGCCGACGTGCTCGCGCAGCAAGGCTTTGCGACGGCGGCATTCATCGCCGCGTTTCCACTCGACCGCCGGTTCGGACTGAGCAAAGGGTTCCAGATCTACAGCGACCGCATGCCGCGCGGCGAGGATGGACGTCCGGCAAACGAACGTCCCGGGCGCATGGTCGTCGATGAAGCGATGGACTGGATCGGTGGTCACCTTCATCAGCGCTTCTTTGTCTGGGTCCACCTCTTCGAACCGCATGCGCCGTACGGCAACCCGGCGGATCCTAGCGAGGCGCGGCGTCCCGTCGCAGTTCGCTACGACGATGAGATTGCCGAGGCGGATCGACAGATGGGACGCCTGATCGATGCGCTTGGCGACTCGCGTCACGACACGCTGATCGTGGCGGCGGCGGATCATGGCGAAGCATTCGGCGAGCACGGCGAAATCAGCCACAGCGTGTTCACATACGACACGACGCTGCGTGTTCCACTTCTCGTCGCAGGACCCGGAGTGCCAGCGGGCCAGACGGTCGAGCAGATCGCGTCACTCGTCGACATCGCGCCGACGATCGCGGCGCGCACCGGCCTCCCGCGCTTCGATGCAGACGGGATCAATCTGTCACCGGCGCTGACCGGCGGGACGTTGCCCGCGCGCACTCTATATGCGGAGTCATTTGCGCCGTTGCTCGATTTCGGCTGGAGCCCGCTCAGGACCCTGCGCGACGAGCGCTGGAAGTACATTGCGGCCCCCAAGCCCGAGCTCTACGATCTGCAGCACGATCCGGCTGAGACCGACAACCTCGTCGCGACGGAAACGACGCGCGCGTCCGAGTTGGCCCGGCGGACCGATGGCGTGTCGAGCGCGACGCTTGCGCCTCACGCCGCCGCGCCCGATCGCGAAGCGCTCGCGCGGCTGCAGGCCCTCGGATATGTCGCGACGTCGACTGGCGGCACGGATCGCGCGGATCCGAAGGACCGGCGCGAGCTCGCGGCCCATCTGGCGGAGGTCACGTCAGGGGAACTACGGGGTCCTGAGCTCGAACGGGCCCTCCGCGAGATCCTCAAACAAGATCCAAGCAATCCCCAGGCGCACGTGCGACTCGGATACGTGCTCGTCGCGAAGGGCAGGTGCCGGGACGCCGTTACGCAATTTCGCGCAGCGATCGCCGAACATCTGCCGAGCGTCGACGCGCACCTCGGGCTTGCGGGGTGCGCGATGTCTGACGGTCAGCGCGATGTGGCGGAACGCACGCTGCGCCTTGCCGAACAAATCGAACCGAATAACCCCGTCGTCCTGGCAAACCTGGGGATAGCCATCTCGGACGGCGGGCGTCCCGCTGACGGGCTCCCGTTTCTGCAGCATGCCCTGTCGTTCGATCCCGATTTGCACCAGGCGCGCTTCTCGCTCGCGGTCGCGTATGGCCGCCTGGGTCGCCGCGACGATGCCGCTCGCGAGGCGGCGGAGCTTTTACGGCGTTTGCCCGAATCAGCGCCGCAGCGGCCGGAAGTTGAACGACTTCTGGCAGCCGTCCGTCCGCCGTCAGACTAGGATTCGGTGCGGACCAGAAGGCGCTTCGTGGTGCCGAATGGCACTTCGCCACGGTATTTCCGTATCGCGGCCCCACTCGAAACCAATGGTTTGGATTCCGCCTATACACGGTTGGCACCGTGCCTCAACTATCAGTCCCTAACTACTGTTATTTCATCAGTTTCCGAGGGCAGCTCGTCACTGTCGTGCTGGAGCGTGCCTTGCTATTGTCATTCGTCACAGCTCCTCGCCAGAGGGGTTTCTTTCTTTAAACGGAGGCCAGACAGGCATGAAGAAGATTATCGTTGCGATGATCGCGCTCTGCGCGTTCACGCTCGCGACAGCGTCTGCGACGGCGCAACAGACCACCGGCAACATCCAGGGGCGGATCGTCGACGCGCAGAAGGCCGCGGTGCCGGGTGTCACGGTCACGGCGAAGAACGCCGAAACGGGGTTCACCCGGTCCGAGGTGACTGACGCGGAAGGCGTTTACCGTCTCAACTCGCTAACCATCGGCACCTACGACCTGCATGCCGACATTACCGGCTTCGCCCCTTACGATCGCAAAGGGCTCGTCGTCAACGTAGGCCAGACGATTGACGTGAACGTCGATCTCAAGCTGGCCGGTCTGTCGGAGAACGTCAGCGTCACGGCGGAGTCACCGCTGATCCAGACGAGCAGCTCCTCGGTCGGCGGGGTCGTCGACGTCAAGCGCATCGAGAACCTGCCGCTGAACGGACGGCAGTTCGCAAACCTCGCGGTCACGATCCCGGGCGTCGGCCTCGGGTTCCACAGCGACCCGACGAAGAGCACGCAGTACTCACCGCAAATCAACGGCGGCAACGGCCGCAACATCAACTACCAGATCGATGGCGGCGACAACAACGACGACACGGTCGGCGGTTTGCTGCAGCTCTTCCCCCTCGAAGCGATCCAGGAGTTCAACTTCGTCACCTCGCGCTCCAAGGCGGAGAACGGCCGCAGCAACGGCGGCGTCATGAACATCGTCACCAAGAGCGGCACGAACGATCTGCACGGCAGCTTCTTCGAGCTGTTCCGCGACAAGTCGATGAATGCCGCGACCTACGTTGAAAAGACGAGCGGCATCGACAAGCAGGATTACCGCCGGAACCAGTTCGGCGGCAGCTTCGGCGGCCCGGTCATCAAGGACAAGGCTCACTACTTCATCGCCGCGGAGCGGACACAGCAGGACACGAAGCAGGCGGTCAGCACGCAGGGGCTATTCCCCAATCTGGATGGCGTCTACAACACGCCGTACCGGGAGAACCTGCTGACCACGAAGCTCACGTCGCAGATGAACGCGCAGCAGTACCTCTCGGTTCGGTACGGCCGCAACACGAACAGCCAGCCGTACGGCGCAAATTCGCACACCGCGCCGAACGGGTGGGGCGACAGCGTGAACACGTTCAACTCGGTCAACCTGAACCACAACTGGGTCCTCGGTGGCGCGAAGCTGAACGAGTTCATCTTTCAATACGCCGACTTCCGTAACCACATCGGGGCTGCCAGCACGGATCCTTACCAGGCGTTCCCGAACAACAACGTGTTCGTCGGCCAGAGCGTCAACACGCCGCAGACGACCGAGCAGCACAAGTTCCAGTTCCGAGACGATTTCTCCTGGCACATGTCGGGAATGGGCGGCCTCGGGCACGACTTGAAGACCGGATTCAACTTCATCAACGAGCCGCGCCTGTTCATCACGTTCAACTCGGGCAAGGGCGTGCTGCAGTACACGCACCTCGATAACAGCCTGAGCGGGCCCCTGTCGAACGTCACGCTGAACGATGGCGACGCATCGGCGAATATTCCGCTGAGGCAGTACGCCGGCTACATCCAGGACGACTGGCGTGCGTCGGCGCGCGTCACGGTGAATCTGGGGCTCCGCTACGACTACATCACCGGCTATCAGTTCGATCAGTCGAAGAACCCGAATTTCATCCGATTCCAGAACGCAGGCAAGGCGGGGCTGTTCGCCGGCATCAAAGGGTTGGAGAACTTCGGTAAGGATCCCAAGGAGGACGGGAACAACTGGCAGCCCCGACTTGGCGTCGCGTGGGACGTGCGAGGCAACGGCATGGACGTCGTCCGCGCCGGCTGGGGCATCTACATGGATATGGCGTACACCAACTCGAACGGTCTGTTCGCGGCGAGCGACGCGACGGGCAAAGGCTTCGGGACGGTGCTGAACGTCGACAATCAGAGCGGCATCCGGAATCCGGACGGCAGCTTCTACCAGATCGGCCAGCCAATCTCGAACATCATTTCGCAGAACCAGGCGGACACGAGCTCGATCCCGCTGTTCGGTCAGTGGGTCGATCCGCGGCTGCAGCTGCCCTACACGCGTCAGACTGCGCTCGGCTGGTCGCATCAGCTGAACGCGAGCACAGTCTTCGGCGTCGACTTCGTGCGTGCGGACGGCCGCAACTTGAACTCGCGTCCGCGCCTCAACGTACGTCCGGTCGGACAGCCGTCCGCGCCCCGCGTCCTTGCGTTCACCGGCCTGACACCGAACGCGCTGAGCACACGGCCGGCGATCAGCCAGGGAGAGAGCGAATACACCGCTGGCATCTTTGGCGTGAAGCGCCGTATGAGTCGCGGGATCGACTTCACCGCGACCTACACACTGGCCAAGGCGAGGAGCGATATCGGCACGGCGTCCGACGAGCTCAACTCGAACAACCTGCAGGATGCGACCCTGCTCTACGACGATCCGCGCGTGATGGGTCCGACCTCGCGTACCGACGCGCGGCACCAGGGGACGCTCGCGGGCATCTTCCAGATGAAGGGCTTCACCGTGTCGCCGATCTTCCTGTTCCGTTCGCCGCTGCCCGTGTCGATCATCGAGGGGCTGGACACGAATCAGAACAGCGAGCGGAACGACAGCCCCGCGAAGGCATATGCATTCGATGGCCTCAACGCGGACGGCAGCGCCAGGGTCAAGGAAATCGGCGATTGCAAGACGTGGAACTGCGGGCGCGGGGCGTGGCGGACGCAGATGAACCTGCGCGTCTCGCGCAGCTTCCCGCTGTTTGGCACCACCCGGATCGAAGCGATCGGCGAGTTCTTCAACCTGCTGAACGCCAGGAACCCGGCCGGGTTCATCACCACGCGCCTGTTGCGCACAGGGGACGCGAATCCTGACTTCCTGAAGCCGACGAACTTCGCGGGCGACTTCCAGCAGCCCGAGCAGCGCGTCGGCCAGATCGGATTCAGGTTCTCGTTCTAAAAGCAGTAGACAGTAGGCAGTAGACAGAAGACAGAAGACAGAAGGCCGGCTGGCTCACTTCGGGGGGCCAGCCGTTTTCTTAGCTTCCAGCTTCCAGCTTCCAGCTCCCAGCTCCCAGCTCCCAGCTCCCAGCTCCCAGCTCCCAGCTCCCAGCTCCCAGCTCCCAGCTCAGCTCCCAGCTCCCAGCTCCCAGCTCCCAGCTCCCAGCTCCCAGCTCCCAGCTCCCAGCTCCCAGCTCCCAGCTCCCAGCTCCCAGCTTCTATTTATTCAACAACGCCGACGCCGCCTGATACTCGCGTGAGCGGGGCGGCGCGACTTCCAGCACGCGCCGGTACTGTTCGGCGGCCCTGTCGCTGTTCCCACTCTCCTGGTAAGCAATCCCGAGATTGAGACGCGCTTCGGCGAAGCGCGGCGATCCGGCGAGCGCCCGTTCGAAGAACGGAATCGCTTCACCGGCGCGATGTGCCTGCACCAGCAGGACGCCGATGCCGTTGGCTGCATCGGCGTGGCGCGGATTGAGCTCGAGCGCCTTGCGATACGCCTGCTCAGCGGCCGCCGCGTTCCCTTCGGCCCGCCGCGCGTTGCCCAGGTTCGTCCAGAACGTCGCGTTGGAGGGATCGAGCTTCACCGCCTGCTCGAACGCCGCTGCCGCGTCGGACGTGCGACCGCTCTCGATGTGCAACAGGCCGAGTCCGTTCGCAGCCGCGGCATTCGACGGCTCGAGCGCGAGCGCGGCCTGCTCGGCGCGCGCGGCCTCTTTTGGAAGCCCCGCGGCGGCGGCCACCACGGCGAGATCGTGGTAGAGATCGGCATTCCGCGGCCAACGCGCGACCAGCCGCTTGTAGATGTCGAACGCTTCGGTCACGCGCCCGGTGTCCTTAAGGGCACGCGCGTATGTCGATTGAAACAGCGGCGAGTCTGGGAATGCACGCGCCAGCCGGATGAGGCCCGGGAGCGCCCGCCGCGCATCGCCCGCCGCGAGACGCGACAGGTCCCGCTCGAATGCATTCCATGCGGCGAGATGACGCGCCGGGTTCGGTGCCCGATCGTCGCGCACGTCAGTGGAAGAACCACCGGAGACGTAGCCGAGCGCGCGCAGCCGTTCGGCAACGTCGGTGGGAACCGATGCGCCAGCCGATGACGGCGGGGCGCCAGGCGCGGATTCGATTTCGCGAAGGCGCGTACTGAGGCCCGCGAGCCAAGGGCTTCTGTCAGACGCGACGTTGCGCGTCTCGCCCGGATCGACGCGGAGGTCGTACAGCTCCGGCTCCGACGAGGCGATCAGCTTCCACCGATCCGCCACGAGAACGCGCAGCGAATGCCACCCCGCAGCGCGTGGATAGTCCGTCTCGGCGTAGACATCACGCTCACCGATGGGCGCGCGCATCAGCGACTGCGCGTGCATGGTGGCCGGCCGCGGACGGTGCGCGAGCTCTGCCAGCGTGCCGGCCAGATCGACGAGCGAGACGGCTTCGCCTACGGTTGCGGCAACGGCGCCTGGCACCGTGATCACCAACGGCACCCGGAGGGTGGAATCGTACGCCAGCATGCCGTGTGTCAGCTCGCCGTGGTCGCCGAGCCCCTCGCCATGATCGCCGGCGATCGCGATCACCGTTCGACTCTCCAGGCCCGATGACGTCAGCCAGTCGAGCACGCGTCCGACCTGCGCGTCCGCGAAGGCGACCTCGCCGTCGTACGGAATGTTCTTCGCCCGTGCCAGATACTTGGCCGGCGGATCGTACGGCGCGTGCGGGTCGTAGAGATGGACCCAGGCGAAGAACGGGCGTGGGTCGGACGAGGGAAGCCATGCGAGCGCGGCGTTCACGACCGCATCGCCGCGCCGCTCAGCTTCGAGGATTACGGCGCCGGACGGATCTCGCTCGACGCGATCGTCGTAGAGATCGAATCCGTCGGCCAGCCCGAACCGCTTGTCGAGCACATACGCCCCGACGAACGCGCCGGTGCGATACCCGCCATCTTTCAACACGCGCGCAATCGTCGGATGACCGGCTGCGAGGCCGCCGGCGCCGTTCACGCGAACGCCACTCTGTGGCGGCAACTCTCCCGTCATGATCGAGACGTGTGACGGCAGCGTCAGCGGGACGGTCGCGCGTGCGTTCGTGAACCGCGTGCCGCGTACCGCGAGTCTATCGATCGACGGCGTCAGTCCGCGCCCGACGCGATCCGCGCGCAGCGTGTCGATCGTGATGAGGAGAATGTTGGGTGGGGCGGCGGAGGTTAGCGGCGGCGTGCGTGTGCACGCAATGACCACCAAGGAGGCGATAACCGCGACCCGTTTCACGCCACGATTATCGCCGAACCGGGATCACTCGACGCGGATCGCCGTCAGCAGGCCGACGGCTGCGCCGGGGAAGTACATCGGCTTGCGCACGCCGCCCACCATCGCCTCTTGCAGCGGCACCATCGTCGTTCCCCGCTGCTCGTTGGTCTCGGGATATTTCTTCTGAGCGGCGACGGCGACGCTGTCGAGATCGCTACGTGCCTGCTCGAACGTTGCAGACGGCTTGAACCGCCCGATGACGCTCACGAAGTGCATCGCACGAAGGGCGAGAAGATCGGGCCTGATAAGATCGGCTGACGGCTGGTGACTCATGGCTCATGCCGGCTTGGGCCTAGGCCAGTTTGACCGATGAGCCCTGAGCCTTAAGCCATGTCCCCGTTCACTCCCAAGACTCTGTCTTTTCTTCGTTCACTTACGAGGCATAACGACCGCGAATGGTTCAAGGCGCGGCGGGACGAGTACGACCGGCACGTGCGCGAGCCGATGACGGTGGTAGTCGAGCGGCTGGCGGCCGACTTCCGCCGCTTTGCGCCGGAGCTCGTGGCGTCGCCACGCTATTCGCTCTACCGCGTGTATCGCGACACGCGGTTCAGCGAGAACAAGAAACCGCTGAAGACGCACGCGGCGGCGATTTTTCCGTGGCGCGGCCTCCCGAAGCACGAAGGCGCCGGCCTCTATTTCGAGATCGCTGGAGGGTGGGTTTGGATGGGCGGCGGCATGTATCACCCCGAGCCGCCGGATCTCCATCGCGTGCGCACGCACATCGCCAATACGTGGCCGGAGATTGACAGGACCGTGCGCGCCACCGCCTTCCGTAAATGTCTGGGGCAGGTCGGCGGGGATCGGCTCACGCGCACACCACGCGGCTTTGCCGCCGATCATCCCGCGGCCGCCTATCTGAAGTACCGCCAGTTCATCGCGGGCCGCGAGTTTCCGGCCCCCTTCGCGCACAGCCGCGAGTTTTACCCGACGCTCGTCGCGACCTTCCGGGCGCTGATGCCGCTCGTCAGGTTCTTGAATCAACCGCTGGCAGAAAGGGCTCAGGACTCACGGCTCATGGCTCAGGCCGACTCACGGCATGGGCCTTGGCTCACGCCGGCTCGTACCATGAGCCAGCATGAGCCGCAATCCTTGAGTCATCAGCCTAGTAGCGATAGTGCTCCGGCTTGTAAGGCCCTTCGACCTTCACGCCGATGTACTGCGCCTGCTCCGGTGTGAGCTTCGTCAGCTTGACCCCGAGATGATCCAGGTGCAGCCGTGCGACCTCCTCGTCGAGGTGCTTCGGCAGGATATACACCTTCTTCTCGTACTTCGCGTTGTGCTGGTGCAGCTCGAGCTGCGCGATCACCTGGTTCGTGAACGACGCCGACATCACGAAGCTCGGGTGCCCCGTCGCGCATCCGAGGTTCAGCAGGCGCCCCTCGGCGAGGATCAGCACGCTGTGACCGTCCGGAAAGCGGAACTCGTCGTACTGCGGCTTGATCGTGATGCGCTCGATGCCGCGCTTCTTGAGACCCGCCATGTCGATCTCGTTATCGAAGTGGCCGATGTTGCCGACAATCGCATTGTGCTTCATTCGCGACATGTGATCGACAGTGATGATGTTCAGGTTGCCCGTCGCCGTCACGAATATGTCCGCGGCCTTGACGACCTCGTCGACCGGCTTGACCTCGTAGCCTTCCATTGCCGCCTGCAGCGCGCAGATCGGATCGATCTCCGCGATGATGACGCGGCAGCCCTGTCCACGCAGCGCCTGCGCACAGCCCTTGCCCACTTCGCCGTACCCGGCCACGACGGCGACCTTTCCGCCAATCATCACGTCGGTCGCGCGATTCAGGCCATCGATCAACGAATGACGGCACCCGTAGACGTTGTCGAACTTGCTCTTTGTCACTGAATCGTTGACGTTGATCGCCGGAAACAGCAGCGTCCCCGCTTCCATCATTTGATACAGGCGATGCACGCCGGTCGTCGTCTCCTCGCTGACGCCACGGAGCGCCGCCGCGACTTTCGTCCAGCGGCCCTGGTTCTGCTTCAGCTCCCCGCGAAGCAGCTCGAGAATCACGCCCCATTCTTCCGGCTCGCTGTCCGCCTTGAACGCCGGCACCTTCCCAGCCTTCTCGAACTCGACTCCCTTGTGCACGAGCAGCGTCGCATCTCCCCCATCGTCCACGAGAAGAGTCGGGCCGCCGCCGTCGGGCCACATTAGTGCCTCGCTCGTGCACCACCAGTACTCCTCGAGCGTCTCCCCTTTCCACGCGAACACCGGCGTGCCCTTCGGGTTCTGCGGCGTGCCACCAGTTTCGGGGCACCCGACGACGACGGCGGACGCCGCGTGATCCTGGGTCGAGAAGATGTTGCAGGACACCCAGCGCACATCGGCGCCGAGCTCTGTCAGCGTCTCGATGAGAACCGCCGTCTGCACTGTCATGTGCAGGCTCCCCATGATCCGGGCGCCGGCGAGCGGGCTCTTTCCCTTGTAGCGCGCGCGGAGCGCCATCAGTCCCGGCATCTCATGCTCCGCGAGCCGAATCTCCTTGCGTCCGAGCTCGGCGAGCGCGAGGTCTTTCACCTTGTACGGAACGCGACCGGCTTTGGTCGCAGCGTCGAACGGATGAATTTCACGAACGGCAGTACTCATTTCTTCTCCTCACGATGCCGGCTCTGAAGAGCCGGCCTACACACAACGTTCAAATCAGGTTCTCGTCGCCGATGCCGCAAACAGCGCCGGTCCTTTCGCAGCCGGATCCGTAGGCAGCGCGACGATGCGCGAGCTGTTGAACCCTGCGGCGCCGAGCAGGCGCCGCACCTGGTCATCATCGAATCCCAGCCAGACATGCCCCATCTGCTGCTTATACTCCTCGCGATCGTGCGGCAGCATGTCGCACACGATCAGCCGCGCTCCCGCCTTCAGCACGCGCGCGGCTTCGACGAGCGCCGCCGCCGGATCCGGTACGTGATGGAGGACGAGCATCATGATCGCCGCATCGAGCTCGCCATCCTCAATTGGCAGCGCCTCGAGCTCTCCGCGTCTGACCTCGACGTTCTTGAAATCGCGCAGCCGCCTGCGCGCAGCCTGGAGCATCTCGCCGCTGCGATCCACGGCGATGGCGCGCGCCACGAATGGCGCGAGCGCCGCGCTCGTCTGCCCCGTGCCGCATCCAAGATCGCCGATCGTCACACTCGGGTCCAGCAGCGCCGGCAGCACCTGCAGCGCCGACGCGCGGCCGAACATGTCCTGCCGGAGCCGATCCCACTGGCCGGCCGCCGACGCGAAGAACTCTTCGGATTTCGTCTGGCGGCGCGCGAGCACACCTTTGAGCCGCCGTCCATCCTGATCCGCACCGGACGTGGTCGCGACCTGATCGCGGAGCAGCGACCAGAGGCGGCGCGTCGAGACGTCGCGCTCGTCGAGCGCGAGCGTGTAATAGCGGCTCGTGCCGTCGCGCCGCGACGTGACCCAGTTCGCCTCTGACAAGGTCTTCAAGTGACGACTCACTGTCGATTGCGGCAACTGCAGCACGCTGCACAACTCCGATACGGTCAACTCGTGGCGCTCCAGCACGAGCAGCATGCGGCTGCGCGTCTCGTCGGCGAGTGCGGTGAGGTCGTCGAAGATCGGCGGCGCGCGCATCCTATATCAATCCGTAAATCCGGATAGAGCGTTACATGGAAACCTCGACAAGTCAAGCACGCACCTGCCCGTGTGTGTCGCCGGATTCTCATGAAATTGCGTGCTCACTCCCTCACCTTCACTGCCCGGATCTCGGCGGCTTCCACCTGTCGAGCCACACCATCGGGCGAGACGGAAGGACGTCACGAAAAGTGGCGCAAAGCGGAACGATCCAACTGCGTGTTGCGCTGGATTAATGAAGATATATCGCTGCCCGTCATCCATGACGCGAGCGTTGTAAATCACAACAGCTAACGATAACGGCTGAGTCGCGCGCGGCCCCCGCGTCCGCCGTCTTCGCACGGAATGGCAAGATCCGCGCGGAACGTCGGCGTATGAGCCGGGCATGCCTTGTGCAGCCTCACGCCGGAGGAGGATTCCTGTGCCTGAAGCTCCGAAGAACTTGACGATTGCCCGCAGTCAGCCCAGTGTGTGGGATCGCCAGAGCCTCTCCTCGACGATCAACACGTACGACCAGGAACGCTGGATGACGGCAGCCTGGGGCAGCGCGCTCACGATGATCGGGGCGCGGCGGGGCGGATTCATGGGCGGCCTGCTCGCGATGATCGGTGGAACCGTCGCCGTGCGCGCGGCGACGGGACGCCACGATTACACGGTCGTGCGCGACTGGGTCGAACGAGTCATGCGCAGGCGCGGCTGGCGCGCGCCGAACCTCGTCGACGACATCGTGGCGGAGTCGTTCCCCGCAAGCGATCCACCATCCTGGACGGCGACGACCGCAACAGGGAGAAAGTAACGGCGATGGTGACGATGGAGATGGTATTTCCGGAGGACACGCGCGAAGCCCTCGCGAGATCGGATCGCAACCTGAGCGAGTTCGAGCGGTGGGCATCGATGGCGGCCGGCACCGGCCTGGCGATCTACGGCCTGTCGCGGCTGCGCTCGAGCGGCTGGCTGTATGCCGCAATCGGAGGCCTGCTGCTGCGCCGCGGCGTCACGGCGCATTGCGACGTGTACGAAGCGATCGGCTTCAATACCGCGGGAACGGGCAGCGACACGCGGGCCGCGCTGAGAGGACCGCGCGGCGTCAACGTGCTCGAGAGCGTCACGATCAATCAGCCGATCGAGATGCTCTATCGCTTCTGGAGGAATCTCGAAAACCTGCCGCGGTTCATGCACCATCTCGAATCCGTGGAGCGCGTGACGGATACGATCTCGCACTGGCGCGCGAAAGGGCCGGCTGGAACCACCGTCGAGTGGGACGGCGAGATTCACCACGAAGTCCCCAATCAGCTGATCGGATGGCGCTCGCTCGAAGGCTCCGACGTCGTCAGCGCCGGTTCGGTGAACTTCGACGCGGCAGGCGCGGGACGCGGCACGCGCGTCACGGTGCACCTGCAATACAGTCCGCCCGGCGGCAAAGTCGGCGCCGCCGTCGCGAGACTCTTCGGGCGCGACGCGGCGACCGAAATTCGCGAAGACCTGCGCCGTTTCAAGCAGCTCGTGGAAGCTGGCGAGGTGGCGACGACATCGGGGCAGCCCAGAGGCTGACAGTTTGCGATTTGCGGTCGGCGGATCGAGGCGTGCGGGGCAGCTGCTGCAGACACGACTGCGAACCGCGGACTGCGAACCGCGTACGGTGAACTGCTTACTGCTGGCGTTGACCGATGAAAGCCCTCTGCTGGTATGGCACGAATGAAGTCCGCATTGCGCGGGTGCCGGATCCGAAGATCCTCAACCCGCGCGACGCGATCGTCAAGGTCACGCTGACGGCGATCTGCGGCTCAGACCTGCATCTGCTCGACGGGTTCATCCCCACGTTGAAACGCGGCGACATCCTCGGCCACGAATTCATGGGGGAAATCGTCGCCGTCGGACCTGAAATCACGAAACTGAAAATTGGCGACCGGGTCGTGGTGCCGTTCACGATTGCGTGCGGCCGGTGCTTCTTCTGCGAGCGCGAGTTGTGGTCGGCATGCGACAACTCGAACCCGAACGCGTGGATGCTGGACGAAGCGTACGGATACTCGGGCTCGGGATTGTTTGGGTACTCCCACATGATGGGTGGCTATGCCGGAGGGCAGGCAGAGTACGTGCGCGTGCCGTTTGCGGACGTCGGCCCGATGAAAGTGCCCGACGGGCTGAGCGACGAGCAGGTGTTGTTTCTCTCGGACATCTTTCCGACCGGCTATATGGCGGCGGAGAACTGCAACATCACGCCGGGCGACACGGTCGCGGTGTGGGGCTGCGGACCCGTGGGCCAGTTCGCCATCCGCTCCGCGTGGATGCTCGGCGCGGGACGGGTGATCGCCATCGACCGTGTGCCAGAACGGCTGATGCTGGCCGCCGACAAAGGGAAGGCGGAAGTCATCGACCTCTCGGTCCTGAACGTATTCGAAGCGTTGAAGGATGCCACCGGCGGCCGCGGACCGGATGCGTGCATCGACGCCGTCGGCATGGAAGCGCACGGCACGACCGTTGACGACAGGTACCATCGCGTGAAGGCCGCGACGTTCCTTGCGACCGATCGCGCCTCAGCGCTCCGCCAGGCGATTCACGCGTGCCGCAAGGGCGGCACGGTCTCGGTGCCTGGCGTGTATGGCGGGTTCATCGACAAGGTACCGATGGGCGCAGCGTTCGGAAAAGGATTGACGCTCAAGATGGGCCAGACCCACGTGCATCGCTATCTTCCCATGCTCCTCGATCGCATCGTCCGCGGCGAAATCGATCCGTCGTTCGTCATCACGCACCGCGTAGCACTGGCACAGGCGCCGGCGGCGTATCGAACCTTTCGCGACAAGGAAGACGGGTGCATCAAGGTAGTCATGAAGCCTTGAGGTGATCGGAGGGCGGAGGACGGTTGAGGAAGACCGGAACTCGATCTCCACAAACGGCTCTGAGAACGTCCCTCCGAACAACTGACTCCCAGAACCTTCCGACAACCGTCCTCCGACAACCGTCCTCCGTTCTGTCACATCTGGTTATTCGCGACCGCCGCCCTGTCTGTGAGCTTCGTGACGATTGAGGGAGTCCACGCCGACTCGCTCTCCTTACCTTTCTTGATCGCGTTTCCCAGCGAACCGTTGGGACCCGGAAGCATGCGGGCGACGAAGGCGAGCGCGCGCGAAACGCTGGCCGGCGCGGCGACGTTTGCGACCGCCGCTGCCCTGGCTTGCAGCGTAATCGTCAATTGGCTATCGCCGTAACGGCATGCGTCAAGGATCTTGCGTGCGGCCCGCTCGGCCGCAATGGTCAGGCCCGGGATCGAGCTTGCCGTCTTGAACCAGGCGTACTCCACCTCGTGCTGTCCTTTGAACTGTGCGTTGACCGGCGACCCAGTGCGCATCAGGCCGGGCGCCACAGTGGTCACACGGATCCCGAACTGATCGAGTTCGGCGCGGACGGCGTCGGACAAACCGACGAGCGCGAACTTGCTGGCGCAGTAGGGCGCGAGATGCGGCACGGCCATCTTGCCGCCAATGGATGAAATGTTGATGATGCGGCCGAAGCCGCGGTGGCGCATGATCGGCGCGACCTCGAGGATGAGATGCAGCGGTCCCCAGAAGTGCGTGGCCATCGCGTTCTCGAAGTCCTCGTGCTCCATGTGCTCGAGCGGCCCGACCTGGATGACGCCCGCGTTGTTGATCAAGATATCGACGGCGTGCCAGCGCTCGACTACCTGATCGATCGCGGCGCGGACGTCAGCGCGCCGCCGCACGTCGCACCTGAGCGTCATCACTTCGCCGCCGCGCGATTCGAGATCGTCGCCGGCGCGCGCGAGCTCCCCAAGATCGCGCGCGAGCAGCACGACTCGCGCTCCCTCATCGACGAACATGCGTGCCATCACGAGGCCGAGCCCGCGCGATCCTCCGGTGATCACCACGACGCGCCCATCGAAATTGATCGCATGCCGGGCGCGCGCCAGCCGCCTCGCAACGAGCGCGGTGCCGATCCCGGCCGCGAGTCCCAGCACGAACTTCTGCTCATGTCTCATGATCGTTCCTCCAGCACACGCCGCAGCGTCGCAGCGTCACGCGGCGCGTGTCCTCCGATATCGTTGTTGAAGTACGCATAGACGTCGCAGCCGTCCTTTCGCTGCGCATTCAACCATTCCGCCCAACTGCGTAGACGCTCCTCTGAGTAGCTGCCTCCATATTTCGCATCGGCCCCGTGGAACCTGACGTAAACGAACGAACCGACGCGTTCGCGACCGGTTGCAGACCCGGGCAGGTCGTGCAGGCAGAGCGCGACACCGCGCTCGCGCAAGATCCCGCAGATCTCCGGGTCGTACCACGACGGATCTCGAAACTCGACAACGTGTCGCGCGTCACGCGGCAGAGCGTCGATGAAATGACGAAACCGCTCGGCGTTGACCTTGAACCCCGGCGGTAATTGATAGAGCACGGGTCCAAGATGCCGCTCGAGTGCCTGCATACGTGAGAAGAGCCGGTCGAGCGGCTCCTCCGGATCCTTGAGCTTCTTCATGTGCGTGAGAAAGCGGCTCGCCTTGACGGCGAACACGAATTTCATCGGCGCACGACGGCCCCACGCGGCGAACGTGGCACGTTCGGGCAGGCGGTAGAAGCTGTTGTTGATTTCAACGGTGTCGAACGTTGCCGCGTAATGCTCGAACCACCGCGTCCGGGGCAGCTCCGCTGGATAGAAATCACCGCGCCAGTGCTTGTACTCCCAGCCGGAACAGCCGACGCGCGCGCGTCCCCGGCTCATCCCGGCCATTCGTAGGCAATCAGTGTGCCTGCTAGAATGGCCGTCGCTCATGATCACTTTCGATGATTTCGAGCGCGTAGATATCCGGGTGGGGCGCGTCATCCGCGCGGATCTCTTTCCCGAGGCGCGAAAATCTGCCTACAAATTGACGATCGATTTCGGCTTTGAGATCGGCACGCGGCAATCATCCGCCCAGTTGACGCGTCAATATCAGCCGCACGAACTCGTCGGCCGTCTCGTGCTCGCGGTCGTGAATTTTCCGCCGCGTCAGATTGGACCGTTCATGTCCGAAGTCCTGACGCTGGGCGTGCCCGATGATCGAGGTGCGGTTGTGCTGGCCGTGCCCGATAAAGATGTGCCGCTCGGAGGAAAGCTGTTCTGAATCGAGGTCCGAGGTTCGAGGTCCGAGGTCCGAGGTCCGAGGTTCGAGGTCCGAGGTTCGAGGTCCGAGGTTCGAGGTCCGGGGAGACTTGAATCACCGGGGACGGCTGAACGCCCCCTGGGCGGTGCGGGCCAGAAATCCTTCAGCAACAAGCGTCAACAGGATGCGTTCGGTCGCGTCACGATTGAGGCCGAACACCAGACGCGCCTGTTCCGCGGTCAGCGCCAGACCGGGCAGCGACGCAAACTCGCGACGGACACGCTCCAGTGCGGCACGGCGCGAGGCGGAATTACGGCGATCGACAGCGGGCGAGAAGGCGGCGGCGCGGGAGGATGCGATCGGCTGAGTCCGCTCCGGCTTGCGATAGGGCGGACGGGCCAGCGCGCGCGCCACTTCCTTCATCACGGCTTGCGGCAAGCAGGGCTTGACCAGCACCCGATCGATCCCGGCACTGAGCGCGCGGCGCTCCAGCGCCGGCGTCGCATAACCCGTGACCATCAGGATCCGAATCGCGGACGTGCGCGGATCGTCTTTCAGGCGCTTCGCGACCGTGACCCCGTCGACATCTGGCATCGCGTAATCGGTGAGGAGGACGTCGGGCACGATCTCCAGCGCTGACGCCATGGCCTGGAGTCCGCTGACGGCCTCGGCGGTGCGGTAGCCGCTGGTGTCGAAGAATGCGCGGTACAGTTCTCGGGTATCGCGATCGTCATCGGCCACGAGCACGAACGGCCGAGGGCGTCCGGGGCGGGTCATCGCGCGACCGATCATAGAGGAAAGTTAGCGTTCCTCGGTGTCGGGGCGGGTTCCGGCCAGTTCCCGTTCGGCGGTAAGCCAATCCTCCCAGTCGCTTCCGTGCGTACCACCGCGCGCAAGGTACAGTTCGTACGCGCGCGCCGCAATGCGTTCTGCGCTACCGTTGGTGGAGGCGTCGTCTCGGGGTTCTGGCGATTCTCGCTGGTTGGCCGGAGCGTCCGCATCCATCGTCGCGGTCTCCGAACGCTTTCGAGTCTTTGCCATGGTCGGACCTGCATCAACAGCCATGCCACTTGAAAGCAGAGCAATCCGACGGAGGCTGGCTGCGGAGGCGAACAAATTCCATACAGGCTGAGCTGCGGGATTTACACGGTCGAGCTACGAATTTCTTCGATGGACGCTCTAGCCTCGGCTGGCCTGACGATCCATCGAATCGACGCGCCGTCGGCTCGGACCGTGGCGGCGACGTCGAGTGGGGCACGTTCGCGCGGCCGCAGACGAAACGGCAGTTCTGTCGGACGCGTCTGGTCGCCCATGGATTCGAGGATTTTCAGGAACCCCGAACGGTCCCGGCAAACGAATACGCTCAGCGGCTTGCCGATCAGAAATCGCTGGCTGACATTAAAGAGCTCTGCGGCGGCGCGATTCGCTTCGATGATCGATGAATCCAGCTTGGTGACGACGTACGCGTCCGGCATTTCGTCGAAGAGCTCCCAGTACTTCTCGTACTGCCTGGTGAGTTCCGCTTGAACGTCTTCGAGCCGCTGGCGCGCTTCGACGAGCTGTTCCTGGGCGACGCGGAGCTCCTCGAGCAAGTTCTCCGCTTCCTTGAGCGCGCGCGGCAGGAGCTTCGATTCAGCGGATTCGGCTGAGGCCCGGCGACGCAGCGTTGCGAGTCGCTGCTGCGCAGACGCCAACTGTAATTCGAGTGAATCAACGGACACAGTGTTCTCCCTGCCGCAGACCCATTCTATCCCCCGGCGGCAAGTCAAGCGCAACAATCTGGGGCTCTGCCGTGGGCGTTTGGGCTCCTGTGGCCAGCGTCATGCCCGAGAGAGCATGCCCAGATCGCACGTCGATGTACTGACTTTGGTGTTAGACTTCGCCCGGTCCAGGTCATGCCCAAGAGCCGCGACGAACTCAAGCGTGCGATGCCGGCTCTCCGCTCGCGGTTCGAATCGTCGCGAGCGCTCATCCAGAGGGCGCACGAGACCGCGGCGCGCGTCGTCGAAGCGGCCGATGCCATGCGCGCGCTGCTGCGCTCCGGTGATGAGACGCACGTTCGAACGAGCGCGGAAAAGGACGTCTGGGAAGCGGCGGCGCGCGAGATCCTCCATGGGGCGCGCGAGCGGGATCGTATCCTGGGACTCCTCTCACACGAACTTCGGCAGGCGCTCACCGCAGCGATGGCTGCTGAGCGGCTGTTGCACCTGACCGAGGATGCAGAGGCGGGTGCCCGCGCGCATGGCGTGCTGCAGCGCCAGCTCCTGTACCTGTCCCGTCTCGTGGAGGATCTCCTCGATTTCTCCCGCGTTTCGCTCGATTCGCAGGCGTTGTCACGGCGCGACGTGGATCTGGAT
>QHWT01000046.1:0-49579 GCA_003222675.1 Acidobacteriota bacterium | reverse complement strand
AAGCCCTCGGCGGTGTCGCCGATAGTGAGCGGCGATCCAACTCGCCTGCAGCAGGTCTTTTCCAATCTTCTCCATAACGCGTCGCGTTACACGCCGCCCGGCGGGCATATCAACATCGCGTCGTCGGTCGAATCCGGCTGGGCGCGAGTGGAAGTGCGTGACGATGGCCACGGGATCGATCCGTCCCAGCTCGCCGAGATCTTCGAGCCGTTTACGCGGCGATCGGCAGAAGGACCGGGACTGGGCATCGGTCTGTCGCTCGCACGCCGGCTGGTGCAGTTGCACGACGGTACGATCACCGCGCGAACCAACGGGGCCGACCGCGGTAGTACTTTCACGGTGCGACTGCCACTCACGCGCGTCGTGGAACAGACAGATGTGGAACAGACAGATAATGAAGTCGGGCGATCCAGCCGTGGATGCGAACGCTGACCCTGGCCGGGACCTGGAGGCAAAGCGGCAGTGTATTTTCCGTGCGGCTCCCGCTGGCGCCGCCCGCCTGACGTAGAGCCCCGCAATCGGCCCACGGACTGCTGTGGTACACGCATGGCCAACCCCGCCGAACAGGCCGGCTTCGATCGCATTCTCGAGCACCTGCAGCGGTCGCGGGGGTTTGATTTCAACGCGTACAAGCGGGCCAGCCTGATGCGGCGTGTGCTCAAGCGGATGCATACGCTCGACGTGAAGACGTTCGAGGAGTACCTCGATCACCTGGAGGTGCGTCCCGACGAGTTTCTGCTGCTCTTCAATACCATCCTCATTAACGTCACGTCCTTCTTCCGCGACGCGGAAGTGTGGGACTCGTTGCGCGCGACGGTGCTCCCCAGCATGAACGGCGGGCCTTCACGCAGCGACCGGATCCGCGTCTGGAGCGCCGGTTGCGCGTCAGGGCAGGAAGCGTACTCCGTCGCGATGATGCTCGCCGAGGAGCTCGGGATGGACGCCTTTCGCACGCGTGTGAAGATTTACGCGACAGATGTCGACGAGGAGGCGCTCGCGGAGGCGCGCCGCGCAACCTACTCTTCGAAACACGTCGCGGATGTCCCGCCGGCTTTGCTCGAGAAGTACTTCGATCGTAACGGCGACGTGTACACGTTCAATCGCGACCTGCGGCGATCCGTCATCTTCGGCCGACACGATCTCATTCAGGACGCGCCGATTTCTCACGTCGACCTGCTGCTCTGCCGCAACACGCTGATGTACTTCAACTCGGAGGCTCAGGCGCGCATCATTGCCCGGTTTTATTATTCCGTGAATCCCGGCGGCTTCCTTGCGCTCGGCCGAGCGGAGATGCTGGTCAGCTATGCGTCGATGTTCCAGCCCGCGGATTTGAAGCGCAGGATCTTCAAAACCGTGCCGAAACTCAGCGCCCGCGACAGGCTCATGCTGCTTGCACAGTCGCACCGGGAGGACCATGTGCCGCAATACCCTGATTATGGCAAGTTGCGCGACCTGGCGTTCGATAGCGCGGCAGACGAGCAGATCGTCCTCGATGCGACGGGCCACGTGATGGCCATCAACGCCGCCGCGCGGCGTCGGTTCGATTTAAGCAGCGCCGACATCGGCACTCGGATACAGGATCTCGAGCTTTCGTACCGCCCCGCGGAGCTGCGGCCCGCGATCGATCGCGCGCGCGAAGAACGTCGAGAGGTCAGCTTGACGAGCGTGCGGTGGGAACACGGCAACACCGTACGGTTCGTCGACGTGATTGTCTCGCCGTTGTACGACGACGATCGGCAGCTGCTCGGCACACGAATCAGATTCGTCGACGTCACGTCGGTGAGGAGCCTACAGGACGAGCTGCGGCACTCCAAACAGGAAGTCGAGACCGCTTACGAGGAGCTGCAGTCGACCAACGAAGAACTGGAAACGACCAACGAGGAGCTGCAGTCGACGGTCGAAGAGCTGGAAACGACGAACGAGGAGCTGCAATCGACGAACGAGGAGCTGGAGACGATGAACGAGGAGCTCCAGTCCACGAACGAAGAGCTGCAGACGATGAATGAGGAGCTGCGGAACCGCAGCACCGAGCTGAACTCCACGAACGCCTTTCTGGAGGCGGTATTCACGAGTTTGCGCTCGGCTGTCGTCGTGCTGGATTGCGAGATGCGCGTACAGGTCTGGAACGCGGGGGCGACGAATCTGTGGGGTCTGCGTCCGGATGAAGTGCGGCGCGCGTATTTCTTCGGGCTCGATATCGGATTGCCTGTGAATCAACTGCAGCAATCGATCAAGGATGTGCTGAACGGCCACGCGTATCGCGAGACGAGCGTCGCGGCGACCAGCCGCACGGGAAAGCCGTTTCAGTGCCGCGTCAGCGCCTCAGCGCTGACGGCCCTGGATGCTGCTATTACGGGCGTCATCCTGCTGATGGAAGAACAGGTCCGCCCGAGTTAGCGATCGCGGGGTTCCGGTGCCGGTTCGGTCACCGGCACACCGGGACCTGATCCCACGCCCGTCCCTTCAGGAATTGTGTGGGACGTGCCCGCACGGAGGCGGAGCAGTTCGCGAATCTGCGAGGCCTCCAGTTGCGTTTCCTGCGCGCGCGCCGTGAAGGCCTGGTCCACCCAGTGCTGCCCGCGTTCGCGTCCACGCTCTGCCAGCTTGTGAGAGAGCGCTGCGCGTTCCTCGAGCGTGCGGAGCGCCACCCAGAGGGCACGATCGACTTCGTCGGTCTGCGCCGCGAGCATACTGTCCGTCGAGTACACGTGGCCGACGCGACAGCGGAAGCGAAGCACTCCTCCGTCATCCACTTCCCAGAGAGTACCGTGGCATTCCGGGCATGTGAATACTGACGGGTACCCAGGGCGATCGTTCGCCTTGATGGCGAGCGGCATCTGTCCGAGGTCCGCCTCGAGCGGCGCAAGATAGGCGTCATCCTCCATAGGTTCGAGCTCCGGCGCGTCTTCCTCGACCAGCGCCGTGAGCAGCACGGGAATATCGCGCAGCGGCAGGATGTGATCGATCGCGCCGGCGTTCACCGCGCTGCGCGGCATGCCCGGAGAGAAGGCTTCGTTTGGGTCCTGCGCGATCGTAATTCCTCCACCCTGTTTCACCGCAAGCATGCCGGCCGTCCCGTCGTCGAGCGTGCCGGTCAGGATCACGGCAATCACGCGGGACCGGTACGTACGCGCCGCGGATCGGAACAGCGGATCCACCGCAGGGCGCAGACCGTTCTCGGAGGCTGTGTGCACGACGCGGACGTTGCCCCTATCGATGACCATGTGATGATCGGGTGGCGCGACGTAGATGCGCCCATATTGCAACGGCTCCCCGTCGGTTGGATGCGCCGCGGCCAGACGCCCGGCGCGCGTGAGGATCTCCGGCAACAGACTCCGACCGCGAGAAATGTGCAGGACGACCAGTACGGCGGCGCGGATATCTCTCGGCAGGTCCGCGATAACGCGGCTGATTGCTTCCACGCCGCCTGCGGAGGCGCCAATGACGATGATGTCGTGCTTGGCCACACGATGCCTCTCAGGCAGAGGTGCGTTCATCATTTGTTCCAGACGTTGGCTCAGGTGTACCGGCGGACCTGCGTCGCGCAGAATTCCGCGAACGGAAGAACGTCTCTTGGCGGGCTCGTATGGTGGGGGCGCACGCCCTCACAGTCCGGCGTGAAGCAGAACGTGACCGTCACATCGAAAGGCTCCAGCGCCTCCATCTGACGATCGAACCATGCCTGCGCGTCGGGCCTTCGGCTGTCCGCCCAGCTCAAGCCCGTCCGGATGTAGCTTACACCCAAGTCTTTCATGTGGCGCACGGCATCTTCCAGCCTCGGATCCTCGAAATGAAACCACTGGCAGATGCCGAGCGCGGGCGTGTGTCGGGCGAAATCCTTCAGCGCCAGCTTGGGCGTGCCGTCTTCGCGGAGAAGGCCCATGTAGAAATGCCGGTAATACGATGAGCCTTCCGCTTCCCTGTGGCGCGTGGTCGCCGGCCACGCGCGCGGCAGATCGTACAGGCTGTACCAGTGAATTCGATCGGTGCGCCCCGTGAGGAGTTCCGCCGTCCGGTTCAGGCCGAACTGCTGGACCTCCTCCGCGCCAAACGTTGACACGCCGACCTCGGATATCCAGACCGGCTTCGCGGTGACGGCCTGGATCTCCGCGAGCTTGCACGGCCATTCGTCGATCTGCCAGTGGTTCCAGTCGAGGGGGAATCCGTGAATGGCAACGACGTCGACGGCGTCGACCGCGCCGGTCGCGTCGAGCGTCTTGAGGAAAGCCGGATCGATGGGCGACATCCCGCCGAGCACGCGCGTGAGGCCCGGGCGTTCAGCAGCGATCGCACTCGACGCGGTCTTGACGAGATCGCCAAAGGTCTTCCATCCCTCGTCGATCTGAAAATCCCAGTGCGAGAGATTGTTCGGCTCGTTCCAGAGCATCACCGCTTCGACCACGCGGGCAACTCCTCATTGGCTTGAATGGCGGGGACCCCTGCACCCCGCCAAGCTCACTTCGCGACGCTCGCGCGACCGTCGCTCGCGCCGCTCCGCTCGCCGTCGCCGTCGCCGTCGCCGTCGCGACGGCGGCAGATGAACACCTCCGCCTCCGGATGATTGACAATCTCGAAGCCGGCGCTGCGCAGCATGGCTTCCGCGCACGCGCGATTGGGGATCCACCAGTTGGTCGGATCGTGGGCGTATTTATGCTCGACGAAGTACATCAGCGGATAACCGGGCGCCGCGAACTGTTCCTCTTCCCAGAACTCGCAGTCGCGTGCGACCTGCCGCGTTTCGGGGCTGCCGCGCAGCATCGACTGGAAGACGAGCGTCTCGCCGACGACGTGCTCGTGGAGGATGTCGAGGGCGAGCAATGGGTGGCGGAGGTGATAGAGCACTCCCATGAACAGCACGAGATCGAACCGCTCGCCGAGCGCGGGCAGCTCGTAGACCGACATCTTGCGAAATTCGATAGGGGTGCCGGCGACTTCAGCCGCAAAGCGCGCCTGTGCGAGATACCGTTCATCGGAGTCCACGCCAACGACGCGCGCGGCGCCGCGCTTCTTCATCTCGATCGCATAGAAGCCGGCATTGCAGCCGACATCGAGCACGCTCTTGCCGGCGAGGTCCGCAGGCAGCGCATGCGCGAACGTGCGCCATTTGACCGATGGATAATCGCCGAGAAAATGCGCCGGCGCCGTCTGCACGCCGCGGAGGTTGATGTTGTGGAACCAGTCGCCGAGCGCGCGCACGCGGTCGCGGATGGCCTCTTTCGTGAGCTCGGTCGCGCTCATGACGCCGCCTTCTCCGCCGTCCGCAGGCCGGCTTCCGCGACGTAGGACTCGAGCTCCATCGCGCGGTGAAGCGCGGTGTGCGCCGTCAACACGCGCTGCCGCGCCCGCGCGCCAATCTCGCGGCGATTGCCTTCCGAAATCTCGTGGAGATACGTCAGCGTCTGACGCGCGTTGCGCGACAGCAGGATTTCCGCGCCGGGGGTCAGGAAGCGATCCAGTCCTTCCCACGTGTCGCTGATGATCGGGGTGCCGCACGCCGCCGCCTCGAACAGCCGCACGCTCGGCGAGTAGCCCGCTTTCACCATGTCCGCGCGCGTCACGTTCAACGTGTAACGCAGCGCGTTGTAGAAGCAGCGGTGCTGGCTCGGCGCGAGGTGCACAACGCGCTCGACGTTGACCGGCCAGGCGATGGCGTCCGGATACTGCGGACCCGCAACCACGAACCGCGCGTCGGGCGCCTTCGCCGCCGCGTTCAGCATCAGCCGGGCGAGCACCGGCTGGCGATCGCCGCTGTAGGTCCCGAGATACCCGAGATCCCATTGCGGTTCGATGGGCTCGGGGTAATAGAGCTCGGGATCGACCGAGCAATACAGCGGGCGCGCGAGCGGCGATCCGTACGACTGCTGCAGGAGGTCGAGCGTCGGGCCGCCGGTGAACGAGAGGTAGATGTCGTAGCGTGGAATCTGGCGCGGCGCTATGTAATCGACGTCGCCCGAGGGAAGCCGCGCGAGCGTCACGGGCGTGTCGATGTCGTAGAACGCGGTCAATCCTCCCGCCTCCCGCTGCACGAGATCGCCGATGGCGATCCCCTCCGGCACGTACGAGCCCACCATCACCAGGTCGGCCGTTCTGAGGTCCGCGGTCGCGCGATCGGCCAGCTCGGCGATGCTGCGATACAGCCGCGCGCGGCAGTAGGGGGGCTCGGGCAGATCGCGATTTTCCGCGTACCAGGATGCGTCGCGCTCGAGAAACAAGACGTCGTGTCCGCGCGATGCCAGCGCCCGCACCAGCGCGCGATAGGTCGTTGCATGACCATTGCCCCACGAGGAGGTGATCGAGAGGCCCAGGACGACGATGTTCATACAGAGACCATGTCACTCGCCGGGAGACGTCCATCACGACCGAGCCCGTCCGCGATCGACAACAACTCGTCCACTCGATGGGCGCACGTGTGCCGCGCCAGCACGGTGCGACGGCCGTGGTCGGCGAGCGCGGTTGCGCGATCGCAATCACAGAGGACGTCGCGCAGCGCGCGCCTCATCTCGGCTGGCGTGCGGACCATCAGGAAATCACTGCCCGGCGTGAACAGCCCTTCGCAGTCGTCCCACCAGCACGAGACGAGCGGGATGCCGCACGCGAGCGCCTCGAACACGCGAATGGTCGGAATGCCCGGCAGCCTCTCCACGTACGGGCGCCTCGGCACATGCACGGTGACGCGGAACTCGGCGAAGACGCCCGGCGCCCGATAATTCGGCAGCCAGCCCGCGTAGTCGATGCCGGCGGCCGTCAGTTCGGCCCGCGCGAGCGCGGGATACCGCACGCCGTGTACGCGCGCGCGGAGCCGGAGATCCGCGATCGGTCCAATCAGATACTGGCGCAGCTCCTCCGATCGCTCATCGTCTCCCCAGTTGCCGATCCAGACGAGATCGCCCGTCGGCGCCGACCAGAGCGGCCGGAATACGCGCGTGTCCGCGGCCTCGTGCCACCTCCACGCACGCCGCGCCCACCCCTGCGCCTCGTAGCGCGCGCGAATCACCTCGCCAAACGCGAGGACGCCATCGAAATACTGGAGGTCATAGGCGGCCATTGCGTGCGGCTCGCTGACGGATCGGTGGTGCGTGACGTGGAAGAGAAGCGTGAAACGTCCGCCAGACGCCCGCCGCGCGCCAATGCGGCGAACGAGATCATGAGGGTTCCACTCGTGAACCAGAACGAGATCCGCATGGTCCAGCGCGCGATCGAGATCGAGGCGGCGCGGATCGTAGCGAACGGACTGAAGGTGCGGATACGCAACGCGGTAATCGCCAAGCGCCGGTTCTCCCGCCTCTGCAACCAGGTTCTGCGCGCTCCACGCGTCACGCGGCTCGTACACGCGGACGTCGTGCCCGCGCGCGACGAGCTCCGAGCACACGCCACGCAGAAAGTGCGCGTTGCCGTGATTCCAGTCGGACGCAAGCGAATGGCAGAAGATGACGATGCGCATGGCGATGGTCACAACTTCTGCGTGGCACGATCGAGCTGGGACGCCAGCTCGCGATAGAGCGCGCTCGTCCGCAGCAGCTCGTCGTGAGTACCGGTCGCGACGATGCGGCCGCCGTCCATGACGACAATGCGATCGGCATTGCACACGGTGGACAGCCGGTGCGCAATGACGAACGTGGTCCGCCCCGCCCGCAGTGCCGCGAGCCCGGCGAACACTTCGCGCTCGCTGATCGTATCGAGCGCGGCGGTCGGCTCGTCGAGGATCAGGATCGGCGCATCCTTGAGAAACGCCCGGGCCATGCTGATGCGTTGCTTCTGGCCGCCCGACAGTCCCGCGCCGGCGGTCCCGATCTCGGTCGCGTACCCGTTGGGCATGTCCATGATGAACTCGTGCGCGTGCGCGGCAATCGCCGCCTGCTGGATCTCGGACGGGGTCGCTTCCAGACGGCCGTACAAGAGGTTGTCCGTGACGGTACCAGCCATGACAACGGTGTCCTGCAGGACGATCGCGATCTGCTGTCGCAGATCCGCCAGTCGAATCCGCGCCGCGTCGATGCCGTCAATCAGCACGGTGCCGGACGAGGGCTCGTAAAACCGCGGAATCAGACTGACGAGCGTAGTCTTGCCGGCGCCGGAAGGCCCGACGACCGCGACGAGCTCGCCAGAGGAGACGCTGAACGACACGTCGCTCAAGACCGGACGGCCATCGTAGGCAAACGAGACGCGGTCGAACGTGACCTCCCCCCTGAATCGATCCGGCGCGCGCTGCCCGCCCTCGTGATGTTCGGGCGTGAGCGCCAGCGTCTCCCGCACGCGCGCGGCACCCGCGAGTGCCTGCTGGATCGTCCCGGCGGTGTTCGCAATCCCCGACAACGGGCCGTAGACGAAACCGAGGTACGCCAGCGCCACCAGCATGGCGCCGACGGTGAGACTGCCGCGCAGCACGAGCAGCCCTCCGTCGATGACGACGAGCGTGCTGCCGATGACGGTGAGCGCGCCGACCACGACAGAGAAGATGGATTCCTTCGTGCTGAGCACGACGCGCGCGCGCATCGCCTCGTTCGCGGCGCCGGAAAAACGCGCGCTCTCGTACGGCTCGCGCGCGAAGCTCTTGATCAGCCGGATCGCCGCGAAGCTCTCGTGCAGCCGCGCAGTCAGCCGCGACTCGAGCTGCTTCGTCCGTTCGGCGCCCGGCCTGAGCCGCCGGCCTGCCCACCTAATCCACACGAACATGAACGGCACGACCGAGAGCGACACCAGCGCGAGCGAGACGTTGATCTTCACCAGGATGCCGAACATCACGATCAACGTGATCGCCGAAAACGTCATCGGGAACGCGCCGCGGAGCAGCAGCTGCTCGAGGCAACCCGCGTCCGCTTCCAGGCGATAGACCGATTCGCCGATCGGCATGCGTGAGTGATGCAGCAGCGCGAGCCGCTGAAGGTGATTGAAGAGCCGCTCGCGGAGATCTCTCGTCAGCATGTGCCCCGTTTCGGTGAACAGCCGCGTGTGCGCCATGAGCACACCCTGGTGCAGGAACTGGATCATGATCCCGATGACCGCAATGGCGATGAGCAGTGACGCACGGTTGCCGGCCCTCACGCCCGGCAACGTGAGCAGCCACGCCACCGGCGGAACAGACCCGAGCGCCTGGTCGACAATCGCCTTCATCGGCCAGGGCAACAGCACACGCAGTCCGACTTCGGACACCGACAGCACCGCCAGCAGCGCGACACGCGCGCGATAAATCCCGAGATGGCCGGCCGCCCAACGAAGCATCCGTCTCCGATCATAAATGCGCTTCGTTCGCGAATCGCTCGTCGGACAGCAGCGACACGGCCTCGCGATAGCCGCGCACCGTCCCCACGTCGACGTACGACTCACCTGCGGGCACACCCGTGGCCCGCCCTCCCGACGCGAGCCATGCGTTGACCAGCGTGCCGACGTATTCGTCCTGCCGCTGCCGTGCGTGCCACAGGCTGAAGAGCTCGCGCAGGATCGAGCCGCGCATCTTGAAGGCGCCCCAGATCCAGTGCGACGCCGCGGCAGGGCGCTTCACCTGGATTTCGCGCACGTTCCACGCCGCATCGCAGACGACCGCATCGAAGAGCTCGGGGCGCTCCACGGGAAACAGCAGGAACGAAAGCGTCTGGTCTGGCAGCCGTGCGAGCGCATCTTCCGGGAACCAGATCGTGTCGGGCAGGCCGATGAGCACCTGCTCCTCGCCGCCGATGAGCGGCAGCGCGCGGAAGATTGCATCGCACAGTCCCGCCGCCTGCGGCTGCACGCTGTAGAAGACACTCGCCGAAAATACGCCGCCACCGTAGTACTCGAGGATGTCGGACTTGCCGGGCGAGATGACGAAGCACAGCTTGTCGGCGCCGCCGAGCACGAGCCGCTCGACGAGGTACTCGCTGACGGCGCGCGGCCGTTCGTGATCGCCTTCACGCCGGCTGCCGACCGGCAGGAGTTCCTTCGAGAACGCCAGCGGCTGCATGCGGCTGCCCTGCCCCGCCGCCGGAATGATTCCCCACATTGGTGTCTCGCATCGGTTGTCGGTTGTCGGTTGTCGGTTGCCGGTGGTCGGCTTGCCCGCCGTAGCCGCTTTGCGGCGCAGGCGGGTCGGTTGACGGTTGTCGCTCGGTTATCGGCTGCCGGAGACCGGTCAACAGCCGCTCGAGTTCCACGACGCGTGCTGCGGCGGTGTGCTCGGCGAGCGCACGCGCCCGGCCGGCCTGACCAATTCGCCGCCGCTCCGCGGGATCGAGGTCCAGCGCGTCGAGGACATCTTCCGTCGTGCATGCAATCAGGATCTCGGCCCGTGGAGTAAAAAACGTGTCGAGCCCTTCCCACCAGTCGCTCAGGATGGGGGTGCCGCATGCGGCCGCTTCGAAGAGCCGACCTGAAGGACAGAACCCCATTTCCGCCATCGGCCCCCGCGTGATGTTGAGCGTCAACGCCGACGAGCAATAGAACGATGGATGGTCCGTTGGCGGCATGTGCGCGAGATAAAAGATGTTCGGCTGCCACGGGAAGCCGTCGGCCGGATACATCGACCCGGCGAGCGCAAAACGTCGGTCCGCTCTGCGGCGAGCGGGATTGATGAACAACTCTTCGAGTGCCGGCTGGCGATCCGCGGAATACGTGCCGAGATAGGTGAAATCAAAATGATGGTCGGGATCCGTCGGCACCGGATGATGCGCCGCCGGATCCACGCTGCCGTAGAGCGGCGCGACGAGGCGTGCGCCAAGATCCGTTTTGAGCGCGTCGAGCGCACGGCCGCCGGTGAAACTGAGGACCAGGTCGAACGGTGCCAGACCGTCCGCCGGTAGATAGTCGACGTGCAGACCGCGCGCGAGCCGCGCGAGCGTGACGGGGGTGTCCAGGTCGTAGAAGACCCTGAGCGGCCCTCGCGACGCGAGCACGAGATCCGACGCCTCCTGCGCGTCGGGACAATACGACGTCACGATCGCCACGTCCGCCCCGGAAACAGCGGCGCGCGCCTCTTCGTAGGTGTCGCTCCACCCGCCGTAGAGCCGCAGCTCGCACCCAGCCGGCTCGGGAGCGTCGCGATGCGCCGCATAGTACGGCACGTCCCGCTCGAAGAACGTGACGCAGTGCCCGCGCGCCGCCAGCGCGCGGCACAGCCCGCGCCAGGGGGTCGCGTGACCGTTGCCCCACGCCGAACTAATCGTCAATCCAAAAACGACGAAATTCATCCCCGCTTCCGAATCCGTTCGACCTCGGCGACGAGGTCGTCGCCGACGAACGGTTTGATCAATACCGCGCGGCAGCCTTCCCGCCGTGCGCGCGCAACGTCCGCGGGCGAAAAATACCGTCCGGTGATCGCGACGATCGGCACCTCGCGCCTCCGTTCGTCGTTCTGCAGCCGGCGGCACATCTCAAAGCCGTCGATGCCCGGCAGGCCGAGATCCGTCACGATCACGCCGGGGCAGCAGGTCTCGCGCCTTCTCGAGCGCCCGCAGGCCGTTATGGGCTTCCGCGATGCGGAAGCCGCTGGACGTCAGCGTGTCCGCGTACACCCGCCGCGCTGCCTGACTCGATGACGAGCGCGAGCGGCGGCTGACCCTCGATCATCGTCTACGCCACGGCCCGCGCTCCAAGCAGCGATTCAAGCTGCATTGCGCGGTGCGCATACGTGTGCTGCGCGCACACTCTTCGACGTGCGGCATCGCCGATCGCGCGCGCCTCCGGCTCCGCGAGACGCCGGACGTGGGCAGCGACCTCATCACCGGAATCCGCAACGAGCACTTCGCGTCCTGGCTCGAGAAAGAGCTCGATGCCTTCCCAACGGTCTGTAATCAGGCACGCGCCCGCGCCCGCGGCTTCGAAGACGCGCGTGGCGGGGGAAAATCCATACCGCGCCATGCTGTCGCGGCTGATGTTGAGCACCGCACGCGGGGTGCAGTTGAACGCGTTGTGATCGCGGGTGTATACGTGCCCCACGTACCTGACGTTCGACGGCAGACCCTTGTCGTGCCAGCCGTTGCCACCGAGCAGGAATGTTTCCGCAGGTAACAGGCGCGCCGCGTCGAGAAAGAACGCGTCGACCCGCTGCTCGCGATCGGGCAGCCGGTTGCCGAGGAAACCCAGGCTTGCGTCGAATCGGCGATCGCGCGTGACGGGGTGATGCGTTGACGGATCGACCGCGTTGTAAATAGGGACGCACAGCCTCGCGCCAATGGCTTCGTATGCCCGCACGACGGGCTCGCCGCCCCCGTAAGTCAGCACCATGTCGTACTGCGGGATCAGCGCACGCAGCGGATCCGCGGGATTCTGCTGCAGGCGATCGAGCGTCGCCGGCGCATCCACGTCCCAGAAGATCGTCAGCGCATGCGGCGCCCGCGCATCGAGCACCGCCTCCTCGAGCAGTTCGTCGAACACGCCGACGCCGCTCGTCTTCACGACCACATCCGCACCGCAAGCCTCGGCCAGCGCGCGACGCACTTCCGTCTCGTCTCCCGCGTCGTACACCACCACACGGGCCCACGAGGGATCCGGGATGTCACGATGCGCCTGCCGTTCGTACGCGTCCGGCTCGTAGAACGTCACGTCGAAGCCGCGCGCGTCCAAGGCGCGGACGATGCCGCGATAGTAGGTGGCGGCACCGTTCCAATACGCCGACACCAGGCTCGATCCGAAGAAGGCGATGCGCGGACGGGTCATGCGGTCAGCCCGACGGCGCGCGCGTCGGGGGTGGGGCCCCCGCGAGCACTGAAAATGCACTCCGAATACGCCGACAGGTAGGCGTCGGCCATCCCTTCGACGGTGAATCGCGCGGCCCGCGCACGTGCGCGCGCCGCCATTCGGTCCCGCAACGGCTCCTCGTCTATCAAAGCCTGGATGGCCGCGGCAATGGCGCGCCGGTTGTCCGGCGCTACGAACAGTGCGGCGCCGTTCCAGTTCTCGCGCAGAGATCGAATGTCGCCGAGCACCAGCGCGCAGCCCGAGAGCGCGGCTTCGAGTACAGAGAGTCCGAACGGTTCGTAGCGTGCGGGCAGCGCATAAATGGAGGCGCGGGCGAACCACTCGCGCAGCGTGTCGCCATCGAGACAGCCGAGATGACGAACGTGCAACGGCACCGCGCACGTCGAGCCCGCCTGACGCGCGTTGCCGGCGATGCACACCGGCCAGGTAATTGCCCGCGTGGCGGCGCACAAGGCGTCCATATTCTTGGCCTCGTCCCAGAGTCTTCCGGCGGCCAGCACGATCGGCTCGCGCGCGACGCCCGTTGCGGGTGGAAAGGCCCGTCCGTTCGGGACCACGCGCGCGACGGCTGCCGGCCCGTAGTCAGACTCCAGCTCGCTCAGCATCGCTGCGGTTGGTGCGACCACGAGCGCAGCGGCGCGAAGGCCGGCCTCGACCCTTGCGCGATACGCATTGAACCGATCCGGCGCCTCTTCTCCACGCACCGCGCGCCACCAGGAACGGACGCACGAGTGCGCGACCATCACCACCGGCGCGCTCCAGGGCAGCGATCCGTGACAGAACCCGTTCAGGTGAATGACGTCCGGACGCCACGTACGATCGAGGTCGATCAACCACTCTCCCGCCGCATCGACGTCGCACCATGGCTCGTCCATCCATTCGAGCCGGCCAGGGCGCTCGACGAGACCGACGCCGGCGTGCGCCGCATCCGTCCGCTGCGCATCAGAGGGAGGCGGCCCCATTACCGCAAGATCGACGCTGACGCCGCGCCGCACCAGCTCGCGGGAGAGATCGAGCGCATAGGTCCACACGCCGCCGACGGCGTCGGCGGTCATGAGGACGCGCTGGATCTTCCGCTCCGTTTCTGCTTCTGGTCCCTTCCGCCTAAAGGCGGAAGCCACAGGATTGGGAGTATCAATGCGCATCCGACAGCTCCAGCTCCGAGAGCGGACGCGGACGTGCATCCTGGATGTCGCTGAACTCTTCGAATTGCGCGAGGTAGTGCTCCATCGCGCGCTCCCATGCGCGATCGTCCGGTGTCCCCCACCGGCGGGTGTAGTCCGGCGACCCGGGATATGGAAACATCGGGACCGGCTTGTTCGCCCACACCCCGAACTGCTGCAGGCGCTGACGCCATGCCTCGACAGCACGCGGATCGTCCGTGCCGGCCTCGAGCAGATTGCCCTGCACGAACGGCACGCGTCCGCGTGCATAAATCAAGCGCCCGGCGAGCTGCTCGGTCGTCAGGCGGCTCCCCTTGTCGAGAAGATTCCGCCCCTCGACCGTGATGCTCTCGACGCCCGCTTCGATCGACACACAACCCGCATGGCCGAGCAAATCCAGCATGCCGTGATTCCAGAGATCGATGCGCGTCTGGATGCCGAACGAAAACGGCCGATTCACGAAGGTCTCGAGGAGCTCGCGATTCGGCAGGAAAATCTCGTCGATGAAATACACGTACTCGACGCCGTGCGCGATGAGCGCGTCGAGCTCCTCGAGAATCGTTGCCATCGGGCGCCTGCGATAGTCGTCGCGGAAGTTGTCCTTCGCACAGAACGTGCAGTGGTACGGGCAGCCCCGCGAGACTTCCATCTCGGCGCCGGCCGACGACGGCTCGCGATCGAACCGGTGGTGATGATGACGATGGCGATGCACATCTTCGGCGGACCACGTCAACGCGGGCAGCGCCGCCATATCGGATGCGTGGGGGGTGCCGTTCACGCGCAGTTCGCTGCCGGCGAGATAGACAATGGACGGGATGTCCTGCCACGCCGCGCGCCCTGCCGCGAGCCGCGGGAGGATCTCTTCGCACTCGCCAAGGACGGCCACGTCTGCCTGCAGCTTTCGCAGTGCGGCGCCGGGGGTTGTCGAGGCGTGTGGCCCTACCACGGCGACGACGGGCGGCTGGCGATCGTGCAACGCTCCCCGCAAGGCGCGGAGCGTCTGCTGCGGGACGCGAAGTTCGGGCGGCGCGCAGCGCCAGAACAGGTAACTCGGCGCCGTGGTGATCACGACGCAATCCGGCTCGAACGCCCGCACGCGGCCGGCGAGATCCTCGTCATTGATCTCGTGTAACTGCCCGTCAGCAATCAGGACCTCGTGGCCCTCCCGTTCGAGCAACGCGCGCGAGTAGCCGAACTCGAGCGGCAGATGCGGCTCGCGGCAGCCGAAGTAGATGCTGCCATCGAAGCGCCAATCCGGATTGACGAGCGCGAATCTCATGAAGCGACCTTGCTCGCCGCAGCGGCGCCTAGTTGCGGCGTTCGCGCGCCCGCGAGCCACGACAACAGCCGCTCGACACCCTGCCGCACGCCGACGCGCGGCCGCCACCCGGTCAGCCGTTCGAATTTCGCGGTGCTCGACACGTAATAGCGCTGATCGGCGGGGCGCCATGGCTCGATCGCGAAGCCCGGCCGTTCGCCGCTGATGTCGGCAATCAGATCCATCAGCTCCAGCAGACTGACCGTGCTCGCGGGTCCGCCGCCGATGTTGAACGCTTCTCCCGCGGTGTCGTCGATCTGATCGTGCGCGAGCAGCATCGCATCGACGAGATCGTCGACAAACAGAATGTCGCGCACCTGCAGGCCGTCACCGTACAGCGTCAGCGGGCGGCGCCGCAGCGTTTGAATCAGGAAATGCGCGACCCAGCCCTGGTCCTCGGTGCCGAACTGGTGAGGGCCGTAGATGCAGCTCATTCGAAAGACACTGGCCGGCAGCCCGAACGTGCGGGCGTAGTCGAGGACGTACTGTTCGGCGGCCCCCTTCGAGCAGCCGTACGGACTGTGAAAGTCCAGCGGGCGCGCCTCGCTGATACCGCGTTCGAGCAGCCATTCGTCGGCTGGCTCGTATCGCGATCGACGTCGCCGCAGCAGCACGTCGTCGAGATCGCCGTAGACCTTGTTGGTCGACGTGAACAGCAGGCTGGGCGGATGTTCGCAGGCTCGAATGGCCTCGAGAAGATTCAGCGTGCCGCGCGCATTCACGTCGAAGTCAACGAATGGCTCGCTCAGGCTCGTCGTGACGGCGACCTGCGCCGCGAAGTGGAACACCTGGTCGGCGCCGCGCACCGCTCGGCGGACGGCGGACTCATCTCGGATATCGCCGCGCACGAACTCGACGCGATCGCCAAACCGCTGCAGGATCCAGCGAAGGTTTTCCTCGACGCCGGCCCGCGACAGATTGTCGAACAGGCGCACCCGGCGGCCGGACGCGAGCAGGCGCTCCGCCACGTTCGTCGCGACGAACCCGGCGCCACCCGTGATGAGAGACAGGCCGGTGCGGCCTGGTGTCCGGATCGGCTGCGTCATACCGTCAACCCCCTTGAAGCGAGCTCCCGGCTCGCCTGCGCGACGCGATCGACGGCCGCCTGATCCTGCAGCCATGCGGCGAGCTCGACCAGGCCGTCTTCGAGCGCGATGCTGGGCTCGTAGCCGAGCACCTCCACCGCGCGCGTGATGTCCGCGAAGCAGTGGCGGGTGTCGCCCACGCGGTACTTGCCGCAGACGTCAGGCTCGGTCGGCCGCCCGAGAATGGCGCCGAGCAGGCCGGCAACCTCCCGAATCGTGTAGGCGTGGCCGCTCCCGATGTTGAACGCCTGGCCTGCGGCGCCGGGGACGTCGAGCGCGAGACGGCAGGCGCGCGCGACGTCATGGACGCTCACGAAATCGCGGCGCTGCAGGCCGTCTTCGAAGATGAGCGGGGCGTTGTTATTCAACAGGCGCGATGCGAAAATCGCGAGCACGCCGGTGTACGGATTCGACAGCGCCTGGCGCGTGCCGAACACGTTGAAGAAACGCAGCGCAATCGTCGCGATGCCGTATGCGCGACCGATCATCAGGCACATCCGCTCCTGGTCGAATTTCGAGAGCGCATAGATGGATGACAACGACGGAGACTTCCACTCCGGTGTGGGCAGCGGCACCAGCGCCTCGTGGTCTTCGTCGCGGAGTTCCCACTCGCCGCGCTTCAACTCCTCCAGCGATCGCTCACGGCCTTCGCGAATCGCGCCGCCGGCCGTGCGATAGAGCCCTTCGCCATACAGGCTCATGCTCGACGCGACAATCAGCCGTTCGACGGGCCGCTCGATCAGTTCCTGCAGCAGCACGGCGGTGCCGCCGTTGTTCACCGAGGTGTAGTGATCGATCTCATACATGCTCTGGCCGACGCCAACGGCCGATGCGAAGTGATACACCGCATCCACGCCGGCAAGGGCCAGCCGTACGGCAAGACGATCGCGCACGTCTCCTTCAACGAGCTCGACGTCTTCGTTGAGGTAGTGAGGACGCCCCGAACCGGGCCCATGTACTTGTGGGGAAAGATTATCGAGCGCGCGCACGCGATGGCCGTGGCGGAGGAGCTCATCCGCCACGTGTGAGCCGATGAAGCCTGCGCCACCTGTAATAAGGATCTGCATGGAGAACGCGGTCCTTTTCCCTGACGAAGGATGGAGCCGAGCTTGCTTACGACCGAACCGTCAGCACGAAGGTAAGTAGCAAAGCAAGATCCAACGTGCCCATATGCGCATGCGCGCGCATCGCGATATGAAGACTTTGCCCGATGCCAATGAGCAGATAATTGCGAACCGCGCGCGCGCGCTTGGCGATCCGACGCGCGTACGAATCCTCTCGGTGCTGGCGCGCGGCGAACATGCTGTCGGACAAATTGCCGAAGCTTCCGACACGCGGCAGTCCACGGCGTCGAAACATCTGCAGGTGTTGTTTCACGCGGGATTGGTGCAGCGACGCCGCGACGCCAGCGCGGTCTTTTACTCGGTGAGTTCGTCCGAGGTGCTGCGGTTGTGCCGACTGCTGCGCTCGAAGCGGTTCGAACCGCGAATGAAGGTGCGCTGACCGCCTCGCGTATGAATTCTTTCCGGCCTGCGCGCGCGGCAGGTACACCACGGCCGCCGAATAGGTGAATGCGTGCGCTCGGTTATCCTCCTGATTCGCCACGCGATGACGGATGCGGTCGGCGTGCGGCTCACATCGCGTCAGCCGGGCGTGCTCCTGAACGTCAGCGGTTTAGGGCAAGTGGACGAGATGTGCCATCACTTGCGCGACGTACCACTCGCCGCGGTCTACTCGGGCCCGCTCGAGCGCACACTCGCTACGGCCGCACCGATTGCGGCAACACACGCCCTCGAGGTGCGTACACTCGACGGGCTGAACGAAGTTGATTTCGGCGAATGGACGGGGCTCACCTTCGCGCAACTCTCCACGCTTCCTGACTGGCGAGCATTCAATGACTTCCGCGCCGGCGCCAACGTGCCGGGCGGCGAGCGTGCCGCGGACGTGCAACACCGCATCATCACAGCGCTCAGCGATCTCGAGCGGCGTCATGCCGGGGAAGTGATCGCCGCCGTGAGTCACGGCGACGTGATTCGCGCGGCCGTCCTGCACGTGACGGCGACGCCGCTCAACCTCTGGCATCGTTTCGAAATCAGTCCGGCCTCGATCACGACGATCGCGTACGACGACGGCAACCCGAGACTGCTTGCGGTCAACGACGTTCCTGGTCGGTTGGCCCATCAGTGAACGGATCGCGGAGCCCGGACGGACACGCGGGCGAAGAGAACCGTACGCGATGCGGGTGAGCTCATCGCGATTTCGCCTGCGAAGACACGCGCTTCACTGGTGGTCGTACGCTTGCATTAGCACGGCTTTGATGGGCATACGAGCTCAGCGGCGCGGTCTATTCCTGACCGTCGCCGGCATCGCGTTCATGATTAGCGCCTGCCAGAAGCCAACCTCAGACACAGTGCAACAGAGTCCCGCATCAGCACGCGCCTTGAGCGGAAGCCTTGCGGATCCCGCGCGTCTTCAACAAGACGACGGCCAATGGGTGATGTCGGCGAAAAACTATGCCGCGACACGCTTCAGCTCGCTGGGTGAAATCACGCCGGCGAACGTCAAGCAGATGGGAGTGGCCTGGACGTTTTCCACCGGCGTGACCGCCGGACACGAGGGTCCGCCGCTCGTGGTCGGCGACACGATGTATCTGGTCACGCCGTGGCCCAACATTCTCTATGCGTTCGATCTGACGAAGCCCGGCGCGCCGATCAAGTGGCAGTACGATCCGAAGCCGCTTGGCGCAGCGAAAGGCGTGGCGTGCTGCGACATCGTGAATCGCGGCGCGGCTTACGCGAACGGCGCGATCTTCTTCAATGCGCTCGACGGCCGGACGATGTCGATTGATGCCGCCACGGGCAAGGAACGCTGGGTCACTCAGCTCACCGACATCAACCGCGGCGAGACAATGACCATGGCGCCGCTGGTGGTGAAGGGAAAGGTATTCGTAGGCAACAGCGGCGGAGAGTTCGGCGTGCGCGGCTGGCTGACGGCGCTCGACGCAGATAGCGGAAAAACCGCGTGGCGCGCCTACAGCACCGGCCCCGATAAGGACGTGCTGATCGGGCCGACGTTCAAGCCGCACTACGACAGCGACCGCGGCAAGGATCTGGGCATCACGACATGGCCGGGCGAAGCGTGGCGCATCGGCGGCGGAACCGTGTGGGGATGGCTCTCTTACGATCCGGAAGCGGACCTCCTCTATTACGGCACGGCGAATCCCGGTCCATGGAATCCCGAGCAGCGTCCAGGCGACAACAAATGGACGGCCGGCATGTTCGCCCGTTCGCCCGACACGGGCGAGGCGCGATGGTTTTATCAAACCAGCCCGCATGATTTGTACGACCACGACGGCGTGAACGAGATGGTCCTTGCGGATCTTCAGATGAACGGCGGCACGCGCAAAGTACTCATGCGTGCTGATCGCAACGGACTGCTGTACGTCATCGATCGGCTGACGGGCGAAGTGCTGTCGGCGACGCCGTTCGTGCCCGTCAACTCCAATAAGGGCGTCGATCTCAAGAGCGGCCGCCTGATTCCCGTCAAGGAAAAGGAATCGAAACAGGGGATGGTCGTGCGCGACATCTGTCCGGCGGCGCCGGGCGCGAAGGACGAGCAGCCGATGGCGTTCTCGCCGAAGACCGGTCTTCTTTACATCCCTCATAACAACGTGTGCATGGATTTCGAGGGCACGGCGGTGAGCTACATCGCGGGCACGCCGTACGTCGGCGCCAGCGTCGTTTACAAGGCGGGCCCCGGCGGCAACCGCGGATTCTTTACGGCCTGGGATCCACTGGCGGGGAAACCGAAATGGCAGATCAAGGAGAGTTTCCCCGTCTGGAGCGGCGCACTCGTCGCAAACGACGTCGTCTTTTACGGAACGATGGAAGGCTGGTTCAAGGCAGTCGATGCGAACACCGGGCAGTTGCTCTGGCAGTTCAAGTGCGGCTCGGGCATCATCGGCCATCCGATGGCATTCAAAGGTCCTGATGGTCACGAGTACATCGCGGTGACGGCAGGCATCGGTGGATGGCCCGGCGCGATCGTGAGCGCGGACCTCGATCCGCGGGACGCCACGGCGGGCAACGGGTGGGGGGGCATGCTCGCGGATCTCAAGAAGACGACGACGAAGGGCGGGATGCTGTACGTGTTCACGGTCGGAGGAGGGACATGAGTGGCGAATCCCGAGCCGCGAGGCCTCGGTCGCGACATGCCAGTCACTGGGTCGTTGCGATCGCGGTGCTCTGCGCGTTCGCTGCCTGTGTCCGTCGTGTGCCGCCGCTCCGCGTGTGCGCCGATCCCAACAACCTGCCCTTCTCGAACGATCGCGGCGAAGGGTTCGAGAACAGGATTGCGGAGTTGCTGGCGGCGGACCGCCACGCGCGCGTCGAGTACACGTGGTGGGCGCAGCGCCGCGGGTTCGTGCGCAACACGCTCTCGGCCGGAGCGTGCGACCTCATGATCGGCGTCCCGTCGGGCGCGGACATCGCACTCACGACGCGCCCGTATTATCGATCCACGTATGTGTTCGTCTCGCGCGCGGATCGGGGCCTCGCGCTCGGATCTTTTGACGACTCACGGCTGCGCCGCCTGCGCATCGGCGTGCAGATGATCGGCGACGATTTTGCCAACACGCCGCCCGCGCACGCGCTGGCCGCCCGCGGAATGGTGCAGAACATCGTCGGATATTCCGTTTACGGCGATTACAGTCAGCCGCATCCACTGTCCGGCATCATCGACGCGGTCGCCCATGGCGCAATCGACGCGGCTGTCGTGTGGGGACCCGAAGCCGGATACTTCGCCAGAGATGCGCCGGTGCCGATGACCATCGCCCCGGTGACGCCGCCGATGGATCGCACGCTGCCGTTTGCGTTCGACATTTCGATGGGAGTGCGAAAGCGCGACATCCGTTTGCGCGACGAGTTGAACGACTTCCTCGACCGGCGCGGCGGAGAGATCGATTCGATTCTGTCGGCGTTCGGCATCCCTCGCGTCGAAGCGCCACGGAGCTGACCATGGGACGCTTCACCTTCGCCCTCGTTTGCACGATGGCCGCGACACTCGGGTGCGAGCGTGAGACACGTCGATACACGGAACTTCCCGCGGCGGCGAACCGGAGCACCGCCGTGCGGTTGACGACGCTGCAACCGGGTTCGCCGCAGCCCATCTCCAACGTCCAGAGCCCCTACCAATACAACGCCTACGGTCTCGCGGAAGGGAAGCGTCTCTACGCGGCCTACAACTGCGCCGGGTGCCACGGTGTCGCGGGCGGCGGCGCGATCGGTCCGGCATTGATGGACGACAAGTGGATTTACGGCAGCCATGCCGATCAGATCTTCTCGTCGATTTCGCAGGGACGCCCCGACGGCATGCCGTCGTTCGGCGGTCACATCCCCGATCAACAGATCTGGCAGCTCGTCGGCTACGTGCAGTCGCTCGCGGGCCTCGTCTCGCAGGACGCCGCCACGAGCCGGAACGACGACCAGATCGTGGGCAAGCCGGAGAACCGGATCGAGGGTACGAAACAGATACAGACGGGTCATCGCTGATGGCGCCGCTCATCCAGTCCGTGCTGCACCCGGCCGGAGTGCAGGCCGCGCGCCTCAATCAGCTCTGGTGGGTGATGTTCTGGGTGTGCACGGTCGTCTTCATCTCGGTGCTCACCGCGCTGGCCATGGCGATCGCCCGCGGACGTCGGAGCGCGTCGAACGCAAGCGATGCCACGCTCACCGGATCGGTCGGGGCGGCTGTCGGCATCAGCGTCGCCGCGCTGCTCGTCCTGCTGACCGCGAGCGAGATTACCGGGCGAGATCTCGATGCATTGAAGGCGCAGAATGCGCTGCGCATCCAGATCACCGGCAACCAGTGGTGGTGGGACGTTCAGTATCTGAACCCCGATCCATCGCTGACCGTGGTGACCGCGAACGAGATTCACGTGCCGGTCGGCCGTCCGGTCGGGATCGTTGCGAAGTCGAACGACGTCATTCACAGCCTCTGGATTCCCGCGCTGCACGGCAAGCGCGATCTGCTGCCGGGCCGACAGTCCGAGATCTGGCTCCAGGCTGACCGCGCGGGCGTCTACCGCGGGCAGTGCGCCGAGTACTGCGGCGCGCAGCACGCGAAGATGGCACTGACCGTCGTCGCGGATCTGCCGGACGACTTCGAGCGGTGGCTGTCGCATATGCGCGGTCCGGCGCCGCCGCCGGCCACCGAGTCGCAGATGCGCGGACGTGACGTCATCGAACGCGGTCCCTGCGCGATGTGCCACAGCATCGCCGGCACACTGGCGGGCGGTCGCACGGCGCCCGACTTGACGCACCTCGCGTCGCGCAGCGCGATTGGCGCTGGCAGCATCCCGAATACACGCGGCAATCTCGCGGGCTGGATTGCCGACCCACAACACATCAAGCCGGGCAACAAGATGCCCGCGACCGGTCTTGCCTCGGAGGAGCTGCAGGCGCTTCTCGATTACCTGGAGACCCTGAAGTGAACGCGCATCCGCTCGAGCAGCAGAAAGCGGATCCGCGGCTCGTTTACGATGATCCGCGGCTCGAGCCCGCGGCGCTGGAGCGGGAGCGGCGGCACCACGAGGCGTCCTGGCCGGATCCTCGCGGCTTTCTCGGATGGCTGAGGAGTACCGATCACAAGTCGATCGGCCTGCGGACCATCGTGACGGCGTTCGTGTGGTTTGCGATGGCCGGCGTGCTCGCCGCGCTGATGCGTCTGCAGTTGTCACGTCCCGAGAACACCATTCTCGGCCCCGATCTCTACAATCAGATCTTCACGACCCACGGTACCGCGATGATGTTCCTCTTCGCCGTGCCGGTCATGCTCGGGATGGGCGTGTACCTGGTGCCGCTGCAGGTGGGGGCGCGCGCCATCGCGGTGCCGCGCCTCGTCGCGTACGGCTATTGGATGCTCCTCTTCGGAGGGATCTTCCTCTTCGCAATGTTCTTCGCCAATGTCGGACCGGACGTTGGATGGTTCTCGTACGTGCCGTTGTCCGGACCGGAGTACGGGATCGGCAAGCGTCCTGACGTCTGGGCGCAGCTCATCACGTTCTCCGAGGTCTCCGCGCTCGTCACGGCCATCAGCCTCATCGTCACGATCTTCAAGCTGCGCACGCCGGGCATGGCGCTGAACCGCATGCCGCTCTTCGTCTGGGCGATGCTCGTTGTGTCCTTCATGGTGATTTTCGCGATGCCGGCGGTGATGCTGTCGAGCACGTGCCTGATCCTCGATCGCCTCGTCGGGACGCACTTCTACAACTACGCGGAAGGTGGCGACGTGCTGCTGTGGCAGCACCTGTTCTGGTTCTTCGGTCACCCCGAGGTCTACATCATCTTCCTGCCGGCGCTCGGCATGATCTCGCCGATCGTCTCCACCTTCTCGCGGCGGCCGGTGTTCGGCTATCTGGCGCTCGTGCTGTCGAACATCGCGACAGCCTTCATCGGGTTCGGCGTGTGGGTGCACCACATGTTCGCGACGGGGCTGCCGCAGTTCGGCCAGAGCTTCTTCACGGCCGCCAGCATGATGATTGTCGTTCCGACCGCGACGCAGATCTTCTGCTGGATTGCGACCATCTGGACGGGACGCGGCGTGCGCTTCACGACACCGATGCTTTACGTGCTGGCGTGGTTTTTCGTCTTCCTGATTGGCGGGCTGACGGGCGTGATGGTCGCCTCGGTGCCCCTCGACCTGCAGCTGCACGACACGTTCTTCATCGTCGCGCATCTGCATTACGTGCTCATCGGCGGCTCAGTGTTCCCGTTGCTCGCGGGAATTCACTTCTGGTTTCCCAAAATCACCGGACGCATGCTGAACGAACGGCTGGGCAAGGTCGCCTTCTGGCTGTTCTTCACCGGTTTCAACCTGACGTTCTTCCCGATGCACATCCTCGGGCTGCAGGGCATGCCGCGACGTGTTTACACCTATCCGGCTGCGATGGGCTGGGGATCGCTGAACCTGCTGGCAAGCATCGGCGCCGGGATTATCGCGGTGGCGCTGACCGTCTATTTGATCAACGTGATCGTCAGCCTGCGCGTGGGCGCGGCCGCGACCGACAATCCGTGGGACGCCGCGGATCTCGAATGGTCCACCTCATCGCCGCCCCCCGTGTACAACTTCTCGCCGCAGCCTACCGTCGGCAGCAGGGACCCGCTGTGGCACACGGAACTGACGCCGCCATTCGTCATCGGACTGAACCCGGAGAAGTGCGAAGTGCTCGTCACGCACCTGCTCGATGCGGAGCCGGATCATCGATACCCGACGCCGGGGCCATCGATCTGGCCGCTGCTCGCAGCGATCGCGACGACGATTCTCTTCATCTGGTCGATCTTCAGCCCGTGGGGCGTCGTGTGGGGATCGATTCCGTTGTTCATCACGCTGGTCGGCTGGTTCTGGCCGCACCGGGGCGTACCGCCGCGTGAGATGGAGCGGGAGCTGGCGCGGCTCGAGCCCAGGGAAGCGACATCGTGACCCAGACCGCGATCGATGTCTCGCCGCTGCCTGAACACGCCTTCGGCCATCGCAGCATCCTGTGGTGGGCGACGATGGGCATGGTGGCGATCGAAGGCACGGTCTTCGCGCTGCTGATCATGACCGACCTGTATCTCAAGGGACGCAACGAGCACTGGCCGCCCGGCAACATTCTGCCGCCCGGCCTGCTGTGGGGAACGGTCAACACGATCATCCTCCTCGTCTCGACGATTCCGAACGAGCTGACCAAGCGCGCGGCCGAGAAGTTCCACCTCCGCACGGTGCAGCTCTGGCTGATCGTGTGCATGTTGTTTGGTCTCGCCTTCAACGTCGTCCGCGTCTTCGAGTTCATGTCGCTCAATGTGTCGTTCGATTCGAACGCATACGGATCGATCACGTGGGCGCTGCTCGGATTTCACACCGTCCACATTCTGACTGACTGGGTCGACACGGGCGTGCTCACGGTGCTGATGTTCACCGGGCCGATCGACGAACACCGCTTCGTCGACGTCAGCGAGAACGCGATGTATTGGTACTTCGTCGTGCTGTCGTGGCTGCCGATCTATGCCCTCATCTACTTTGCGCCGCGCATTGCATGAGCCGCGGCGGGTGGCCGCGCTCGCGGCCGGCGTCCTCGCCGGACCTCTCGTGTGGCTGACGCTGCTGGAGGTGAACTACGTCATGACGTATGTCGCGTGCGAACAGCGGCACGACTGGATGCTGCACGTCGCGTCGGCCGTCGCGCTGGCGCTGGTCGGGCTGGCGGGTCTCGGCGCGTGGCGCGCGCGCACCAGTGGACCGACAGAGGCGCCGACGGCGAACCAGGACGAAACGTCCGAGCTCCGCGCGCGGTTCCTCGCCTACGGCGGCGCGCTGATGTGCGCGTGGTTCATCATCGTGATCATTGCAACCGAGATTCCAGTGATTGTCTACCAGCCATGCCAGTGATCCGAGGTGCGAGGCGCGAGGTGCGAGGCGCGACGGCGGAGAGCCCAGGTCCGAGGTTCGAGGTCCGAGGTCCGCAAACCACTGCTCTCGCACTGCTCGTGATCGCACTACTCGGCTCACGCGGTGTCGAGGCGCACGAAGGTGCGCGTGGAGTTCTCGAGGCGGGAAGATGGCAGTGGACGTGGGAACCCTACGTGCTCGTCCCGCTTGCGATTTCTATTGTGCTGTATGCGATCGGCGTGGCGCGGTTGTGGCGACGTGCCGGGCGCGGACGCGGGGTGACCTACTGGCAGCTCGCGTCCTTTGCCGCGGGCACGATGACCATCGTGGTTGCGCTGCTCTCCCCCGTCGCCTGGATCTCGCAGATCCTGTTCTCGGTGCACATGACGCAGCACACGCTGCTGATGCTCGTGGCAGCGCCGCTGCTGACGTTCGGACATCCAATCTTCGCGTGGCTCTGGGCGTTTGGCGATCGCGGACGCGACTCGATCGCGCGTCGTGCGCGACGCCGACAGGTCGTCGGCGCGTGGCATCACCTCACCGCGCCGCTGACGGTGTTCATCCTGCAGGCGGTAGCGCTCTGGCTGTGGCACATTCCGTCCTGGTATCAGGCAGCCCTCCGCAACGACGCAGTCCATGCGCTGGAGCATCTCTGCTTCGTGCTGTCTGCGTCGCTGTTCTGGTGGGCGATGGTGAATGGACGATATGGACGCGCGGGCTACGGCCTTGGCGTCCTGTACGTGTTCCTGACGGCGATCCACAGCAGCGCGCTCGGTGCGCTGCTCGCGGTCTCGCCGGAGGTCTGGTACGGCGATTACGGGCAGCAGGCGCAGGTGTGGACTGTGGATGCGCTCGCCGATCAGCAGCTCGCGGGATTGCTCATGTGGATCCCTGCGGGCATGATCTTCATCGTGTTCGGCCTGGCGTTGTTCGCGGCATGGCTGGGAGAGTCCGAGAAACGTGTCGCATTCGGGTCGGCCGATACGTCGGCGCACCGGCTGCTGAAGCCGAGGCCCCATGCGCGGTGAACTCCCTCCGTTCGTCGTCGTCGTCGTTGCGGCCGCGCTCCTTGGCGGGTGCCGTCCATCGGCGACGAGCGAAGCGTCGATGATCACCGGCGGCGATATCGAACGCGGCCGGTCAGCGATCGGGAAGTACGGATGCGCCGCATGCCATACGATCCCGGGCATCCACGGCGCGAATGCCACTGTCGGTCCGCCGCTGGATCGCATCGCCGTGCGGAGCTATCTCGCCGGACACCTGACGAACTCGCCTGGCAACATGATGAAGTGGATTCAGCATCCGCAGGAGGTCGACCCGAAGAACGTGATGCCGAATATGGGCGTCACGGACGAGGACGCCAGGGATATCGCAGCCTACCTCTATACTCTGCGCTGACGAGGTCCGAGGTCCGAGGTCCGAGGTCCGAGGTTCGAAGTTCGCGGTTCTCGCTTCGATGTCCAAGCGCCAGCCTGCCGCGCCGAAGCCGCGGAGCGGCGAAGGCGGGTCCTCCGTCCTCCGCCCTTATTGTGCAATTCTGAGGCGATGCCAGGTGAGAAGCGCCGAAATCGCGCGCGCCACCTGCGAGGGAACGCAGGGTTTGGTCAGACAGACGTCGGCCCCTGCTTCGCGCGCGCGCGCAGGTTCATCGCTGCCGGCATGCGCGCTGACGGCGACAACAGGAATGCCGCGCGTGCGCGGATTCGCCCGCAGCTGTCGAATCGCCTCCCAGCCGTTCATCAGCGGCAGCGCAAGATCCATGAGGATGATGTCGGGCATGTGAAGCTGCGCCATCGACGTACCCTGCAGAGTGTCGATCGCGGAGATCACGCGGAATCCACAGAACTCGAGATACTCGCCGTACAACGACCGCGCGTCGGCCGCATCGTCGACGATCAACACCGTGGCGGGTGGCCCTCCCGGATGCGGTCGGGCAGCAGAGACGCCGCTCATGCAACGGTAAATGCTGCCCCCGTGCCAGCCGCGGAAGCGCGCAAATCCTAGAGTTACCAATAGATTAGGAGGATACGCCGGCGTTCTGAAGCCCCACTTTTGTGGGTGGGATTGCAGATCTGGAGAGCAAGGACTCGAAGGAGGCCGAAGGAGTCGAAGGACCGACGCCTTCCCTTTTCACTGTACGGAGGCGGTCTCGCCGGCGACGGCCTTCACGACGTCGCCGAGCACCTGCTTCGCGTCTCCGAAGGCCATCAGGGTCTTGTCGTCGTAATACAACTCGTTCTCGATCCCCGCGAATCCGGGATTCATGGATCGCTTGATCGCGATCACCGCCTTTGCCTTGTCGGCGTCGATAATGGGCATGCCGTAGATTGGACTGCCCTTGTCGTGGCGCGCGGCAGGATTGACGACATCGTTGGCGCCGACGACGAGGCAGACGTCGGTCTGTGGCAGCTCGGGATTGATGTCGTCCATTTCGACGAGCGACTCATATGGAATTTCCGCCTCGGCAAGCAGCACGTTCATGTGACCGGGCATGCGCCCGGCGACGGGGTGGATCGCGAACTTCACGTCCACGCCGCGCTTGGTCAACTGATCGTACAGCTCGTGAACCCGGTGCTGCGCCTGCGCGACCGCCATGCCGTAGCCCGGGATGATGACGACGCGGTCGGCGTTCGTGAGGATGTCGGCGACGTCCTGCGACGTGGCGCTCTTGACGGTCTTCGCTTCTCCGAGCTGCGCGCTCGCCTGCACCTGCCCGAACGCGCCGAACAGCACGTTCGTGAACGAGCGGTTCATCGCCCGGCACATGATGATCGACAAAATGAGACCCGACGATCCGTCGAGCGCGCCCGCGGTGATGAGCAGCTTGTTGCCGAGGACGAAGCCCATGGCAACGGCCGAGAGACCCGCATACGAGTTCAGGAGCGAGATCACCGTCGGCATGTCGGCCCCCCCGATCGGAATGATCAGAAGGACGCCGAAGACAAGCGACAGCACGATGATCGCGACGAACGCCGGCCAGAACTGCGGATTGATCGACAGATACACGCCCGCGACGATCGCGAGCGCGAGCAGCGACAGGTTCACGAGATTCTGGTTGCGGTAGGTGATCGGGCGGGTCGGCACGATTTCCTGCAACTTGCCCGCGGCCATCAGACTGCCCGTGAACGTCAGAAACCCGAGGATCACCTCGAGCGCGATCGCGCCAGTACGGAAGCTGGTGAGCTGCCCCTGGTCCAGCCACATCGCATACTTCGCGCAGCCGACGAGGCCCGCTGCGAGACCGCCGAACGCATGCGAGAGCGCCGTCCGTTGTGGAACGGCGGTCAGCGGCACCCACGACAACGGTACGCCGGCGGCGGTGCCCACGACCAGCGCCGCGACAATCCATTTGTAGTCGACGATCTCCGGGGCCATGAGCGTGCCGACGATCGCCGCGGCCATGCCCGCGATGCCTGCCGCGACCCCGCGCCGCGCCGTGCGCGGATGGTTCAGCCAGCGGAGGGACAGAATGAAGAGGATGGCGGCAGCGAGGTAACTGAGCTGGATGACATGCTCGTTCATCGCGCGGCCTGCCCTGAGCCTGTCGAAAGGGCTCCGCTCGCATTCGGCCCGCGCCCTTTCTCACGGAACATCTTCAGCATGCGATCGGTGATGAGAAAGCCGCTGACGATGTTCGTCATGGAGGCGGCGACCGCAATCGTGCCGAGAATCGTGGTGAAGTCCGACTCGCGTTCCCCTGCGATGAGAATCGAGCCGACCACCGCGATAGCCGAGATCGCGTTGGTGAGCGACATGAGCGGCGTGTGGAGCAGCCGGGAGACGTTCTGAATGACCTGGAACCCGACAAACGTCGCCAGCATGAAGACGAAAAGCATGGACCAGAGGTCGAGGGTTTCCATTATTCACTCCGCTCGGTGAGGCCCCTTTAGGTTCCCCACCTCGCTGCGCGCTCGCGGTCGCTCAGGCCCCAACGCTCCGCGTTGGGATTCCCTTGCGACTTCCCTCCGACGCTCGCTTGCGGCCCGCAGGCGCGTATACGCGCGAGTGTAGGTGGGCCGGGCGCATGAAATCAAGGCCGGGGAGGAGGAAGCAGTGCGCACTTGCGATTCGTACGAGCGAACGAGCGAGAGCGAGTGAGCCACGCGAGCGGAGTGGGGCCAGGGGCCCCGCGAGCGAGCCGTGTAGGGGAGTTCGAGGGGCGAAGCCCCTCGATTGAGAAATGCTATATTTGTTGTGCCCACATATGGTCACACATGCACTCGAACGCGAGCTCAAGCGCGGCAGTGCCGAACTCCTCATCCTGGCGCTGCTCGAGGACCGGCAGCGCCATGGCTACGAGATCGGACGCCTGATCGCCGACCGGTCCGAAGGGGCCATCAATTTTCACGTGGCGTCGCTCTACCCGACGCTCTATCGGCTGGAGGATCGCGGATTGATCGAAGGACGATGGGTCGAGAAGAGCGGCCAGCGACGGCGCCGCTACTACCGCGTCACGCGCAAGGGACGTGAGGTGCTCGCGCGGCAGCGCAGCATCTGGGACAAGTTCTTCATCGCGCTGGATCGCGTCGCGCGTATCCGTCACGCCTGAGGAGGCGCCCATGCACTGGCACGCGAGGATCCGCGTGGCGTTCGGACCGATGACACCGGACGCCGACATCATCGAGGAACTGGCGCAGCACGCCGGAGCAACGTATGCGGCGCGGCGCGCGGACGGCGCCAGCGAGGCAGAGGCGATCGCGCGCGTGGATGAGCAGATTGCCGAATGGACCACCGATCCGTCGGTCTTTCACCGGCGTCCGCGGCGCCCCGCGGCCGTCGTTCCGCCGGGTCCCGCGTCGCGCGCGATCGGTCTCGTCCAGGACGTGAAGTACGCGGCGAGGCTCCTCCGCCGCCAACCCGCATATGCGGCGGTCGTCATCGTCACGATGGCGCTCGGGATCGCGGCCACGACGGTGCTCGGGAGCGTCGCCTATGGCGTGCTGCTCAAGCCATTGCCGTGGGCGGACGCACCACGCCTGGTGCGGCTGTATGAGACACGACAGGGAGCGACCGGTCGTTTCCAACCCATGATGACCAACGCCAGCTATCTCGCATGGCGGCAGCCGGCGCCGACGACGCTCGATGCCATCGGCGCGTGGTCCGGCCGGAACGCCACGGTGACCGGTCTGGGCGAACCGCGGCAGCTGAAGGTGGCGGGCGTGACGCCGGGATTGTTCGAGATGCTCGGAACCGCGCCGGCGATCGGCAGAACATTCGCCACGGGTGAGGAAGATCCCGGCCAGCCGAGCGCGGTCATCATCTCGCGCGGCTTCTGGCAGGAACAGTTCGGTGGCCGCGCCGATATCCTCGGCCAGCGTGTGCGGCTCGACGGGACGTCCTGCACGATTGTCGGCGTGATGCCGTCATCGTTCGCATTTCCCGATCGCGAGACGCGTGCATGGCAGCCGCTGTACATCCGTCCAGTCACGCAATCAGGGAAGCCTGGCACCTACATTTCGATGTTCCAGGCAGTCGGGCGCCTGCGCGAGGGCGTGACGCCGGCCCAGGCGGCGGCGGAAGGAACGGCGCGCGGCCGATCCGGTCCCACGCTCGGACCGGTCGGAGTGGCGGTGTTCGGCAGCAACGGGCCTGTTGAAGTCAGTGCCCTCCCGATGCTGGAGGCGCTCACCGGCAAGGTTCGTGACGCGATCCTGATCATGCTCGGCGCGGTCATTCTTCTCCTCGTCACCGCCACGGCAAACGTGGCGAGTCTGCAACTCGCGCGGGCAACGACGCGGCGCCGCGAGTACGCGATTCGCGCGGCGCTCGGCGCGGCTCGCGGACGCCTGTTCCGCCAGAGTCTGATTGAGAATGCGGTGCTCGGATTGCTCGGCGGCCTGGTCGCGCTCGTGCTCGCGACCTGGATGCACCGTGTTCTGCCGTCGGTGTTGCCTGCGAACTTCCCGCGACTCGACGACCTCTCGTTCGACCTCCGGATGCAGGCGCTCGCAGTCCTGCTTTCGGTGGGCGCCGGTCTCGCATTCGGCCTGCTGCCGGCGCTGAATGCAACGCGCCGGAACGTCGTTCCGGCGCTCGTCGAAGATTCGCTCGCGCCGGTCGGCGGAAGTTTGCGCTCCCCTCTCGCGCGTGCGCGCGCGCTGATTATGGCGGGACAAGTGGCAATCGCGTGCGTGCTGCTCGTGGGTGGGCTGCTCCTGTTGCGTAGCTTCACGGGCTTGATGAATGCACCACTCGGCTATCAACCGGCGAATCTACTCACCGCCCGTATCATCCTGCCCGACTCGGACTTCACGCCGGAACAGCGGCTGCCGATTCTCGAGCAGACTGCGGCGCGGCTTCGCGGAACAGCGGGTGTGGCTGCCGTGGCATATGCAACGCTCCTTCCGTTCACGCCCGGCACCGTTCTGTCTTCCTTCCCTCTCAGAAAACGCGACGGCAGCACGCTCCAGATTCAGACCGGCACGCGGGCAATCAGCGCGGGCTATTTCGCCGCGCTCGGTCAGCGACTGGCCGATGGACGAGAATTCACGAGCGAGGACAGCGCGACGGCGCAGCCGGTGATCATCGTCAATCGCGAGTTCTCGCGGAAGTATCTCGATGGCAGAGCGCTCGACTGGACGATCCCCGGTCAGACGGAACGTGCGCCGCGGCGCATCATCGGCGTCGTCGAAGACACAGTGCGTCAGAATGTCATCGACACACCGGCACCGGAGATCTTTTTCCCCGCCACGCAGCAACCGCTGTGGGATTCGGACGAGAACGTCATCGTCCGTACGACGACAGATCCACGTGCACTCGTCTCGCTGGTGCGATCGATCGTGCGCGAAGCAGCGCCGGGTGCGTCGATTGAGTCGATCCAGACGATGGAGGATCTCGTCACCGGCAGCCTCGCGCAGCCGCGGTTGTACGCGGTGCTGCTCGGGACATTCGCCGTCTTCGCGGTTGCGATCGCAGCGGTCGGACTGTTCGGCGTGCTGTCCTACTCGGTTGCGCAGCGCGCTCGCGAGATTGGCGTACGCGCGGCGCTCGGAGCGGCGCCACATGACCTCGTCGCGCTCGTCGTCGGACAATGCGTGCGGATTGCCGGAGCAGGCATCTTGACGGGGCTCATCGCGTCCGCGTGGCTGTCGCGTTCCGTCGCGACGCTGCTGTACGGCATTACACCGCACGATGTCACGACCTTCACGATTGTGGCGGCGGTGCTCCTCTCAGTTGCTGCGCTTGCCGCGTTCGTCCCCGCTCGCCGCGCGGCGAGTGTGGATCCGGTCCGGGTGCTGCGCGGCTGATCCGGCGGGTCAGAAGAGGCGCCCTACACGTCGGATGCAGGGCGCCTCTTGAGAGGCGCCTCGGATTGCCAGCGTTACGGGGATGATCCGGCGGGTCTGAAGATCCGCGTGAGATGGGCCGGATCGTGTCGGCCCGGTGGCGGGCTGATGAAAAAATGGTGGCATGCCTTGCGATCAGGGCGGCGGAGTTTACACTCGTCACATGATGCCCGCTGCGCCAGCCGCGCGTGTGCTCGTCGTCGAAGACGAACAGAACATCCGGGATCTCGTCCTGCTGCATCTCCGGCTGGAAGGGCTCGAGGGAATCGCGGCGGCCGATGGAACCGAAGGGCTGCGACTCGCGCGCAGCGAGCGGTTCGACCTCGTCGTGCTCGACCTGATGCTGCCGGGACTGGACGGGATGACGGTGTGTCGCGCGATCAGGCGCGAGTCGAGCAATGGCGACGTGCCGATTCTGATGCTCACCGCGCGGCGCGAGGAATCCGACAAGGTCCTCGGCCTCGAAAGCGGCGCAGACGATTACCTGGCGAAACCGTTCGGCGTGCGGGAGCTCGTCGCGCGCGTGCGCGCGCTGCTGCGGCGCAGGCGCACGGCGTCACCGGTCGCGGCGACGAGCCCGAGCGTCACGGTTGCCGGGGTGACCGTCGACCCAGCCCGTCGCATGGCGCGCATCGACGGACGCGATATCGATCTCACCGCGCACGAATTCGATCTGCTGTACCTGCTGGCGAGCAATCGGGGAATCGTGTTCAGCCGCGAAGCGCTCGTGCAGCGCGTCTGGGGCAACGACACGCACATCACCGTGCGCAGCGTCGACACCCTGGTGAAGCGTCTCCGCAAGAAGCTCGAGGACGAAGCGGCCGAGCCCCGATTGATCCTTACCGTGTGGGGCACGGGATACAAATTCGCCGATGTCTGATCGCAACTGGTACAGCAGCCTGTATTGGCGCATCGGCGTCGGCTTCGTCGCGCTGCTCGCGGTGCTGCTCGTCGCGCAGGGCGCGCTGTTCCTCTGGCTGACGAGCGGCATCTGGGGTTCCGCCTATCGCACGCCGTCACAGCTGGCCGCGGCCGCGGCGCAGGACGTGCAGACCGAGCTCGCACAGGATCCCGAAGTATCGCTCGACGGCTATCTCGCGCGGCGCTATCGGCGCCCGGTGCAGCCGTTCGCGGTCGTGTTGCGCGACGGCCGTGTCGGATCGAATCGGGGCGCGAACCTGCTGCCGCGCGAATTTCTCGAAGAGGCGAAACAACGACTCGCGCGCGGCGCGGGCGGTGAGTTGGAGTGGGAGCGCAGCCACGATATGCGTCACCCGCGTCGAGCCGAATACGCCTCTATCATGGAAGGCGAGATCGAGGTTGGCGTCGCGGCGGTGCCCAGAAATCCGCCGCCAGCGTTCATCGGCCTCCGAGAGCTCGCGCCGACGTTGACGCTCGCAGGACTGGCGCTGCTCGCCGCGGGCGCCGCGGTGTCGGCGCTGCTCATCTTCCGCCCTGCGCACAAGCGGCTGCGTGAGCTCGAAGGCGCAACGGTGGCGTTGCGCGAAGGGCGCACCGACGTGCGCGCGAACGAGGCGGGGGGCGACGAGGTCAGCGCGCTCTCGCGCGCGTTCAACCGGATGGCTGAGGATCTCCAGGCGCGGGCGACCGCGCTCGCCGCGTCCGACCGGGCGCGGCGCCAGCTGCTCGCCGACGTCTCGCACGAGCTCATGACGCCTCTTTCCGCAATCCGTGGCTACGTCGAGACGCTTGCAATGGCCGAGCTCTCGATCGACGAGTCCACGCGCCGCCGCTACCTCGACATCATCGAAGAAGAAACGCACAAGCTCGAGGCGATCATCGGCGATTTGCTGGACGTCGCGCGAGTGGAAGGGAGCGGCGAGCGGCTGAAGACCGAAGCGATCGACGTCCGCGAGCTCTTCGGACGTGTCGCCGATCGACATCGGCCCGTGCTGTGCGAGCGGCGTCTGACGCTCGACGTCCGCATTGAAGACCCGACGCCGCTCATCTCCGGCGATCGCGCACGCCTCGAGCAGGCGCTGCAAAACCTGGCCGCCAACGCGATCCGTCACACGCCCGATGACGGCCGCATCACGTTGCATGCAGCCCCAGACAACGCGCGCGTCAGGATCAGAGTCATAGACACGGGGCCCGGCATTCCGCCGGAGCATCTGCCGCACGTCTTCGATCGCTTCTATAAAGTGGATGCGTCTCGCGCCGGCACGCGAATCCCGTCCGGCAGCGGCCTCGGTCTCTCCATCGTGCAGGCCATCGTGAACCGTCACGGCGGCGAGGTGCGCGCATCGAACGCGCCGGGCGGCGGCGCGATGTTCGAGCTGTGGATCCCGAAATGGGAACAGGAGATCGAGAGTTCAGGAGAGCCTGAAACCAGAGTCTCCTGATCTCTGTCCACCTGTGATGCTGGCAACCGCTAGACCGGCGCAACCCTGACCCGCACATTGCGCCCGGACACAGCGGGCGCCGAGAGTACGCGTTCGCGATAGAGCGCTTCGGCCGACCGCAGCGTCTCCAGATCGTCGCGGAAGAGCGAGACGACGGCAAGCGCCGACGCAATCTCTGTGTCGGTTCCCAGGCGAGGCAGGCCAATCCACGCGGTGCGTGCGAGCCAGAGTGCGCCGCCGGCGAGCAACGCCACATCGCGTACCGGGCTCTCCAACATCGCCAGGGCCGTCCGCGGCGCAAGCGTCGCGAGCAACAACATTGACGCCGCCATGATCGTCGTCCACAGCACAACGATCGCCGATGCAAGGCCTGCAGCGCGCCACGCGCGCGCGTGAAGAGGATCTCGGGCGATAGTCGGGACGATCGAAAGCAGCGGCGCGCACAGCGCCGACAACCAGATGTAGATAGCGGTTCCGTTCGCAACGAGGATGGCCATTTCACGCAGCACGATCGCCTCCGACGGATGCAAGGCAGGCATGCGCATCCGATTCGAACGGATAGACCGGCGCCACGTGACGATCGCGTGGCGCCGTTGTGAAGAAACGATGACGCTACGGTTTTTTCAGACTCTCGTGGTTTCCGCCTTCAGGCGGAGTCTTTTCGCAGCGAACGGATCTTCCAGCTCAAGCCGGCCACGAGAGCGCTTCTGAAACCGCTTCTATTGTTCGCGGCCAGCCGGCAGGCTGACGTTGACGGTTTCCGTCTCCCCTGCGCGGATGTCGACGGAGGTCGAGTATGGCTTGAAGCCGTCCTTGCGCACTTCGATCTGGTGACGGCCGACGGCCAGCTGCACCTGCAGGCGGCTGCCCCCTTCAGGGCTGTCCCACCGCTCGCCGTCAATCGTCACGGTCGCGTCTGCAGGCTGTACGCGGACGTTCAGCGTGCCGAACCCGCCGGTCTCTGTGCGTTCGCCGGCGCGGCGTTCGGGTATCGGCATCGTCCGTCCGCGCTCCGGCCCGGACGGATATGGGCCAGGCTGGCCGTAGGGAGGCTGCTGAGCGGGCGGCGTCGCGGAGGCGCGCGGACGCGGCTCCTGAGCTTCGCCCGCGGCGAGCGGCTCGAGCGTTGCCTGGAATTTGTATCCCTCTCCCGGACGGAAGAGGTTCTTCTGGCGATACGTCCGATACCCGTCGCGATACACAGTTATCTCGTGTTCGCCAGGGGGAAGGTCGAGGCGCTGGAACACGCCGTCGAAATTGTCGACGCGGCCGACGTAATAGCCATCGACGAAGACTTCCGCGTCGCGCGGCTTGATTTGAAGGCGCGCCTCTGAGATGGCTGGTCCGTACCCATACCCGTACCCGTAAGGCGCGGAGGGATAGCCGCCGTAGCCGAAACCCGGATACCACCCGCCCCAATAAAAGGGGGAGTAGTAGAAAAACGGGTTGTAGAAGAAGCCACCCCCGAGCACCACCACGGAGCGGACGGGACGGACGTGGCCGACCCGCCGCTGGGCCAGCGCCTCAGACGGCCAAAGCGTCGCAGTGGCGAGGCAGACGCACGCGGCAATCACGAAACGTTTGGGAATCACGACGAAACCTCCGGCGGCAGGCGCCTGGTTGACAAGCAACGACGGTGCCCAGCCCATGCGCGGACATTCCGGCCCTGGCGTCGATGCGCGTCCTCCCCGGAGCACACCCGCTGTATGGGCGAGAGGACGTCATAAATTTTTCTCCGAATTGCCAGTCCATTGGCATTTCACATCCGTCCAATCCCCTGTAAGATGCGCGACGGGCCCGTCGCTCGCCAACTGCCCTCGACCGCGACTCCTCCCGACGGTGGTTCGCAGACTCGAGCGACGGCCCACCAGCCTTCGCTCCCCCTGAAGCGTGAGGGAGCTACGGCTGGCAAGCCAACTTTCGCTGTCCCGCGATCATTTGAAAGCTGCCGCGCCGGAGCACGAAGGCGGGCGCACCTCGTTGCCCTGGTCAAGCCACCCTTTGCTTCACTCGCAGTGCGCTAGCCCTACCGCTCGCTGGCTGGCGGCGTAATGCCGTTCAGTCGCAAATACACCGTCATCACGCCGTACTCGTCTTCGCTGTGCACCATCGTCCGATAGATGAGACGCGCGCGCGTCGACAGGCCTGGTCCGTAATATGTCGGCCCTTGCACGCTCTGGACGATCGTTGCATCGGTCTGCTTCTTCAACACCGCGATACCGAAATCGAACGCGTCGCCAAGCACTTTGAGCACGTCGGCTTTCGTGTCCGCCTTCTCAGGAGGCGTCGGAGGTGTGACGGACGCGTCCAGCCGCCGCATTGTGCCGATGATATTTCCCGCGATGTGCGTGAGCTGCTCCGCCCACGTGCGGAGCTCGGGCTTCGGCTTGAACCCGAACTTGTCGTCCGGCATTGCCGCGGCAATCTTCATCAATTTGTTCTTTTGCGCTTCCCAATCCTTCAGGAAATCGGCCTGCAGGCTCACGGCCTCCGAGGCCTGTGGCGAGCTCGCGCCCGCCACCTGTATGGTGGCCGGCGGGACGAGCAACAGTGCGACGGCGAAAGCGATCATGCGTGTCCTCCTCGATCTTCGAGAGTGATGTGGCTTCCGCCTTCAGGCGGAAGATCCCGGCGACCCCAAAACAGTCCTTCCTTTCACCTGACGGTGGAAGCGACGACATCTTGTTGGTAATGCGGGATTGTAGCAAGATGCTCTAGAGGGCCGGCCGACCATGAAACGTGCGCTGCTCGTCGCTCTCCTTGTCACGGCGCCCGCGCTCGGCCGCGAGGACACACCCGCGCATCCCGTGCGCATCACGGCGACAGTGATCGATCACCAGGGCAAGCCGCTGTCCGGCCTCACGCTGAAGGACTTCTCTCTCCTCGATCAGGGCGTCGCGCAGCCATTGCAATCGGTTGAGGCCCGCAAGCCGGAACCGCGCCGAGTCGCCATCCTGCTCGACGAGTTCCACGTGGATCCCGAGGACACGGATCGCGTGCGCGCCGCGCTGACCGCATTTGCCGATCAGCAGCTTCGCGCCGACGACATGGTCGTCGTCCTGAAGCCGCTCGATTCGCTGCCGTCGATCCGGCTCTCGAACGATCGCGATGCAATCAGGAAGGCCATCGCAGCATTCGAAGGCCGCAAGGGCAACTACACACCGCGCACGCCGCTCGAAGAGGAAGCGATCGGCCGCGCGCCGGCGCTGGCTGAACGCGCGCGGGCGCAGGTCGTGCTCTCGGCGCTCCGCGCGCTCGCCGCCCGGCTGGGCGCGGCGGCAGGACGAAGCGCGATGATTGTGGTCAGCGAGGGATTCACGCAATTACCCGGCGCCGCGCAAGCTCGCACGCTTCCCGACCTCGGCATCGTCGAGCGCTTCGCAAATCGGTACGACGTGCCGGTTTACGCCTTCAATCCTCGCGTGGTGCCGGCGGGAGCTGTTGGCGAGTCACGGGTGCTCGCGTCGCTTGCGGCGCAGACGGGCGGCACGTTCAACACCGGCTCGGATCTCGATGCCGCGCTGCGCCAGGCGGCGCGCGAGCTGGATTCCGGCTATCTGCTCACATACGATCCCGCGGGAAGCGACGACGGCAGGTTTCACGAAGTGACGGTGCGGACATCGCGGCGCGGCGCCCAGGTGCGCGCCCGCGCAGGCTACATCTCTCCTCCATCACCGGAAACGCGGCGCGCGATGCGCTCGACGGTGCCGATGCTCGACGCGGCGCGGCCGCTGCGGCGCAGCCCCTTGATCCAGGCGTGGACGGGTGTGACGCGTGCGTCGGAGGCTCGCGCGCGCGTTGTCGTCACATGGGAGCCGGCGTCCAGCCTCGGAGGAACGACACGATCGAATGCGGCGCGCGTCATGCTGAAGGCGACGACCAAGGATGGCGCGCTATTGTTCAACGGTACGCTCGAACCAGTGCGAGGGATTGGAGAAACGGCCAGTTCCGTCGATCGCGCGGAGTTCGACGCTCCGGCCGGGCCGGTGCAGCTCGACATGACGATCCTCGGAGATCGTGGGGAGCGGCTCGATTTCGATGCGCGCGACTTCGACGTTCCCGATCTGCAGCCACGCCGCACGCAGCTGCTGCCGCCTGTCTTCCTGCCGACGCGGTCCGCGCGTGAGTTCCGCGTGGCGAGTGGTGAGCTGGACGCGTCGCCCGATCCGTCCCGCGAGTTCCGTCGCACCGAGCGCCTGCTGATTCGCGTCCCCGCGCTCTCCGGCTCGGGGGATCGCCCGCGCGTCACCGCGCAGCTCTTGAACCGCAGCGGTAAGAAGATGTGGGACTTGGCGCCGGTGCCAGGGGACGCCGGAACCGGCGTGTCGCAGTTCGACCTTCCGCTGGCGCCCCTCGCGCCAGGGGACTACATCCTCCAGTTCACCGCCACCAGCGACGCGGAGCCCGTCGAACAGCGCGTCAGCTTCAAGGTTACCGGGTAACAGGGTTCACGGTTCACGGTTCACGGTTCATGGTTCATGGTTCATGGTTCACGGTTCAACGCATTCCGGATCGCGCATTACGGACAACCGAAACGCGATCAACCGTGCTATTGGTGTCGTAACGCGACGAGTGGATCGACCGTCGCGGCACGGCGCGCGGGGACGATGCTGGCGATTAATCCTGCGAGACCGAGGGTTGCGAGTGCGGCGGCGAAGATGCCGCCGTCGTTCGGTTGCACCTCGAAAAGAAACGTCCTTATACCGGCGCCCAGGTACCACGACGCGACGGCGCCTATCGCCAGCCCCACGATCATCAGCGTGCCCGCGCGGCGCAGTACCATGGAGACGACGTTTCCTCGCGTGGCGCCCAGCGCCATACGCACGCCGATTTCATTGATGCGCTGCGCGACCACATACGCCATCACGCCGTAAATGCCGACGGCTGCAATCACGAGGCCGAGCACGCCGAATAACGCGAGGACCGCCATATTGAAACGCCGCTGCGAGATCAGGCGATCCATATAGCCGTCGAGCGTCACGAGGTCGCCCGAGAGCCGCTGTTCCCTGTTGATCGACCAGATCGCGGCCTTCACGGCCGGCAGCACCGCCAGCGGCTCGCCCGCCGTGCGAATCACGATCGCGGCGTTGACGTGGTGGTCCTGCTCGAGCGGAATGTAGCACTCCTGGCGAACTCGCGCTTCAGGTCCGAGATGACGGATGTCACCGACGATCCCCACGACCACGCGATCCTTGTGGTCGATCGTGATGTGCTGCCCGAGCGCGTCCTGGCGCGGCCAGTATTTTCGCGTGGCGGCTTCGTTGATGACCACGACCGGCGTGGAACCGGCACGATCAGAATCTGCCAGGTAGCGTCCCCTGCGAAGCGGGATGTGCAGCAGTTGCAGGTAGTTCGGCGTCACGGATCGCCGATCGATCTCGTCGTCGTCCCCTTTCAGCTCTCCGCGGCCCGGCAGCTCGACGTCGTCGCGACTCCAGTTCCCCGACAGTGGCAAGCCGCCGTTGACAGCTGCCGACATCTGCACGCCAGGAACACGGTCCACCGCGTCGAGCACCTGCCGCACGTACTGTGCGCCGCGGGCGGCGAACCGATCGTCGAACTTGCGTCCCGGCGCGAGAAGCAGGCCGACGTTCAGTACGAGGACGTCGTGATAATCGAATCCCGGATCGATCCGCGTCAGCTTGACGAAGCTGCCGGTGAACAGGCCGGCGCCCACGAGCAGCACGACGGCGACCGCGACTTCGGCGACGACCAGAAGACTGCGAAGACGTTGGCCCATGACGCCTGCCGTCGCCGAACGGCCGCCGTCCTTCAACGCGTTGGTCAGGTCGGGTTTCGCGGCATGGACGGCAGGGACGATTCCGAAAAAGATGCCGGTCATGATGGCGGCCGTCGCCGCGGTAGATAACACGCGCAGGTCGATGGCGATCGCCGAGATGCGCGGCAGGCCTGAAGGCAGCCACGCGCGCAAGACGTGCACGCCGCCGTAGGCGAGCGCAACGCCGACACAGGCGCCCGTGACGGAGAGCACGAGCCCCTCGATGAGCAGTCCGCGTACGAGACGCCAGGGGCTTGCCCCGTTGGCGACGTTGGCGCACGCGATGAGGAGCACGAGCGCCACCGAGCCGAGAAGCATCATCATCAGCGATCGCACGCGGCCGACCAGATGCTCGTGCAGCGGGACGACGCGCGCGTGGCGTCCCGGCGCCCACTCCGGGAACTGCTCGTGAAGCTGCACCGACAGCCGCTCCATTTGATCCGCCGCCTGGCGCAACGTGACGCCCCGCTTCAGGCGCCCGATGATCGTGTAGTCGTAGTTTTGGCTTCTGTCCTTGGTCCTGTCGTCTTTGCCCAGCATGAGCGGCACAAGGATGTCTGCGGGGCGATCGCCCCCGACGGGATACACGAAAGTGGCGGGCAACACGCCGACGATCTCCCATATCTCCTCATTGAGATCGATCGTCCGGCCGACGACATCCTGGATCCCGCCGAACCGGCGCTGCCAGAAGCCGTAGGTGAGGAGCGTCACGCGATGGCGTCCTTCAATCTCGTCGTCCACGGTAAATGCGCGGCCGAGAAGCGGCGACACTCTGAGCACGGGAAAGAACTCCCACGAAACCTTCTGCGCCCGCGCATCCGCCGGCTCGCCGCTCTCGGTCTTCAGGCGGAAGCTCGCGCCGCCCGATGCGGCGAGCGCCTCGAACGGCTGCTGGTGAGCACGCCAGTCCAGATACGTCTGTGGCGTCACGACGCCCGCGCCGAACGTCACCTCGCGCCGGATGTCCTTCTCGAATACGACCGCAAGTCGGTCGTACTCGTCCAACGGCAGACCTCGCAGCACCACAGCATCAACCACGGAAAAGATTGCGGTAGCCGAACCGATCCCGAGGGCGAGCACGATGAGGGCAACAGCGGTAAAGGAAGGAGATGTGCGCAGCGAGCGGACGGCGTTCCTCAGGTCGTCACGCATGGCCCATTAGACGGTAAGCGGACGCGTCACGTTGGTTACTTCCGCTCAACCGATAGCCGCGCCGCCTGGGTCGTGAGGTAGTCACGTTCGGGAATGCTCGTCGTGCGCGCGACGCGACCCGGCAGTGAGCGATCGCGGCCTCGTAGTTGCCGACCATCCCGAGCAGATGCGCGCGAACGGCCCGCGAGAAATTCCTTGGCTTCTGGAACGGGCCATCTGTCACCTCGGGCGTGCCGTCCTTCCGTGCGCCGACGACCCTCGCCTGGCCTGGCGCGGCGAGCCCCTCGGCCGCCACGAGCTCACCGGCGTCCCTGAGCTCCTTGTTGAATCGCTTCACGAACCCGATGTGCGCCTTGAGGTCCTCGGGCGGCCAGGCGATGACCTCCCAGTCGCCCTTACCCCGCTTCGCGTTCATCATCAACATGTACTTCACGTCTTGGCTCCTGAATTCTCGCGCCGTGATTCGCGCTTTCATGGGTAGGTCGGAGCTGCCGGCGCGTCTTCGACATAGGCGTTTGCGATCCCGGCGACAATTTTAAAGAAGAAAGCGGCGCCGACGAATCACTACTCACCGGTACTCACCCGGTGGCGCTTCAATTCTGTGTCCACCCATGCAAATACCGCGGGTGCGCCGCTGGCGCGCGACGACCCGCGCCTTTCAGAGCCAATGTTTTAGCCCATGGCACGCGGCTTGCCCCGCACGCGCTTCGTTTCCCCAGTGTGCGAACAATCCGTGCGGCCGACGGTGCCAGCCGGCGGCATAAGGAGATCGCCATGGTCAGGAGAATCGCAGTCGTGATCGTTGCAGTGCTGTCGGTGGCGAGCCAGGCTGCCGCCCAGGATCAGTGGGGCGTCAACGTCGCTCTTACACCGTCGTGGGAGTCAGGGCCCGGCGTGAAGCAACTGTTCAGCGCGGATCGCGTCGACATGCAAGGTTCCGAAGTCCGTGTCGGGTTCGTACGAGGACTCGAGCTCTCCGGCGACTGGGGAATATCTTTCGTCAATACCAGCATCGCCGACAATTCCTCGCTCGATGTCGACGTCTCATCCTGCGGCCGAGGCAGCTGTGGAACGTTTTTGCGAACGGTCGGGCGAACCCGCATGACGGGTTTCGAATTCCATCAGTACGAGCCGTTCAAAACGTGGCGCAATCGCGTGCAAGTCGGAATGGTCGGCGCGGTTGGCCTGGGCTGGCTCCGCGGGCAGGTCTATAAGCGGACGATGACCGAAGCGAGCGACGTCGAGTCCTTCAGCGCTCCCGCAGGCGAATTCTTTCCGCCGAGCAAGAGCGTCATGCCGCTGGCGAGCTTGGAGATCGCGGCTTCGGCAATCGTCGTTAGGGGCGTCAAGGTGCGCGCGAGCGGTGGATTCGCTATGCCGGGTTATCACAAGTTCGGTCTGACGTTCATTTATCTTATCCCTGGCTAAACGTCGGATCCGCCAGGTGGCCGGTGCGATCGACGTGCTCCCGATCGCACCCGGTCGTCAGCAACGCTTCAGGACGTACGGGAAGCCGCGGACGTCACTCGTATCTCAGCGCGACGTTGGGGTCGATGCGCGCCGCGCGGAGCGCGGGCAGCGCGGCGGCGAGCGCGGCGGACGCGAGCAGCGTGAGCGTCGCGAACGCGAGGGTGGCCGGATCGCGCGGGGTGAGGCCATACAAGAAGGTGATGAGCAGTCGGCCCGCGGCGAGCGCGGCGGGGATGCCGATGGCAATACCGGCCACGACGAGCGCGAGCGTGTCGCGCAATACTCCGCGCATCACGCTCGCGGGCGTGGCCCCCAGCGCGACGCGGATGCCGATTTCGGTCGTACGCTCGGCGATGGAGTACGCGACCACACCATACAGCCCTATGCACGCGAGCAGCAGTGCCAGCCCGCCGAACAGCACGCACAACCGGAGCAGGAGCTGCTCCGCCGCGAGCGATTGATCGACCTGCTCCGCGAGCGGAACGATACCGCGGATCATGATGTCCTTCGTGACGCTCGACAGCGCGTCGCGGATGGGACCAGCCACGGCGCTCAATGGCTGCGTCGTCCGCACCTCGAGCGAGCGGAGCGATCGCGTCATCTGCGCGTAGGGCAGGAAGAACAGGGGCTTCGGCGCTTCGCGTAGGTTGTTGTACTTCGCGTCGTGGACGACGCCGACAACCTCGAACGTCTTGACCTTGCCCGCGCCCGCACCGAGCACGATCGTACGGCCGATCGCCTCCGCCGGGTGTTCGGACAGAAAGTGCCGCGCGAAGCTCTCGTTGACAACCGTGACCGGCGTCGCGTCGACCGCGTCATCGCGGTCCTCGAAGGGTCGTCCCGCAACGATCGTCATGCCGATGGTCTCGAAGTGACCAGGACTGACGCTGTCGTAGCGTGCTGTCAGCGGCTCGTTGGTCAGCGGCGGGTAGCCAGGAATCGTAAAGGGCGATCCGATATCGGACTGACTGAAGATCATGAACCCCGAGAAGCTCGCAGAGGCGACGCCGGGAATCGCTGCCACGCGCTGCCGTGCGGCCCTCTCTACGGCCGCCATTGCCGCCGGCGTGCGATCCGCGGCGCCGTGGCCGAGACTGAAAATCAATACGTGCGCAGTCGTGAACCCGAGATCCTGCTGGTGCAGTTTCTGGAAGCTGCGCACCAGAAGGCCGGCGCCAATCAACAGGAGCATCGACAGGGCCACCTGGCAGACGACGAGCAGACGGCTCGCACGCTGCTTCGCCATGCTTCCTCCGCCGCGCCGGAGTCCTTTGACCGCCGGGGCAAGATCCACCCGGGTCGATCGCAGGGCGGGCACGAGACCAAACGCGATCGCCGTCGCGATCGAAAGGGCTGCAAGGAACGCAAACACGCGGATATCAGGCGAGAGATTCAGCCGGAGCCCCACAGATCCGCCGAGCGCCATTTCCGCGAGGCTCTGTGACGCCCACCGCGATACGAGCAGGCCGAGGGCCGCACCCATCAGCGACAGCAGCACGCTCTCCGTCAGCAGTTGACGGACCAGGCGCGAACGGCTGCAGCCGAGCGCGAGCCGCACGCTGATCTCGCCCGCCCGCGCCGCAGCGCGAGCGAGGAGCAGGTTCGCGATATTCGCGCATGCGATCAGCAGAACCACCGCGACCATGCCCATCGCAATGAAGAGAGGCTTGAGGTACGTGCGGCGCATCGAGAAATCGACGCCAGCGGCCGCAGACTGGAGCGCAATCGAGTGCTGCTCTCGCAGAACCCCGGTCAGCCCTTCGGCGGCAAGCAGTTGTTGAAAGAGCAGCGTGAGGCTCGCCTGCGCTTGCGCCGACGCGACACCCGGCATCAGGCGTCCGAAAAACGCCGTGCCTTTCAGAAGATCCTGTCGCGACGAAAACGCCGTCAACGGCACCCAGCCGTCCGCGGCATTCCCGATGACTTCACCGACGAAACCACGCGGTGTGACGCCGATCACCTGACAGCGCGCTCGTCGAATGAAGATGCTGCGGCCGACCATGGATGGATCGCGGCCGAACTGCCGCTCCCAGAACGCGTCGCTGAGGACGATTACGGATCCCGCCGTGTTCGCACTATCCAGGTTCTTGTCGTCGTCGGGAGAGAACAGACGGCCAACCGCTGCGTCCACGCCGAGCACCGAGAAGTAATTGCCGGAGACGAAACTGACGCGAACGTTGTCGATTTCCGATCCCGTGCCCGAGCCGGTCGGAATCGTGACGCGAGTGGGCGTCTCCCCCGCCGTCGCGGCGATCCCGGTCAGCACGTGCTGGCGTTCGGCGATGGCACGGTACATCGGAAACGACAGCAGTCCGCGGCCATCCCGGCGTTCGGCGGTGACCTCGACGAGCGACGAAGGGTCGCGCACGGGCAAGGGCCTGAGCAGCAGCGCATTGATGAAGGTGAAAATCGCGGTGTTCGCGCCGATGCCGAGCGCGAGCGACAGGATCGCCGCGGCGGTGAATGCCGGCGACTTCGTCAGCGTCCGAAGGCCGTAGCGGATGTCGGACAGCATGAGCTCAATCTGCACGCCTGCTCGCACGTCTCTGATGGCATCCTTGATCGGCTCTACGCCCCCGAGCATGACGCGCGCCGCACGGCGCGCCGATTCCTCCGACATGCCCTGCGCCGTATGCCGATCGACGAGCGTTTCGACCACCGCGCGCAGCTCCTCGTCCAGATCGTGCTCGAGCCTCGACTTGCGAAACAATGTGCGCCAAGTGCTGGAGAGACGGGAGAAGACAGACATCGAGACTCATTCCGTCCGAAGCGCTTCCATGGGACTGACCGTCGTGGCGCGACGCGCGGGGATCCAGCAGGCTATCGCCGCCGCCGCGCCGAGCACGGCGGCGCCGGCGACGAATGTTGCGGGATCGCGCGGACCGATGGCGTACAGCTGCGTGTCGAGCAATCGTGACGAACCCGTCGCGATCCCGAGGCCCGCGGCGCAGCCGACGAGCGCGAGCGCCAGTCCTTCGCGCATCACATCACCTACGACTCTCGTCGGCGCGGCGCCAAGCGCGAGGCGCAACCCGAACTCGTGACGGCGCCGGGCGACCGCATACGAGAGCACGCCGTACACGCCAACACACGCCAGCAGCAGCGCCACGATCGCAAACGCTGCCGCGAGCAGCATCGTGAAGCGCCGCGTTGCGCGCGCGGATGCCACATATCTGTCGAGCGGCCGCACGTCGTAAATCGGAAGCTTTGGATCGAGACGCGCGATCGCCGCGCGGATGTCGGGCGCCAGCGATGCGGGGTCCCGATTCGTGCGCACCACGAACGCCATCGGATTGCGAAGCACGAATCGTTCGGGAAAAAAGATCTGCTCGGTCAGGTCGGCGACCAGACTGCGAAGCCGCAGGTGGCGGATCACACCCACGACGGTCACCTTCACCGCGGGCACTCCGTCCGATCCCGGATCGACAATGACATGCCGACCGAGCGGGCTGCGCCCCGGCCACATGCGCGCGGCGAGCCGCTCGTCGACGATCACCACAGGACTTCCCGGATCGCGATCGTCCTCGGTCAAGCCACGGCCTTCGAGGAGCCGGACGCCAAGCGCCTCGAACAACCCGGGCGTAACAGTGCGGTAGTCCGCATTCGGCGCGTTCGTGCGATCGACGGCAGTCTCTGATACGTAGCCGCCGCCCCAGTTCGGCAGATCGTCGTAGGGCAGGTGGCTGATGGCACCAGCGGCGGTCACGCCTGGAATGGCGACGAGGGCGCGCTCCAGCTCGCGCGAGAACGAATTGAATGCGGCTGGCGGGCGATAGCGTTGAAATGGCACCGCGACCCGGAACGTCAGGACGCCATCGACGCGGAACCCGGGATCGACCTGTTCAATGCGGAGGAACCCGCGCACGAGCAATCCCGCGCTGACGAGCAGCACCGTGCTCAGCGCGAGCTGCATCACGACGAGCCCGGCCCGGGTGCGGTACCGGATCGGGCCGGGCGCCGCCCGCCCCTGCCGCTGCAGCGCGGGCGCGAGGTGAACGTTGCACACCTCGATCAGTGGCGCGAGCGAGAAGAGGAGTCCCCAGAGCAGCGCCGTTGCAATCGTAAACGCGAGCACGGGCAGATCGAACCGCGAGAGCTCGATACGACTGAGCGCGTCCGGCCGGAAGGCGACGAGACTGCGCAGCAGGCCATAACCCGTGACCAGGCCCGCGCCACCACCGAGCAGCGCCAGCACGATGCCCTCAATCAGAAACTGCCGTACGAGTCGCGGTCGGCTGGCGCCGAGCGCGAGACGCAGCGCGGTTTCGTTCCGCCGCGCCGCCGCGCGCGCCATCAACAGGCTCGCCACATTGACACACGCGATGAGGAGCAGGATGCCGACGCCCGCAAATAACGCGAGCAGTGCCGACCTGATCTCGCGCACACCATCGTCGTGCAAAGCGACGGTGTTGAAGATGCGCCCGGCGGCGCCGTACTCGCTGAACTCGCGGCTGATCCGACGAGCGAGGGCCGAGATGTCGTCGCGCACCTGCTCGACGGTGACGCCCGGACGCATGCGTCCGATCACGCGCAGGAACTGTTGTCCTCGCGGACCGCGCTCGAGATCTGCGCCGAATGGCTGCCACGCCTGCAGGTCGTCCGGCACCGCCGAATCGGCCGGCAGCAGCAGCCTGAACGCTCGGGGCAACACGCCGATCACCGTGGCGGGACGATCGTTGACGAGGATGTCCCGGCCGACCAGTGCGGGATCCGCCGCGTAGCGCCGCTGGAACACCGACCACGCGAGGAGGATCGTCGGGCGGGCGCCCGGTGCCGCGTCCTCCGGACGGAATGTACGTCCGAGCGCCGGCTCCGCGCCGAGCACCTGGAAAAACTCGGCCGTGACGAGGCCGATGCGCAACTGCTCCGGGTCCCCTTCGCCTGTCAACGCCGTGGTGTTGGACCAGATCGCCCCGAAACCAGAGCAGGTCGTGGTGCGCTCCCGCAGATCCTTCAGCTCGGGTCCGGAGAGCGGCGCGCGCGGGTACCCGGCGTCCGTCATATCGGACCACACGAACACGAGCCGATCGGCGTCGCGATACGGAAGCGGTGCGAGCAGCATCGCGTGCACGACGCTGTAGATCGCCGCGTTGGCGCCGATGCCGAGCGCAAGCGTGATGATAGCGGTGGCGGCAAACGCGGGAGCCTTCCAGAGGGCGCGCCACGCGTAGCGCACGTCGTGCAGCGATGACTCGATTCCCGCACCGATGCGCCCGGCGCGCACATCTTCCTTCACCTGCTCGACGCCGCCCATCGCGAGACGCGCGGCGCGCGCGGCCTCTCCCGGCGTCATTCCCTGCGTGCGGTAGCGATCGGCAAGTGTATCGACCGCGGCTCGCAGTTCCTCGTCCAGATCCCGATCGAGACGCCGCCGTCCGAACAGCGTGCGCGCGAGGCTCGCGATCCGCGTGAGGATCGGCATGGCGCTACTCCGCTTCGAGAATCTGCCCGATCGCCAGGACGATACGGGCCCAGTTCTTCTTTTCCGTCGAGAGCTGCCGCTGTCCTGCGGTGGTGATCCGGTAATACCTGGCGCGGCGCCCCTCGGGCGTCTCGCTCCATTCCCCCTTGATGAACCCATCCTGCTCGAGCCGGTGCAGCGCCGGAAACAGCGAGCCGGGCCGCACGACGAACGTGCCGTTGGTGATTTGCCGGATGCGGTCGGACACGCCGACACCGTGCCGCGGCTCGGGCTCCAGCGTCTTCAGCACGAGGAGATCGAGCGTGCCCTTCATGATTTCCGCCTGCCGCTTCGCCATGGCGCGGCAGCATAGCACATGTTTCCGTGGTTCGATATTGGATGTCTATATCGATGCCCGGCTCGTGAGGCGCGACGTGCGCGTTGGCGATCCGGGATGCGGGGTGCGG
>QHWT01000022.1 GCA_003222675.1 Acidobacteriota bacterium | reverse complement strand
TCGCTGGAGGCGACCCGGCCATGGCTTCTCCACACTGTACGGGATCCCCGACGGCGCGCGCCTCGAGGAGTGCGGCGTCATGACCCATCTCGAAAAACTCATCCAAGCCCACGTCGCAGGCGCGACGGTCACCACGATCACGACCGCGACGGAAAAGATCGCCGAAGAGATGGCGCGCGAGATTCTGAAGGATCCGACGTGGCGCGCTGAGATGCAGACCCTGATTCGGCGGCACTTCACGCACACGGTCACGGCCCTCCGTAAAAACGGTGGCCGACCGCGGCGACGACGCCCCCGCGGGACGACGCGCTAACCCCCGTAGCCGGATCGGGCGTGCGTGTTACACTCCGCCCCGCATGGGCGTCAAAGCCCTTGACGCTATAAAGGAGTGTCTATGCCACGCGCGCAACAGCGGACCTTCACGACCGGATCCGACATCGCCGTCACCCCCACGGTCCACGGGACGGCCGGGACGACCCGGACCCGGACTCGCGGCCGGACCCGCGGCGCCAGTGCGGCGAACACCGCCGTCAATACGGCGCGCGGCAAGCAGTACCTCTCACTCGATCGCAGTGACGCCAACCACGTCATCGCCAAAGATCTGACGGCGGGGGAACTCGCGACCTTCGTCAACACGATCTGTGCGGTGGAAGAGAAGCAACCGGGCATCGTCGCCAAAGATCCGCTCTGGGCGTACAACCTGGGCGTGCAGATGTTCGGGGTCTAAGCAGATCTGATGGACGATCCGTTTGACCCATGGCCGAAGGGGCGTCGCGTCGTGATGGATGAGCACGGCATCGTGGAGGATCTGCCGACTGATGCGGCGGTGCCGTGGTGGGTCTGTTGTCGCCTAGATGAACCGTGGACGTTTACGCTGTACTTCGATCAGTCGCAGCACGTCACGCGGTGCTGCGATTGTCAGGCCGAGATCGTCTACCGCGTGACCGCACGGAGCCCGACGAATTCGGACGCACAGAAAATCTGTCGGCGCTGCGCGACGCGACGACTCCACGACGACACGCGCGACTAGACGACCAGGTGCCTACGCGGTTTCGGCGATCTTGGCGAGCAGGCGCCGGTTGATGAGCGCGATCTCCCGATAGGTCAAGGCGCGCAGGAACGCTTCGCCGGTGGCTTGCACTTGCGCTTCGGGCAACTCCGGCCGGGCGTGGTGCGTCGCTTCGTGCAGATAGGTCGCGACGCGCGCGAGCGGAATGCCGAGGGTGATCGTCCCATCGGCGCGGTCATGTTCCCCAAAGATCAATTTCGATCGATGCGGGATCAAGGCTTCGCGGATCGTGACCGCGTGCATCGTGTCGAGGACTTCGGCGAGGAGCTCGCGATCGACGGCGACCTTGGAGCGGGAGAGGTGATCGGGCGCGAGGAAGGGCCGCATCAGCGGAGTCCTCGCGCGCCGCCCCGCGCACATACGGCACGAGACAGCGCGCCCCGGACTACCGCGTCGCGCGGGTCACGTCGTACTCCCCCAAGAGCCGACGCGTCGCGGCGCAGATCGGATCGGCGCACTGGCGCCATTCGCCGCCGTGGTGACCCTGTGCATGGACCAGGATCGTCACCTTGCGCACGTGGACGGCCAAGCGGGCGTTGCGATCGATCGCCGAGGTGCAGACCGGGCATAGCGTCACCGGGCTACGACGATCGTTTGGCGCTGTCGGGCGGCGTGATCCGGTAACTCGCGACGACGCTACAGATCAGCCCCAGGATCGTGAGGCGCGCCGCCCAGGGCGTCGGCACGAGCCCACTCTGTGCGGTCAAGGCCGTCGCCACGGAGGCGAGGAGGCCGGCAAGCCACTTCACATCGGATCGATGCACCATCGGTCTCCCTCGGTTATCGGCCCCAGGTCCGCATTTGTTGTTGGGCGGTCGGCAGATCGATCGTGCCGGCACACACCGCACGGTGGAGCCGGTTTTCCTCGCGGTCCTTGATCCGTGCGTCGGGATCGAGGATCTGCGGCCACAAGTTGCGCACGTCATCGGCGCCGCCTAGCTCGCGCGGGATCAGGTGATCGAATTCGTACAGGCGGTGCTTCGCCCACGGCACCCCGTACGCGCGCGCGACTTGGCGTTTCATTGTCTCGGTCACATGCCGACGATCGCGGCCCCATTGCGTCGTGCAGATCGCGGTCGTCGTGAGCGGCCGCACCACACCCGGCGTCAATGCCGGATCGGGCGCGCTCGGGCCGATGGCGACGATCGCGAGGAGGAGGAGGATCATTTCGCCATCCGCTGGCCGACGATCCACGCGCCGACGGCAGGGCCGAGATACTTCAGCGCCCACTCGCTGACGTTCTTCAACGCGTCGCCGATGCTGCGCGTTTGCGCGGCGTGCTCGGCCGAGACGGTCTGTTTCAGATCGGCGATGGCGGCGAGCACGGCCGTGTTGTCAGCCGCAATCGGATCAGGTTTAGGGATACCTAAACTCGGTGGCGGCGGCGGCGTGACAGATGGCGTGACAGATTCAGGCTGGAATCGGGCCGGCTGATCGCCGAGCGCCGGATTCACCGCGTCCTGGCCGGTGAGTTTCACTTCCCAGTACGCGGACCAGCCCGCGCGACAGATGCTGTCGCCGAATTCCCCGTAGTGATCACTCACCGCGATTCAGTAGTTGCCATCATCAGCGCCGCTGCCCGCCGCGAGCGTCGGGTTGCGATTGAAGAGGCCGCGGAAGCTGGCCGTGTAGGCCGCGAGCATCGACGCGTGATCGAGCGCCGTCAGTGCCGGATGTTTGACCGGACACGTCTCGGCGTGCGCGGGCGCCGCAAGCGCGAGCAGAATTAGGGCGGCAAGGAATCGGCGCGAGATACGTATGAAATACCTATGGCTCACCACGGACTCCGGGTCTTGAGCAAGTACGTGAACGCGTCGAGCACGATCAGCCACAACCGCTGCGGATCATCACCCGCTTGCGGCTGCGCGTAGTGCGCGTCGAGCGCCTCGAGCGCGGCCCGTAACTTCGCGATGGCGTCCCGGATCGGGGTCACGGCGTCACCAGTCGCGTGATCGCTTCTTCGGGCGTCTCGTTGGGGCGCATCAGCGGCGCGAGCACCTGACACAGATCCTCAAAGCGCTGCGCGTGGTGACGCAGTCGGCGCAGGGCCTCGGTCCAGCGCGCCATGTCTTGGTCAACCGTCGTATCGGTCACTTTGTTACCCACCAGTGCAGTCCTTCGGCGAGCGCGGCGAGGACGACACTCAGACTGCCCAACCACGCGGCGCCTTTGCGGGTCTGGCGTCGGTGGCGTTCCTGGAGCCGCGCAATCGCGATTTCATTCGCGCGCGTGCGCCCATTCAAGGCATCGAGGCGCGTGTGGACGCCCGCAATGTCGTCGCGGATCAGATGCACGGCGTCGCGAAATTCGTCTCGATCAATCGTCGCCATGCCACCCTACAGGCGCGCTTTCAAGTTCGCGAGAAATTGCGCGCGGACCTGCGCCAAGGTCAGGAGCGGGTTGGGAATCGCCGCGTAGAGCGCCTGCGTGATCGCAATCAACTCATCGCGATTGGTCGTGCCTGTCGCCAGATCCGCCTTGATCGCCGCCACGACGGTCGGATCCTGCGGGTCGAGCGTCAAGAGCAGCCCGTCGCCTTGCGTCTTCTGCGCGGCCGTCGCCGCCGCTTGATAGAACGCGCGCCACGTCGATCGATCCGCGGGACTCCCGACGCTCACGCCGTCGATCGGGATCCCCGCATCTTTCAGCGTGCGCTCAATCACCAGAATCGGCGGAATCAGCATTCAGCCCTCGATGAAGCCGGTCAGGCCGGAATTCGACGTGTTGTTGGTCCCGTACCACGTCGTGGTCCCCGCGGCGGTACTGGCTTCCAGCCACGCCCAGAAATGCCGGCCGATCGCCGGATACTTATTGAGCATCGCGATCTGTTGCTTCGGATCGGCCGCGCCGCCATTGAGATAACTGCCGACGATGGCGGCATCCGCCGTCGAGGTCGAGTCCTCCCCAATCGAGATCAGCAGATTGACCCCACCCGCGCTATTGCTCCCGACTCCGGAGACGGACAGCGACAGGGAGACTTCCGCCACGCCGATGACCGCCTCGACTTGATTGGCCGTGGACGCGTTGGCTTGGTGGAACGTCCCTGTGGTATACGTCCACGACGCGGTCGTTTCCAGGCGCCGGAGCACGCGCCGCACGCGCTGGTAGTAGTTCCAGACGTAGCGCTTCGCGGCGGAATCTTCGGTTTGCCCACTCACCGTGGTCGTGCGAAACGATCCGACATAGCGGCGCGCCGGGGTGGCGGCTTTCGCGAGAAACCCGTTCTGGAGCGTCACCGCCGTCGCGCGCGTCGTATCGTTCGTCCACGCCAGCGCCTCGATGTTGACGGCCCCGTTGTTATCAAACGCGAACACGTCGTACAGCGTGCTCGTCGTCGCGGGGACCGCGACACTCGTCTCGGTCACCGTATCGGTGACGTGGGTCGAGCCGTTCCAGAGCGTGATCTGATTGCAGCCGTTGACCGGCGTGTAATAGACCGTCGTCGCCGCCGTGACATCCGCCGTGGTGACGGGCGTGCCGCTCGTCAGCGTGAGGCGGCCACACGCCAGCGCGGTATTCACCGTGACGGTCGGGCCGGGATTGCCCACCAGGGCCAGACTCGTCGTCGTATCCGCTTGGCCGAGCAGGCGGCGATTGGCGGGCGGCGTCGTCGTCAGGGCGGCCGACGTGGAGACGTAATAGGTGCTGCCCACGCTCAGGGAACTGAGCCCCGTCACCGTCCCCGCGATCCGGATCGTGCCCGTCGCGCCGCTACTGATCGCGCTGGGGGCGAGGCCGACCACATTCGTGGTGCTGCTGTACCCGTTGGTCGAATCGGCCTTGTACCAACTCCCTTGGGTTTTCCCGCCCGATCCGTCGGAGAGATACACGACGTTGCCCGCCGAGAGCGCTTCGCCCGCCGTCCCGAGCACATCCACGCCCGCACTGGTACTCGGCGTCGCCGCAATGTTGTCCGCGGTGACGAGGGTCGATCCGTGTGAGCTCGCACTACACGGCGTGTTCTCGTACGTGAATTTGTACGACAGCCCCGGCGTGAGAAACGCGGTAAACCGTCCCGCACTGGACGCAATGATCGGATTGGCGTTGGCCACCGACAAGGCGACATCGGTATACGTCGCGACGGGGGTACTCGTGCCCGCCGTGTACGTCCAGATGCACCCCGCATTCACGGGGTTCCCGGAGTTATCCAGGATCAGTTGAAAGGGACTCGGCGTGATCGTCCCGGTCGCGGCCGCAAGGTGTGCCACCCCGAGACACCCCAGCAGGAGTAGACTGCACGCGGCGATGAGTCTGCTGATCGGCTTCATCCTTGGGGTCATCGTCGGGATCATCCTCACTCGGGCCATTTCCCGGTCCGGTTCCGATCCGCAATCGTCCGCGCCACATCGGCGTCAGTCGGGAGGCCCGCCGAGAGGTGCCGCATCGCAGCAATCGCGTCGCGCGCCTGTTGATGCGTCTTCCCCTGGACGCGGAGTTTCAGGTACAGCTCCCCTTCGATCTTCGTCAGCGTCTCGAGGCCGCTGGTGCAGATTCCCCTGTGGCTGGAAAAGTTGGGGGACCGCTACGAGGCGGCGTACCACCGGGCGCAGTTTCGACGCGTGAAGTAGTCGCCGCTTTCGCCGCGGCCTTGGCTTTGGCTTCCGCCTGATACTTTTTGACCGCGTCCGCCATGGCGTCGTTGACGGTGCGGGGACCGGACTGCGCGGCGGTCGCTGCTTCGGCGGCCGGCGCGGCGGCGGTTTCGGCCGCTGCGGTTTCTGCGGTGGCGGCGGCTTCAGCCGGCGCGGCCTTCGCGCCACTCTTGATCCCGGAGACCGTCGCGGCGGCGAGTTCCGCCATCCCCGACGGCACGCCCATCCGCAAGAGCAGATGTTTCGCGGCTTCGTACTTCACAATCGGCGACGCGGCGGCGAATCCCGCGCGCGCGGCGCCGACGGCGCCCTCGGCTGCGCCCGCGGTCGCGATGCCGTACCCGCCAGCGGCCAAGGAAGCCAAGCC
>QHWT01000145.1:1539-3483 GCA_003222675.1 Acidobacteriota bacterium | reverse complement strand
GCGCGCCAGAAGCAGCGTGGCCAGATTGGTGCACGCGATCAGCAGGACCAGGACCACGGCGGCTAGCAAAACGTAGAGCATCAGACGGACATCGCCGACCAACTGATCGTGCAGCCGCGTGACGATGACATGTCTTCCCGTGTTGGTATCCGGGTATTGCTGCTCCAGCCGTCTGGCGATGGCGGTCATTTCCGACTGCGCGTGTTCCAACGTGACTCCACTGTTGAGGCGTGCGACAGCACGGAAATTCTCACCACCCCGCCGGAGAGGATTCGCGATGTCTGGAAGAGGCAAGGGAGCCCAAACCTCCGTCCCTTCCGGGAATGCGAAATCAGCCGGAGCCACCCCCACAATCACGCATGATCTGTTAGCGAGGCGTAGGGTTCGGCCGATAGCCTCGTGAATCCCGCCAAAGTGACTTTGCGCGAAGGCAGCGCCGACAATCGCGACGGTGGGCGGTCCCGGTCTGATCTCATTTGTATCGAACCATCGGCCGGCAATGGGCTGCACACCAAACACGCGAAAGAACGCGCCAGATACGCGGCCGACTCGCGCGTACTCAGCCTGCTCACCGACCATTACCGACGCCGCTCGCCTGCGCCGGTCCTCAAAGTCGGCGTCCGCGATCTGCGCGCGAATAGGGCCGGTTTCGCGGCCAACCACGGACGTGGACAGCGTGACGATACGCTCCGGATTCTGATATGGGAGAGGCTTCAGCAGGACGGCGTTGACGACGCTGAACACGGCCGTGTTCGCGCCGATACCAAGGGCCATGATCGCAAGGGCGAGGAGCGCAAAGCCGGGACTTCGTCGCGCGGCGCGAAGTGCATACGCCGCATCGCGCCTGATATCATCGATCCACACGAACCCGCGAGCGTCACGATGGCGATTCTTGGTGTGCTCGACGCCACCGAACGCCCGCTTCGCGGCGAGCTTCGCTTCTTCCGCGGACAAGCCTCGGCGTCGAAAATCGTCTTCGAGCAGCTGAAGGTGTGAAGCCAGCTCCCGGTCGAGATCTGGCTCGGCACGCCACGGGCGGAACGCATTGACCAGCCTGAGAAAGAATCGGCGGAGCGATGCCACGGTCAGCCCTCGTTCAGTAGAAGCTTGTCAACCAGACCCGCAAGCCGGCGCCACCGTTCGGTCTGTTTTTCCAGACCGCGGACGCCTGCCTGCCAGGTGCCCTTGATCCAACCCTTCTGCTCAAGTCGCACGAGGGCCGGATACAACGTGCCTTGATTCAGCGTGAGCGACGGTTGGGCAATCTGCTCCAGCCGAGCCGCCAGTCCGTATGCGTGCTGCGGCCCCATCGTGTGCAGCGCGCGCAGGACGATCAAATCCAGCGTCCCCTGCAGAAGTTCCACGCGCTCCTTCGATTCACTTGCCATCCCAGTGATCTCCACGCGGGAGGCTACTTGCCTCGCACTGGCTTGTCAAGTGAAGTCGAGAGATGGGCGCTTTCAATCCGGCCTAGCTCAGGCCTAGCTCGGCATCACGCCCTCGCCTCCTATTGACATTCGATAGGAACCTGGCGGCATTCGCGCTCGTATAGACGTTCGATAGCAGGGCGACACATGAAGGACACGCGGACGGCATTGCTGCAGGGCACCCTCGATCTGTTGATCCTCAAGGCATTGTCGACAGGAGAGCTGCACGGCTTGGGGGTGTCGCGACGCATCGAGCAGATGACCGGCGGGACGTTCGCCCCTCAACCCGGGTCGCTGTTTCCGGCCCTTCACCGGCTCGAGGAGGCGGGGTGGCTCGAATCGAGCTGGGACGCGTCGGAAAACAATCGCCGGGCGAAGTTCTACAAGCTGACCCGCGCTGGTCGCCGGCAGCTGGGGGAGGAAACGGAAGCCTGGCAGCGAATAGCGATGGCAATGACGCGCGCCCTGGAGGCCTGAAGTCCTCGTCGCCGGAGGGAGACCGACCATGACACCGCTG
>QHWT01000145.1:0-1529 GCA_003222675.1 Acidobacteriota bacterium | reverse complement strand
GATGAGCTCCGGACCGCGTTCGACTCGCTCGTTGATGACCACGTTCGTGCCGGATTGTCGCGCGAGGAAGCACAGCGTGCTGCAGCGCTCGAATTTGGTCCGATCGAAAGCGTCAAAGACCGTGTTCGAGATGCGCGTGCGGGCGCCTCACTCGACATACTCCGTCTCGACCTCCGGTACGCGGCGCGGTTGCTGCGACGTAGCCCGCTGTTCACAACGGTGGCGACGTTGTCCCTCGCCGTCGGCATTGCCGCGACGACGACGATCTTCACCGTCGGAAACGGTCTGCTCTTCCGTGCGCCTTCCGGCGTGCAAGATCCGGACACCCTCGTCGACATCTTTCGCGCGGAGGAGGGCGTGCCGATGGGAAACTTCACGTCCTCGTACCCCTATTTCCTCGACGTGCAGCGGAGCGCCACCTCGCTTTCGGGCGTCTTCGCGTACGAGCTGGAGCCACGGCCAATCACGATCGGGTCGGCTGACGGCACAGAGGTCGCGTTTGCGAATCTCGTGTCGCCCAACTACTTCACCGTTTTAGGTGTCCGGTCTGCCGCCGGTCGACTATTCACGGCAGCAGACGATTCGACATCCGAAGAATCGATCGCCGTGCTCAGCTGTCGATTCTGGCAGCGTCGATTCAACGGCGATCGCGCAATTGTTGGCGCAACGATTCAGGTCAACCGATACCCCTTCACGGTTGTAGGCATCGCAGATGAACAGTTTCACGGCGTCAACCTGCTGTCACCGGAAGTCTGGCTGCCGATGTCGGCGATTGCTGTTGTGCAACCCGGGACGCGCCGGTTGACGAATCGTGCGCTGCTCGATCTCGGGATGGGTGGTCGGCTGAAAGTTGAGACATCAAGATCGCAGGCCGCCGCCGAGCTGGATCAGATTGCACGACAAATCGAGGCGGCGTATCCGACCGAGGAGCACGGAATCCGGCTGCGCGTCGGTCGGCTCTCATCGATTCCCGGCGCGCTGACGACCGTCGCGACAGGTTTGTTCATGCTGCTGCTTGCCGTCGTATCGACCGTGCTGATCATCGCCTGCGCCAACGTGTCGGGCGTGCTCCTCGCTCGGGCGGCGCTTCGGCGCCGCGAGATGGCAGTCAGGATCGCAATTGGGGCCGGACGTCGTCGTCTGATTCAACAATTGCTCACCGAGACGATGCTGCTAGCCGTGCTCGGAGGCGCAACAGGCCTCGCCGTCGCTCGCGCAGCGACATCGCTGTTGCTCGCGGCCCTGCCGCCATTCCCGGTACCCATCGACATCTCAGTGCCGCTTGATCGTCATGTCGTGGCGTTCGCCGTGCTGGTTTCGGGCATCGCTGCGGGGCTGGCCGGTCTGGCGCCGGCGCTGCATGCGTCGCGCGCCGACATCATCGTCGCCTTGAAGGACGAATCGCAGGGATCATCAGATCGGCAGAGGCTCCGGAGCGCGTTCGTTGTCGCTCAAGTGGCGTTCAGCTGCGTGCTCGTCGTCATCGCCGTCCTGCTGGTGCAGGCGCTCCAGCGGATCGCCGCAACTCA
>QHWT01000045.1 GCA_003222675.1 Acidobacteriota bacterium | reverse complement strand
CGGAAACAGCCGCCGCTGTCCTCCAACGTATCGGGAACGCATCGCGCTCACACGCGCGCCGGTCACCGGCTCGCCGAATTCGTCCAGCACCTGGCCCGTGATTACGCCCGCACGCGGCAGACTGACGTCGAGCTTTTCGATTGTTTGTCCATCGGCAACATCCAGCACCTTGCCCCCTTCGAATGGACGCTTCTGCCCGTAACTGATCTCGACGAAGCCGCCCTTCGAGATACTGATGCGATAGCTTGCTGCCGGTAAGCCCTTGAGCCGCCAACGGCCGTCGGCGTCGGTAGAGACCGAGCGACCCTGTGGGGTATCCGGCGACAACGCCCGCACGAGTGCGCGACGAAGAGGTTTGCCCGTTTCGGCATCGAGGACCCGCCCGCTCAGAACTGCTGTGCCAACCTTCTCCGGCTGATTGTCGCGAACCGGGCCTCCCACTGGCGGTGGTCCTGGTCGCGGAGGTTGGGGCTGTGGCGGTGGTTGTGCCGTCGCGGCGCCAGTAATCGTTGAGAGAACGATGACGGCAAGCGATAGATGGTGTCGCATGCGATCTCCTTCGACCCTCACATTAGCGTGGCGGAACTGTCCACAGGAACAGGTCTGTGTGGTCTTCGGCGGGAATTCTCTTTTCGGGCGTCCACGTGCCCATTGAGAACTGATGCGAGACGACCCGCGTGCCGGGCCGGAGTTCCCGCAACAGCTTCGGCTTTAGACGCCGGTTCACGCTGTACGAGAGGTATAACGTCACCACTGTCGCTTCGGAGACATCTGCCTCGAACAGATCGCCGACAACGAACTGCACCTTGTCGGCGACTTCAGCTTCGCGGGCGATTTGCCGCGACGTTTCAACGAGCCGCGGATTGAGCTCAATGCCGACGCCTCTGGCGCCGTATTTCTGTGCGGCGAGAATGACAATGCGGCCGTCACCGGAACCCAGGTCGTACACCACATCGTCGGCCTTCACGCCAGCCAGCTTGAGCATCTCGTCTGCGATAGCCTCCAGGGTCGGAACGAAAAAGATGTCCGGAGTCGGCGCAGGTCGCTGCTGGGTCGGCACAGCTCGCTCAGGACCGATCGCAGCCGGATACATCCACAGCACAAAGCTGAAGAACGACGCCAACATGAACCACAGACCTTGACCACTCACTGTGACCTCGCGGCAGGCGATCTATTGTTTTTTAGAGTAACGCTTCGAATACGCGGCAGAGCTCGCATCTAAATGCACCCCGGCGTTATCCTGCGCAGCGGATGACCGGAGCGAGGACCACCATATTCGCGCTTGCATCGCTGCTTCTGCCTGTCTCCGTATTCGCCCAGGCGAGCGTCATCACCCAACACAACGACGCAGCACGGACCGGAGCCAACCTTGCCGAGATAACCCTGACAACAACAAATGTTAACGTCAGCGAGTTCGGCAAGCTCTTCGAGCGCGTCGTCGACGATGAGATCTACGCGCAGCCTCTGTACGTCGACGGCGTCAATATTCCTGGCGTCGGCGTTCGCAATGTCGTTTACGTCGCGACCAACAACGACAGCGTCTATGCTTTCGACGCTGACAATCCGGCGGCAGCCGCTCCACTCTGGCGCGTCAATTATACGAATCCCGCCGCAGGGATCGTGCCCGTGTCTCACACGGACGTAGGTCAGCATTGCGGAACCTACGCCAACTTCGCCGGCAACATCGGAATTGCCGCAACGCCCGTCATCGACCCTGTGTCGCAAGCGATGTACTTTGTCGCGCTCACGAAGGAGAACGGCACGTTTGTCCAGCGCCTGCACGCGATCGACATTCGCGACGGGCGCGAACGGGCCGGCAGTCCCCGCATCATTCAGGCGAGCATCTCCGGGACGGGCGACGGGCGCGATGCGCAGAACAACATCGCATTCAACGCGCGAACGGAGAATCAGCGCGCGGCCCTGCTCCTCGATCACGGCACGGTGTATATCGCCTGGGCGTCGTACTGCGACACGGGTCCGTACCACGGCTGGATCCTGGGCTACGACGCGGCCACCCTGCAGCAGATCATGGTCCACAACACCACGCCAGATGGCGGTCTCGGTGGAATCTGGCAGTCGGGCGGAGGCCTGTCAGCAGATTCGACGGGCAACATCTATGCACTGACGGGGAACGGATCGTTCAATGGTGACTCCGTCGGAAAAAGCTTCAGCAACAGTTTCATCAAGGTCAGCCCGGCGGGGGCGCTGCTCGACTGGTTCACGCCGTTCAACTGGTCGTTCCTGAACGCGACGGATGAGGATCTCGGTCTTCAGAGCGCGCTGCTCATCCCCAACACGAATCTGGTCATCGGCGGCGGCAAAGACGGCGTGATGTATGTCGTGAACCGCAACAGCATGGGGCATTTTCGACCCGCCGACAATGGACAGATCATCCAGAGCTTTCAGGCATCGTCGGCCGCGCGCATGAACGGCACGCCGGTCTACTGGAACAGCCCCCCCTACGGTCCAGCGATCTATGTCTGGCCAGCGGGCGATCCACTCAAAGTCTTCCGCCTGGTCGGCAGTGTGTTCACGACGCCAGCCAGCGCGCAGAGCGCAGCGCTTGCCGCAGCCGGGATGCCGGGAGGAATGCTGTCGTTGTCTGCAAACGGCAATGCAGCAGGGACGGGCATCGTGTGGGCAACGTTATCGCGCGGCGGCGATGCCAGTAACATGTCGCAGCCGGGTATCCTGCGCGCATATGACGCGAGCAACGTGACGCGGGAGCTCTGGAACAGTCAGCAGAACGCCGCGAGGGACACGCTCGGCAATCTTTCGAAGTTCGCTCCACCGACTGTCGTGAACGGGAAGGTCTTCGTCGCCACGCTGTCGAAGAAGCTCGTGGTCTACGGATTGATCGGTCCCGCCGCTGGAAACACGGCGCCGAACGTCAGCGCCGGAGCGGATAAGACCTTGGTATCTCCAACCACGACGACTTTGACCGGAACGGCGAGCGACGACGGGAACCCCGTGCCGCCAGGGCAGCTCACGACGACATGGAGTCTCGTCAGCGGGCCCGCCGCGGTCACGTTCAGCGCGCCGCACGCGCTCTCGACGAACGCCACGTTCTCCGTCGCAGGCACATATACGATTCGCCTCAGCGCGTTCGATGGCGAGGCGACGCGCAGCGACGACGTCAAGGTCATCGTCAACGCGCCATCCGGCTCAGGGACAGGTCTCCTCGCGCAGTACTTCAATGATGCAGGGAACGGCACTCATTTCACAGCGCTCGTGCTCACGCGGACGGACAGCACAATCGATTTCAACTGGGCCGGTGGCGCGCCCGATGCGGTCGTGCAAGCTGACAACTTCTCCGTGCGATGGACGGGACAGATCATGGCGCCCGTGGCAGGCACGTATACCTTCACCACGTCCTCGGATGACGGAGTCCGTCTTTACATGAACGATCAGCTCCTCATCGACAACTGGAAGGACCACGCGGTCGTGCAGAACAGCGCCACAGCCGCATTGGTCGCCAATCAGAAGTACGACATCCGGATGGAGTTCTACGAGCATGGCCTGCTCGCCACAGCCAGGCTGTCCTGGGCGTATCCGGGCCAAACGCTCCAAGTGGTACCGCAATCCGTGCTGTTCCCGTCGCCTCCGGTCAATCAACCTCCATCCGTCGATGCGGGCGCGGACCAGACGATCGCGCTTCCCGCCGCTGCGTCGCTGAAGGGCATCGCACGTGACGATGGTCTGCCCGGATCCGGTTTGACGACAAGATGGAGCAAGATCAGCGGGCGCGAGGATTCAGCCGGCGGCAGCGTGACTTTCGGCAATCCAAATGCTCTGGCGACCACGGCGACGTTCGGCGCTGACGGCATCTACGTGCTGCGGCTGACGGTGAGCGACGGAGCGGTAACGGTCAGCGATGACATCACCGTCACGGTGAAACCGTCCGCGGGAAATGGGCTGACCGGACGCTATTACAACGACCCCGGCACGGGAGCGCATTTCGCCACGCTCGTCCTTACGCGCGTGGATCCTGCGGTGAACTTCGCGTGGGGAACGACAGCACCGCCCGGCGCCGGCGTGAATGCCGACAATTTTTCGGTGCGCTGGATGGGACGTGTCCTGGCCCCGGTGACCGGCAGCTATCGCCTCACCACGGTGTCTGACGATGGCATTCGGTTGTGGGTCAACGGCCAGCTGCTGATCGACAACTGGACGAATCACCCGCCGACGACGAACACGAGCGCGGCGATCTTGCTGAGCGCCGGCGTCAAGTACACGATCACGCTCGAGTACTACGAGAAGACGGGCGGGGCGACTGCCAAGCTGCAATGGTCCTACACCGGGCAGGCCTTGCAGGTGATCCCGCAATCGTGGCTGTTCCAGTAATCGACAGCGGAGAAATACATGAACAGACGTAGCGTGGCGATCCTTGCTGCGGTAGCTGCCATCGTCTGCCTGTGCGCATCCGGTGTCCTGGCGCAGGACAACGAAGAGGTCGCTGCGATCACCGCAAGAGTACATGGCACGTTCGTCGATAAGGCAGGCGGCCTTGGCGTGCTGAGCGCGGACATGTCCATCATCCGATTCGAGGTTCGGAACGGCACCGTCACGGCAATCGGCCGGATTGAGGGCGCTCTGGCGGACAGCACCGGTGACGTGCTCGGCAAGGTCAAGAAGGAGCTGGCGTTGCCCGTCGCTGGCGTCGCGTCGACTTGCAATCAGCTGCGCATGGATCTTGCGGCAACGGACGCCGACATCCTCGACACGCCGGTGCACTTCGATCGTGAAGTGGCCGGATTCGACTCGCGGGATGGCGCGAGACCGAAGGCGCTGGGCGCGCTGTGCGCGGCAGCCAGGCTGCTTCAGGAGAAACCTGCCGTTGATTCGGTTGCGCGCGCGCTGAACGACATCGCGATCGCGGTAAAGAATGAAGCGACGCGCCGGTAGGCCGCGCATGCCCGTGAATAGGTGATTTAGCAATTGGGTAATTTAGTGATTTTGCTTCGCACGCGCTACCGCGCGTGCTTTTGAGGCGCGGCCGGCAGGCCGCGCAATGCCCGATTGCCCGATTACCAAATCAGGCGATGGATCGCGACCGGGCGATCGCTTGTCACTCGTGTCTAAGCGCGGTCATCGGATCGAGTCGCGATGCCTGCGTGCCGGGACCCAGCCGGCCAGCAGCGCCACGAGCTGAAGATGGCGCTGTTCGCACCTATTCCCAGCGCGAGCGATACGATCGCCACTGTGGTGAACAGCGGGGTATGCCGGAGTTGCCGGCATGCGTACCGGCCATCCGTCACCAGCTGATCGAGCAGCCGGAGCCCGAGTGCATCGCGGCACTCTTCCTTCCGAGCCTCTGCGCTTCCGAAATCGACGCGCGCACGTCTGCGCGCCTCCCCCAGTGCAACCGGCGCGCTCGAGATCCGTTGTGTAGCTCTCGATGTGAAAGCGAAGCTCATCATCCAACCGCCGCTCCAGATCCGAGCGGCGAACGGTGCCGTGCATCCACGATCGCAGCTTTGCAAGAGCTTTCACGTTTCGTCCGGGCGAGTCTCCAGGATTCCGGCAATGATGTCGGCCATGCGGTTCCAGTTGCGAGTTTCCTGCTGCAGCTGGCGCCGCCCTGCCGCCGTCAAGCGATAGAATCGCGCCCTGCGCTTGTTCTCGGATTCGCCCCACTCGCTCTCGATGAGCCCCTGGTGCTCGAGGCGATACAGCGCGGGATACAGAGAGCCCTGCTGAATTTCGAGGCGCTTGCGGGAGATCTGCTGGATGCGCAGCAGGACACCGTAGCCATGCAGCGGTCCGAGCGAGACCGCCTTGAGAATCAGCATGTCGAGCGTACCCTGGAGCAAATCGGCGGGCTTGGCCATGTCTCTCCTTGACAATCTAGGAGAGAAATACACCACCACTCCTAGATTGTCAAGGAGTCACGAATCCAACTGGTGGCAGCAGGACGATTTCTACGTGCCGGCGCGGCGCCCTTGTTCCACGAGGACGACCGGCGTCCGAAGGAAACCGCGGACGCACGCCAGTTAAGGCAGCGCCAGATACTGCTCAGGGACGTCGGTGAATCCCCACCTCTTTAACTGCCGCGCCCAGGTGCCGAGGTTGTCCGACGTCACGCGAAAGAGATCCATGGGAATGATCTGCGGCACATTCTTTTTCGAGCGCACCTTGTCGAAAATATTGCGCACGGATTCGTGGCCCCAGTCATAGGTTGTCTGGGCGAGGAGCACCGGCGCGAGTCCTTTCTGAACGTACGCCAGTTCAGCGGGTAACGCGTCGACGGCGACAATCTTGGTCTTCTCCGGATTCAGAACGGTCAAAAGCTTGTCCGTGAAGAGCGGCCAGCCGCCGACCATCGCCCACCCTTTGATTTGCGGATTCGCGTTCTGCACCCGCAGGACTTCAGCGGTGGCATCCTGCGGCGTCTCGACGTGGTAGAAGGTGCCGATGATCTTGATCTTTGGATGCGCCTTGGCGGCCTCTTTCACACCCTCGACGCGCTTCTGGAGGTTGGGAGCATTCTGATTGCCCGCAAGAATGGCGATGCTGCCGGCATCGCCGATGTGGCTGGCCAGTTCCTCCAGCACGCTCTGGCCGGCTTTCATGTCGTCCACGCCGAGGAACGCAAATCGCTTCGACTGTGGCGCGTCGCTGTCGAATGTCATCACGGGCACTCCCTTCGCGACGGCGTCGTCAATCGCGGGGGTCACTTTGGCCGCATCGGAACAGGAGATGAGCACTGCGTTTGCGCCCTCGGTGACCGCCTGAGCGATGCGTTGTGCCTGCACGCCGCCGTCTTCGGTCTCCGGCGTCAGCCAGGCGACTTCGACCAGCGCGCCGGTCCGTTGCCTCAATTCCTTGGCGGCCGCCTCGGCGCCCGCGCGCGCCGAGAGAAAGATCGGATTCGAGGAGCTCTTGGCGATCATCGCGATCTTGAGATCCGGCTTCGCGGGGGCCGGCTGACCCTTCGACCCGCAACCCGCGAGTGCCACCGAGAAAACCGCGACCGCGATGTGGAGACGTGCGACCACTTGTTTCATGTGCCGCTCCTTGACGGGCTCAACCTAGCGTACTCGGTATGCCGGAATAAAGATGATTGCGCAAATCCTTTGCGTCTCGGGGACAGTCATGCTCCACGTGACGGCCTGATCGGAAGGGACCCCGCTATTCCCGGCGGGAGTGCCGGTGATTCGCCATACAGTGTTGCCAACGTCGTCGGCGACGAGCAATGCGCCGCCTTTGTCGATCGCAACGCCGACCGGGCGGCCCATCGCCTCGCCGTTGTCTCTGACGAATCCTGTCAACACATCGACTGGAGCGCCGGACGGCCTGCCGCCCATAAAGCGCACGAAAATGACCTTACGTAGTCCGGGACGAGATCGCTGCCGAGCTCATCGCGTTCGTTGACCGCGACCCACAGCGCTTTAGTTTCTGGTTCCCACGCCATCCCGACCGGATTGCGCAGTCCGTATGCAAAGATCCGATACGCGCCCGTCTGAGGATCGATTCCCCGATCGCAGCACGTCCGTCTTCCTTCTCGATTCCGTTCTCCGCCGCATTGCTGTTGGAAGCGACGCTCACGTAGAGTTTATCCGCCGTGGCGACGACATTCTTGCGCCCTCGTTCCCGAATCCTCGCACGGCGAGACATCGTCGCGGGCTCTCACAGCTTCGCGCCCAGGTAGGCGCAGACGCGCAGCAGATCGGCAAAGACGCCCGCCGCGGTCACGGCCGGACCCGCGCCCGGCCCCTGCACAACGAGCGGATTCTGATCGTACCGACTCGTGATGAATCGTACGACATTGTCAGTACGATTAATGTTCGAGAACGGGTGGGACCGTTCGAGCGCGACGAGCCCGACCGTCGCGCGCGCGCTTGCCGCGTCGAGCACGCCGATGTACCTGAGAACCCGTCCTTCGGCGCGCGCGGCTTCGTAACGTTTCAGCATGGTGGCGTCGAGTTCCGGAAGGCGATCGAGGAATTCGGAAGGGCGGCACGACGCCAGTGACGGCGGGATCAGGCTCTCGAGCTCCACATCGGTCAGCTCGAGGCGCAGACCCATTTCGCGCCCGAGGATAATCAGTTTTCGCGCGACGTCCATGCCGGATAAATCCTCACGCGGATCCGGCTCCGTGTAGCCGCTGGCCTTCGCCTCCCGCACAATCGCCGAGAACGGCTGGCGGCCATCCCACACGTTGAACAAGTACGAGAGGGTGCCGGAAAGGATGCCCTCAATGCGGCGGATCTCGTCACCGGTCTCACGCAGGTCGCGCAGGGTCTGGATGATCGGCAGCCCGGCGCCAACGGTCGCTTCATACAGATAATGTGCCCCGCCGACACGACGCGATTCCTGTACGCGGGTGTAGAGCCCCCAGTCGCCGCTGTTCGCCTTCTTGTTCGGCGTGACCACGTGAATACCCGCGGCAAGCCACCGCGGGTAATGGTCGGCAACCTCGGCGCTTGCCGAACAGTCGATGAGGACGGTGTGCGGCAGATGCTGTGCGTGGACGTGCTCTTCGAAACGGCGCAGATCGGTCGCAGGCGCGGCAGCCAGCAGCGTGCGCCAGTCGGTCAATTGGAGACGCGGATCGCCGAGGAGCATCTGCCGCGACGTCGCGATGCCGCGCAGCCGGAGGTCGAGCCGCAAATCGCGAATCAAGCGCGCGGTCTGCGAGGCGAGCTGCTCCAGCAGTGCGCTGCCGACGGCGCCCGGGCCGATCAGGCCGATTGAAATCGTATGAGGCGACAGATAGAAGCTGGCGTGCACGGATCCGAGCGCCCGCGTGGCCTGGCGCTCGTCGATGACCAACGAGATGTTGCGCTCCGACGACCCCTGGGCGATCGCGCGGACGTTGACGCCGGCGCCGCCGAGCGCGCCGAACACTTTCGCGGCCACGCCCGGCGTGCCCGCCATCGCGTCACCGACGACGGACAGGATGCTGCAGTCGCGAACGACGTCCACGTTCTGGATCTGACCGAGCCTGAGCTCCCCTTCGAACGTCGCGCGGACGATCTGCTCGGTGCGCTCCGCCTCGGCCTGCGGCACGGCGAAACAGATCGAATGCTCGGAGCCGCCTTGCGAGATCAGGATCACGGAGATGCCGTGCTCGCGCAACGCGCCGAATACGCGCTGCGCCGTGCCGGGCACACCGATCATCCCGGCGCCTTCGACGTTGACGAGCGCGGTTTGATCGATGCTGGTTATTCCCTTTACCGCGTGCGACGACACCGGCCTGGCACAAATGAGCGTCCCAGGCCTCTCGGGCGCGAACGTATTCCGGATGCGGATGGGGATGCCCTTCAACACAGCGGGCGCCATCGTCTGCGGGTGGATCACCTTCGCACCGAAGTAGGCAAGCTCCATCGCTTCCTGGTACGACAGCGAGTCGATGACCGTCGCATCCGGCACGCGGCGCGGATCCGCGCTCAGCACACCGTCCACGTCCGTCCAGATGTGAATCTCGTCGGCGTCGAGCAGATCGCCAAAGATCGAGGCGGAGAAGTCGCTGCCGTTGCGCCCGAGCGTCGTCTGCAGTCCGCGCACGTCGCGCGCGATAAACCCGGTGATGATCAAGGTAGCCGCCGGATCTTTCGGCGTCACGCGTTCGGCATGTGCGCGCGACTCCGGCCATCGGACGGCCGGCCCGAGCGCGCGCCATTCAACCTCGACCACCTCGCGCGCATCGATCCAGTGCACAGCGCCGGGACGCCGCGTGACGGCCGAGAAGTACCGCGCGAAGAGGCGCGTCGACCAGATCTCGCCGAACCCCGCGACCACATCGCGAATGGCGGCTGAAGCCGAGCGCGTCAGGTGAACCGCGTGCAGAACGCCGCGTATGTCGCGGCAATCCGCATCGAGCTGCTCGATATAACCGCTCGCGTCCGATGATTCGAGCAGCGCCCGGGCGATCGTGACGTGCCGCTCCCGGATCTTGTCGAGCTCGCCGTCGACGCGGGCGTCCTGCCGCTCTGACGCCGCCACTAGTCCGAGCAGCGCATCGGTGACTCCGCGACACGCGGACAGGACGACGGCGAGACGAGAGGACGTCTCGTCTTCGAGGATTCCTGCGACGCGCTGCATGCATGCCGCATCGGCCACGCTGGAGCCGCCGAATTTGTGTACGCGCCATTGATCCATCAGGCAGCAATTCGATTTGTGAGTGGGGACATTTCTAACGAGCGTTCACGGGTATCCACTTGACAAATGCCAATAGGGAGAGGAGCATGCGCCTGATTCCGCCGGTTCGGGAGGATACGGCGAACCGCGCAAGGTGTGTCCGCTGCGCGTGGGTTCACGTTCGACTTCTGTCCCCGCCGCCGACGTTCAACATCCTGCGCCGAACAAACGTCCTTGCTGACGGCGAGAGGCGAATGGCACGACTCTGAATTGTTTAATTTCAGCGAGGTTGATTGACGTGACCCGGAAAAGATCGCGCTGTTGACCCGGGTCACCGCCGAACGGGGGTGCACAGTGAGATCAGCGAACAGGGCTCCTCGGGCGATGGCCATTCTGTTCTGTCTGGCCATCGGACTCATCGTCATGGGCTATGCCCCACGTACTGCTTCAGCGCAGGTCCTTTACGGTTCGATTGCCGGAACCTTGACGGACGAGACAGGCGCGATCATCCCCAGGGCAACGGTGACCGCGATGAACACGTCGACGGGTTTGTCCCGCCAGGCCACGACCGACGAATCCGGCTACTACTCGATTCCCAACCTGCTTGAAGGTACTTACGATCTCTCCGTTAATGCAAGCGGGTTCAGACCTTACACTCAGAAAGGCGTCAGCGTTCGCATTAATGTCGCCACACGCGTCGACGCCGTTGTCCAGGTGGGTGCGCTCAACGAGCAGGTCACGGTGGAGGCCAGTACGGCGGTCCTCCAGACGACGAAGACGGATGTCAGCGTCAGCCTCGATACGGAGTCGATGGAGAACCTGCCGCTCTCCGGCTATCGCAACTTCCAATCGCTGATCAATCTCGTCCCCGGGGCCACGCCCGCGCGGTTTCAGAACGCCGTCACCGATACGCCGGGGCGCGCGCTGTCGACCAACGTCAACGGTCAGGAGCGCGGCGCGAACAATACGCGCGTGGACGGATCGGCGGACATCCTGGTCACGATGCCCCATCATGCGGTGTACGTCCCGCCGGTGGAGAGCATCCAGGAAGTGAACATCTCCACCAACAACTTCGATGCCGAACAAGGGATGACGGGGGGCGCTGCCGTCACCGTGATCACGAAGTCCGGGACGAACCTTCTCCGTGGAACTGCGTTCGCGATGTACGACAGTAGCGCCTTGCGCACGTTCACGTGGGATGAGAATCGCGCCGGCGTCACGAATAAACCAAAGGGCAAGCGGAACATCGACGGAGGCAGCCTCGGCGGACCGATCAAGAAGAACAAACTGTTCTTCTTCGGGAACTGGGAAGGCACCTTCGAACGCGTCGGCAACTCCCTCCGCGCGTCCGTCCCGACCGCCGATTTCCGGAGCGGCAATTTCAGCCGCATGCTCGGCGCCCCTATTTTGAGCGCGGCCGGAACCCCCATTCTGATTCCGACGACCGAAGGGGGCACGACCGCGCTGAGGCAAGGGATGATCTTCGATCCGTTCACCGGCAATCTGGATGGCACAGGTCGATCGGTTTTTTCCAGCGGCGGGCAGGTCAACGTCATCCCTCAGGCCCGCATGAACGCACCCATGCTGAAAATGCTGGCCCTCGTTCCTCTCCCGAACCTGCCGGGTGACACCTCAAATTACTTCAACACCGGTATTCAGCGCCTGAACCGCAACAACATCGACGCCAAGGTCAACTGGAACCGGAACGAGAGGCATCAGCTCTGGTTCAAGTACAGCGCGATGGACGCGCTCGTTCACGGTGATTTCAGCCTTGGCCAGGCAGGCGGCAACTGCTTGTGCGCTGGTGGCGGGCTCGGTGACGGATCCACGCTCGTGCAGATCGCTGGAATCGGGCAAACGTATACCGTCTCGCCCACGTTCTTGATTGATGGCACGTTCGGCTGGACCAGGTTCGGCCAGGACGTCGAACCGCCGGATCTCGGCACCAACTTCGGACTGGACGTCCTGGGCATTCCGGGCACCAACGGCCCCGACCCGCGCGAAAGCGGCATGCCGCCTCTGTACATGGCCGGGTATTCCGCGCTGGGCAATCCGGAAGGCTGGAATCCATTGTTCCGCAACGACCAGTCCTACACGTTCAACACCAATGCAAGCTGGATGAAGGGGCTGCACGACGTCCGCTTCGGTTTCGATTTCGTGCATCACTTGATGAACCACTGGCAGCCGGAGCTGGGCGAAGGGCCGCGGGGGGCGTTCTATTTCGATCCGGGCGTGACGGCCTTGAACCCCGACGCGCTCGACGCCACCGTGGGATTCCAGGGAGACACGCCATCGTTTGAGAACGACTGGAACTCCGTCGCGGGGTTCCTGCTCGGCACGCCGGATGTGTCGGTGACCCTCGACCTGGGATTGCGATGGGAGCTTTACCCGAACCGGTGGCGGTCGGGCGGCATGGGGATCGAATCGTATGACCCCACCACCAACGAGGCGTTGATTGGCGGCAAGGGTGGCATCCCGCAGGATAACGGCGTGGGCTACAGCAAGAAGCTGTTTGCTCCGCGCCTCGGTGTCGCGTATCAAGTGACGGATTCCACAGTGATCCGGACGGGCTACGGCATCACCTACCATTCGCATCCGTGGGGCGCGCAAGCGTTGCGTGGTTGGTATCCCCTGACGCTCGTGGCGGTGTTCTCCGGCGTCAACGGCTTCCAGCCCGTGACCACGGACCCCGCTTACGTGGCGGCAGGCGTCCCGAACGCGCCGCTCGGTCCCAATGTTGGTATCCCCTCGATCTGCTGCCCCGACATCAGCACGGGCAGGGTCCCGTTGCCCGCAGTGGCCGAAACCGGCTATCCCGTCGCCAATCAGGAGCTGCACCGCGGCTACATTCAGTCGTGGAATCTGATCGTCGAGCGCAAGCTGCCGGCTGCATTGGTCGCCTCCATTGGGTACGTCGGGTCGGCGTCGGTCAGGGGCTTTGCGTTCCTCGACATCAACGCCTCGCAGATCCCCGGATCCGGCAACGAGGGGCGCCCGCTGTTCGCCAAGTTCGGGCGCACCACGACGACAAGGGAGTGGGACGGCCGCACGCACAGCATCTACCATGCGTTCCAGGCCACACTCAATCGGCGCTTCAAAGACGGCCTGCTCCTCAAGGGGGCGTACACCTGGTCGAAGGCCATCGACGAGGCGCCGTACTCTGACTGGACAGAGTTCCGCTATAACGCACAGAGTGTTTTCTATCGCAATCGCGCACTGGCGGACCATGATGTTCCCCACAATGTCCAACTGGCCTTCGTGTACGAGCTCCCGTTCGGCAGCGAGAAAAAGTGGGCGACGGCGGGTCTCAGCAACACGATCCTGGGAGGCTGGCAGCTGAACGGCGTGTTCAGCGCCTACTCGGGCCGGCCGTTCAATCTGACGGCCTCCGGCTCGTCACTGAACATGCCAGGCAACGCGCAGACCCCGGACCAGGTCAAAGACAATGTCGCAATACTGGGAAATGTCGGTGGCGACGGTACGTACTTCGACACGAGCGCGTTTGCGCGCGTCACAGAGGTCCGGTTCGGCAACGTGGGCCGGAACACCATGCGCGGACCGGGTGTGATGAACATGGACGCAAGCCTGTTCCGCACGTTCAAGCTCACGCAGCAGTTCCAGCTACAATTCCGGGCGGAGGCGTTCAATGTGAGCAACACTCCGCATTTCTCCAATCCGAATGGAAACGTCAACAGCTCGAACTTCGGGAAGATCCTCTCCACGCAGACCGCGTATGCACTGGGTCGATCCCGCGAGTTCCGCTTCGGTTTGCGTCTGAGCTTCTAGTCTTAGTCTGGTTCTTTGTCTCTCATCGAGGCGCAGACAGGAATGTCTGCGCCTGCCCTTCCCACGACCGCCGCACCTGGGGGACACGGCGCAATTGCGCGAGGTGAAATGGCGCTGCTCTGAACCGCTGCGATTCGAAATTTGAACTGCTGTGACCCGGGAGAGACGCGCTGTTGACTCGGGTCGCCGCCGAAAGGGGGTGCACAGTGAGATCAGCGAACAAGAGTCCTCGGGCGATGGTCATCCTGTCCTGTATGGCCATCGGACTCATTGTGATGGGCTATGCCGCACGTACTGCTTCTGCGCAGGTGCTCTACGGTTCGATTGCCGGAACCTTGGCGGACGAGACAGGCGCGATTGTCCCCAGGGCAACGGTGAGCGTGACCAACACGTCCACGGGTTTGTCCCGCCAGGTTACGACAGACGATTCCGGCCACTATTCCATTCCGAACCTGCTTGAGGGTACTTACGATCTGTCCGTTAATGCGAGCGGGTTCAGACCGTACACTCAAAAAGGCGTCATCGTTCGCATTAATGTCGCTACGACGGTGGATGCCGTTATCCAGGTGGGCGCGCTCAACGAGCAGGTCACGGTGGAGGCGAGCACCGCGGTCCTCCAGACAACCAAGACGGATGTCAATGTAAGCCTCGATACCAAGTCGATGGAAAACCTCCCGCTCTCCAACTATCGCAACTTCCAGCAGCTCATCAATCTCGTCCCGGGCGCAACACCCGCCCAGTTTCAGAACGCGGTCACTGACACGCCGGGACGCGCGCTGACGACCAACGTCAACGGTCAGGAGCGCGGCGCGAACAACACGCGCGTGGACGGTTCGGCCGACATCCTGGTGACCATGCCTCATCACGCGGTATACGTCCCGCCGGTGGAGAGCATCCAGGAAGTGAACATCTCCACAAACGATTTCGATGCCGAGCAGGGCATGACCGGCGGCGCTGCCGTCACCGTGATCACGAAGTCCGGGACGAACAATATCAAGGGCTCGGCGTTCACGATGTACGACAGCAGCGCGTTGCGCACGTTCACCTGGGATGAGAACCGCGCCGGCGCGACCGAGAAACCGTCAGGCCGGCGAAGCATCAGCGGAGGCAGCGTCGGCGGTCCAATCAAGAAGAACAAACTGTTCTACTTCGTGAACTGGGAAGGCACCTTTGAACGGACTGGCTTTTCCGCTCGCTTCTCTGTGCCGACGGCTGATTTCCGTGGCGGAAATTTCAGCCGGAGGCTAGGTGCACCGATTCTGAGTGCGGCCGGCACCCCGATTCTCATTTCGACAACAGAGGGCGGCACGACACCGCTCAGGGAGGGGATGATTTTCGATCCGTTCTCGGGCAATCCCGATGGCACAGGGCGCTCGGTGTTCTCCAGCGGCGGACAAATTAATCTCATCCCTCAGGCCCGCCTGAACGGTCCCATGCTGAAGATGCTGGCGCTGGTGCCTCTCCCGAATCGGTCTGGTGACTCGGACAACTACTTCAACCAGGCCACTCAGCCCCTGAACCGCAACAACATCGACGCCAAGATCAATTGGAACCGCAGCGAGCGCCACCAGCTCTGGTTCAAGTACAGCGTGATGGATGCACTGGTCAGTGGCGATTTCGCCCTCGGCGCAGCTGGTGGTGAATGCCTGTGCGGCGGCGGCCTCGGCACGGGCCACACGCTCGTGCAGATTGCGGGTATCGGACAGACCTACACTGTCTCCCCGACGTTCTTGATCGATGGCACGTTCGGCTGGACAAGGTTCGGACAGAACGTGAAACCTCCCGATCTCGGCACGAACTTCGGGTTGGACGTCCTCGGTATTCCGGGCACGAACGGTCCGGACCCGCGCGAAAGCGGCATGCCGGCGATGTTCATCTCCGGCTATTCCGATCTCGGCAATTCAGAGTCCTGGAATCCGCTCTTTCGCAACGACCAGTCGTACACCTTCAATACCAATGCAAGCTGGATGAAGGGCCTGCACGACCTCCGCTTTGGTTTCGATTTCGTGCATCACCTGATGAACCACTGGCAGCCGGAACTTGGCGAGGGACCGCGTGGTGCGTTCCATTTCGATCCAGGCGGCACAGCCCTGAATCCCGAAGAGCTCGAAGCTTCCGTCGGGTTCCAGGGAGACACGCCATCGTTCGAGAATGACTGGAACGGCCTCGCGGGATTCCTGCTAGGGACACCGACGGCGTCGGGCAAGAGCAGCCAGTTCCTGAAAATGAACAGCATGGAAGAGCAGTACGCGCTCTACATGCGCGACCGCTGGCGGACGACCGGGAAGCTGACCATCGATCTTGGATTGCGCTGGGAGCTTTATCCGAACCGGCGGCGCTCGCTGGGGATGGGAATCGAGTCGTACGACCCGAACACGAACGAGGCCTTGATCGGCGGAAAGGGCGGTATTCCTCGCGACAACGGTGTCGGCTATAGCAAGAAGCTCTTTGCACCCCGCGTCGGTTTCGCCTATCAACTCGATGATGCCACCGTGATCCGGACGGGCTACGGCATCACGTATCATTCGCACCCGTGGGGCGCGCAGGCGCTGCGCGGCTGGTATCCGCTGACGCTCGTTGCCGTGTTCTCGGGCATCAACGGATTCCAACCCGTGACGACGGATCGCGCATATGTGGCGGCAGGTGTTCCGAACGCGCCACTGGGTCCCGACGTCGGCATTCCATCGATCTGCTGCCCCGACATCAACACGGGGAGGGTGCCATTGCCGGCAGTGGCCGAAACCGGCTATCCCCGCGCCAATCAGTTGTTGCACCGTGGTTATATCCAGTCATGGAACCTGATCGTCGAGCGCAAGCTGCCGGCACAACTGGTGGCTTCGATTGGATACATCGGGACGGCTTCCGTGCGAGGCTTCGCATTCCTCGATGTCAACGCTTCGCAAATTCCCGGCTCGGGGGACGAAGGACGGCCGCTCTTCGCTCAGTTCGAGCGCACGACCACGACGAGAGAGTGGGATGGCCGCACGCACAGCAATTACCACTCGCTGCAAGCGAGCATCAACCGGCGCTTCAGCGATGGCCTGCTCGTCAAGGGTGCCTACACCTGGTCGAAGGCCATCGACCAGGCGGCGTATGCAGACTGGACAGGCTTCTTGTGGAACGCGCCGAGTGTGTTCTCTCGCAATCGCGCGTTGGCGGACCACGATATCCCGCACAATTTCGAGCTTGCCTTCGTGTACGAGCTTCCGTTCGGCAGCGAAAAGAAGTGGGCGACGACGGGTCTCGGCAACACGATCCTCGGCGGCTGGCAGGTGAATGGCGTCTTCAGCGCTTTCTCGGGCAGGCCGTTCACCCTCGAGGCCTCCGACTCGTCGTTGAACATGCCTGGCAACTTTCAGACGCCGGATCAGGTCAAGGACAAGGTCCAGATATTTGGCAATGTCGGTGACGATGGTCCGTACTTCGACACGAGTGCGTTCGCGCGAGTCACGGAGGTCCGGTTTGGCAACGTCGGCCGGAACTCCATGCGCGGACCGCGCGTGGTGAACATGGACGCGAGCCTCTTCCGAACGTTCAAATTGAGCCACACGCTCGATCTGCAATTCAGAGCGGAGGCGTTCAACATTACCAACACGCCGCATTTCGGGAACCCGGACGGAAACGTAAACAGCTCGACCTTCGGGCAGATCCTCAATACCGAGGGCGACAATGCCATGGGTCGGTCCCGGCAGTTCCGCTTCGGTCTGCGTTTGAGCTTCTAGGCGGGTTCTTAGTTAGTTGGGCGCAGAGACATGTTCCCTGCGCCCGTTTTTTTTGCGTCAGGCAGATTCGCGATCGACCGCGGTCAGCTCGCCGACGATGAACCAGAATGCCAGCGGGCCGATGGCGATGAGCACCGCCGCGAGCACGAAAGGCGGCGCGTAGGAACCGGTCCGGGCGATGAGAGCGCCGGTGATGAGCGGTGAGAGAATGCCGGCGACGTTGCCAACGAAGTTGTAGATGCCCGTCCAGAGACCGACTTCGTCAGGCGGCGCACAGCTCTGAAGGATCACCAGCAGGTTGCCCGTCGCCAGGCCGACGAGGCAGCCGCCGATGATGAGGCCGACGGCGGCTCCAGGGGTGTTGACCCGCGCAGCGGGAATCAGCAGCAGGCCGGTGAGGAATGCGACCGTCACGAGTCCTTTGCGCGCGCGCGTCTCGCTCCAGCCCGCGTCGATCAACCGATCGGCAATCCACCCGCCAATCGGCTCGCTCAACCCGAAAACGAAATACGGCAGCGCGGCATAAAGGCCGGCCCTCATCAGCGTCAGGCCGCGCGATGTGACCAGGTAGTCGGGCAGCCAGTTGACGAGGAAGTACCAGTAATAGTCGAAACAGAAGAATCCGAGGCAGACGCCGAGAAGGTTCCGATTCGTCACGAGTGTGCCGAGAGATCGCGCGAAGCTTCGATCACGCGCGACCGGGCGGGCCGCGCCACGACCGGCAAACCGCCTGGGGGTAAGGATGAACCATGGGATCAGCCACAGCAGCGCGGCGAAGCCCACAACCGCAAAACTGGTGCGCCACCCAAACCGCGTCAGCATCCACGGCACGAGCACGCCTTCGATCACCAGTCCTGTGCGGGTGCCCGCATCGAACACTCCGCACGGAAGCCCCCGTTCGGCGGGACGAAACAGAAGACTCACGATCTTCGATCCGCCCGGCAGATAGATCGATTCGCCGACACCGAGCAGCATCCTGAACGCGATCAGTGCGCCGAGCCCGGGGGCGAGGCCGATAAGCCCCTGGGACACGGACCACAGCGTGAACGACAGCCCATACAGCCAACGCAGGTTCACCCGGTCGGCGAGCACACCCATCGGGATCTGCATGAGCGCATACGACCAGAAGAATGCGGAGAGCAGCACCCCCTTGGCTTCAGGGCCGAGATGAAGATCCCGGGAGATCAATGGGAGCGCAAACGAGATGGTCGCCCGATCGAAGTAGTTGATCAGCGACGCGACGAACAGCAGGCCGACGATCGCCCACCGCTCGGCATTGGTGGCCGCGCCGGGAGCCGTTGCGCGATCGGACACACCAGACGCCGCAGACCGGCCCCTCAAGGTGGACCTTGTAAGAGGACGCCTATTGTCCGGCGCGCACGAGCACGGGATTGGCTCGATACAGCTCCGGGAACAGACGTTTGAGATTCTCGATCTTCGGCAGATCGTTGTACACGATGTAGGGATACGTCGGGTTGAGCGTCAGGAAATCCTGGTGGTACGCCTCGGCCGGGTAGAACGTGCGGCCGGATTCGATCCCGGTGACGATCGGCGCTTTGAATACGCGCGCCTGATCGAGTTGTGCGATGTAGGCCTTCGCGACGCTCGCCTGTTCCTCAGTCGCCGGAAAGATTGCCGAACGATACTGCGTGCCGACATCCGGGCCTTGTCGATTGAGTTCGGTCGGATCGTGAGCCACTGAAAAGTACACCTGCAGGAGGCGTCCGTAGGTGATCTTGTGCGGATCGAACGTGACCTGCACCGATTCCGCGTGGCCGGTCCTGCCGGTACTGACGCGCTCGTACTCGGCCGTGTTCTTGTCACCGCCGGCATAGCCGGAGACGGCGCTGACAACTCCTTTGAGGTGCTGATAGACGCCTTGGACTCCCCAGAAACATCCACCGGCAAGAACCGCAACCTCTGACGTCGCTGCGCCTGCCTGCTCGTCAACCGCGGGCGCGGGGATTGCCCGCGCCTTCTCGGTCCCAGGAACGGCGCGCGTGAGCCCGACCACTGCGAGGACCGCGGCCGCCGTGAACGCCAGAACGGACTTCGACATGATCAACTCCAGATGAGCGATGCTACTCCAAACCGTGCCCGGAGGGTTTGATATGCAGACTTGCCGGCTGGCATCTATGATGTGCGAGTGCTCCTGCTTGGATCCCGGACACCAGCGCACCGAAACCGCCCCGCAGTTGGGCTTTCCCCCGAACGCCTGTCGATCATGATGGCACCGCGCGAAAAGGCCTGGCCATGGAGAAAATCGCGAGTGCGCATGATGTCACGACAACTCGTCTTCATCGGCGCCGGGATGTTCACGGTGAGCATGGCCTGGATGTCCGCTACCGAGTCGACGATCCTCTCGGCGATTCGCACGAGCCCAGAGGCGCGTGCGACATATCTGGCACACGCGATCATTTGGCGCGATCCAGGCGCGCTGTCGCCGAAGGACGTGCTCGAGGGACCGGTGGGTGCGTTTCCCTACACGTACGAGCAGGCCAACAGTGATGAGGGGATCGAGTGTACGTTCGCGCAGGCAGGAAAGGAGCTCGGCGGCAGTTCGGCCAAGTTCCTCTGTCGCACGGCCGACGGTCACGATCTGCGTCTGAAGTACTGGGATCCGCAGTCCCGGACGGGCAACCGCGAAGTGTTCGGGACCGTGGCGGCGTCGCGGTTGATGTGGGCGCTCGGATTCGACGCGGTGCCCGCCCTCCCAATCAAGGTGCGCTGTGACGGATGTCCCGAGAATCCCCACACGGGGGCGGGCAGCCGCCGCACCCGACGATATGTCGCAATGTTGCAGGCTCAATGGCCAACGCCTGTCATTCTCTCCAACGGCAGGGTCGATCAAGGTTGGTCCTGGCGGGATCTCGATACAGCGATTCGATTGCTTCCACGAGGGCTGGAACGCGCGCGCCAACGCACGTACTTTAATGCGCTGACGTTGCTCGGCGTGTTCATGCAGCATGGCGATCGAAAGCGCGAGCAGCAAAGGCTGTACTGCGCCGCACACGTAGACACCGAAGCCGGCGAGCTGCGGGCCGACAATGTCGTGACCCCGCCTCTGATATTGCTCGAGCGTCCGGGTGCGTCGGCGTGTCCGACCTCAGCGGTGACGATCGTGGATGTCGGCGCGACGTTCGGCGGTGCGGGCCGCGAGTCCAGTGAGGCCACGGCGAAGATGAATCTCGAAGCGTGGGAGCGAAAGCGCGTGTTCACGGCGACCAACGGCAACGAATGCCGCGGAGAGCTCACCGTATCGTTCAGGGCGCTCCTCGACGGCGAGTCGAATCCGGTGATTTCCGAGGAGGGACGCCGTTTCCTGGTTGAACAATTGCACCGCGTCACCCAGGAGGAGGTGCGAGCGATCTTCAGAGCCGCGCACGTTGACCAACTCGGACCGCGAGGCCCGGACGGATCCCCGGAGGCCGGCCGGGCGATCGACACCTGGGTCGCAGTATTTCAGGACAAGGTACGGCAGATCGAAGCGCGACGTTGCCAGCCCGCCGAGTGACCGTCCGCGTTTTCCCCTTAGCGAAGTGACGTGGAGAATTTGGCGAGGGCGTCGTCTTGAAGAACGACCGGCTGGCCGCGGTTTGCCCACATCGTCCGGTCCGGCACCGACCGGATCACCGATCGGTGAAAGCACTCCGGCGTCCGCTCAGGTCAGGGTTTGAAGGCTGCCTTGTTCGCTCGTCGGACCGTTTCTTCCCTGAGGCGGTCGTCGTCAGTCCGTCCTTGCCGCCGCGCCGATTCTCGCGCCGGAGCCTCTCGTTCGTCCAATAACATCGCTTCGGCGTGAGCGACCATGCTGAGACCATCCAGGCGCTTTGAAAGCAAGACCAGGCCAAACGTTGACAGATACTTGGATCGGAACAGGGTGATCGAGTACTGCGGATCTTCCCAACGCGCCAGGATCTTGTCGTCCGCATTCCGGCCCGGGATGAGCGGCGCCGTCCCGACGGAAGGAATCGGCGCCACGCCGTACGTTGTCGAGATCGCTTCGATCAGGTCTTCAGCCGTCAACCCTTCGGTCCTGCTTCGGTCGTACGACACCACGACGCGAGAGAGCTGGTCGTTGTAGAAGGTGAAGAGGATCTTCTGTGCCGAATCTCCTTCGTCCGCCATCGCTCCCGCGCGGGTCGGCAACCACATGAGTTCCTGAATCAGCTCCGGGCGTTGATCGACGATGCGCGGCTCCGGTGAAATGCCGCCGTGTCGTGCGACCGCGGCTACGCTCATGCCGAATTGGAAGCCTCGGTACGTGGAGAGCTCCGCCCCAGCGCTCAACGATGTCGCAGAAATCACAATCGACGCCGTCCACAGCGCGAGAACACGAGTGATGCTCATCTGGAGACTCCTCGGAACATGAAAAGCGTTCGATCCACGGCCTTCCCGCAGTGACGACCACACGTATCGCCTTCTTTGACCCACCCTACGACGTGCTCGTTCGAATGGCTGTTCTGTTCTGAACATACGTGGTCTACGCCCTCGATACTCTGTGCGACATCTCGCAACGCCGCAACATGACAACGAGAGAGTGAGTTCGGTTTGACAAATGCAACGGCGGACGCGTGGATGTCTGGCCTATGGACGGGGCGGTTCGCCTTGGACTGCTTTCTGAAAACCCGCGGCCCTGTGCAAAGGTGCACAGACAACCGCCGCGCCACATGCGACGATCCTCGAGGAAGACTCATGTGGAGCAAGCGATAATGGCCGCCGACAACAGACAGTACGCGATGGATGGAACGATTCAAGCGGGTGATGTCGTCGTCTCTCATGTCAACGGTACGTTCGACTTCTACATCATCGCCACAGTCCTATCGGCCATAGGGGATCTGACCCTCCATGGCGTGTCGACGATGACGGGCCAGGACGCCGCGATTATGTGCGGCTACGAACGGCAGAAGGATCATCACGCAGTGTGGCTGTTTGCCGGATCCGCTGCCGCTTACGTCAAAGCGCCGCCTGCTGAATGTTTGATGAGCCGGGTCGGCCAACGCCGTGACGCCAGCTGCGGTCGTGCAGCGGGCTGACGCGGCCCGGATACCGACCACCGGTCGCGCGAACGACGCAGCCGCGGCTGTGCGCCAGTTCCATACATGTGGCGAATGCGAGGGAGAGCAGCGATGAATCATGTGACGAGCCGACAGCCTACCCATTCCGACGCGGCGTGCCGTCATCTCGCGGTCCGCGTCATTCAGCAGGCCGTTCGGGATCTCTCCGCTGCCGGCGCTTCACGCGCCGACCAGGAGAGCGCCCGTGCGTTTCTGTGTGGATCGCCGATGATGCACCAATGGTGTGAGGTCGCACATCTCAACTCCTCATGGATGGTGGCCCGCGCATCGAAGTTGATGAACCGCTCTGGCCGCCTTGCGATCCGGAGCGGGATTCAGGGCGACGCTGCGGCGAAGCAGCCGTGCATCCGTAAGCTGAAGAGACAGGGAAACCGTTTCGACGTCAAATCTCGGACGGAGGAGAGAACGTTGTAAGACGACAGAGCCCTTGAGGCGAAGGCCCGACCTGTCCTGACCGGGAGGATTACCGACGGTTGAAAAGGGTCGCCGTTGCTTGCCGGATACCTACGCATTCATCCTGGACGACGATCAAGCGTCCGCCCTCAGCATGCGCTCTCAGTACGACGGGAACGCCAGACGCGCGAGACGCATGGCCGGACCGAGGCACGCTCGGCGTGCGGACGCGCGGGGCCCGTGAGAGAATGTCGGGCATACGAGCATGCGGCAAAAGAGAACCGCGCGGCCGAAGCCCGTCGTTCAATCGAAGCAGGACGCCACATTCGACGTTCAGAGCTTTCTTGAATCGGCTGGCGCCGCGAGAAAGTTCGTAACCTACGGCCGTGCAGATGTCATTTTCTCGCAAGGGGATCCCTGCGGCGCGGTCATGTACCTCCAACAGGGCAGGGTCAAGCTCTCGGTGCTCTCCCATACGGGCAAGGAGGCGGTCGTTGCGGTGCTGGGCCCCGGCGATTTCTTTGGTGAGGGAGCCCTGGCGGATCAACCGGTCCGCATCGGCACCGCGACTGCGATGATGGAAAGCACGGTTCTGGTCATCGACAAGGACGAGATGATCCGCGTGCTTCACGAGCAGCACGCCTTTTCGGACCGCTTCATCGCGCACATGCTGGCGCGCAACATCCGGGTCGAAGCGGACTTGGTGGACCAACTGTTCAACTCGAGCGAAAAGCGGCTCGCGCGCACGCTGCTGCTGCTGGCACGCTATGGCAAAAAGGGCAGTCACGAACGCGTGCTTCCAAAAGTCTCTCAGGAGACGCTCGCGGAAATCGTCGGTACGACGCGCTCGCGCGTGAACTTTTTCATGAACAAGTTCAAGAAGCTCGGGTTCATCGATTACAACGGCGACATCACCATCCACAGCTCCCTCTTGAGCGTCGTCCTGCACGACTGACGCTCTGTCGCGGCGGGCGCGCGACGCTCAACCTGTCGCCGATGCGAATGCGGCACTGAGGCCGACCTCGAACGACCAGAAGTTTCGATACGAGCGTCCACGTCCGGTGACGGAGCGGGAAAACGGCCACGTAGCCTGGCAGCAATCGCCGCCATCGGCGAGCGTCCGAGATGCAAGACGCACCTGATGCGCGATTGTGCATGACATTCATCGTCGGAAAGCTTACGCTGGGAACGCTTTCCTGAGCGCCATCATCTCGGCCGTCCTTCCGACCTGCCTGCTCTCATTAAAGCCGTTCATAGGAGCAGTACATATGGCATGCCTCGTCACGCACGAGCAGCTGTCTCTCCTTCACGACGCATCGCGAGAAGCGAGGGACCGCAGCATCGCAATGCGGCAACGCAGCCGTGAGGCGTGCGAGCACGCCCGCAGGCTGCTGAACCTCAATAAGGCCCTTCGCGCTCGTTGGCGCGATTAGGGTCAGCCGGGCAAGTTCCGCGCGCATACACGCTGACGCTGCTAAACATTCCATTCACCTGGATGCCGTTCGATTGTCCGACGCCGCCGTCTATGGTGCGTGTAGCGCCGGAGGACGTGGTGGCTCGGACGACACGTGTCTTCGAGACCAACGACATGAACAGCACTCCGTTTCCGACGAGACCGATGGACGTTGTGGCGCTGAATGTTCAGGAGTTCACGTCCGATCTCGACATGAACAACGCTCCCTCGCTCGATGTGATCTGCAGGAGGTTCGTCGCCGACACGAATCTGGCGCTGGTCTGGTTGATTCGTTTTCGTGCGCTGAAAGCGTGGTGCACTCGAGCGGACATGGTCGACTGGCTGCACACTACCGGCGCAGGTGCATCGCAAGACGTCTGCGAAGTGGCCGCAAGTTTCCAACTGAACGACCGCTGGGAGTTTGACGCCGAGCGGTTCTGTTCCGCTGTTGACGTCATCGCCTCGCAGAGGTCCCGACATCAGCAAGGTTGATCCCGAATTTCGGCCGGCGCTCCTGCCGCATGGCCGCGCACTGCGCCGAGGTCAGAGCTGCTGCTACAATCCTCTCCTCGATCGCCCGCCCCCAGACAACCGCGATACTTCAGCGTTCCCGCGAAACTGACGTTATTAGATCGGCTCGTGGTCAGAGTTCACGAGTAGAGAGCCACGACAGGAATTGGCAGTCGAGTAAGGCGGGTCAGCCACATCGGACTCAGGTCCGAAGCCGAGAAGCTTGCAGCGAACGGACGAGAAGCCAACTACAAGGGCTCAAGACCCTGTGTTACGCACTCTTCTTCGGGCGGCGCCGGCCGCCGGTCCGGCGCATCGTGGCCTCTGCGCTGCCCCAATGCGCGAGGAACTGCGTGATAAACGTGTGCTCGGCGTGCGCCTCGACCGCCAATGGTGCCAGTGCGAGGGCCACCGCAAGCGCCGTGTGATAACCGAGCGACCGCGACCGAATCGCGCGTGTGAACGCGGGATGGGCATCATTGATCCAGACGGTGCTGTCCACCAGCCGGGCCAGTTCGGGGTCGTCTGACCGCGACTCGAATTGCACCAGCAGACCGTAGCGCGCTGGCTGCCGTCGCCCCACGATGGTGTCAAGGGCCCCGGCCGACGCTGCACGGTGCGGATGAAGGAGACCGCCGGTCCTGGCGGCCTCGGTTTCGGGTACCGGTTGATCTCCCGAGGGTGGCGCCTCCTCCGGTGAGCGCGGCGGCGACTCCGGCTTCGGCGAAGACGACCCTTGGGGCTGTTTGGCAGGCGCGCCCGCGCGCGGCAACGCGCTTGCCTCGCCTCCGGCCTCGTCGTCCGCCATCATGTTCGCGAACAGCGGCGCCGGTACCCGTTCATCGCCCCTGCCAGGCATCGGCAGCCGCTTCTGTCCTCCGACACGCCGATCAACCAGCGACTGCAGCAGCGGGAAATCACCGGCCAGGTCTTCGAGGACGCGCTCGAGATCCCGTTCCAGCCGCGCGGTACGCGGCCGCGTTTCTGCATCGCGCACATCGCCCCAGGCGGCGAGCTGGCGGGAAACCATTTCCTGTATTGCTTTGCGATAGGCCAGGTACGACGCACCGCGCGCGCCGGTTCGGATGAAGTCGTTCTTGCTCAGCGTGAGGCAGGCCGCCAGATCGGGGATCTCGATCAATCCGCTGATGTGCGCGCGCGGCGGCGGCGTAACCGCGAGCCAATCCCACCCGCGCTTGATGACCTTGCCGAAGGTGCTGATTGCGATGCCTTCGCGATCAGCTGGCACCACTGCGTATCTTTCGAGGAATCCGATTGCAGAGGGCGTGCGGCGACGCCCAAGCCTGATTGAGATCGGTACGCGCTCGAACCCAGGCACTTCTGTCCTTGTCAGCACTCGACCGTCAACCTCGAACGCGACACGATCACCGTACTGCCGCCGCATGAACCCGTCGAACGCGGCATCGAGCAGCGGCTCGAAGTGTCTCCGGACAATCTCCTCGAGATAGCCGGCGTCGAGCAACGGTGACAATTGATTCGTCAAGCTCAGTCGCACTGCCGTGCCACGCGAGGCCATCAGGCCAGGCGGCGGAATCCACTTCCACGGGGCGCGATGACGTGAAGCGAGATGCCACCGGGTCGCGACGTGCGTGGCGCCTCGTCTCGTTTCAGTGACCACCTCACGTGAAACGAGGAGACCCAGTTTGATGCCGACGCCGGCAAACCCGATTCCCTCTCCCCGAGCCTTGGAGCTCGCCGCGACATCGTGGTAGCGCGCCAACTCTCTGCGCTGCATCCCGCGCCCGTCATCCACGATGGTCAGCGTCGCGTCAGCAGGCTGAGGGAGCAGGCGGATGCGCGTCGCTCCCGAGTCGAGCGCGTTGGCCACGACTTCGGTGAGGATCGTTTCCTCGAGGGCTCCAGTGTATGCGTCCCGCAGGTCTTCGAGAAGGTGTTGGAGGTCAACGCGTGTTTCGCCCACGTCGGCATCTTAACGCCTGGAACGCGTCCGATGTCGGATGCGAGGGTTCGCGGACGCCTGGGAATACGCGGCTACCCGGCGCAGGGCGCGGATCTGAGTCTGATCCCCCACCGCCGCGAAAAGTAGATCTTGCTCGGTACGAAGTCAACCGGAACTCGGGCACGAGGCTGAGACTCAGGATCGCTATGGTCCGAGCTTGGGCGTTTTTCCGCGTCAGTCAATGAAGCCATAAAGGAGGCTCCAGCCATGATGAAGCTCCCACATCCCCTCTAGCAGCCGGTTTGCTCATTCTTTCGGTCTTTATTTTTATTGAGCGCTTCGCCGCCCCAGGTAGCGCAGGCGTCCGAGGTCGGCGTGAAAGAAGACGCGGTGGATGCGCTCGTCCGCAACGGCGATCAGAAGAGCGGCGAATGGCGCGTTCTCGTGGTAGAAGACGAGCGCTGGCTGGCCGTTGAGCTCATGTACCTCGGCTTCAAGATCGACGCTGCGGGCCGTCGCCGCGATGAACGCAGCGATCCTTGCGGCACCCTCGAGCGGCGCCTGAAGGTTACGAATACCTGCGACACGCCTGCCTTCGGCGCCGCCATCCGTGACCATCACGGCGTCGATGTTCCCCGCCGATGCCGCCTCAACGAACGCGGCGAGCAGGCGCCGGTGCGCGTCCGGTGACGCAGAGAACAGGCGCTTCTCCTCCGTCACGTGCTGTCGCGCGCGCTCCAGGAGCTTTCGGCACGCGGGCTCGCTTTTTCCGACCAGCGCCGCGATGTCTTGGTAGTCGAAGTCGAAGACGTCTCGAAGCAGCAGCACCGCGCGCTCTGCCGGTGTCAAGCGTTGGAGCACCACCAGAAACGCGATCGAGATTTGCTCGAGCGTTTCCACGCGGCCGATGCCTCCTTCGTCCAAATCAACCGACTCGGGCAGCCGATCGCCTCGACTCTCTTCGCGCCGCGTTTTCGCCGAGTCGAGCTCGTTGAAACACAGACGTGTCACGACGGTGACGAGATACGCGCGTGGAGACTCTACTTCCACGTGCCGACCGCTCCAGCGCAGCCACGCCTCTTGCACCATATCTTCCGCGCGCCCGAGATCGCCGAGCATGCGGTATGCGTGCGCCACCAGCAGTGGCCGATGCGCTTCAAAGACGTCGAGGTCGTAGGCCGCTGTGTTCGGCGAACGTCGATATAAGGCGACCCACCGCGTGATGCGCCCGATCGGGTTAGTGCGGTGCCGTCACCGAGATCACGCGGGCCCGCGTATTGTTGGATTCCTGACCTTCAGCGACTGTGCCGTCGGCATCAGCCTTGGCGAACAGGTAGTACACGCCAGGCGTTGTGTCGAGCGGAATCGTGAGCAGCACCGCCCCGGAACTCGACTCGGCCGCCGCCAGAGCAGCGACCGGCCGGCTTCCATCGAGCAGTCGATCGTTCTGATCCAGCGTCGCATTCGTCGAAAGATAGTACCGCGTCACGGATGAAGCGGCCCCGCCTCCGCCCTGGTTCGCGACGACATCGGTGACCATGATCGCTGAACCGGCCGCAGCGCTCGAGACGGTCGTCACGCTCGACACGGTCAAATCCGGCCCAATCGAGATCGAGCGCGAGATCGAATTGTTGTTTTCAAGCGTCTCGGCCACTACGCCGTCTGCATCGGCTTTCGCAATGACGGAGTACGGCCCCGGAGTGACGGCGTCGGGAATCGTCACGCTGGTCGAGCCCGAGCTCCTTGCGCCCGCGACGAGATCCGGCACGACACGACTGCCGCCGAGCAGCATGTCGCCGGAATCGAACAGCGTGTCCTTCGACAGATAGAAGCGCGTGATGGAACTTGTCAGGGCACCGCCTCCCTGATTCGTGGTGGTGTCGTTGACGACGATCGTGCCGCCACTGCCGCCTTTGGCGGGCACCGTCAGCGCGGACACGATGAGATCGCCACCAATCTGAATGGACCGGGCCCATGCGTTGTTCGTTTCCAGCGTTTCAACGATGGCATTGTCAGCGTCAGCGTTCGCGATGAGATAGTAAGTCATTGGAGCGAGGGTCGACGGAATAGTGACAGTCGTCGACGCTGTACTCGCCGCTCCCCCGGCAAGATCGGGGACCGAGTGGCTGCCCTGAAGCAGCGCAGCCGAACCATCGAAGCCGGCTTTCGTTGACAGGTAAAACCTTGTGATCGAAGGTGCGCCCATGGCGCCGGCACCCTGGTTCGTCGTTGTATCGGTGATCGAGACAGTGTCGCCAGCGCCGGCCTTTGCCGGAGTGGTCAGCGACGAGACGACGAGGTCGCCTCCGATTCGGATCGCACGAGCGGCGGTATTGTTTCCTTCCTGACTCTCGACGACTGCGGTGTCGCCGTCCGCCTTGGCGATGATGAAGTACGTGCCCGCCGAGACGTTGGGAAGGGTCAACATCGTCGATCCTGAATTCGAGGCGGCAGGCGGAAGATCGGAAACAGATCGGCTGCCTGCAAGCAGTAAGTCGTTCGAATTCAGAAGCACGTGCATCGAGAGGTAGAACCTCGTGGTTGACTTGCCTGCGGCGCCGCCGCCGCGATTGTTCACCGTGTCGGTGACGACCACCGTGTCTCCAGATGCTCCCAGCGCCGGCACGGTGAGCGACGAAATCACGAGATCCGGTCCGATAAAGAGCGTCCGTGAGGACGTGTTGTTCGATTCCGACGCCTCGTTGACCGCGTCATCGGCGTCCGCCTTGACGAACAGATAGTAGAGACCGGTGGCGGTGTCGGCCGGGATGTCGAGCGATAACGACGCTGAATAGGCCGCCCCCGCAGTGAGGGCCGGCACGGATTGCGTATTGACCAGCAATCTGTCATTCGCGTCGAGCGGCGCATTGCTGGAAAGATAAAACCGTGTCGTCGACGCCACCGCATTGCCCGGGCCTCGATTCATTATCGTGTCCGAAACCGTGATTTGCAGGCCGGCGCCAGCGGTCGAAGGCGCAGTGAGACTCGACACAACCAGATCCGACGGCGTGTTCGGCGTTGCGAAGGCTTCGTTCGAGTCGGCGCCTTCTCCAAGGCCATTCACGCCCGAAACGACGTAGTAATACGTGGTCCCGTTGACAACGTCGGTATCGAGGTACGTCTTCTTCTTGACGTTCGGTGCAATCAGCACGTACGGTCCGCGGGAAGTCACGCTTCGTTTGACTTTGTAACTGGTCGCGCCGACGGCAGCCGACCACTTGAGAGTCAACTGCGTATCGCCCGGAGAAACACCGAGGCCGATCGTGGGCCCGGGCGGTGCGACGCAAGATCGGATTGCGCCATTGACGTCGAGCCGGCCGCCCGTGATGGTGGTCGTTGCGAGGGCGGCGACGGGCTCGACCGTGCTCAGAAGCACATCCTTCACCCCTGCAGTATCCATTGGGCACAAGGACAGCAGGAGGGCGGCCGCTCCCGAAACATGCGGCGTCGCCATCGAGGTGCCACTGAAGAAGGCGTAGGTCGATCCGATCGTCGTCGAAAGGATGTCAACGCCAGGCGCGCCGAGATGGACGGAGGAGGCACCATAGTTCGAGAACCACGCACGTGTGTCGGTGTTCGTGGTCGCCGCCACTGCCACGACGTTCGGTGCGCTGAAGCTCGCTGGATACGTTGGCAGAATCTCGTTGCTGATGCCGTTGTTGCCGGCAGCGGCCACGAAGAGCATGTCGCGATCGTTGGCGGCGAGGATTTCGTCGAGCAGCGCCTGCGAGAAGTCCATACCTCCCCAGCTGGCCGACAGGACGCGCACGTCCGCCGCGGCCGTTGACGAGAACGCCGCTTTGGCCTGAATCGCGAACTCGATGCCGTTGATCGCGTCTCCCACGCTCCCGCTTCCATTGGCATCGAGAAACTTGATCCCCATCAACTGCGTGACCCAGTTGACGCCTACGACACCGAGCGCATTGTTGCCTGATGCGCCAATCGTTCCCGACACGTGCGTGCCGTGGTTGTGGTCGTCCATGGGGTCGCAGGTCATTGTGATGGCATTGAAGCCGTGCGTACCCGCAGGGCACGTGATCGCTACGCCGCCAATGGTCACGGTGAAGGCCGACGGCGCCGACCACATGTTGTCGGCCAGATCCGGATGCGTATAGTCGATCCCGGTGTCGACGACCGCGACGACGTGTGCTCGAGATCCAATTGCATAATTCCACGCCTGAGTGGCGTGGATGTCCGCTCCGGCCAGACCGCCCGGAGTTCCGTTGACGGCCTGTCCGACGTTCTTGAGTCCCCACAACTGCGGGAACGAGACGTCATTCGGGTCCGTGAACGTATGGACGATGTAGTTCGGTTCGACGTACTCGAGGGCTCCAACAGCCATCGATCGTGAACGTACGCGGCGGACGCCGGTCCGCCCGATAGCCTCGATCGCATCCGCATCGGCGAGCGCACGGATTTCTGGCAGGTCGGTCGTCAAATCGGCGCGGCGGAACTTGACCAGGACTTCTCGCGCCGCTGCCTCACGGCCATACACCGGTTCGATCTGAATCGTCGCGCCGCGCAGTCCCGGTGTCGGCGTTTGGGTTTGCGCGGACAGCGAGAGGACGGTGAAGCTCCAGAACAGAACGGTGATGCCGATGGACGGACGACGCATGAAACCTCTCTATTTGCCGGAGGCCGCTCGGAGGCCCCTAACACAAAGGGCGGTCCTCGTTCGAACGTGCAACGAACCGATCGGGGACGCTCGATTGGCGAGAGGTGTGCCAGGAGGATGCCATCGGGACGGGGCATTCAAATTGTGTGAGATCGCAGGCCTGACGGCCCGCGCCAGTAACAAATCGGGGAATTTATCGACCAACTTGTTCGGCGTTTGCCGACGGCCGGTCCGCTCCGCCGATTGGCACGGGATGCCGGAGTCTCAGTGTCAGTCGGACTCCGCGGTGGTGTTCAGAGATGGCGACTGCGAGCTCGAGAAAAGCTTCAGACGGATCAAATCGTGATCAACAGCAAGGAAAAGGACCCGCGCCGTCAGCTGACTAGAGCAGTTTGTCGGGCGTGATCGGCAGGTCGCGGATCCGCCGGCCGGTCGCGTGATAGACCGCGTTTGCGATCGCCGGCGCCACACCCGTGACTGTGATTTCGCCTACGCCGCGGGCTCCCAATCCATCGCTGTCGATGAACGGATCCGGTTTGTCGACGAAGAGAATGTCGATCGAGTGCGCGTCCGCGTTCACAGGGATGGCATAGTCGGCGAGGTTGCTCGTGACGATGCTGCCATCTCGTGAATCGTAGACCGTGTGCTCCATCAGCGCCATGCCGATGCCCATGATGACGCCGCTGTATCCCTGACTGCGCGCCGTTTTCGGGTTCACGATCCTGCCGACATCGAACGCGCTGACGACACGCGAGACCTGCACCGTCGCGATCTCGGGATCGACTTTCACTTCCACGAAGTGTGCGCCGAACGACTGGAAGGCAAACTTGTCCCGTTCAGGTCCGGGCCCGGTGTATCCCTCGCCTTCGATTTCCGACTGATTGGTCCGCTTCAGCACGTCTTCGTAGGCGAGCCCTGACGACGGGTCAGCCCCCTTTGGAAAGACCCGACCGCCTTCGGCGACGATGTCATCGTGAGGCCGATTAGTGAAGGGTGACGCGGGCATCGTGGCCGCCAGTTGTCGCAGTTTGCTGAGCGCATCCTGAGCCGCCTTTCGTATTGCCGGAAGAATGCTCGCCGTCGTCATCGACCCACCCGACACGGGCGCCGGCGGCAACAGACTGTCGCCGAGAACCGTACGAATCCGCTCGATCGCGACTCCCATCACATCGGCCGCGATCTGGGCCATCGTCGTATAGGTGCCGCCGCCCATGTCCTGGGTTGCGCTGATCACGTCGACGCTTCCGTCCTGCAGTAGTCGAACTTTCGCCGCGCCGGGGCTGCGGATACCGGGATACGTCGCCGTCGCCATGCCCCATCCGACGAGGACGTTGCCGTCGCGCATGGACTCGGGTTGCAGGGCGCGCCTCGCCCACTCGAAGTGTTCAGCCGCCATCCGATAGCACTCTTTCAAGTACTTGCTCGACCACGGCTTCCGCGTATGTTCGTTCACGTCCGCATGATTGACGATCCGCAGCTCCACGGGATCCATGTTCAATTTGTACGCGAGCTCGTCCAGGGCCGACTCCAGCGCGAACAGGCCAGGATTCTCGCCAGGCGCCCGCATCGGTGTCGGTGTCGCGACGTTCACGCGGACGGCCCGGTGCCTCACCCGGACGTTCGGGCAGCTGTAAAGAAAGCGTGACGTGTTGCCGCACGCCTCGACAAACTCCTCGACCGTGGAGGTCTGCACGACCGTGTCGTGATCGATCGCCACGAGCCTGCCGTTGCGCTCGGCGCCGAGCCGCACATGCTGCTTGGTCTCCGAGCGGTGACCGCATGCGCTGAACATGTGCTTGCGCGTCAGATTCAGCTTCACGGGGCGATTCACCTTTTTGGCGGCGATGGCACTCAGAACCGAGTGCGGCCAAACGAATCCCTTGCAGCCGAAGCCGCCTCCTATGAACGGGGAGACGATGTGAATCTTTTCCTCAGCGATGCCGAGAGTCTGTGCAACGGTCTTGCGGGCTCCAGCAACCCACTGCGTGGTTTCGTAGAGCGTCAGCTCGTCACCGTTCCATACGGCGATCGACGCTGACGGCTCCATCGGGTTGTGGTGCTCGATCGGTGTCGTATAGCTTGCCTCGTGCGTGACTGCGGCTCCCGATAGAGCGCCGTCCGGATCGCCGCGCTTGGTCGTGAGCTTTTCGCCGAAGAATTCGTCGGGCAGATACGCGCTGTCCAGCGCCGCATCCGTTTCGATGAGCGGGTCCTCGACGGCGTACGAGATCTTGACGAGCTCTGCTGCGTATCGCGCCTGCTCGAGTGTCTCGGCGACGATAATCGCCACGTACTGCCCCGAATAGTGAACCCGATCGTCTTCGAACACGACTCGCGCTTCGCCGGGCTTTGTCGCGGACATGAAGTCATTCTCGGGTCGGTACAGCTTCGGCGCGTTGCCGTGATGGATGACGGCGAGAACACCGGGCGCATTCTCGGCCAGCGAGGTGGCGATGGCTGTGATGCGGCCATTGGCGATGGTGCTCTGGATCGCGACGGCGTGGGCGACGCCGGCAATCGGATGGTCGGCCGCATACGGCGCGCGGCCTGTCACTTTGACCCAGCCGTCTTTTCTGCTGATCGATCCGCCTACGGCAGTCGACATGGGTAATCCTCTTCTAATCCATCAGCGCATCAGTAAGTGCGCGGACGATCGCACGTTTGGCGAGCTCGATTTTGTACGCGTTGTAGCGGCGCGACACGGCGCCGGTCAGCGCAGCGTCCGCGGCGTTCCGGAATGCTGCCGTGTTCGCTGTGGACCCCGTGAGTACCTGCTCGGCTTGAAGCGCCCGCCATGGTTTGGTGGCGACGCCGCCGAGCGCGACGCGCGCACTTCGAACGGTCGTTCCTTCCACTTGAAGCGCCACCGCGGCCGAGGCGAGCGCGAACTCGTAGGAAGCGCGATCGCGCAGCTTTACATATGCCGAGTGTGCTCCAAACGGCCCGCTGGGCAAGGTGACGTACGTGATCAGCTCGCCCGGACGAACGACCGTCTCCCGATGCGGTGTGTCACCCGGGAGCAGATGAAATTCAGTAATCGGAACGGCGCGTTCGCCGTTCGCTCCCCGAATGTGAACGCTCGCGTCGAGGGCGACGAGCGCGACCGCCATGTCCGATGGATGCGTCGCGATGCATTTGTCGCTCACACCGAGGACGGCGTGGATGCGGTTGTAGCCGTCCATCGCCGCGCAGCCCGCGCCCGGTTGGCGCTTGTTGCACGGATACACCGGGTCGCGGAAGTAGTAGCAGCGCGTGCGCTGCATCAGGTTGCCGCCGGTGGTCGCCATGTTTCGCAGCTGCGCGGAGGCGCCGGCGAGGATCGCCTGAGAAAGCACCCGATATCGCGACTGAATCCGCGAATCCTGCGCCAGATCGCCGTTCCGAACGAGCGCGCCGATTCTGATCGACCCGTCGGATTGATCCTCGATCTGATTCAGCGGCAGCGCGTTGATGTCTACGAGTGCCGCAGGGACCTCTACGTTCAGCTTCATCAAATCAACGAGCGTGGTTCCGCCTGCCACGAATGTCGCGTTTCCAAGCCGCGCCCGTTCGATCGCCTCGTGTTCGTTCGTGACCTTTTCATACGAGAACGGCTGCATGACAGGCCTCTCACGCGCGGCCGCGCGCCGACTGAATAGCCGCGACGATGTTCGGATACGCACCGCAGCGGCACAGGTTTCCGCTCATCTGCTCCCGCACGTCATCGTCGCTCGGTCCGCACGGTTCGTTGAGCAGGGCTGCCGCAGACATGATCTGGCCGGCTGTGCAGTATCCGCATTGGAAGGCATCGTGCTCGATGAACGCTTCCTGCACCGGATGGAGAACGCCGTCCCGTTCCAGCCCTTCGATGGTGACGATATCATCGGTTTCGTGCATGACCGCGAGCGTGAGGCAGGAAAGAACGCGGCGGCCGTTGACGTGGACCGTGCAGGCGCCGCACTGACCGTGATCGCAGCCTTTCTTGGTTCCGAAGAGCTGAAGCTGCTCACGCAATACATCGAGTAGCGTGGCACGAATATCGAGATCGAGCCGAACGCGTTCGCCATTCACGCGCAAACTGACTGGGTGAGTGATGACGGCGGCGGGTACTCCGGTTTCGGCCACAACCGCGCTGCCTGCAGCTGCCGCTGTTGTCTGCCTGAATACAAATCGGTCCAGTGAAGTCGACATATCACGAACCCTCACAGTTGATGGCTGACGCTTGACAGATCCAAGCGATGCGGCTGCGGGTGCAAAGCAAACGCCCCGAAGCATCACCGTACCGCGTGAGCTATCGATCAACGATCGACAGCTCGTGCAACGGTAGACACGTTATCGGTTGAGACTGTCGAACGCAATGGGGCCGGTCGAGCTACCGGTGTGAAGACTCATGCCAAAGTCAGGGCCCATGTCGCAGCCGACGGGCGCGTCTGGTCCAGATGTCGTGGGATCCGGTTACGTGGACTGTCGGCAGCCTTGGCAATCGATTTCGACAAACGCGAAGTCGTCGAATGTTTTAACACCTTATCGATTTTCCGCGGGTACAGCGTCTTCATGAAAGGAAAAGACCCGCACGCCAAGGGGGTTCTGGTTGCATATCGTGTTTGTCACGCACGACGTCGCGCGCGACGGTGTTACGCACGCCGCCCGTGGATCGCGACCGCCGCTCTGGCAATTATACGGACTCATCCAGTCGCGAAGAAGCCGCTCAAAAGCGCCGGTATACGACTCGAACCGTCCTGCTCGCACCGGCAACCAGAGTGCCAAGCGAGTAGTTCACGCGTCCGACGAAATCACCAGGCGAACTGGACACGTCCGGTGGTTACTTCGGGAGATCCGGACGCGAGACGACTACCACGCGCGATGCGGCGGAACGTTTGGAAAACCTTAGAAATGGTTAAGACCCACCGGAAGGTCCAGTGGACTCGGTTTGCCCCTTGACGTGTCGCCGCGAGCGATTCCAGCTACAATCTGCGTCGCGCGCAGGCCTCGGAGGAAGTCATGGGGCCGACTGACGACGTATACGAATTCGGGCCGTTTCGGCTCGACATCGGGGAAAAGCTGCTGTCGCGGGACGGCACGACGCTGCCGCTCGAACCGACACAATTACAGGTACTGACCGTGCTGGTCCGCGGAGCGGGCCATCTGGTAACCCGCGACGATCTGACCCACGCTGTTTGGAAAGAAACCTACGTAGACGAAGGAAGCCTGACGGTCACGATTTCGATCCTGCGAAGGAAGTTGGGCGACACGCCGTCGCAGCCCAGATACATAGAAACCGTCCGAAAGTCAGGCTATCGATTCGTCGCGCCGGTGACACGACAGTCGCGTCGCGAAGGTGGCCGGGAGCTCGCAACGTCGTCGGTTTCGAAGCCACTTCGGTGGATGCCACTTCGCTGGCATCGCGATCGCATCCGTCGGCTCTTCAGCTTCGCCGGGATGGCGGCCTTGGTCGCGGTCGTCAGCGGCTGGTACTGGTCACGCTCCGGAGTAATCCGCGATTCGACACCCGCCCCGGTCCCGCTCCATCCATTCGGTGGGATTCAAGACGATCCAAGTTTCTCGCCTGACGGCAGTCAGATTGCCTTCGCGTGGCGTCCGCCGGAGAGCGACAATGATGATATCTACGTTCTGAGGATCGGAGATCTGCACGCGACTCGGCTCACGAGCGATCCGGCATTGGACAAGTCACCGGCCTGGTCGCCAGACGGTCGCCAGATCGCCTTCATTCGCAGAAAGGGATCCAGCGGAGAGATTCTCCTCATATCGCCGACAGGCGGACCGGAGCACAAGGTCATTGAGACAGTGGGTACATTGGTCGCGTGGAGCGCCGATTCGCAGACGCTCGCATTCATCGATCGCGCGACCGGGGAGGACGGTCACAGCATTTTCCTGGTGCCTGCGGCTGGCGGCGCGAAGCGGCAACTCACGTTCCCGGCTGCTGAAAAAACATACGGAGACTCATCGCCGGCGATCTCACCAGACGGTCGGACGCTCGCGTTCGTGCGTCACTTGACGTACGACGTCGCCGACATCTTCGTGCAACCGCTCGATAGCATGAAGGCACGCCGGCTCACCTTCGACAAGCGTCAGATACGCGGGCTCGCATGGACGTCCGACGGCAAGGAGCTGATCTTCGCTTCCAATCGCAACGGGCGCCACCAGCTCTGGCGAGTCAACGTAAGTGGAACGGCGCAGCCGACGGTCGTGGATGGAATTACCGAGGCGAGATCTCCGGCGGTTTCCACCTCTCGGCTCGTCTACCAGGCGCTCACGGAGGATTACGACATTCGGCTCCTGAACCGGGGTGCCGACGGCGCATGGAACGCGTCGAAGCCCTCGTCCTTCGCTGCCTCGATCCGCGACGAACAAAACCCGAGCGTGTCCCCCGACGGCCGCCGCCTGTCCTTTGTCTCAGATCGTTCCGGGTGGTTCGAGGTGTGGGTGTGTGCGTATCCAGAGGCCTCGGACTGCCGCCAGCTGACGTCGTTCCGCCAGGGGTACGTCGGCTCGCCAAGGTGGTCGCCGGACAGCCAGCGGATTGCATTTGACGCACGGGTTGACGGCAATGCGGACATCTATCTTGTGCGAGCTGACGGAGGGCAGCCAGTGCCGCTGACTCACGAGAGCTCCGTCGAGTCCCGAGCGAGTTGGTCGGCTGACGGTCGCTCGATCTACTTCCGATCGGATCGCACCGGAACGCATCAGATCTGGAAGATGCCGGTCGCCGGCGGCGCTCCGGGCCAGATAACAACACACGGCGGCTTCGAGGCGCTCGAGGCGCCGGATGGGAGATCGCTCTACTATGTCCAGGGCCGCTATACCAGAGGGCTTTGGAGCGTGCCGGTCGACGGCGGCCAGGAGACCAGAGTGTCCGGACTTGGATCGTTGACGGCGAGCAGCTGGACACTCATCGACAACGGAATTCTCTGGATCGATGACACAGCGTCCAACCCACCTGCTCCGATCCGGTTTTATGATTTCGCGACTCACGAAGTGTCAAAGATCGCGGAGGTTCCCGGCTACGTCATTCCTTCGGCGATCGGTTTTTACGCCGTTCGCAACGGTGCGGTCATGATGTGGTCGCAATTGGACCGCAGCACCCACGATTTGATGTTAGTGGAGCGCTTCAGGTAGAAGCTTGCCTATGTCCTATCTGGAAGTAAGTACGGCGCACGATACGTGCGCCCAAGAAGCCTATCGCCCTGCTCGTCGCCCACGAATCGTTCGGTCATGCCATCGAACTTCACCGACCGTCCCACCCGATAGGAAATATTTCCGAGGTGGCAAAGCGTCGTTGAGAAATGGCCTTCCTCGAGAGGGGCTCGAAGGTTTTCTGATTTGCGCGATCGGACGCAGTCGATGAAGTTCTCGAAGTGCGCCTGACCGGAATCGTCCGTCTCCTCGCCAGTCAGCGTAGGCCCTGGTTCGTTCTTCCGTCCGAAGTACACCTGTGTCTTGTCCTCGCCGACCCTCATCCAGCCTTTGGAGCCGAAGATGTAAAGACCCTCGGCTTCGGGCGGACCGCTGAACCAGTTTCGCAGATCGCAGTGAAGCTCGGTGCCATCCGCGTACTGATACATGGCATATTGAGTGTTCGGAGTTTTCTGATCCGTAGGCGCGCCCGCTTCATTCAGGCCGCCAATGCAGTAGGCGGTGCGAGGATGTTCCCGTTTTCCAAGCAGCCAGCGCACGGCATCGAGCGAATGAACCCCCGTGTTGCCGAGATCACCCGTGCCGTATTCCCAGAACCAGTGCCAGTGATAATGGAAGTGGTTCTCGTTGAATGCGTGCGCGGGCGCCGGACCCAGCCAGAGATCGTAATGCACGCCCGCCGGCACCGGACTATCTCCGACGACACCGATCGGATCCCGCGCTCGATAGATCACCGTCCTGCCCGAGTAAACGTTCCCTAATCCGCCATCGCGCAGGAACTGGACGGATTTGGCGAGCAGCGCGCTGCTGCGCCTCTGAGTTCCCACGGCGACCACGCGATTGTGCCGGCGCGCCGTGTCAATCATCCTTCTGCCTTCGACGATGTTGTGGCTGATGGGCTTCTCGACGTAGACGTCTTTCTCCGCCTGGCACGCCAAGATCGTCATGAGCGCGTGCCAATGGTCTGGCGCCGCTATCGTGACCGCGTCGATGTCGCGGTTGTCCAGCACACGACGGAAGTCCGTCTCCGGTTTCGGATCGCCTCCCCACTTCTCCTTCGCAAACGGCAGGGACGTGTTGAAATGCCGCTCGTCGATGTCGACGACATGTGTGATGCGCACATTCTTGATGCCCGACAGATGTTCGTAATGATCGAGCCCGCGGCCCCGGCTGGTCCAGGTCGGATGGCCTTTGTTATCGCCTCGCAGACCGATGATGGCGACATTGATCGCGTCGTTCGGGCTCTGCTGTGCGTGGGCGCGCGCCGGACGCACCGTCAATCCGACAGCCGCGGCGGCGGTTTTCGACAGGAACACGCGTCGGTTCATCACGGAACTCCCCTCTCTGCGGAGCTTATCGTAGCCGATCATCGCGCGGCGCGCAGTGACCTCAACTGCCGAGTTGCGGGAAGCGAGATCTGGTATAACGACCCCGCACACCTATGCGACTGAATCACCGACTCCGATGGATGTTCGCTGCCCTGCTGGTGCCGGGACTTCTGATCCTGGCGCCCGGACCTGTCGCCCGCGCGCAGCAGCCCGTGACGGTAACCGTCAGGGTCGATCAGCCTGCCGCGAGAATCGATCCCATCTTCTACGGACTGATGACCGAAGAGATCAACTTCTCGTACGACGGCGGCCTGTACGCGGAGTTGATTCGTAATCGCACCTTTCAAGACGACCCGAAGATCCCTGTGAACTGGTCGGTCGTGAAGGACGCCGGCGCTGAGGGGGCGATCTCGCTCGACCAGAGCCCGGTACCGAATACCGCCCTGACCATGGCCCTGAAGCTCGAGGCCAGCTCAGCGTCCGGCAACGCGCGGGTCGGAGCGGCCAACGAAGGCTACTGGGGCATCCCTGTCAAACCGGACACCACGTATCGGGTGTCGTTCTGGGCGAAGGGAGACAGCAGCGCCAAAGGACCGCTCGCCGTGTCTTTGGAAAGCAATGACGGAATGACGGTCTGGGCCAGGGCCGACCTTCCGCGCATCACTGCGGAGTGGAGAAAGTACACCGCGACGCTGAAGACCCGGAAGCTCGCTCCGTCTGCTACCAACCGGTTCGTGATCTCCACACGCAGTCGCGGAACGATCTGGCTCAGTCTGGTATCGCTCTTCCCTCCCACCTATAAGAACCGTTCGAACGGCAACCGCCCGGACATCATGGAACTGCTCGCGGCGATGAAGCCGGGTTTCCTGCGCTTCCCCGGCGGGAACTACCTCGAAGGTCCGGACTACGAGAATCGCTTCAACTGGAAGGCGACAATCGGGCCGCTCGAGCAACGTCCGACACACATGAGCCCATGGAGGTATCGCTCATCCGATGGAATGGGCCTGCTCGAGTTCCTCGAGTGGGCCGAAGACCTCAACATGGAGCCGGTTCTCGCCGTCTATGCCGGTCTGCACATCGACAGAGGCGCCAACATCATTACTGGAGACGCGCTCAAACCGCACGTCCAGGATGCCCTCGACGAGATCGAGTACATCACCGGCGGCACGAGCACGACGTGGGGTGCGCGTCGCGCGAAGGACGGACATCCGCGTCCGTTCGAACTTCGATACGTGGAAGTCGGCAACGAAGACTGGCTGAACCAGGGGACGGCGAGCTACGACAGCCGGTTCACGATGTTCTACGACGCGATCAAGGCGAAGTACCCGGCCATTCAGATCATCTCGACGATGAGAACGCGGGATCGGGATTTCGTGCACACCCGGAAGCCGGACCTGCTCGATGATCACTTCTACGTGACGATTCCGACGGCGCTCGCGCAGGCGCATCTCTACGACGACTACAGCCGCAGCGCCACGAAAGTGTTCGTCGGAGAGTGGGCGACGAACAATCCGCGGACAGGCGATACGCCGATGATGGCGTTCGCGCTGGGCGATGCCGCCTGGCTCACCGGCCTGGAGCGCAACGCCGATGTCGTCGTCATGAACTGCTACGCGCCGTTGTTCGTGAACGTGAATCCTGGCGGCCGCCAGTGGGCCGTCAATCTGATTGGCTACGACGCGCAGACCAGCTTCGGCTCGCCCTCCTATTACGTGCAGAAGATGTTCTCGAATAACCGCGGCGACGTGGTGCTGCCCGCGACGATCGATCCAATGCCGACGCTGACGCTGGAGCAGATCCCGCAAGCGCCTCAACCCCCGCCGCCGGCCGGGCGGGGCGCGGGCGGCGGCCGCGGCCCCACCGGACCGTTCGACGGCATCTATGCCAGCGCGACGCGTGAGGACTCGAGCGGCGATGTCATTCTGAAACTGGTTAACGTCCAGGCCCTTACGCAGCCCGTTCGCATCGATCTTCGAGGTGTGAATACGATCAGGAGCGGAGCCACGGGCGAGGTACTCACCGGCGAGCTGACCGCCATCAACACCGTTGCGGAACCGCGAAAGGTGACGCCGAGAACCATCGCGATCAGCAACGCCGCGCCGGCGTTCACATATGATTTTCCGGCGCATTCCGTCAGCGTCATCCGCCTGAGGACGCGATGAGCACCCATAGCCTGCTTGCAAGCAGGTCCCGTCATGAACGGGACCCATTTGATTCGCGAGGGGAGTCCGCAGACGGTCCCCGTTGGTCGACGATTGTGCCTTCGATTACTGGAGATAGGAATTCACGAAATCCAGCACGTCTCGTTTGTCGAGCCTGAACACCCCGCCGGTTCCCCCGCACGTTCCATTGAGGGCGAAGGAGGTGACGCCTGCGATGACGTTGCTGGTGCCGAGGAAATTCGGACCACCGGAATCGCCGAAGCAGGTGCCGCCCGTGGCGTGATTGTTCGAGAGGAGAAGCGAGAAGTCGCCCGTGAACCCGGTGTCGATCTGGATCAGGTGCGGCTGGGCGAACATTCGAACGAGCGCGGCCGTCACGAAGACCGGGTTGATCCGCTGAACGCCGTAGCCAACCGAAGTGAACACGGTGCTGGCGCGCGGCTGCAGCGAATCGAGCTCGCCTTCCGTGGGAAGAGCACCGTAGCTACCCCCATTGAGCTTCACCGGCTTCCGCAGGATGACGATGCCGACGTCGTGCAGGAAAAACGTGGCGTCACGGAAGAGCGGATGCGCGCTCCACGTGACGGCCTCGACGGTGTTCGGGCCGGCGAATGGGAAGTTGTTGTTGCCGTTCTGGACGTCGGACTCCGTAAACACTCTCATGCCGCTGAATTCGCCCGGCTGTCCGGCGCAGTGACCCGCCGTCAGCAGAACGGTCGGAGAGAGAAGGGTCCCGCTGCAGCGAAACGCAGGGTGGCCCTTGACGTCCATCACCAGCATAACCACAGCCGGATGTCTACTGCCGTCGATCTCACCGTCAGTGATTGCGCCGAGCGGAATCACGATCGCGAAGATGCCAGCACAGATTGCTAACCAAACAGCGAGGCGACGTTTCGACGTCGCCACAGCCGCTATTCGGCCGAGAGGTCGAACCATGGGCTCCTCCTATACACCAAACCGGCGGGTTACGTGGATAACGGCAAAGGTCCGAAAATCGGCGAGCCACGCTGAGGGCGAACGCGTCGATCGTGCACCAACGGTCGGGCGCCGAGCGTCATTCGCCGATCCGGCTCACGAGCATAACCTAAAGCTGACGTGAGTTGGTGAGGAAGGCCAGAGTGGCAGACTCGCCCACGCGTACTCGCAAACGACAGCAAACGACTCGCGCTGGAGGTCTTGTTGGAAACCGTCGAGTGTTTGCCGGACCGTCGGAAGGAGCCGCTCGAGGCGCAGGCGTCATGAACGATGTAGGACCGGCCTCGGACGGTTCGATCGCGCGCGTGGCGGTACAGTCCGGGCAGATTGAAGATTCCTTATCCCGTGCGTGAGCCGGCTGAGTGCAGTTCGCCTCACGGGAGATGTCGACATGTGTTGTGCTCGTGGATGCCTCACACACGAAGATCAGGCAGATGAGATTCCCCGGCTCGCGCGATTTGTACCTCTGCTCTCTTCAGTGGGAATCCTGCGGCTGCTCGGCGTTTCGTTCGGTCCGAGAATCGAATCGCTCGCGCCGTCGGTGCAACGATTCGCGCGCGCAACGCGCTTCCGTACAGCCGGATACCAAGCGGCCGCCGACGAAATCGTCCATATTCGTGAGAGCGCGTCAGAGGACAGGAGTTCTCGCCGGAAGGTCACGATTCCGCTGTGGGTCGTGACAGGGACCCGAGGCGCCGACGCGACATGGCGCGACCTGCAACGCGATCAACTCACGCTGTCCGAACGCGAAGTCAGATCGTTGCCGAACAGTCTGGTCATGTTGTGGCAATCGATCAGCCAGAGGTCGTTGTTGACGCGATCCGGGAAACCGTGAACGTCGCCAGAGGCCGGAAACGATGTTCCACTTTGCGGCTCAGGGACGACGCGTCAGTCGAACTCCTTGTCCGATTCACTTTTCATTTCACGCGCCTGGCGGTGAAGTCGCCGCTGACGCCGATCGGCTGCACGTCCACCGTCCCGACGATCTTGTCTGGGGACTCGAGCGTACCACTGTAGACGGCCGTCAACGTCTGGCCCTCGTATGGGGTGTTGAACTGCCAACTGACTGTCTTGCCGTCCACCTTTCCGGTGATCGCGTGTGGAGCCTGTTCGAGCCCGCAGTTACCCGTCAGCTCCGTGTCCTTCTGGGTGAACGTGCAGTCCAAGTCGCTCGCAGTGCCGCCGACATTCGCGTTGACCTCCCATCGCCCATCGACCGAAACGGGTTGCGCCGTAACCGCGACGGTCGGCGCCATGGCGAGCGCGATGAGGAGAAGTCGTTTCATAGATGGCTCCTTGTCTCCGCGGAAACAGTGAACCGGATCCTAAATGACATTGAGTGCCATCAGCGCTCGAAAAGAAAATGGCCAGCCCCGAGGCAAGCTTCGCTCGCGTTGATTCCGCCGGACTGTAGGTCCCCGCGATCAAAATCGGCCGCGATCCGCATCGGCTCGCGGCATACCCAGCACGTCGGCGGTCTGGCCCGGGAATTTGGCCGAACCGTGCACGAGGTGCGCGGCCGTTGCTCGAGGCGAGAAACGGCCGCACCCGTTCAGCGGTCCACGATCAGCGCCGGGCCTTTGATCTGCCGAATCGCAATGCCCTGACCGGGCCGGAGCTTCGGCGCGCTGGGATTCGTCACGCAGTTGTTCGCCGCATCCGCATTCGGCGTGCAGGTATCCGAAGCGGTGCCCCAGAAGGCGCCGTCGGCCGGCGAGACCACGATGTTGAGGAAGTCGAACATGCTGCCGCCGTCCTGCGCGTCGCAGCGGCCAGGACCGCAGTCGCCGCGATGGACGGGATCCTTCGGATCGTTTGCGGTCGTCCAGATGAAGGTGGGGCTGGCATCGAGCGCATTGACCGACACGACGACGTAGATGTTCCAGGGGCGTGTCGCGTCACTGAAGTTCTGAGACGTGCTGCCGGGAAACAGCACGACGATGCGGCCCGCGTCGCCTGCGGCGATCGTCGGGAAGTTGACCTCGTGGACTCCCGGAGGCGCCATCATGATTGGCGTCGACCAGGTCGCGCCGTGATCTTTCGAGACGGAGAGGAACGGCAGGCGGAAAGTACCGTCCTGCCACACCGCGTAGACGTTGTCCGCGCGGTCAACTGCCAGCGTGACCTCGTGATCGGCCATCGGCGTGTTGTTGGTGATCTTGACGCGCGTCCACGTGTTGCCGGCGTCGGAACTGATGGCGACCCATGGCAGCCCGCAGTGCCCTTTTGGAAGGAAGATGCGTCCGTAACGGTCGCCGACGAGATGGCCGGTAAGGCCGCCGCAGACGCTGCCGGCGCTTGGATCGCTGCCGGTGAATGCCGGCGCCGTCGGGGTAAACGTGACGCCTCCGTTGAGGCTGCGGCTGCATCCCGAGTCGGCGACCTGGTTGTAGCAGAAGTACAGCACGCTCGGATAGCCCGCGGTGAGAAGACCCGCCGGCGGCGGCGCCGTGACGATCGTCTGGTGATCGTTCACCGCGCTGTTGCACGCGAAGAGCGGAACCGTCGTCCACTGCGCCCCCTCGTCGTCGGAGAAGATCGCGTTCGCGCCGCATGCCGCGTCGAGGTCGACCGAGAACACGCGGCCGGCCGGCTGATTGAGACCGATCGGATCGACGTAGACGTACGGATCGAGCGACGTCGGCGGAAATGTCGCATTCTCCTCATCATCGGCCAGACCCGCCGTGAGCGGAGGAGAAACGGCCTGCCACGTGGCGCCCTTGTCGGTTGATCGCATCACGAGCGTGCGTGCGAGCCGCGCCGGGAAGGTCGATGAGGGAAAGTCGAACGTCGACGCAGCGAAGAACGCTTTGTTGTTGCGGTTGACGCCGACGGTCGGCTCAGCCGCCTGCCGGCCAACGTAGTTGAAGCTCGTTTTGAGCTCCGGGACGAGCGGCGCGGAGCTGGACGGCGTGCTGCTGGGCGTGCCGACGAAATTCGCGCCGTACTGAACGCCTTTGTATGAGTTGAATGATCCAGGTCGCGGCCCGTCGCCGATCGCTGCAAACCCCGAGTAGGTACCTCCGGGAACAATGAGAAACGGCTGCACCACAACCGTGTAAGTACCTGCGGGCGGATTGTTCAGCACGAGCTCCTCAATTCCTCCCGATGTGCCGGATGTCGCGACCGTGTTGCCGCCTGGATCGCGTACGAAGAGATCGATGTCGTCCGTTGGCGGCGTCTGATCCGTCGCGTTCGCGGCGGTCACGCGGATCGTGACCACGAAGTTCTTTCCGGCAGGCGGCACGATAGTGAGCGAGAACCGATCACAGAGAGGATCGGTTCCCGCGGCGCTGAAACAGCTCACGGGATTTGGGGCGGTCCAGCGGCGGCCAGCCCATGTGATCGTCGGAGCAGTGGCCGACAGCGTGCCGGCCGCTGGCGCAGCGGCGGACAGCGACGGAGTGTTGAGGCGCGTGATCAGTAAAACGAGGATCGCGATCGCAAGTACGGCGGCTCTCTTCATCGTCTCCCTCCTTGACGTGGGAGTGCTCTTCGCCAACCAGGGCGCGATGGCGCGGAGGCGATCAAGAACCAATCCGTGTGCCAGCCGTCATCGTCGGCGCGCGACATCACGTCGGTCGTCGCTGTCGAGTTGCGACGTTCGGCATTGACGAGCAGCAGAGTAAACGCTAAACGGATGAGGACGGGCAACGAAACGCCCGAGATGTCACCCTCTCCGCCGCCCACCCCGACCGCGAAACACTGGTCGACTCATTACCGATCGCTGAACATGGCCGCCGGTTGACGACCAGCGCGTTGGCTTTGACACACCGCGTCGCGATGCATAGTATTACGATGTATGAAGGCCGAGACACTCAAGGGGCATCTCGATCTGTTGTTGCTCGCTGCCGTGCAGTCGGAACCGGCGCACGGCTACGCGATCGCGGAAACACTGCGCGCCCGCAGCAGCGGTGCGTTCGACCTGCCGGAAGGCACGCTCTACCCGGCGCTGCACCGCTTAGAACGGTCCGGACTGCTGTCGAGCCGTTGGTCAGAGGTGAATCGGCGGCGGCGGCGCGTCTACCAGCTCACGCGAAAAGGCCACCACGCGCTCGCCAAGCAGCACGACGAGTGGCGCGATTTTGCTCGAGCCGTTCATGCCGTTGTCGAAGGCCCAGCATGATGTCCATGCTCATCGAGGCGTATTTGTCGCGGCTCGAGTGCGAGCTTCGCGAGCGTGGAGTCGCGGATCCGAGGATCATCGACGAGGTGCGTGAACATCTCGTTGATGCCGTGGAAGCCTCGCTGCGGCGCGGGTTATCCACCGAGGCAGCGGAACGTGAGGCATTGGTCAGATTTGGTCCGCCGGAAACAATCGCGGCGGCCTTTTTCAGCACGAGTGATTCCATGCCGAACCGACCGGGCATCGTTCTGTCCAGTCTCGGAGGCGTGCTACGCGGAAATCCACTGCATCCACGTCAGTATCATGTTTCCTCGAACCTGTCTCGCCTGCTCGAGTCGACGCTGCAGGACCTTCGCGTGGGCGCGCGGATTTTGTGGCAGGCGCCGGCGTTCAGCGGCACCATTGCCCTCCTGATCGCGCTCATCGTCGGAACGAACTCCTCCGCGTTTTCGATCCTCCACGGTCTCATTTCCAAACCTGCACCCGGCATCAATGCCGCTGCGTTGGTGATGCTCGGCGCGGTTCGAGCCGAGGGGATGCCGACGCCGGAAGACAGTTATTCCAACTACCTCGACTATGCCGCGGAAGCGCGAACTGTGCAGCCTCTCGCCGCGTTCGGGTTCGAGCGCATGACGCTCGGCCTGAAGGACGGTACGTACGCAGTGGAGGCCACGCTCGTGTCAGAAAACTATTTCGACGTGCTCGATGTGCGGCTCGCGCGCGGCCGGCACTTCGATGCGGCGGCGAATGAGGCGAGGCCCCTTCAAGCGATTGTGAGCTACAGGGTCTGGGAGCAGCAGTTCAATGGTGACGAGGACATCATCGGCCGGCCCGTCATCCTCAACGGCCATGGCGCCGAAATCGTGGGCGTTGCGCCGCCGCAGTTCCGAGGCGTCACGTTCACGGAGTACACCGACGTTTGGGTCCCGTTTCGCAGCTATGCGATAGCGTCGGGCGCACCGGAGTTGATCACGGATCGATTGGATGCGCGCGTGATCGGCGTCGGGCGCCTTGCGGCGGGTGCAACCGTTCGGCGCGCGCAGGCCGAGTTCCAGACAATCTCGCGCCGAATGGAGCAGGCCTATCCGAAAACGAATAAGGGGCTGTCGATCGGGGTCGCGCCGTACACAGTGGGGGCGCTCGGCCCGGTGGCACGGCTGGCGCCCGTCCTCTTCGCTCTCTTGACGGTGATCTCTATCGTCGCCCTGGTCATCGTCTGTCTGAATGTCACGAATCTGATGCTGGCCCGCGCGGCCGCGCGCCAGCGCGACGTGGCGATCCGCCAGAGCCTCGGTGCATCACGGGGCCGGATCTTCCGTCAGCAGCTCGCCGAATCGATCGTCATCTCGCTGGCGGGTGCCGTCGCCGCGATGTTGGTCGCGATGTGGCTGCCGCAGATGGTCATACGTCTGCTGCCGCCCAACAGGGCCGGAGTGCGCCTGGCCCCTGACTTGACCGCCGACGCCCAGGTGCTGGTCTATACAGCTGTCCTCTCGCTGATTGCGGCATTCGCATTCACAGCACTGCCTGCGCTGCGCATCCGGCGCGTGGAACTGGTCGAATCCTTGCGGGCGAGCGCGCCGACGATGGCGCCGGGTCGTTTGCGCATGTCTCGGGCGCTCGTGGTGGTCCAGGTCGCGCTGGCGGTCGTGTTGCTCACGAGCGCCGGCCTTGCGTATCGATCGCTGGCGCTCGCTGATACGGTGGATCTGCGCTTCGACAAGCGGAATCTCCTTCTGGTCACCGTTCGAGCCACGGCAAGTGCCCCGATGCGTGAGCGGAACCAGCTGCGGCTCGGCCCCCTCCTGGAGCGCGCGCGCGCGATTGCCGGTGTGGCAGCCGTCTCCTTCGCAAGTGCGCCGGGCGCCGCGTTCGCCACGCCGGTGCGGACGAGCAGTGCTGACGATCCGATGACGGTCGACAGCAAAATGGTCGGCCCGGATTACATGCGCGTGCTGGGGTTGGCGCCGTTGGCAGGACGAGAGGTCGGCGAGGATCGAGATCGCCCGAGCGGCCCCCGCGTGGCGGCAATCAACGCGAACCTCGCCGCCGCGCTGTGGCCTGACCGATCGCCGATCGGTCAGCGCCTTCTCGTCGGAGACGATCGTGAACCGGTAGAAATCGTCGGCGTCGTGCCGGATGGGATCCTGGGCACGTTCAGGGCCGGGTCGCGTTCCAGGTTCGTCCTGTTTGCGGCCAGTCAGAATCGCGCGCTGCCAGTCGAGACCACTTTTTACATTCGCCACACGGCCAAACTCGATCAGATCGCGCCGGCCATTCGTGCGGCGTTCAAGGACGTCGATCCCCAGACCGCCGTTGTTTACATGCGGACGATGGAGACGGAGGTCCAGACGCTGACCGCGGGGATGCGGCTGGTGGACGCTGTGCTATCGGTCTTCGCCGTGGTGTGTGTGCTCGTCGCGGTGATCGGACTCTACGCGATCGTCGCGTACACCGTGCGCAGCCGGAGCCGGGATTTCGGCATCAGGTTGGCCTTGGGCGCCACGCGAGCAGACGTCGTGCAGTTGGTGCTGGGCGAGAGTGTCCTGATGGCGGGAATCGGCCTGGTCGCGGGTCTCGCATTGACCGCTGCCGCGGGACAGGTGTTTCGTACGCTTCTGGTCGGCGTGACGCCCACCGATCCCGCAACGTTCGCGACGGTGTTGGCGATTGTCGGAGGTTTGGCGCTGCTGGCCGCGTACGTGCCCGCGTGGCGTATCGCGCACGCGGACCCGGCGCGAACGCTTCGACAAGAGTGAAGTCGACATGAGAATGACGCTGACGCAGCAAGGCACCGCTGATTCCGGTGGGGCTGCATTCGATGCAATCGAATGGGCCCTCAGGCTCGGCGTTGCAATCGTCTACGTTGGGATCGGGTGTGAGAAGGTGTTCCCTTGGCGAGACTCGTACTGGGTCAAGATGTTCGCCGAGATCGGCTTTGGCCAGTGGTTCATGTACCTGACCGGCACGATCCAGATCATTGGTGGTCTGCTGATGATCCTGCCGCGGACCGCGCTGTTCGGCGCAGCGCTGTTGGCCTGCACGATGATCGGGGCGATTCTGACTCACCTGTTCCTGCTCAACACCGGCGTCGGCGGCGCCGTGATTCCGGCCGCCTTTCTCGGATTGATCGTTGCCGCCGTTGGTCGCCGGTTCACCGACCGGTCTGGAGCGCAGCCGCTGGACCTTCGGTAAGTCGGGCCCTCGAGGGTGCCACGTTCGGTGCCACCCTGACCGACCGAAACGTGCCCATTTTCACGAGCCCTGCGCCGCACGACGACGAGAGTCGGGCGTCATTGCATCCGCTATCGTTCTACTGCGATGTGAAGGAATTTGAAGTCGGTGGTCCGCGTTCGCCGCTACGCGGCTTCGGCGAGACAGACTTCGCGAGTCGAGCCGCTCGAAAAGAAAATGGCCAGTCCGAAGGGCTGGCCTAGACGAAGCTCGCCCGCATGGGCGAGCGAAGTCTGGCGAGGCCGACGAGACTCGAACTCGCGACCTCCGGCATGACAGGCATCAGGTCAGAAATTTTAAGATACGTCGACTAAAGGACTCGCGAGTCTTCGAGTCCTCGGTCCCGAATCCGAGGCCTCAGTCCCGGGTCTCAACCTGAGGCTCGGGACCGAGGATCGACGTTGACCCTGTCTACTTGACGACGAATGTCGCGACGACGGGGTCGTGGTCAGACGGATACACGCCGTTGACGCGCGTGTCGGGGACAGAGACGCTCTTGAGCGTGAGGGGGCTATTGCGTGAGTAGAACACATAGTCGAACCGCGACCCGCCGCGGGTGTCCCCCGTCCCGTTGTACGCCGAGGCGGTCCCGGCGCTCTTCGCCGCTGCCCAGGCATCCTGGTACGGAGTCGCCATCAGTCTGCAGTCGCTCGTGTTCGGCCACGTGTTGAAATCACCCATCGTGATTCGCGGCTCGGAGAAATTTGCGATCGAGCTGAGGAGCTCTTTTATCTGTGTGGTCCGGTAGGACGAATTGGCGTAATCGACGTGGGTCGAGAACACGTTGATGTTACGGCCGTTCACGTTAATCGTCATCTGCGCCACGCCGCGCTGATAGCTGAATAGATCAAAGCTGTCGGAGCGCGGAGCAATCCGCGAGAAGAGGACGTCTCCGTATCCCCTCGTGCCGCCTTCCACGTTGACGATCTGCCGGTACCACTTTACGCCTGTCTTCTGTTCCAGGAGGGACTCCAGCTTCGCTCCCATGTCGAAGTCCCAGGCGCAGTATCCGGAGTAGAAGTTCACCTCGTTGAGGCTGACGATGTCCGGGTTCTGCTTCACGATCTGAGTGGTGATGCGATCCGGGTTGCAGACACCGTCAGAGCCCCTGGTCTTGTGAACGTTCCATTGCATGACGCGCAGCGTGGTCCCGATCGGCGGCGACGCGAGGGCGGAGCGACGAAATGCTGGCGCGCGTCGAGTGAAACGCCTTGTAGCTGGCCCTGCTGGCGTCACCTGTGTCGACCAGCGCGACGCGCGTATACTGCGACCCGAAATCGCCATTGACGACGCGCTGGACCAACGTCGTGAGATCGAATGTATACGTCGAGCCCACGGCATTGCCGACGGAGGTGGTGCCGAAACCGATGGCCAGGTCGCCGCCCGCTGAAGCCCAGAGGGATCCGTCCTTGTAGTTCTTCCAGGTGGTCCCGCCTTTCACGAAGGATCTCGTTACGTAATATGCGGTCAGCGGGCGCTGTTCGCTGCTTTGGGCACTCTTGAGCACGAGGTACAGCCGTGCGCTCTGGATGACTGCGTTGGCTGGAACGTAATTCTGTGTGTCGAACTTCAGGAGAATACGGCGCGTATAGCTGGCAGAGCTCTTCTTCGACTCCAGATCGTCGCTGGTGCTGAAGTCCCAGTTGGCGTACGAGCCGCCCCGAATGGTCACATCGGCCTTGACCTGCGTTTCCGGCGTACTGAGCGTCACCGTCGTCTGCGCTGACGTGCCGGTGGCAAAACCGCAAATGGCAATCAGCACGATGACGACCTGGTGAATAGCACGCAGAGTACGACTAGGTGAGCACACGACATTTGACATCGAACGGCCTCCGAGAATTTCGAATTTTCACGCGCGGACGCGTGACTGTTGAACGCGCGTGGTCTGATGACCCATTTCCGCGTTGATTTCAGGGTGACGACACACTTGGTCCGTCCCCGCTAGGCAGACCGCCATCCTCATTTCCGCCGCAGAAGCACTTCTCACGGGATGTGCCCCGGACGGGGGGAACGATTCAGGCCTGTTTTCGCGGTGCAGCGAAGGAACGAGTGCGGAGCGCGGTCACAACGTGTCCAGCGCCGCGCGCTTCTTCTAATCCTCGGGGCTCCTGACGTCTCCACGCGAGCGTACAGATCCCCAACTACGGCGGCATTCTCGGTCTACACCGATAAGCCGTGCGACCCACTACGCGAGTCGATTTCGCCTTGATTAGAAGCGCGGACGAGAGTGTGTGCGCTCCGCCGCTCGGATGAGCAAGCGCGCTGCCATTTGGCAAAACTGCGCTTTTTCAGGCATATCAGCCACTCTTCAGAACAGAGTGCGTTTCAGGAGCACAGCTGAACCGCGTTACGACACCTGTTTGTGTAGCTCTTACACGGCCACAGCGGCGATCTGCGATTTTGCCGAAGAAAACGCGCGCTCGGCGGAGGAATCCGCCTTGCTGCTGAGTTGTGATTCGCGTCATTCGGCTGGCTGATCCGGAGATTTTAACGCGGGGTTTCCACTGTCGCGTTCGGAATCGATACGGCTCGCCGGCCGGCTGGTCAGCAGACTCCGAGCCGGCCTTCTAAGTAGAGCGTGTCGGGTGTCAGACTTGTGAGCCGCACTTCGTGATTCGCGCGGGCGGAGGTCTCCTGCGCGGAGCCGGAAACCACGCCTCGAGAAGAGCCGAACTGCACACGGCCGGTGACCGCGGCGCTCGTTTGCCACCGCACGACAACACTCGTTGGGGTACCGATCTGCAGCCGCTGCGAATAACAGATTGTTATCGAATGATCAGCCAAACGCACCGTCTTGGTGGAGCGCCCGCCTACGAGGTGCCCTGCGATTGTAAGGGTCTGCTCCAGGGCTGTAAACTTCAGCGGTTCTGGCGCGCCCCGGCATGACACGTCGCCAGCTCGCCGTGGCGCGAGTCTTGCCAGCTCTGACGTATTGATGAGGAGAGACACTGAGCGGAATCCGGATGAGCGGCTTGTGAGCAGAGTTGTGTCGTTCTACCTTCCCGACCGGGAAGCGCTCGGGGGCGCTGACCCACTTAAACTGCATCCCGACCGGGACTGGGCGATCTTCGGCACCGGTGTATACGTCTGGATCTTGCAGACGTTTGTACGCCTCCACATCGCTGGCGCACCGGTGCAACTCGTTGACACACCCCCGCCGGCCGGACTGGTTGTCGCGCACGCGGACCATCTCAAGCGGGTGCTCTCCGAGGCCAACTCACGAGCCGATCTGATTGTCGTTGTTGCCCAGTCGGATCGCCGGCCGCAATCACTCGCGGACTTTGCCGTTGTACAGAACGCAGCAAGCGCTGATCGCGATCACTTCTTCATCCCCTCGTGGTCGCAGCCAGGCTTGGTCCCGCGTCCGCCGGAGCGAGGCACACGTGTGGAGAACGTCGCGTATTTTGGCTCGATTAAGGAACTCGATCCCGATCTAGCGAGTCCGTTATGGGCGGAAGGGCTTCGCACACGCGGTGTGTGCTGGGACCTTCGGGTGATCGCCTTCTCCGGGAACGACCACCGATACCGCGAGCTGCGTTGGAACGACTACTCAACCGTCGACGTGATCGTCGCGCTTCGGCCGCGTTCCGCCTGGGATGCGCGGCCGAAACCGGCCGCAAAGCTGCAGAACGCGTGGGCTGCCGGAATCCCAGCGATCCTGAGTCCCGAGAGGCCGTATCGCGAGCTGCGTCGTTCGGCGCTCGATTATATCGAAGCCGGGAGCAGGGCTGAAGTCCTCGCCGCCATCGACGCGCTGCGGGCGAACCCGACGCTGTACTCCGACATGGTCCAGAACGGGCTGGAGCGCGCTCGCGAGTTCCGTCCCGAACGGGTGGTCGCTCGCTGGATAGACGTGCTCTGGCGGGAGATCCCCGAGCGTGCCGCAACACCGAGCTACCGGCTCATGGCCAAGGCACGCCGATATCGAGCGCTCGCGCGCCGCTTTAAGGCGATGAGTTTTGGTGCATCCGCAGACAGCTTCGGTCGATAGCCGTCAGACGGAGGCGAGGATCGACTCCGTGCCTGTTCGGGAGATTACTCGCTGCTCGTCACGGGGAGCGGGAACCTGTTGAAGATGCGATCGTCGTCCGGTATTCACCGGTGCCCCACTGGAGCCTGCCTGCGACGGCGGATCCCCGTTTTTCTTATGACAAACTCACGTGCGGTGCGGGGACGACGATCTTGCGTTCTGCCCACCGCTGTTTCGCGATGCCCGCGAAAAAGCATAACCACAGCTCGTGCTGGAAGGCGGACACATCATCGCGCCGGAGTTTTGCGACGAGCATCTCTCGGACATGCCTCGCCAGCGTGCGGTACATGTAGCGAGGCACGCCGGCGATCTGCGGCACCTTCGAGAAGTCGAGCCGCGACGTGTCCGGAGAGTTCATATCCACGCCTAGCTTGGCAAACAGAATCGCGCGGCTGATTCCGTGCCAGTAATACCACCGCCGAAAGTACTGCTTCTTCAGCCGGTCGGCTTCGACGACGTGATGGACGATCATGTCCGGTACATAGAATCCGCGCAGACCTGCGGCGCGAGCGCGAAGGTGCCACTCTCGCTGCGCCTGATTTCGTAGAGTGCCCGCCTTTCGGCCAAGGCGATTGTCGAACAGGTCGGTTCTGTCAAACGCCTCCCGCCGTGTGGCGGTGTTGATGCCGAGCGGCCACGGAACCCCGTTCACACCGAATTCGATCGGCTTTTCACCGTGGTCGAGCAGTGCGAGGACCGCCCAATGCGGTCCGGGCCGGTCCGGCAACCACCCTGGTCGGGGGCCTTTCCAAATCGGGTACACCTTGCCGCCCACGTAGTCGCCGCCGAGCGCATCGAGGCCGGCAGCCGCACGCGTGAGCCAGTCCGGCTCGACACGCGCGTCATCGTCGGTCGTCGCGATAATCGCTCCTTTGGCAGCGCGAATCCCGGTGTTCAGCGCGGCGTACCGCCCCTGCTCCGGCTCGTAAAGATAGTGCAGGGCCGCGGGAAAGGCAGCGCGCTCCGCTTCGACCACGGCGGGCGTGTGATCGGTGGACCTGTTGTCGACGATCAGGAGTTCCCAGTCGCCGACGACATTCAATTCTGCGATGCTGCGAATCGTCTCGCGTAGCTCGTCGGCGCGGTTATAGGTGGGAATGACGATCGAGAATTTCATGCGTGCGTCCTCACGCCATCCTCAGACTATATCGCCCGTGGATGTCACTGGACGAATCGGAACCAGTTGAAGTTGCCGACGCCTCCGCCCGACGCTGCGGTGGCGAAGTAAACACGGATGACGTGCTGACCCGCACTCAGCTGAATGTTCGGGCCCGTCTTTGTCGTCCACGTCTGCCATCCACCGGTGTCAGGAACGCTGATCGCGCCGGTGACGTCGGCGTCGTCGACAAACACTTTGAACGTCGCGCCAGTGCCGACGTTCGCGACACGTGTCTCGAGCGTGTAAGTAGCGCTCGTCGACACGTTGACGGTGAATTTCAGCCACTCACCGGCCTTGGTTTTCGCAACGTCGAACCCGCCGTCGCTATCGCTCGTCGCCTCGATGTCGACGTCGGTGGAACGATACGCCCCGTAGACGTTTCCGGCTGTGGTGTCGTACCACGCGCTGTTCTGGCCGCCGTTGTCGAAATTCTCCGCCTGGATCGTCCCGGGAATGGCCGCGGGCGTGCCGCCGAACGGCGACGTCGAAGGTGTTCCAGTTCCGCTCGGAGGAGTGCCGGCAGTCGTGAAGCTCCACACCGATCCACTGTTTCCGAGGTACGCCCACGTTTTCCCGACGATTCGCCAGTAGTACCTAGTACCCGGCAGCAGGTTGCTGACGGTGTACTTCTCCAATACCCCTGCGGTGGGGCTGCCCAATTCGAGGTTCGTCGCAACCAGCGGCGGATTCGGACTGGTCCCGAAGTAAATGTCGTACAAATGCGCCCAGGGGCCGCCGTCCCACGTGAGCGTCGCACTCGAGGAGACGTCGACGGCGCCATTCACGGGCAAGGAGTAGACCGGGGAGCCTGGCGGCTTCGGTTTGAACGGCACGTAGTTCGTCGTGTCGTTCCACCTCCGATCGAACTGGTCAGCAAAGAAAGCATAGAACCAGGGCTTTCCGAGACTCGGGCTGTAGAAGTAGTTGTGTTCGTCCTGGTACTGGTTCGACGCAGTTGTCCAGTTCGACGTCCCGAAGATCACCTCGCCGAGGCCTCGGAGCACAATGGAGCCCTGATGCATCAGGCCCTCGTGCTGTCGCCATTTCATCTGCACGCCGCCGACGTACATCCGATCGAAATGCTTGGCGACCCATAACCGGTCCGGGTTCCTGTACTCGGTGGGTTCGGTGATGAGACGTACCGGCACGCCGCGCGACACCGCCCGGATCATCGCGTCCGCCTGACCGTAGTACGTGACGCGGTAGACGATCGCGTCGATTCCCTGGGTCTCCTTGTCGACCCGGGAGATCATGCGTGTCGCAAAGTTCTGGAGCGGCACGAAGTTCATCGACGAGTGGATCGTGCACGTCGAACAGCTTTGTGCCAGTGACAGCAGCGGATCGGTCATGTTGTACAGGTCGTGGAAGGCGGAAGCTGTTCGTGATGTTCGAGTCGTTGGAGAAAAAGATCACCTCGTCGAAATAATTCACGTCCGGCGTGATCGGTACAAACGAACTGCCGGTGTAGTTCGCCTTGCTGAACTCCACCATGTCCTGTCCCTGAAACAGCATGAACTTGTGATGCAGGATGTCTCCAGCGTATTTGTCACGCATAGGAATGCCGCCGTCGCGCAGCGTGTTCAAGATCGTCTCGTTCAGCCGCTTGCTGTCGTTCGCTCGCTGATCGACGAGTACCCGAACTGGAATGCCTGCCTTGTGCTTAATGATGAGCTCCGTTGTGTAACGCGCGTCTTCCATGAACCAGAACGCGACGTCGATCCCGACCGTTTCGTTGCGGATCAGGTTGATGAGCTTCGATCGGCAGTCATCTGTCTGCGTGTCGCAGAGGCACTCGGCCTGCGGCGTGGCGGGACACACCTGCGCCGCGGCGCCACGAGGCCAACTGAACACAACAATGAGTAAAACAGTGAAAGTACCTAGTGGTCGAGTCATCTTAGGTACGATGTGATGGCAACACGTATGCCCTTCGGAGATACGTGACGTCCGCCCGCGGTAGGACGTAAATCGCCGACCGACCTAAAAGCGCGGCCGTAATCCGAATGCTGAATTTAGGAAGTACTCTCCTCAACCTGTAGCGCCGGCTTTCTCAGCCGCGGGCACGCGAACAGAGAAGACGGCGCGTGACGCACTCACAATACGTCGCGGGCCTCGATCTGGCATGGCCTCTGCTGTTTGGTGGCGGATGGGCGCGGACGTCGCCATTTCTACACTAGTCATCTGTTTCCCGACGACCGCGCTCAATACGCATATGCCGCAGTGGCAGTCGAGCGGCCGCGTGCTTCTGTCGTCGTGAGCACGTACAGCCGCGGCGATCCGCTGGACGCCGTCTGCCGTGTACTGCCCAGGACGAAGCGCTAACGTCACCGTTCGAATTGATCGGTGGCCACAACTCATTGGAGCGCGCCGCCAATGACCTGCACACGCTCGTGGAGCTCGACGTGCCCGTCGGCGTACAGGACGTCGCCCGCACCGGTTGGAGTGCACTCTGTTGAACAGTCGGTGTCCCGGTGAAGATGCGATTAGATGTTGTAATTCCAACCTACAACCGAGGCTGGCTGCTGCCGCGAACGCTCTTGAGCCTGCTCGCAGCGGACCAGACCGACGCGCTCGACGTCGGCATAACCGTCGTCGACAATCAGTCGACCGACGATACCCGCGATGTCGTCGAATCATTCATACCGACGTTCGAGCGACGCCTGCAATACGTCTACGAAATGCGACCAGGGCGCTCTCACGCGCTGAATGCCGGGATAGCGGCAACTCACGGTGACGTGGTCGCGATGGTCGATGACGACGAGGAAGTCGATCGCCGCTGGCTGACGACAATCGCCGATGCGTTTCAGGACGCGAGCACGGACTTCATTGGGGGCCCATATCTTCCGCGGTGGGGCGCGGAACGCCCCGGCTGGGTCGGTTCGTCATATCGGTCGGCAATCGGCTGGTCCGAGTCAGGCGCGCTCATCAAGCAATTCGGCGAACCCGGGTTCGATGGGATGCTGATGGGAGGAAACGCGGTGATCCGTCGCCGCGTGCTCGATCGTGTTGGCCCGTACGCCGTGGATCTAGGGCGAACACCGGGCGGTCGCCTGCTCGCCTGTGAAGACGATGACATGTTCGCCCGTCTGCTCGAAGCCGGCGCGCGAGGCTTCTATCGCCCCGACTTGATCATCTATCACTTCGTGTTTCCGGAACGGTTGACGAAACGGTATTTCCGCCGATGGTGCTTCTGGCGCGGGGTATCGCTTGGCGTGCTCGACCGGCGGCGGCCCGCTCCGGTCCCCTATCTGCTGGGCGTGCCGCGCTATCTAGTTGGTGTGGCGTTCCGCGGCGCGATTGACAACATCAGGCTGCTTTTCACATGTCGCGAGCCGGCGCGGGTCTTCAAGAACGAGCTCGCCTGGTGGGATCTCGCAGGCTTCATCTACGGGAAGCACGTGTCTCGCATCAAGCAGTTCGTGAGCAGGTATAGGCTTCGGAGTGCTGCGCAGCGCGCTCCTTCGAAGCTCGTTACCTGACCCTCGTCGGCCGCAGCCTACGCGGCCGCGGGTGTCTGCCGCTGGCGAGCGAGGAGGGCGCGCGCCCGCGTCCAGTAGAGGCGTCGTTCGTCCGCGTTCATGGCGATGCTCACGAACAATATCGTGTAAACGAGACCTCCCACGGCAAGGTGCAGCGCCACCGGCAGCAAACCATGTGCAAGTAGAGGGCGTGCAAGCACCAGCAGCGCTACCATCACCGCAGCGGGCCACAGCGCAGGCCAGATGCCGTGCGCGAAAGGATACGTCAGGGGCAGGCCCACGCGCCGGCACGCGGCCGGATAGATGACGGCCACAGTCGAGACGCTGACCGGAATCAGGGTGCCGAGGGCCACGCCCGTCAACCCCAACGGACGCACCAGGAGAATACTCAACAGCACGTTTACTGCCGCCGTTGCGACGTTGGTGTATGTCAGAAGCTTGTGCTGACCGGCGCCTTTGAGTATCAGGTTCGCCGAAGACGTACTGATGCGCACCAGTACGACGAGCAGGAGAATACGCGCCGGCAGAACGCCCGCCGAGAATCGAGGGCCGACCCAGCTGTGGATGAGGGGACCCGCCATGGTGATCAGGCCGAGGCACAGCGGCGCGGCCAGAGCAAGCGAGAGTTTTGTCCCCTGCACCATGATCGTCCGCAGCCGGTCGTGACGCTGCGCGGCATCGCTGTCGACGACATTGGGAAACAGCGCGGCGCTCAACTGATTCGTGAGGTTTTGAGCAACTTGTGACAGCCTCAGGCCGACGGTGTACACCGCGACGGCGGTCGTGTTGAGCATCGCACCGATCACCATGTTGTCCGACGAATAATTCAGCTTTGCCGCAATATCGAGCACGAACATGTAGACGCTGAAACCTGTGACTTCATGGAGACGCGCTCGACGAAACAACGCCGGGCGGACGTTGAGGCCGGGAAACGCCCGGTAGGCATTCCACACGAACACGGCGAGCGACAACAACCGCACGGCTGTGGTCGATGCTACCAGCGCGACCAGACCGTGGCCGCTGCTCAGGACGGCGACATTCACTGCCGCAATCATCAGGCTTACCGCCATGCTGGCAATGTTGTTGAGGTAGTACCGCTGGAAGCCAAGTACCACCGCGCCGAATACACTGAGCGGAAAACGGATACTGAGGTACGCACCAACCGTGAGCAGCAGGAGTTGGGCTGTCCTGGTCTGGCCGGGGTCGATGTTGAAGAGCCAGTCGACCCGCCACGCTAGTAGCGCTGTGACGGCGAAGCACAGGGCGCCGATCCCGGCGAATACCAGCGCCAGAGTGCTGACGATCTCATTCAAGGCAATGCGGTCGCGCAGCGCCCGATATTGCGCGGTGAACTTCACCAGCGCGCTTCCGTAGCCGAGATCGAGCACGCCGAAATACCACGTGACGGACGTAGTGAGCGCCCACAGACCGTAAGCGGACGTTCCCAGATGCGACACATTGAACGGCAGCAGCACGAGGCCGAGCGCGCCGTCCACGAGGATGGCGAGGTAGCGCGTGGTAAGGTTGCGAGCAATCAGCTGAAGAGGCGGATCTGGCGGTCCCCAGATCTTCGGGTCGTGTGGCGCGCTCATCGGAGACAGCAGCACCGACCGAGAAACTTGCCAGTGGGCCGTACTCCTGATGCGTGGTTCACGTCGAGCCCTACAGCAAACCTGATGCCTTTCCTGATGAGAAGCGCGACGACCGGTCATTCGTGCGGGTCACGCGTCTTCCTGCGGGGGAATCTGGAACTGCTTTGCATCGCATGGAACTGAGGTGCCTTCCGCGAGTACGGACGAAGTCAGATCTTTTGCTTACCGCGGCCACACCGCGACGATCGGCCGAAAACCTGAACCGATGGGAACATCATTCATGCAGGGTCGTCTGGAGGTTCGTTACTGCAACGGGACGATCTGGATTCCGTTCACCGGCGCGCGCCGCGTCGTCGAGTCGGCTGCCGCTGGCACGGCGGTCACCGTAAACGTACCGGCAGTAATCGTGAACTTCACGTAATTGCCGGCACCGTTTTTTGCTGGGATAAACGTCGTCGAAAAATTCGTGCTGGCGGCATCGATCGCGGCGATCGTCGTCGGGGTGATGCCGGCGCCGCTGATCGTATAAGCGCCCGACCGCTCATGCGTGCCGTTCGCGCCGTCGGCGTACACGTAAATGTCATAGGCGCGTGACGTCAGACCGGTCACGTTCACGGTCGTCGACGATGTGCTGGTCGTGTCCAGATACCCCTTCATCATCCGGGCGTTCCCGGCGGCGTCGGTGATCGGTGTGCTCCACCCGCTGTTTGCGTTCCATGTCACGCGGGCGCCCGTCGTCGCGCCGCTGCCGTCAACGAGTGCCAGGGCGGTTCCGCTCGCGGCGCCAGCCGCATTGTTCCAATGCGATTGCGCGATCGCGCCCGCCGACTCCGAGGCCGCCATCGTCGCCGTGCTCGTCCCGATGAAATTGATCCCGATGGCGCCGACTGCCCCGGTCGTCGACGCGACGGTGATGGTGACTGGATTCGCAGAACGAACCGCCGCCGCACCACTCGTTCCCGTCACTGCGAGAGTGAAACTTCCCGCGGCCGTGCCGGACGGAATCTTGACAGTCATCGTGGCCGTGCCAGGTCCGGGGAGTAGTTGAGGATTAAACGATAACGTTGTTCCGGGAGGGCCACCAATGCCGCTAAGGCTCACCTGCCCAGTGAACCCGGATTGCATAGTCACCGTGACGGAATACGTGGCGGTCCTTCCGGGAGCGACGGTCTGTGCTGCGGGCGCAATGTTGACGCTGAAGTTTGGCGGCAGCAGGCCATAGACCTGGACGGCGTTGTCGTGGTTTGGCAAATACACCTTGCCATTCGCAACGACGGGTGGGACGAACTTCATTAGATTGCCGACCCGATCGCGCGAAGCAACCTGATTGCTGTTCCAGATCTCGGCCAAGGTTTCGGCGTTGAAAGCGCGCAGGATTCCGGCCGCGAGACTATGCCTCGCATCGCCAAACGACGGCATCGAGGCCCACACGATACCAGTGTTCGCGGCAGCCCCGCGGGCAGACAGCGTAAGAGACCCTCCCGGGTGCCCTGGTGATATGACGCTACCCTGGGCGTACGGGGACGTCACCAGACGTCCGTTGCTGAAGCGATAGGCGATGAGCACGTCTAATTCCGACCAGTTATAGATAAGCGGCCCGGCGCTCGCGGAGTTCCAGTAAACGGGACCACCCATCACATGCCCGCCGTTGACCGGAATCTTCTGAACAATTTGCGTGTCGCTCGGCACTTTCTTGCCGAGATTGTTCGCGTCGAGCAGATAGAGCACGCCCTCCTTTCCGCCACCCAAGAGCAGATTCGTCCCGGGCAGGAGTGTGAAACCGGATCCGCTCAGGTCATCGTCGTTCGCGCTCAGAGTGACTTCGTTGCCGGGTGTGAAGTAATCGAGCAGCGTCAACCCGGTTCGGGCGACCTGAAACTTCATCAGCGAGTCACCGAAATTCCGGGTGCCATCCCACTTCCCATTGCCGGTCGCGAAGTAAGCATTGCCGGCAGAATCGACTGCCGGAGCTCGCCCTCCCTGCCAGATGCCGCCTAAGTACGCGTCTGGCGTGACGGCAACGATGGCGACGCGGGCGAGTGTTGTCGCGTCGAAGCCCATGATCCAACCATGACTCGGCGTCACATCCTCGTGCGCGGCCCAGCCGATCAGGACGACGCCGTTCGTCAACGCGAGTCCGGTCCGCTGGACCTGCACCAGCGGGTCGAACGTGACGACGCGTGTCCCGTCGATGACTGTGGAGTCGGCGGCGGTTCCAGGCACCGAACCACTGATTTCCACCGGACTTCCGGGGCGCTCACCTCCCGAAATGATGTCGAGGGCGTGCAACCGCTGCACGTACTCTCCGTTTTCCTTGGTACGTGCGACCAGATAGATCGTGTGGGTCGCCTGGTCTATCACGGGCGTGCCCTGGATCCCGATGTTCCCGATGATATTCCCCCCACTCATCGGCACGATGTCCGTGATCGGTACGGGTGTAATCGATGGCGGGCGAGTGAAGTCCGTCATCCAGAGCGGCACCGACGATGGATTGCCGGCGTCGAACGCGTACACCTTGTCATGCATCGTGGCGACGTAGAGTACGTTCCGTACAGCGCCTTTGATCGTCAAACCTGAAATGTACAGTGGCTGGGCGTACACCGGACCGTCGACCGGGTAGGAGTAGAGCTTTCCGAACCGGCTGGAGTTGACGTTTCCGACCGTCAGCGTTGTCTCACGGAGATTCGTCCCCGAGCGCTGCTGATCGTATCTATTCGTAAGTATGTCGATTTGCGCGCCGAGTACGATCGGCGTGAAGACAATCGCCACCGGCAAGCCCCAGCGTCTCGCCCGCGTCAGAAACATTCGAAGCCACGAACCAGTTTGCCAGAGTGTCGCGCTGACGCTCCTCTGCATGGCGCAGTCCCCACAGATAACTAGTTAAAGCCGGACGGACTTATTCGACGCGCCGGCAGACGTATAAAGTTGGTCGACGGGAGATTGGCGAAGCACTTCTGCAACCGTGACGTAACGCAGAAGCGAATTGAATGAGGTTATATCATAAGAAAACCGAGCACCGTCGAGAACGTGGAAATCCGTTGGCCGCAAATAAGCCGCGCCTCCGACATTGCTCATCCGTGACTGGCTAAGGACAGGCCCCAGCGGCGCAGGGCGGAGTCCCGCTTGAAGCGCTGCCCGTCGTTGTTTAGCACCAGGACGAAAGCCACGGCGGTCAGGGCCCCGACACCATGAATAGTCTGAATCGCCTGCGTCTCGGGATACACGCGCGCGGTTTCGACGACCAACCGATCGTACGCCTCGATCTCGTCGGTTAAGGTCTGGATCAAGCGGATCAGCGGCACCAACGCAGGCTGCAACACCGCCGGACAGACCTCGGTGGCCTTGCGCGCAAATGTCACCGTGGACGAGGGCGGTAACCGGTGGCCTGTGGACTTCACCATGCCACGCACCGCGTTCACGATCTTCGTGCGCGTCTGGACGGCCACCTCACGGGCGCGGATCATCGTGAGATCGATCTCGGTCCGGCCGACCGCGAATGAATGGGTGAGAGCAGCGCCGGTCCGACATGCGCGAGGCGCGCCAATAACTGGGCATCCGCACGATCGTGTTTCGCATCGCTTTCCGCAATCAGGCGCAGCTTCCGCGGATTGGCCACCAAGACCTCACGGTCCAGCGCGCCGAGGCGTCGACTAACCCACGGCGAATGCGCGCCCGCTTCCAGCGCGATGCGCATGCGCCCTTCCCCTCGAAGAGCATCCGGAACGCTGCGTCCTTGGTGTTCACCATCCCGCCAGTCACCACGTCGCCGTTGAGATCCACCATGCAATAGTGGCTCTGACGATCCCCGACATCCAGCCCACCACCGCCTCATACCGGGGCGTGACCGACGCCGCGCCGTCATTGCCCCCTGCGCCGTGCCGACTCCCTATGTCGCTGTCCTTGTCGCGGTACTGCTGATATTCTTCGGCATGGCTGGTCTCCTTCATGCACTTCAGGTGAGTTACGGGTGTTGTTCGCGATAAAGGCCGCACTGTTTATGAAGCCACCGCGACAAACCTGCAGTTTCCTCAGACGACGCAGCAGCGGGTGCCACGCTGGGTGCCACGCAAACCGCCAGAAGACGACTGGTCCGCGGAATTCGAACCTGCCGTCGATTCCTGTTTCTTAAAGATTTTTGACGAGAGTTATCGCAACCGACCAGACCTACGGCGATTTCGCCGTAGATCCCCCGCCATTGCGATCCCGCATGCGACGCTCTGCGAAATCAACCACACGCCGGTACTCAGCGTCTTCAAATACCCAGCGTCCGCCGGGCTACTCCGCCTGTAGTGCTGAGAAACGTATTCATAGAGTCACACTCCTTGAGCAGAGCCTGGCGGCGTGCCACCCTTCGCCGTCGGAATCGTGACGACCAGCGCCAGCTTGTCGCCGAACCCATCGTACAGTAGCGACACGCCGGTGCGATTGTCGGCGACCCACACGGGAGCGTTCGGGGCGAACACGATGCCCCACGAATTCACGACGTCCGATCCGTGTGATCCGTTGTAACAAATCCATCCGAAACAAGACTGCGCAGCGAGTAAGAACCGCCGCGACTGCTGGGAGCGGCGTCATCCTGGTCGCGCGAGACGCAAACCATCGCGACGTAGCAGCGAGGACCGTCGCGATAAGCGTAACGGTGTAGGCCAGGCCGCGGGGCCATGGAGCCGCCTGGGGAACAGCGTCGCTGAGGGGACCACCGTCCAACGACTGGGCGGCGGCGAGCGACACGGCCACGACGCGCGCTTCGAGCACTTCCAGGAGTGCCGACCGACTGCAAGCTCTATCCCTCCAGGAGTACGCATGCGCAGCACTGAATCCCGTACATCCGTACTGCACGTTTCGCGGGAACATGATTGTGCTGGACGTCTTCACCGGTGCGATGTTTGTGGAAGACGTAACACACGCAGGCACTTGTGCGCACCGATGCGCATGTCGTGCTCGATTTTTCCAGCTCCCTTCCAGCCCCGAACACCTCGCAGCGGTTTCGTCTGCGGGAACGCGAATTGCACTGAGCGGACGACGCCTCTCCCATCCGGCGGGATAGACAAGCAAGAACAGGAGAGCTCCATGAAACGATCAATAAGCGGTACTGGACATCTGGTGAACCGTCGTCGATTTCTCGAAGGGGGCGTGCTGGTGGCCGGCATCGCTTCAGTAAGCCCGGGGCTGTGGAGCACCGATGTCTTCGCCGCCGATCGTGACCGCGATCGCGATGACGATGACCACGGAATCACGAGAGGCGACATTGCGATTCTTCGGTTCCTCGCCGCGGCCGAGATCATCGAAACCGACTTGTGGCAGCAGTACGCGGAGTTGGCGGGCGAGGACGCGCCGGAATCGGGTTACCGCTCGGCCATCGAGGTGCTCGATGAAGACATGCCCCAGTACATTTCGGACAACACCGATGACGAGATCAGTCACGGGGCGTTCATCAATGCGTTCCTGAAGTCGAAAGGCGCCGAACCCGTGGATCTCGATCAGTTCCGCACGCTCCAGGGCAGCAGGGCCACCGGCGCGCAGCAGGTCGGACGTCTCACGAACCTTTTCCGTCTGACGGTGGATACCAGCTGGTGGACGCGATACCGCAGCACCCAGAATCCGGATTTTGGCGCGACGTTTCCGCAGGCCATCCCATCGCTCGCGGCCGGCCAGCATCCGGCCATCCCGAAAAACGATGCAGAGTCGGGCACTCCGGGCAACATCAGCAATCACATCCAGGCGGTTGCCAACACCGCCGGCTTTCACTTCGCGTTCATCGAACAGGGGGGCACGAGCCTGTATCCGGCGCTGGCGCAGCGCGTGACGAACATCGAGGTCCTGCGCGTGCTCCTCAGCATCGGACCCACAGAGTCGATGCACTTTCAGACGTGGCACGACAAAGCGGGCAACGCGCCGGCGGTGAAGGACGGGTCGCTGGTGTTCCCGGATCTCGGCGGGGGCCAGTTCGCGACCAACGAGCTCTTCGAGAAGAGCCTGATCATGCCGGAGCCGTGCACCTTCCTCCGGAAGTCCTTTCCGCCGTGCTCGATCGTTCGGCCCACGGCAACGGCAGGTGCGGCGATGAAGGCAGCGGCGGCCCTGGCCGCTGACGGTCTGTTCATCGGCCAGTCGAAGGAGTTCTTCGAGGCACTCCGCGATCTCGCCGCGGATGCCGATAACGCGCGGCGCAAGAAGTCCTGATCGCGCCGGCGCTGAGCCGACACGCGGCGTGCTGGACCTCACGGGAGGACGAGGTCCAGCAACACCTCGCAGGGCAAGGACATCGTATTTCTACTATCACTTCTGATGACCGAGATTTTGTGAAAACGGATCGCTTGCGTTAACGCCGCAGGGTTTACCTGTCGATGTCGCGTCCGCAGTGAGCAAGCGGCATCGACGATGTCGATGCCGCCCAGCGCTGCGCGCTACGGCTCGAACGACGTTACTCTTTCGGCGCGACGTAACTCTTTCGCGCGCGCGGCTTCAGTCCTCCGCGAGTGATTCGGACGTCGATATCATGTGTCTTGCCGTCGCGTTCTGGCGGCGCGAAGCCGAGGAGATACTGACTGTGCAGCTCGTCGGGACGGCGGCATCGCGGTAGTCGGCTGCCGGTTTCCCTCGTTACGGATTTCGAACGTGTCCCGCCTTAGCATCGTGACGAGCCGCGCGTCTCGATTTATCACAGTGACGAACACACGAACGCTTGTATTCTTGCTGTCGCATGAGCGCGGGTTGCGGCGGGTTTTGGCGAACGCCTGCGTCGAATATTCGCTGAGATGCGATGGTCGCTTTGTGAGTTGACCGAGAGCGACTCGGTTGTCTGCGCTAATCGCTTGCGCCACAACGTTCGCCCGAAGGTTGTGACTCTGACCCGAAGCGCGCCCCGCTCGATATAAACCGCGTCGCGATTGTCGAGCGCCCTTCGCAGCCGTTCGTAGTTGGCCAATGCGTCTGATGTCATGCTGGCCAGTGATTCTTTCTGCTGGAATCAATCCCCAATATCGGTTGACCGACCCTGAGGCCTTTGTAGCGCGGCATCTCGTCACGAAATGCTTTCCCGGACATCTTCATCGCGCCGGTTATTGCCGGCCTCGTTGGCGGCGTGAGTACAGTCGCGTGCATTCTTCTGCAGTTTGTGCGGCCTCGAGCAGCAATGGTTTTCTGCATCGTGAGCATCAGACTGTTCGTCGCGGGAGTCGCGTCGATCCGAGCGGCAACTTCTCTTCCACGCGCGCGGCGTCCGCCCTTCATCGAGTTCGGCCTATTAGCCATCGGGTTGCCCCTCGCGTCCGCGCACCCGCTCCTCGTCGCCGCGCGCCGCAAGCGAAAATCCTGATTAGTGTTAACCTCGCTACTCCTGGTATTCCCTGCCGCTTTCAGTCAGCGTCATGAGGACTTTCCTGTCGGGGACTCTTGCTCGCAGTCCGTCGATCTCGTCCACGCCGGTCGTGAGGGGCAACCCAATCTGCCCACCTTCGATTGCCGAGCGGTAGAGTGCCGACATGATCTCCAGGCCCTGGTAGGCGCGCGCGAACCTGGCCGGATGCGGCTTCGCGTCGTCATCGAGCCAGTCAGCCATCTGATCGACGTAAGGCGCCATGTCGTGTTCGTAGTCCATGCCGCCAGGGCCGCACTGCACGCCCTGACGGGTCACGGCCCGCCAGCCGCCACCTGTGTGCACTTCGGCGTACCCTTCGGTCCCCTGCGCGCCAATGCGGCACTTGCGCCACCAGTACTGGACCTCCGGGACATCAGGCGCGCCAGCCCCGCAGTCGTAGATACCCCGCACACCGTTTCTGAAGTGCGCGACACCGGCAACGTAGTCCGGCGCAGCATGTACGTCCGACAGCTTGCCGCGACCAGCGGCTTGCCCCATGACCCATTCAGCGGGCTCGTAGTCGTTGAACCACATCGTGTAGTCCACGAGATGGCTGAGCATGTGCGCCGCCCACCCGGTCGCCGTGCCGTAGACGAGATGCACCTTGCCAATCGCGCCGCTCGCGATGATGTCCTTCACCTTCTTATAGTGCTCGCCGTAACGATGTTGATGGCTGACGACCGCCTTCACACCCGCCGAGTCGATCGCCCGCTTGATCGCCATCCCTTCCACGCTCGTAATCGCGACCGGCTTCTCGAACGCGATCAACTTTGCGCCGATGTCGATGGCCATGACGACCAGCGGCAGCCGCACGCCCGGCGGCGTGCAAAAGCAGAACACATCCGGTTTCGTCTGGCGCGCCAGCGCCCCGGCGTCGGTGCTCGTCCTTACATTCGCAAGCTTCGCGGTGGCGCCATCCAGCCGCTTCTGATCCCTGCTGCAGATGCCGACGAGGTCGAAACGTGGGTTGCCTGCGAATGCCGTCGCGTGGTGCATCCCGCGCTTGCCCATACCGACGACGACGACGCGATATCGCGACGTCACCTCGCTCCCTTGTCCCATTCGAGAACTTTCGCGACCACATAGTCCACTTCGGCCGTCGTCAGTTCGGGATACATCGGGAGGCTGATGCAGCTGGCAGCGTTGCGCTCGGCATTGGGCATCGCGCCGACGGTGCGCGCACCTTTGCCCCAGGGATAGCCGTCCTGTTTGTGGATCGGGATCGAGTAGTGGGTCTTCGCGTCGATGCCGTTCTTGACGAGGAAATCCAGCAATGGGTCGCGGTGAGCCGTATTTTTCGTCTCGATGACGTAGAGATGGAATACGTGCCGATAACCGGGCCTCACGTGCGGCAGCGCGACATGTGTCGCGCCCTTCAGTCCCTCGGTGTACGTCGCGGCCCACTTGATACGTTGATCGTTCCACGCATGAATGTGCTTCAGCTTGGCGCTGAGGACGCCCGCGTGCAGATCGTCCAGCCGGCTGTTGAAGCCGAAGCTGTGAACGTTGCGCTGGTTCGACCCGTGGTTACGCAGCTTGCGCACTCTCGCGTCGATGTTCGCGTCGTTCGTCAGGAGCGCTCCCCCATCGCCAAACGTGCCGAGGTTCTTCTGCGCGATGAAGCTGACGGAGGTCGCGTCGCTCAGCTGGCCGATCCGGAAGCCATCGCCGGCGGCGTCGATGGCCTGGGCGTTGTCTTCGATGACGCGCAGTCTATGCGCATCGGCAGTCTTCCTGATTGCCGGCATGTCGGCGCACTGTCCGTAGAGATGCACCGGAATGATGGCCTTGGTCTTCGATGTAATTGCGGCCTCGATCTTCTGTGGGTCAATGCATTTCGTCCGCGGATCGCAGTCGACGAACACGGCCGTTGCGCCGGCGATCCAGATGGCTTCAGCCGTCGCGAAGAACGTGTTCGGGTGGGTGATGACCTCGTCTCCGGCCCCGATGCCCATCGCCATCAACGCCAGCCAGATCGCGTCCGTCCCGTTTCCCGTTCCGGCGGCATGCGCCATCCCGTGGAAGGCCGCCAGCTCCTGTTCGAACTGCTTCAGCATCGGTCCCTGCACGTACTCTCCGCTCTCGAGCACCCGCCGGATGTTGGCGTCGATCTCCGATTGAATGTTGTGGTACTGCCGGATATGACCGTAAAACCCGACCTGCATGATCACTTGCGTCATCGCCATCACCTGCACAAAAAAACAGAAGCGTTCAAGATCCGGCGCATTCTACTGCAGGGCCGGGCGTACAGTAGTGAGTCTGCTGTCGTCACATCACGGCATGACGAAGGAGTAACGTTCATGAGACGCGTTCGCCTTCCTCCATTCCCCTCACTGGTCGGGTTCGGCCGGCTCGAGCGTGGTCTTACAGTTGACGATCTGAGTGATCCAGATGTTCTGCCCTTCCGTTTCGCTGCACCGGGCGTGAGCAGCTGCTTCAGGCGAAAACAACCTTGGCGTTCTGCGTTAGCGGAGTATTGCCTGGATCTGCGACGCGGAGCCGCTCCGATGTGACGACTCGGCATCGGCATCGCGTTCGAATCTTGCGATGTCGCCTGCAGGTTCGGCCAGTATGATCGTGGTTTGCGTGACGTGGATCGTTGTCGAAAGAATCGCGTTCGCCAGAGCGGTTCGCTGAGACTGTCGCCCGTGTCAGCGATCACATCCAGGTCACAGTCTGAGCAATGTGACGTCACCGCCGGCGTCTTGTGAGTTCATCAGTGCCACGGCCCGCTTCGCGAGGTTCTCAGGTTCAGCGGTGTGCGCTGCAGTCATCAGCTGCTTCGCCGCTGCTGACGACACCTTTGTCAGCGCATCGATAAATTGCCGGCGATCGGCTTGGTCGAGGAGCGTGACGGCGCGCGCGGGCCAGTTTCGCGTTGACCACCGGGACGCCGGAACTCTGTGAGGAATCGGCTGCCGAACGTCTGTGGCGCCATGACCGCCTCGTTGTTCCGAATCGTCCATAGGATACCACTCGCCTTGCGTGATACCGCGTTACGCACCGGTCGGAGGTCGAAGACGTGCTGCCAGCGGACCTCGATGCGCGGCCGCAGTCCCAGGTCTTCATCACGCGCGGAGACGGCTCGCACATCGGCTCCGTGACGCTGGTCGTAAAGACGACCGGCGAACCAACGGCAACGGCGCCGTTGGTGAAAGACGTCGTTCAGCAGATGCGACCCGGCGCGACGATCGAACGCATGGGACCGCTCGAAGCGAAGATCTCCGCCTCGATCGCCGCGCCACGGTTCGCCGCACTCGTACTGATCGCGTTTGCTGCGCTGGCTCTCGTCCTCGCGACGACGGGGCTGTACGGCGTCCTTTCCTACAATATCGCTCAACGCAGACGGGAGTTGGCCGTCCGCGGTGCGGTTGGAGCCACGCGTGGCGACCTCGTGAAGATGGTGATGCGCGAGGGTCTGGGGACGACGGGGATTGGGTTGGCCGTTGGTGTAACGCTGGCGGCATTTATCACTCGCGCGATGGCCAGCGCATTGTTCGGCGTGACGCCTCTCGACATCGTCGCATTTTCAACGGCTCCATTTGTACTTTTTGTCGTAGCTTCTTTCGCCTGCTTGATCGCGGCGCGGCGCGCGGTCGCTATCGATCCAGCGGAGACGCTCAAAGCCGAATGACCGCGAGCGGATGTGGCTTCCTTGTCTGGGTCATTACGCGCGATACACGCCGTGGTGTTTACATTCGAAGCGAGAAAGCAGCAGGGCCGCGCGCGGCTGTGGCACGACCACGGTCAGACCGGCCTGTGTGTCACGACGTTTCACGCTGCCGTCAGCGTTTGTTCCTGCGCTCCTTGCTGCCTGTGCCGAGCGACCGGGCAAACTCATCTCGAATCTGAAAGTAGCATTCGCATGACGCTTCTTCCAAACCTTTGCGATTGATGATCGTGATCCTTCCGCGCGTGTTACGAATGAGACCCGCCCGTTGCAGGGACGTGCCGGCGAGGTTCGCTGTCGGACGTCGAACGCCGAGCATCTTCGCCAGAAATTCTTGCGTCAACGGGAAGCTGTCAGCGCCGACACGGTCGTGGGTCATCAAGAGCCAGCGGCACATGCGCTCCTCGAGCGCGTGTGCGCGATTGCAGGCCACGCTCTGCGCGAGCATGGCGATCGTCGCATTGGCGAATCGCATGAGCAGTTCGGCAAATGGGCCCCCGCGCTGCCTCTCGGCCAGCACGATCTCTGCTTTGAGCCGAATCGCTTGGCCGGGCACCTGGCAGAAGGCCCGGCAAGACGTTGTGTTGATGCCAAACACCGCCGAAAGGCCGACCATCCCTTCATTGCCAACCGTCCCCGTTTCAATGGCGCTGCCGTCCTCCAGCTGGGTGAGGACCGAAATAACCCCATTCTCTGGAAAGTACACGTAATTGATCCGTCGGCGTGGTTCGTAGATCGCCTGTTTGAAGCTGAGCGACACCTCGTCGAGGTGTGGTCGCAATCGGTCGTAGTCGTCTCGGTTGAGCCGCATCAGGATTTGATTGCGGCTGTTTCGTTCGGCGCTGGGTGACATCGGCCTATTCTTGTTCATTGCTTCTGTCAGGTGGATGACTTAAGGTCGGCTGTGTTAGATTGCGGACACATCGACCGCTGCCGGGCTGTCGGGCCGCGGCGCACGCGCGGCCGTCAAGCGCCGCGTCGTTCAGGCGCACACCAAGAGAGGGAGAAAATGGCGAGAACACCATCCGCACCCAGTCCAAGCGGAGACGCAGCGATGCCGGAGAATCAATCACGAGAGGAAGCGATGGCCCCAGACGACACGGCGCAAGATGATCGCGGGGCGGCGGGCGGGCCAGGTCAAAAGACCGCGAGTGATGGTGTCGCGCGTCGCGCCTTCGAAATCTATTGCGACCGAGGATGCGAGGACGGTCACGACATGGACGATTGGCTTCAGGCGGAACGTGAGGTAGGAGAACGAACGGACTAGGCCTTAGCTGACAGGGTTTTCAGAATGACCGCACGGCCACCCATTCAACGACTACCATGAATCCCTAGGGGTCGATGTCCGGCCGCAATCATTAAGATCACCCCTGTTTGGTGTGTCTCCTGACGGCCTGATAGGTCAAATCGGCGCAGACGTGTCGTGCCCACCGCTGTTGTAGGGCCGTGGACGCATCACCGCCGACCTACGAGCAACTCATCTGTGACGGCCGTCAGCGTCGGATCGTCACTACTTCCCTCACTCGTCTTGAACCAATACGCGCGATCAACACCGATCGACAGGTTCCAGTGGTTGACATCCAACTCGCCGGTTACGTCGCCAGCAGTGATCCAAATTTCAAAGGCGCAGAGCGTGACGTCCCGATCCCCTGGGCTGAGAGCGTGCACCTCACGACACTGGATGCGTCGATCGCGCCCCCTTGGCCTTCGAAGCAGGTGACCGTCGGCTCATTGGCTGAGTGGCACCGGGATGCTCTGTCTGCAACCTGACACACCGTAACTATGTCATCTGTCGGACACTAGGCCTATTCGACGCTAGCTCGAGTGGCAACAGCGAAGATTATCGCAGGCCGAAAGAAGGTCGGCCTCCTTTGCAGGCCGTTGCGCGAGGTTCTCGCCGAGCGTCCAAAAACCTGAAGCCGGTTAGCACTTGACCTCCCCAACGCGCCTCCCGACGACCTTCTAATGGTCGTCCCCGCAATCGCATGCACGTGTTTGACGGGCGGCGCGCCACCAATCCGCGGGTCGATATGACGCCTCCGCAATCCTTCATACCGGGAGGCCGCCTGCATTACGAAGAACATGGATTCGGCATTGTTGTTGCCACCATTTCCGGCGCGTTGCGAGCGCAGCACCGATCGCCTGGTCGCCATGGCGCACCAACGATCGGGTGATCGGGGCTGATTCTGCTCTGTCCAGAAGTCACCTTCACCGTGACTTCTTCCAGTTCGATGCGTCCGACAGGAGGCGGGCCGCGTCGAACCTCTTCGTCACATTGCGTCGGCCGTGCTGCGGCAAGACACGCCGACCGACCATCGCGTGGCGCACGCTGAGCTCTTCGTCCAGAGACATTGATCTGGCACGGAGTCCCTGCACACACGTGTGCCATGACCGACATCGTGGAGATGGACGCCCGCGAGAGCGGAGTACGGCGGCCGGGCGGGCCAAGCGCGCCCGTTCTCAGTCGTGTGCTGGCAGTCGCGCTAGTCGCGCGATCATGGTTCTGCCTGCGCGCCCGCACGGCCCGGTTTCGATCGCATGCGCTGACGACGTGAACAGCAGCCGCGCCACGAAGGAATTTCGTGTGCGGCAGTTATCTTCAAGGTCCCTATGCGATTGACGATCTTGGCCAAGACAGCGTGTGTCGGCGTTGACATATCCCGTAATGCGTGCGGCTGGCTGTTCCGCGAATCCAGCTTCAATCCGGTATTTCACAGGTTGTGGTGACCCGTGTCCAGACCTAAGACTCGCGAACGCATCCGACTGCTGATTGCCGATGACGAGCGACTGTTCCGAGAGGGATTGCGAGTACTTCTCGAGACAGAGCCGGGCTTCGAAGTTGTTGGCTACGCGGCAGACGGAGCCCAAACGATCGATCTGGCGAAGCAGTTGAATCCAGATGTTCTGCTGCTCGATGTCGCGATGCCGCGGATGGGTGGACTCGACACCCTTCGCGCCCTGAAAGGGAATCGCCTCCACGTCAAGACGATTCTCGTGACCGGATCGATCGACCGCACGGAGGTGTTGAACGCGCTGCAGCTTGGGGCTCATGGCGTGGTGCTGAAGGGCGCGGCCCCCGAGCTGCTTTTCAAGAGCATTCACGTTGCGATGCGCGGCGAGTACTGGGTGGATCGCACTGCGGTCAGTGATCTCATCGCGGCATTTCGCGAGGCGTCTCCGTTACCCGACGCGCCAGCCGCGCAGCGCCCTTTCGGGCTGACCGAGCGCGAGTTCGACATCGTGATAGCCCTTACCGGTGGGCTCTCTAATAAAGAGATCGCGCAGCAGCTCGGGATTTCTGAAGAAACCGTCAAGCACCATCTCACGAAGATCTACGACAAGGTCGGCGCATCGACGAGGCTCGAGCTCGCGTTGTTTGCGAAGCACCACGGTCTCGTCTGATCACGCCGTCCGCACTCGTAAAGGTTCGACCTTCGTACACCCCTTTGGTGTCGTGGTCGTGCCGCGGCACATGATGACGATCCTCCAGCCGTTGACGCAGCTACCGCGACAATGTCGTGGATATGGAGCTGCCAGCAAAGTTAGCGACCCACATGTTCTGGCCATCGAACGCGATGCCGAACGGACCTGGCCCCGACGCATAGGTGCCAATGACGGCACCCGTGGCCCGATCCAACCGCGTTACCGTGCTGCTGCCGTTATTGGCGACCCAGATGCTCCCGCCGTCGGCTGCAAGCCCCGCCGCGCCGTCTCCCACTGAAAACGTCCCCAACAGCGCGCCGTCGCCCGGGCGCACCTTCATAACGGTGCGGCTGAAGAAATTCGTGACCCAAATCGCCGCGCCGTCATACAGGATCCCGAAGGGCCCGTTGCCGGTGCGGATTCGTCCAACGATCGCGCCGTCGCTCGGGCGGAGCTTGATGACCGTGTTCTCGAGATTGTTCACAACCCAGATGTTAACGCCGTCATACGTGAGGTTCAGCGGACGCCGGCCGGTACGGAATGTCGCGAGCACGGCGCCATCCAGTGACACCTGGCTCACGGTGTTGCCGGTCCGCTGTGCGACCCACAGGTTGACGCCGTCGAACGCGAGCCCGCCGGAACCATCGCCCACGCGGAACGTTCCCAGTACGGCGCCGTCACTCGTGCGCAGCTTCGTCAGCGTGTCGCTCTCGAGGTTCGCTACCCAGAGCGTCAACCCGACGGCGAGGAGGGCGACCGGCCGTTTCCCCACAGCGAAGGTGCCGAGCGGCAGGCCCGTCAAGCGATCGAGGCGCGTGACACTATCGGCGAACTGCTCGGCGACCCAGATGTAGGTGCCATCGGACGCGACGGCTTCTGGACCGCCGCCGCCGCCGGCCTGGGAAGCCGTCAGATTGTCCGCGAGCGAAATCTCGGTCAGCTTGCCCAGCTGCGCATCCACCGGCGCAAGCGCGAGCGCGGTCAACCAGAACGTGGCGAATCCAACTCTCACCACCGCCATGGTCCTCATTGCGGTTCTCCTTCGTCTATCCCCAGGTCCCACAGGATCGATCGCACGATATGTTCGGGGTTGGCCATGCCGGGACACGCAGCCCACCGTGTCAGGGGCTCCACGCCGTACCGCAGCATGCCGATGTGGTTCGAGGTGTCCGCGTCTTCTGCCAGATCGGCATACGTAAAGCCCAGCGCGCGGCGTAGCTGCTCGATGTCCGGTGGCGCACCGGTTAGAAACAGCCAACCGGGACCGACGTGGTGCTGCTCGGCGTACTCGCGAAGACTCTCCACAGAGTCGTCCGCCGGCTTTAGTGTTATCGAGTACATGAAGATATCTCGTCCCACACGATCGCCAAGGAGTTTCTGTACGCGCACGAGATTCGTCGTCACGGGCACGCAGATGCCCTCGCACTTGGCGTACATGAAATTAATGATCACCTTCTTGTCTTTGATGAGATCATCGTAGAAGCGCACGTGCTGTCCCGTGTGCGCGATCAACTCGACGTTGGGCAGGTGATACCGACGGATCCGCTCGCGTCCGGAGAGCCGAGGGACTGCGATCTCCGCACCCGGCGTTTGGGCACGCGCGACCAGCGCTCCCATCATCGGCGCCAGTCCCACCGCGGCCAACCAGTGTCGCCTTGTGACGGCCATCTCCGTTCCTCCTTTAGCTACGGCTCGGGGTTGTTGTCGCCAATGTCCTGCACCTGCCAGAGCAGCATCATTTGATGATCTTCGTGAACGGTGTTGTGGCAGTGCATCGGGTAGCCGCCGCGGAAGTCCCGGAACCGCATCACGATCTCAATCTCCTCGTTGAATCCAAGACGCACCACGTCCTTCCGGGAGAATTCCACGTCGCCGCATTGAATCAACCGGCCGTTCCGCCGGATGATCCGGAATTCCTCCAGGTGGATGTGGATCGGGTGCTGCCACCCGCCGGAATTGTTCCGCAGGATCCACCGTTCCGCGGTGTTGCGTTGGACGGTGAAGCGGAAGCGCGTGCAGTCCATGAACTGGCCGTTGATCTGCCACTGACCGTTGCCGCGTTCGAACCGGAATGAGCGCGTCAATCGGATTCGATCGGTCGGCGCGGCAGCGTTGTCGCTCGGCAGCCGCGGCAGGCAGATCGGCGCGAACACACAGTCGTTGGGGCTGCAGGGCACGCGTGGGAACGAGACCGGTTCGGGATCGAAGCTGGGGTCCGGCACGTTATCCGGTCCGACCAGCTGGAACTCCAGCACGACGTTCGCGGGGTTGCCGGCCGGCAAGATCTTGTCCGTGGGCGCTCGTCCATTCACCTGCTCGAGCCGATTCTCGAGCCAGATTCGGCTTGGGTGCCCGAACCGAGCCGAGATCTTGTTGAAGTCGATGATGACGTCCATCCGTTCCGCGACGCTGATTCGCGTGCTCGTGATCTCGATCGGCCGCGGCAGCAGATTGCCGTCGTTGGCAATCTGCCAGAACGGGATTGACTGGCTCGGATTGTCCGGGTTCGTGAGAAAGAACTGATAGAAACGCGACGGCCCGCCGTCGAGGATTCGGAAGCGGTAGCGCCGTTTTTGCACCTCGAAGAACGGCTGGATGCGTCCGTTCACCACGAACTTGTCTCCCACGAGACCGTCGAAGCCGAACGGATCGAAACAGATCTCTCCTTCTGGTGTGAACAGCTTGTCGGCCACGAACAACGGGACATCGAACTGCGGAAAGCTCGGAAGATGGAATCCCGTGTTCTCGTCGCCGGTGTCGAACTCGTTGAAGATGTAATGAAATCCGACGAGGCCCTTATAGGTGTTCTCGGCGGTGTGATCTACGCGGTGGTCGTGATACCAGAGAGTCCCTAGCGTTTCCCGGACGTCGCCGTTGGTGGCGCGGAATTCATCCGTGTCGAACCCGGCGCGTGCCATCGTGTAGAAGTGGTCGTAGAACTGGCCGATCCGGACGATCCGATTGAACACCGGATCGCAGGGGCCGCCGTCGCTATCCGGACCTGAGTGGAAGTTGTGCAGGTGTGTCGAGGTTTCGGGCACGCCGAAGCCGGTGTCGTCCGGCGCCAGCTCGTTGAACCGACGGATGACGATCGGTGTGCCGTAGCGGCTCACGATCGTGGGTCCGGGCGTGATCGCGACGTCGCTGGCCGCTGGTCCGCCCAAGTTGAACCCCCAGATCAGCTGTGGAGGAATGCGCGCCAGATTCGTGGCATTCTCGCTGAACCGGAAGTTCGCGTTCGGCCGCATGCGGGTGATGAAGAACTGCTGCGGGGGAAAGCGATCGCGGAACTGGTGTGCCTCGTTGCGCGCGTCCTGCGGTTGTCCGCTTGGCTGTGCGTTGGGCGGAATCGCAAACCCCGGGTCGGAGAGCGGACGCGCCGGCAACACCGGGGGAATCGGGAGCGGATCGACGAACGGAAGGGTCGGTGGACTGCATCCGAGTTGACACACGCCCGCAGGACAGCTCGTCTGAGCGCTCAACCCACGCGTCGGGATCAAGTAGCCGCTGCTTGTCAGCAGGCCAAGCTTGATCAACTCACGACGCGTCAGTCCGGCTCTGACGATTTCTTGTCTGTTCTTCCGGGCGATCTCGACCAGCGGCGCGGGACGGAACTTGAGCGGATACATGATGGTCCTGCCGCGTGCGACGGAAGTAAATGGCTGGAAGGTGGGAGTCTTCGAAGGTCGGCCATCGCAGGGCGCTTATGAGTGTCCGCAAACTTGATCGAGTTGAATATGGTACGCAGGTGACGGGGCCGTCGAAGCCCGATCGGCACCAAAGTGCCACCCCGAGGAGTCACCTTAGTACTTGGGAGTTTGAATCAAGTGAGCGTCGCCGTCGCTCCAAGCGATCCAGACGCGATTCTTCAGACGAGAGCGTGCCGCCTCGCGCGCATCCGTCAGGCCTCGAAATCCTGGTGCGATCATGCGGCGCCGTGGCGAAACGCCAGACGTGAGGCGGCTCCGCCGCCGCTCACCTTGCCGGTAGCCCCACTTGACATCCCAGTGCAAGGCGCGCTCTACTTCACTGCAATGGCCAGTGAAGATCGTTCGCGCGTCGAGCTGCTGCAGGGGAGCCTCGACCTAATCGTGCTCCGCGCGCTCTCGACCATGGGGCCGCAGCACGCCTACGGCCTCGCCGCTCGGCTCGATCAGCTCGCCGACCATCCGTTTCCGCTGAACCAGGGAACCTTGTACGTAGCGCTCGTCCGTCTCGAGCAAAAGGGATGGATCAAAGGCGCGTGGCAGACGACGGAGGCCGGCCGCGAGGCGAAGTTCTACTCGATCACGCGGTCGGGCGCCCGAGCGCTGGAACGGCAGACCGAGCGCTGGCAACGGCTTGCAGGCTTCGTGAACAAGCTGCTACTCCACGAGCCGTAGGTGTCCCGCACGCGGCGCTCGGCCGCGAATCGCGCGCCGGTCGTCGGTCCACGAGGTGAGATCATGGGAAGCCTGCGTCGTACGCTGCTGCGTCTCCTGACCCTGTTCCGCCGCGGGCGCTCCGAACGCGAGCTCGCACACGAGGTTGACGCCCACCTCGGGGAGCTGCAGCGCGAATTCGAGCGCCGCGGTCTACCGCCCGAAGATGCGCGCGTCGCTGCGAGACGCTCGTTCGGGGGCATCGAACAGGTCAAAGAGCTGCAGCGCGATGCCCGATCGTTCCGCTGGCTAGAGGATCTGCGGCGCGATGTCGCGTACGGCGTTCGCACGCTGTCGAGGACACGCGGATTCACCATCGCGGCGACGCTCACCCTGGCGCTCGGCATCAGCGCCGTTACCGTGATCTACAGCGTCGTCCGGAACGTCGTGCTGGATCCGTTTCCGTACTCGCGATCCGATCGGCTCGTGAACGTCGTCCTGCGCGACGCCTCGGATCGGCAGGTTCGCGGCCCGTACTTCCCGGCTGCGGAGTTCCTGGATTATCAGGAGCAAACCACTGTGTTCGAAGACGTGGTGGGGACCAGCCGCGACTCGATGCTCTGGCAGGGCGCGAACGGCCCCGAGCGCCTCGATGTCGCCTGGATGACGCCGAACGGGTTCGATTTCCTGGGCGTCAAGCCATTATTCGGCCGAGTGTTCGACGCCTCGGACGCCGCGCCGGGCGCGCCACCCGTCGCGGTCATGTGCCACCGGGCGTGGATTCGATCGTTCGGTGCAGACCTCGGCGTGATCGGGCGCACGCTGGTGCTCGATGGCACGGCGTGGACGGTGATCGGCGTGATGCCGCCACGGTTCGAGTGGAACATTGCCGATCTGTGGCTTCCCGCGGCCATCAACCGCGGTGACGATCCGCGGACACAGCGCGGGAGCCGCGCGTTCCAGGCGCATCTGCGGCCTGGCGTTTCGCCGAAGGAGGCGGAAGCGCAGCTGAACGTCATCGGCGCCCGCCGCGCGCGGGAGCATCCGAACGAGTACCCACCGCAGTACCACTTCCAGGTCATCAAGGTTGTCGACTGGGTCGTGCGAGGCTTCCGCGCGGTGCTGTACACGATGTTCGGTGCGGTGAGCCTGCTGCTGATGATCGCGTGCTGCAACGTCGCCAACATGCTGCTGGCGCGCGCGACCATCCGCGAGCGCGAGATGGCGATTCGCGCTGCCATCGGCGCGAGCCGCGGCCGCATCGTCCGGCAGCTGCTCGTCGAAAGCGCGCTGCTTGCAGCCGGCGGCCTGATCGCGGGGTCGCTGATGGCATACGGCGGCATCCAGGCGCTCGCTCGCCTGTTGCCACCGGGTCAGGGCGTGCCGTGGGAAACGCAGATCAGGCTTGATCGACCGGTGCTCGTGTTTGCCATCATCGTCGCAGCGGCCTCGACGTTTGCGTTCGGCTTGTTTCCCGCGCTGCAGAGCGTGCGACGCGATATCGGCACCGGCGCGAATGTCGCAGGCAGAACGACGGCCGGCCGCCGGCAGACGCGCATGCGCAGCAGCCTCGTGATCGCTCAAGTGGCGCTCTCGATTGTGCTCCTCCTCGGCGCCGGGCTGTTGATGCGGACGTTCGTGAAGCTCGTCGGCGTCGACCTCGGGTTCGATCCGAAGAACGTGCTCGTCGCCTTCGTGGCGCTTCCTCCACAGCGGAGCACGTCGGCCGACGATCAGCGAAGTCTCTACCGACAGATCGCCGACCGCTCGGCGACGGTGCCCGGTGTCGTCTCCGTTGCCATGGTGAGTGGGTTCGGCTTCCCTCCCTTCGGCGGCCTTCCGAGCGCGCTCGAGATCCCCGGGGTGACAACGGACCCATCCTCACCGGCCCTGATCGTGTTCGGAAGCGAGCGCCTCCCCGATACGCTCGGCATTCCGATCATGAAGGGGCGCGGACTCTCGACGATCGACATTGAGCAGGCGCACCGCGTTGCCGTCATCAACGAAACGCTGGCGCGGCGATACTTCGGATCCGAGGACCCTCTCGCGCGCGTCATCCGGCTTCCGCGGCTGACAACTCTGCCCCGGCCCATCACCGATCCCACATTCCAGATCATAGGGATCATGCGGGATGTGGCGACCGTGGGACCGCGTGAGAACCCGGCGCCGGAAGTAATGGTTCCATTCAGTCTGCGGCTCCCCGGCGCTGTCGGGCTGCTCGTGCGCACGACCGATGATCCGCTGCGCGCGTTGAACACTCTCCGTCGTGAGATCCAGGTGGTGGATGCGCAGGTGGCGCTCGCGGATCCGCTCACGCTCGAACGACTGATTCAGATGAATTTCTACGCGCGTCCGGGCTTCATCCTGCTCGTGCTGGGCATTTTTGCTGCGACGGGCGCTTTCCTCGTGGCGCTCGGTATCTACGGTGTGCTGGCCTACACCGTGTCGCAACAAACGCGCGAGATCGCGATCCGCATGGCGCTCGGCGGAGAGTCCGGGCACGTGATTCGAATGATCGTGCGGTTCGGCCTGCAGCTGGTTGCCGCTGGCCTGCTCATCGGGCTGGCCATCAGCTTCGCCACGAATCGTCTGTTGACGGCGCAGCTCTGGAACACATCGCCGAACGATCCCCTGACGTTCGCGGTCGTGATTCTGCTGATCACCACCATCGGGGTGCTCGCGTGCTGGGTTCCCGCGAGACGCGCCGTTCGCGTTCAGCCCATGATTGCCCTGAGGCACGAATAACGAAAGCGCCCACCACGGATCTCGCGCCCGCAGCGATCGATCGTGCTACGCGTTGTCGCGGGTGGCGCGAAATGGCGCTTCGGTCGCCTCCCAGGCGGGCTTGAAGGTGACAATCGGGCGGCCGATTGGATCGCCGAACACGTGCGCATCGCCCGATAACTCCTCACCGGCAGGATCGGTGCGGTGCCGCCAGGAACAGGGAGCGCCGCTCCCAACATCAACCCAGAGCCTGGTGTGGCACGTTTCATAGAGCCTCCCGTTGTATTCACCGAATTTCACAAAACACATCAATCGCCTGCTGGAGTGCACGCACGCTCGGCAATCCCAATGCTGAGACCGCCGCGCGGATGTTGCCGAACTGATGGTTTAACCTGGAGATACTCCTGCCGTGACAGTTGGGCATCCCAGGCGTTCCTGCAAACGCCGGAGCGGTAATTACGAGCGCCAGAGGCACGCCGGTCAGCGTCGCGAAATCGCCGAGATCGTCCTTAGCGGGTGAAAATTTACGGATCGAGAATTCGCCAGAAGCTGCGCCTGGCAGCTGTTGCATGTTGGCGGCGAATACGTTGCCGATCCGGTCGATGGCGAGCCGGGCCGGAAAGGCCAACCCTGTCGAGGCGAACAGACCGAGATCCTGACCCGTCGCCGAAAACTCGTGAATGGTGTTTTTGAATAGCCCGGCGGTGTTGGAGACGAACACGTTTCCGGAGTTGTCGAGTGCGATACCCAAGGGAGCACTCAGCCCCGCCGAGGCGAAGACGCCGAGGCTCTCGCCCGTCGGTGAGAACTCGCGGATCACACTCACACAGGGATCGACCACGAGCAGGTTGCCAGAACGATTGACGACGAGGTCAGCCGGACAGCCGAATCCCAGAAGCGACGTCACCGCGCCGAGGTCCTGGCCTGTTTCCGAGAATTTGTGAATCGTATTGTTGAAAATGTCAGACACGAACAGGTTGCCGGCTCTGTCAAACGTCAAAGCGAGCGGTTCCTGCACGGCGGCGAAGACGCCGAGATCCGCGCCCGTCGCGGAGAACCTGTGAATCGTGCCGTCGCCGACGTTGGCCGCATATACGTTGCCAGCTCGATCGAGGGCCAACCCCAAGGCGCCGTTCAGCCCGACAGACGCAAAGATACCGAGATTCGCGCCTGTCAGCGGAATCTTGCGAATGGTCGGAACGGTGCCGTCCACTGGCGCGGTCGAAATCAGCAGCGCGGCAGGCTGGGCGATGCTAGGGACAGCGAGGGCAAGAAGGAGCAGCGCGAGCGCCGCTCCGCGGATTGCGACACAGACGTAGCGTTGCGTGTGCGTTTGCGACGACCAAGTGACGTGCTGCTTGCGATGCGAATCAGACGTGTGCGGCAGTGTAAGAATGAAAGTACGCATGTTCAGACCTCGATGGTTCGCGCAGGAGATTTGAGCGCCAGCGCTCGTCGTTGCAGTGTCGCGCTTCCTCGATCGCGAGCGTCGCGGACCTCGGCGCCATCCGCGGGGGTACACATCACGCCAATATCGGCATACACTGAGCACTGTGCGCACGCGGGCTTGCGCGCATGCTCGGAGAAGCCGCTGGCTACGGAAGACGTCGAGAACGGCCGACGCGCCAACTTGGCGCTCAACGACTCCCCTGTCCGAGATGGCTGACGTGTTATCTGAGGCCGAAGCGGATCACTGCACGGTCAAGCGCGATACGTCCCTCGTGCTCATGTCGACTCGGCGTCGTCCTTGGACGCGCGGAAGGACTTCGGCGACACTGCGGTCGATCACCCAGACAGTCGGTCGCACGAGTATCGCGGCTGCGGGCCTTCACTGGCGAAGTCTGACGTCACCGCGGCTAGCGCGTTATCCCGTTAAATGCGGCCCAAGTCGAGCCGGCCTCGAACAGGACCGAGTGGGGCGCCCCTCGCGGATGCTGAAAAGAGGGATCCCTCGATTCGATGGCTGGCCCGGATCGGACATTTCGCGGAGTATACGCGCACGCGTGCTCGCGCTGTGTGCGCAATTGCACATTGGGAGTGCGCCATCGGCGGGCGGCGATGCGAGGGGCGGCCGGGACTGTGTTCAACAGGGCGAACCTCGGGCGATTTTCAGGGCACGATGCAGACGCGCAGGTGGCAAAGACGACAGCGTTTGCGCGTGACCGCCGACCTAAAGGAACGGACCCATGGCAGTACCCGTGCCCCCCTCGTCCGCCCAACTGGCGTTCAGGGCTCACGTTCGAACGTCGCCGCTTGGCCAAGAGTTCACCGCGTTGGCGGTCGCGCGAGGACTGATGCAAGGTGCTTGTGGCGCGTAGACCCGTCCACGACAGGTTCAGGCGTGAATGACCGAGAGCGCAAGAAATTTTCGAACGGATCGAAACCGCGATCGCGATGCAATAGGAAGTGGTGTTCGCGTGTGCAGAACGTGGCGATCAGACAATCGATCGTCTTTCGCGCGGTGGATCCGCGACTCCGCAGCATGCGATAGTTCCGTGCGGCTTCTCTCCCGCCAAATCGATGCCGTCTGCGTCCAACACGTCAGGCTTCAGCAGCTGGCGCTCGACGTTTTTCGCTGGGGGCTCGTCGCGAACGCCTGCCGCATCAACCGATCATCAATGTCAATGTTGGTCGCATCGAGAGCTCGTTCTTGATGTGTAAGCTTGAAGGATCTGCGTGAGCAGTGACTTACAGCCAGTCCCGAATCAACCGACAGGAGCGTCCACCCGCCTAGTAATTTGAGCAGTCGACGAGTACCATACGCGTTTGAAGATCGTGAAGGAGCTCTCATGACCATTGGCCGATGTTTGCTGCCGGCTCTTGTCCTCTTCAACACGATGTCACTGGTGGCCGCCCAGACCACGATTCGGCTTGACTTCGAGGTCTATCGAAACGGAGTGCTGGTAGGGAATCCTGAGATGTCCGTCAGAGCTGGCACGGCTGGACGTCTCGAAATTGCCGGCGTCGGCCGTATCGCGTTCACGCCGACGTTTCGAGACGCAGATAGCGTCTCGATTGCGTTCGACATTAACGTAAGTGGGAGGCATTTGGACCCCGTTATGGTGATCGGACGCAACGACCGCGGGTCGGCAAACTGGTCGTCAACCACTGGGCAGGACGTTTTCAAATTGACCGTGAACTGGGCTCCTTGAAACACGCGATCTGGTGCGCGACCGGCAGCCTCGGAGTCACGCGATCCATGACGCAAACAGCCGACGCGAATTCATCTGCGGGATTGAATGTTGGTCGAGCGGCGCCTGCCTCGTCTAATCGTGTTGGATCTGCCGCTTCCGATTCTGTACGGCGGCGCCGTGTCGCCGAGCTTGCCTCCCAGGCATTCACCCGCAGTATCGCCTCGAGAAGCGCGGCTGGATCGAGGGCCCGGTGGACCGAGAAAGCGGGCCAGCGGCGGTAAGTGGACCGCTGATCTCGCGTTGCCGAGCATCGCGGACTCCGCAACGGGAGAGCTTCGGGGCCTGCGCGGCGAGGGAACGTCGGCCGTGGGGCACGGCAACGAGCATCCGTTCGCGCTGAACTACGACTGGGAATAGCCGCCGCTGAAAAACGGCAACGCTGAACCAACGTTGACCTGGCTGAACCTGTTGAGCGCCATGATCCGCCAGATTGCGCCCCAATTCTTCACGACGGACCTGCCTGCGACCCTCACGTATTACAAGGACAAACTTGGATTCAACTGTATCGGCACCTGGCAGGATCCACCAGTCTATGCCATCGTCGCGCGAGACCAGCACAGAATCCACTTCCGCTGCGCGGACTCGCCCGCGCCGACTCCCGACAAATACGACGACGAGTTGCTCGACGCCTACCTGTTCATTGACGACGCGGACGCGCTGTACGCGGAGTATGCCAGCCGAGGTGTCGAGTTCACGCGAGCGCTTGCCAACACGTCCTGGCGCTCGCGCGAATTCGTCGTGAAGGATTGTGATGGCCGCCTACTTGCCTTCGGCGCGAATCCGGAATAGCTGCGTCCCTGGATCCTTGCCATCGGCCGATACAGGACGATTCGAAATTAATCAAAAGGCGCCGTAGTGTTTATCAGACCAACTGGGAAAACGCCCGGCGCTGTTGTTCTTGGACGATCAGCCTCAAGGGTGCCACGCTCGGTGCCACGCTGACCCACCGAAACGTCCGCAATTTCACGAGTCCTGCTCGACGAATCACAACGCGAGTCGGACGTTTGTTGGAGATTTTTTCGCATAATCGGGAAATACGTCACGACCTCCGGCTTTCTCGCCGGAGGTCATTGCGTGTAGCTGAGTGTAGAGCTCGTTGAACTGAAAGTATTTGGCGGGGCCGACGAGATTCGAACTCGCGACCTCCGGCGTGACAGGCAGGAACCAACGACAGCACATCGCAGCCGACCCCGGAAAATCGGGGTCGGCTGTCTCACCATCGTGGCCGTCTGCAGCCGGTCGCAGACGCGTGTTCCGGAACGGCTTGCAGATTCTTGCAAATTGCCGCCGCCGTCACGGGTTCAATCGGGGCCGGATACCATCGATGCCGACGGAACTCCACGTTGTCGTCATTTGACACGCCAGCCCGGACGTGCAGCCGGGGTCCGGCCTAGCGTTACTGCAGGTCCCGAGCACTATCGCAGAGACGGCATCTTGCGAATCCCGCGAATGAGTTGATGGGCACGCCGCTTCGGAGATACTTGGTAATCTTGTCTCGTTCAGAGAGACGCCATCCGACACGAATCAGACCATTCGGGCGCGGGAGTACGAGCCGTGCGCACCAGGGTGCATCCCAGTAGCCGACCATTCTAGGCATCATCCGCACCCTCGCGCTCGTGATCTGCTTTAGTCTTCCTGTGGGAGTTAGAGCTGCTGACGATTCACAGAACGTTCATAAAACAGAGCTCCAGGACTCCGTCGCTACCCATCAGTCGCTTGAACTCTATGGATCGCCTGTGACGGAGGCAGCATAGCGTAGCGCGGCGGTTGAGCTGGTTCAATTTCCGCGGCGAACGCGTCGATGCGTGACGTCTGGATCAGCCTGTGCGGAGAGCGACGTCGATCTGGCTGCCACAACAACGCTTCACAGTCGCCGCAGCAGTAACGGGAGCAGAAAGCGGATTTCGCCGCTCAGTCAAGCCGCATTGCGCGCCGTCATCAGATGATGAATGGCAACGGTCGAAGTACGACGGAACGTTCGAAAATCTGTTCGAGCATCGCCTCCTGGGGAGTTCGCGAAGGAGATGAACCGCGTGAGCATGGAGTGCGGCGCCAGCGTCAACGCTGCGAGGCGCGAGTTCGCGCGGATCGAGGCGCGCAGGAAGAAGCTGCTGATCTCGTTCTGGACGACCGGCTGCCCGCGAGTGAGGCAAAGAACGAACTTGTCTCGGACGTGACGCGCCGAGAGGAGCTCGAGGCTCAGCTCAAAGTCGTGGACGAACCGCAGCCACTCTGCGCCGTGCGATTGGCCACGCGAGCAGGAGCTGCTTGGTCGCATTCTCAGATCCCTATCTCCGGAGGAACGGCTGATTTGCGGCGCTGCGCTGTGGGCGCTCCGATGCGAAAGAATGTTTCGGCCCGTTCTCAAGCCAGCATCACAAACATTCTTGTGTAGTACCCGACACTATGCCCGGTAAACCGTTCTGACGAACAGAATTGCGCGTGCGACGCAGCCCGACTCAATCTTGAGCAGCGACCCGTTCACGTATATGGCGGTCCTGCTGATGCTTGCGATCTCCGCGCTGTTGGCCAGCTGTCTGCCCGCCCGGCGTGCAATCCGCGTCGACCCGATCGTCGCACTGCGGACGGAGTGAGGCTAACTTCTGAGCGGAATAATGGTATATGACACGCGTGCCGTGGCAGTCGACACAAACCGGCAATGTGTCGAATCGATCAGGGTTCACTGAACGCGCGACATGTACTTGAAGGTGATTACCGCGCTGACGCTGCTTGGCTTCCCGGCTGCGAGCGTGAGCAGCGCGAGTGCTCCGCCGCGCGAGCTGCGGTGGGCCGGCGATCCTGAAGGGGGCGCGCCCTTTGTGCAGGCGAACCCCGCCGACCCGACCCGGCTGACCGGGTTCGACGTCGAGATCGCGTCGCTGCTCGCGCGCGGACTGGGACGGATACCCCAGTTCGTGTTCGTTCAGTTCACATCGATCGATCAATCGGTCGAACGCGACGATGCCGATATCGGCTTGAGCGGTATTGAAGACACCCCGACCCGCCGGGCGGTGATGTGCCCCACCATTCCCTACTACGAATTCCGCGAAGTGCTCACGGTGCGCGATAGCGACGTCGCACGCCTCCGAACGCTCGCGGACTTCGCGGGTCGCCGTGTTGCGACATTGGCCGGTACGATCGCATATGAAATCCTACTTCGCGCAGAGGGCCGCTACGGCATTCAGGCAGTGTCGTACGAGGATGATGTGCATCCCTACGAGGACCTCCGGCTGGGGCGCGTCGATGGCGTGCTGCTGGACAACGTGCTCGCTGAGCGGCGCCGCCGAGAAATGTCCGGCATCACGGTGCAACCAGGCACCGTTGCGGTCGGACACTACGTCGGTATCCTCGCGTCGCGCAACGGGGCGCTGCGCGAGGCGATGAACGAATCCCTCCGCGCCGCGATGCGTGATGGCTCGCTGGAACGCATCCTCCGGAAATGGGGCGTGTGGAACGACGATCAGCCTCGATTGTATGCGCGGCTCCTCGCGGGAAAGCCGGTGCCACCGATTTCGGGGGTCGACGGAGTCATCGGCGTGGCGACGCTGACGCGTTGGCAGGCGACGCGGCGTTACCTGCCGTCGCTGATCAGGGCCGCCGGCGTCACGCTGCTGCTGTCGTGTCTGTCGATGGCTCTCGCGGTCTGTCTTGGCGTGCTGATCGCCAGCGGCCGCGTGTATGGGACCGCTCTCGTCCGGTTGACCCTGACCGGCTATGTCGAGCTGATGCGCGGCACGCCAATCCTGCTGCAGTTGTTCGTGATTTATTACGGGCTGGCAGCGGCGATCCGACTGCCGGCCTTCGCGGCGGCGCTCACCGGGCTGGCACTCAACTACGCAGCGTACGAGAGCGAAATCTATCGCAGCGCGCTGGAGGCCGTCCCGGTCGGCCAGCTGGAAGCAGCGCGCACACTCGGGCTCAGCGAGCGACAGGTGCTGACGCTCGTTCGGGGGCCGCAGGCATTCCGCCTGGCGTTGGCGCCGATGACGAATGATTTCGTTGCGCTGCTGAAGGATTCGTCGCTCGTTTCTGTGCTGACGGTGATGGAGCTCACGAAGCAGACGCAGGTGTTCGCGACGAACCTAGGCAGCTGGGTGATCCCGGGTTTGTTGTGCGCGGCAATCTACCTAGCCATGTCACTGCCGCTCGCCGGTGCGGCGCGCCGGCTCGAGCGGCAATGGAAGGCGCCGACACTGTGAGCGCGCCGGTCCTCGAGGTCCGTGATGTGCACGTCTGTCGGGGGGCGCGGCGGATCCTCAACGGCGTGAGCTTTGTGGTATCGAAAGGAGGGCTCGTCGCGCTCATGGGTCCATCGGGATCCGGCAAGACCACGATGCTACGCGCCATTGCCGCGCTTGAACGCTTCGACGAAGGCCTGATCATCGTCGACGGATTGATGCTGGAAGGAGGACGCGCGATTCACGGCGAGTTGCTGCGCCAGTTGCGGCGCCGCGTGGGCCTCGTGTTCCAGTTTCATCATTTGTTTGAGCATCTGTCCGCATTGAAGAACATCACGCTGGCCCCGATCCACGCACACGGCACGGCAGTGGACGACGCCGCAACCCGGGCGCTCGAATTGCTGCGCTCGCTCGGTATCGAGCAGCGCGCGCACGCGCTGCCGCGGGAGCTGTCAGGTGGCGAGGCGCAACGCGTCGCGATCGCCCGCGCATTGGCGGTGGAACCGCCGATCTTGATGATGGATGAACCGACGGCGTCGCTCGATCCCGCCCGTCGGACCGAACTCGGTGAACTGCTGCGCCGCCTCGCGACCGGAGACCGCGCGATTCTCGTGTCGACGCACGACGAAGAGTTCGCGCGCGAATTTGCCACCGATATTCTTCGTCTCGATGATCTGCAAGGCCAGTAGCCTTTCAGCTTCGACAAGAAGGGCCTACACTCGTCGTGTTGCGGCGCAAGTCGCTCCACGTCCAGCTCGCGCCGACCGGAGCGCGTTTGCCACGCCTTCGATCAGGACATACCGTTGGTGATCACCGCTACCGCCGACTAGTTCCGGCCGGGATTGCGACGGACAGTCGCGATTAACGTCGATGGTGATTGTCAAAACCTGTCTCGGCCCAATTGCCCGGAGAGCCATACCAGCACTTCCTCCATGAAGATGGCGCTGTCCTTCCCCCAGTAGGTAGTCGGAGTATTCGGACCGCCTGAGAGCCTCACACCGTTGGGGTCACCCAGAAACAGCGACGCCATGCCCTCGCCGAGCACCACAATGCGCCCTCCGTTGTCGAGGCGTTTGTAGGCCGCAAACGGTTGCGCAGGGCGACCCTCTTTGTCGAGCTGAAACGCGAACGCCGTGCCTCCTTCGACCGCGCGCCCGCCATCATAGGGCACCTCTCGGTCCGCCTTGTTGATCTCCCCAGCCTTGGCGATCACTCCAGCGTTGGGCAGGTACTCAGTGTCGGCTGTCAGCCTCATACCGAACGGGCTAATGAGGTCATTCACTCGCGTCTTGTCCAAGGACTGCCGCCGCTCCTCGTCGAGTACCAGCAGCAGAGATCCGCCACTCTTCACGAAGCCGACAATCGCTTCTGTCTCGACGGCGGTGAACTCCTTCGAAGGAGCGCGGAGATAGAGAATGCGGGCGCCCTCTAGCGCTCGGCTGCTGATCGATTCGGCGGATGTTTGAATCTCCAGGCCGAGTTTCCTGGCGATCGGATCCATTTGCCCAGGCGGTGGCTGTTCGCCGTGAGCTTGATCGAAGACCAGGCGGACGCGAGGAGCCGTCTGTCCTCGGAGAACTTCACCCCGAATGAAGCAAACACCGATCGCTGCAACAACCAACATCTTGGTTCTCATGCGAGCGTCCTCCGTCGACGATCGAAGTCGACTCTACTCATTCTGCTTCATCTGCTGATTCTGCCGCTCGGTTTGGGGCAGCACGATCCGCGGCAGTGTCACCCTTGTCTCAGGAAGGGCAGCTCGCCTGTCAGCGGGAGGCGGAGGCTCCCCGGCCGTACAGCAAAACGCGAACTTGCGAAATGTGATGCAAGCCCGCGCAAATGTGACAACGGGGTTGTTTCTACAACATTTCCATTGGGAGTCGAGCCGGCCGAGACCGGATCCGTCACGCCAGCGACGGCTCGCCGAACGTGCTACTCTAATCGTCTCCCCACAATCTTACTTGCGGCCCTCCTCGAAAGGCTTTCGGCCGCACATTGCGCGCTGATCGATGGCTGAAGGAAGACGCATGTTCAAGAGTCTCTTCGTTCCCGAGCGGCTGTTCCGGCTCGCGATGTGGATCGTCTCGTTGGTGTTCGCCTCGTTCCTGATTGGGTTGGGCAGCACGATAATCGGCGACTTGCCGCGGATCGAACAGCCATTGACCCTTGAGCAGTTTGCCGACGAGAGGCCGCTCGAGCGCGCACGCGCCGAGATCCGTCGCCTCCGGGATCTCGAGCGTGACCTGGGGGATCGGCGCGCTCAGGCGGCGCTGCATCTGACGGCGGTCAGCAATGCGTACCAATCGGCCCGTTCCGCCTACTCGAACTGGATTGCGACGCGCACCGCCACGACGGACCCGGGGCAGGATGCCGAGGTCCTGCAGCGCACGCGGGAGCTCGATCGGCTCAAGGCGAGCGAACGTGAGGCGCAGATCGCCCTCGAACGAATCGAGAAGGATCTCCTCGATACGAGACAGATGCTGGCGGCCAGCGAGAGGACCGAGCGGCAGTTGGTGGAAGACGCGAGGGACGCGTACGAGTCAGCAGTATTCCGCCAGGAATTTCGCGTCTTCGCCTGGCGTCTCGCGTTGACGCTGCCGCTGCTCGTGGTGGCGTGGTGGTTCGTGATGAAGAAGCGGCGCAGCGAGTATTGGCTGCTGATGCGCGGCTTCGTGATTTTTGCACTCTTCACGTTTTTCGTTGAGCTCGTCCCGTACTTGCCGAGTTACGGCGGCTACGTGCGGTATGCGGTCGGCATCGCCATGACGGCGGTGGGCGGCCACTACATCATCCGAGCGATGCGCTCATATCTGGCCAGGCGCCGTCAGGTCGAACAGCAGAACGAGGCCGAGCGACGTCAGGCGCTTGCGCCTGAAGAAGCATTGAAGAAAATGACAGTCAACGTCTGTCCCGCCTGCCAGCGCGCACTCATGACCACCGGCGACGTGGTACCCGACTACTGTGTGCACTGCGGATTGAAGTTGTTCGACCGTTGCAGGAGCTGCGACATTCGGCGGAATGTGTTCTTTCCTTTCTGCCCGAAGTGCGGAACCGCCGCGGCGGCAGCAGGGTGATCGGCGCCGTGCTCGAGCAGTTGGACGGCTATGGCTACCGTCGTCGGTCAGATCAATGTTCGTTCCGTCAATGAAGGAGTGGGAGGGCACAACATCTTGTGCGTGCCCTCCTCGAGTGTGTCAATTCTCTAATCGCGCAGTCGCACCTGAAGGTTTTCATCGACGGTTCAGGAAATCGGGATCGTCTCGCTGCTCGGAGCCGGCTGGCTGCCCAACCGGACTGGCGATAGACCAATCCGACAACCTGGTCGTTGCGGATGCGTGTTCGAGCGTCATCCAGAGATTCTCGGCTCCCGTATTTGCCGGGACTCCGGGCGGCGGCGAACTGCCTGGGCCGCACGGCCTCGGCGCTCATTCACACTTCGGGAATATCCGATCTGCTGCCGCCGCGCTGGGACTTCGCACTGTCCGGGCTTTGCGGCAGGCGATCGACGACTTCTGCACGGTATCTCGACCTGCCACCGCTGCCGGGCGCGGCCGCCAGGGGCGGCAACGATTTTGGACAGGTGGCAGGGTCGCTGGCGACAAAGGTCGATTCCACTCTCCCCGCCAGCGTTTTTGAATCAACTGAAGCGCCCTACATTCTGGTCGCTGACCATCCCGAACCGCTCATCGTAGTGCCGTTCACGCGGCCCGTGTATTTCTGCGTCCCTGCCGCGAACGTAATCTCCTCGCCATTGAGTTTGCCCTCACTGATTGGAGTCGATCCGAGCGTGCCCGAAATCGTCTGATACTGCTGCGTCAGCGTCAGCGTCTGGTGACCGAGCCGCCACTTGCCGGCGACTTTTGCTGGCACCACCCACGCGAGCGCCGTGCAGTATGTCGTGCAAGGTGACGAGGCCGCCTGTGCGTCCGGTTCCCAGTCGCCCATCTCAAACGTGTTCGACGCGATCCGCGTGCCAGGCTTGAGGTCGAGCAGTTTTGGCCTGAGGCGCAGGTTGATGTCCGGCAGGAGGAACAGCGTGATCACCGTCGCCTTCGACAAGTCCGCCTCGAACAGATCGCCTTGGACGAACGTCGCCCTGTCTGAGACGCCCGCTTCCTTTGCCAGTCGCCGCGACAGCGCCACCATGTCCGGGTTGAACTCCACCCCGAGTGCCGTCGCCCCCTTTTTCGCGGCGCTAATCACCGTGATGCCGTTGCCCGACCCGAGGTCGACGATGTAGTCCTTCGCCGTGACCTTCGTCAGCTCGAGCATCTTGTCCACGGTGGGCTGCGGCGTCGGCACCCAGACCACATCCTTCCCGGGCTGACCGCTGACTGGTTCGAACGGTTTCTGCTTGCTCGGCGCCGCCTGGCCATACGCGCTTGCAGCCGCGAGCGCGAACGTGATGACGAGGAGACTTCGTTGAACTTGTTTCACACCGATCATGAGAGGCCCCTCCAACCGATCATTCGAATCCGACTCTCTCCGCCAGCCTGTGACTACGTTATCTTAATTGCGGCCGATCACAATCGGCGCCGATGCGCTACTTGACTGCGGCTGGTTTCGGCGTTCTGACTGGGATCGCGACGGCGATTCTATGGATGGTCGTCCGGTTCGTCCTCCCACTTGCCCTGCCCATCTTTCTCTCTCGGACTGGCGCAACTCAACCCGGCAGCGAGGGTGCCGGCGCGATCATCGGCTCAGGGTCGATCCTCTTGGCGGCGTTGCTCGGGTTCGTCGGCGGTTTCGTCTGGATGATCTGGAGGCGATAGACTGGGTCGCCACGTTGGTCTCACAGCGCTTCGTGAATAAAGATCCGCGACACAGCGAATTCACAACCGCGCGCGTGTCGTTGAGGGCGCGGGAGCCGACGGCTGCAATCGAAATCGCGTCGCGCACGCACCCCGGCCATTTTCAGAACGCCGACTCATCTGATAGCGGAGCGCGAAGTCATAGGTGAAGGCAGCATGACGGTGATGTTCCGCTTCGGAACCTGTCCGACCGGAATCCGCGTGACTTCTTTCAGTGCGACGATATCGACCACCGACACGGAGTTCGACCCGGCATTCGCTACGTAGGCCGTCTTGCCGTCGGGCGTCAGCGTCACCCAGTCTGGCGCTCTGCCCACGTCGACTGAGCCCAGAAGCGTGAGTTCGGGCAGCGAGTACACGTAGACAGCGCTGTTTAAACGACTGTCGACGACGAGCCTCTGTCCATCCGCGCTGACTGCCATTCCGTGGGAGGCGTTGCCTCCTTCGAGGATCGGCTTCTTCCCGGGGCCAAGCTTCGGGAGCTCGATGCGCGTCACTTCCTTGTGCGTCGCGAAGTCCACGACCGCAAAACCATTGAACTCGGTGAGCTGTACGAACATACGCTTCGTCGAGCCGTCGGGGTTCGTCTCGAACGCCATTGGACGCACGCCGAGTTCGAAATCCAACACCCACAGCGGCTGTTCGGTCTGTGCGTCGATGATCGTCGCGTTTTTGCCCTGGATGCTGCCGGCCACTACGTATCGGCCGTCCGGCGTCACGTACGTGTTGTGCACGGCGCCCTTCACGGGGATGCTCTTGACCCGCTGCAGTGCGAGCGTATCAATGACGTCGACGGCGCCGGGCTCTTCGCGGATCGCGACGTACACTCGCTTGCCGTCGCGGCTGGCCGCGATGTTGTTGGGATGTCCACTCAGCTGGATCTTGTTCGTGACCCTCAGCGTTCGTCCGTCGACCACATCGAGCGTGGTGTCGGCTTCATTGCTGAAGTAGAGCCGACTGCCGTCCGGCGCGGCAGCCGCCCCATGGCCGACTTCGATCCCGTTGATCTGTCCAACGACCATGTTCGTGAGCGGGTCGATGACATGCACGTTGTCGCCGGCGCTGTTCGTCTGGATGATTCGGACGTTGCCGTGCACCGCTGCGACGCTCCCCATCGTCTCCCCGCGAACCCAGGCGGCAAGCATCTGATATTCGGGATCGTCCTTCGACGTCCAGTGTTTGCCCCCGTCGTGATGCGGATCGCCGCCGGCGCTTTCGGCAAGGGGATGTTGCAACAACCGGCTCGCCGCCGGGTTTCCCGGCACGACACGCGATCGGACGATCTCGAAGTTCTTGCGCGACTGTTCTTCGTTCCACGTCGCGCTTCCCGGCGAAAGCGGTTGCAGCTGCATGGTCGTCCCCAGAGCGTGGCACGTGACGCACCGCGCATTGCCGGGACGTTTCGTGGTGAAGACAGACTGAACACGCACCCTGAAGAATTCGAAGTCGAGGGAAGTCGACGAGGCCGATGTCTGCGCGCCCAGCGCGAGGGCGGAGGCGAGCAGACCCGCGGCGGCCAATAGGAGCAACGGCATAAGACCCTCCTGTGCGATGGCAATTATGCCAGCCCTTTGTGCCAGTGTCGCGGGTCAGTGACTCGTCGACAGACCAGCCTTCGTTGAGCTCACGGTTGAGAGACACTTCGAAAGCGGAATGCGTGCCGAGACGTATCACATCGGTACGGAGGGTCGCACGGTCAGCGGCAGCGTCGGAGACGGTCGGATCCGTACGTCAACCGTGCATGGAGTCGCGTGTCGGTGCGGTGGGTAAGGCGATCGGCTCCGCATCGAGACCGGGTGCGCTACTCGGGACTGACTCAGGACTTGGGCCCACACACGGAATACACCGAGGTGTGGTGGCTCGACGAGCAGGGCAGATTGCTCATCACGGTCGTCAATCGACGGTCTGACTCCGAGGTGGAGACGCGCACGCTTACCTACCGCCGGCAATCGGACCATGTTCGCGCGGCGACACCGTTGGAAAGCGCACGTGCACTGGGCGAAAGGCGGTTTCTGCGGCGTGGTGTCGAGTAGCTCCTGCGTGACGCCGTAATGTCTACTGATCGGGGACGGCTCGATAGGTCGCCGCAAGGCGACGAGTCGTTACCCAAGAATCGTGTCGCGAAGCCCGTGACGATCGAAACCATCGGGAGCGGCACGTGCAGCTACACGCTCGATTTCGGCGACGGGAATCGCGATACACGGTCCCGGCAGTTTCCGGACCACGTGCGGCACAACTATCCGGCGCCCGATAAGTACACGGTTGCGGCGGCGGCAAATCCCCCATGCTCCGGCAGCGCCCGCACCACTCTCGTCATTCGTCCGCGGCGGTGATCGTTTTGCTCCGTTGAATTTCCGGAACGACTGCGCCGGACGCGCTCTGCGCTCGATGCTGTTCACCTGCCGGGGTGAAGCGATCGGGCTATCATGGCGGGCATGCCCGAGGAACCGGAGGTCGACGTCGACCGCCTTCAGGAAACCATTGACGAGCCGCCGCTCGACACTCTGCTCCGCAATATTGCGCTGTCGACGGCTTTGCTCGCGGCGTTCGGCGCCGTCGCTGCCTTGCGAGCCGGTGGGACGGTGAACGAGGCCCTGGTATTGAAGACGGAGGCGGGGCGGCTTCAGGCGGAAGCGTCCGATCAATGGGCCTATTACCAGGCCAAAGGGATCAAGACCAACATCGAAGAACAGACCCGCGCCATCTGGAGCGCTGCCGGCAAGACGCCGCCGCCGGCGATTGAGTCGTCGATCCAGCGGTACGCGGCGGAGCAAAAGGACATCGAGCGGGCGGCTCGAGAAAAAGAGCATGCGCGCGACGAGAAGTCTGAGGAGGCCGACCGGCTTCTCGCGCATCACCATCGGTTCGCGAATAGTGTTGCGCTCCTGCAGGTAGCCATCGCACTCGGGGCCGTCGCGGCTTTGACCAGGCAACGCCTCGTCTGGTTCGGATCAGGGCTTCTGGGCTTGCTGGGCGCCGGGTTGTTCGTCATCACCCTTCTCAGATGAGGATCGGCCAACGATCGAGGAACATGGACCGTCGCGGGAGGACGCTCGAGCGATGCGGCTTATATGGCCGGTGGAGAGCAAATCGCACAGGAACACCGCGTGACGCGTTGCGGTTGCTACGCCGAACTCCCGGGTTCACGGCCGCGGCAGTCTTGATGCTCGCGCTGGGTATTGGCGTCAACACGGCCGTCCTTTCGATCGTCAACGGTGTCGTGCTGAATCCGCTGCCGTATCCACGCCCCAATCAGCTTGTCGCTGTCTACTCGCGGACAGCCGACGAGCCGAGGGCCTCCTCTTCATATCCAAACTTCCTCGAAGCAGGCCGTGGTGAAAGTCTGGCATCGGCTGCTAGATGCCGGACGACGCAGGGAGACAACTTCCCGACTTCCTCCACCTTCATCGACTTCACTCCTCGCGAAAGTCCGGATCGAATTCGCCATCTGCACCACGACCTGGCCGCGCCGCCAGCGTCCTTGTCCGCCGCCCCGCCGCGGACTGCCCTACCGGCGAGAAGTGACGTAACAGTGTCCGTGCCGCCCATGCTGCGGGCACCGCCACAGCGAGCACACAGCGCAGAGCACTGACGGCGATGACAGCGGCGATGCGCCCGTCGATCGCAATCGCTTCGCGCAGGGGCCAGGTCGAGCGGAGCGAGGGCGTTCGAGTGCAACGGTGGGAGGAAGCCCTCGGGTTGCCACTTGCGGCGGTGCGCGAGTTTGGGCCAGGGCACGGCCGCCGGAGACAGCCTGACGTCTAACGTCACGTGTCCACCATTCCGGCCGCATGAGATCTGACCGGAGCAACCCACGAGGAGACCTATGAAGGCGGTTGCGATTTTTCTCGCGCTCGCGGTGATTCCCGTAACCCGGGCGAACCAACAGCCCGCGAGGGGCGCGACGCCACTGACCGTAACGAAAGTTCCGAGCGGAGACACGGTCGTGATCTCCGGCGTGGGGAGGGTGCGGTTGCTGGGCGTGCGGAGCGCGGACGTGCGGGCGCTGCGGTTTGGCCACGGCAGCAGCCCGGCTCCTCAACCCAACACCGATGGACAGCGCCCCGCGCCGCCGCTCATCAGCGGCGCCTACAATTTCAAGCGAGAACAGCCTTCTCGCGCCTTCCTTCAGAAACTGATCCTCGGAAGAACCGTTCGTGTCGAGTACGATCCACTGGTCTCCAACAGAGGCGAGCGACGCGCGTACCTGTTTCTCGACGATGGCCGGTTCGTCAATGCTGAAATGCTGCGAACGGGACATGCGCGCGTCGATCTCACGCGCGAGTTCGGGCACGAGGTGGAGTTCAAACGACTGGAGGAGGACGCCCGACGCGCCCGAATCGGGATCTGGATTTCGCTCGGGCGATAGCTGAATCGCATAGCGATCGGCACCGCATCGGTCAACCAGTCGAACGGCGCTGACGAACGAGGCGCTTCACGTCGACGACGCATCATCGACGGCGGTAGTGCAGTTTCAGGCCGGAGGCTGTGATGAATTGATCAACCGCCTCCCCGCGGCAGCAGACCCATCAAAGTAAACACGGAAGCAAGTGCAGCCCACAGGCCAGCCATTCGCATACGCCAGCGCCGGCATGGTACCGCAGCTTGAATACCGCGAGGACGAAACACTAGGTGTTGACGTCGCGCGCGTGCTCTGAGAGACAGGCGAGACCGCGTCATTGGAGGAGGCGCATTCGCGGAAAGCGGCGACGGCCCCCAGGAAGCTAAGCTGCGCTACAGCGTGCCGATCGCCGACGCCACTGGCGTGACGGCGTTGGGCACGACAGCGGTCGGCTGGCAGGCGGCCTCGTCTGACTTCACCGGAACGGTGGGCGCCGTCGTCATTGAGTGGAAAGTAAGCGCATTCGACGCGGATCCGATGGGGAGCCTGCCACCCGCAGACAACTTTGACGTGTCGTCCTTCACAGATCGCGGTATAACCGTGCCGCAGATACGCCCAAATGACCCTGAGCGCCGGCGACCGTCTCGGTTTCTTCGAATTCGTCAACGTGATTGGTGCGGGCGGCATGGGCACGGTCTACTGCGCCGTCGATACGCGTCTTGGCCGGACCGTCGCGATCAAGCTGGTGAAAGACCTATCCGCCAATCCGCACGCGCGAGCCCGTCTCGTGCGCGAAGCGCAGCATGCGGCCGCGCTGAATCACGAACATCTGCACGATTTAGGAAATCGGGGAAGCAAACGGCTACCCGTTTATCGTCATGGAGCATGTCGACGGACGTCCGATGAAGGAATCGCGTCGGGCGGCGGCGTACCGCTCGAGCGTGTGGTGCGGTATGCCGTGCAGATCGCCGACGCGGCCGCACACGCGCACGACCATGGGATCGTCCATCGCGACCTCAAGGGGCTGAATGTCATCATCACCGCGGGAGGCCGGGTCAAAATACTCGACTTCGGCCTGGCAACGCACACGTGGTCTGAGGGTGCCGAATACGCTGCCACGATTCATCTGACCCATCGGGACGTCATCGCCGGCACCATTGCATATATGGCACCGGAGGTGTTGCCTGATGTTGGGGATGTCGGCCGCCGAGGCGCCTGATCGATGCATGCCGAAGGCGGCGGAAGCCGCGCGACAGGCTTAACAGCTCGACGATGCCTTGGCCGAGACACACGCGTCGCTGGCCGCTGTGCATAACTGCTTCGACTGCGATCTGCTTCTGTCGCACGCGCCCCGATTGGATGGCGCACGGAGGAAGTCATGAAGACACTGCTTGTTGGCGCAACGGGACTGCTCGGACCGGAGATCTGTCAGCGGCTTACGGCGGCGAGACATCAGGTGCGAGCCCTGATTCGCCCGACCGCGCACGCGGCCAAGCGCGCTGCGCTAGTCGGGCTGGGCGTCGAACTTGTCGAGGGTGACCTCAAGGATGCCGCCTCCCTCGCGCGCGCGTGTGACGGCGTTCACGCCGTCATTTCAACTGCGTCGTCGACGCTCTCGCGTCAGGCAGGTGATTCGATCGAAACCGTTGATCAACAAGGCCAGTTGGCGCTCGTCGAGGCGGCGCGCCAGGCAGGCGTCGATCACTTCGTCTTCGTCTCGTTTCGCGAAAACCCGAACATCCAATTTCCATTGACGGTCGCCAAGCGAGCCGTCGAACGAGCGCTGAAGTCGTCCGGCATGGCGTACACCATCCTCCAGGCGTCGTACTTCATGGAAGTGTGGCTCACGCCGGCGTTGGGGTTCGATGTCGCCAACGGCAAGGTGCGGCTGTATGGCGAGGGAAGCCGCCCGATCAGCTGGATCTCCTATCGCGACGTGGCCCGAGCAGCGGCTGCCGCAGTGACCGAAGGGACGGCCAGAAACATGGTCGTGGAACTCGGAGGACCGCAGGCACTCAGTCCGCGCGAGGTCGTACGGATGTTCGAAGCGGCGGGCGCGAGAGAGATCGCGACAGAAAGCGTCCCTGAGGCAGCCCTCGAAGCGCAGATCAAGGCGGCGACCGATTCGCTCCAGAAGTCATTCGCAGGTTTGATGCTGCAGTGCGCTGCCGGGGATGCGATCGACACGACAACAAGCAGCCGACTCTTCCCCTTCCAAATGACCTCCGTACACGATTTCATCACTGCGCAGCTTGCAGCGGCCCGAGTATAGCTATGCCAGCCGAGTCGCCGGTCGTGTTTGATCCATGGAGCATTTCAAACTGCCGCCACATGGGATCTCGTTCCACCCCGACTGAAGGGGGCCGGCCGGCGCGTCATTGTCGCAGCGCTTACCGGTCTGGAGAATGACGCCAGCGAGCTCACGGAAAACGTGACGCTAGACACACATTCGCGACATCATCGCGCTACTGCAGCGAGACGATCTCTCAGGCGTCATTCTCGTCGGCCACAGCTATGCGGGAATGATCATCACCGGCGTCGCCGAACGCGCGCGCGACCGCATCGCACATCTCGTGTATGTCGACGCATTCGTACTGGAACACGGTCGGTCGGCTCTGGACATCTTGCCCGAGTCAACCCGTAATGCGTTCCGGAAACTGGCCGAGGAAGGAGGCGGCTTGCGGATGCAGCCAAATGACCATCTCCTCGACCTATGGGGTCTCGAGGAGGATTCGGCTCGCGCGTTTATCCAGAAGCGACTGGCGGACTTCACCATTCGATGTTTCTCGCAGCCGGTTGAGGCGCGCAGCCACGCAGCTCACAAGCTTCCCGTTCGTACATCGCGAGCGTGAAGCCGGGCTATCCAGCAAAGGCCGTCTTCGACCCGTTCGCCGCGCGTGCCCGACGTGAGGGCTGGTCATTCTACGATCTGCCGACCGGTCACGACGCCCAAGCCGAGATGCCAGAGGCGCTCTGCGAATTGCTCCTCAACATTCCTGCGGAGTAGATCGCCTGGCAGGTTGATGCCCAACCGATCCCGCAGGTGGCCGAATCGGGTGGCGAAGAGAGTCTCCTGCATCGGGATGAACACCTCGCCGCCATCGGAGAGAGCCGAAAAGATGCGCTCGGCTTCGGCATCGCTCTCAACATCCAGAGACAGGTAGGCGCTCGCGCATCGGTTGGGCATTCGGGATCTCCGCGCCCATTAGTCAATTGGCGGCCAGCCCTGACTGGCGTCAGGAAGATTAGGGAATACAGATCGATTAGCCGCACTCCGCCCGAGTGGTCCGCTGCCAGATCACGGCTCGATCCTCGTCGACCGTGCGGACCGATGCAGCGGAATGTGCCGCATCATGCCGTCGTCATCCTCATAGGAAAACATTCCGGGTCGTTCCGGATCGAGCCGCACCAACGTGAACGGGACGACGCGCTCCTGGTGGGCGATCCGGTCGCGGTAGCCGAGGGCAAACGTCCCCGCGAGCAAACGCGGCATCCCATCGGATGCGATGAAGCAGATCGTCCAGCGGTTGCATCGGACGAATGCCATCGTAACGCGTCACCTGGATCGGAGGTCGATAAGTAATGTGCAACGCCGCGGCATTCAACAACACGTCCGCTGCGTGATTCGCTGTTTATCGGCGTTGCTCAGCCATTCCTGCAAGTGTCCTTTGGTGTTCCCGCCTACTTGGCGATAATTGCGGCTGGCCGGCTGCTCTTTGGTGGCGACGCCGGCGGGAACATCGTGGCGTTGGAGGTGGCGATCGGCAAGCCGCTGTGGCACTCGCGTATCGGCCCCGTCTCGAACGCCCGCAAACCTACATACTCGACGGGCACCAGTACCGCCTCACCGTCGCCGCCGATCTGGTGTTGCGCTAGGCTTGTACTAGGCGACAGAGTTTCTTCCGAATCGACTCCCGGAGTGGGTTTGTGCAGACCATCCCGTATGACGTGCTCATCGTCGGGTCGGGTGCGAGCGGCGGCTGGGTAGCCAAGGAGATCGCCGAGGGTGGCCTCAGCGTGCTCATGCTGGAAGCCGGACCGCCCAGAGTGCCGACGCGCGATTTCACCGAGCACATCTGGCCCTACCAGCTGAAATTTCGCGGGTTCGGCGATCAGCAGCGCCTGCTCGAGAACCAGCCGGTGCAGCGGCTTTGCTATGCCTGCGATGACTACAGTCATCAATTTTTCGTCAACGATCACGAGAATCCCTACACCTTTCCCACCGGCAAGCCGTTCATGTGGATTCGCGGACGGCAGGTCGGCGGCCGGACGTTCTGTTGGGCGCGCGAGAGCTACCGGTTCAGTGACTACGATTTCAAGGCCGCCAGCCGCGACGGCTACGGCGAAGACTGGCCCATCGGCTATGCAGAGCTCGCGCCCTACTACGATCGCGTGGAGAGTTTCATCGGCGTTAGCGGCTCGCGTGAAGGTCTCGAGCAGTTTCCTGACGGGCAATTCCTTCCGCCGATGGCATTGTCCTGCGGCGCACTTCTGGCACGCGACATCATCGGCCAGAAATTCGGCTGGCGGGTGATGCCCGACCGAGTGGCGAACCTGACCGTCTCCTATCGAGGGCGGCCGGCGTGCCACTACTGCGACCAGTGTCAGCGCGGTTGTCACACAGCTTCGTATTTCAACAGCCCGTCGGTGACGCTGCCTGCCGCCGCCCGGACCGGCAGGTTCACGCTGGTCAGCGACGCGGTCGTCAGCCACGTGCGCATCGATTCGCGTGGCCATGCGGGAGGAGTGCACTACATCGACCGCCTGTCGCATCGGCATCGCGAAGCCTCCGCGCGCGTGGTTATCCTGGCCGCTGGCGCCCTGGAGTCCACACGCATCCTGCTCAATTCCCGCTCGCCGCTGTTTTCGCAGGGCGTGGGCAATGAGGAAGGCGTCCTTGGCCACTACCTGATGGACCATTTCACCGTCGAAGGCGGCGGAGGTTTCATGCCGGGCCTGCGCTCGTCCTCCCGTGAACTCGTTGGCCGCCCTTGCGGCTTCATCATTCCCAACTACACGAACCTGGCTGCCAGCAGAAATCCCAGCTTCGTTCGAGGCTACCGCTTTGACGGCGATGGCAGTCAGGAGCTCTACGGTCACGCGTTCCTGTCGCAGGAATTCGGCGACGCCTGGCGTCAGAAGGTGCGAGAGGACATTCCGTACTACTTCGCGCTGGAAGCCCAGGGCGAGTGCCTGCCGCGCAAGGAGAACTACGTCACTCTCGATGCGGAAAGAAAGGACAAGTGGGGCATTCCTGCTCTCCACATCGTCGCGAGCTACGGCGAGAACGAGAGGGCGATGGCAAAGGCGATGCGGCAGGACATCGGCGCGATTCTGAACGAACTGAAGCTCGAGCAGAGGACGCCGCCGGCCGACGAGATCAGCGTCTTCGGCAAGAACATTCACGAATGCGGCACCGCCCGCATGGGCGACAATCCGAAGACGAGCGTCGTAGATCGCAATTGCAAGGTGCATCACGTCCCGAACCTCTTTGTCACCGACGGCGCCGTCTTTCCAACCCAAAGCTGTTATGAGCCGACGCTGACGATCATGGCGATTTCCTCGCGGGCGGGTGAACACATCGCCGCGTCTTTCCGTCGAGGTGAGCTGTGAGCGAGATCAGGCGCACGCCAGACGACTCTGACGACGATCTCACGCGGCGCGCGTGGCTCCTGCGCCTGGGAGAACTCACGGCGCTTGCAGGCGTCGCTGGCCTGGTGCCGGACCTGGCAGGTGCGATGACTCTGACCGTTCGGGAGGCGGCGGCCGGGTTACCGCCTGGCCTTTACGAGCCTTCAACCGAGCATCTGGGACACGTGTTGGCGGCCCGCGACGCGCCGCTCGTTCCACGCGACGCCGAAACCGACTTCGCCGTGCCTCGACGAGGTCCGTTTCAGCCCTTGTTCTTTTCTCAGCACGAACTCGATGTCGTCACACGTCTGGTCGGGGTTCTACTCGGAAGCGTGGACGCTCGCGCGCTGTCGGAGACGATTGCCTGGCTCGACTTGCGCTTGCAAAGCGACGTCGGTATCCGCCGTGCTGCCCGGACTCTCAATCCGTCGCATCGCGCGCTCGCCATCGCCTACTACGGACAAGCCAGGGTGACGGAATTGGAAACCGTCGATTCGCAGGCCATCGTGCGGACCGGTTTGAAACTGATGGAGCAGCAATCGCGGGAGCGGTTCGGCCGTGAGTTTCTGGGGCTGGCCGGAACAGCGCAGACAGACCTTGTTCGGGAAATCAGTCGCACGCCGCCGGAATCACCACTCGGTCGCTGCTATCTGTTCCTGCGGCGTGAGGCCATTCGCGGCTACTTCACGTCTCGAGCCGGTCTGATAGAGCTCGACTACAAGGGCAACACGTTCCACGGTGCCTGCCCCGGTTGCGACAGCAGACGAGGCTAAGTGGACGCTGCGTCATCTGCGCTTCCGCGTCGCGTTCCGGCTGGGCCACGAAGAACTGGTATGAGAATCACGCGGACATCAGCGGAGTGGCTGTTATTCTGTTTCTACTCTGAATTCCGAAAGACTGCCCCGTGTCGCGCGGTCTACCGAACCTTCCTACAAGCTGTCGGAATCAGCGATCTTTCTTAGACTTCTGGCAGGGTCAGAAACCGACTTCAGTTTTACCGTCGCATCGCACCCTGAATGCCACGCTAATAGGACATGCATGGTTGTACTCGCAGGGTTCAGGGCACGGTCTCGACGGCGTAGTGTCGGTGTCCGCGGCGGACGCGATAGGCGACGAAGTCCTGGCAATCGATGGTGAAGACCCTGCGGGTCACGAGCGTCTCGGCGGCGACGATCAGGGACGCATCGGCGAGGTCCATGGACTGGTCAGCATAGGCATCCATCAACTCAAAGGCGCGCACCATCGGTATTGCACAACGCGGCGGTATCGGATCGAGCAGTTCTGTAGCGATGTCGAAATTACCAGTCGCCAATCTCGATATCGAACGTAATCGCCGTTACGAAACTGTAATCGCCGTTACGAGATCGTCACGATAAGTCGCGGCCCTTACGGATCCAGCCGCGAAATCGACAGATTCGTAACGAGATGTCGGAAGGCACGGTCGTTGCGATCCCGCTCGGACAGATTCGTCCCTTGTCGCCGCTCACGACCGATTCAGTCGCTGGGTCGAAGACGGAGACAGCGAGCCAGTGACGCGGCCAGACGAGACGACACGAGCGGTATCCAGGAACGAATTGACAGCGCCGCGAGTTCCTTCGTGAGTGTGAACGCTCGCGCGGAACACACGATCGCTGCCGCGCCACCTTTGTCCTCTGAGATTCCAGCTCGAGGACCAATTCGATAGGACTGCAGCGAGCGACGCGTGCTGCCTTTCGGGCGCGACGCACTCCGTGTGCCGAGCGTGAATCGATCAATTGCAAGGAGAAAGAGAAGATGACGAAGACGTTCTGGTTGGGCGTGATCGCGTTTGGGCTGTTGACGTGGACCGTTGGGTGTGCGCGCGACAATCCTGCAGCGCCGAGTGATCTAAATCTGAGTGCAGCCCAGGGGCCCTTGTCAGAGCTGACCACGACTTCCTATCCCATCGTGACGCTACAACCAGACCTCACCGCCGATCCACCGCTGGTCACCGTGCGGGCTGGAGACCCCGTGCTGATGATCAACAACAGCGCACAGTTTGTGCGGATACGCTCGTCGAACTGCTCTGAATTCAGCGCCGTGTGGCTTAACCCCGGAGCGTCGAAGCACACGTGGCCGTTCAGTCCCGCCGGAAAGAAATGCGACTACTTCGTGTGGAATTGGCCGGACAGAGTGTTCGAAGGCCAGATCGCCGTCAACTAAAACCTACAGAGCATCGGCAGGCCAGTGAATAACAATCAACCAATCCTCGTTCACTGGCCTACCGTTGTAAGTCTAGTCCTGCCCAGCGCTCCGATCTGAATCGTCAATTGCTGCTTTGCCGACGAACGAGCCTCATCACGCTCCTGACGATTGCCGTCGGCGGCGCCATCGCCGGAGTCGCGGCCCACTGGCCCGTCGCTTCGTTTCCGTAAATGACGATACCGGTGTGCTGCGTCTTGTCGCCGGTCTTGTCCAACGCGCCGAGCTGCCGGCGAATGAGGTCGATGTCTTTCCGGCTGCCGGTGACGAAGTGCCAACCAGGCTTCGTATTGTAACGCCGCGAGTATCTCTTGAGAACGTCAGGTGTGTCGACGGCCGGATCGACCGTGACTGAAATCATCACAACGTCGCGTCCGAGTCGTTCACCGAGCGCCTCCTCAACTTTCACGAGATTCGCCGTCGTAAGTGGGCACTGAGTCGTGCAGCTCGTGAACATGAAGTTGATCAGCACCACCTTTCCTTTGATCAAGTCGTCGTAGAACCGAACTCGCCTTCCGTCCTGAGTCTGAATGATGACATTCGGAAGGGAGTCCACCGCCGTGGTGGATGACTGCGTAGTCGCCGAGAACCGATCGAGCGCTGACGTACTTGCGCGAGCATCTGAAGCGTGAACGGCCGCCGAAGCGAACGTCACGATCACGATCGCAACCGCAGCACCTGCCGTTATCCTGTTACTCATCGACCCGCTCCATTTCCGCCGCGAGAGACGAATCAGGGCATCACATCGAACCGTCCCATCATAGCCATATCCTCGTGCTCCATGTTGTGGCAATGGAAGACGAACGGGCCCAGGTGGTCCCTGAATTTGAGAAACACATCGACACTCTCGTTGTCTCTAAGCAGGATCGTGTCCTTCTTCGCATAACCGTCACGTTCGAAGCCGGGAACCCATGCGCGCGCGGGAGCTGTCGGGATCGACGGCTGTCGTCCGTTCCGGCTCAGGACCCGGAAGAATTCGGAGTGGATGTGGATAGGGTGCCACCATCCTCCAGAATCGTTGACGAGGCGCCAGATCTCGGGGACATTCAGTTTCGGCTGGGCGATGGGACGCTCGAGGTCCACGAACTCACCATTGATGGTCCAACCGCCGTGGCTTCTGTCGAACCTGAACGTCCTGACGTGACGGTACGCTTCATCCCTTTCCGCTTGGCTGATCGCCGCGAAGGGCCGTAAAACGTCCGGCACTCGGCTCGGATCGGGAAAAGGTTCGGTCCCCTCGACGATGAATTCGAGCATCTGCGTCCCCGAACTCGCCAGGCCGTCCGGTTTGCGTCCGTCGGTCTGCTGAAGCCTGTTTTCGATGAACAGCTTCGTCTGGTCGGCGAAGTTCGTGAAGTCGATGACCACTTCGACGCGCTCCGCCATGGCTATCATGAAGCTCGTGATTCCACGGAATGGCGCTGACAGCAGACCACCCTCGGTGGCAATCATGTCCATCGGATATTTCGTGCCGATCGCGTCGGTCAGGAAGAGCTGATAGATTCGTGCGTTCCCGCCGTTCAAGAAGCGGAACCGGTACTTCCGCCGCTTGACGCGAAGGAACGGCTGGATCGCGCCGTTCACCAGGAACTTGTCGCCGAGAAAGCCGTCGTGGTCGAACGAGCTGAAGATCAGCGACGTCGTCTGGCCGTCGGGGCTTAACGCGAAGCGCTTGTCCTGAATCGCGAGCGGAATATCGAAGGGTGGGCTCGGCAATCTCAGGCTCCGCGGATCGGGATCGAGCTCGTCGCCTGAGTCGATTTCGTCGAAACAGAGAACGAATCCCGCGAGGCCGCGGTACGCGTTGGGACCCGTGAAGTCCAGGAGGTGGTCGTGATACCACTGCGTCGAGGGCCTTTCGCTCGGGTCCCCTGGCGTCAATGATCGGCCACATGCGAAATCCAATTCGCCAGGATCGAGACTCGGATAGAAATAGTCCAAGACTTGGCGGTCGCCGACCAAATGCCCGTTCGGGCACGTCTCGGTCAGCGGCGTCGGGGGCGTCGGGCACACCGGTTCGTCCGGCGGCGGATAGAATCCTGGCGGTTCGGTTACCACGAAACACGGAAATCCGTCGGGTATCGGATGATTTCCCTTGTTTCCTGGCCGATTCTCAATGTTCTCCGGGAAGCCATCTCCGCGCGCCAGGTGATGGCCGCCATGAAGGTGCACGGTCCCTCGAGGAACCCCGAATCCCTGGTGATCCTTTGGCAAGCAGTTGATATGGCGGACGACTGCGCCTCCGCCAATAGGCGTCGGTGCATTGGGCGGGGCCGTATATGGACAGACGAAGCCCCGGCGACCTCTGGATTCCCCGAAAGCCTGCACCTGAGTGGGACCGAGCGCGAACGGTGGGGGATCAACACCCGGCGGGAAGGCGACGAGGTCCCTGTAGCCCCAGATAGCCACCGGAGGCAGCATGGTATGCACCTTCACATATCGCACTTCCGCCGCGATCTTGAAAAAGAGCGTCGTGTTGATATTGACCCAATACCTTCTGAATTCATCTGGCATCGTGTCATAAAAGTTCTGCAATTCGACAGGGTCCGTCACCTCTAATACAACGGGAGGTCGTGGAAGTTCATCCAGGAAAGGAGTCGTGGCCGGGCTGGACGGCAGACTGTCATCATCCGCCCACGAAATACTCCCATCCGGCCCAAGGATGAAATAACCGGTTCCAGCAAGCCCGAGCTTCAGCATGTCGCGTCTGGTCAGCATTCTCTCCCCCAAGTTCTCGCAATCGGTGCGTTCCCGTGCTGCACGAGGAACGCGGAGCTCCCATGTCACGCGAGATTTTGACAATGACCCACATACGACGCTCCTCGTGCCTGTGCACACGAATGGGCATCATCTTGAAACTACGCGTTGTGCGTATTTACGTGAGGCCGCTCGCGAGCCGATGTCGACAGGCGCAATGCGCAGCCACATCCAACTCAGTCGATAAACGGACCCGGCGCAGCAGCATCCATCAGGCTTGTGCGGTGTTTCGACATACACCGCGACACGGCTCACTGGCTACGCCGACTAACCGCGATATACGACAAACGACGATGTTCGGGAATCGTCAGCCTGGTGGACTGTGAGTCCGACGGCGGAACCGAGTAGAGACAAGCGTAGCTAAAGGACCAGCGGACCGGCGCAACATATTTCACATCCTTCGCGCGTGGTCCGCGCCTGTCCGAACGCCGACAGTCGCGGGGTGCGCACGAAATATGTAACGCGGCCGTCAGCTTGTCAAGACCGAAAAGTGCACTCGGGCGACTTTCAGTTAATTCTTTCCCGCTTTCATTGTGAAGCGATGTCGCGTGGTTTGCTCGTCAGCTGATGAAGAGATCGGTTGAGCGCATTCGACTTCTCAACGCTCGGGATGAGGTCCCGCGACTCGCGGGGTTGCAGGTCGGCTACGGTCGTCCGGGTAGCGCGTCCGCCGCCCTCGAGCAGGAATGCTTCGCCGCAGTAGACGGCACACTCCGTCACGCCGTTCACGCAGTTCGGAGGGAGATTGTATGGTGCCGCCTTCGTCGCTCATCCACAGGCTTGTCATTCTGTGCAGACAGATGCTCCCGAACTCGTGTTGCTGGCCGTGCGACACGTGGTCCAGAACTTAACCGCGTCAGCCCCACTCTAGGGTTCGGTCAACGCGTTTGTCCGCACGGAGGCGCCGAACACGGCTCCGCTGTACTTGGCCATCGAATGGAACCTTTTCGTTCGTCAGGTAGTCCACATTCGAACTACATCGGAGGAAATCGAGATCTAAGCGCGATCGGAGGCAGATAGATAGGTCGAACCTTTCTGATCATCAGCTCGTCGGCAAGCGGCTAAGGTGAATCCGGAAGATAACCCGATTGTTCGACCTCATGCCGCGTTCACTTCCATGGTTACGCCGAGATGCGAACCAGGAGCGTCTCGGGCTCATCATTGGCGATATTGCGGGCAAGGGAATCGCCGCGGCACTCTTGCGCTATCGCTGTCGACAAGCCGGAACAGCTGCTGCAATCGGTCAACCGACTGTTTTACGAGAATACGGCCGAGAACGCGTACGCCACGTTGTTCTATTCAGAGTTCGATGACAAGACGACGCGCCTGCGGTACGCGAACTGTGGACATCTTCCCGGTTTAGTTCTCCACACGGACGGCCGCGTGGAGCGTCTCGCGTCGACGGCGCCGGCAGTGGGACGGCAGCCTGGATGGTGGCGTCGCGCCCGAGGCGGTGCCAGAGCCTGCAACACTGCTTTTGTTGGTATCAGGTCGCCAGTTCCAGGGCAGACACCGACGCGGCCGGGAACTCCCAGACGGCGTTCAGATACGACGCCTCCACGGCAGGGTCCGCGGCGATCTCGAATACGCGTCCGCTCCTCAAAGCAACGCCTCCGATCTGGATCGAGGCGGTGACCGATCTGGTGCGCTGCGTGTTCGCGACGTGGAGGTACGCGGTATTCTCGCGGCGGCTCGCGACGACGTCGAGACCGTCCGGCGCGCCAACGACTGTGATCGCGTGGCTGCCGATGTGGTGGCGATACAACTGCATCACGCGGGCGACGGGCTGAAGATACGCGCGGTTGTTGCCCTTCGGCGTCGGAATGATCACGGCGTTGTTCTGCCAGCGCGTCCCGCAAAAATCCGCGGCAGTCGCGATTCTCAGGACGTCGCCGTGACGTTGATGCGTATTGAGGATGCGCGCATAAGAGACACCGGCCGCCCATGAAGCGAGCACGTCGCCGCGATCGCGGCCCGGAATGACGAAGTGGCATTCCGTCATCGCGAGCGGAATCTTCCGAGCGCCCAAAGTGTCGCGAACGGAGCGAATCTTGGCGTCGGCCAACTGCCACGCCGCCATCAACTGCGCCCACGTCGCATCGGCATCGCGCCGATACGCCTCGCCGCGCAGCACCGGCTGGCGCGGAGCGTCCGGATCGAACATCTGGTGGAACGCAAGATATTGCACGTATTCGCCGGCCATCTCCGCCATGCGGGCTGCCCATCCGCTGTCACCCCACGCGATCAACTGGATGGCTGGATCCACTGCACGCATCAATTTGGCGAACTCGACAGTCTTGCGTGCCGCAGTTTCGAGATCGAAGCCGTTCTTGTCGTAGGACGTCTCGTTCCCGATCTGCCAGTGCCGGACGTTCAACGGGGCAAGATGGCCGTGAGCCCTCCGGTCGCGATCGTCCGGATCGTTGCAGTACGCCACCCAAGCCGATGCTTCTTTGGCGTCGGCCGTCCGCACGTGACCACGGACATTCATGTACTGCCTGCGGCCGTCCGATTCGAAGTTGACGCAGACGAGCGGCTCGGCACCGACTCGCCGGCACAAGTCCACGAATTCGGATGTGCCGACCTGGTTCGACTCGATGCCGCCCCAGAGCAGATTGAGCATGGACGGTCGGCTGTCTCGCGGTCCGACGCCCTCTCGCCACCGATAGAAGTCCGCAAAGATTCCGCCCCAGCGCATCATCGTCGGGCCGAGCTCGCGTGTGATCGCTACGACATCCTCGCGCCAATCGTCGCGCAGATGATCCCAGGCCGCTTCGACCGAACCATCGGTTGCGCCCAGCGGCTCCATGAACTGCATGAACAGGTAGGGCGACAACTCGAATAGCGGCGTCGGATCCACCGCGATAGCTCTTCCCTCCTGCCTCTGGCCGTTCACCGGCGCGCGGCCGGCAGCAAACGCTCCGCCGGTGGCGACGATGCCAGCCGCGACGGTGGCGGATGCTGTGAGGAATGTCCTTCGATTCATGAGTGGACAATGCGTGCGATGTGCGGTGCACCCGATCGCTGCCAGTTCAGACAGTTTCAGACGCACTTCGCTCTCCTGACGCAGACACATTCGATGTGCGAGTTCCATACCGCTACCGGCTGGCGGCGCAATCGTATGCCGGAAGCTCCGACCTACAACGTCGATGCGCGGCGCCGAGTGGACGTGCTCACCGCGCGCCGCAGCAGTGGCGCAAGGTCCCCGCGTTGGCCGACCTCGATGCGATCGAGTTCAAGCCACGCCTGCATCTGCCGGAGTTCGGCAGTCAGATCCGCAATCACCCGTCGCGCAACCTGTCGTGGTTCCAGAAACGCACCCTGCACCACGAGAACGCGTCTCGCGCGGTCGGCCTTGAGATCGCACCGGGCAACCAGCGTATCGCTGAGCAGAAAACGGGCAGACGTAGTGCAGCTGCCCGAGCGCTGGCCAGGATTCGACAGTTCGGCGGCGGTGAGCGGACCCCGCTCGCCGACCTCGTCGTAGACCTTCGCCGTGTAAGCGCCGCGCCTGGATCGCATGTACTTCTGGGTCTGCTCGCTGTGTCTCTGCATTCGATAGCGCACGAACGGATACAACGCGATGCGCAGCAGGCACGCCGCATGTCCCCAGTATTCGAAGAGCTCGCGCCGGCGGTAAGCCAGCGAATCGAGCGCGTGCATTGGATAGGGGCCGAGCCGCGCAAATGCCGGCACGTACTGTGCGCGTGCGAGCACGTTGACCGAATCGATCTGGAAGGCGTGGATCTGGTTCGCGAGTCTACGCAGGTGCGCGATCATTGGCCTCGCTGGTCTCGTCTCGAATCCCTGCGACGCGACCGCGAGACGGCGTGCCTCGGGCAATGGGATGGTGAGTGACATCGCGCGTTTTCGCCATCATCTCACCTCTGTCGTGCCAGAATCTAATCCCGATGAACTGATTGTGGCGGAGCGCGGGTCTGCGCGCGTTCCGTGCGACGTGGTTCGCGACGCGTGAAAAAGACATCCTGCAGGACGCTAACGCGCAGCCGTGACCGCGACGTGGTGCTCCGTCTGCGGCCCCGAACCGGCAGTGCGGCAGTCACCTTAATACAATACGTTCCGTCACCTTGCCGTCTTCAATCGGCCTGACCGAGAACGCCGGATTCTGTCGCATCTCCGGCATGACAAACGAATCACCCTCGAACACGATCTCGAAAATCCTTGGCTCCCGGCCTGGCGCCGACACTTCGAAATGAATGTGCGGCGGCACGCGGCTCTTCGGATAGGAGCCAGGCTTGATTGTGGTAAACGACCATGCCCCGCTCGGGTCCGAGCGAAGAAACAGTTTGAGACGCGGATGGCGGTTGTCGCTCACCGGCTTGACGCCGTAATAGCCTTCGTCGTCGGTCTGATAGATGTAGAGCGATGCTCCAGGGATCGGCGCACCATCGGGTGAGGTCACTGTGCCGGTGACCGTGAGTGGTTGCCCGGGCTCTCCTTGTGGCGCAACGCGTCCGCTCGATGGTGCGTCAGCGGGTGCTTCGTGGACAGCTTGCGCTGCAGCCAGGAGGCTGGTGAACGAGAAGACGATTGCCAGCATTACGCGCGAGACATGACGAATGGGCGCAACGAGATGTAGGCACATTGATCGGCGAGAAGCTATTGAAGTTTGCCGACGCAGCGAGCAAGGACCCGGCATTCGCAATGGAGTTGCCGAAGTTCTTGGCTGAGGTCTGGTATGTGTTCAATCCGTACGAAATTGCCGGCTCTAGCTCAGCGAGGGCTAAGGCTTGCCTGTCTTTGCGTCGATTGCGTAGAGATACCCCTGGTCCACCCGTTTCTTGCCAAAGTAGCTGATGGTCGGCGAAGTCAGGAAAATCCTGCCCCCAGAAATCAGCCGTGCGGACTCGCGCCCCGTTCCCTTGAATGACCACAATTCCTTGCCCGTGACTGCATCAAAGGCGTGGAGACGCTCCCCGCCTGCATAGACAACTCCGTCGTGCATCATCGCAACGCTCGCAGACCCGCTCACGCCTTGCGACCATTTCTCCTGTCCGGTGGAGAGGGTCAGCGCGTGAAGCGTGTCTTTCGACCGCATGATTGAACCTTTGTGGGTCACCACATAGAGGTGCTGGTCGTCTGCCCAGAGACCGGTGCTGATTTCATCGGCGCTGAAACTCCAAAGCTGGCGTCCGGTTTCCAGTTCCAATGCAAACAGGCTTTTCTCGGTACGGAAGTAGATGATGTTGTCGGCGATGAGCAAATGGGGCGTGCCGTACCCTTTGCCCGCGCCGAACTTCCACTTGACCTGCCCGTCGACCACATTGATCGCATACAGCGTTACTCGATTGGAAGGGGAAGTAAGCGGGGCGGGTTCAGCGACCGCGAAAAACGCATGCCCCTTTGCGGTCGCTGGCGCCGTAATGTCACGGCCAGCCATGCTGGTCACCCACTTTGCTTTTCCGGATGCCGGGTCAACCGCGTAGAGGAAGCATTTCTGCGACGCTTCCGAGAGGATGGTGGGCCAGGCGGTCAGGAAGATGACGCCATCTCCCAGAACCGGCCCTTCCGGAGCGCGCTTCCTTCCAAGGTTCATCTCTTTGATACGTATCTCCTGCAACGTCTCAAACAGCCACTTCCTCTTGCCAGTGAGCGCATCGAGGGCGTGAAGGCCATCCTCGGTTACGAAGTACACGGTGCCGCCCTTGAGGACCGCAGCCGGCACTGGATTACGTGAGGTCATCCCGGGGCCCGCCTCATACGACCATTTCTTCCTCCCAGTTGCGGCGTCGATGGCATAGAACGAGTTGTCGCCCGCGCCGATGAAGACCGTTCCATTCTCAACCGCGGGCGCCATGTCCACTCTTCGTATTCCCTCTCTCCTCTGCTTTTCTACGGCATCCAGCGCGGAAATCATTTGGTCGGAAAGACTAGTACCACGGGGCACGGTTACAACTTGGGGACCGGAAGTGGCGGGCGAGAGGCTCTCTCCCGTCTGAAAGCGCCACTTGGTTTCTGCAGTCTTAGGATCCAGGGCATAGACTGCGCCATCCGCCGATCCCACGTACATTACGTCATCGACAATCACAGGATTCGAACCACTCTCATCGAACTTGATCTTCCAGCCGGTTGCTGCTGGTGAAGTGTCCTCCGATGCCTGGGCTGGCAGCTGCGCGGTCGCGTAGCCGGTAATGGCCAAGAAGATGGTAATTGCGAACGGTCTCCGCAGATCTCTGGTCATCGGCGGCTCCTTTGGAAGTCGTGGTTGGGTCTGTCTCGGGCCCGACCGTTGCACAACGACAGGTTTTAGTGAAACGAATAGTAGCCCGAACGAGCTACTTTCTATTGAAGAAATAACCGCTCGGAGGACGATCAGCTACCACTGCGGCGGCCGGCTTGCTGCCCAATCGTTTCATTTCGTCCGTTCTCTCCGATGATGCCGATGGTCGCCAGCGTCGCGCCAGCTCGGCGGACCACTTCCTCGAGCGAACGCGCCGTCCTCACACCTTCCTGGTGCGGCAGACCGTGCGCCGCGTTTGAAGACAACGGACCGAAGGCGACCGCTGACGAGGCGAGGCAGCGCCCGTTCCGGATTCGTCCGCACTCCCTCGAGCAGGAGTTCATCCTCACCAGGAAAGAACGCGTCAACATCCGCCAGTACTTCCTGCCAATCGTGAAGCGTTTCATCGGTGACGGCGAGGTAAGGGTCGACGGAAACAAACCGCCGTTGGTGCCCACGGAGCGACGTGACGAGTGTGCGCTGCACGTCGACGGGCATCGGCGCGAGGTGGCCGGATAATCGTCGCCGACGACGCTCACCAATCCTGGCCGGGCACCGAAGCATTCACGAAAGGCCGCCTGCGCATTTGCGCTGGATCGCCGCGAATTCGCGCGACGCTCGTCGGTCACTGGAGTGTGGGAAAGTCGACCGCCCGCTTGCGGACTTGATTCATCGTTATCGCTGCACCAACTCGGCTTGATGTACAACTCGATACTGACGGCGCCTTGTACGGCTTGAGTCTAGCAAAGCCACGGCGTTCCCAGTGACCGGGCCAGGCGCGAGTGCCCAGACCTATTCAAAGGAAGACTGATTGAATATCCCGTCGTCGGGGCAACGTGGTGCTAGCACTTGCCGATTTGGCTCATGACGCTGCCGGTCGGCAACCGTGAGCCGGTCAATTCGAAGATTCATTGACGCGCACCTGCGGCTCGACGCTCGCACGCGCGCTCTGTATTCATCGACCGTCATCGTGTCCGCGATGCCGGCGTGGACCTCCGCCCCGCGACGCACAATTTCCGCATCCCAGGCGTCTGCAGCGCCGGCCTCGGTTTCCCATCGCGCCGCGGATCAATTCGAGGGCAAGTGGGCACGCTCCTTAATCATTAATAAGCTTTCGCGTTTGCCATCACCTCCGACAACGTGGAATCGCGTTTTTCATTCCTGGCTTAAACGCGGGGAGCGCTCGCGCAATTCATCAATGCGCTTCGACGCCTCTGCTTTCGACAGTGACTCATCGAATTGCTCACCGGTGTCACGGCAGAGGGTTTGTAGGTAGGAGCGTTGCGCGGCCGTCATCGGCTCGTCGCCCGTTCCCGTCTTTCGCAAGCGTCTCGAATATGCGCTCAGCTGCACGATTGCGGCCGGCGCTCGGTGCCATGATTGCTGGTCGGCGCGGAATCACTGCGGTTTGATTCGGGGAAGTGCGTGATGAGGGCGAACAACGCGAGCCGCCGATCGGCTCTCATTGGTCGCGGTGTTCGCCGTCACCTCAATTGAGAGGAGCGTGATGAACGCAACCGTTTGTCATTCGTGATGCGCCGCGGCTCAGGGGGACGTCACGTCCCGCAGGGCTCGCGACAGTATTCGCCATGCATCGACATGGAACTCGGCCCTCGCAACTGCGCGCTCAACGGACGTCAGGCTTGGGCGGAATCGCATTGGACCGAATGCGCGTCGACTAAAGGCTGCCTTCTCGAGTCCCACCGGGGAGCGGCTAACAATTATGGCGGCCGCACATCCCGCGCCGCTCACGGTGACTGAGTAGGTACCCGTTCCGTTGAGTCCGAGGTCCATCACTTCCACCGCGTGGGAACCGCCCACGAGGTTCACGCACGTGGCAGTGCCGCTGACGAACTCATTCGACAGTCCGCAGGCGATAGGATCTCCGAAGGGATTCACCACCCGCCACGCCGGATTGAAAAGCCCACCAGTCGAAGTCAGAACGACGACCCTCACGCTGAGCGTGCCGCCCTGAATGGTGTTGAACGAATACAGGTCGGTGTCGGCACGAGCCTCGATCGTTCCTGGCGTCGAGACGCCGCAGGGAATCCCCCCGCCACAACGGGAACCGGCATCGAGCGGCTGCATGTGGAGACTGTAGGTGCCCGTGCTGTCGAGCCCGGTGTCCATCACCTCCACGGCGTACGATCCAATCGCGAGCGGCCCGCAGTCGCGCTCCCCGGCTCTGAAATCACTAATCCTCTCGCAGGTGACTTGGTCCCCGGCAGGATTCAGCAGTCGCCACCCGGGCGTAAACAAGGCGCTGATCGCACTCTCGATCGCGAGACTGATGTGCACCTTCTGATTGGCCATGGACACGGCGAAGCTGTAGATATCGGTGTCGGCGCGCCGGTCGAGTGTCGCCAGCGTGCCGCTAATCGGCACGTCGCACGAAAGCGTGCCACCGCAGCGCGGTGCAGTGGCGTTGAGCCGCTGCAGGTGGAGACTGTAGGTGCCCGTGCTGTCGAGCCCGGTGTCCATTACCTCTACCGCGTACGATCCGACCGCGAGCGGCCCGCAGTCGCGTTCACCGCGGGCGAAATCACTGATCCTCTCGCACGTGACGGGGTCCCCGGCAGGATTCAGCAGCCGCCACCCGGGCGTAAACAAGGCGCTGATCGCACTCTCGATCGCGAGACTGATGTGCACCTTCTGATTCGCCGTGGACACGGCGAAGCTGTAGATATCTGTGTCCGCGCGTCGGTCGAGCGTCGCCGGCGTGCCGCTAATCGGCACGTCGCACTGAAGGGTGCCACCGCAGCGCGGTGCAGTGGCGTTGAGCCGCTGCAGGTGCAGACTGTAAGTGCCGGTCGCATTAAGTCCGGTGTCCATCACCTCTACCGCGTACGATCCGATTGCCAGCGGTCCGCAGTCCCGTTCACCGCCGGCGAAATCACTGATCCTCTCGCACGTGACGGGATCTCCGGCGGGATCCAGCAGCCGCCACCCGGGCGTGAACAAGCTGCTGCTCGCGCTCTCGATGGCGAGACTGATGTGCACCTTCTGATTCGCCGTGGTCACGGCGACGCCGTAGATGTCGGTGTCCGCGCGTCGGTCGAGCGTCGCCGGCGCGCCGCTAATCGGCACGTCGCACTGAAGCGCGCCACCGCAGCGCGGCGCAGCCGCGTTGAGCCGCTGGAGGTGCAGACTGTAAGTACCGGTCGCATTAAGTCCGGTGTCCATCACCTCTACCGCGTACGATCCGACCGCGAGCGGTCCGCAGTCGCGTTCACCGCCGGCGAAATCACTGATCGCCTCGCAGGTGACGGGATCTCCGCCAGGATCCAGCAGCCGCCACCCGGGCGTAAACAAGGCGCTGTTCGCACTCTCGATCGCGAGACTGATGTGCACCTTTTGATTCGCCGTGGACACGGCGACGCTGTAGATGTCGGTGTCCGCGCGTCGATCAATCCCGACAGTCAGGCCTGCGATCGCCACGTCGCACGTCGTCGTGCCGCCGCAACGCGGTGCAGTGGCGTTGAGTCGCTGCAGGTGCAGACTGAACGTGCCCGTAGCGTTGACTCCGATATCCATCACCTCCACGGTGTAGGATCCCGGAGCGCCCAGTCGGCAATCGAGCTCCCCCGGGAAAAAGCCAAAAATCCCATCGCACACAACAGGGTCTGCGGCGGGATTCAGCAGCCGCCAGCCGGGAGTGAACAAGCTGCTGTTCGCACTCTCGATCGCGAGACTTATGTGGACCTTCTGAGGTGCAATCGTGACGTCAAACGTAAACGTCTGTACCTCGGTGGCGGTCGTAAGGGTGCCCGTGACCGGCACATCGCACGGCAAGGGAGGGTCGCTCTCCACGACCAGAGACGACCCAACGGTCAGGACCTGATTGATCCAGCGCTGCATCAGGTCGACGGAGGTTGTTCTCGGAATGACCTCACTCATGGCCGACGAGAGCAGCGTCATCCCGCGGAACAGATTGCGGAGCGCCGCTGCCGCGTCATCGTCCTTCAGCTTCTGAACGGCCTCCTCGATGAGGGCGCGTGACTGCATCGCCACTAACGGATTCCGCGCGTCGCGCAGGAGGGTGGTCTCGATCGCCGTGCCGAATTCCTCCGGCTCCAGAATCGACGTCAGGCCAAACACCGCGATCTCCTGACTGTTCAGGGCGCCCACGACGAGATGGCCTTCCGCCAGCGTGCCCGTCGCGAGTTCAACGGCCGCTCGCCCGCTGTCGTCGGTCAACCGTGCCGGTTCGCCATCATTCATCAGACGAGCGCCGAGAAGGCGCGAGAACGAAACCTCTTCACCGGGCCGCGGCCGTCCATCCGCATCGATAACTTCCACTTTCAGCGGTTGCTCGAACGGAACTGTGAGATGTGCGGTCTGGCCGTCACCTGCAATCTTTCTGAGGCGCCGCGCCGGAGCCCCGCCAGAGGCTGCAATACCGGCGTCGACGTTACGGAGCGCCCACGAGGCGACAGCCGCCGCCTCCTTATTAATAGGGATGGAAAATTGACCGGGCGACAGCGAGTAGAGGATGCGAGCTTGCTTGCCCGATAGGCTCAGGGCCACGATGTCGGGATATCCGTCCACGTCGACGTCGCCTGAGACAACGACCGAGACGTCCTTGATACGCGCGACCCGCACCGGCGCTTCGAACGATCCGAGGCCAGTCCCCTTCATGAGGACGATGTCGCCAGCAAGGACATTCGCGGCCACGAGATCGACCACGCCGTCCCGATCGAGGTCGTCCATGGCAAGCGATGTGAGACCCGCTCCGACGGCAATGGCGTGTGCGTCGCGGAAGGTGCCATCACCCTTCCCCCGGAAAGTCGTGACGTCTCCTGACAGGAAATTGGCCACTACGAGGTCTGTGACGCCATCTCCGTCAATGTCACGCGACAGGACAGATCGCGGGCCACGCCCGGCCGGCAGGACCAGTGCTGGCCTGAAGCGTCCGCCTCCCTCACCCAGCACTACCAGCAAGGCATCCGAGAGGAAGTCGGCAACGACGATGTCCTGGAACCCGTCGTTGTTCAAGTCATTGACGGTGAAGGTCTGGGCCTGTCGGAGACTGATGAGCGTCCGTGACCCTGCGGCGCGATTTTCTGACGTCCCGGCTGCAGCTCCAGGGAAAGATTCCTGGAACGGTTCTACTTTGAAAGGGGATCGCATCGCGCTGGAGGTTTTTGAGGACCGAGCCGACGCTGCAGTTCCCTCCGAAGCGAAGATGAGTGAGACACAGGGAATCAGGATGGTCCATGCGGTCACAAGGGTGAGTTGGAAACAGCGACGCACGTACATGGCTGCCCCCCACTTTCTGAAATGAAGCCATGGAACAATGCGCACCAGACCGACTATGTGGCGCTTCTCGGATCCGGTGCGAGCAAAAATCCGTTCGTACCGTCGGTCACACGTGAGCGTGCCGGAATAATCGAGGCCCGAGACAACTACCACGGACGAACCGGCGCAACCTTGGGAAAAGGTTAAGAAATGGTTAAACGCCGCCGGTCGGTGTTCGATGACTCCGTCCAGACGGATGCGCCGTTGCCGACGATTCCAGCTACAATCTGCGCCGCGCGCTCGCCTCGGAGGACGCCATGGGGCCGCATGAAGACGACGTCTACGAATTCGGCCCGTTCCGGCGTCGGAGAGAAGCTGCTGTCGCGGAACGGCACGACCCTGCCGCTGGAACCGACTCAATTCCGGGTACTGACCGTGTTGGTCCGGGGAGCGGACCATCTCGTCACGAGGGCGGATCTGACGCATTCGGTGTGGAAAGAAACCTATGTCGACGAAGGAAGCCTGACGGTCACGATTTCGATGCGCGACGGAAACTGGGCGACACGCCGTCGCAGCCCAGATACATCGAGACGATCCGAAAATCCGGCTATCGATTCGTCGCGCCAGTCACGCGGCAGTCGCGTGCCGCCGACGGCTATGACCTCGGCCGACAGCGACAACGCTGATATTTACGTGCTGAAGATCGGAGAGCTGCACGCGACGCGGCTCACGAGTGATCCGGCATTGGACAAATCGCCGGCCTGGTCGCCAGACGGTCGCCGGATCGCCATCATTCGCACCAACGGAGCCAGGGGAGAGATCCTCCTGATTTCTCCGGCAGGGATATCCGAACAGAAGGTCGTGGAGACAGAGGGCGCACCTCAGTCGCGTGGAGCCCCGATTCGCAGACGCTCACCTTCATCGATCGCGCACCCGGCGAGGACGCGCTCAGCGTCTTCCCTCGTGCCTGGCTGGCGGCGCGAAACGGCAAGTGACGTCCCCGGCCGCTCCAAAACCATTTGGAGATTCATCACCGGCGATCTCGCCAGACGGACGGACGCTCGCATTCGTCTGTCACCTGACGTACGACGTCGGCGATATCTTCCTGCAACCGCTCGACACGATGAAGGCCCGTCGGCTCACCTTCGGCAAGCGTCAGATACCCGGGCTCGCCTGGATGCCGAACGGCAAGGAGCTGATCTTCTCGTCCAATCCCCGGCTACGTGTTTCTTCGGCGACCGGTTTCTCTGCCGTTCGCGACGGTTCGGTGCTTATGTGGTCACAATTGGACCCGAGCATCCATGATTTGATGTTGCACTTCAGGTAGAACGCGGCGTGGTCGTCTCGGTCGGTTCCGGACAATTTCTCGAATCAACTGCGAATATGCAACGTCGTGGGGAATCGGGCACTGATTTTCAGCATTTCCCGTGTAGCTTGCGCCTCGATGTTCCCAATCAGCCGCGTCGACAACCGCTTTGCATCTGCGGCGTTCATCGCGGAGACCGGTTCTCAATGATGCGGGCATGACGGCACGAACAGAAGAGCTCCACGACGACCTCCCGCGTGACAGCCATGAGCTCGCGCAGCTAACTGACTCCGCTGCAGAGGCTTGCAGCGGGTGCCACGCCCAGGTGCCACGCTGCGGCGCCGGTCGCCAGGACAGTCGGACCGCCATCACGACGTCGGAGTGAGGGCCACGGTGCCTTCCAAATCGCCTGCGCCCTCGTAGCCGTAACGAGCGGCGAGTCTTCGGAAGCCGAGTTGCCCGCCCGCGACCCGCAACAGCTACATCGTCGGACAGCAGCATCGGAGGGGCGGAGGTAACACGCTCTGGTTCCATATAATCCGCAACCATGGCGAGCCTTCTTCCTTCCGTAAACCCAGATGCGGCGTACCTGGGCGTTCACGCGATAAACGTTTACGTCAGAGATCAGGAGCGAAGTCTCAAGTTCTACATCGATAAACTCGGTTTCCAGATCGCGTTCGACGGACACCAGGAATCAGGCGAGCGTCTAGTAGCGGTAGCTCCGCCCGACGGTACCGCCGTTCTCGCATTGATTCAGCCCGACCCCAGTTCTCGGCAGTATCGGCTCATCGGCCGCTCGATGCACGTCGTCTTCGTGACGGACGATGTTCTGGGCCGATATCGCGAGTGGCTTGGGCGTGGAGTGCGCTTCCGCAATACGCCGCGCCTTCGACGCGTGGTGTATCACCAGGTTCCGCCCTCGCGGTGGAATTCGACCGACCCGGCCGATACGTCCGACGGCCAGGCGCCTGTCTGGGGAGGCGTGTTCACGCGCTTCGAGGACATCGACCGGAATTGCTTCGAGTTGGTGAGCCTTGATGAAGTCAGCCGCTCGATCGAAGCACAACGCCGCGCCGCCGCTGAGAAGCGGGACGCTGAACGTCGTGCGCGCCACGAACTGGAAATTGCGAGACAGGTGCAGGCGCGGCTCTTCCCGCAGACACTGCCGCCGCTGCGGTCGCTAGAGTATGCAGGCGCGTGTGTGCAAACGCGCCAGGTGGGTGGGGATTACTACGATTTTCTCGATCTGGGCCAGGAGCGTCTCGGGCTCATCATTGGCGATATTGCGGGCAAGGGAATCGCCGCGGCACTCTTGATGGCCAATCTTCAGGCCAATCTGCGCAGCCAATGCGCTATCGCTGTCGACAAGCCGGAACAGCTGCTGCAATCGGTCAACCGACTGTTTTACGAGAATACGGCCGAGAACGCGTACGCCACGTTGTTCTATTCAGAGTTCGATGACAAGACGACGCGCCTGCGGTACGCGAACTGTGGACATCTTCCCGGTTTAGTTCTCCACACGGACGGCAGCGTGGAGCGTCTCGCGTCGACGGCGCCGGCAGTGGGACTTTTCGGTTACTGGGAGTGTCCAACTGCGGAACATCAGCTGCTTCCGGGCGACATGTTCGCGATCTACACGGACGGCATTACCGAGTCGTTCAATGATCAAGAGGAGGAATTCGGAGAAGACCGCCTGATCGACGCCTTGCAGCGACATCGCAAGCTGAGTCCGAACGACGTAATCTCCGCAATCTTCGATGAAGTGCGGCTGTTCAGTCCGCACGAGCAACGTGACGACTTCACGCTCATCGTCGCCAAATGCAGAGACTGCACGTGTCAACATTGATGACGCCGCCCGCCTGCTGCCCCGCCATATGTCCCTGCACCGTTCGGGTGTGCGAGAAGGAATTGGCTTTGAGCGATACGGACACGTTCGACGCGAACGAGAGTCGCATTGTGCTAACGAATTCGCGTCGCGTCGGACCGAGCGTTACGCCCTGCGGCGATCTGCCGGAGGCCTCGCCGGATCAGGACGACGGAGTGCTTACGGCGGTGCAGTTCAGATGTACATCGGCTGCGCTACCATCACGAACATGCTCAACTACATCTGGTTCGGCCTGATGGCGATCGCGCTGGTCGTCGCTGCGATCAATGGAACGGCGGAGGCGGTTACGCGTGGCGCGGTCGAATCGGCCTCGTCCGCGGTGCAGATAGCGATCGGACTCGTCGGCATCATGACGCTCTGGCTGGGCATGATGCGCATCGCCGAAGCCGCGGGGCTGGTATCCCTTGTCGGACGCGCGCTACGCCCGCTCCTTCGCTGGCTCTTTCCTGACGTTCCGCCCGCGCATCCGGCGGGCGGCGCGATCGTGGTTGCGCTCGCGGCAAACATGCTCGGCCTCAACAATGCGGCCACGCCGCTCGGCATCAAAGCGATGGAGGAGCTGAACACGCTCAATCCCGACAAGGATACGGCCACCAATGCCATGGTGACGCTGATGGCAATCACCACTGCCGGCGTGCAGCTCGTGCCGGCGTCCATGATTGGCGTGCTGGCCGCGGCCGGTTCGACGAACCCGACTGCGATCATCGCACCCACGATTCTCGCGACAGCAGCCGGCACGATGGCGGCCGTGATTGCCGCGAGGGCGCTCGAGCGGTTCTATCCCGTCAGCGCGCCGGCCGCGGAGGAGGTGCGCTCGTGATTCGCAGCGCGCTCGACGCCATCTCGCTGTGGGCGATCCCCGTTCTCTTGGTCGCGATTCCGCTGGCGGGAATGCTCCGAAAGGTAAAGGTCTATGACGTCTTTATCGAGGGCGCGAAGGAAGGGTTCGACGTCGCGGTGAAAATCATCCCGTTCCTGGTCGGCATCCTCGTCGCGATCGGCATGTTTCGCGGATCCGGCGCGATGGACCTGCTGATGGCTGCCATGCGGCCGCTCGTCGCGCCGCTGGGCTTTCCGCCTGAGCTCGTGCCGCTGGCCGTGCTGCGCTCGCTGACGGGAAGCGGCTCGCTGGCATTCACGACCGATCTCGTCAAGACGCACGGTCCCGATTCCGTCATCGCGCGCACCGCCGCGACGATGTACGGATCGTCGGAGACGACGTTCTATGTGCTCGCGGTCTACTTTGGCTCGGTCGGCGTTCGGCGGACGCGTCACGCCGTCCCCGCGGCGCTCATCGCGGATCTCGTCGCGGCCGTCGCGGCGGTGGCCGTATGCGCCTGGATGTTCTGAGGCGTTGCCGTCAGTCTGGACCGCTTAGAAGCGTCGAGTCACGCTGGCGATCACCACAAAGTTGGCGAATGCTCCCGGCCCATGGCCACCGAACTCGTAATCGTACGTGTTTCTCTCACGGTTGCGGTACGTCGCCACCGGCACAAATACGCTGAACGTGTTCGCCTTATGTAGCAGCGTAACACCTGGCTCCAGGTACACCGCCATGCCCGGTCGGCGAAAGCCATCGCTGCCACCAAACACGTCGCGCACAGGGATACCATCCACTCGACCGCCGAGGCTGACTGACAGACCCTTTCGGGGCGCGACGGCGTAGTTGAGACCCACGCGACGCAAGTATTGATCGGGCACAGACAGCGGCCGATACTGTCCATAAACCGGCACGGTGGTCACCGCGCGAGTGTTTTTCTCCCGAGGATTGAACAGATAGAAACCAGCCGCGTACCCGTACATCCTTGAAGAAACCTTGCGGAAGGCCACGCCCTCCAAAACCGTTCCCCACCCACTGTCGCCAGGCTGAATCGCGATGTCCACCGGTATGACAGCTGGACCGGTAGGACGATAGGCTGTGTCACGAGCATCCGAGTTTCCGCTGGGGGTTTTGATTCCGAGGCTTAAGGAGATGTTTCCCTCATGGTGTTGCTTCGGATCGAACAACCACACGTTGCCAACGACCCGGAGGTCGCCCACTCCGGCGGCTGTCATCGTGTGCCGATGAATGCCATCATTTTCGTGGTCACGAAAACTGGAAACGCTTCCGTGCACGATCGGCGCGGTCACGCTGACGCTATACCGCCTTGTGAATGCATAGGTAGCCTGCATATCAAACGAGTTGAAGAAGGTGAGTACCGCAGTCGTTTCATTGTGGGGACTGCCGCTGAACACATTGTCAATTCCTCGTACCGTCGTGAGATAGCCGTACTGTTTCGAGGTGCCCAACGGAGCTGAGGGAGTGGCCGCAAAGTTTGTCACCTGCCCCACGAACTCAAAAACGATCTCATCATCCACTGGTCCCAGCGGCCTTCGGCGTTTACACGGCTTGCGCGCGGGCTTCGGTGAGGAATTACCGCCGCCGACGTCGGAGATGCCGCTCATTGAGCGGAATCACGAAGTCCAAGCATTCGCGGCGGATCATCCCCACCAATCGTTCGCAGAAGGCGTTCGCCTGAGGCGACCGAACAGGCGTTCGGAGCGCCGTCAGACCCATCGCCGCCAACGTTCGATCCACGCCCTTCGAATAAATGCTGTCGCGATCGTGGATCAGGAAGCGATGCGGCTTGTCTCCCGAAACAAATATTCGGAACTGTTGCGCCGTCCAGTCGTGGGATGCGCCGTCATGTTCCAGTGCACGATGCGTCGCGTGCCCACCTTCAGGACCACGAACACGTAGACGACGCGGAGTGTGGCGGTGACGGCGACGAAGAAGTCACAGGCCAGCACGGACCGCGCATGATTCCGCACGAACGTGCTCCACGCCTGCGAGCCGCTCCTCGGGCGTGGCGTCGTCCTCGAAGGCATGTGGCGCCTGACGGTGCGCGGCGACACGCGAATCCCAAGCTTCACGAGGAGCTCCGTGGCGATCCGTTCCTCGCCCCACGTCCGATTGGCCATCGCCATCTCGACGATCAGCTGGCGCAGATCTCCTGGTATTCGCGGACGTCCTGGCGCATTCGATTTCCACCTCCAGAACAGCCGGAATCCCTTTCGATGCCAGCGGATCAATGTGTCCGCCTTGACGATGACCAACAGCTGACGCCAGTTCACCAGCCGCGACAGCGTGACCAGGATGATCCGGGTCGCGTCGTCCGCACGCCGTGGCTTCACCTGGCGCTCCATGTACAGCGCCAACTGCTGTCGCAGGAACAAGTTCTCTGCCGCCAGATGCGCCCGCGAGTGGAGTGTCAGGAATCCGAGGCGCCCAACATCGGCAAGAACATTGAGGACTGTGCAGACGGCACACGGAAGCGCGGATGGCTCATCGCGCAGGAGCGTACCCGATCAGCGCGGCGGCCTCCCCCGCCATTTACCGCCCGCGCGATTCGCCGTTATCAACCGAACCGTTTTGCCCGAACGATGTTTTTGCGGAGCACAGCCCTCTTCAGGATGTGGGAGGCCCCAGTCGCAGTCGCGCCATCACCTTGCGCGGGTCCACCGCCGGATGGAACCGCCGCGCCGCCGGAAGCTGCAGGTACAGGATCGAGCCCGCCGCCAAGAGACCCAGAAGCCCCGAGTGGATTCGGATCGCACGCAGGATCTCGCAGGACAGAAAGACGTAGACCGAGAATCGCGCCCGCTCATGGCGGCGTAGCATCAACGCGCCGACCACCGGCGCAATGACGAAGTAGACGAACGCATCCCAGGGCTGGTGGCTGCCGAAGTTGAGCCAATGCGTGTCGACAAGCAACGCCAAGAGATGAAACGCCGGGCTGGTCAGCAGCGCGACGGTCAGCAGCCAGAGTCCCGCCGGTCGTCGCACTCCGTTCGCGATCTCAGTTTCCATTGAGGGGAGTGTACGTCAGGACCGTGTAGGGTGCGAAAACCTTGTCACGCCGCCAGCTCGTACTCATGAACGACATCGCCGAGACGATCACGGCGCAGAATACGAGCGTCATCGCATGCCGACACCAGCGAAGCTGGCCGTCTTGCCTGCGGTGGCGCGAGCGACAGCGCTCGATGTGGCCGGTGACCGTTGTAGTTATCGACGAGCACATCAAGAATCCGCTCAAGGTGCTGCTGGTTCAGAATCAGCAGCCGGTCGAAACACTCTGAGCGGGCCGTGCGCACGAAGCGTTCGGCAACCCCGTTGCCTGCGGCGCACAAAAAAGGCGTTCGAACGACTCCAATCCCTTCGCCGCGGAATACGTCATCGAAACCGTCGGTGAATTTCTGATCCCGATGGCGAATTAGAAATCTTATCGGTTCCGAACGCTCCGCCACGGCCCACGACAGCTGGCGGGCCTGCTGGAGCACCCATGGCGCGCTCGGATTCGGCGTGCACCCGGCGAGATGCACGCGGCGGCTGCCCAACTCGAAGAAGAACAGGACGTAGAGCCGTTGCAGCCAGATCGTCTCGACCCTGAAGAAATCGACGGCCAGCAGGCTGTGTCGGTGTACCCGGACGAATTCGCGCCACGTCGTTTCCCGGCGTTGACCCGCCGGGCCGAAACCCGCCGCCCGAAGCCACGTGCGGACGGTCGTCGCGAACACGGCGATGCCCAGCCCTTTCAGTTCACCGACAATGGGTGGGTAGGGTTCGGGTTCTCGCGTGGCGTCGTCGAGGATGACGTTGATGTCGTTCTGCTATTGAGTTCAGCGCCTCCTCGACAGGACGAGCCGCCAGCGCTGACCTCGACCTACGGGCGTGAACTTGCGCGAAGGCGAGCACTTCATCAAGCGATCTTACCGTTTCGCGGAGCGAAGATTCGGTTCGAGGAGAGTCGCGACGCCTTCACCGACCCGGACGAACCCCTGCAGGCCGTGCTCAGCGAACTCTGTCACGATCGCGGATTAAGATTGTCGGTGAAGGCATTTGCCGATACGACTGAACCCAACGCGGTGGCTCTCTCGACACGGCGTGCCGAGCTGGTAGTGGACTGGCTCGCAGCACGTGGTGTCGAACGGCATCGCCTCGTTCCCAAGGGTGTGGTGCGCTACGGCCGCTCACCTTCGAGAAGGCCGCCGATCGTGTAATGGATGGCCGCGCGGAACTGGTCCGACTCACGCCCACAGCGGGGTGTGAGCCGCGGTGGTAGCGCACGCGCCCTTACTCGCAGCGAAGGGCGATGGCGAGTTACATTCCCGCCCGGCAGGCGATGAAGGTCGATCCGCTCGTCGCCGCAGGTCCGGTCTTGACCTCGGCCAACTGTCCTCAGTAGCGTCCATGCTATCTAAGCTCGGTTCAACGGCGCCACGGCGATCGCCCGGCCGACCCTTCGAATCGCCTTTTCTCGATATGTACCGGGTGAGTTGGCGGCGGGAGTGAACTCCACCAGAGTCTGAATCGTACCGGGTTTATCGGAGGGCCCATTCCGAGAGAGGATGGAGCCCATGGCACGACCCAGCAAGTACTCCCCGGAGTTGCGTGAGCGCGCAGTCCGGATGGTTTTTGATCACGCCCATGAACATCCGTCGCAGTGGGCGACGATTCGATCCG
>QHWT01000101.1 GCA_003222675.1 Acidobacteriota bacterium | reverse complement strand
AACGGTGACCTGGCCTTGCAGCATCAGCGTCTCGTCAGGGTTCATCGGATCTTCGAGTCGGCGCTGAAAGTCAGCCAGCTGGCTACGCAACTCGATCAGTGCGCTCTCCGCTTGGGCGATCTGCGTGCGTAATCCCTCCGCTCGCCTCACGAGCGCATTGACGCGCTGCTCTTGCATCTGCAGCCGTCCGAACGCAAGTTGCACTCGCGGTCCGGCAGACGCCATTTGCTCCATGGCGGCACGCAGTCCGCGAACTTCCACGAGCAGCGCGGCGAGCGTGTCTTGATTTGACGGCGAGGCCGTCTGGCCGAAAACAGGTGCCCGAAGGGCGACTACCGCGAACACCGCCGCCCCCGCAACCCACGAGATCGAAGAGCGTTTCATGGTGCCTCCCGAAATGACGCCGGAGCGAACGATTCGCCGGGCTTGGCAGCGCGATGGTATGTGCGCCCCATCATCCGGTCAACCGCCACTCTGCGCAGGTGGTTCGCGTCCCATACGTGACTCCCCCCGGCCCTTGCTGATGCCCGCTGTCGTTCCTGTCAGCGCCGGAAGAGGCGCACGGTTTTCAAAATTGTTTCGTAGTGGCTTCAGGCGGGCCCGAGATGGGCGACTAGGTAAGGCCGTTCGCAGAAAGCCGTTACGAGAGCGTCACGGGTGACCGTCCCGCGAGATCGGAGCCTCGACACACGCAGACAGTGTGACGATGAAAGTCTTGATAAGAGGCACGCCCCCGCTCGTCGGCGGAGGCGTCTATTTGGGAGTGAATTGAGGCGAAAGCTGTCGAGGCTAACGAGAGGGATTACCGGTACAAAATTCGGAGCTGGATGCCTGCTGAGAGGCGCTACGCCAGCGCTGGACTGTCGAGGGACGACCTCAAGCCGTCGCGCTGCCGCCCTCACAGAAAGCCCGTGAACAGCCTGTAGGCGCTCCACAGGGGCATCCTGTTTCGGCCTCCCGAGCTTCCGCCCTTGTGCCCTGGCCCGCGCGAGTCCGGCGTGTATCCGCTCCTGCACGCGGGCACGCTCGAACTCCGCGATTGAGGCGAGCACCCCCGCGACGAGGCGTCCTGCTGGCGTGCTGGTATCGATCCCCTCTCCGAGCGTCACAAATGCGATCCCCCTCGCGTGCAGATCATCGAGGAACAACACCAAATGCCGCAGGTTGCGCCCGAGGCGATCCAGCTTCCAGCAGACGACCGCCTGCACCTGATGCCTGCGAATCGCCTGCACCATCCGATCAAGCGCAGGTCGCCTGTCCTTCGCGCCTGATACACCCTGATCGACGTACTCTGTAGCGGTCCAGCCGCGAGCGGTTATGTAGCGGCGCAGCTCAAGGAGCTGGTTCTCGCTTGTTTGCTGGTGCGTGCTGACCCTCGCGTAGATTGCAACTGGAGGCGCCGCTCGGAAAGTAGACCAGTACGCCGCTCGGAAAGTGATCCACCGTGAGGGCAGTTTATTCTACGTTCTTCTCCGTGACAATGAAGAGGAATCGGCTTGTGGGAATGTGGGAATCTCGCGTTCTCTGCGAGATTCCAAGCTCCTGTGGAAATCGTTCTGTGATTTCCATAGGAGCGGCATTTCCACAGCCGCGTGCGATTTTCGTCATCACCTCCTCAGCCCTCGAAATCGGGGGATAGCAGACCCTGGGCGGCGCACTGATCGTCGTTCCTGGGGCATCCTACGCGGTTGGTTTTCGCATCGTGCCCTGTCATGAGCCGCCGCCGCGCCGTTTTCGCATGCGATAGCTTTTCCCCTTAGTGGTGATCACGGTCGCATGATGGGCGAGCCGATCGAGCAACGCCGTCGTCAGCTTTTCGTCGCCGGCAAACACCGTGCCTGCGCGCGCCGGTGCGCGATGCCATGCCCGCGTCCCTCCTTGGTGCGCAACAACGCAACGCATTCCCCGGCGGATGAGGAACGTTGCGAGCCATCACGCGTTGGGATGGCGTCCGGTGCCAGTTTGGTCCGCAACAATGGGTAGTGGTCTAGTTTCAAATCGCCGCTCCGCTGAATGACGCGTCGACGTGTGCGACAATCGGCCCATGCCTACGCAAGCAATCGAATTCCGATGATGCTGCCGGTTCTCCTCGTGTCGCGTCAGCACCGCCGTCGATCAGCGGCGTGGAGACATCTCTAACGACGTCGGCGGTGTCAAGACACACCATCTCCGTTCAGGCCGCCGGAGCCGACTCTCACAAGCCCGGAGTCGGCGGAGGCGGCCGTGCCGCGATGGATGAGCGTTCCAGGGTGTCCACGCCTCAACGCTCGAAATCTCTCACCATGTCAGTGACGGTGTTGCCCACCAAACATCTCTTCGGTCACGACGGACCATGATGACGCGTACGGACTCCCGGCGGCGGGAGGCGGGTCGCCTATTCATTTTGTCGGTCACAGATAATCTGGACCACGTCTCCATTTTGGAGACGGTCGCCTGGCGCGTTACCCCTAAGAGCTTGCTGAAAAACTCTTCATTTTAGGGATCGACAGATCGCTGATCCCGTACTACTATGCCGGGCATGCGAGGAGATCACCGCGAGCCCGATTCGATGTTTAGTTACGTGTCGGCCGAGCAGCGCGTGCCGCAGGATCACCCGCTCCGGGCGATCCGCGCGTTGGTAGCGATGTGCTCCGCGCCATGTCGCGGGAGTTCGATGGCTTGTATGCGCGGGTCGGTCGGCCGTCGATCCCGCCCGAGCGTCTGCTGCGAGCGCAGTTGCTGCAGGTCTTCTACTCGATCCGCAGCGAGCGGCTGTTGATGGAGCAGCTGGATTACAACCTGTTGTTTCGGTGGTTCGTCGGCATCGAGATCGACGAGCCGATCTAGGACGCGACGGTGTTCACGAAGAATCGCGACCGGCTGCTCAATCAAGACATCGCGCGCAGCTTCTTCCACCATGTCGTGGCGCGGGCGAAGGACCTGATGTCCGACGAGCACTTCACGGGGGATGGCACGCTCATCGACGCGTGGGCGAGCCAAAAAAGTTTTCAGCGGAAGGATGGCGGCACCGACGGCGACGGGCGCAACTTTCGAGGACAGGAGCGCAAGAACGACACGCACGCCTCCAAGACGGATCCCGACGCACGGCTGTATCGACGGTCGAACAACGCCGAGTCGCGGTTGGCGTATCTCGGACATTTGTTGATCGACAATCGGCACGGCCTCATTGCCGATGCCATGGCGACGCAGGCCGATGGGTATGCCGAACGCGAAGCCGGCCTGCTGATGCTGCACGCGCAGTGGCAGCGCGCACCGCGCCGTCGCCGCACGGTGGGCGCCGACAAAGGGTATGACGTGCAGGAGTTTGTCGATCTCGCGCGTGAGCTGGGCACGACGCCCCACGTCACGCAGAATCTCGCGCGGCCAGGGGGCAGGGCCATCGATAGACGGACGACAAGGCACGAGGGCTCCGCGATGAGCCAGCACGCGCGGCCGCGCATCGAGCCGGCCTTTGGGTGGTTGAAGACGATTGCCTGGATCCGCAAGGTGAAGTTGCGCGGCCTCGCAAAGGTGGACTGGCTCTTCGTCTAGACCGCGTGGCCGCAGGAAGGGAGGACGAGTGGGAATCGATTTCCGTCGGCGTCTACTACTCCTGATGCTCTGTAGCGGCGCGACTTCGGCCTGCGCCTCGTCTCCTGCCCAGATTCGGGTCGCGCTTGATCCGTGGGTCGGTCAGGGCATTAGCACTCTCATTGCCAGATGGGGTCCGCCAAGCTCGGTATTTGAGATGCCGACGGGTGGTGGAAAGGTGTACTCGTGGCTCTATCAAGGCGACACACAAGTGCGTTCCTATTACTTCCCACGCTTGGAAGTCGGAACAGCCTCGGCAGAGACGCCGATTTGCCGCTTCGACTGGACCACCGATGCAGCAGGTCGAATCTTAGCGTACCGCTGGGAAGGTGACTGCTCCGTTCATAAAGAGAAATAGCCTCTGGGACGCGCTCACGGATGCGCTCTCGCTCGAGTTCGGCCAGGGCCGCTAGGATGTGCAGCTGGAGCTTGCCCGCAGGTGTCGTGAAATCGATTCCCCCTCCGAGCGAAACGAACGCGATGCCGAGCCCTTGCAGCTCCTCTAATGTTGTAACGAGGTTTCGCAGGTTGCGGCTGCGCAATTCAAGGGAGCTAAACCGCCATTCGAGATGATTCAGGCGTGGGTGAGCAATCAGTGGAGGCGTGAAGCCGAGGACGTGCGCTGTGAGATTCGCTGGCGTCGGGCTGGGCGGCGAACTACCGGTTCTCGGTTCCCCTTGCCGTTTGGCAAGCCTGAGTAGTGGTGGCGACCTACAGCGCTGGCGTCACGTCAGCCTCAATCGGTGGAAGGTCATCGAACAACGGCATGTCGGCGTATTTCGGGAGAACATGGTCGAGATTCCGCATGAAGGAATCCCAATCCGAAGACAACTTCATTACAACGACAACGGCCGACAGGTGCTCGCGCAACTTGGGATGGCCGACGTTCTCAGTGAGGCGCTGAAACAACTTGTGTTTCAGTCGGCCTTTCTCATCGCGTGGCGTGAGCCGATGCAGTTCGGCGCGAACGCCTGGAGCGAGCCGAGCGTACACAACGTCATTGGTGATCTTGCCTGCCATAACCGGGCGCTTTTGTTGGTCACGAGGCAGGTCTGGGAATCGCCATCTGCGCAACCGAAAGAGTTCTTTGTAATAGTCAGCCGGAAAGGTGCTGACCCACTTTCGCAGTTCCTTGGCGACAAACTCTTCCAGGATCTTGGCGAGCGCATCGCGTGCTCTGGCGTCTTGAAAGCCCGTGGCCTCATCGACGAGCGCGAGGATGCCGAGATGCGCCAGCGCTCGAACGAGGATTTCGGCTTGGGCGGCGATGTGCTGCTGGTTCGGCGGCAGCGCGCCAGCTTCGCGCGCTTTCAAATAAACGTCGCACACCTTCGGGAGAATCTCCGCCCGAAACCCGAGCGCCGAATTTCCGCTAGGTGTGATGAATTTTATCGGGCGGCTCGAATCCAGCAAGTCCTGAGGGATGAATGGGTTAATGGCCTTTCCGCGCAGAATAGAAGGGACATGCTCGAATTCGCTGCCCCGAGCGCTCATGGGGCGCGGATTTCGGCCGAGCGCCATCATAAATTCCACCTGAGTCAGGACTCGGGTTCCGTCCTCCAGCACGGCGCATGGAATAGTGGCGTTCCCCAGTTTCAACTCGCCAGAGTGGGTTGCGCGCGGCGTGGACTCCGCCCATCGCGCAGTCGCGGCGGTTCTGGCAATCTCGGATCGCTGTTGCTTAGTCAGTCGCTTGGCACGAGCTTTCCCGCCCTTAGCAGCGATGTCCAGCAGCGAAGGCTTGTCATGCATGGCGGCAAGCATATGATCAAGCCTGCTTGCAGGCAAGCATTTTCTTGAGGCTATATGGCGAAGCGTGACCACCTACTCAGGAACCCCCTCGATTTCGAGACGACCGTCAAGGCGTTGCTCCAGACGCCTCCGCCGCCAGGGAGGACGCCGGGAAGCCGGAAGGAGAAGCCGAAGGCGCGGAAGGGGACGAAGCGGAAGGCGGCGAAGAAGCGATGACGGCGACACCGGCTCGACGTGTCCTCGTCAATATCGGTGCGATTGCCTGCTGGCTCGTCCTGTGGGGAGGGTCGGTCGCGGCGGGCCTGGCGCTGGCCGAAAGGATAATGAAACCCAGCGCGCTCGAAGGTTACGGTATGAATATCGCCTTCTTTGGCATCCTCTGGATTTCTCCCGTTGCATTTTTCTTTTCAACGTTCTTTCTCTGGCGAAAGCGCGTTCTCTTTGTCCTCTCCGCAGTGCCGGTAGGGCTCTTCATCACGTCGTGGCCGCTATTACCTCTACCTGACTGGTTATTGGGGCCGTTCATCCGATTCGTTCAGCTCGTCCCGTTCGGCGCCCTAGTGTATTGGCTCTGGCGTCGTCGACGAGGCGCCAACAAAGTCTGATCGACGTCAACTACTTTTGCCGGTTCGCGACAATTATTCTGGCCGGTCCTGAATGTGGCCGAGGATGCGCCGATCCTGCGGCCTGTTAATCTGATGACCGGTTGCTCCGATTCGTCTTCGTTCTTCGTCTTCTCCTTTCTGAGTCATGAGGATCGGCTGTGGGAATGTGGGAATCTCGCGTTCTGTGCGAGATTTCCAAGTCTCTGTGGAAACCGTTTTGTGGTTTCCATAGAGACGTCATTTCCACAGCCGTCTTCGTCGTCTTCGTCGTCGCCGACGCGATCGAGACTGGAATCCGGGGGAGGCGGTACCCTTACCCGGTTTCCGATCGTGGCTCCTGGCGCCTCCTGCGTCGTCGGCGTTCGAGGACTGTGCGGTCGGATCGCGCACCGGCTGGTCACTGGCGACGTTTGGTCACCAAGGGCCCTGGTGCTCGCCGACGCCCTGGCGGCGATGGCACGGGCGCCGGCGGCGTCGGCCGCGAGCGATCCGTGCGATAGCTCGGGACGTCGAATTCAAGAATCACCGCGTGGTGGACGAGGCGATCGATCGCGGCCGCCGTGGCCATCTGGTCGCGAAAGATCCGATCCCACTGACTGAAACCAAATTACTCGTCACCATCACCGAGCGGCGTTCGTACCGTTCGGCGAGGAGCGTAAAGAGCACTTCGGCTTCGTCAGGACTCTGTTGCACGTACCGCAGGTCATCGAGCAGGATCACCTCGAACAGATCCAATTTCCGCAGCGCGCGCGGGAGCTGCAGATCGCGCTTGGCGCTGAGCAGCTCTTGGACGAGGGCATAGGCCGGTGTGAAGAGCACGCTGTGGCCGGCCTCGACGAGCGCGTGCCCCACCGCACACAGCCCATGACTCTTGCCGACGCCCGGTAACCCGAAGGCGAGCACGTTGGTCGCCGTCTCCAGAAAGGCCCCCGTCGCGAGCTCCTGCAAGCGGAATTGTCGGCGACGCGCAAAAAGCGTCATCCAGTGGGGGGCGGAATCAATGTATCAGCGGACGCTGTTCGATGGTGACCGTGAGGAGGACGGCGCCCACGCAGACGATGGTTCCTCTTCTTCCTCACTGACGGTGCTGCGAGATTTATAGGAACACCCGCATCGCGCAAACCGATCCGCGTGTTCCGTCCTACGTGTGCCCTCGGCAGGCATCACGATGCAGTCTAACGCCGGCGCCTCCGGTTCCGATTCTCGGCCAACCACCGTCGCTGAGCTTCGCGGCTCCGCGCGCGCGTGTCTTCGTCAATCTGACGCAGTCGTTGTATGACGGCCTCGAGTTGCGCGACTAACACTTTGGTCTCTTTGCTGGTCATCGTTCTGCTCTCCTTCGGGCTGTTGTCGTCTGCTCGCGAGAGCCAGCCCATGGCCAGCGTGACAGAACCCATAAATTTACACGCGACACCCTCCGCATGTCAAGATGTTTCGTCCGATGAGCTTGCCCGCCGTTGAAATGCGCTGATCGCGTTCGGCGCTCGAATGAAATCCGCGATTCTTGGCGAATCTCTTTGCGGCGTTTCTGTCGAATTGATTCGCGTTGAAATCAAATCGCCAGTTCGGAAGGGTCAAATCGCTCTGGTCGCTTGTTCTGCGCGTCGATAACCAAAGTGCCTTGGAGGGTAAAAAATGACAAGCCGGTGTCGTCTACCGACATGGAGCGTCTATCCGAATCGCTCCTGCGGATCGCAGGTGAACTCAACGGACTCCAGCAAGGGTACCGGGACAGTGGGCAATCTGACGCCGCGAACGAAACGCGTGATCTGATGACGACCGCCATGAAGATCGTGGATGAATTGGGCCCGATCCTGGTCCTAGATGGCCTACGGCACGCGATGAAATGCGCGGAAGATCGGACCGAAGTTGGGAGGGCGCAGCGTCTACTGATTGGGCAAACTATTCGTCAAGTCGAGTTTGAGACCGACTCAATCGGCAAGCTGTTCCCATTGTACGACCAGCCCGGTCTCCTTTCGGTTGCAAGGAGGCTGCAGGATTCCTTACGAGGCATCCGAGACGAGCTCAGGCGAGTGCAACCATAGATAGCTCACCGAAGGAACCGTGGGGTCACAATCAGTTCATTCTGATCCGCGGTTCAGCGCCTCAGCGCGACCGCAGAACCGGGGCGAAAGTCATGGTCGGCGGTTTCGGGCACGTGCTGGAACCATTGCGCGGCGATTCGCCTTTGTAGCGAGGGTTCATCGCGTCGACGAAAATTGTGCCCCGGATTGTGCCCTAACGAGTGTCTACCCCGGAGAAATGCCGTCTCTTACGGGGAAACACCGAGGAACATTGTCTGGGAGGTAAGTCGTTGGAGCGGCAGCAGAAAAGGTGCTTCGGTGCGTCTCTACATCGGTCTGCGGAGTCGCTTTCCAAGCGTGCTCCTTCAACCACTCGGACATCTCTCCGTCTGTAGAATCAACAACTTGCGCGCGATGACCGACGTATTATCGCACACGCCGCCGACGATGCGCGCGCTGAGTTCGATCCTTTTTGTCTTCAGTGGTTTGGCGCCTACCGACGGGAACCGTCGAGATGAATTGTGTAAGACCTGCGAACGTCGCCCGCTTACTTACGGGCACGCGGAACTTCCCGAAGATCTGAGTGCGGCTCGCGCGGTCCGGGCGCGATTTGACTACGAACGCACCCGCTCTGCTATTTGCCGAGTGTCTTGGTGACCGCCGCCAACGCCGTCGTTGCCTTGGGCCAGCCCGCGTAGAAACCCAGATGCGTCAACGCCTCGGCGATCTGCGCGCGGGTCAGACCGCTCTCCACTCCGCGGCGCAGGTACACATCGAGCTGGTCGTCGTCGCCCATCGCGGCGAGGGCCGCGATAGTCACCAGGCTGCGGTCGCGCGCACTGAGATCGGGGCGACGCCAGAGATCATCGAAGACGACGTCGTTGGTGAGCTGGACGAACTTCGGTGCGACGGCTTCCAATTCCGCGCGGGTTGCTCTTGCGCGTTCCGCCTCTGAGCCGGGAGCGGGAAGACGGGGGCTCACCGCGCCGAGACTGGCGGTGTCGACGGTCCGCGCTTTGTAGACCTGATCGTACACCTCGAGAGCGGACACCGCGCTCGGCCAGCCGCAATAGATCGCGAGATGTGCCAGAACACCCGAGGCCTCGCTCGGCTTGACACCGTTGGTTAGGGCTCGACCCAAGTGGCCAGCAAGTTGTGCCGTTCTTCCGGTGGCGATCAACACCGAGACCGTTACCAGGCTCCGGTCGCGCGGCGACAACTCTGGCCGCGTCCACACATCACCGTAGAGTACGTCGTCGGTCAGGGTCGCCAGCCCGGGCGCGATCCGTGGCTGGAGTTCTCCCGACGGTCTGGTAGTGCCCTGCTGGCGGTTGGAGGCCGGAGCGGTCTGCTCCGCTTGGACCGCTTGTGCTGGCGTGTGCGGCTGTTGCTGCGGACTCGACAACACGCCGTTATATTGTTCGTCGCTCACCTTTTCCATCCATTGCACTGCCGTGCCGTCGCGCTGTTCGGTGATTCCCAGGTGTGTCATGGACGCGCGCGGCGACGCTCCGTGCCAATGCTTGGTCCACGCTGGGATCGTGACGACGTCGCCCGGCCCGATCTCCTGAATAGCCTGATCCCAGAGCTGAACACGGCCGGTGCCGGCGGTGACAAGCAAGATCTGACCACCGGGATGCGAGTGCCAGGCGGTGCGGGCGCCGGGCGCGAACGTCACGAATCCGCCACTGGCATGTGAAGGGTCGATCGCGTCGTACAGTCGCTCGACGCGAACGTCGCCCGTGAAATTCGCCTCCGGCGCCCGCTCAATGGCGCGAGAGCCGGCGCGCTTGATTACCAGCGTCGGAGTCCCGGTAGACTGAGCCCCGGCTAACGCAGATGCTGCCAGAACCAGCACCATGAGCAACGCCGTGAACCGGACCATGCCTTGCCTCCGTCGTTCTCAAAAATCAGCACGCTTGCCAGAGTCGGTCGCCTTCCGCGTCACGTCAAGTCGTGCTTTGCGGGGATCGGGACCGGCGCCCGCTGTCCCGTCCGGGCGGAAATCAAAGATTTGGTCCTTGCCGGCGGCGTGACGTGGCCACGTTGGGAGGCCGGCGCCGTTCGGGTCGCCGTTCTTGGCGAAGTTGACCCAGTAGCTGTGCGCCATGCGGGACACTGCTAGATCCTCGGGCGTTGGCGCACCTCCGCGGCCTGGCGAAAGCGTGCCGAACACATAGGCGATCTCGCCGCCGTGCGGGGCCCCTGCTCGCAACTGTTCCCGCATCGACGTCTGAACATAGGAAAACCGGTACAGGTAAACAGGCGATCCTTTGGCGGCGAATGCGTCCGCGGCAAAGCGCGCTGGCTCGGCCTGACCAAAGTCGTCATTGGCGCGCGATACGAGTGTGGCTAAATCGGTCGTGCCGTCAGGGTCGTAGGCCGCCTTCGCGTCGGCGCTCCATTGGCCGTACCGCGCGAAGAACTCCTCCTTGCTGCGAGCGCGCACGCGGCTGCCTGCGGTATCCGCGCTGTTGCTGCCAAGCATCAACGGTACGCGGGGCTGGTGGCCGGCCTTGTAGGCGGTTTCGGCCGTTTCCGTGATCAGCTTGCCGTCAAGAATCGGCGTTGTCTCGACAGGCGGACCACCAGCGCCCGGCTGCGTCGGAGCGCCCCGAAGAACATCGTCGGCGCTGAGGCCGCGTAACTTGGCCAGCGCGGCCTGGTCCGTGCCGTCTATTCCCAGCGACTTCGCGAAGTTGATTCCAATCGTTTCGGCTGACACTGGGTAATTCGGATCAACGCCGTCCGCACGCATCGGCCGCGCGCTGAGCACGCTATCCCTGGAGCCGCCCGATTCGACGATAGCTTTCTGGAACAATCCACGGGCCATCGGCGACGCCAGCATGCTGTGAACCGAAACGCCGCCCGCGGAAAACCCGAAGATGGTGACGTTGTCCGGATTGCCCCCGAAGCCGGCGATGTTCCGCTTCACCCATTGCAAGGCGGCGATCTGGTCCATGTACGCGTAGTTCCCTTTGGTCTCGTCTGGATGTTCGCTGCGCAGGGCGGGAAAGGCGAAGAAGCCGAAGCGGCCGACACGGTAGTTCATGGCGACAAGGACGACGCCATCCTTGGCGAACCCCGCGCCGGACGTGTTCGGTGACGCGCTTGAGCCACCCGTGAACCCGCCTCCGTAGATCCAAACCATCACGGGCAGATTGCGAGCGGCCGGATCCGCCGGACGCCAGACGTTCAGGTACAGGCAATCTTCTGACGGCACTCGAGGCGCAGGCGCACCCGCGACGGCGGCTGGGGGCGGTCCGAACCGGCCCTGCATACAGTCGGCCCCGAATTCCGACGCCTGACGCACGCCCGTCCATTTGCCGGCGGGCTGCGGCGGCCGCCATCGCAACTCACCGATGGGCGGCGCCGCAAAGGGAATTCCCTTGAAGGACGCGACCCCGTCAGCGAGAACGCCTTGCAGTTCGCCGCTCGCGATCTTCACGATGGGAGGAGGCGACTGCGACAGGGCGGCGGCGCCAACGCCCATCGCCATCGCGAATACTGCCAACGAGGCCAATAACCGCTTGTTCATGTGCGCCCGCATACCTCAGCCCTGCTTTCACTTTGCGATGGTGTGTTCTTACTCGCCTCACGAGCCGCGCTCGCTACATCGGCAACCGTATGAGCGAAGCCCATTTCACGCACTCGCGCGATATCCCTGCTCGGGGCGCTGCCGAAGAAACGGGCGTACTCCCGGCTGAACTGCGAGGGGCTCAAGTAGCCGACGCGGTGGCACGCCTCGTTGACGTCCATTTGCTGGAACAGCATGAGTCGCCGGGCCTCGTGCAGGCGGAGGACCTTCTGGTATTGGAGCGGACTTAGCGAGGTCACGGCCTTGAAGCGCTCGTGAAAAGACGACGCGCTCATATGGACTGAAGCCGCCATCTCATCGACCGTGATGGGCTGCGCAAAATGAGCGCGTATCCAGCCCACGGCCTCGCCGACGCGCTGGACGCCCGACTTGGGCTGACCCATCTGCGCCACACGCGGACCAACCGCCGTACGCAGCAGACGAATCACAATCTCATCGACGACGATTGGTCCTAGCATGTCCGCATCTTCGGGGTCGGCCATCAGCTCGAGCAACCGTGTCACCGCATCGACGATGCCGTCGGTGGAGCGCCCAACGTAGAGTCCGCGAGCGTCAGACGCCTTGGGCACGCCGCGTGGATACACCCGTGTGGCGAGTTCGGCGACGCGTGCGGCATCCAGGTCCAGGATGAAACCGAGATACGGCTCTTTCCGGCTAGCTCGAACCACCTGGCTGGAAATCGGGAGATCAACCGCGAGGACGAGCACATGGGCCGGATCGTATTCGAGCACGTCGCGGCCGAGCATCACGACCTTGGCTCCTTGCGCGACCATGCAGACCGCAGGGCGCATCGTGGAGTACGTGGGCTCGCTCGTCATCTGCGAGCGCCGGACTACGGTGATCCCGGGCAAGCGCAGCGGAAACGCACCATCGTGCGGCGCGTAGCGCACCACCAGGTTCGCGAGCCGCCGCAGCGCCAACGCTCCGGGACTTTCCGCGCTGAGCTCTCTCGCCGGCGCCGAGGGTAACGGCAGGGAGGAACGGTTGGGCTCGCTTCCGCGCTCCATGTCCCGGCGCCCTCGTCGAGTGCCACTCGGCCGTCTCCGCGGCTGGCGCACAGTGGATTTCATGGATCGCATCGTACAACCCCAGCGAATGCGGCTCTTGCCTAAAGCTCCCGAACATACCGTGATTTGAGACCAATCGTCGGAGGAATAGGCACGATACGCTCGTTCCCGTCCGGTACGCTCGTCTGCAGTCACGCGGCCGGTATCGGAGGAGACACACACACGTGGAACGTCCGTCTTTTTCTCAGCGACGCCGACCTGCCATCCTCACCGCCATCGCCGTCGCGTTCCTCGGCGCACCCACAGGCGTGATCGCGCAGGCCCCGAAGGATGTGAAGACACCGGACAAGCCGCTGGTGCTGAAGGCGCAAGGCAGCTTTTTCGTCGGCGGCGACAAGGTCGAGCAGACCGCCGGCGAGCTCGGCGACCTCGGTGCCGGCGGACACATCACCATCAACCAGATGTACGTGCACTACATGGTGCCGCAGCGCGGTGATCGCAACGTCCCGGTCGTGATGGTGCACGGCGCAACACTGACGGGGAAGTCGTGGGAAACGACGCCGGACGGACGAATGGGGTGGGACGAGTACTTCGTTCGCAAGGGCCATCCCGTCTACGTTCCCGATCAGGTGGGACGCGGCCGCTCGGGTTTCAACCAAGCGGTCGTGAACGACGTGCGTGCCGGCTCGAAGCCAGCGACCGAGCTGCCCGTCTGGCTGCGATTCAGCGACGAGGGCGTCTGGCCCAATTTCCGTCTGGGCGCGACGGCCGGCCAGCCGTTCGCCGACAGCCAGTTTCCGGTGGCGGCAGTGGACGAACTCTCGAAGCAGAGTGTGCCCGACATGTTTCGCGGAACAACATCCATATCCACGATCAAGGCACTCTCGGAACTAGCTACGCAGTTGAACGGCGCCGTGGTGATGGGGCACTCGCAGTCCGGAGTATTTCCTCTGCAAGCGGCGCTGCTGAATCCGAAAGCGATGAAAGGGCTTGTGCTCGTCGAGCCGGGGAGCTGTCCCGCGACCTACACGGCTGAAGAGATCAAGGCGTTGGCCACCGTGCCGCTTCTGGTCGCGTTCGGCGATCACCGCGACAATCCCACCGGGCTCCCGAGTCTGCCGACATGGCAGGCCCGCTTCGAGATGTGTCAGGCCCTGATCGGCCGAATCAAGAGCGCTGGCGGTCAGGCGGACATGCTCGCCCCTCCGGACCTCGGCATTCGCGGCAACAGCCACATGATCATGCAGGACAAGAACAACCTGCAGATCGCCGACCTGATTCTCAAGTGGATCGACGCGGACGCCCGCAAGCGGAGCGGAGCGGCCAAGTGATCGCGGAAGCTGATACGAACATCACGGGCAAGGTCGTTGTCATCACCGGCGCGAGCAGCGGCCTGGGCGAAGCGACCGCACGATATCTCGCCGAGCGCGGGGCAACGGTGGTTCTGGGAGCGCGGCGCGTGGAGCGCCTCAAGACGCTGGTCGACGAGATCACGCGAGCGGGCGGCAAGGCGTCCGCACGTGCCACCGACGTCACCGATCCCGCGCAGGTTCAAACGCTAGTCGACGCCGCGGTCGAGCAGTGCGGCCGCATCGACGTGATGCTCAACAACGCCGGCCTGATGCCGCATTCCCCGCTCGAGCGGCGGAAGATCGAGGACTGGAACCGCACGATCGACGTCAACATCAAGGGCGTCTTGTACGGGATTGCCGCGGCGTTGCCACACATGCAGCGGCAGAAGGCGGGGCACATCATCAACGTCTCGTCGGTCGCCGGACACAAAGTTGGAAAGAACAATGCCGTGTATGCGGCGACAAAGACGGCGGTGCGGGTGATTTCCGAAGGACTGCGGCAGGAGGTCAAGCCGTGGAACCTGCGCACGACGATCATCTCGCCGGGCGCGGTCGCGACGGAGTTGCCGAACAGCATCACCGAGGCGGACGTCGCGAAGGGCATCGGCCAGTTCTACGAGGAGTACGCGATCGCGGCAGAGTCGTTCGCGCGCGCGGTGGCGTTCGCGATCGGTCAGCCCGACGATGTCGATATCAACGAGATTCTGTTCCGGCCGACCCGCCAGGAACTTTAAAGACCAATTCAAAATAGCGGTGCGAGGCGAGCGCCGCGAGCGAGCCACGCGAACGGAGCGCGCCGGCGAAGCGGCGCGCGAGAGAGCGTGTTGGGGAGTCCGAGGGGCAACGCCCCTCGGTTAACACAGTTCGGAGATACACCATGAAGCGATCCACACGGCGGTTCGTCCTTACGCTTTCGGCCGCGGCCCTTGGCGCCGGCTTTACCATCCTGGCGCAGCAGCCCGCGAGGCCGCTTGGAGCCCTGGTTGTTCCGGCGGGTTTCAAGTTCGAGGTTTTCGCTGAGAACGTCGCCAACGCGCGCATGATGGCGCTGGGCCCGCAAGGCACCGTGTTCGTCGGTTCGCAGTACGCGGGCAACGTCTATGCCGTCGTCGATCGCGACGGCGACCACAAAGCCGAGCGCGTGGTCACGATTGCCACGGGGCTCCGTCAACCGAACGGCGTCGCGATACGCAACGGCGCGCTGTATGTGGCGACCACCAGTCAGATCCTCCGCTTCGACGATATCGAGAAGCACCTCGACGCGCCGCCGGCGCCGGTCACCGTCTACGACAAGCTTCCGAACCCGGATCAGGGCCACACGTGGAAGTTCATCGCGTTCGGACCGGACGACATGCTGTACACGTCGATTGGGTCGACGTGTACACATTTGTGCGCCGCCCGCGATGACCGCAGCGATCCTGCGGATGAAGCCGGACGGGACCGGACTCGAGACCTACGCCGAGGGCATCCGGAACAGCGTTGGCTTCGCGTGGCACCCGGTGACGCACGAATTGTGGTTCACCGACAACGGCCGCGACATGCTTGGTGACGACGTGCCCAACGACGAGCTCAACGTGGCGTACAAGGCGGGCCTGCACTTCGGCTTCCCGTTCTGCCATCAGGGAGACGTCCCGGATCCCGAATTCGGCGCGCAGCGTGCGTGCTCGTCGACCGAGCCACCCGTGCAAAAGCTCGGCGCGCACGTCGCCGCGATTGGCTTCACGTTCTACACCGGCAACATGTTTCCTGCGCGCTACAAGAACGCGGCGATCATCGCCGAGCACGGGTCGTGGAACCGTTCGACACTGAGCGGCTATCGGGTCATGGCGGCGTTCACCGATGGGCGCCGCGTCACGGCGTATGAGCCGTTCCTCGACGGCTTCCTGCCTGCTTCGGGATCCGCACTTGGCGGACGCGGTGGGATGGGCGTCACCAGCGGCCGCCCGGCCGACGCGCTGCAAATGCCGGATGGATCGATCCTGATCAGCGACGACACCGGCAATCGTCTCATTCGCGTCAGCTACACGGCACGTGGCAAATGAGCGTCAGTAGAACTTTCAGCGTCGTGGTCGTCTTCGCCGCGTCCGCGGCGCTCGTTCGAGCGCAAGCCCGAACCGAGATCACGATCAACGACACCGGGGTACAGGCTGAGAACCTGACCTCAAGCCAGGACGGCGCCGTGTACTTCGGGAGCACGGCGAAAGGCACCATCTACCGTGCTGCGCCCGGCACCTCGCAAGCCGAACCCTGGATTCAGGCCTCGACCGCCGGCCTCACCAACGTGCTTGGCGTGCTTGCGGACGACAAGTCCAACACGCTTTGGGTATGCCAGAACTCGACGGGCGGCCGTGGCGGCGCGCCCGTGACCGGACAGACCGCATTGCGATCCTTCGACTTGAAGGCCGGCGCGGCCAAGGGCACCTATCCGTTCCCGAGCAATGGCGGTGTGTGCAACGACATGGCGATCGCGCCCGATGGGACGGTGTACGCGACCGAGTCATTCTCCAACCGGATCCATCGCCTGAAGCCCGGCGCCGCCGCGCTCGATCTGTGGGTGCCGGCGGATCCGCGGCTTGCTGGTGTCGACGGCATCGCGGTGCTCGCGGACGGCGCCGTGTACGTCAACACCTTCTTCGCCGGCGACATCTTCCGCATTCCCGTGAACGCCGACGGTAGCGCTGGCACCATGGTGAAGATCGAGACGTCGACGCCACTGAGCCGGCCCGATGGGCTGCGAGCCGTGGGTCCGAAGATGCTGATTCAGGCCGAGGGCCAGGGACGCGTCACCGAACTGACGATCGACGGCAATCGCGCGGAGGTGCGCGTGGTGAAAGACGGACTGTCAGGTGCGACCGGTGTCACCCTCGTCGGCGAGACCGCACTCGTCCTCGTCGAACGCGCCAAGGCGGTCGTCGTTCCATATCGCCGGCCGTGACCTAGGGGTTCCGGTGATACCGAGCGTCAGGCCGAGGACGCGGCGGTCGATGATTCCACTAACGGCGGGCGCGGCGTGCTTGTGGATCATCGCTTCTGCGGGTGTCGATGTGGCAACGAATTACGGGACGATGGCAAGCACCACACGGGCGGCGCACCTGGGTGTCGACGACCGCGTTGACGACATCCTCAACCATCCTGCATTCGCCGGGTTCGGTCATCTCATCCTGCCCTGGGGTGACGGACGCAATGACCCGAACATGCTACTCAGGAACATCGGGTCGCTGCTCCCGTACCACACGCACGTGGATCCTGCAGTCGTGGTGTCATCGCTCAATCGGATGATTGATGACGCGAGCGGCGGGAAGACGATCTTTTTCGACATCTACACCGACGCTGAGAAGCTGGCGGAGCCGTCCCGAAAGGACACCGGCCTTTTCTTTTTTAGAGGCAAGGCTGGCGCTCCGTTCGCGGTCGTTTCTCCGGGCGGCGGGTTCGCGTACGTCGGCTCACTGCACGAGGGCTTCCCGTACGCGGTCGAGATCAACGAGAGCGGCTACAACGCCTTCGTGCTCAAGTACCGCGCCGGGAGCGGAGCCACGATCGCCACCCAGGATTTGGCCGCTGCGCTCACGTACATCTTCAGGAACGCAGCGGCCCTCCGCGTCACAACTGCCGACTATTCGCTATGGGGCAGCTCGGCGGGGGCACGGATGGCGGCGGCCGTCGGTTCCTACGGCACGGCGCGCTTTGGGACTTTGGGGTTGCCCAAGCCATCAGCCGTCGTGCTTGCCTACACCGGTCATTCAGACGTCGCCTCAACCGAACCCCCAACGTTCGTCGTTGTGGGTGACGCTGACGGGATCGCACCGCCAGCGGCCATGGAACGGCGAGTGGCAGCGCTGCGGAGGTTAGGTACAGAAGTCGAGTATCGGAAGTACCGCGGTGTCGGTCACGGGTTCGGCCTCGGCATCGGGACCGCGGCGGACGGATGGATCGGAAACGCTTTGCATTTCTGGGCCGAGCAGATTCGCCGCAGACCGACACATCCGACCCCGCGGCAATGATCGGGCACGCGGCGCATGACTGTACTGGTTATCAGCGGCTCTCCGTGACGGATCGTAGGCGGGCTCCGATGCGCCGAGGACAACCAACGATCTCATTGGCGGAGTATCCGACAGCCGCGGCAGGACTAGCGGACGGAGAACACAAATGACGAGCACGAGTCCACTCCTCACGTTGAACAACGGCGTTTAAATACCCGCGCTCGGCCTCGGCGTATTTCAGAGCCCGCCGGAACAGACGGGCACCGCCGTCGAATCCGCGATTGCTCAGGGGTATCGGCTCATCGACACGGCGGCGGCGTACGGCAATGAGGGGCAAGTCGGAGAGGGGATGCGTCAGTCTGGCGTTTCGCGCGATGACATGTTCATCGAGACCAAAGTGTGGATCAGCGATTACGGCTACGAGGCCACGCTGCACGCGTTCGACAAAAGTGCCGGCAAGCTTGGTGTCGATCGTCTCGACCTGCTGCTCCTGCATCAGCCGCTACCGAGCCGCTTCGATCTCACACTCGACGCATACCGCGCGCTCGAGAAGCTGCTCGCCGACGGCAAGGTGCGCGCAATCGGCGTGAGCAATTTCATGCCCGACCACCTTCAGCGGCTGCTCGCTCAGGCATCGGTGGTGCCTGCCGTCAACCAAATCGAAGTACATCCGTACTTCCAGCAGAAGACGCTGCAGCGTCTGCACGCCGAGCACCGCATTTTGACGCAAGCCTGGTCCCCGATCGGCGGGATCACTTCCTATCGTGGTGGTGAGAAGCGCACATTCGACGACCCGGCGCTGCAGGTGATTGCGCGTGAGCACGGCAAGTCAACCGCTCAAGTGATGCTGCGGTGGCACCTGCAGGAGGGCCGTTCCGCGATCCCGAAGTCCACCAAACCCGCTCGCATTGCAGAGAACGTCGATGTCTTCGACTTCGAGCTCTCAAGCGACCAAATCACCGCCATCGGCGCGCTCGACACTGGTGTCGGAGGCGGGCCGGAGCCAGACGCCATTACCTTGGAAACCTTCGGCCGGCAGATTCCCGAGGCGTGACGATGACCACGGGCAACATTCGCCAGAGTCGGAATTTGCAGCCAACCCGCTAACGTCACCAACAACCGCGAAGAGAGGAACTCACCTCTTCGCTCAGGTTGTCCGACTCGTACCAAAGAACAAGGCGGAGTACGCGAATAAGTGCCGCTCAGAACTGTGTAGAAACTGTAAGGTGAGCACGAAACCGCCGACGAACACCCACGTTTACGGCGTCACATCGAGCAGTATTTCAGAGCGGCAAGTCGTTGAATTGATTGCGCGATGAAGTGTTTCCGTGTTGCTTCACGAGGCTCGCCGAGATCGTTTTCCAAGCGTGCTCCTTCAACCACTCGGACATCTCTCCGTTTAGAATCAACGACTTGCGAGCGGTCAGACATCAATTATCGCACACGCCGTCGACTTCCGAGCCGTTCGTTCGATCTCGTTTGCATTCAGGGGTGGAGGCGTACGAGAACGGCCGTTCGCAGGGAATTGTGTCAGACCTCTTAATGTGCCGCGATTACTTACGGCGATCTGCTCGAGCTGGATCCGTGCAGTTGAACCGGCGAGTCTGGCATCCGCTCGTGAACAGCAACTCTTCGCACCAATGGCTGCCATCAATCGTGCGTCAAGGCAAACCGAGCGCCGATACTCGGCTGCGAATCGGACGGACCTTAGTCGCGCTGCGCGCGCGTCGTTTCGTTCAGGAACCAAACGCGGTGTTCGCTCTCGTCAATCCAATTCTCGATGAGACTGGCCGTTGCCAGGTCGCGATGCCGCGAATAGCGGCCATCCTCCGCCGTCGCTCGGAAGCCGCGCCAGTGTCGCCCCGGCGATGACGGCACTCAGGAGGCACGCCAGGCCTCACAAATCAATGACAACGTCGCGACTCGGTTGCGAGCAGCACACAAGAAGATTGCCGTCGGCGGGCTTGTCGAGTGGCTCCGGTTCGTAGACAACTGATCCGGACACGAGACCACTCTCGCAATTGTGACAAACACCAGTCCGGCAGGACCAACGGACCGGGACATCGCAGGCCTCGGCCAGCTCCAACAGGCTCCGGTAGGCTGACGCGTTCCAGTGTGCGGCGATCCCGCTCCGCGCAAACGACACGAGTGCGCCGGCGGTGTCGTCGTGCTCCGGCGCATGAGGAGGTCGTGTCACCGCACCGACGACACCCGGCATCATCGACTCGCTGCCGTTGAAGAGTTCGACGTAAATTCGCTCAGCCGCGACGCCCATCGTTGCGAGCACCTCTTTCATGTCTCCCATGAAGCGAGTCGGCCCGCAGAGGCAGACATCGGCTTCCCGTGGGATGCCGATCTTGTCGAAAACGGATCGCGACAGGTGACCCGCGCTGTCGAAGTCCTCACCCATCTTGTCGAGCGCGCCCGGCCTGCTGTAACACACATAGCTGCGCCCCTGCGTAAGCGCGAGCATCAGGCCGCGGACCTCGGCGGCGAACGGATGATGCTGCCCATCGCGAGCTTGATAGAGCCACAAGATCTGTCGCGTCGACCTGGATTCTGCCAGCGCATAGAGCATTGCCAGAACAGGCGTCGCTCCGATTCCAGCGCTGAGCAGCACTATCGGGCGTTCTTCGACACTCAGCGTGAAGCTTCCGCGTGGCAAGCTGACGTCGAACACGTCGCCCACCCGCAACTCTCGGACGCGGGCTCCTGCGACGCCATTCGGCTCGATCTTTACGCTGATTCGATAGCGCTCGGCCGATGGAGGACCCGAAAGCGAGTAGCTGCGAAAGAGTGGCGGGCCACCAGCACTCGGTCGAAGGCGCAGGACGACGTACTGGCCTGGCAGCCCTGTTCGCAGCGGCTGACCCTCAGGGTCTTGCATCGTCAGCGAGATGACGTCCTCGCCCTCCCAATCCATCGCTGTGATCGTGACCGGCCGAAATCCCGGCGAGACCGGATGTGCCGCTGCGGCTGGCATCAGCCCGGCGTTACCATCACTCGTCGCGGTCCTATGGCTCTGCACCAGCGCCTCAAATGACGAGCGCCATCCGGGTGAAAGCGGTTCAATGCGCAATGCGGACTCCAGCCGATCGCGCGCATGATTCGCCGAGTAGAGAAGAGCGTTGATCTCTGCGACGGTCATCCGCTCCTTCGCCTCTCCTACCTTCACGATCTCGTCACCGGCGCCCACGTCGCCTTCCTGAAGCACGCGGAAGTAGAACCCTGGTCGCCCGCTGGACGTCAGCAATGCCGGCATACGCGACTCGTTCATCCGAATCCCAACGCGATAGCAGGTCACGCGAGGTTGAGTGATCTCAAATAGCGCACTGCCGATCCGATAGCGGTCGCCTATGCACACGGTATCGTCGGGCAAGCCTTCCACTGTGAAGTTCTCGCCGAACTGGCCGTGGACGAAGTCGTTCCTCTTCAGCTGCTCCTGCCAATAGCGGTACGACTCGAGTTGGTAGACGAAGACGGCGCGCTGCTCACCCCCGTGTCCGGCCACGTCGCCTTGGCCGTCTCCGTCGAGGTTCAACCGCCTGACCCGACACGGGCCAAGCACCGACTCCTTCCAGATGCCGCTGTGCACAGTACGACCGCTCCACTCGATATCGCGCGGAAGTCCGACGTTCACCGATACGAGTCGAGCCATGCCGACCTGGTTCGAGATCACGATCTGCTCAGACGGCCTGTACCAGCGGCATCTCGACGACGTGTTCGGCCACGAACCAGACCTGTAGCTCGTTGCCGAGGATCACGTCGGTGACGATCAGGTCGTTCGTGCCATCGTCGCCACCTTCGGCCGCGCGCCTCGCCATCGTGCGCGCTTCCTTCAACACGATCTCGTGCGCATGCAGCAGCCGGGAGATCTGCACCGGCACTTCCTCCCGGCCCTTGGGCGGACGCGGAATCATCGTCGTCTCGGCGACGTCGTGAGCCATCGCGACACTGACGCCGCCGAGCAACTGAATCCGCTCGGCGATCGCGTCAACCAGTTCGTTCTGCTGCTCGTAGTGCTTGTCGAACAGGAGGTGCAGCTGGTAGAAGGTCGGGCCCGCCACCTGCCAGTGGTGCTTCTTATACAGGTCGCGCAGCGTGATGGTGTCCGCGAGCAGTTGGTTGAGATTTTCGACGCTCTCCTTGCACGCCTCTTCCGACAATGCAATCGGTAGTTTGACGAGATGACCATACGGCTGGATCTCGTTGGCCTGTTGATGCACCAGCGGCTTTGCCCGGTTCAGGATTGCGTCGGCGTCAAGCGTCCTCTTCATCATGTCTCCTCCTCGCAGCTGCCTGCGTTCGCGTCACCACCGCTGATTGTCATCGGCCCGCGTGTTCTGAGTGTGCGGAATGCGTGTCAATATTCGACAAACTCGTCGTCCGGATAGCAGTACAGCCAGCGCTCGCCAGGTTCACCTGATGCGATCACCGGATGACCAGTCGCGCGGGCGTGTTTGGTCGCGTGACGGTTGGGCGAGTCGTCACAGCACCGCGTCGCGCCACACTCCTGGCAGGTCCGCAGATGCACCCAGCTCGCTCCGATTTTCACGCAGTCCTCGCACTCCCTTCGTTGGGGATGTTTCACAGTGGTGATTGCGCTGATATGAGTGCACGCCTGAGCCGACACTAGGCCCCCTACTGGTGACGCACTTGGTGAACAAAGGCCACCGCAATCGATCCCTCGCCGACAGCGGATGCGACGCGCTTGATATTGCCGCCGCGCACGTCGCCGACCGCGAACACGCCGGGACGATTCGTTTCCAACAGATATGGCGACCGCGCCAGCGGCCATCCGGCTGTCGTCAGGTCCTCCGGCGACAGGTCCGGACCGGTTTTGATGAACCCGCGCCCATCGAGTGCGACGCAGCCATCGAGCCAGCCGGTATTCGGCACGGCGCCGGCCATCATGAATACGTGTCTGATGTCATGCGTCTCGACGACGCCCCGGCTATCGCGCCACTGGACGCGATCGAGATGCCGGTCGCCGTCCAGCGCCACGAGTTCCGTTCGCGTCCGAAGCGTGATCGCCGGATGCTCCTCGATTCGTCGAACCAGGTAGCGCGACATCGTGTCTGCCAGGCCATCCTTTCGAACCAGGAGGTGCACGTGCGTGGCCGTCTCCGCCAGGAACACGGCAGCCTGGCCCGCGGAGTTGCCGCCGCCAACGATCACGACCTCCTCGCCGGCGCACAGCTGCGACTCCATCCGCGAGGCCGCGTAGTACACGCCCGCGCCTTCGAACTGCGACACGTTGGCAATCGCGGGCTTGCGGTACTGCGCCCCCGACGCGATGATCAGCGCACGCGCATCGATGCGTCCCCCGTCATCAAGGTGGATGGTGTAGAGCGGTCGGGCGCACGCGAGCTTCGCTGCTCCTTTCGTCACCATGAGTTGCGCGCCAAACTTCTGGGCCTGCGCGTACGCTCGTCCCGTGAGGTCCAGGCCTGAAATGCCGGTTGGAAAGCCCAGATAGTTCTCGATTCTGGAGCTCGAGCCGGCCTGCCCTCCGGGGAGGTTAGACTCGAGGACGAGCACATCCAACCCTTCGGACGCGCCGTACACGGCAGCGGCAAGTCCTGCCGGCCCCGCGCCCACGATCACTAGGTCGCGGACGTGCGTGCGGTCGATCGCATCGTTGAAGCCCAGGCAATCAGCGATTTGCTGGTTGCTTGGATTCCGCAGCACCGCGTCGCCGCGGCAGATCAGTACGGGTACGTCAGCGGCGGTCACATGAAAGCGATCGAGGAGATCCTGCGCGTCGGCGTCGCGATCGAGGTCGATGTAATGAAACGGGTGGCCATTGCGCGTCAGGAACTCCGTGACGCGCAGCGTGCCGGCGCAATGCATCGAGCCAATCAGAACGACGTCACCATACCCGGCGGCAATCAGCTCGATGCGGCGGAGGATGAACGCCCGCATGAACATTTCGCTCAGCTCTGGATCCGTCTGGACGAGTCCGAGCAACTGTTCGCGATCGAGCTCGACGACCTCGCCAGGCTCGCTCATTCGCGCCCGCGCCAGTGCGCGTCGTCCCGTCAGCATGGTGCCCTCGCCGGTGAATTGCCCGGCCCGGTGCGTGACGATTAGCGTCTCGCCTCCCGCGGATGGTCGCAGCACCTGCATCTCGCCGCTCAGGACGACGAAGAAGGGCACGGGCTGTTGTCCCAGCTCGATGAGCACCTCACCGGACGCGATCGCGCGCCTTCGTCCATGGCCTGCGATGCGTTTGATCTGTGCCGGCGTGAGCGTCGGAAAGACGCGATCAGGACGAGAGACGGTCGCAGCCAGAGGCGTCACTGAGCGATCAAGTGTGTCCATGGGTAACCAGCCACAGTCGACGCATCCGACACTCGCACGCGTCAGAGAATCTCCTCGATGATATGAACCGGGCCGTCAGGGCGAATATCGCCGGTGCCGATTGCAAGCAGACGATTGAGGAACGCGTACTTCGGCGCGGCGGTCTCGAAACGCGGCACCGTGCGGAAGTAGTGGTTCGCATCGTCGCGCACGCCGGTAAACGTCATGTGAATCAGCTCGCTGTCGTCGGTCTCGAGCGTGACCCGCAGATCGAGTGTGAGCGTTCCGCTCTCGTGAGCGGTCACCCAGTCGCCACCGCCGGCGAGCACCTGGCCGCGGAGGCGCTCGCCTTCGAACGACCCGCCGGTGACCGGGAAGATCGTGAGCGTGCCCTGCGGCGTCGAGCCAATGTCATGGGTCGCTGATGTCGCGAGACGCAGGATCATCAGCGGACGAGAATTGATCGAGAGGCTCATGTCAGAGCACCTCGTGGATCGTGTAGATCGGGCCGTCCGGACGACGATCGCCGCTCGCCACCGCGATCAGGCGATTCAGGAACGAGTACACGGGGTGCGCTGTTTGAAAGCGCGGCATGGTCCGGAAATAGTAGGTTGATGGGTCGACTGTTTCGCCGCGTCCGAGCGCCGCGATGACGTCGGGCGGCCCGTGGCGCAGGCCAAACGAGCTCATCGAGATGAGCGCGCCGTCATCGGTCTGGAGCGTGAAGCGAAGGTCCATTTCCAGTACGCCGTCGGAACGAAGGAGCTGCCAGTCCGCGCTGGCCGGCAAGATAGTGCCGCGAAGACGCGGACCCTCGAACGTACCGCCGCGCAGCGGCGCAGTCCGGCGAATGCCATGCGGCACGGCGCCGACGTTCAGCACTGTCGCGACGTTCACGTGCATCATCATCAGCAGACGCGTGTTCATCGTGATTGCGCGTGGGGATCAGCCGTGGGTTTTTCTTCCATCTGCCAAGGCGTCGACGTCAATCACTGCTGTGGCAAACGCCTGTGGCGCTTCCTGCGGCAGGTTGTGACCGATGCCGCCTTTCAGCAGTCTATGCGTGTACTTGCCGGCGAACTTCTTTACGTATGAAGCCGGATCCGGATGTGGCGCACCATTGGCGTCACCTTCAAGAGTAACGGTCGGGACCGTGATGACCGGACCCGCCGCAAGCCGTGTTTCGAGCTCGTCGTATTTCGACTCACCCTCGGCCAGCCCGAGCCGCCAGCGGTAGTTGTGAATCACCAGGGTGACGTGATCCGGGTTGTTGAACGCCTTCGCAGTCCGATCGAACGTCGCATCGTCGAATTGCCACTGTGGCGAGGCTGTCCGCCAGATCAGCCTGGCAAACTCGTCGCGGTAGTTTTGGTAGCCTGCGCGGCCGCGTTCCGTGGCGAAATAGTACTGGTACCACCATTCGAGCTCTGCCTGCGGCGGCAACGGGATCTTGTTCGCCTCACGGCTTCCGATCAGATAGCCGCTCACCGACACCATCCCTGTGCAGCGGTCTGGCCACAACGCCCCAACAATGTTCGCGGTTCGCGCCCCCCAGTCGAAACCCGCGACAATCGCCCGGTCGATGGCGAGCGCATCCATCAGGGCGACGACGTCGGCCGCCAACGCTGACTGCTGGCCGTTTCGAAGGGCGTCACTGGACAGAAAACGCGTCGTCCCATAGCCACGCAAATACGGCACGATCACTCGGTATCCGGCCGATGCGAGCAGCGGCGCGACATCGACGTAGCTGTGAATGTCGTATGGCCAGCCATGAAGGAGGACCACTGCGCCGCCATGCGGAGGACCGAGTTCGGCATATCCAACGTTCAGGACGCCGGCATCGATCTGCTTCAGCTCGCCAAATGTGTTCGTGCCGGCGGATGGAGCGCCGCTTGCGCCAACGGCGCCTAGTCGCGCCGCGGCAATCGCGGCGGCAGCCGCGCTCAAGAACCGCCGGCGATCGACATCGATCTGTTGATACATGTGTTGAACCCTTCGGCCGACGCTCGATGGCCTGCTTACATGTCCGATTACACAGAGTCGGAGGAGCTGCGTCTATTGGACGATGGTATTGATCGACGCCGGCACGGTGTACTCACGTGCCGCGAGCGTCAACCGAACGTGAACGCGAACGCCTCGACACCAGGATCGAGGAACTCGATCTCGAACTGTCGATCGACGATCGGTCCTGGCTGCCGGATCAGTTGGTACAGGCGCTGTTCGACGACCGTGCCGTTGCCGCCCTCGTCCGCATCGATCCCGTGAGCTGGCCCCGGCGGGTGGCCGTCGATCGACACACGGAAGCGCAGCGAGACTCCTTGACGCGGCGGCCCCATCACGAGGTGAAGGTCGCGCGCGTGAAAGCGATACACCATGCGCCCGTCAAGCGTGCTAAGAACGGTGGCCTGACGGTCGATCGTCCACTCGCCGACCAGCGCCCATTGATTGAGGGCCAATCGCGCGGGGGCCGAATAGACGCGACGAGTTCTGCGTTCGCTCGTATCCGACGTAATTCTCCGGTGATCGCAGGGCACTCCAATCGGCCGGCGCTTCCACACCCCGGGCCTCGATGTTCGACACCGGCGTCTCGCTGCTGCCGGCCACACCTGCTTCTGCCGCACGACCGAGGGCCACCAGCTCGCGCGGCTCGCGAGGAGCGGCCTGCGCGGTGCCCGATCTGGCGACGTGCGCGGCGGCGATCGTCATCGCTGCCGTACTAAGAAAACGTCGTCGATCGTGGTCCGTGTCATTGGCCACTTCATCTCGCTCCAGTGGAGGATGCCTTCGCGCCTCGGAGTGAACGGAAGGCGGCACGGAGCTCGGTCGTAAAGAGTTCCGGTTGCTCCCACGCCGCGAAGTGCCCGCCTTTATCGAGCCTGTTGTAGTAGATGAGCTTGGGATAGGCTTTCTGCGTCCAACTCCGCGGGGCCTGATACAGCTCCTCTGGAAAAGCACTCACGGCAGCCGGGATGGGGACGTTCTTCGGAGCGAAGAACGCGAGCTTGCTTTCCCAATACAAACGGGCGGAGGAGACCGCCGTGTTGGTCAGCCAGTAGAGCGTGACGTTGTCGAGGACCTCGTCCCGCGTCAGGCCCTCTGACTGTCCGTCGAACACGCGCGAGATGAGCGCCAGACTCCGCGCGTCGTGATCGAGCATCCATGCGGCGAGGCCGACCGGTGAATCTCCGATGGCGTACAGCGTCTGCGGACGATTCGCCATCTCGTTGGCGTAGCCCAGGCCGTGCTTGTAGAAATAGGCCAGCTGTTCGTACGCGTGCTGTTCCTCGGCGGAGAGGCCGGACGGCGCCGGCGCACCGGCAAGAGCCGCCGTGTTGATGTCGTCCGGCACGGTGGCAGGCATGTTGGTGTGAATGCCGATCAATTCCGGAGGTGCCAGCAGCGCCATCTGTTCCGTGACGGCATTTCCCCAGTCGCCGCCCTGCGCTACATATCGTGTGTATCCCAGGCGCTTCATCAGCACGATCCACGCACGTGCGACGCGGATGGGATCCCAGCCGGTGCTCGCGGGCCTGCCCGAAAAGCCGTACCCCGGTAGCGACGGAATCACGACATCGAACGCGTCCGATGCACTCCCGCCATGTGCCGTGGGATTCGTCAGCGGATCGACGATTTTCAGCTGCTCGATGATCGAGCCGGGCCATCCGTGCGTGACGATGATCGGCAACGCGTTCGGAAGCTTCGAACGCACGTGAATGAAGTGAATGTCGACGCCATCGATCTCGGTGGTGAATTGCGGCAGGGCGTTCAGCTTCGCCTCGACCTTGCGCCAGTTGTAGTCCGTCGCCCAGTAGCGCGCGAGCTTCTGAACGGTCGCCAGCTGCACGCCTTGCGATTGATCGGTGACGATTTCCTTGTCCGGCCACCGCGTGGCTGCGACGCGGTGCTTCAGGTCTGCGAGCGCCTCGTCCGGAAAATGGACGCGGAAAGGCTTGATGACATCGGCACCACCCGACTTCCCAGCCATCGATGCGTGAGTCACGATGATTTTTCCTCCGATCAGCAGTGCCGCCGCAGCCAGACCGAGACAGGAAACGCGAAGACCTGTGCCACGATTCATGTTGTGAGCTCCTCGAACGCATCACATCAGACGCGCGACCGTGGATCCATCAGACGAAGGTATCGACGACACCTTCGTATCGCCCTGTGAACCGATACCAAAGTCTCATAGACGATCGCACGTGCCGCGCGCATTATTCGTGCTGGGATGCGGCAGGAATTCGACGTCGTGTGTCTCGGTGGCGGCGTCGCCGGCGAGGCGATCGCCGTCGGCCTTCAGGACAGCGGCCTGACGCTCGCCGTTGTCGAGCGCGAGCTGGTCGGCGGTGAGTGCCCGTACTGGGGCTGCGTGCCGTCGAAGACGTTACTTCGCTCGGGCGAAACGTTGACCGAGGCCGATCGGGCCCGCGTCCTTGCCGCCTCACGCGTGGACTGGACCGTCGACTTTCCGAAAGTGTCCACACGCGTGTTGTGGATGGCGCGCAACCTCGACGACAGCCGTCCTGCCGCCGCGATGGAGGCGACCGGAGCCAGGCTCGTGAGAGGCGAAGGCAAACTGATCGATCAGCGGACGGTGGAGGTTGGCAACGAGCAGATCTTCGCGCGCCGCGCCGTGGTCGTCGCCAATGGCAGCACCGCAGCGATCCCGCCCATCCCTGGCCTGGACAGCGTCGATTTCTGGACCAACCGTCAGGCGGCGATTCCGACGGAACTGCCGGTGTCGCTGGCGATCCTCGGCGGAGGCGCCATCGGCATCGAACTCGGCCAGGCGTTCGCGCGCCTCGGTTGCAAGGTCACCCTGATCGAGGCCGGGCCGACGTTTCTCGGACTCGAGGAGCCGGAGGCAGGCGCGGCGCTCCGGCCGCATCTCGAGGGGGACGGCATCATGCTCACGATCGGCGATCCATGTGTCGCCGTCGAACAGCCGATGATGGGCCCATCGCGCGAGCGTTCGAGCGTGGTCGTCCATTTGAAGTCGGGCGCAACGGTTCGCGCCGACCGATTGCTGGTGGCGACCGGCCGTCGCCCCAACGTGGACGCGTGGCGCGCAGCCGGACTCGCACAGACAGAGCGCGGCTGGCTGAAGGTGGACCCATCGACGCTCGAAGCGCGGCCCGGCGTGTTCGGCGCCGGCGACGTGACGGGACTGGGTGGGTTCACTCATCTCGCTTATTACCACGGGCAGGTCGTCGCGCGGCGACTGAGGGGCATCGATGCGCGGGCCGATCACACCGCGGTTCCTCGCGTGACGTTTACCGATCCGGAAGTCGCATCGGTCGGGCTATCTGAGGCGGCCGCACGCGCGCGAGGCATCGACGTCGCGGTCGCCACCGCCGATCCCGCGGAGACCGCGCGCGGCTACATCCACGACTTTCACCGCGGCGCGGTGAAGCTGGTCGCCGACCGCCAGCGCGGCGTGCTGATCGGTGCGACGCTCGTCACCCCGCGTGCCGGCGAGATCCTTGGCGAGCTCGTGCTGGCTGTAAAGCTCGCGACTCCGCTCGAGACACTTGCCGACGTCATCCACCCGTTTCCCGCGTTCAACCGCGTGCTTGGACAAGTCCTCGAGGGACTTGCCGCGAAGGTTGCGCGACAAGGAGATCGCCGTGAGCAGTACACAGTCGAACGTTGAACACGATCTCAAGCTCGAGGTCGTCGTCATTCCGGTGTCTGACGTCGATCGCGCGAAGCGCTTTTACGGAAATCTCGGGTGGCGGCTGGATGCCGACTTCGGCTTCGAGAACGACTTCCGGATCGTCCAGTTCACGCCGCCAGGCTCGCCGTGTTCAGTCCAATTCGGGACCCACGTAACGTCGGCTACGCCCGGCTCGGCCGAGGGCCTGTACCTGGTCGTCTCCGACATCGAAGCCGCACGCGACGAGCTCGCCGCTCATGCTGCGGAAGTCAGCGAAGTGTTTCACGCCGCCGTGCCTGGCGCGCAGTTCCAGTCGGACGGCAGGAATGGTCGCGTCAGCGGGCCTGCGCCCGGTCACGCCAGCTACGGCTCGTTTGCCACGTTCAGCGATCCAGACGGCAACCGCTGGCTGCTCCAAGAGATCAAGACGCGGCTTCCCGGCCGAGGAGTCAGCTTAGACGTGTCGACGCTGACAGAGCTTCTGCGCGAGACAGAGATGCGCCATGGCTCGTACGAGCCGACCGCTCCGAAGCACCACTGGTCGGGATGGTACGCCGCCTACATCGTCGCGCGCGAGCGCGGCGCGACTGCTGACGACGCGGCCAGAGACGCCACGAGCCACATCGAAGGTACGCGCGAACGCGCCCAGGTATAGACGCTGTCATGCGACCAGACATCCTTCCCGGCGCAGTGTTTCCCGACTACAAGCTGCCGGATCACCGCGGCATGCACCGCACGCTTTCGGAATTGCAGGAAGCCGATCCGCTGGTGCTGGTGCTTTCCCGCGGAGGTTTCTGTCCAAAAGAAAGAAGACAACACGAAGGACTTGTACGGCTGCATCGGGAGATGCAAGTAGGGTATTGCCGCCTCGTCACGATCTCGACCGACAACTTGATCGAGACGAACGAATTCCGGTCTGGCGTCGGCGCCAACTGGATCTTTCTGTCGGATCCCGGTCGGAAACTCCAGAAGGACCTCGACATCCCGGAGTACACAGATCCCGATCACAATCCGATGATTCCGCACACGCTGGTGCTCGAGCCCGGCTTGCGTATCTATAAGATCTATAACGGCTATTGGTTCTTCGGGCGACCGACGGTGGAGGAACTGCGTCTCGATCTGCGCGCTGTGCTGCAACGCTGCCGTCCGGACTGGGACATCAGCCGTGCCGAGCAACGCTCTGCCTGGGCGAACGGCGACAAGGCAAAATTTTATCCGTACGGAAAGACGCAGGCGCAGGTCTTCGCACAACAGGACTGACTCACCACGATCCGCTTCGCGCGGGAAGCCCGCCGGCACAAACTCCCTAAAACACGACGCTCAACCGCAGAGGGCCGCAATGCGATCCGCTCTGCGGGACCGGTTCAGGACACGCCGGCTGGGAGGGCGTGCACCATGACGAACGTCACACCACCGATCTCTCTGGCCGGCTCCAGGCTGGGCGACACACGTCACGTGTGCGCGTTTTTCCACAGCGACGACGAGGAGTATCGCGTGCTGCTGCCGTTCATCAAGGACGGGTTCGACTGCGGCGACAAAGCGATCCACGTCGTCCATCCAGATCAACACCTCGATCATTTGCAACGCCTTGCCGCCTCGGGGATCGACACCGCTGCTGCCGAGGAGCGCGGCCAATTCGAGCTGCGGCGCAACACGGACACTTACCTTCGTGATGGGCAGTTCGATCAGGATCGCATGCTGGAAATGTTCGAGCAGCTCGCCAGCGGGAATGCGAAGCACGGTTTTCCTCGCAGCCGCATCGTCTGCCGCATGGACTGGGCAGCGGACAGCCGATTGTTCGTGGACGACGTGATCGAGTTCGAGTCACGCGTCAACGACATCTGGCATCGTCACGACGATGCGGTAATCTGTACCTACCACCTAGCGCAATTCGCGGGTGACGCTGTGATCGACATCATCCGTACGCATCCGATGGTGATCATCGGGGGCATCCTTCAGCGGAACCCGTTCTACCTTCCTCCGCAGCAGCTTCTACCTGAACTTCGTGAGCGCCGAGCGAAACAGGTGTCCAGAGCGGCAGGGGTTTGACGTGGACACGTCACTCGAATCTGCAGCTGATGAAGCGGCGCGACTGCGCACCTGCTTGAATGATTTGATCAGCGTCGTGGCGCTGCCTGCCCTTTGGGCGGGTGGCGAGCCCCGTCACATTGTCGGCACTCTGGTGGACGCACTGGTCGGGATGCTCCGCCTCGCGTTCGTAGTCGTGCGGTCGAACGATCCTGACGGCGGCCATTCCATTGAGATGGTGCGGGTGTCTGAATCGTGGGGTGGAACCGCGCGCGCGAGAGAAATCAGCGCCGGCATCGACTCGGCGATGGGCGATGCGCCGCGGAACTGGCCCTCGCGCGTACAAGTATCCATCGGCGACGTCGAACTCTCGGTTGCATCCGCCCGTCTGGGACTTGACGGTGACCTCGGCGGCGTCGCCGCGGGATCTGAAAGGCTCGATTTCCCAGCTGAAACAGAACGGCTCCTTCTGGATGTCGCGGCGAACGAGGCGGCCATCGGGCTGCAGCAGGCGCGGCTGCTGGGCGAGCAAACGCGGCGTGCCAACGAAAGCGAACGCGAGTCGCGGTTGATTGTGGACAACATCCCGGGGCTGGTCGCACTGCTGTCGGCGACCGGCTACGTCGAAGTCGTCAATCGGCAGCTGCTGGAGTACTTCGGTCAGACGCTGGACGAGCTGAGACACTGGGGGACTAACGGCACCATTCATCCTGAGGATCTGCCTCACGTCGTCGAGGTCTTCACAAGGTCAATCACGTCCGGCACTCCGTACGAAATTGTGCAGCGCCTCCGGCGGACAGATGGCGTCTATCGCTGGATTCAGAACAGCGGCTTTCCGCTCCGCGATACGAATGGACAGATCGCGCGGTGGTGCGTGCTGCTCACGGACATCGACGACCGGAAGCACGCCGAGGACGCGTTGCGCGCGAGCGAACGGAACCTCAAGCTGATCACCGACACGATCCCGGCGCTGGCCTGGTCGGCACGCCCGGATGGAAGCGCGGACTTTTTCAACCAGCACTATCTGGACTTCATCGGCCTCTCGGCAGAACAGGCGAGCGGCCGGGGGTGGACGGTTGCCGTTCATCCCGACGATTTGAACGGCTTCGCCGCGGCGTGGCAGCGCATCATGACTTCCGAAGCGCCGGGGGAAGCCGAAGCACGGTTGCGTCGGCACGACGGGGCCTATCGGTGGTTTCTTTTCCGCACGAATCCTCTGCGCGACGAGAAAGGAAACATCGCCAAGTGGTACGGGATAAACACAGACATCGAAGATCGAAAGGGCGCGGAAGACGCGCTTCGTAAGAGCGAGCGTCAGTTTCGCCTACTGGTCGAGACGATTCCAGCACTGGTCTGGTGCGGTACCCCTGGGGGCGAGCTCGACTACCTGAATCAGAGGGCTGTCGAATATCTCGGCCACACCGCCGAGAGTCTGGCAGGTGGGCGGTGGCTCGAACTCGTCCATCCCGATCAGCGGGACGCGACCGTGCGACGTTGGTTGCATTCGGCCACAACCGGCTCGTCTTACGACGATGTCTACCAGCTCCGGCGCGCGGACGGCCAGTATCGATGGGTTCAGTCCGTTGGCGAGCCCTTCCATGACACGGATGGCCGGATCGCGTATTGGTACGGCCAGATCGTCGACATCGACGACCGAAAACGAGCCGAGGGAGGGCTCCGCCAGGCGTACGGTCGTCTCGCCGAAGCGCAACGACTAAGCAAGACAGGGAGTTTTATTACCGACTTGGTGGCGGACGCGCACGATTGGTCCGAAGAAGCCTTGCGCATCTTCGAGTTCGATCCCGCGACGAAGGTGACACTGCAGGCCATTCGGGAGGCTATTCACCCCGAGGACATGCCCGTATTCGAAGCCGCGTTCAAACGCGCCATCGAGGGCATGGATGTGAATCTCGCCTACCGCATCATCACCTCGAGTGGGAACGTGAAGCATCTCCACGCCGTTGCTCACGTGATGAAAAACATGGACGGGAGGCCCATGTTCATCGGTGCCCTTCAGGACGTGACGGAGAGGGAGCTTGCCGCGGAGGCTCTCAACAGGGCGCGCTCCGAGCTTGCTCATGTATCACGCATGACGACCTTGAGCGCGCTGACGGCGTCGATCGCCCATGAGATCAATCAACCCCTCTCGGGCATCATTACCAATGCCGGTACGTGCCTTCGGATGTTGGATGCGACTCCCCCGAACATCGAGGGTGCGCGCGAAACCGCGCGCCGCACGATCCGCGATGGCAACCGTGCCTCGGATGTGATTACGCGGTTGCGCGCGCTGTTCACCAAGAGGGAGTTCACGCTCGAGCCACTGGACTTGAACGAGGCCACCCGGGAGGTCATCGCGGTGACGTCCACCGATCTTCAGAGGAATCGCATCGTCCTGCATTCGGAACTCGCCGAGGATTTGCCGGTCGTCAGTGGCGATCGTGTTCAACTCCAGCAGGTGATCCTGAACCTGCTGCGGAACGCCTCGGACGCGATGGTCGGTGTGGACGATCGACCGCGCGAGTTGGGTATCAAAACGGAACGGGAGGATTGTAGTCGGGTGCGTTTGACGGTCCGGGATGCTGGCGTGGGCCTCGCGCCGCAGAGTCTGGACTCACTGTTCGATGCGTTCTACACCACGAAGAGCGGCGGCATGGGCATCGGCTTGTTCGTCAGCCGCTCGATCATTGAGAGACATCACGGTCGCCTTTGGGCCGAGCCGAACGATGCCAGTCCGGGAGCCACGTTCTCGTTCTCAATTCCGCAACAGGTCGATGGTGTCCTGAATGGGATACCCGCGAGGAACACCTCTTGATTGGCGCCGGGAAATCCGGCCATCAACCCATACCAAGGTGTAATAGACGCTTCCCGTTACACTGACGCATCCTGTGCGCGAGAATTGAACTGGTGACCGTCACACGTTCGCTCGTGTCCATCGTCGATGATGACGAGTCCGTTCGCGAGTCGCTGCCCGATTTGGTGCGCCAATTCGGGTTTGCTGCCGAGGCCTTCGCGTCAGCGGAAGCTTTTCTCTCGTCGGGATTTGTCGATCAGACGACCTGCCTCATCCTCGACATCGCGATGCCTGGCATGTCGGGTCCGGATCTTCAACGGGAACTGGCGAATCGGCGACAGACGATGCCGATCGTCTTCATTACCGCCAGTGGAGACAAGGCGATCCGCTCGCGCCTCCTCGCGCAAGGCGCCGTGGAGTGCCTTTTCAAGCCGTTCAGCGAGACGGCTCTGCTCAACGCGCTGAATGCCGCGCTGCGGATGGGTTAGTTGCGCCGGCCATGGGCACCAGAAACGTTACACGCGCGCCATATACTGTGCCTTGGGCGATCGCCGCTCGGTCGCCCAGGTGCTCACCATGCCGGACGCCACGCCGCTCGTGTTCGTCGTCGACGACGACATCTCCGTGCGTGAATCGCTGGAACTCCTGATCAAGAGCGCCGGGTGGCAGCCCGAGACATTTGCGTCCGGACAGGATTTCCTGGCTCATCCCCGCGCCGCTGTCCCTTGCTGTCTGCTGCTCGATGTGACGCTTCCGGGGTTCAACGGCCTCGAAGTGCAGCGGCAGCTTGTCGAGCGCACAGAGATGCCCATCATCTTCATCACCGGCCACGGAGACGTGCCGATGACTGTGCAGGCGATGAAGGCGGGAGCGATCGAATTCCTGACGAAGCCGCTCAAGGACGATGTGCTGTTGGACGCAATCCGCGGCGCCATCGAACGGAGTCGCCTCGCGCACCGTGTCGGCGCGGAGATGCAGGCGATCAAGAGCTGCTATCAGTCGCTGACAGGGCGCGAACGCGAAGTCATGGCATTGGTCGTTGCTGGCCTGCTGAACAAACAGGTCGGCGGCGAGCTCGGCATCAGCGAGATCACCGTGAAGGCGCACCGAGGCCAGGTGATGCGCAAAATGAAAGCCGACTCGCTTCCTGACCTCGTGACAATGGCTGCGCGCCTCGGCTTACGCTCCACGCCGAGGCACTGAACTCAGCCGCGCGTCCCTTTTCACCGCACAAATCCCTACTTAGGTGCCGATCGACACGATCGTCTAATAGACCTGCGTTTGCACTGATGGTGCAATCAGCGCGTTGGAAACAGCGACGCGAGACCACATGTCGACAACGACGACCGCCAGCACCATCAACGCTCCCACGCAGTTCCTGAAGGCAGGAGACGAGACCTATGCCTACCGGCGCTTTGGTCACGGCGTCGGCCGTCCATTGCTGTGTCTGCAACACTTCACCGGAACGCTGGACAACTGGGATCCCGCCGTGACCGATTCGCTCGCGTCGGGACGCGAAGTCCTCCTGTTCGACAATGCCGGAGTCGGGCGCTCGACTGGCGAGGTGCCACGCAGTGTCGTCCGCCCTGAGATGGTTGTCCGAGCCACTTGAGATCAGAGGATCGCAGAACGTTGCAACGAGGTGACGACAATGAATCACGGACAGTTCTATAAGGCAGACGCGCTGGTCGCGGCCGTCCATCGTGACGCCGGCGGGATCTTTGCCGGTTTTCGCGCCGCGCATGCATACGGACGGATCTACGCGGGCACGTTCGTCGCGACGCCCGTGGCGAAGACGCTTTCGCGTGCGGCCCACTTCCAGGGTACGCGGGTTCCCGTCACGACGCGGCTCTCTGGCGCGTCCGGCGACCCAACGAAAGAGCCTTCGAACGTCGTCGCCATGGCGACGAAGTTCTATCTGCCGGACGGTACGGTCACGGACTTGATCGGCATTACGCTGCCGGTCTTTTTCGCACGCACCCCGGAAGAATTCCTTGCGTTTACCGACGCGCACACTGCCGATCCAGCGACCGGCGAGCCCGATGTCGCCAAGCTGAAGGCATTCGCGGCGGCGCACCCGAATGGAGGCCGATTTCTCCTGTTGATGCAGAAGCAACCAGCCGTGGTGAGCTTCGCGCAAGTCAGCTACCGCCCGCTTCATGCTTATCGCTTCGTGAATGCCGCCGGCGTTGGCCGCTGGGCGCGGTATCACTGGGAACCGGAAGCTGGCGTCGCCTCCCAGCCGGTAGAGGAGCTGGCGAAACAGCCGCGCGACTACCTGTACGACGAGTTCGAACGACGCCTGCACCGTGGACCCGTCGTGTTTCGGCTCGAACTGGAACTCGCCCAGGAAGGGGACCCGGTCGATGACCCGTCGGCGATTTGGCCGAACGGTCGCGAACGCGTGGTCGTCGGGCGGCTCGAACTGTTGCGCCCGATCACTGAGGTAGAGAATGGCGATCCGGAGATGATGCACGACCCCACGGCGGTCACCGACGGGATTGAGGTCTCGCCTGACGATCAAATCATTGCTGCGCGGCGTGGCGCGTACCTGGTGTCACTCGCCCAGCGTACTGGCGGATGGCAGCGGCGAGGAGAGCTCGCAACCGCTCCGCCGATTCTGACCGCGACAACGGTCTCCAAGGAGTGGACATGTCTACGCTTCATTTCCACCAGACTACCACTTCGACGCCCGAGCAGTTCCTCACCGCGCTCATCGACTTCGGACCGGGCCGCTCGAAGATCTTTGGCAACAGCGCCGACGAGCAGCTCAAGGTGCATCACCGCGGCCCTTCTGACGCGGACGTCACGGAAGGGTCGGGCGGCGTCTGGGAGCGCCTCCATTACGACTGGTCCGATCGCGGCCGCGTGGTCATGAAGACCACTGACTCCAACTTGTGGGGTGGTAGATCCGGCCACACCTACACCTTCACGCGCCGCCCCGACGGAAAGACCGAAGTGGATGCCGTCGTAGTGCGCGACGGCAAGAACCTCAAAGGGCGGGCGCTCGGGCTCGTCCTGGGAACGGTCGGCAAGCGCGTGTTGGAGACGGCCTTTCAAAAAACCGTCAAGGCCATCGAAGCACGCAATAGTGATTCGGTCGAAGGCGGCAGTCAAATGCCGGCCCGACCCACCACATAGCGCGCCATAGGGAGTAGTGCTGCCATGACCGCCAGACCTATCGGGAAATCGGCAGCAAACACCATGGAGCTCGAGACCCTTCATGTCCGGCAGGACGGGGCCGTTCTCTTCGCGGACATCGCGGCTCCGCCGATGAATCTTCTCGGGACCCGAACTGGTTCGCGATCTCGTGTCGCTGAGCAGCGGGCGGAGGCTGACACTGCGCTTCAAGTGCTGGTGTTCGCGAGCGCAGACCCGGACTACTTCATCTCGCACGTCGACGTGACTCGGATCGGCGAGTATCGGGAGCAGGCGGCGAAGCTGACCGGCGAGGCCTCGCTCGGCCTACTGTTCCGTTACCTGAGTAAAAGCCGGCTCGTGACCATCGCGCAGATCGAAGGACGCGTGCGTGGCGCAGGCAGCGAGTTCGCGCTCGCGTGCGACATGCGCTTTGCCGCACGGGAGTCAGCGATCTTCAGTCAGCTGGAACAAGGGTTTGGCCTGATCCCTGGTGCAGGCGGCATTCAACACTTGACGCGTCTGATGGGTCGCGCGCGAGCGCTCGAGGTGATGCTGAGTGCGGACGACTACGACGCGGAGCTGGCCGGGATCAACCGAGCGCTGCCCGCCGCGTCACTTGGCGAGTTCGTCCGATCGCTCGCGCATCGGATCGCAGACTTCCCAGCCGTCGGCCGAACTGCGCTGAAGGATCGAGTCAATGCGATCTCCCTCGCGGAGGCCGATGATTTCCGCCGCGATTCGGATCTCTTTCTGGAGCGCGGGCGCGACCCAGAGACACAGCGCCGAACCGCACTCGCGATGTCGCGCGGCTTTCAGACTCACGACGGTGAAATCGCGCTGCCCAACATGCTGAGTAATTTAGTCGGCCGTTGATGAAGACATAGATGGGCGTCGGCTGCCAACGGCAGCCGCCGACAAAGCGGCTGAGTCGTCGTCCTTTGGGCTGCGAATCCGAGCATTACTCAGGAATGACGCGGCGACAGCGCAAGCGACACGTACCGACGCACACTACGGAGCACGCACAGAAGTTCAATCGCAGTTCGAATGCGACGTGGGCGAGAACGTGACGAACTCACCAGAAATCTGGTTCTGGTTTCAGGGGGACGAGAGCTCGGCGAACACGACACTAGACACTTTCTAAGCATGAGATCTTACGGGTTGAAGCAAGTTTTTTAGGCAGCAAGCGCGGCCTCCGCGTGGAGTTTCTGGATTTCGGCGTCGAGTTGATCGAGGACGATGCGAAGGGAGCGCGGCAACGAATCGG
>QHWT01000141.1 GCA_003222675.1 Acidobacteriota bacterium | reverse complement strand
CGCGTTGTAGGGCACGTTGTTCATGGTATAGCAGACGACGAGTGCACCGTACGTCAGATAGGCGTACCCGAGCCGGCCGGCCGCGCTCAGTTCCGGGGCCGAGAAGGTGAGCACGCCGCACACGGCCAGCGGGACCGCCGACCAGAGGATCCACGGCCGGAACTTGCCCCAGCGCGTGCGGGTGCGGTCGACCACGACGCCCATCGCGACATCCGCGACGCCATCCCACACGCGGCACACGAGGAGCAGCACCCCCACCGCGGCCGGGCCGATTCCCGCGGCATCGGTCAGAAAGAAGGGCAGGAAGACGATGACGGCGCGCCACACGAAATTGGCGCCCGTGTCGCCGAGCGCATAGCCGATCCGCTCGCCGACGCCGGTGCTCACGTTAACGGAGAACGAGGTGCAGGGCCGTCATTCCGGGCAGCACGTAATGGAAGGCGTTCCCGCTGATGCCGCTGACCCTGCCCCGCTCCGTGATACCGGGGCTGCCGGGCCCGAATCCCCACACGTCGCCTGACGTGTACGTCTGGCCGCCTGCGATCTGGAAGCGGACGTCCAGCGCCCCCGGGTTCTTGTTGAGCAGGATCACATGCAGGACGGACGCGTCCTGATCCGCGATCGCGGCATAGATGGACGTGTTCGCGACGTCGCTCGTGGTCGCGCGCACGCTGGTGTTGCTGAAGGCGCCCAGCCTGCCGTCATAGTTGCGGTACAGGTGGAATGCCCCCGCGGTGTAGGCGTCTGCGGGTCCGATTCCCCAGAGCGTCGCGATGTACACGCCGTACTTGCCGAAGGCGCCGAGCACGTCGGCTTGCGCCAGACCTCCGGAGATGGCGCTGCCTCCTCCGTAGTTGTATTCGGTGACCGCGAGGCGCGTGCCCGGATAGTATCGCTCGATCGCGCGCTGGAGTCGGGGAAGGATCGGCAGGAACGCGCTCAAGGACCGCGCCACCCAGCTGTCTTCGTGGTAGGTCGAGTCCCAGAGCGTGCGGGGCGCCTGCAGCCGGGCCTGCGCGTCCTTCTCCGTCGTGGCGTCGGCATCGGTGATGCGGTGGTCGCCCCGTGCCTCGGGGTACCAGTGCACGTCGAGCACGTCCAGCAGCCGTTTCCCCGCGCCCGTCCCCGCTTGCCGCATCTGGTCAAGGTAATAGTCCACGAACCAGTCGTATCCGCCACTCGCTTTGAGGGCATTCCAGTCGGGCGCGTCCTGCAGCGATACGTAGGCGCCGATCCCGTAGTGCGCCGGGCCGAGGATCTCGCTCGTCGGGTCGACGTCCTTCACGGCCGTGGCGAGCGCGATCGAGCGGCTCACGAGCTCGGCCGCCCGCACCGTATCCGGGTGGATGCGGGGGTGCGTGTACGGCCACAGCTCCGGCTCGTTGTCGAGACTGTACCAACGCACGCCGGTGGCCGACGCGGCGGTGCCGAAGCGCTGCACCAGCAGGTTGACGAGCTCGTCCATGTAGACCACACCGTCGGTGAGGTCGGGCATGGTGGCGAAGGCCGCGTTCTTGCGCGGCTCGACCTTCACCCAGCGTGGCGATGGGGCGGTCTCCGCCGCCGAGACGGGCCCGTTCGCGTCGGCGGCGGCGTAGCCGGCCATCTGCAGCGTGAGAATGGACTGCGCGCCCATGTTCAACGACTGGGTGTGGAAGTATGTCGGTCGCTCTGGTGGAGATAATCCGCGCCCGCGTTCGAGAAGTTCGTCTCCCAGTTGTAGCCGGTGGTGCGGTTCCCCCCGAACCGCCGGACGGTCCAGGCGTTGCCGGCGTAGTCCTGATTCGATCCGTAGACGTACGGGCTGATCGGGGCGCGGTCCTGGCCAGCATCGATGGCGACATCCACCTGTCCGACGACGGTGACCCCTCCCCCATCGTCCGGACCCGCGGTGCGCCGGTCACTGCACGCAGTCGCGAGGCTCGCGGCCAGGGCGAACGCGGCACGGCACCCGGCCGCGCTCATGCGCGCGCGGCCGCCTTCTTGAGCAGGACCTGCGGCGCCGGCGCGAACGCTTCGTAGATCGGCAAGGAGGCCACGCCCAGCGCCGCCGCGTCGGCCCCGGCGGTAGCGAGGAGATGGCGCGGTCCGGCGAGCTTTTCCTGGATGCGCCGTTTCGGGAGGTGAGCGGCCACGCGCTCCATCAACCCCGCGATCACCCGTTCGGGGAGTCGCCCACCGAAGACGATCGCCTCCGGATCGATCACGTATTCGACCGCCAGCACGAGCCCAGTCAGATGATCCGCCGCGTCGTCCATCCATGCGAGCACCGTGGGGTGGCCCTCAGACAACAGACGAGCCACGTCGTCCGGCGTGCGCACGTCCCTGCCCTGACTGCGCAGCAGCTGGTACAGGCGAGGCAGGCGGAAGTGCGTCCCGACGTGCGGCGTTTCGTCGCTGCCGGTCGGATCACCTGAAAGGACAGTCGGGAGGTAGCCGATCTCGCCGGCGTTGCCCGTGGACCCGGGGTACACCTGCCCGTCGAGCACGACCCCTCCGCCGAGACCGCTGCCGATGTAGAAATAGAAAAAGGTTCGGAACTGTTGCCCCGCCCCGTACAACCGCTCGCCGATGGCGGCCGCCGTGGCGTTGTTCTCGAGCAGCACCGGGATGCCGACGCGCTCGTGCAGCCACGCGGCTAGCGGAACGTCGTGCCAGCCGGGAAACGACTTGGGGTTCACGACGTACCCCTGACCGTCTTCGGCGCGGTGCATGGGACCCGGGACGCCCACACCCACGCCGGACACCTCTTCCGGCGTCAGTCCCTCCGCCGCCATCAGGAGTTCGGCGGTCTCGACCATGAGATCGAGCGCTTGAATGGGCGTCGGGAAATCGAGGTCGACGTGCTTGCGCTGTCGCACCCTTCCAGCCAGGTCGACGAGCACGCCGGTCAGGTGGTCGCGGTCGAGGTCGAGGCCGAGGGTGAAGGCACCTTCCGGGTTGATCCCGATCACGCTGGATGGCGCCCCACGCTTCTGGCGCCGACGATCGGTCTCAAAAACCAGTCCCAGCGCCAGCAGCTCTTTCACCAGATTCGAGATGGTCTGGACCGTGAGCTCGGTCCGCTGCGCGATGTCCGCGCGCGACAGCGGCCCGAACCGCCGCACCACT
>QHWT01000044.1 GCA_003222675.1 Acidobacteriota bacterium | reverse complement strand
GGCGGCGCGCGCGCTGCAACTCGCGCGACCAGGGCCGCACCCGAGTCTCACGAGCTACCGCGATTTTGGTTGCGGCCCTGGCCGCGCTGTGAGCTCCCCGCTCTCCGCGTGAATCGTACGTGGACAAGTGGCGGTCGTGGAACGTGGCTACACCGTTTCAGCAGACGTCAAATGCTGAACGCGCGCGCCCTCACAGCCGTCTAAGCTCAAAGATCTATGAAACTCCTGCCAACGAGGGTCACTCGTGTGCTGCGGCGGCTCGGACGCGCGCCGCTGTTCACGTTCGTCTCGGTGCTCACCCTCGCGCTGGGCATCGGCGCCAACACGGCGATCTTCAGCGTCATCCAGGGTGTGCTGCTCAAGCCGCTCCCATTCGACCATCCCGACGAGCTCGTTGGCGTCTGGCACACGGCGCCGGGACTCGGCGTGCCGCTGCTGAATCAGGCCCCGGCGTTCTACCTGACCTATCGTGAAGAGGGGCGCACCTTCCAAGACATCGGCATGTGGGACCCGACGGCCGTCTCCGTCACCGGCGCCGGTGAGCCTGAACGTGTCGACGCGCTGGAGGTGACCGACGGCATGCTCACCGTGCTGCGCGTTCAACCTTTCCTGGGCCGTCGCTTCACTGCGGAGGACGACTCCCCGCGGACGCCGGCGCGCGTGATGCTGGCGTATTCATACTGGGCCCGCAAGTTCGGCAGCGATCCATCGGTCATCGGGCGCCAACTCACCGTCGACGGCACGCCGCGGGAGATCATCGGCGTGCTGCCGGCCAGCTTCCGGTTCCTTTCCGTCAATCCACAGCTGGTACTGCCCTTTCGTTTGAACCGCGCCGAGGTGTTCGTCGGCAATTTCAGCTACATGAGTGTCGCGCGCCTCAAGCCGGGCATGACGATCGCGCAGGCGAACGCCGACGTCGCGCGGATGATCCCGCTGGTCATGGAGCGCTTCCCGATGCCACCAGGCTTCACGAAGCAGATGGCCGAGGAAGTGCGTCTGGGACCCAATCTGCGCCCGCTCGCAAAGGATGTGATCGGCGACGTCGGCCGCGTGCTCTGGGTCCTGCTCGGCACGGTCGGCATCGTCCTGCTGATCGCGTGCGCGAATGTGGCGAACCTGTTCCTCGTGCGCGCGGAAGGGCGGCAGCAGGAGCTGGCCATTCACGCCGCGCTCGGCGCGGGCTCGCGCCGGATCGCATGGGAACTGTTATCCGAAAGTCTCGTGCTCGGCGTTATCGGCGGCGCCGCAGGGCTACTGCTGGCCTATGCGGGCGTTCACGGGCTCGTTGCGACAGCGCCCGCTGGCCTGCCGCGCGTGCAGGACATCGGATTCGATCCGATGGTGCTGCTGTTCACGCTCGCGATCTCGCTGTTCGCGGGCGCGCTCTTCGCGATTATTCCTGTGATCAAGTTTGCGACGCCGCGTCTCGCCTCGGCGCTCAATCAAGGCGGACGTCTCGGCACGGCCAGCCGGCAGCGTCACCGCGCGCGGAACGCGCTCGTCGTCGCTGAAATTGCGCTCGCCGTCGTGCTGCTCGTCGCCTCGGGCCTGATGATTCGCACGTTCCAGGCGATGCGTCACGTGAATCCCGGGTTTACCAACCCTTCGCAGGTGCTGACGCTGCGCATCTCGATTCCGGACTCGCTCATCAAGGATCCCGAGCAGACCGCGCGGACGCATGAGCAGATCGCCAGGCGCCTCGAGCAGACTCCCGGCGTTGTCTCTGTCGGTCTCACCTCGTCTGTCGCGATGGACGATATCGGCGAGAACGACCCGATCTTCGTCGAGGACTTTCCGGGCCCGGGCGGCCGCATTCCGCCGATCCGCAAGTACAAGATGATCGAGGGCAGCTACTTCACGACGATGGGCAATACGCTGGTGGCTGGAAGGGCGCTCACGTGGAGCGACAGCTACAACCAGTTCCCCGTGGTTGTCGTGAGCGAGAACTTCGCACGCGAGTATTGGAAGGACCCTGCGGCGGCGCTCGGCCGTCGAATTCGAAACAGCCCCGACAACCCGTGGCGGACAATCGTGGGGGTGGTCGGGGACGAGCATGACGATGGCCTGGCGAAGCCGGCGCCGGCAATCATCTATTGGCCTCTGCTGATTAAACAGTTCTGGACCGATCCGGTACGCGTCCAACGCAGCCTGACCTACGTGGTCAGAACAGAACGTGCGAAGTCGCCGACGCTCGTGAAGGAGATTCAACAGGCGGTCTGGTCGGTCAACGGGAGCCTGCCGGTCGCGAACATGCGCACGCTCACCGAGATCATGTCGGCATCGATGGCGCAGACGTCCTTCGCGCTCGTCATGCTGGGGATCGCGGCGGCGGTCGCGTTGATGCTGGGGATCGTCGGCATCTACGGCGTCATCGCTTACGTTGCGTCACAGCGCACGAAGGAAATCGGAATCCGGATCGCGCTCGGCGCGCTCTCGCGCGACGTCACGGCGTTGTTCCTGCGGCAGGGCCTGCTCCTGGCGTGCGCGGGCATTCTCATCGGCATGGTTGCCGCGGGTGTCGCCACGCGCGTCATGACGGCGTTGCTCTACGGCGTCGGCGCGCTCGACCCCGTCACCTACGCGGCAGTCGCAACCGGCCTTGGCCTGACGGCGCTGCTGGCTTCGTACGTGCCCGCCGCGCGCGCCGCGCGCGTGGATCCCGCGGAGGCGCTCAGACGAGAGGTGTAGGAGCTAGGAGCTAGAAGCTAGAGCGAGAGACAACAATCGCTCCAACTCCCAGCTCCTAGCTTCTGACGTTTTTCAGGTACTCGATACTTTGCGGGATGTGCGCCCATGGATCCGCGCTCTCGTCTTCGATGTAATAGAGCTTCGTTCCTGCACGCCTGGCGGCCTCGAGCACCGACGGCATCTCAATCTGCCCGGCGCCCACCGGGACATCGACGTCGGCCGGCGCCGTCGCCGTCCCTGTCTTTACCGGGACGCCCTTCTTCAAATCTTTCAGGTGGAGGCTCACGACGCGCGACTTGTAGCGGTCGATGAGTTTCGCCGGGTCCGCTCCGCCGTGAAACGCGTGAAACACGTCGATCTGGAAGGCCACGCGTTCCGGATCTGTGGCGCCCGCGAGCGTATCGAACAACGTGCCTTCGGGAGAAGGCACCATCTCGTAGCCATGACAGTGATAGCCGAAGCGTAGACCGGCTTCGGCCGCAGCCTTTCCGAACGTGTTGAACGCGTCCGCGGACTTCAATGCATCGTCGCGCGTGAACGCGTTGTCGTGCGGAATCCACGGGCAGACGACCCATGTCGCGCCGACGGCTTTCACTTCCTCGAAGGCGCTCTTCGGGTCGTCGCGCAGGCGCTCGAATCCCATGTGCGCGGACTGGCAGCGAAGTCCAGCCGCGTCGAGCGCCGCGCGCATTTCAGATGCCGTATGCTTCCAGAGGCCGGCGCCTTCGACTTCGCGAAAGCCGAGCGCGCGCACTTTGGTCAGCACGCCCTGCAGATCCTTTGGCAGGTACTCGCGCAGGCTCCACAACTGGAGCCCGACGGGCCCGTTGAGCGAGGTCTTGATTTCATCCTGTGCTGCCGCCCGGCGCGGCGCGACGGCGGAAGCGGCAAAGCCGACGGCGATCGTGCTCAGAAACTCGCGGCGGTTATACATGCGGCGCCCTCATTCAGTTTGGTACACGCAACGGCTTGGTCGCGAAGATCACGAGGGCACGAAGACCACGAAGCCTTCATGACCACGGAATGACACGGACGGACACGGATCGCTGTCACGCAGCACGCGCGCGCAGAAGACAATTGAGGAAGCGTATGCGTTGGTCGGCAGCCTCCTCGTCGAGCTCTGCGCCTCTTGGATTTCTCTGCGAGAAGATCGTCTTCTCGCGCGCACAGAGCATCCACTCACGCTGAAACCACTCCGAACAAAGATTCCCACCGCATTTCTGCCTTCGTGAGCTTCGTACCTTCGTGCACTTCGTGAATGCCGTGCTTGGCCGTGTCACGCCACGGGGCTGGCCACGGTCATGAGCTGACGTCAAAGCCCACGAACTCTGCCAGGTAGCTGTTGCCCTTGTATTCCATGTCCTTCTGGATGCCGATCTCCGACGTGTAGTACGCGTGCGCGACGCGGGACTTCAGCTCTGCAAAGAACAGTTCCTCTGGCTTGTTGGGCGTGCGCTCGTTTTCGGCCATGCGCGTCAACACCGCAACGCGTTCGTCCGGCGATGACTGGAGAAAAGACTTTCCGCCGCTCTCGCGCGACAGCTGCTCGACGAACTTCAGTCCGTCGCGCCACTTCGTTCTGTCCTTTTCTTCCAAAGCCTCCGCACGCCGGCCGTCCATATACGCGGCGACCTTCGCGGCACATGCGCCGGGCGAGTGTTCGTCCGCCGGGATGATCATCTCGCTCAATTCGTCGACGAGCGCGAACTCCTCTGGCGTGAAGAACGCGGGACTGGCGACCGCCTGCGCCGCGACCCGTTCACCGACGCCGAGGGAGGCGGCCACGGTCGCGGCCGCTCCGAGCTTGATGACATCGCGCCTGGTCAAATCATCCATTAGAGGTTTCCCTTCTGGAACTCGGAGGCCAGGTAATCGCACGAGCGCCAGGCCAGCGCCATGATCGTCCATGTCGGGTTCTGGCAGGACGCGCTCACGTGGCTGCTGCCGTCGACGACGAAGAGGTTCTTCACGTCATGCGACTGCTGGAACTGGTTGAGGACGGACATTTTCGCGTCCGTCCCCATCCGTGCGGTGCCGAGCTCGTGGATGGACCAGCCTTCGGTCAGCACTTTCCGATCGACATTAACGATCTCGAATCCGGCGAGCTCGAACATTTCCTGCGCCGCCACCACCATGTCCTCGCACATCTTCTTTTCGTTGTCGCCGAACTTGTAGTTGAAGCGCAGGACGGGAATCCCCCACTTGTCTTTTCTCTCGGGATCCAGATCCGCCTGGTTCTCGTAGCGTGACAGGACTTCTCCGAAGCCGCCCATGCTGATGAATGCTCCCGCGTAATCGCGGACGGTTTTCTTGTACGCCGCTCCGAAGCCAGGCGTGTCAAGCGCGTTTCCAGGAAACATCTGCGTGCCGGCGCCGCCTTCGAACCCGTAAGCGCGAATGAAGTTGGGATTCTTGTCGGAGATGTTCCGGAAACGCGGAACATAGAAGCCGCCGGGCCGCCCATCGTCGATCGTCTTCGGCTTGCCGACGCGGTCCTTCACGAGACCGGTAATTCCCGGCCCCATGACGTGCTCACAGAAGTTGTGGCCCACGTGTCCGCTGGAATTGCCGATGCCGTTCGGATGCGTGCTCGATTTCGAGAGCAGCAACAGCCGCGCGGACTCCAGCGTCGATGCGGCGAGCACGACGACCCTGGCCTGCGCCTCGTAGGTCCGGCTGCTCTCTGAGTCGACGAACGATACGCCGCGCGCCTTCCCGGTGTTGGGATCGACGAGGATCTCGCGCGCGATCGAGTTGGTGCGGAGCGTGAGGTTCCCCGTGTCCATGGCCGGGTAGATCAAGCCTGTCGGAGAATCGAATGCGGCGTGGATGTCGCATCCGCCCGCACGACGGGCGCACGCGCCGCGACCGAAACAGCGGCTGCGATACTTGTTGTGCTTCAGGCCATCGGTCGTGACGCCGGCACGATACGGCGTCAGCACGCGATTCATCTTCTTCAGCGAACTGCGCAGCGTCAATTCGGCGCTGGCCAGTCTGGTGGGGCGCTGAAAGATGCTGTCAGGCAGGAACGGCAGGTTTTCCTTGACGCCCGAGATGCCGAGATATTCATCGACCTTGTCGTAGTACGGCTGGATGTCCTTATAGGAGATCGGCCAGTCCTCCCCGTAGCCGTCGTGACTCTTCGCCTTGAAGTCGTAATCGGAGAGCCGCAGCGCCAGGCGTCCCCAGATGTTCGTCTTGCCGCCAAGGCATCGCGCGCGCACCCACGCGTAGTTCGTGCCGGTGTATGGATGTTCTTTCTCGTCGACGACGATGTTCTTTGAGTAGTCGGAGCCGCCCCAGCCCTGGACGTAGGAATGCACCTTTGCGTATTTGGAATCGGCGGCGTAGGGAGGCTGACGGATGGTGTACTCGTTGAGCGAGAGCGCATGCCTGTCCGGCGGCATGTCGCCCCTTCTCGGGTGCTCGTACGGCCACTCGGTCGACTTCAACTCCTTGCTCGTGTCGATCTTCTTGCCCGCCTCGAGCAGCAGCACTTTCATACCGCGCGAGGTCAGCACGTGCGCGGCCATGCCGCCGGCGGCGCCCGACCCGATCACGATCGCATCGTAGGTGCGTCTGAGGTCGACTTCGGGTTGCGCATTGCCCTGAATTAGTCGGATGAAATTCATAGTGCGTGCCTGAGAAATCAGCTCTTCGGCTTGTACATTTGATCGAGGAACAGGTAGCGGTCCCGGTGCTGCTCCGGCTCCGCGCGCGTGTCGACGTCGATATGCATGACAGACACGGTATCGCCGCGATTGGCAGGAGGCCACGACGGCACGCCTGTGCCGTTGGGGTCTCCCGTCTTCACGAAGTTCGCGAAGTAAGCCTGGAAGGTCTCCGACACCTTGTAGTCGTCGGGCGTCCACGCGTAAGCCTTGTTCGTCGCAAGGTTGCCCATCGCGTATTCGATTTCCGCGGAGTGCGCGGCCCCTCTCGCTGGCCGCGGTTGATTCGCTGACGACGCGCCGCCGCCGTCGGTCGGCGCGTTCATCGCCGGGCGCGGGTGGGAGTAGAAATATCGGTAGACGGGCTTGTCGCCGGTCTTGCCGTGCAGGTCGGCCCACTTCCACGTGCTGTAGGCGATGAATCGATCGCTGGCGAGGCTGGTGGCTGACGCGATGACCTCCTCGTTGTTCGCGCCTGCGTAGAGCTTCAGGACCTCGTCGGCACGTTCGTCGTACAGCTTCTTGATCGCCTGTGCGTAGTTCTCGGGCGTCGGTTCGGCAGTTCCGAGGATGCTGCGATAGTTGTTCTCTTCAGAGTTCCATCCGACGAGCAGCGGCACGTGCGCCTGGTCACCGGCGGCGAAGATGTCTGCGGGACGTCTGGGCAGGAAATAGCCGTCAACGGTCGTACCGAAACGCGGAGTTCCCTGTTTGGCGGTTGCTTCGAGGAGCTGTTCCGCCGGCAACGCGCGCAGCGCGGCAAGCGAGGTCGCGCCGACCGCTGTACCGAATTTCATACCCGTCTGTTCTGCTTCTTCGAGAGGAACGGGGCCGAGCGTCGGATTGATGAGCGCGCCGCTCTCTCCGACGGCGCCCGCGATCAGGTTCCTGGATAACGGAGAGGCCATTTGCGCGCTGACCGACGTCGAGCCGGCCGATTCCCCCGCGATGGTGACCTTGCTGGGATCGCCGCCGAATGCGGCGATGTTCTTCTGCACCCATTGCAGCGCCGCGGACTGATCCAGCAGTCCCTGATTCCCGGACGCATGATGAGGAGACTCTTTCGTCAGCTCGGGGTGAGCGAAGAATCCAAACACCGTCAGGCGGTAGTTCACCGTCAGCGCGACGATGCCTTTGCGCGCCATCGACTCGCCGTCGTACCGTGGCTCGGAGCCGTCACCCGCGATGTATCCGCCGCCGTAGAAATAGACGAGCACCGGCAGACGTTCGCTCGCCGGCGCCGCGGGCGTCCACACGTTCAGATAGAGGCAGTCTTCGCTGACGCCGTTCGACCGGAAGACCATGTCGTTGAACACTCGGCGCTGCATGCACTGCGGAGCGAACCGCGTCGCGGCGCGCACGCCGGTCCAGTCCTCGACCGGTTGCGGCGCCTTCCATCGCAGGTCGCCGACGGGGGGCGCGGCAAACGGTACCCCTCGGAAGACGTGAATTCCGCTTGGCTCCGTCGTGCCTTCGACGGTGCCGTTTGCGGTCTTGACGCGGTCGGCGCCGACGACTGGCAGAGCTGAGGCGAAGACAACGGCGGCGGCGAGAGCGCTTGTTCGATAGGTCATGTCACACCTTCACACCTTTGAGCGCCCTGCATCCTACCTTGTCCGAACCGCTCATGTCGCGTACGTTGTTGCGGATGGACGAGAGTTCCACGACGCCGAAAGGACGCGCCGCCCGGGTCAGAAAGAACCTGAGGCTGGGGATGGCGCTGGCCTGGGCAGCCTCGCCGCGTTCCCTGATCCGGTATTCGCTGCTGGGCATGCTGACTGCCGCGATGCCGCCCGTCAGCGTGTACCTGGGTGCGACCCTCGTCAATCGCATCGCCGATGCCCGGATGCACTCGCTGCAGATGCGCGACATGCTTCCGATCGTGATTGGGTTGTGGCTCGTCACCGCCGTGCAGCGATCGATCGGCGCTTATATGGGCTACGGCCGCAACCTGTTCGTCCGCCGCGTGCAGCTGGAGGCGGAACGGCGGCTGCTGGAGCAGGCGGCGAAGGTGGACATCGGACACTTCGACAACTCCAACTGGCACGATCGCCTCGCGCGCGCCAAGCGCGATGTGTCCTGGAGACCTGGCGACCTCACGTGGTCGGTCCTGGGGCTCTCGGGCAACGTCGTGACGATTGCGCTGATGGCGACGCTTCTCGCCAGCCTTCATTACGTGCTGGTCGTCCTCGCGCTTCTGGCGGCGGTGCTCTCGCTGGCGCTCGAGCGCCGCGTGACGTCGCGCCTCTACGAGTTCTTCTACAAGGAGACGCCTGAAGAGCGTGAGCGCGAGTACATGGGCGACCTGCTGGCGCAGCCGCGCACGACGAAAGAGATCCGCGCGTACGTCCTCGCGGACTACCTGCTCGGCCGTCATCAGAAGCTGTCCGAGGATTTGTTCAAGCAGCGCGAGGAGATGTACCGGTCCGCGACCCGCGTATCGCTGCTCACCGGATTTGTCAGCGGCACAACGCTCGCGCTGGCGTATCTCTTCGTGGCTGTCCAGGGCGCGGCCGGCACGATCAACCCCGGAGGCGTCGTCCTGGTGATTGGCGCCTTTACCTCGGTCGCCGCAACGCTGGGAAACATCTCGAGCACGTTCCTGGCGGTCGACCAGCACACCACTTTCCTCGACGACTATTTCTCGTTCCTGTCAATCGAGCCGCTCGTGGCCGTGCCGGCGTCGCCGTATCCCGTGCCGGACTGGCACATCGACGATATCGAGTTCGATCGCGTCACGTTCACGTATCCGGGCGGCACCGAGCCAGCCGTCGAGGGCTTGAGCCTGCACATCCGCAACGGTGAATTGATCGCGCTGGTCGGCGAGAACGGGGCGGGGAAGAGCACGCTCGTCAAGCTCCTGCTGCGGTTCTACGATGCCGATCGGGGATCGGTCCGCGTCGGGGGGGTCGACGTCAAGGATCTGCATCCCGAAATGCTGCGCAACCGGGTCGGCGTGCTGTTCCAGGATTACGCGAGCTACGAACTGTCGGTCCGCGAGAATGTCGTCATGGGGCGGCCCGGTGGCCACGTCGACGATCGGCGTGTGTTGGAGGCGCTTCACGACGCGCGCAGCGAGTGGTTGTTGAAAAAGATGCCGAAGGGACTCGATTCGAAGGTCGGGCGGCTCTTCGAAGGCGGTCACGATCTCTCGGGCGGCGAGTGGCAGCGGCTCGCGCTCGCCCGCATCATGTATCGTGACGCCGACATCTGGATCCTCGACGAGCCGACCTCGTCGCTCGATCCGGAAGCGGAGGCGGGCATCTTTGCAGAGTTGAAGGATAACTTGAGGGGCCGTATCGGAATCATCATCTCGCACCGGTTCTCGACAGTCCGCATTGCCGATCGCATCGCCGTGGTCGCCGATGGGCGGATCATGGAACTGGGCACGCACGACGAGCTGCTGCTGGCCGGCGGCCGCTACGCGCAGCTCTTCGAGCTGCAGGCCGCGGGGTATCGCTGACAATGGTGAGCGTGCTCCGTCGTCTCGATGCGCGCCCGGAATGGCAGTTCTTCGCGGTGCTGCCGCGAGCGGCTCGCAGCCTCGGCTGGGCGTGGTGGATGATTCTCGTCCTGCGCGGCACGCTGCCCGCCGTGTTTGCCATCGCGATGGGCGTGCTCGTAGGTCGCGTGCAACGCGGCGAGACCCTCGCGTCCGCGCTCGCGCTCGTGGGGATCGTATTCGTGCTGCTTCAGGTGCTCGGCCCGGTTCACCAGGCGATGAGCGCCAACCTCGGCGATCGCACGGCCGCGTGGCTCTACGATCGCCTGACGGAAGCGTGCGTCCGTCCGCCAGGCATCGGACACCTCGAGGAGTCGAAACTCGCGAGCGACCTCACCGTCGCTCGCGATTTCGATCTCGGGATGACGGGTCCGCCGTTGTCGATCTCCATGGACTTCATCGCCGGCGGCCTGGTTGAGATGATCGGCGGTCTCGCGTGCGCGGTGGTGCTCGCGGCGTATGCCTGGTGGGCGCCGGTGGTGCTGGTCGGCGGATGGCTCGCGACGCATTGGCTGCTGCGCGAAAGCGGGGTCTGGCGCGATCGCAACACCGACGAGGTGCGCGCGGCGCAGCGCGACGCCGACTATGCATATCGCCTGGCCGTCGACCCGCCGGCGAGCAAGGAGCTGCGCCTCTTTGGCCTCGCGACCTGGACCATCGACCGGTTCGTCGCGCGCCGCACGCGCCTGCACGAGCTCCAATACGCCGCCACCAGGTTACGCGAGCGGCCGGTCGTCTGGAGCCTGCTGCTCGTCCTCGGCGCGAACCTGCTCGTCTTCTGGTCGCTCGCCAATGCCGCGTCCAACGGCAGCGTGAGCCTTGGCGCCGTCGTCGTGTACGCGCAGAGCGCCGTGGGCGTTTCAATGATCGCCTTCGGCGGATTGAATTGGGCGCTCGACGGTTCTGCCGCACCGGTGGCGGCGGTCCTGCGCCTCGAGCCGGCGATGCGTGCGTCCGGCACGCTCCCGTCCGGCACGCGCACCGCAAGCACGCCCGCCACCGAGATCCGCTTCCGCGATCTCACGTTCGCGTATCCACACCCCTCGACGTCGCTCGGGGCAGGCGGTCCTCCCGTGCTCGAGCACTTCGACCTCACGATTCCCGCGGGATCGTCGCTCGCGATCGTCGGCCAGAACGGCGCCGGCAAGACGACGATCGCGAAACTGCTCTGCCGGCTGTACGACCCGCAATCGGGCGGCATTGAGGTGGACGGCGTGGATCTGCGCGACATGGATCTCGCGTCCTGGCGCTCACGCATCACCGCGGTGTTCCAGGACTTCCTGCGCCTCGAATTGCCGCTGCGCGACAACGTCGCGCCGGCTGGCGCGCCCGACGACGTCATCCGTGCTGCGCTCGAATCCGCCGGCGCCGCGAACCTGGCGAGCCTCGACACCGTGCTCGCGCGTGGCTACACCGGCGGCACCGATCTTTCGGGCGGGCAGTGGCAACGCGTCGCGCTCGCGCGGGCGTTGTCCGCGGTGACGATGGGTGCGGGCGTGGTGTTGCTCGACGAACCGACCGCGCAGCTCGACGTGCGCGGCGAAGCGGAGATCTTCGATCGCATCCTGGCCGCGACGCGCCGGTGCACCACCATCCTCATCTCGCATCGGTTCTCTACGGTGCGCCACGCGGATCGCATCTGCGTGCTCGAGCACGGCCGCGTGATCGAGCTCGGCACGCACGACCAGCTCATGGCCCACGACGGCCGCTATCGCACGATGTTCGACATGCAGGCCCAGCGGTTCACGGGCGGTGACGAGGAGGGCACGACCTATGACGTCCTCGCCTGATCGTCGCGACAGCCGCGCCGGGCGTGATGCTGATCCGGCGATCGATCCATTGCCGCCGGCACTCTCGTCGATGTGGCGCCTGTGCAAACTGGGCTACCGTCGCGAGCCGCGGCTGATGCTCGCGGCGTTTGCGTTGTCGCAGCTCGCGGCGCTGCCGGATGCGCTGCTCGCGCTGTGGCTGATGCTGCTCGGTGACGGCGTTCTCGAGCACAAACCCGGACTCGTGCGCGCGGCGGCGATCGGGCTCGGCGTCTCCGCGACAGCGACATGGTTCCTGCGCACGGCCGGGACGCGCGTGCAGCGCCGCTTCCGCGACAAGGTGACGATCGCGCTCGAGTCGCACGTCGCGCGCCTGCAGGCGTCGGTGGCTACCATCGCGCACCAGGAACGTCCCGAGGTGCTCGATCGTCTCGCAATGCTGCGCAACCAGGTGTTCGTGCTCGATCACATGTATATGTCGGTATTCTCCACGCTCGGATGGATCCTTCGACTGGGCGTGACGATTGCGCTGCTGGCGTCGATTCACCCGGCGCTGGTGCTCCTCGCGGTGTTCGCGGTGCCCACGGTCCTCACCTCCACGTGGCGTCCTGCTGTCGAGCGCGCCGCGCAGGAGCGCGGCGCCCAGGCCAGTCGCCTTTCGCGTCATCTATTCACGATCGCGACCACGGCGGCACCGGGGAAGGACGTGCGCGTCACCGGGATCGGCGATCGCCTGATGCGCGAGCGTCGTCGATCGTGGGAGCAGTGGTACGCACTTGTGTCGACCGCGCGCGTCGGATCCGCCGTGTGGCACACGCTCGCGTGGACGGTGTTCGGTCTCGCGTTCGTGGGCGCGATTGTGTTCGTATCGGTCGGCATCCGATCGTCTCCGGGCAACGTGCTGCTCGTGCTCGCCGCAGGATCGCGCCTCTCGATGTACATCGGCGCGACGGTTGGCGAAGTGGGCTTCCTGCGCGGATTCTGGATGGACGGCTCACGGCGCCTGGCGTGGCTGGAAGATTACGCGGCATCGTCCAGTGCATCTGCGGATTTGCCGGTACCCGCTCGACTGGCACAGGGAATTCGGCTGGATCACGTGTCATTCGCCTATCCCGGCACCTCGCGGCTCGTTCTGGACGACATCTCGTTGCTGCTGCCGGCCGGTTCGGTCATTGCCATCGTTGGCGAGAACGGAGCGGGCAAGACGACGCTGGTCAAGCTGCTCGCCAAGATGTACGAGCCCTCGTCGGGCCGCATTCTCGTGGGCGACACGCCGCTCGCGCGTATGCCCGCGGACCAGTGGCGCGCGCGGCTGGCCGGCGCGTTTCAGGACTTCTTCCGCTTCGAGTTTCGCGCCCGGCAGACCGTTGGCCTCGGCGACGTGCCGCGCGTGGACGATCGCGAAGCGGTCGTGGCCGCCGTCGCGCGAGCGGGCGCGAATGACGTCGTGGATCGCCTTCCGTCGGGACTCGACACGCAGCTCGGTCCGACGTGGCCGGAAGGCGTGGACGTGTCGTTTGGACAGTGGCAGAAGTTCGCGCTCGCACGCGGCTTCATGCGCGACGAGCCATTGGTGCTGATGCTCGACGAGCCGACTGCCGCGCTCGATGCGGAAACCGAGCACGCGCTGTTCGAGCGGTACGCCGCCGCCGCTCACGGGCCCGATGCATCCGGCCGGATCACGATCCTCGTGTCGCACCGCTTCTCGACGGTGCGCATGGCTGACCTGATCGTCGTGCTCGATGGCGCGCGGCTCGTGGAACTGGGCACGCACGAGGAGCTCATCGCAAAGCGGGGACAATACGCGGAGCTCTTCGGCATCCAGGCCGCGGCTTACCGTTGACAATTCGCGCGTCTTGCTCGACACTTCGCCCAGCGCGCGCTGGGGCGCCTCCTGTCCGCGGCAAGGGAGCTTCTCCCACCCAATCTGGTTCGACCGAAACCGAGAACCTTCTTCCGGGCCTGATGTAAGCGGACGCCAGGCACTCAACGGAAGGAAGGTTTCATGAACACCCTCGACAATCTGAGGAAGGCCGCGAAGCGCTGGCTGAAGGCGCTTCGTGCGAACGATCCCGATGCGCGCGCGCGCATCGATCGCGCCTGTCCCGGCGCGCCTGCCGAACCCGGTCTCCGCGACGTCCAGCACGCGCTCGCGCGCGAGCGCGGCCACGAGAGCTGGAAAGCGATGATCGAGGCGCGGCCCGCGTCGACCGGCGCGTCGCTCGAACCCACGGGCGGAGCGACCGACGGCGAGCGCGTCGCGACATTCCTGGAGTTCGCCTGCTGGGACCATCACGTGCATGGCAAAGGCGATCACAGGATGCACGATCGGGCCGCGTGGCGCCTGCTGGGCCAGCACCGCGAGATCGCGCGCGACAGCCTCTACACCGCCGTCGTGTGCGGCGAGGTCGAGGAGGTCCATCGCCTGCTCGCTGAGCGGCCGGATGCCGCCCGCGAACGCGGAGGCGCGCGCGAGTGGACGCCGATTCTGTATCTCTGCTACACGCGGTTCACACACCAGCCGACCATCGACAACGCGATAGCGATTGCCCGCACACTGCTGGACCTCGGCGCGGATCCGAACGACTTCTACATGGCCGGCGACGCCCGATACACGGCGCTCGTGGGCGCGGCGGGCGAGGGGGAACAAGACTCGCCACGCCAACCGTACGCCGCCGCGCTGTTCCAACTACTGCTCGACCGCGGCGCCGAACCTTTCGACATTCAGGTCCTCTACAACACGCATTTCAGCGGCGACGTTCTGTGGTGGCTCGAACTGATATATGCACAGACCATCAACACCGATCGCGGCGCCGCGTGGAAGGATCCTGAGTGGTCGATGCTGGATATGGGCGGCTACGGATCCGGGGCGCGGTTTCTCCTCGACATCGCGCTGAAGAAGCGCGACGTCCGCCTGGCCGCATGGGTGCTCGCACGCGGCGCGAACCCGAATGCGGCGCCGCCGCGCGATCGACGCGCGTCGAAGCGAAGTCTTTATGAGGAATCGGTGCGCGAAGGATTCACCGAGATGACGGATCTGCTTCTGCGCCACGGCGCCATCCCCGCCGTCCCCATCCTGGACGACAGAGAGGCGTTCATCGACGCGTGCTTCCGCCTCGATCGTGCCGCCGCCGAGGCGCACCTCCGGGATCATCCGGAGTTCCTGCAATCGACCGATGCCATGTTTGCGGCAGCCCGCCGCGATCGTCCGGATGTGATCGAACTGCTGCTCGAGCTTGGCATGCCGCTCGAGATCGCGGATCGAGCGAACACCCGCACGCTCCATCACGCCGCAGCCAGCAACGCGCTGCGCGTGGCGAAGGTGCTGATCGAGCGCGGCGCGGAGGTGGATCCGCGTGAGGCCAACTACGATGCAACACCGATCGGGTGGGCGGCGCACGGAGACCGGACGGAGATGATCGAGTTCCTCAGCCGGTACAGCCGCAGCATCTGGACGCTGGCGTTCAGAGGTTATGTCGATCGGGTGCGAGACGTCCTGCAGCGCGAGCCGGATCTGGCAACGCAGGTTACGCGCGAGGGGATTACGCCGCTGTGGTGGCTCCCTGACGAGGAGGAGAAGGCACTCGAGATCGTGGAGCTGCTGCTCGCCCACGGCGCAGATCCATCAATCAAAAACAAGGAGGGCCGGACGGCAGCCGACTGGGCGCTGAAACGCGGAATGCGTGACGTGGCGGCGCGGCTTTCGGCACGTGTCACGACGGAACCAGCGCCGGTCGCGTCGGTTATCGAGCGCTACGAGCGCGTCGCGAACGATCTCACCCGTGCGTACGACTCGGGGGATGCCGCGGCACTCGAAAGCATCCGTCAGCATTACAACCTTCCGGTCACCTGGGAGGATGTGCGCTCGCTCGTGTGGCAACGCGTTCGCACCGTTCGCGAAGCGAAGGGTCGTCCCGGATCGTTTGCGCTTGCGGATGCCAAGGATTTCGTTGCGCGCGACCGGGGGTTTGGCAGTTGGGCCACTCTCACGACCGCCCTCGCGGCGGGCGTGTCATCCGTCGGCGCGTACATCGTCGATTCGAAGGAGAACAGCATCAGGCCGCGACGCGCGCTTGACGACAACGACTGGAACACCATCATCACCGTCATGAAGGAGCGACGGATCTCGTCGCTCGACGCGGCCGGGCAGATGAACGACGCCGTCCTCGCGCGCGTCTCACAGATGGATCATGTCACGCGGCTCGGTCTCGGTGGCTCGCGTGCGATCACTGACGATGGGCTCCGGCACCTGGCGCGGATGCCGCAACTTCAGGAGCTAGACTTGAGCCACTATCCTGGCGGTCTGATCACGGACCGCGGGCTCGGCGTGCTGCGCGATCTATCGGGGCTGAAAACGTTTCAAATGTGCTGGCAACCTGGCATTTCGGATGCCGGCGCCAGCAACCTGGCGTTCTGCGATCAACTGGAAAAGGTCAATCTGCTGGGCACCCCAACCGGGGACGGCGTCATTCGCGCGCTCATCGGAAAGCCCAGACTTCGCCAGTTCAAGACCGGGCATCAGGTCAGCGATGCGGGGTTGCCGCTTCTGCGGCAGTTTCCGATGTTCGCGTCGTGGCACGGCGGCGAGATTCGTTATTCGTTGATGAGTCCGGACAGTGCGCCTACGCACCTCCTGCTCGACGGCCCGTTCACGAACGAGGGGCTCGCCGGCCTGGCCGGCCTCGAAGGGCTCTTTGGATTGAGCTTCTTCTGGCACATCTCTCGATTGACGCCCGATGGCCTGGCGCCGCTCAAGGATCTTCCAAACCTCGGCTTCCTTGGATGCGACGGGAAACTGTGCAACGACGAGGCGATGCGGTCGATCGCCGCCATACCGCAGCTCCGCATGCTCATGGCGCAGGGAACGGTGGCCAGCGACGATGGGTTCGTTGCGTTGAGCCGCTCGGCAACGATTGAGTACATCTGGGGACGCGAGTGTCCGAATCTCAGCGGCCGCGGATTCGCCGCGATGTCCGCGATGCCGAGACTTCGCGGCCTCGCCGTGAGCTGCAAGAACGTGGATGATGCGTCACTCTCCACGCTGCCGCGTTTTCCTGCGCTGAGGGAGCTGATGCCGATGGATGTGCAGGACGAGGGATTTCGGCACGTGGGCCGCTGCGAACCGCTCGAAGGGCTCTGGTGTATGTACTGTCGCAACACGACCGACGCCGCGACCGAGCACATCGCAGGTCTCTCCCACATGACGACGTACTATGCCGGCGCAACCGCGATCACGGATCGCAGTCTCGAGATTCTCGGGCGGATGCCGTCGCTCGAAAGCATCGAGTTGTATGAATGCAAGGGCATTACGGACGGCGGACTGCGATGTCTCTCGAGCCTTCCGAAGCTGCGAAAGATCGGCCTCAGCGGTCTTCCCGGCGTCACTCTCGCCGGGACGGCGGTGTTTCCTTCCTGTGTCCGAGTGGATTATTCAGTTTGAATCAGCGAGGATCCCTCAGCTGTGCGAGCTTGGCGAGGCGCAGGATCCCCCGTCATCCAACAAAGGAGTGGAGGTCTGTCATGCACTACGTCAGCGTCGCGGTATGTGCCGGAATCCTGGTTGCCTCGGTCGCATCCGCGCCGGTATCGGCGCAGACGACCGTGAAGCGCAGCCCGGAGGAGATGCGTGCGTCGTACGACGCGCACAAGGGAGACTTCGATTACCTGCTCGGCGACTGGGAGTTCACGGCAGAGAGCAAGGAGTACGGGAAGTTTCGCGGGTTGTGGAGCGCCGTGCGTCTTGAAGGAGGGCAGATCCTCGACGAATACCGGGTTCTCGGCGATAACGGCGACACCATGTACATGACCACATCGCTGCGCAACTACAATCGCGCGCTCGATCGCTGGGAGTTGGTAGGTCTCGATGCAGGCAACGGTATCCAGGACATCGGCACGGGCCGTCGCGTCGGCTCCGAGATGCAGATCGAGCAGAAGTTCGGGGTCACGACCGACAAGCCGTCGCTGTGGAAGATCCGGTACTACGATATCGCTCCCGATCGATTCTTCTGGAGCGCCGATCGATCGACGGATGGCGGCAAGACATGGGTCAGTAAACATCAGACGATCGAGGCGCGGCGGATTGGTCCGCCCCGGTCCTTTGGCGCGCTGGCAACGGGAAAGAAGAGCACGCAGTCCACGCCACAGGCAGCGGATCCGATTTCGGGCAACTGGGGCTCCGACGACCAGACATTTCTCGAGTTGAAGCTCGATGCGAACAATGCGGTCTCAGGCACCGCGATCTGGCGCGACGGGTCCAGCCAGGAAACCCGCGGGCCGATCAAGACGGGAACGTTCAATCCAAGGACTGGCGCAATCAGGCTCGAAGGTGAAGCCAAGCGTCCTGACACGGGCGCGACCGCCAGTTATGTGATCGAAGGGAAGCTCGAGAAGGACACCCTTGCCGGGACCTTCACGTTCGACGACCGCAAGGGCAACTTCAGCTTCACCAGGAAGTAGTGTGTCGTTCCCCGAGTGGGTCGAACCGATGGCCGCGACGCTCACGCAGGAGCGATTCACAGGCCCCGATTGGATTTTCGAACGGAAGTTCGACGGCATCCGCCTGATCGCCTTCAAGAACGATCGCGACGTGCGGCTGCTGTCGCGCAACCGGCTGCCGCAGCGCTCGCCGCCAATCGCCGAGGCGATCGCGAACCTGCCGGTGCGCGACCTGGTGCTGGACGGAGAGATCACGTGGCCAGCCAACAGGCTGGCGTACCACGTGTTCGACATCATGTGGATCGATGGCCGCGACGTCACGCGGCTGCCGCTCGAAGAGCGGCGCGCGCTGTTGGATTCGCTGCCGCTTCGAGCGCCGCTTGAGCGCGTCGCGACGCTCGACGATCGGCAACCGTGGGAGCGTGCCCGGCGCGAAGGCTGGGAAGGCGTCATCGCGAAGCGGCGCGGCTCGCCGTACGAGCACCGGCGCTCGCCCCACTGGCTCAAGATGAAATGCGAAGCGTCGCAAGAGCTCGTCGTCGGCGGCTTCACGGATCCGCAAGGCGGGCGCGTCGGACTGGGCGCGCTGCTCGTCGGGTACTACGACAAGGACGATTTCGTCTTCGCGGGCAAGATCGGAACGGGATTCGATACGAAGCTGCTGCTCGAGCTTCGGGCCCGGTTGGACACGATGGAGATCGCGAAGCCGCCGTTCACGAAGGGCAGCGGCCTGCCGCGGGTGCGCGCGCACTGGGTCCGTCCCGAAATGATCGCGCAGGTCGGCTTCATCGAATGGACGGTGCACGGCAAGCTGCGTCACCCGCGCTTGCTCGGCATTCGTACGGACAAGTCGCCGCGACATGTCATCAGAGAAACATCGTGATTACACATCCCGAGAAGGTGCTGTTTCCGGAAGACGGCATCACGAAGGGGGAGCTGGCGTCCTATTACGAAAGGATTGCGCCGCTGATGGTGCCGCACATGCGTGCGCGGCCCGTCTCGATGGAGCGATATCCCGCCGGTATCGGGAAGAAAGGGTTTTTCCAGAAAGACGTCTCGAAGGGGTTTCCCACGTGGTTGGAACGCGTGGAAGTGCCGAAGAAGGACGGCACCGTCCACCATCCCATCGTCACCGACACGCGGTCGCTGCTCTGGCTCGCCAATCAGAACTGCATCACGCCGCACGTCTGGACGTCGCGTGTGCCGGATCTCGCACATCCCGACGTCTGTGTCTTCGATCTCGATCCCTCAAAGGCGGACGAGCACGACACGGTTCGAGCCGCGGCGCTCGCGCTGCGCGACCTCCTCGAAGAGATCGGCTTGCCGAGCTGGGTGAAGACGACCGGCTCGAAGGGGTTTCATATTGTCGTCCCGCTCGACGGCAAGACACCGATGGGCGAGGCCGCGGGATTCGCGCAGGCCGTCGGAACGTTCCTGGTCAAGCGGAATACGAAACAGCTGACGCAGGAATTTCACAAGGCCGACCGCGGCGGGCGCATTCTCGTCGACACCGGGCGTAACGGTTACAGCGCGACCTTCGCCGCGGCATACGCGGTGCGCGCGAAGCCGGGCGCGCCGGTCTCCGCGCCGTGTACATGGGAGGAGATCGAACGGGGCACAGTCGATCCGCGCACGTTTACGTTGCGCAACATGGCCGCACGTGTGGCGGAGGTGGGCGACGTCTGGTCGGACATGCGCCGCTGCAAGCGGTCATTGAAACGCGCGATCGAGAAATTGCGGCAAGGCTCGAAATGAGTGGGCGAGGGACGCTGTCCGTCTCGATGACGCCACTTCACCGCACGAGCCGCGACAGCATATAATCCGCCTTCACATCTTCCCCCAAGAACGGAGTCCGTTTATGTCAATACGTCTCGTGCCCGCCGTCTCGGCGTGTCTGCTCCTCGCGTATGGCGCGCCGGCCCTCGGGCAGACGAATAGTTCCGACAAACCGACCTGGTGGGCCAAGTATCAGTATCTCGCCGCGAATGGACCCGAAACCTGCACCGGTCAGCCCGCGTTGAAGATCGGACCCAACGTGGATGTCTCGAACGAATGCGGTCCTCAGAGTGAGACGTACGTCACGATCAATCCGGCGCGCCCGAAAATCCTCGCAGGCGGATCGAACGAGATCTTCCGGCTGCCGATGCGCGGATACTTCTCGAGCGATGGCGGCACGACATGGGGCGGTGTGGATCTACCGCTGCCGCCGGCGAAAGGGAATGGCATTGACTTCGGCTCCGATCCCTCGCTTGCCTTCGACACACGCGGCAATGTCTTCTACAGCTACATCGTCGTGTACTTCGGCAACGGCAACGGCATCAATGGCACCGCGATGGCCGTTGCCCGGTCGAGCGACGGCGGCCGGACGTATCCGCAGACGCAGCTCACGCTGTTCTCGCAAGAGGGCGGGTCCGGGCACTTCAATGACAAGCCGATGATTACCGCCGATACCAACACGGCGAGCCCGTTCCGCGACTCGGTCTACGCCGCGTGGGATGCGGCCACGGGCGGATCCCCGGGCGGCGGAGTCCGGTTCGCGCGCTCCATCGATCATGGCGCGACGTTCACGGTCGTGCGTGTCGACGACCCGCGCGGACAGGGACGCGCGATTGGCGCCGTGCCGTTCGTCGGCCCGAATGGCGAGGTGTACGTCGCGTGGAACGACTTCGCGGCGAACACGATTGCGTTCAACCGTTCACTCGACGGCGGCGTCACGTGGGGGCAGCCAATCACCGTTTCGCGGAAACGCCTGCCGTTCGATATTGCGATCCCCGCCGAGTTCAATCGCGGAGCGCTCGTATATCCCGCGTGCGACGCGGATCGATCTGCGGGCCCGCACCGCGGGCGGTTGTACTGCTCGTGGATGGATCTCCTGTCGGCCGGCAATACCGACATCCTCGCGTCGTTCTCCGATGACGGCGGCAACACGTGGTCGGCGGCACAGTCGGTCACCGACCAGCCGACCGGCGTGGACCGCTTCAATCATTGGATGGCGGTCGATCCAATCACCGGGGACGTAAACGTGTCGTTCTACGATACGCGCAACGACACGACCGGCGCACGATTCATGACCGACATCTATTTTTCCCAGTCGCGCACGGGCGGCACCTCCTGGCTTCCCAATGTCCGTGTCACTGACGTGAGCTCGAACGAGCACGACTGCGCCGGCGTGTTTCCCTGCAGGGCGATCAACTACGGCAATCAGCAGGGAGACTATGCGGGCCTCGCCTCGTTCGGCGGCGTGTCGCATGCGATCTGGACCGACAGCCGCGATCAGCTCGACCCGTTGGCAGGATGTCTTACGGGCCTGGTTATGGAAGAAGTCTTCACGGCGACGATCGCAGCCAGGAAATAATCGGCCCTCGACTGGCGATTATCGCTCCACAGTCCCGAGTCTCGAGATTTGGGGGTACGCATGTTGAGAACGCTCTCCGGTACCGCGCTCATCACGGTGCTTCTCGCAACGAGCGCGATCGCGCAAAACGCCAAAGCGATCGTGGCCACCGCGTCCAAGACAATTGGCGCGGACGGCCTGAACTCGATCACCTACTCGGGTTCCGCGACGACGGGCAATTTCGGTCAGAGCCAGGCCATTGCCGGTCCGCTGGCTGTGACGACCATCACGAACTACACGCGCGCGATCGACCTGGCGCAGCCGGCGTCGCGCGCGAGCGGCGCTACGATGCCGCCGGCCACTCCCGGCGGACCTCCGCCGCAGCCGGGGACCTTCAATCAGAACATCACACCCGCCAATGCCGCCTGGACGCAGCAGCTCGAGATCTGGGTAACGCCCTGGGCCTTCCTCCGCGGCGCGACGGCGAACAACGCGACGGTTCGCTCCGAACGCGCGGACGGTAAGACGTACAAAGTCGTATCGTGGATGCCGCCGCAGAAGGCGCCATCCGGTCAGCCGTACCGAGTCAACGGCTACATCAACGATCAGAATTTGATCGAGCGCGTCGAAACGTGGGTGGAGCATCCGGTGCTCGGCGACCTGCACGTCGATACGTTCTACAGCAACTACCAGGACTTTGGTGGCGTGAAGGTGCCGACGAAGATTATCCAGAAGCGCGCCGATCTGACGACGTTCGAGGCGACGATCGCCAGCGCGAAGCCGAATCCATCGAATCTCACCGAGCTGCTGACGCCGCCTCCACCCGCGGCCGGAGCGCCATCAGGAGCGCCAGCCGGTCCACCGCCGTCACAACCAGCCCAGTCAGAAAAGCTCGCGGACGGTGTGTATCGGATCACGGGTAATTATTCCGCTGTGGCAGTCGAGTTCAGCGATCACATCGTCGTACTCGAAGGTGGGCAGAGCGAGGCTCGCGGTCTCGCCGTCATCGCTGAAACCAGACGCGTCATCCCGAACAAGCCGATCAGATACCTCGTCAACACGCATGCCCATTTCGATCACGCGAGCGGGCTTGCCCCGTTCGCCGCCGAAGGGATCACCATCATCACGCACGAGAACAACAAGGCGTATCTGGAAAAGGCGCTCAGCGGCCCACGGACGTTAGTCGGCGACACGCTGGCCCAATCGAATCGCAAGCCGAAGATCGAGTCTGCCGGCGACAAGCGGATCCTCCAGGACGGGACACGCTCGATCGAACTGCATCACGTCGAGAACCTCGCCCACTCAAACGGCATGCTGGTCGCCTACCTGCCCAAGGAGAAGATCCTGTTCACCGCCGACTTCAACGTCCCGGCGCCGGGTCAGCCCGTCAGTCCGGCCATCGGAACGCTGGTGCAGAACATCGACCGGCTCAAGCTGGATTTCGACAAGCACGTGCTCGTCCACCCGCCGAACCCCGATCGAGTGATGACGAAGGCCGATCTCCTCGAACTGGCGAAGGGAACGAAGTAATCAGCGCCTGTCAGTCATTTCCCGACGGCGAACAGCGTGTTGTCCGACCGGATGAACAACCGGCCGCCGGCGATCGCGGGCGACGCGAGCTGGCGTGCGTTGAGCCTGTTGCGTGCGACGATGCTCGGCGTCCGGCCCGCGGCAAGGACGATCGTCTCACCGTCTTCGCTCACGAGGTAGACTTTGCCGTCGCCGGCCACCGGCGACGCGGTGTAGACGCCGCCGATTCGCTCCTGATGGACGCGCTCGCCCGTTTTGGCGTCAGCGACCGTGAGCACGCCGACGTCGCCGGTCATGTAGATCAGGCCGTCGTAATAAATGATCGACGAGATGTAGGGCGCGCCGGATGCGACCCTCCACACGACGTTGGATGAGACGACGTTTCCAGTTCCGTCGGGCCGAATGGCCATGAACGGACTGCTGCGGTATCCGCGACTCAAGAAGATGACCCCGTTGTGAAACACAGGCGTCGGGATCGGGAATCGGTTGGCCTCCTCGAACTGCCACAGCCGCGCGCCGGTTGAGAAATCATGGCCGCTGACGCCGACGCTGGAGTTCACCACGATTTCCGTCTTCCCGCCTGTCTCGATGACAAGCGGCGTGCTGTAGGAGGTCACGCCCGCTGGCGCATCAGCTTTCCAGGCGACAGCGCCCGTTTTCGCGTCGAGCGCCAACAGGTACGATGCGCGCTCGTGGTAGCACAGCAGGACGACGCGATCCCTGGAGACCACGGGCGAGCTTCCGTGGCCCCAGTTGATCTGGAACGGCCCGTAGTCAGCGCCCAGGTGCTTCTTCCATACGAGCTTCCCTGCGAAGTCGACGGCAACGATCTGCCCGGTTGCGAACCACGCGTACACGCGCTCGCCGTCGGTCACGGGGCTCGGCGACGCGAGATTGTGTTTCTCATGAACCGAGGCAAGCGGGCCTTCTGCCGGAAGCTCGAATTCCCACATCCGCCGGCCGCTGCTCCGATCGAATGCGCTGACGAGGAATGTGACCTTTCGGTCGCTGGCCGGACCCGTCGCGAGCGGCCGCTCCCCGGCGTCCAGGGGATTGCCTCCCTGCACCAGGCGAGGCCCGGGGCGGATCTCGCCATTCCCGACCTGCGACGTCACGAAGACGAGATCCTTCCAGACGATGGGTGAGGAAATGCCGAGCCCGGTGAGCGACGCCTTCCATGCGATGTTTTCCGTGTCGCTCCACCGGAGGGGAAGTCCCGCCTCGCTCGAAACGCCCGACGCGGACGGCCCACGCCACTGCGGCCACTGGTCGGCGCCCAGCGTAGCGACGAGAGACGCCAGCAGCGAGGCGACCGTTGCGCAGGTTCTGGTGCTCGACATGGACGCCATCATATGCGCGAACATCCCATAACCGAGGTCCGATGGAATTACCCACACACGAGGCAGAACGTCGATGCGTGCAGCCAACAGGGCGTGGTAAGGCTCGTGCGGGTCGCGGCGCAGCGTCTTCAGCGGTGGAAAGGGGGGCGGGATAGAGTGGCGCGGCCACTCACGTTGATCGACGGCGTGAGCGGCAGCGCGATGATCAGCGCGATGCTGGGAATTCCGCAGCCGTAGCGGCCACGAGAATGTCAGCCCTCGGCTTTCAGCAGTCGTGCAATGGCGGACGCCCGCCGGTTCCAGTCCGCGGTTTCAGTGTCGAGCTGTTTTCTGCCGGCGCGTGTGAGGGTGTAGATCTTCGCGCGGCGCGAGTTGGGGGTCTGTCGCCACTCGGCGTCGAGCCATCCGGCGCGCTCGAGGCGTTGCAGCGCGGTCAGGAGCGAGCCGGGATTGACCTTGAACACGCCGCGCGAGATCTGCTCGACGCGGCGCCCGATGCCGAAGCCGTGCATCGGCTCCAGGCTGAGGGTCTTGAGGATCAGCATGTCCAGGGTACCCTGGATCACGTCGGTATTCGGTTCGCCCACAGAGCAGACGATAGCGCCGCCACATCTTGAGTGTCAAGATGTGGTCGCCATGAGGTCACGGAGCGGGGAAGAGGTCACGGCGCCTTGCTAACTCAGAGCCCACGGAGGTCACGGAGCTCTCTAAATCAAAGTAATTCTCGGTGGTCTCCGTGCTCTCTGAGTGAAGAACTCCGTGGCCTCCGGGCCGATCAGCTGCAGGACGGCGCGACGCGCCGCACGGACTGCACCCGCATCTGACGGTCCGTGAGCGTGCCCGTCACGCTGACGCGCGTGCCGACGTGATCGCGCAGCTTCAGCCCGTTGCCCGACTCGACCAATTCAATCGATGCCGAGCCCTTCTTCAGGAACCCGGATTTCCAGCTGCGCGACTTCGGCGCATCCGCGCCGGTCGGCTCCTTCAGCCGGAACGACTCGCTTCCGCGCTCGAGGCAGCCTGCGAGCGTGACCGGGGCGGGCTTCCTTGCCCGCGACCGAGCCGCCGACTCCATCTCAGGATCGTCGGCTGTTACGATGCCGGTGGTCGGCGTCGCCTTGGGGACCGCCGCGGACGACATCGAGGCCGCGGCCTTCTTCGCGCCCGTTCTGTCGGCAGTCATCTGCAGCTGTGCGTCTGCCGTGGTGATCTCCGGCCTGTCCGAAGACTCGTGCGCGGCCACCAGAATCGCGGCGGCTGCGACGGCGAGGAGTGCCAGCAGAACCACGCCCGCGCCAAGCGTGCCGCTCTTGCCTTTCGCACGCGGCGACTTCTTCGCGCCAGCCGACGTCTTCGAGCGTACGGACTTCTTCAAGGGCATCGTGTCCTCCTCCTGGAGACCCTCGAATCTGCCAGAGCAAGGGCAGTGCCCGGCAAAAAGGCGCCAATTATCAGCAGTTCGGCACTCGTGTGTTGCGACGACCCACCAATTCCGTCGTCCCGGACGCAACATCCGTGATGGCAGCCCTGACCGGCTCCGGCAAGGGTGCGACGAGTCGCACAAAAGCGCCCCGCGCGAAGGCGGAAGGCCCGTCGGACGAGACTTCTACGCGGCGTCGTGATGTTCGCGGTGCGCGTGGAGGGCGTGCGTGAGGCGCGGACGCTTGATGTCCCATGCGAGCCCGAGGAACTGCAGCGCGCGGATGCCCATCCAGTTGAAATCCACTTCGTACCACGCGAAACCATGGCGGGCGCTCGTCGGCTGCGCGTGGTGGTTGTTGTGCCAGCCTTCGCCGAACGTCAGCAGCGCGACCCACCAGTTGTTCGTGGAATCATCGCGCGTCTCGAACCGGCGCGTTCCCCACTTGTGTGTCGCCGAGTTCACCAGCCACGTCGCGTGCAGGCCGACGGTCGTACGCAGGAAGATTCCCCAGAGCACGTAGGGGACGCCGCCATAGGCCAGCAGCGCGAGGCCGACGAACACGTTCGACGTCCAGTGCCATTGCGCCAGCCACACCTGTACAGGATCGCGAACGAGATCGGGCGCGTAGCGCGCGAGCACTGATCGGTCGTGATGCAGCCCTTCGCCGCTCATGATCCAGCCCGCGTGCGCCCACCACGTGCCTTCGCGCGGCGTATGCGGGTCGCCCTCTTGATCCGAGTGCTGATGGTGAATGCGATGCGTCGCGACCCAGAAAATTGCGCCCCCTTCGAGCGCCAGCGTGCCGCACCACGTCAGGAAGTATTCGACGCACTTGTACGTCTTGTAGCCCCTGTGGGTCAGCAGGCGGTGATAGCCCATCCCGATGCCCAGCATGCCGGCCACACAATACAGAATGAGTGCGGAGAGGATCGCGCCGCCGTCGATGAAGAAGAATGCAGCGAGGGCGCCGGCGTGGAAGCCGGTCATCGCGATCGTGGTGATGCCGTTCAGGCCTCTCTGATACTTCCGTCCGTACTTCAGCGTCGCCGAATCCATCGTCCGCTCCTCGCTCTTCGAGGCGACGATAGCAGCGGGCAGATGCGGCGACTGTAATACTTCTGTATCAGGCGGCGTGGGCGAGCGCGCCGCGCGGACGATCTCACGTAGAGCTGACCCTTGTCTCGAGGGGCAGAGGCCGCGGAAAAGGCCGCCGGTGCGCCACGTTTTGCGGTGCCGCGCTTCGCGCGGCTGAAAAGGCCGGCTACCGCAAAACGTGGCGTGAGCGGCCGCCTCTTCAATTGTCCGCGCGGCCTGTTCGCGCATTCCTTTGCGCCTTGGCGCCTCCGCGTAAGCTCGTACGTGGACACGTGGCTGTCGTGTGTCGCGCGCGCGCGCGTCGAGACTCCGGGTGTTACGTGCAGCACTCGTGGTGATCGTCTGGGCGATGACGCTCACCGCCCGCTCGAGATGACAGCGAGCACTGCGGCGCTGACGCTCTCGGTCGTTCCGGTTCCGCCGAGATCGGGGGTGAGGTCGCGCTGATCGGCGAGCACGCGCAGCACGGCGCTCTCCATCAGCTTCGCCGCCGCGCCCTCGCCGAGGAAGTCCAGCATCATGGCGCCGGCGAGCATCGCGGCCATCGGGTTCGCAATTCCGCGGCCCGCGATGTCGGGGGCCGAGCCGTGGACCGGCTCGAACATCGATGGGGACGTGCGGGCAGGATTGAGGTTCCCGCTCGGCGCGAGGCCCAGGCTTCCGGTGATGGCTGCGCTCAGATCGGTGAGGATGTCGCCAAAAAGGTTCGACGCAACGATGACGTCGAAGTCCTGCGGCCGCCTGACGAGATCCATGCACGCCGCGTCGACGAGCAGCGACTCGGTCCGGATCTCGGGATACTCGCGCGAGACCTCGCTGAAGACCCGGTCCCAGAAGCCCATGCTGAAGCCCTGGGCGTTCGACTTCGTCACCGACGTCAGTAGACGTTTCCGATTGCGCTGCCGCACGAGATCGAACGCAAAGCGGATGACCCGTTCGGTCCCGTGACGCGTGAAGATCGCCGATTGCACGGCGACTTCGTGCAGGCCCCCGGAATGCAGGGCGCCGCCGATCTGCGCGTACTCTCCTTCGGTGTTCTCGCGCACGACAACGAAATCGATGTCGCCCGGCTTTCGTCCGGCGAGCGGCGCGCGTACGCCAGGATAGAGAACCGCGGGCCGCACGCAGGCGTACTGATCGAATCCGCGGCGGATGGGCAGGAGAAGCCCGTTCAGCGTGACATTGTCCTCAACCCGCGGATCGCCGACCGCGCCGAAGAAAATGGCGTCGAAGGGACGCAGGCGATCGAGCGCATCCGGCGGCATCATGCGACCGTGCTCGAAGTAGTAGGCTGAGCCCCACGGAAACGACTCCCACGCGAACCGCGCCTCGAAACGCGAGGCCGCGGCGTCGAGGACGCGAATCGCCGCCGGCGTCACCTCGTTTCCAATGCCGTCACCAGGAATGACGGCGATGCGATACGTCTTCATCAGTGTTGCCAGTTGTCAGTTGCCGGTTGCCGGTTGCCGGTTACCGGTTACCGGTGTTTCACCATAACCGGATCAGTTTCCACCAGAGAAATCCCAGCGGCAGCCAGATCGCGAGGTGCACGAGCGAGAGAATGAAACCGATGCGCCACCATCGCGCCTGACTGAGATAGCCGGCGCCGAACACGATCGGCGCCGGTCCGGTCCCGTAATGCGTCGTCGCCGCATTCAGGCTGGAGAAAACGCCGAACGCGAGCGCCGCGACCAGCGGCGGCGCGCCCAGACCAATCGCGACCGCGAAGAATGCCGGAAACATCGCGGTCACGTGCGCGACCAGGCTGGCGAACGCGTAATGTGCATACAGGTACACCAGCACGAGCGCGGCGAGCGCCCACCACCACGGCCATCCGACAACGAGTCCGGCCGCGGCCTGCGCAAACGCTTTCGCAAATCCCGCCTTCTCGAACTGTCCCGCAAGCATCACGAGACCGCCAAACCAGATCAACGCATCCCACGCGCCTTGCTCGTCGAGCAGATCCTGCCAGTCGAGCACGCGCGTGAGGAGCAGGAGACTCAATCCTATGTAGGCGACGGTTGTCGCCGAGATGCCGTGCCACTCGCCGGACAACCACAACACCAGCACGACCAGGAACACGGCGAGCAGCGCGCGTTCGCGACGAGTGAGCGGTCCCATTTCCACCAGCCGTTCGGCCGCGAGCAATCGAGCGGTCTCCGTCTCCAGCAGATCCGGCGGGCAGAGGCGATAGACCGCGTAAGGCACGATCACCAGTGCGACGGCGCCGGGAACCGATGCGGCGACGGCCCACGTCATCCACGAGATCCCTATGCCCGCGCCCTGTCGCGCGAACTCGGCCACGAGCGGATTCGGGGCCGTGGCCGTGAGGAACATTGCCGACACGACGAGGTCTCCCTGGTAGAGCGTCTTCATCAGGAACGCTCCCATGCGCGTCGCCGTCGGGCCCGGCTCCGATCCGAACGCGCGCGCCACATTCAACGTGATCGGAAACAGGATGCCGCCGGCGCGCGCCGTATTCGACGGCGTCATCGGCGCCACGACGAGATCCGCCAGGACGATGGAGTAGCCGAGCCTGAGGGGACTGCTGCCGATGCGGTTCACAATGTTGTACGCGATGCGCTCGCCGAGGCGTGTCTTCACGAACGCGCGCGAGAACAGAAAAGCGGCGACGATCAACCAGACCGTCACGTTCGCATATCCAGACAACGCATCTTGCAGGCTGAACAGGCCCAGCAGGGTCCCGGCTGTCGACGCGATCACCATGAGGGCGCCTGACGGCATCGGGCGTGTGATCAGCCCGCACACCACGGCGGCATAGAGACACAACAAGCCCCAGGCTCGCGGACTGAAACCCGCATGTGGGCAGAACCAGATCACGACGGCGACGCTGGCGGGCGCGAGCCAGCGCCAGGCAGGAACGCGCGTCACATGAAACGCTTCAGGAACGCGATGATCTCCTGGCGGCCCTCGGGCGTTTCCACGTGCGCGACGTCATAGCGCAGCAGCTTCCACCGTTCCGGATGTCCCGCCTGCGCGTACACCTGCTGCAGCTCGCGATCGATGATGTCGAGCCCTTCGACCGGCGTCAGCTTGTCCTGGAGTCCCGCCAGGCCAAGGTGCGCGCGTGGCGCGATGAGCGCATTGATCTGGGCTGTGGTGAAGCGGTTGAGGAGCCCCGGCACGAAGTAGTACAGGCCGTGAAGTGACAGCGCCTTCTTCGCGAGGAGCGTGTGGAAATCGGTGAGACAGTTGATGTCGACGGTGACCTTGATGCGCGAGTCGAGCGCCGCGAGCCACCATGCCATCGTGCTGCCCATCGACATCCCCAATGTGCCGATGCGGCGCGCGTCGACATTCGGCCGCTCGATCAGGAAATCGAGCGCGCGCAGGCTGTCGTACACCATCATGCCCCACAGCACCTGGCCGCGCCACAGCATCGCTTTGAACATGTCCGACTCGGAGGTGTGGCTGCGCGCGCCGAAGATCCAGGCATCGATGCAGAGCGCCACGTAGCCCAGGTCCGTGAGCACCTTCGCGTAAGGCACGGGCTGCAGATAGCTGCGTCCCTCGACGAACTCCTTCTTGCCTATCGTGTACCCGCCGCCGTGCGAGTGGTTGAACAGCACCGCGGGGGCACGCCCGGACATCGATCGAGGCCGCGCGAGGTACGCAGGCACCGTCTCGATCCCATTGAGATCGAGATCCCAGGACTCGAGCACGTAGCCGTTACGCTCTTCTTCGGCGTGCTTCCTGCCGCTGATCGCCCGCTTGCGATCCGGCAGCGCTCCAAGCAGGCCATAGAGCTCCGCGCGCCGATCCGTCGCGCGCTGCCGCGAGAGTGTGCGCAGGGTTTCGACAGCGAAAGACGAGAGCGGCGTCAGTGACGTGAGACCACCCAGCCTGAGGACGTCACGTCGATCCATGTGGTTCACGCATCCTCCCCGGGGAGAGCTTACAACCTAACGGACCTTCATGAGCGACCGCGGCACGATCCGGTTGCCTTCGGCGCCAGTCCCGCCGATAATCTACCGACACATCCAAATGGCGGACACCAACAACGTCGACTACTACGAAATCCTTCAGGTCAGCCAGAGTGCAGACCCGGAGACGATTCATCGGGTCTATAGATTTCTCGCGCAGCGATTTCATCCTGATAACGCGGAGACGGGGAACGAGGCACGGTTTCGCGAGATCCACCAGGCCTACACCGTCATCAGTGATGCCGAGCAGCGCGCGCGGTACGACATCAGCTACCAGCAGCATCGAAAGGAACGCTGGCGGCTTGTTGCCGCAGGCGCGCAGTCGGAGAACGACTTCGAGCTGGAACAATCGATTCGGCTGATGATGCTCGAGGCGCTCTACACCAAACGCCGGCTCGAACCCGGCGAGCCCGCAATCTTCTCCGGGGATCTGGAATCACTCCTGGGCCGCGCGCGCGAGCAGCTGCAATTCACGATGTGGTATCTGCAGCAGAAGAAGTTCGTCACGCGCGATGACAACTCGCGCCTGCTCATCACCGCCGATGGCGTCGAGTTCCTGGAGCAGAACTACCGCACGCAGGGGCTGCGCCGGCTGCACGCAGGTGCGGAGTCGTCCTGAAGCCGGTCAGTCCTGCCGCAGCGCGACGAGCGGATCGATCCGCGCGGCGCGGCGCGCGGGCCACACGCACGCCTGCAGGCCGGCGGCGAGAAGGATCAGCGACACCAGACCGAACGCGACGGGATCGAAGGGGGACACCTTCCACACCTGTTGCGCGAGCGAACGCGCGGCCAGGATGCTGCCGGCCAGGCCCAGCACGATGCCGACAACCAGCAATCGCGAGCCACGCCCGATGATCATGCGTGCGATGGTGCCGGCGCTCGCGCCGAGCGCCATGCGGACGCCGATCTCGTGCCGCTGCTGCGCCACCACCGTCGACATCACACCATAGACACCCACGATCGCGAGCGCCAGGCCGATTCCGGCGAACACCGACAGCAGCGTCAGGTTGAATCGCGGCGTCGCGAACTCTTCTTCGCGCAGAATCACGTCCAGCGGCTTCACCTCCGTCACGGGCTGGCCCGGGTCGACGCCGTAGATCTGGCTGATGACGGCGCGGGTGACGGTTGACGGATCGTTCTCGGTGCGGACCACCAGCAGGTTCGCAATACCGACTGCGGTGAAGGGCACGTAGATCTCAGGCATCGCCGGGTCGGCGACACCGCGGTTCAGAACGTCGTGCACGACGCCGACGATCTGAAACGCATCCTCCTTCATCCCGAACGGCGGCTGCTTCAGCCGCGGGAGGCGGACGAACTGTCCGAGCGGCTGACGTCCTTCGAGGCGCGTCCGCACGAATCGATCGTTGACGAGCGCGACGGGCGCCGCGGCGTTGACGTCAGCATCCGTGAAGGTGCGGCCCGACGCGAGTCGGATTCCGAGCGCCGCCGTGTAACCGGCGTTCACGTGGTGCACCTCGACCGGTTCATCACTCGGAGGCGCGCCCGTGACGTCCGCGCGCGTCCGCATGTTGCCGAACGGATGCAGGCCGCTGTTCAACCCGACGGCCGTGACTCCGGGCAGACGAGATACGCGTCCGAGCACGTCCTGGAAAAACGCCACGCGGCGCGCGGCGTCCGGGTAATTCCGCGCCGCCAGCGGCACGCGCAGCGTCAACACGCGGTCCGCGCGGAAGCCGAGGTCGGCGTCCTGGATCGCCATATACGTGCGCACCAGCAGACTCGAACCGGCGAGCAGCATCAGCGACAGCGCCACTTCGCCGACCACGAGAATCTTGCGCAGCCATGCCTGCTTCGTACTTCCCGCCAGGCCGCGGCTCGCTTCCCGCATCGCGCCCGCCAGATCGCGTCCGCTGCTGTGCAGCGCCGGTGCAAGACCGCAGAGGATGCTCGTCAGCGCCGACACCATGAGGGTGAAGATCAGCACGGATCGATTCAGCGAGATTTCCGATTCGTCGGGAATTGTGCCCGGCGGGACGATCGAGAGAATCGCCGGGAGGCCCGCATGCGCGAGCGCGGTGCCGACAAGCCCTCCCGCGAGCGCGAGCATCAGGCTCTCCGTGAGCAACTGCCGCACGAGACGCCAGCGGCTCGCACCGAGCGCGGCGCGGACGGTCATCTCCCGCTGGCGTGCGCTGGCTCGCGACAGCAGGAGGTTCGAGACGTTTGCGCACGCGATGAAGAGCAGCAGGGCCACGGCGCCGAACAGCACCCAGAGATCGCCGCGGATGCCGCTCCGGAACGTCTCCTTGAACGACAGGAGCCCCACGCGCCACTCGTCGGGAAACTGGTCGGGCTCGCGCGCCTTCAGATCCTTGACGATCGGCGTGAGATCCGCCGCTGCCTGCGCTTCCGTGACGCCGGGCTTCAACCGGCCGAGCAGGTGAACGTTCCGCACGCCTTCGAGCGTTTGGCCGCGTTGGAACGCCAGCGGCAGATACACATCGGCGCCGCGCCACATGAACCGCTTGGGCATCACGCCGATGACGGTGCGACTCGTGTCGTTGAGGCGCAACTGGCGGCCGAGCACCGTCGGATCGCCGCCGAACTGGCGCTGCCAGAAACGGTAGCCGAGCACCACCACCGGTGGCGCGCCGGGCCGCGCGTCTTCTGCCGCCGGCGTCCGCCCGATCAGGGGACGAACGCCCATCACGGCGAACGTGTTGAACGTGCCATGATTCCCGCGAAGCCGTTGCGGGTCGCCCTCACCGGTCCAGACCACGTCGCTGATCGTGGACGCGACGACCCCCTCGAAGATGGTGTTCCGCTCGGCAATCTCGAGAAACTGATCGACGGAGTAGCCCAGGCGTCCGCCGCCCGGCCTCGTGCTCGAGACGCGCACGCTCATCAGGCGGTCGACATCCTTATAAGGAAACGGATCGATCACGACGGCGTGCAGGACGCTGTAGATGGCCGTCGTCGCCATGATGCCGAGCGCCAGGGACAGGATCGAGACGAGCGCAAACGCGGGGCTCGCCGCGAGGCTCCGCAGGCCAACCTGGATGTCGCGGCGCATCGATCACCGTTTCCGCGTCGCCGCCGTGACCCAGGTGTCCACGAGCGCGAGCGACGGCCCGCCACGCGCGCGATACGCGTCGGCGAGACGCGTCATGCGCGCGCGGTCCTGCTCGGCGCTCTGCACCGGCCGCTCGTTCACGATCGATTCGTACAGCACGAGCAGCGCGAGCGCCAGCGACGGCTCGTCCTCGACGTGCGTGTCGAGCAGCTCGTCGACCGCCTGCAGTCCGTCGGCGTACTTGCCCGCCTCCAGCGCCGCCATCACGAAGCGCTGCTTCACAGCGATGTCCTGCGGCCAGCGGGTGCGCGCATCCTGGAGCGACTCGAGCGCGAGATCGCCGCGCCCTTGCCGCAGGAAGGCGTCAGCGAGCAGCAGGTGAAGCGGAGCGGTGTCCCCTTCCCTGATGAGCGCCGTGCGCCACGCGCCCGCCGCCTCCTTGTCGTTGCCGGCGGCCGCGTAACAGGCGCCGAGATACACCATCGCGGGATAGAAATCCGGTGATGCGCGCATGGCGCTACGGAACGCGTTCGCCGCGGGATCGAGCTTGTTCTGCGCGAGCAGCGTCAGGCCCTGCAGGAACGCCGCGATCGGCGTCTGCGCCGCCTCCGCATCCGAGACTTTCAATTCGCTGATCTCGACGGTGCGCGCGCGATCGAGCAGATCACGGACGACCGGCGAACTGGCGTCCGGCCGTGCTGAAACGCGAGACAGAAACACCTCGAGCATCGGCGGCGCCAGGACCTGATCGATCGCGAATGGCGGCGCCACACCGACGATGCGGGATGCGAGCGATCGGGGTACGGCGACCGACACGCCGGAGTCCGATTTGGCGATGACTTCCGCCGCCGTCCGCGGGGCGCCCACGACCAGAAAGGCGCGGCGCATCTCGCCGAGCTGTTCGTTTCCCGAACGCAGTTTCGCGCGCACCACGTACTGTCCCGGGGGCAGCACGCGCATGTCCGCGACCGCCTGCGCGAGGTATGAGCCCGTCCGCGGCCCCGCCGAGACCGCCGCGTCGGCGTGCACGAGCGCGGGACCATCGGCCTTCGACGCGATCTCGAACTTGACGACCGCGTTCTCGGCTCGCGCGGCCTCCGCTTCGATGTCGACTTCGAGCGCCAGCCGTTCGTCCTGCCGCACGCCGTCGAGTGCGAGACGCGGATCGCCAACCGTGTGGTTCGGCACGCGTACGAGGAGAGGACCGGTCGCGGAGATCGGACCGAACTCGGTTTCGCGCGCTTCGACGCGACGTTCGACTGCGCCGACGTGTCCGGCACTGTCGATGACCGCGAAGCGGACGATGTAGACGCCGGGTGGCACGCTGATGTTGGTCGAGAACGGCAGCACGCCGTTGACGGCGTCGCCGAGCGGCTGCTCGGTCGTCACCATCTTGTTGCCATCGAGATTGCGGACCAGCATCTGGAAGCTGGCTTCGCCGTTCTGCAATCGCGACCCCTCGCCGGTGAGCACGAGCTTCAGCTGTGAGGAATTCTCGGGATCCGAGGCGATGTAGCTCGTCATCTTGAGGCCCACGCCGGTGGCGAGGATCGGCGAATCGAGCGCGGACGCGAGCCGCGCGACCCAGTCGCGATCCTCATACGTCCTCACGTCGAACATATCGCGCGCCCGCACCGTCGTCCCGCTGCGCGAGATCTGCACTTTCATGCGGCGCGCCTTGCTGGTGCCGTCGAGCGGATCCTTCTCGACGCCGATGCGGTAGTAGCCGGAGAGCTCGCGGCCCAGCCGCTGGAATGTGGTCTCCGCGTTCACGTCGGCGCGGAACGTGCCGCCGCCGGTCATCCCGGCGAGCGTCTCGAGCGGACCCAATCGCATGTATTGATCGCGCGCGGGCGTGGAGCTCAGGCCGCGGCGATCCGCGGAGAACATCGCCGCGGGCACGAAGACCGTGTAGACCGTCGCGCGCGCGGCCGCGGCTTCAGCGGCAACCCCGGAAATCACGGACATCTCCTCGCGATCGTCCATCGGCCAGCCGCCCGAGATGAGGATCACCGTCTTGTCGCCGCGCACGCGTCCGAGCGCGGTGAGGATCTGCCGCAGGGCAGCGATGCTCGAGAGCGACGTCATCTGCGCATCGCGCCAGGCGGTCTCGGCCTGCATCTGGATGCCGCGCAAGCACGCGTCGGCCGCAAAGCCGCCGAAGCCGCCCGACCCGCGGGGCGCCGGGACCGGCCCGCCGCCGCCACCACCACCGCCGCCGCTGCCGCTGCCGCTGGAACCGCCGGTGGGCGCGGACCCGGAGTTGCCCGAATCACCGCCTGTACCACCGGACGGCGGGGGTGTCGGCGACGGAGTTGACGAAGGTGCGCCGCCGGTGCCTCCGCCGCCCGGCGCGCCACCGCCGCCGCCCGCGAAGATCGAGCTACGGCATTCGCGCTCGCCGACCGAGCGCACCGTGAGCAGGTTGCGGTTCGCGATGTCGCGCGCCTCGCTCAAGCTGCCGAACTCCCACGTGCTCATGGGCCCCGCGAGGCCCGTCACGCGCTGCAATCCTTCGCGCACGCGCTCATGCGCCCAGGTGAAGGGGACGTTGGGACCGACCGGCAACAACATCAGCGCGGATCGATCCGCGTAGGTGAGCCGCGTGAAGAAGCGTGACGCGGCCGTCGCGACGTGGCGTGCGTTACCCGGCTCCAGCGTGTTCTGATCGACGATGAACGCGAACAGTCGCCCGCCGCCTCCGCCTTCATTCGTGCTCACGATGCTGTCCTCCGGCGGCTTCGGCTGATCTGCCGGCGCCGCCGAGGCATCGACGTACTCCGCCGTCACGACACGACGCGGCTGTCCGCCGACCGTCACCGTGAAATCCGAGGCCGCGAGACCGCGCAACGGAAGTCCCTGTTTGTCGAGGACGTTGACGTCGATGTTGACGACCTCGACGCCGCTGCGGAACTGCGGCGGCGGATCGGGGACGGCCTGTTGCGCCGACAGCACGGGACCGCCGCAGAGCAGCAGGACCGATGCCGTGACCATGCTCGGTGCTTTCATCACTCACCTCCCCGCGCGCTGCGGTCCGTTCGCGCGGTAGCCTCGCCGGGCCCGGATGTCATATTTGCCGGTGCGCACCTGGACCTTGATGTTGCGCCAGCTGCTGTCTTGCTTGAGATTGGTCGACGAATACGAGAGCACGTACTGGTTGGCCAGCTCCGCGACGATGTCGTCGAAGATGCCATCGAGCTCCCTGGCCTGGCGGGGAAAAAACGCGCGGCCGCCGGTTGAGTGCGCGTAGTTCTCGAGGCTCTTGCGCAGCTGCGGCACCGTGGCGCCTCCGCCGAACCCGATCGTATAGAGCATCGCGTCGCTCGACTGCACACGCGCCATCGCCGTCTCGCGCTGCGTGAGGCTGTTACGATCGTCGCCGTCGGAGAAGATGACGACCCCTTTGCGGCCCCACTCGCGGCCGACCAGATCGAGCGCGCGCACCGTCGCGTCGTACAACGCGGTGCCGCCCCATGAGGTCAGCAGATCGACGGCGGCCTCGCGCGCGCGCTGGTCCTTCTCGCGCTCGGCGAGCAGGAACATCGTGTCGTTGAAACCAACGAGCGTCGCGGCGTCTCCCGGCCGAAGTTTGCCGAGGAGCTGCTTGACGGCACTCTTCACTTCCGGCAGTGCGCGTTCCATGCTGCCGCTGATATCGATGGCCAGCACCAGATCGAGCGGCGCATCCTCGCTGACCATGCTGGCGACGCGCTGCGCCACGCCGTCCTCGAACACCTCGAAATCCTGCCGCTTCAACCCGCGGACGAACTGGCCGCTCTCGGTCACGATCACCGGCACGAGCACCGCTTCCGTGCGGACGCGCTCGGTGAAACCGAGATCCTTCGTGCGCACGTTGTCGATGAGCCGGCGGCCGTCCGGGAGCGTCGCGACGACCCGGACGTGATGGCCGCGCACCACTTCGCCCGCCTGCCAGCTGCAGCCGAATGGCGGACGCTCAATCGTGCACGCGAGCCGGCCATCCACGAAAAAGCTGACCGACTCGACGTCGATCTGCGGCGTAATCGTCGCCTCGAGCCATGTCTGGCCGCTGACGATCGCGTCGCGCTCGGGCGACGAGATCGCGAGCTGCGGCGCCTGCGCGCTGACGGCAATCGACAGACCGGCCAGCATGGTCAACGTGTTGAGCCACGCTCTCATCACAGGCGGATGAAAAACGCCCCCTGAACGCCCAAGGCCGAACGCTGAAGGCTGACGTTTCAATGGTTTTCCGGTAGTGGGCATTGAGCATTCGGCATTGACAGCGGCATTTTCAACAACCTCCATCATCGCGACACCCCGGGATGTGCCGTCCGTCCCATGGTCTCCCTCACCGGGACGAGCGGGCCATCGGTCGTCAGCAACGCAAGATATTGCTCCAGCCGTTCGGGACCGAGCGCCTGCACGAACTCCACGAGGCCGCGGCGATCGTCCTCGTCGCGGCTGGGCGCGGAGTTGATGAAGTCGAGCGTCGCCGACGCGAGCACCGGTCCGAGCAACGCGGCCGGCATCTGCATGTCTGCGAGCAGCTCGGCGAGACGCAGGTTCAGATCGGGGAATCCGCTGGCGAAGATGCCGGAGCCCCATCGGCCCGTTAGCGCCTCGAATGGACGCCGATCCATGAGTCGCAGGCAGAGGCACCCAAGGCGTCCTTCGCCGTGTGCGCCCCAGGGCTGGAGCGCCGGTGCGATTGGCGTGCCGTGCAGGCCGACCCACACCAACTCGCTCGGCGAGAGGAACATCGCCACGCGCGCGGACTCGTGCGCAACAATCCACGGGAGCAGCGTGCGGCGGATCGGACTGAGTCGGATCTCGTCGGCGAGCGCCACGGCGTCCTTCGGCGTCCGCAGGGCGGCGAGCCGCGCGCGTCCTGCGCGAATCGCGGTTGCAATCGCGTCGCGAGTGCCGTCGGTCAGCAACGTGGGGTCGACGAGCGCCACGGTCTCGACGAACGCGCGTCGATCTTCGTCGTTCAATGTAGGCCGGCGCTTTGGCGGCTTCGTGGAGAGTCGCACGAGGGCGAACTCCGAGAGGCGCACGTCGAGGCCGAGGAGCGATCCCGTCGCCCGCCATCCGCGCAAGGGGTCGCCGCCGGCAACCGGCAGGCGCCACGGTCCCGTGTGGCGCGTTGCGAGGGATTGCAGGCCGAAGTCATGCCGGCTTGCCGCAGCGTCGGCGGAGATCGGCGCGCGCTCGGGTTGTCCCATCGCGGCCGCATACGTGAGCTCCTTCAGTCCACGCGCGAGCAGATCGTCGGCGAGCAGACGCAGCGCGGAAACAAGGTGCGGCGCAGCCCCGACATCGCCGTCGCGCGCGGCGCGCTGCAGATCGCCGGCGACGTCGCGGCACCGGTCCCAGGCGACCGTCTGCGCCACGCGCTCCATCGTCTCGGCGTCGCGCCGCAGCGACTCACGCGTCACGCGCGCTTCGGCGATCGTGTCAGCGATGCCGGCGATCGTACGGGCTGACGAAAGATAGGGGCGGGGATTCTCGCCGATTAAGCGCGACATGCGCACGGCTTCCGCCGATGCGATGTCGACGCGATATCGCGTCCCCTCCCACTCGACCAGCCGCGCATCTGCGCTTGGACCGGCGCCCGCGATGAGGCGGAGCATGTCGCGCTCGACCGGGCCGGCGGCGCTTTCCTGCGCGTCGCCGCCGTCGGCCGCGGCCGGTGGAAGCGTGGAGGACGGCGTCAGGTGACCGAGCAGCTGCGTTTCGAGCCACCGCACCAGGCGCCCTTCGTAGTCTCCGCGTTCGCTGGTGTCGACAGTCGAGAGCGACGTGACGAGCGTGGCGAGCGCGTCGGCAGTGAGGTTGCCGCGAAGCGCGGCGCGCGCTGAAAGCGCGAGCGCACCCTGGAATTGCGTCAGCGCGCGGACGGCGCGTCCCTCGTCATTAATAGATGACAGCCGTGCCGCACGATCCGCCGCCTTCGCGTAGACCGCCACGTCGGTGAGCCCGGCCCGCTCGAGTGTCGCGACCAGCGCCGGGTACATCCCGGCGGCGCGCACCGCATCGATGGCTTGGCGTGAAAGGTCGGGCGACGCGGGCTTGCACATGCGCGACGCGAAGAGGACCATCTCGTAGCGGCGCCGGCGCTCCGCTTGATCGCCCTGGAACACCTGCTCGGAGATCCACGCCAGATCGACAGGCTGGCCATCGCCGAGCGTTTCATCGTCCTCGTTCCGCCCCGGTTTTGGCCGACCCGGATACGGATCGGCGAACACGACACTCCAGAAGCGGCGCGTGCCGACAATGACCGGGACGTTCCGATCGTCGACGGGAAGATCCGCGACGAGCAAGGCCGGATCGAGCGCCGGCCGCCAGAACGTCCGCTCGTCGATCTTCCATCCGGGGGCCAGCCGTTCGTACACCGCGTACATGCGGCGGGTCGCCTCGACGCGGCGAGCGCCGTCCGGAGAATCGAGGTCGAGCATGCGACGGATTTCCGCGGGCGTGAGCTGTGCGACGGTGGCGAAAAAATACGCGAGTATCCCGTCGCGCTGCGAGACCAGCGCGCGCACGAATGCTTCGGGGTCCGTCGCGTTGCGGCCGACGAGCGCCGCCCATGCGGGTTCCGCATCCTTGCCGCCGGGAACGCGCATGGTGCCGTCCGCGATGCGGAGCCCCGGGGCGGCCGTCATGAATGCGGCGGCATGTCGCGACGCGAGGTCCGCAATCAGGCGCGGCTTGCCGGCGAACCACGCGCGCGTCTCGTCATCGAGCGAGAGCAGCCCGCAGTAGAGGAGCGACGCGCCGCGCGAGCCGAGGATCGCCCCAGCCAGCGTACGCGCCGTCGCGTGGCCGTCGAAGACGGCGTCTATCCAGATCGGCGCGGGGAGCGGCAGCGGCAATGTGTCGGTCGACGTGTCGGTTGCCTCGCGTGCCGCCGAGTCGAGACGCGCGAGCAGCGGCCGAAGGGCGGCTTCACGCGGATCCTCCTTCGTCGCGACCGACGATCGGTATGTTCGGCGGATGATCTCGAGGAGGAACTGGCTGCGGTCGGGCGCGACGGGATCGTCGAAGATCGCCAGCGCGGCGCGGATGCCGCCGGGCAGCGTCATCTCAGACAAGGCCCCTGGAGAGGCAGGCGCCTGAGCGTACGCCGGACCGGCGATCAAGAGAACGCCAATCAAACCGCCGAGCAGTGCGGATCCTCCGGCGCGCAGCACGTGCCTCTCTCGCACCTGGCCCTCTGAGGCGCTATTCTGCATCCGGGGCGGAAAAAAGCTACCGTAAATTCTGCGGTGCGGTGGGCCTGATGTCTTCACGACCGCCACATCACCCGGGGATCCTGCTTTCAGCACAACAGCATGCGGGGCGGCGGCACGCATCGACGAGCAACCCGGGCGTTGCCGCAGAGGTTACGATCGGCGTGACGGCAACAGGTTTCAAACCATCCTTGTTACCTCCTGAACCCTGAACCGTGAACCGTGAACCATGAACCATGAACCATGAACCATGAACCATGAACCGTGAACCGTGAACCGTGAACCGTGAACCGTGAACCGTGAACCGTGAACCGATGGGTGTAGACATCCTCCATCCTCGGATGTAGGATGTCTACATCCTATGGCGAAGGCGACGCGGTACCAGAACCGGATCGAGCTGCTGCAGGGGACGCTCGATCTCCTCATCCTCCAGACGCTCCAGTGGGGCCCGCAGCACGGCTACGGCATCGCGCAGGCGATCCGCGCGGGCTCGAGCGACGTGCTGCAGGTCGATACGGGGTCGCTCTATCCCGCGCTCCATCGGCTCGAGCGGCAGAAATGGATTGCCGCGACGTGGAAGGTGTCCGCGAACAAGCAGCGCACCCGCGTCTACCGCCTGACCGCCGCGGGCCGCCGCCAGCTCGCTTCTGAACGCTCGCGGTGGGAGATGCTCGTCGACGCGATGGCCGGCGTGCTCGCGAAAGCCGAGAGGGGCGAAGCATGAGTCCCTCGCGACGGCGCGACAAGGAGTTGCGGGAGGAAATCGCGTCGCACCTGCGGATGGCGATCCACGACCGCATCGAGCGCGGCATGCGCCCCGACGAAGCGGCAGCCGATGCGCGCCGCGAGCTGGGCAACATCTCGCAGATTCAGGAGGCCACGCGTGATGTCTGGGGCGGCCGGTGGCTCGAGGCGCTCGCGCAGGATCTGCGCTACGCCGCTCGCGTCTTCCGCAGGAACCGCAGCTTTGCGCTCGTCGCCGTCGTCTCACTGGCGCTCGGCATTGGCGCGAACGCGGCGCTCTTCCAGGTCGTCGACGCCGTCCGTCTCCAGTCGCTTCCTGTTGCCGATCCCTCCTCGCTCGTCGAAGTCCGCATCGTCGACACGGAAGGCGCGCGCGGCAATTTCGAGACGTGGCATGCTGCCGTCACGTATCCGATCTGGCGGGAGATCCAGGCCCGTCAGCAGGCATTCTCCGGCGTGTTCGCATGGGCAGCCGACAGGTTCAACCTGACGAATGGGGGAGAGGTGCGCGTCGCGCAGGGCCTGTGGGTGACGGGAGATTTCTTCGGCGTGCTCGGCGTGCGCCCGGTGATCGGGCGCGTGTTGGCCGCCGCCGACGATCGCCCGGGGTGTGCGCCGCGCGCGGTCCTCAGCTACGCGTTCTGGCAGCGTGCCTACGGCGGGAGTCCCACCGTCATCGGACAGAGCCTGGCGCTGAGCTCGCGCCCGGTAGAGATCGTCGGCGTCGCGCCCGCCGCATTTCACGGCCTGGAGGTCGGACGCACGTTCGATGTCGCGCTGCCCGTGTGCGCGGACCCCGTGTTCAGCGACGACGGGAAGGGCAGGCTGCCGGTCGGCACGGACTGGTGGCTGAGCGTGTTCGGTCGTCTGAAACCTGGATGGTCGGTCGAGCGCGCGACGGCGCACCTCCAGGCGATCTCGTCCGATCTGTTTCACACGACGCTGCCGCCGACGTATCCGGCTGAAAGCGTGACTAAATACGTCAACTTCAAGCTGGCCGCCTACGCGGGCGGCTCGGGACTCTCGCATCTGCGCGAAACATACGAGTCGCCGCTGTGGCTGCTCCTCGGGACCGCCGGGCTCGTGCTGGTGATTGCCTGCGCGAACCTCGCCAACCTGCTGCTCGCGCGCGCGACGGCGCGCCGGCGCGAGATCGCCGTGCGCCTCAGTCTTGGCGCCGCACGCGGTCGCGTGATTCGTCAGTTGCTGACCGAGAGCCTCTTGCTCGCAGTGATTGGCGGCGCGCTCGGCCTTTTGCTGGCACATACGCTCAGCGGATTCTTCGTCACGCTGCTCGACACGCAATCGGATGCAACGTCGCTTGCGCTTGGCCTCGACTGGCGCGTGCTCGGATTCACGGCCGCTCTCGCCTTCACGACGTGCGCGCTCTTCGGCCTGGCGCCCGCGATGAACGCGACGCGCGTGAGCGCGAGCTCGGTCATGCGCGCCACCACGCGGAGCACGACATCGGGGCGCGACGTGATCGGCCTCCGACGCGCGCTCGTCGTGGCGCAGATTGCGCTGTCGGTGGTGCTGTTGTTCGGATCGCTGCTGTTCGCCCGCACGTTGCACAACCTGACGACGGCCGATCCCGGCTTCAACCCGAGAGGCATCGTGATCGCCGGCCTCACGTTCCGCCGGCTCGATGTACCCGCGGATCAGCGCCCGTCGTTCCGTCGCGGGCTTGTGGAACGCCTGCGCGGGCTGCCCGGCGTACAGGCGGCCGCGACCGTCAGGATCGTACCGCTCGGCGGCGATGCTATCGGCAACGACGTGTGGCCCGAAGGGGATCGACCGCGCGAGTTCAACTCGCGGTTCAACACCGCGGGCCCCGGCTACTTCGCGACGCTCGGGATTCCGCTCGTCGGCGGGCGCGATTTCGACGAGCGCGACGCGCCGCAGTCCACGCCCGTCGCCATCGTCAGCGAGGCGTTCGCCGCAAAGCTGCTGCCCGGGCGTTCCGTTGTCGGCGCGAGGTTCACACGACAGGCGACGCCGTCGAGCCCGGAGAAGACCTTCGAGATCATCGGCGTGGTGAAGAACTCGACGTACATGGACCTCAGGGAAGATCTCTCGCCTGTGGCGTTTCTCGCGGATGCGCAATCGACCGGGCCCGCGTCCATGCAGATGATGGTACGGTCGGGCCTGCCCGCCGGTCCGTTGACCGCCGCGATTACGCGGACGCTCGCTGACGTCGACTCGCGCATCGGGGTCACCTACAGCGTCATGACGGCGGATATTCAGGGCACGCTGGTGCGCGAACGTCTGCTGGCCACCTTGTCGGGCGGCTTCGGCGTGCTCGCGGCAATCCTCACGCTCGTGGGCCTGTACGGCCTCGTGGCTTACACGGTCGCGCGGCGCACGAACGAGATCGGCATCCGCCTGGCGCTCGGCGCGCGCGGCTCCGATATCGCGCGGTTAATCGTCCACGAGACGGGCGTGCTGCTGGTCGTCGGGATCGCCGCGGGCATCGTGCTCGCGCTGGCGGGCGGGCGCGCCGCGGCGTCACTCCTCTTCGGCGTGCGGCCGCACGATCCGTTGACGCTGTTCGGCGCCGTCGCGGGTCTCGCGCTCATCGCGCTTGGCGCGAGCTACTTTCCGGCCCGCCGCGCGACGAAGATCGAGCCGGTCGCCGCGCTGCGCGTGGACTGAGATGTGAAACGACGGGAAACGCTGAAGCGCGTTCGTCAATCCGTCAAAGCAACATTCATAGCGTTGGCAGCCATCGCCGTACTTGCCTGCAGTACGCGTCGTAGTCGTTCCCGAAAGTCTGCCGCAGAACTGATTCCTCGTACAAGACGACGAAAACGTGCATGACGAGAAGGAACGCGGCGGCGTACGCCAGCAGTGCGCCTGACTGATAAAAGAGCGCGGCGCCGGCGACAGCCAGGCCCGCGCCCAGATACATCGGATTGCGCACGTACCGGTAAGGTCCGCGGACGACGAGTCGACGCGGCGGGTCAAATGGGGCGGGAGTTCCGCGACCCAGAACGACGAAGCTGGCAATGCACCACGCCGCCAACATGGCCCCACTCACGGCGACGATGGCGCCGAGCGCTTGTGGCGATCCGAATCGCGATGGACGGACTACTCCTGCCCACGCAAGTGTCCGCGCGGGCAGGTAGACGAGCACGAAGCCGATGAAGAGCGTCGCGTACGTCAGTGCGCGGATCAGAATGGCGAGCATCGATCACGCCGCCCCAGGATCTTTGACGAGTTAAACGGCGGCGGAAGTCGGAATCTCGCGCACCTCGACGGCTCGGGAGCCGTGCTCCAGTCTCGCGCCGCGCATTTGGATGAGGAAGTATACAGCGCAGATCCACAGCAGCGCGGCCGTGAGCCACGCGACCAGCGACCCGTTCAGCGCGAAGGAACTGGTTGTCGGCGACGCCGCCGACGGCACGATGTCCTTGGTGTTGTTGATCGCAGCGTGCAGCATCATCGTGAGCAGCAGGCTTCCGTTGCTGCGCCAGTAGAGCCATGCCATCGCGACGGAGATCGCCGTCACGCTCAGCAGATAGAGCGGGAATGACTGGCCAAACGTGTCGGCCCTTGGAATGAAGAAGAACGGCAGGTGCCAGGACGCCCAGATCACGCCGAGCACGATGCTCGCGACGGGAAGTCCAACGCGATTCGCAAGGCGTGGAAGCGCATATCCGCGCCACCCGATCTCTTCACCGGCCTGCACCGGCGTCGAGACGACGATGGCGCCGGCCATGATGAGCACAGTTTCCTGACCGAACGGCGGCCATGCGCCTGTCACGATGCGATGCAGAGCGGCTGCGGCGAGCTTGATCGCGGCCATGTAGCCGAGCGCAAACAGGTACCACCGCGCGCCGCCCGGCCACTCGACCGCGCGGCGAATCAGCGCCTCCGTTCCCGCCCGTCCGTCGGCGCGGAAGGTGAGCGCGAGAGCAACGAGGGCCGGAGCGAAGACCCCGATGAGCAAGAGTGGTGTGGCAAGTACCGCCCGCTCGGACGTCATCGAGGCGGTCGGCCCGGAGACGACTGCCCACGCGATGAAGAAGATCCAGCTGACGATGTACGTGAGCGTGAAAAAGTTCAGAACCGCTCCCATGATATTCCTTGCGACCTCCGGGACGCGCTGCTCTGAGCGGGAACATTCAGTACGGGTTCTCACCATAGTACGCGGACGGCGCCGGACTCCGCGATGTCGCTGTCGCGTGTCAGCAGCGGCAACCCCAGATCGCGCGCCGCGGCGCAGATCAGCGCGTCGAACGGATCGCGATTGAAGCGGAGCCCGTCGGCGTCGTAGATCTGCGACGCCGACAGATCATACGGCTGATACGCAGGGTTGCTGAAGAGATCCTCGAAGAACCCTTCAACGGTCCTTCGCAGGTTCGCGTGTCCGCTGCGGGCCAGCAGCGCCGTTTCCCAGATCACCGCCGCGGGCACATACAGCAGCGCCGTGCGCTGTTCACATGCGCTGAAGTGCGCGGCGGCGCGTTTCCCGAGGCGCGAGCTCGCGGCAGCATGACAGAGCAGCGCGTGCGTATCGGTGACCGCCGCCTCGACGTCAGCCACGCCGCTTGCGGCCGCGCCCGCGGCCCGCCCGCGTTGCGGCGGGCGGCCGCTCCTTCACGAGCATCGGCCTGCTGAGCGATCGATCGAACAGGGACCGGACATACCCGTCCGCTCGATCGAGATCGCCGTGCGGCAGGTCCACGGTCCCGACCACGGATCTGATCGCGCCGGTGCGCCCCTCCAGCCGCGCATCGCGCACCAGGCGATCGACCACGTCGCTGACGCTGCCCTTCGACGTGGCCGCAGCCTGCGCCTTCAGCCAGAGCAGGTTGTCCGCCTCAATCGTGATGGAGATCGGTTTCCGCATACGTATACGATATCATATACATATCCTATTCAGCTCTTTCGCGAGTGCACCGCGAAGGCGCCGCCCTGCGGATCGAGACACTGCGCGATCCGATCGCCGCCGGGCACGTCCATCGGACCGTTCAACACCTTCCTGGCGGGATGAATGGCGACGTGAGCTGACGCGGCCCGTCCGCGCGGGGAGAGGCTTCTCTTTGAGATATCGTAGGCAGGTCGTGCACGATTCCACGTCACTCGACACGGCGGGCACGCGCCTCCGCGCGGGCCTCGCGACCGCCGATCGCCTGCGCCGATTGCGCGGCCGGAGGCGACGCGCATGGCGCGCCGCGCCGTATGTGGCCGCGTTCGCCTTGTGCGCCGGCCTCATTGGTGGTCTCAAAAGCTGGCCTGTCGTCCTGCCGCTGACCCTGCTTGGCGCAGGTCTCTGTCTCTTGGCAGCGTACGGATGCCTCGCGCGACGTACGCGAAACATCTCTGACAGCGTGGCTGCGGCCATCGATGCGGACGCAGGCCTGCACGGCGAGTTGCGCAGCGCGCACTGGTTTGCCGCGCGCGATACGCACGATGCGTGGGCGGACTTCCACGTCGATCGCGCGGCCGATCGCACGGCGTCAATCGACTGGTCGACTGTCTATCCGCCGCCAACTGACCGTCGCGCAAAACTGACGACCGGCGGGATCGCGATTGCCACGCTGCTGTTGGCCCTGGCAGTGCCGGAATCGTCCGGCGTCGCGCCTCGTAATACGGATGCGCATCGCGTGGACCGAATCGCTGCGAAAACACCGCCAGTTGCGGGTCTACCGGTCGGCCTCCCCAAGGATCTCGAGGCCTTGCTGACCGCAGTGGAGCGTGGAACGCTCGGGACGGAGATCCCCGCAAACGCTGCCGCGCTGCGCGATCTGATCGACACGCTTGCGCAACTGCACGGCGCCGATTCGCTGAAACAACTCGCGCGCGCGATGGCGCCGGCGACGGATGCCGCGCACCCGCAATCCACCGACGCGATCATGAAGGCGCTGGCCGAGCGCGCCCAACGCGCGGCTGAGAGCGCCGCCGTCCCTCCGCCGATGCGAGACGCGCTCGAGAACCTTGCCGACGACTTGTCGCAGGTGGCGCAGACGGAGCGCGCCGCGAATCGTGATCCGCGGGATGCGACATCCGCACAAATGCCGCAGAACGGCGACGCCGTTCAAACCAATGCCTCCGCGAAGGCGGAGGAATTATCGATCCAGCTGGTACGGGACACGGATGCCAGAGGCGGCCCGGCCATCCTGATGGTGACGGATCCGAATGCGAGCGGAACGGATCCGGGAACTGGCCTCGGCGGCGGATCGGGCGTCGATGCGCAGCAGGGTCGCATGGCCGACATCGCGCCGGCGCTTCGCCGCGAAACCGTGGAAGCCAGCGCGAACAGCGAAGGTTCAGATGCTCTGACGGATCTTCGCCGCAAGAGCGAGCGCGGTCATGCCGCCGTGTCCTTCACCCGCAGCGCCACACGCGCGTTCGACCAGGGGTCCGCGGCCGCGCCGCCGCCAGTACCCGAAGCCCGGCGCGCGGCGATTCAGAGCTACTTCGTACGCAAGCAATGACCTCCACCGCCGTCGCGCAGTCCATCGATCAGTTCCGCGAGCGCTTCACCCGGATCACCGAGGAGGTCGGACGCCGGATCGTCGGACACGAGGAGATCGTCAACCTGACGGTCACGAGTCTTCTCGCAGGCGGTCACGTGCTGCTCGAAGGCATTCCCGGCGTCGGCAAGACCAGCCTCGTGCACACCCTTGCCGACGTGCTGCACCTCGGGTTTTCGCGCATCCAGTTCACTCCGGATCTCATGCCGGCCGACATCGTCGGCACCAACATCGTGCAGGAGCACGCGCACGGCGGAACGTTTTTCGAGTTCCAGCCGGGGCCGATCTTCGCGAACGTCGTGCTCGCCGACGAAATCAATCGCGCGACGCCGAAGACGCAGTCCGCGCTCCTCGAGGCCATGCAGGACGTCAGCGTCTCGGTGGGCAAGACGACGTATCCGCTCGAACAGCCGTTCCTCGTGCTCGCCACGCAGAACCCGCTCGAGATGGAAGGGACGTATCCGCTGCCCGAGGCGCAACTCGATCGCTTCTTCTTCAAACTCAAGGTCTGCTATCCAGGAGAAGCGGCGATGCACGAGATCCTGGAGCGCACGACGACCGAGACGCAGACAACGGTGACGCGCGTCCTGGACGCCGGGCAGATTCTCGAAATGCGGCACTTAGCCCGTTCCGTTCCCATCGCCCGCCCGGTGCAGGCGTACGCCGTCCGCCTCACGATGGGATCGCATCCCGCGTCGCCGTACGCGACGGCACTGGTCAAACGATACGTGCGCTATGGCGCGAGCCCGCGCGCGGCGCAGGCGCTGGTCCTCGCCGGAAAGATCCAGGCGCTCACGCATGGACGCGCGTTCGTGTCCGTCGATGACATCCGCAACGTGGCGCTTGCCGCGCTGCGGCATCGTCTGCTCCTCAATTTCGAAGGGGATGCCGACGAAGTCAGCACGGACGCCATCGTCACCGAGTTGCTTGGAACGGTGGCAACTGAATAGGTTCACGGTTCACGGTTCACGGTTCACGGTTCACGGTTCACGGTTCGCGGTTCACGGTTAAGTTTCACGGTTCATCCTGTGGCTCTGCGCTTTGACGACGATTTCCTTCGCAAGCTCGAATACCTGCACGTGGTGTCGCGGAGGGCGCTTGCGGGGCAGAACCGCGCGGATCGGATCACGCCGATGCGCGGCAGGGGGCTCGAGTTCGCCGATCATCGGCCGTATGCGGCCGGGGACGATTTCCGCCACATCGACTGGAAGGCATACAAACGCCTGAACCGATTGCTGCTGCGGCTCTTCGATGAAGAGCGCGATCTTCCGATGTACCTGCTGCTCGACGTCAGCCGCTCGATGGCGGAGCCCGCGAAATTCGACATGGCCCGTCGCGTCGCGGCGGCGATCTGTTACATCGGACTCGCGCACCTCGATCGCCTCACGCTTCTGCCGTTTACGCAGGGCCTCGGCCAGGAGATGGTGGGACGGGGCAAGGCGCGCATCTTTCGCGTGTTCGAGCGGCTGGAGCGGCTCGAGGCGGATGGGACGACCGATCTACGCGCGTCGTTCCAGGCGTTCGCCACTCGTCCGCGTCACCCGGGCCTCGTCGTCGTGATCTCCGACTTTCTCGATCCCGGCGGGTTCGAGGCAGGACTCAAGATGCTGCGCACGCTCGGACACGACGTGTTCGTCGTGCACGTCACGTCACCTCGCGATCGCGACGCCGGTGGCTTTGGCGACGCGCGGTTCGTGGACGCTGAGACGGGCGAGATGCGTGACGTCGACGTCACGCCGCGCCTTGCCGCGATGTACGCGCAGGCGTGGGATGCGCACGCGACGGAGCTCGATCGATTCTGCGTACGCTACGACATCGGTTGCGTGCGGGCTGACGCGGATCGGCCGTTCGACGAAATCATCCTCAAGGCCTTTCGTCTCGGACGGTTCCTGGCGTGACGTTCGGCGCAATGGCGGCGTGGCAGGCGGGGCTGTTGCTCGCAGCGGCCGGCGCGCTCGCCGCGGGGTTGTTTCGTCTGAAGGTCCGTCCGCCGCGCGTGATTCTTCCGTCGTTGCTGCTGTGGCGGCGCGTGCTTGACGACGTGCGAGAGGTGACGTTCTGGGAGCGCGTGCGCCGTGCGGCGTCACTCGGCGCGACCGTGATGATTGCGCTTGCCCTGGCGTTTGCCATCACCCGTCCTTCTTGCGCTACGCGCGGCGTGGCCGTCCCTCGCGGGCGGACGCTCATCGTCATCGACGCCTCCTCGTCGATGCTCGCGCGGACGAAGAGCGGAGAGACACGTTGGGCGCGCGCGATTGCCGAAGCGCGCCGCATTGCTGCCGCAGCCGCCGATGCCGTGTCGCTGGCGACCACGGCGGACGGGCTGGTCGAAGGACCGACCACGGACGTCGGCGTGATTGACGCGGCGCTCGATCGCATCGCCCCGGCGGGCGAGGCCTCGTGGTGGCCGAGGAGTGGCGACGCGGACTCGATCCATTTCATTACCGACGGCGCGATTGCGTCGGACCTCGGACCTCGGACCTCCGATTCCCCTGTCACGATACATTCGGTGTACGAGCCTGCGGGCAATGTCGCGATTACCGCGTTCGATGTGCGGCCGTCTCTCGCCAGTGACCACGCGGGGGACGCGTATCTCGAGCTCGCGAATTACGCCGCGGCCGCGCAGACCGTGCACCTGACGGTCGCGCGCGGCAGGACGGACGTCCTCGATCGACAGCTGGACATGCGCGCCGGCGAGGCGCTGCGGCAGATCCTTCCGCTCTCGCGCGGCGGCGAACCCGCATTGCGCGCACGGATCGAGGCGCCAACAGATGCACTGGCCATCGACAACGAAGCGGTCGCGTGGATCGAGCACGCGCGCCCGCTGCTCGTGACCATCGTCGGACAGCACACGTCGTGGCTGGCTGGCCTGCTCGCCCGTGATCCCGACGTCCGGCCGACGTTCGTCGATCCTTCGTCGGATGTTCGTCCGGATGGCGAAGACGTCATCATCTTCGATCGATGGACGCCGGAGGAGCCGCCGCAGCGACCGTCGCTATCGTTTGCGCCGCCATTAGAGACCACGAGCGAGGAACTGCGCCCGGCCTGGAATGCCGCCGGCTCGCATCCCGTCCTCAGCGGTGTCGATCCGTTTACGCTGTCGATTGATAAGGCGCGCGCGTACCCACTACCGAAGCTGAGCGTCATCGCACAGAGCGGCCGCGGTACGCCGTTGGTGTACGCGGGAGAATCGGGCAATCACCGGATGGTCATCGTAACGTTCGGCCCGACAGAGTCGAACCTGGCGTCGGCGCCGGCATTTCCCGTGCTCATCGGAAATGCGCTCGACTGGCTCGGACGTGTGTCTTCAGCGGGTTCACATCGGCCTGGACCAATGACCTTCGACGAGGCGGTCGTCGACGTGAAGGATCCGCGCGGCGCGGACGTGCCGTTGACGCGGTTCAATCACGCGGCCGTAGGCCTGCTGCGCTCGCCCGGCCTGTACATCGCCGATGGCGCCGCGGCGCGGACCGCCATCGCGGTCAATGCGGGAGACGCGCAGGTATCGAACCTGTTGCAGACGACGCTGACGGCAGAAGACCAGCGACGTCACGTCGCCGCCGGTGTCTCTCAGCGGCCATGGTGGATGTATTCGGTCGCGGTGGCGTTCGCACTTGCTTTCGCGGAGTGGTGGACGTGGCAGCGGCGGATCACGGTGTGACATGTCGTTGACCTTTATCGCACCATCGGCGCTCTGGCTGCTGCTGGCGCTGCCGCTCGTGTGGATTGCGCCTCGCGTCGGGCGGACGAACTTCAACCGGCGGCAAAGCGTCCTGCAGTCCGGTGTGCGATCGATGATGCTCGCGGCGCTTGCATGCTCGCTGGCGCGTCCCGTGCTGTCGTTCGGATCGTCGCGTCAGTCAATCGTCTATGCGGTAGACGTCTCCTACAGCATCGGCACGCCGGGGATCGAAGCAGCGGCGCAGGCGATTGATGATCTCAATCGCGCACTCCAGCCGGCGCACACGCGAATTGTCGCGTTCGGCGTCACCACGATGCGTGTCGACAGCACAGACGCGCTCAGAGGAATCGCGCGGGAGGATCCCGCGAGCGCTACAGCCGAGCGCGTCGACCGCCGGGGCACCGACCTCGAAGCCGCGCTCGACGCGGCACGGGCGGAGCTTGCCGCCGGTCACGTGCCGCGGATCGTTCTCTTCACCGATGGGCGGTCGACTGCCGGCGACACCACGCTGGCGGTCGAGCGGATGGCTGCGGCGCACATTCCAGTGTCAGTCCAACCATCGATGTCCCGGATCGCATCAGTGCGGGCTCGGCATTCACCGCGACCATCGCCATCGGCAGCCAGCGCGCGGGTGACGCGCGCGTCGCGCTGCGAGCGGAAGGCCAGCGGTTGGCCGGGCGAGCGGTGACGGTATCGAAAGGCGTCACGCACGTGACGATCGACGCCAAGATCGACGCGCCCGGATCGCACGTCCTGGAAGCGTCGGTGGTGGTGCCTGGCGATCCGCTCGCCGCCAACAACAGTCTTGCCCGCGACGTGTGGACGGATCCAAGCGTGAAAGTGCTGTACATCGAGCGCACGCCTGCGAGCGCGCGGTATCTCTCCAATGCGCTCAGGACGTCCGGCTTCGACGTCACCCTCAGGAGTCCGGCGGCCCTTCCATCGAGCACCGCGGCACTCGACCCGTTCGACGTGCTGGTGCTGAGCGACGTGCCGCGGTCCGCGCTGCCCGATACATCGATGACGGCGATCTCGCAATGGGTCGAACAAGGAGGCGGAGGACTGCTCGTCGCCGGCGGGGAGGCGGTGTTCGGCGAGAAGGGCTACCGAAAGACGACGCTCGAGCGGCTGACGCCGGTGACGTTCGAGCGGAAGGACGAGCCGGAGGTCGCGCTGGTGCTCGTGCTCGATCGATCGCTCAGCATGTCGGGGCGCTCGATAGACCTGTGCAAGACCGCCGCGCAGGCGGCCGTGGACGTAATGAAGGACGAGCAGGCGATTGGCATCCTCACGTTCAATGACAAGTTCGAGTGGGCGGTGACGCTTCGGACGATCGCCGGCAACCGCGACGAGATCCGCAAACGGATCGCCGCCATTGAGCCGGGCGGCAACACGTTGTTCTACCCCGCGATGGAGCAGGCCTACCTCGCGCTGCGCGCCGCCAAGGCGCGCGCCAAGCACGTCGTGATGCTCTCCGACGGACGCTCGTACCCGGCAGACTACGAGTCGCTGATCGAGAAGATGGTCGAGGCGCGGATTACGCTGTCAACCGTCGCCATTGGCCCGTCCGCGAACCCGGAGCTCCTCCGCAGCTTTGCGAACTGGGGTAAGGGACGTTCGTACGTATCCGAAGATGCGCGCCAGCTGCCGCAGATCTTCGTGACCGAGGCGAAGAATGCCGCCGACCCGTCATTCGAGGAAAAGGACATCGTTCCCCTCGTCAAGGCGCCGGCGTTCCTGACGGGCGTGGACCTCGCGCGCCTGCCGCACCTGAAGGGACGGACCGCCACTGTGTTGAAGGACACGGCGCTCGAAGTGGCGGCGACCGGCGATGAGGAACCGCTGCTCGCGTTCTGGCCGATCGGCCTCGGGCGCTCGGCGGTTTTCGCGTCGGACGTGAAAGATCGATGGGCAGCGAACTGGGTGCGGTGGCGCGGGTATGGTCCTTTCTTCACGTCCATCGTGCGGACGCTTGCGCGGCACCGTCCGCTGCCGCTCGCGCTCGACGTCACGCCGGGACCGATCAAGGGCCGCGTGCGATCGATCGCGATCGCGATCGAAGCGCGGGACCCGCAAGGTCAGTATCGCGATCTGCTGCACCCGTCGGTGCGAGTGTCTCGCGTCGCGCCGAACACGGCCGCTCGCGCGATTGATGTGCCGCTTCACCAGGTGGCGCCCGGACGCTACGAAGCGACGGTCGTCGCCGCTGCGGCCGATCAGCTTGCCGTGAGCGCCGCATCACAACCCGCCGACGAAACGGGTAAGATCGGCGGCATCACGTCGCGCGTTGTGCTGCCCGACGCCGCCGCAGAATATCGGTTCAAGGCGCCCGACGAGCGCCTCTTGAAGTCGATGGCGCTCGCGACGGGTGGTCAGTGGCGCCCGCCGGCCGCCGCGCTCGCGAACGGCGCCGCCGATCGGCGGACCGATCGGCGGCCCCTCTGGCTGGCATTCGTCACAATCGCCTTGTGCGCGTGGTTCGTGGATATAGTGTTTCGACGCATCAGGGTGTTGGAGCCCGCGGTGCGGAAGGGAGATCACTCATGAGGGAGTGGAGACGGTGGGTCAGCGCGTTGGCGACCGGCGCGCTGTGCGCGATGGCGTTCACCAGCGCGGGCGCGCAGACTGACAAACCCACGACAGCGAACGGCGGCGAATGGAAGACGCTGTTCGACGGGACATCGCTCGACGCGTGGCGCGGCTACAAGGCCGATAAAGTCCCCGAAGGGTGGAAGATCGTCGACGGCACGCTCTTCAAGGACACACGCGTGGCCGACCTCGTGACGAAGGACGAGTTCGGGGACTTCGAGCTGTCACTCGAATGGAAGATCAGCGCAGGTGGCAACGCCGGCATCTTCTATCGGGGCACCGAGGAATACGATCACATCTACTGGAGCGGGCCGGAATACCAGTTGCTCGACAACGAGAAGGCCGACGACAACAATTCGCCGCTGACGCTCGCGGCGTCCGCCTACGCGCTCTATCCTCCCGCCGCGAACGCCAAACCCAAGCCGGTCGGCCAGTGGAACATGACTCGCATCCTCGCGAAGGGCGCACACGTCGAGCACTGGCTCAATGGGGCGAAGGCGGTCGACTACGAGTTGTGGAGTCCGGACTGGGAGGCCAAGGTGAAGGCCAGCAAGTTCAAGGACTGGTCGAACTACGGCCGTGCGAAAAAGGGGCACATCGCGCTCCAGGGCGATCATGAGGGCACGCTCGCCTTCCGCAACATCCGCATTCGAGAGCTGAAGTGACCACGACTTCCACCTGAAAGCGGAAGCCACAATCTCTGGAGGACTGTATATGCGCGTGTTTTGCAGGACAGCGTTCGTCATTGGTCTGGCCGTGCTCGCGCCCGTGCTTTCTATTGCCGGACAGCAGGATGCCGACCGCGCCGTCGCGGGCGGCGGGATCACGGCGCCGGGGTGGAAGGGGGAAGTCGACGCGCAGTCCGCTTCTCAGGGCCGAAGCATCAAGGACTCGAAGTTCGAGCAGAAGGGCGACACGTACCATCTCGCGATCGGGCCCGCGGCGGTGTACTGGAACCCGTCGAACACCGCCAGCGGGGATTACACCGTGAAGGCGACGTTCACCGAGGCGAAGATGACCTCGGGCCACCCGCACCCGATGGGTCTTTTCATCGGCGGCAGCAAGCTCGGCACCCCCGACCACAGCTTGATGTATTGCACCGCCTATCGCGACGGCACGTTCATCGTGCGCCGCTTCAACGGCAACAACGTGACACAGGTCATGCGCAAGTCTCCGAACGCGGCGATCAAGAAAGCCGCGAGCCCGGACGAAAGCGTCACACAGGAAGTCGCGTGGGTCGTCAAGAGTGGGAAGGCCGAGTGCCAGATCAACGGCGCGTCAGTCGCCTCCTTCGAGAAGGCGGATATCGTTGGTCCCGGCAAACTGGAGTCGACCGACGGAATTTACGGCATCCGCGTCAGCCACAACATGGATCTGACGGTGTCCAATCTGAAGATGACGAAGAACTGAGTCTCCAGCTTCCAGCTTCCAGCTTCCAGCTCGCAGCTGGTGGCTGGTGGCTGGCGGCTACTTCGCCTTGATATCGTACGCCGCCAGGGTGCCTTGATTGCGCACGTAGAGCCGGCCGCCGCTTACGACAGGATGGGCCCAGCTCGGAAGACCCTGGTCGGCAATCTTGAACCGTCCCTTCTCGTTGTAACCGTTCGGCGTCGCCTCCGCGAGGCCGACGGTGTTGTTCTCCCCCTGTACATAAAGGTTGCCGTCGGCGTAGGTCACGGTACCCTTGCCGACGCTGCGGTCGCGCCACACCTGCTTGCCCGTCGCGAATTCCAGGCACGTCAGGATCGAATCGGTGAAGCCGTACACGTAGCCGTTCACCAGCACGACGCCGCCATGATGGTTTTTCATGTTGCGCGTGAAGTAGATTTCGTTGGCCTTCACCTCGCCGTTCTGCGCGGTCAGGCCGAGCAGCGCCGCCCCCGTATCGTAGGCGGACGTGTAGAACACCTTGTTGTCGGAAAAGAGTGGCGTGGCGATGTTGGCGACGTTGTTCGCGGCGCGATCGTATCGCCACATCAACTTTCCATCGGACGCGCGCACGCCGACACCGGCACTCGACGTCAGCGTCGTGTAGGTGCGGACGCCGCCGACCTCCGCAACCACGGGCGATGCGTAGCCTGCGGGATCGCTCAGCTCCTTGCTGGTCCAGATGGTCTTTCCCGTCATCTTGTCGAGCGCCACCATACCGGCATTGGCACCGCCCGGCGTGACGATCACGTTGCTGCCGTCGACGAGTGGTGATTCGCTGATGAGCCATCGCAGGTTGCGGCCATTGAAGTCCTTGAGAATGTTGCGCTGCCATACGGCGCTGCCGTCAGTCTTGAGGCAGGCGAGATCTCCGTTCTCCGTCAGCACGTACAGTCGATCGGCGTCGAGGGTCGGCGTCCCGCGCGGCCCGTCGCCCTGGTCGCTACCGGCAGACGGTCCGACTGATTTCGACCAGAGCGGTTTGCCGTCCGCGCGATTGAGCGCGGATACGATGCTCGTCGACCCTTTCATCCCCTGCACATAAATCCGATCGGCTTTTACGGCAATCGAACCGTACCCGCCGCCGAGGTTCGACGCGGACCAGACGAGCGGCGGACCCGATGATGGCCATTCCTTGAGGAGGCCCGTCTCTTTCGACGAGCCGTTACGGTCGGGCCCCTGCCACTGGGGCCAGTCGCCCGGCGCCGACTGACCGCCCGTCACGACACTCATCCCAAGGACTATTCCGATCGCGAACAGAGAGCGCGCGGTCTTCATAGAAGCTCCTTACTTAATTTGCGCGTGGGGCCCCACCCCCACGCGCTCGCGCTCGCGGGCGCCGCTTCGCGGCGCTACCCTCCGGCCGCTCGCGCTGGCCGCAGGCGCTCCTTCGATTGCGCGCGGGGCCCCACATCTTTCAAATGCGTCGGGGCCCCACCCCCGACGCTTGCCGCTCCGCCCATTCGGGCTCCGCGGCGGCTGACGGCTCTCACGCGCTCGCGCTCGCGGGCGCCGCTTCGCGGCGCTACCCTCCGGCCGCTCGCGCTGGCCGCAGGCGCTCCTTCGATTGCGCGTGGGGACTCCTTCAATTGCGCGCCGAGCCGCAACGGACGAGCCTCTGCGCTGCGATAGAATGACCACCCGGACACCGCGTCCTTTTGACGAACAAAATACTATGACGGCTTTCCTCGCGCTCGCGATGGCGGCGGCGCTGGCGCTACCCGCCGCAGCTCAGACTCCACTCGCATCCATCCGTGGCGTCGTCCTCGATCCGTCGGCGATGCCGATTCCCGGTGTGCAGGTGACGATCGTGCAGGTCGACACCGGTGAACGGCGGACCGTCACGGCCGACGGCACCGGCCGGTTTGTCGTCGCCGCGATTCCGTCCGGCACGCATACGATCCAGATCGAGCAGGCGGGATACAAGGCCTACACACAGCAGATCCGCTTGCAAGTTGGCGAAGAGCGGCGCGTCGACATCCAGCTGACGCTCGGCCAACGCGACGAGAGCGTTACGGTGACGGCACCCGCCGCGTCAATCGAACGGCTCCGTCCCGCGCGCGCGACGGCAATCGACGGCGAACAGATTCGCGGGCTGCCGCTCGACGGCCGCAACTTCCTCGAGCTCAGCCTGCTCGCGCCCGGTACCGCGCCCGAGGCCCCAGGATCGGCATCCTCGGTGCGCGGCGACTTTGCGTTTCACGTCAATGGCGGCCGCGAAGACTCGAACGGATATCTGCTCGATGGTGTGCTCAACGTCGATCCGAAGTTGAACACGCTCGGCGTGTCGCCGCCGGTGGATGCGGTGCAGGAATTCGAGCTCGTCACGAGCACGGCTGACGCGTCGTTCGGACGCAACAGCGCCGGCCAGGTGAACGTCGTCGTCCAGTCGGGCGCGAACCGGCTTCATGAGACCGCGTACGAGTTCTTCCGGGATCGCGCGCTGAACGCGACGAACGCGTTCGCGCCGAAGAACGAACCGGATCCCGCGTACAGCCGTCACCAGTTCGGCGCGGCATTCGGCGGACCGATCGTGAAGAATCGCACGTTCTTCTTCGGCGACTATGAGGGGACGCGCACGCGCGAGGGGATCACGACGGTCACCAACGTGCCGACGACGGCCGAGCGCAGCGGGGATTTCTCGCAGAGCCTTTCGCCGCGGCCGTTCAACCTGTTCACGCAGCAGCCATTCGCCAACGGCGTCATCCCGCCGGCCTTCATCAATCCGGTCGGCCGTGCGATCGCCGCGCTGTATCCGCTGCCGAACCGGGGGGTTCCGTTTCAGAACTACGTGTCGTCACCGGTCTCGACCGACCGTCGCGATCAGTACGATCTGCGCGTCGATCACTCGACCAGACCTCCGCGCGCGACGCTCACGCTGCGCTACAGCTTCAGCGATCGTGATTTCTTCGAGCCGTTCTCCGGCGCCGGCTTCTCGCTCGTGCCCGGGTTCGGCACGAGCGCCCCGCGGCGGGCGCAGAATGCGATGGCCGGCGAGCGCCGCGTGTTCTCGAATGCCCTGCTCAACGAAGTACGCATTGGATACACGCGAATCAACGCCGGCGCCTTCCAGGAAAGCAGAACCAACGTCAATCAGCAGGTTGGATTGCCCACTGTGTCGGCCGATCCGCGCGATTCCGGACTGAGCCTCATCACCTTGACGGGATATTCACCGATCGGCGACGACTATAACGCGCCGCAGAAGAGCCACACGGACCAGCTCCAGGTTACCGACTCGATCACATATGCGCGCGGCCGGCACCTGGTGCGAACCGGCGTGGACGTGCGCATGGTTCAGCAGGGCGCGTTTCGTGACATACAGGCGCGGGGCTTCCTCAGCTTTGCGGACCAGGCGCAGCTGACGGGCAACGCGCTGGCCGATCTCCTGCTCGGCCTGCCGGTCACGACCGGGGTCGCGCGTCTCGACAATGCACAGCACCTGCGCACGCACGGCTACGGCGCATTCGTGCAGGACAGCGTTGCGGTGAGCTCGCGGCTGACGCTGTCGGCCGGCCTGCGCTACGAGTACAACGCCCCGCCCTACGACGCTCACGATCGCGCCGCTGTATACGATCCGTCCGCCGGATCGGTCGTGCAGGTCGGCACCAACGGTGTTCCGCGCGGTGGCTACGAACCGGATCGGAACAACTGGGCGCCGCGCGTCGGTGCCGCGTGGAGCGTCGACGAATCGGGAAAGACCGTCGTCCGCGCCGGTTACGGGATCTATTACGATCAGTCGGCGCTCGCGCCGGGCGAGGGGATCTACTTCAATCCGCCGCTCTTCGATCTGCGCATCTTCTTTCCGCTACCAGGGTCGCTTCTGTTCATCAACGATCCGTACCCGCAGCAGTTTCCAATCTTCATTCCGCCGTCGGCGACGACGTATCAACGCGATTTCCAGACGGCCCACGCGCACCAGTGGAACATCACGGTGCAGCGTCAGCTCGGTCCCTCGCGTCTGGTCGACGTCGCGTACGTCGGATCGAAGGGACGCGACCTGCTGCGCGGACGCGACGCCAACCAGGCGAACGCGAGTCCTCAACCGCTGAACCTGCGGCCGAATCCCTTGTTGGCCGATATCACCGCCCTCGAGTCGCAGGCGCGATCCGACTACGACAGCCTGCAGATGTCGTTCACCCAGCGCCTGTCGATGGGCGTGACGGCGCTCGCATCGTACACATGGTCGTCGTCGCACGACGATGCCTCGGGATTGTTTACGAGCACCGGCGATCCGAACTTCCCGCAGGACAGCAACAATCCTGACGCGGAGTGGGGACGATCGAATTTCGATCTGCGTCAGCGGCTGACGTTCGGGTTCACGTGCGACATGCCGTTCGGCTCCGGCAGCAACCGGTTCGCAAATCACGGCTGGGCGTCGAATCTTCTCGCGGACTGGGCCGTCACCGGGATCCTCACGCTGCAGAGCGGCCGGCCGTTCACCGTGCTGTTGTCGCCCGATTTCGACAACAGCAACACGGGCCGCGGATCGCTTGGGTTCGGCGCGAACGATCGGCCGAACGTCAGCGGCGCCACCAGCGTCGCGAATCCGAGCGCCGCGCAGTGGTTCAACACGAAGGCGTTCTCGATTCCGCCCTTCGGCACGTTCGGGAACGCCGGACGCAACATTCTGGAAGGGCCGGGATACGCCAACTTCAATCTCGGCGTGTTGAAGCATGTGCGCTTGAACGGCGATACACGGCTCCAGCTCCGTCTGGAGGCGTTCAACCTGTTCAATCGCGTTAACTACAACCTGCCGGACAACGTCCTCCTCTCGCCGACGTTCGGTCAGATCCTGTCGGCCGGCAGTCCCCGGAGGTTACAGCTCGGCGTAAAGGTCCTTTTCTGAGAGCTTCACGCGTTAGTCTTCGGACCTCGGATCTCGGACCTCGGCCAGCTGAAACATCGTCCCGCGGCATGGCGTAGAACGAAGATGATCTCTATGTTGAAACGACTTTGCGTTCTGACGGTACTCGTTGCGGCCGTGACGGTGGTCACCGCGGCGGACGGCGGACGGCATGTCGCGCTGGGCGACTGGCCGGATGCGCGCGGGCCTCACCGGAGCGGCGTGTCGGACGAAAAGGGTCTGATCGACACCTGGGAGCTCAACGGCCGCAATTTCCTGTGGCGCGCGCCTTACGGTGGCCGCTCCGCGCCGATCGTCATGGGCAACCGCGTCATCGTGCAGAACCCCTCCGGGCACGGCGCCGATCTGCAGGAGCGGATCATGGCGCTCGACGCCGACACCGGAAAGGTGATCTGGGAACAGAAGTTCAGCATCTACCAGAGCGATGTGCCGCCGCATCGCGTGGGTTGGGCATCGCCGACCGCGGATCCCGAAACGGGGAATATCTACGGCCTCACCGTCGGCGCCGAGGTCGTCGCGCTGACCAACGACGGCAAGCTGCTGTGGCAGCGATCCGTCGGCGAAGAGTTTGCCGCGTTCACCACGCACGGCGGCCGTACCATGTCTCCGATCGTGGATGGGGATCTCGTGATCGTCAGCGCGGCGATCTCGAGCTGGGGCACGCAGGCCAATCGCGCGCACCGGTTCATCGCGCTCGACAAGCGGACGGGCGACATCATGTGGGTCGCGAGCCCGGGCGGACGCCCCTACGACACCGCGTATGCGGCGCCGGTGATCGCGACGATCAACGGACAGCGGCTCCTCATCTGCGGTCTCGGTGACGGAGGCGTGCACGCAATCAAGCCGCAGACGGGCGAGAAGGTGTGGAGCTTCGTCGCCGCGAAGCGCGCGATCAACACGGCGGTTGCGGTCTCAGGCAGCACGGTGATCATCTCGCACGGTGACGAGAACCTCGACACGAACGAGCTCGGGATGATTGCCGCGATCGATGGGTCGCAGAGGGGAGACATCAAGACGACCAGGTGGGCCAACAAGGGGGATCAGTTCGGCTTCTCCTCTCCCGTGATCGATGGCACGCGCGTGTATCAGGTCGAGAACGGTTCGCGGCTCAAGGCGTACGATCTCGAAACGGGCCATTCGCTGTGGACGCAGACGCTCGGGACGATCCAGAAGGCGCCGCTCGTGCTCGCGGACGGCAAGCTTTATGTCGGCACCGAAAGCGGCAGGTTCTTCATCGTCCGTCCGTCCGTCGAGTTGCCGCTCAGCAAGGACGACAACGCCGGTCAGTCGGCGGGTCTCCCGGAACCAGTGTTTGCGGGCGCAGCGATTTCGCGCGGCCGCATCTTCTTCGTCTCGACCGGTGGCGTCTACGCGCTCGGTTCGAAGGCGCCGAAAGTCACCAGCGGCACAACCGTGGACGAGGCGCCGGAAAAAGGCGAGGGGGAGCCGGCGTGGGTGCAGGTCTCACCGACGGAGCTGGTGCTGAAACCCGGGCAATCGGTGACGCTGCACGCGCGCCTGTTCGACGCGAAGGGACGCTTCCTGCGAGAGGAGGCCGGCGCCACATGGTCGCTCCAGGGATTGAAAGGGACCGTGACGCACGGGACGTTCACCAGCGCGCCGGACCCGGTCGATCAGGCCGGCACGATCAAGGCGAACGTCGGGACGGTCGGTGGCGAAGCCCGCGCGCGCGTGCTGCGTCCGCTGCCATGGACCGAGACGTTTGATTCGTACGGGGACGGCGCGGTGCCTCCCGGCTGGATCAACGCCACGGCCGGGAAATTCTCCGTCGTCACGCTGGATGGACAAAAAGTCCTGCAGAAGGCGCCCGACCAGACCATTTTCAAGCGCATCCGCGTGTTCGTCGGGCCCGTCGATCTCGCGGATTACACGTTCGAGGCGGACGTGCGCGGTACCACACGGCGCCGCCAGATGACCGACATCGGGATCACCGCGCAGCGCTACTCGCTCGTGTTGTACGGCAACGCGCAGAGGCTCAAGATCGAATCATGGGAGCCGGAGACGGCGCGCTCGGTGGAGGCGCCGTTCGAATGGCAGGCCGATGCGTGGTACCACGTGAAGCTTCGCGTGGAGAACATGCCGGACGGCAAGGTGCGCGCGCGCGGCAAGGCGTGGGCTGTCGGCCAGCCGGAGCCCGCCGCGTGGACGATCGAGAAGGTCGATCCGATCGGCAATCACAAGGGAGCGCCGGGACTCTTCGTCGATGCGGAGTTCGGCGCGTATCTCGATAATCTGAAGCTGACGGCAAACCAATGAGAAAACTGTTCGTCGTATCGCTGTTCGCGGCCGGGGCATTGTGTCTACCCGAGCGACCGTCCGGGAACTTCCGCCTACAGGCGGAAGAACTGAGCGATCCAGGATCCGGCGACTGGCCGATGTGGGGGGGCACGCCCGATCGCAACATGGTATCGAACATGAAAGGGCTGCCCACCGAATGGGACGTCAAGACGAAGAAGAACGTGAAGTGGGTTGCCAACCTCGGCTCGCAAAGCTACGGCAATCCGGTCGTCGCCGGCGGCATGGTGTTCGTGGGGACGAATAATGAGGGGCTCCGCGACAAGAATCAGGCGGGCGATCGCGGCGTGCTGATGGCGTTTCGCGAATCGAACGGTGAGTTCCTCTGGCAGCAGACGCACGAGAAGCTGTCGTCGGGACGCGCGAACGACTGGCCCTTCCAGGGCGTCGCCTCATCGCCGCTCGTCGAAGGCACGAAGCTCTATTACACGAGCAACCGCGGGGTCGTCTGGTGCCTCGACGTCAACGGCTTTCGCGACGGTAAGAACGACGGCCCGATCACCGACGAGAAGCTGACGGGTGAGCACGACGCGGACGCGATCTGGTCGTTCGACATGATGGAGGAGGTCGGCTCCTATCCGCACAACATGTCGAACTCATCGCCGGTGATCTGGGGCGACCTCGTGTTCGTGAGCACGTCGAACGGCCAGGACGAAAGCCACGTCCACATTCCGTCACCGAAGGCGCCGTCAATCATCGCGCTCAACAAGAACACCGGAAAGCTGGTGTGGGAAGACAACTCCGTCGAGGACCGGATTCTCCATGGGCAGTGGTCCACGCCGGCGGTCGGCAAGATCGGCGGCGTCGACCAGGTGGTCAGCGCGCAGGGGGACGGCTGGGTGCGCGGCTACGAAACCGCGATGGGCAAGAAACTCTGGGAGTTCGACACGAATCCGAAAGAGGCCGTCTGGCCGAAGACGCGCAATGAAGTGATCTCGACGCCGGTCATCTACGACGACAAGATCTACATCGCGAACGGGCAGGATCCCGAGCACGGCGAGGGCGTCGGCCACATGTACGCCATCGATGCGACGAAGCGGGGCGACATCACGAAGACGGGTCTCGTCTGGCAGTACGACAAGATCCGGCGCTCGATTTCGACCGCGTCGATCGCCGACGGGCTGCTCTACAGCGCGGACTTCAGCGGGTTCCTGCATTGCCTCGACGCGAAGACCGGCCAGCCGTACTGGACGCACGACGTCCTCGCCGCCGTCTGGGGATCGACGATGGTGATTGACGGGAAGGTGTACCTGGGCGACGAAGACGGCGACGTCGTGGTGCTGCAGGCGGGGAAGACCAAGAAGGTGCTCGCCGAGATGAACATGGGAAGCGCCGTCTACGCGACGCCGGTGCCCGCCCACGGCGCGCTGTTCCTGAACAACCGGAACCAGTTGTTCGCGCTATCGATCAATGGGAAGTAACGCGGACCGGCCGCGGCTCATATACGGTCTCGTAGCGCAGCCCTTCAGGGCTGCATCGGCTCACACGAGCAGGCCTCAAGGCCTGCGCTACGCGCGTTTCGTGAGTAGCCCGTTGGCGGTCACGGCTTTGTGCGCTGCTCTGTCGGCGCAGGGCGCGGCTTCTTCGTGGCCCCAGTTTCGCGGCAACGCGCAGTTGACGGCGGTCACGAACGATGCTCTTCCGGAAACGTTGAGCCTCAAGTGGACTTACGAAGCGCCGGAGTCGATCGAATCGTCTGCGGCCATCGCGGACGGGGTCGTCTATGTCGGCGCCGGCAACGGCGATCTGCTGGCCATCGATCTCGGGACCGGCAAGCTGCGGTGGAAGTACGCGACGGGCAACGAGCTGGGGGAGTCGTCGCCGGCGGTCTCGGGCGATCTCGTCTACATCGGCGACCTCGCCGGCGTCGTGCATGCCGTCAGCGTGCGTGACGGCGCGCGCCGGTGGACGTTCAAGACGGGCGGCGAGGTGAAGTCCTCACCGGTGATTGCCGGCAACCTGGTGCTGATCGGGTCGTACGACATGAACCTGTACGCGCTCGACGCGCGTTCGGGCGACGTGCGGTGGAAGCTTCAGACATCTGGCCCGGTGCACGCCACGCCGGCGATCAACAACGGAACCATCTACCTGGGAGGATGCGACGAGCAGTTCCGCGCGATCCGTCTCGCTGACGGCAAGGTCCTGTTCGCGCTGCCGCTCGGCGCCTATACGGGCGCATCGGCGGCCGTGGACGCCACGCGCGCGTTCGTCGGCACGTTCAACCATGACGTCGTCGCAATCGATCTGCGTGCGCGACGCATCGTGTGGCGCTACCGGGATCCGGAGCGCGAATTTCCCTATTACTCGTCCGCGGCGCTGGTGAACGGCCGGGTAATCGTCGGCGGGCGCGACAAGTCGGTCCACGCGATCGATGCCGCGAGCGGCAGGCGCGTGTGGAAGTTTGCGACGCGCGCGCGTGTGGACTCGTCTCCCGCATTCGCAGGGGGGCGCATCTACGTCGGCTCGAGCGACGGCCGCCTGTACGTGCTGGATGCGGCGACAGGCCGGAAGCGATGGGAGTTCGACGCGGGAGATGCCATCACCGCGTCCCCGGCGATCGGCCAGGGACGTTTGGTCGTGGGCGCGCAGGATGGTCGGTTGTATTGCTTCGGGTGAAGGAGGCCACGGAGACTCTACTCTCAGAGGCCACGGGGGCCACGGAGGCATTTAATGTTGGGTTTTTGATTTTCGCCTCTGTGCCCTCTGAGTGAGATCCGTGATCAGTGAGAGCCGCTTGGTATAGTTAAACGACCCATGTCCGAGACCCCGCGCGCCGCGCTCGTTGATCAGCCAGAGGTCGGCAGTTATTTCGTTGCCACCTATCCGCCGTTCTCCGTCTGGTCACGCGAGGCGGTCGAGCGCGATGCCAAGCCGGCGTTACAGCAGCGTCCGGATCCGGCGGTGCCGCTTGGCCTCTACCTCCACATCCCGTTCTGCCGGAAGCGGTGTCACTTCTGTTACTTCAGGGTCTACACCGACAAGAACGCGCAGGAGATCGGACGGTATCTCGACGTGCTCGGGCGCGAGTGGGAGATCTACGCCGAGCAGCCGGCGATCGCCGGACGTGCGCTGAATTTCGTCTATTTCGGAGGCGGCACGCCGTCGTTTCTGTCCACGCAGCAGCTCGATGGCCTGGTGAAGCGCGTGACGGCTGTTACGCCGTGGAATCAGGCGGAGGAGATCACGTTCGAGTGCGAGCCCGGCACGCTGACGGAGCACAAGCTCACGGCGATTCGCCGCATCGGCGTGACGCGCCTCAGCCTGGGCATCGAGAACTTCGACGATCGCATCCTCGAGATCAACGGCCGCGCGCATCGCTCCCCCGAGATCGGCCAGTCGTACGCGTTCGCGCGCGCGCTCGACTTTGCGCAGATCAACATCGATCTGATCGCGGGGATGCTTGGCGAGACGGAAGCGAACTGGCAGGACTGCATCCGGAAGACGATCGATCTGGATCCGGACAGCGTCACCATCTATCAGATGGAGCTGCCCTACAACACCACGATCAGCAAGGACCTGCTCAAGGGCGCGGGCCAGATGACGGGCTCGCTCGCGGACTGGCCGACGAAGCGGCGCTGGGTGAGCGAGGCGTTCGAGGCGCTCGAACGCGCGGGCTATCACGTCGGGAGCGCCTACACGGCGGTCAAAGACCCGTCGCGCACGCGCTTTATTTACCGCGACCGTTTGTGGCAAGGCGCGGACATGGCGGCGCTCGGCGTCGCGTCGTTCGGCCATATGAACGGCGTGCACATGCAGAACCACGACACGTGGGAGGGATACAGCGAAGCGATCGACCGCGGCGAGCTGCCGCTGGCGCGCGCGTATCGTCCGACCGCCGAGGAGCGCATGCGGCGCGAGCTGGTGCTGCAGTTGAAGCTCGGGCACATCAGTCCCATGTACTTCAGGGACAAGTACGGCGTCGAAATCCTGCAGCACTTCGAACAACAGTTCACCACCTTGCGGCATGAGGGCTACGTCGCCCAGGCTGACGAACACGTCGTGCGCCTGACGCGCGAAGGGCTGCTGCGCGTCGACGCCCTGCTGCCGCGCTTCTTCCTTCCACAGCACTCAGGAATCCGCTACACGTAGGTCGAGAGAACGCTTGCCGACCGAATTGCGAATCAAGCGCCGCGTCCACTTCTACGAGACTGACGTGGCCGGGATCGTGCACTTCAGCTGGTTCTTCCGGTACATGGAGGAAGCGGAGCATGCGCTCTGGCGCGAAGCCGGGTTGAGCATCCATCCACCCGCGTCGGAGATCGGTTGGCCGCGCGTGGCGGCCTCGTGCGAGTTCCACCGCGCGCTCCGATTCGAGGACGAGTTTGAGATCGCCATCCGAATCTCTGAGATCACCCGCCGGACGATCGCGTACAAGTGCATCATTCAACAGGGAGAGGAACGGATCGCGACCGGCTCGATGAAGATCGCCTGCGTCGCCAAGGGTAATGGCGAACCCATGCGCTCGATCGAAATTCCTGAAGACATCGCAGCACGGTTTCGGACCAGTAGCCGGTAGCCAGTAGCCGGTAGCCAGTAGCCAGTAACCAGTCACGAGCGATCCTGAAAACTGGGAACCGGTAACTGCTAACTGGGAACTGGAATCGGCAACCGGGGAACTGGCGACTGGCAACTGGCAACTGGGAACTGACAACCAACCACGGGATATATGACTCCAGACGTAGTCGTGATCGGCGGAGGCCCCGCGGGCGCCACCGTTTCGACATTGATGGCCCAGCAGGGACTCCGCGTGCAGTTGTTCGAGCGCGAAAAATTCCCGCGCTTTCACATCGGCGAGTCGCTGATCCCTGAGACCTATTGGGTACTCAAGCGGATCGGCATGCTGCCGAAGATGCATCAGAGTCATTTCGTCAAGAAATACAGCGTCCAGTTCGTCAACGCGAGCGGCAAGGAGTCGGCGCCGTTCTATTTCTGGGACAACAAGCCGCACGAGTGCTCGCAGACGTGGCAGGTGGTGCGCAGCGAATTCGATCAGATGATGCTCGACCACGCGCGCGAGCACGGCGTGGACGTCCGCGAGGCCGTGCGGGTGATGGACCTGCTGTTCGAGGGTGACCGCGCCATCGGTGTCAGGATCAAAGAGCCCGACGGCACGCTGCGCGACGTGCGCGCGACCGTCGTCGTCGATGCCAGCGGACAGAACGGCCTCATCTCGAATCGCCTGCGGCTCCGAGTGTGGGATCCGATCCTGAACAAGGGGGCGATCTGGACGTATTGGCAGGGCGCCTATCGCGATACGGGCAAGGACGAAGGCGCGACGATGGTGCTGCAGACCGCCGACAGGAAAGGATGGTTCTGGTACATCCCGCAGCACGACGACATCGTCAGCGTCGGCATCGTGGCGCCGTTCGATTACCTGTTCAAGAACCGCGCGGGCTTCGAACAGACTTACCAGGAGGAAGTGGATCGCTGCGCGGCCGTGAAGCGGCGCATCGGCTCCGCTCGCCGGCATACGGGTTATTTCGCGACGAAGGATTATTCGTATCGCGCGACGAAAGCATCCGGCGACGGCTGGGTCCTCGTCGGCGACGCGTGGGGCTTTCTCGATCCGCTCTATTCGTCCGGCGTACTGCTGGCGTTGCGCTCGGGAGAGATGGCGGCCGACGCCATTGTGGAGGGATTGAAGAAGGGGGACACGAGCGCGGCGCAGCTCGGGAAATGGGGCGACGTGTTCAACGAGGGCGTCGATCGCATGCGGCGGCTCGTCTGCGAGTATTACGACGGGTTCAGCTTCGGCAACTTCATCCGGCACTACCCTGAACTGCGCGGCACCGTCACGGATCTGCTGATCGGCGATCTCTTCACGGATCGCGTCGACCAGGTCTGGGGCGCGATGGAATCGCTCTACCCGGACGACAAGGCGCCCATCCCACGGTGGGACGCGGGTATCCCGGTGGCGGACGCGCCGGGCAAAGCGAACGAGCTGTTCCTGCCGGAAGGACGAACACGATAGCGCAACCCACCGCCCTGTTCCACGTGCTGTTGACGCTCGCGGCGGTGCTCGTCACCGGCCGCGTGCTCGGCGCGCTGCTCGCGAAAGTCCGTCAGCCGCCGGTGATCGGTGAAGTGCTCGCCGGCATCGTTCTCGGCCCGTCGCTCCTCGGCCGATTCGCACCGGGTGTCGCGGCTGCGATTCTTCCTCCATCAACCGCGCCCGAACTCCGCCTCGTCGCGGAGCTGAGCGTGATTCTCTACATGTTCATCGTCGGTCTCGATCTGCGGGCCGACCTGCTGCGCGGGCACGCGCGCGGCGTCGTGCTCACCTCGAACGCCAGTATCGTCGCGCCGTTTCTGCTCGGCGCGGCACTGGCGGCCTATCTCTATCCGCGGCTCTCGCAGCCGGACGTCCCGTTCACGAGCTTCGCGCTGTTCATGGGCGTCGCCATGTCGATCACCGCGTTCCCTGTCCTTGCACGCATCGTCAACGACCGTGGCCTGGCCGCGACGCCGCTCGGTACGCTCGCGCTCGCGTGCGCGGCGGTCGACGATGTGACGGCGTGGTGTCTGCTGGCATTGATCGTGGGGATCGCGCAGGGAAGTGTCGAGAGCGCCGTGCTCGTCGTCGCGATGACCGCATTCTTCGCCGGCCTGATGTTGTTCGTCGTGCGGCCCCTGCTCGCTCGCATTCTTGTGGCTTCCGCGTCCTCTTCCACTCGCGTGGCTTCCGCCTTTAGGCGGAAGGATGTCCCACGCGATCAGATCGCAATTGTGCTCGCTGGCTTGCTGCTGTCGGCGCTCGCGGCGGAGTGGATTGGCATCCACGCGATCTTCGGCGCGTTCCTCTACGGCGCGGTTCTTCCGCGCGGGGGTCCGCTCCCGGACGCGTTGAACGACAAAATGCACGACCTCGTGACGATCCTTCTTCTGCCCGCGTTCTTCGCGTTCACCGGCATGCGCACCGAGATCGGCCTCGTCTCTGGCGCCCGCGCCTGGATGTTGTGCGGACTGATCGTCCTCGTGGCGACACTGGGGAAATTCGGCGGGACGTTTGCCGGCGCGCGGCTGAACGGCATGGACGCGCGGACCTCGGCCAGGCTGGGGATCCTGATGAACACGCGCGGCCTGATGGAGCTGATCGTGCTCAACGTCGGCCGCGATCTGGACGTGATCTCCCCGACGCTGTTCACGATGATGGTGATTATGGCGCTCGTCACAACAATCGCCACGACGCCCATCCTCGACGCGCTCGGCGGAGCCAAGTCTGGACTACAATCGCGACGCGCAACCTGACAACCTTGATGATGAGGAGCCGTATGGGGTGGGTGATTTTCGTGGCCGGCGCCGTGCTGTCGTGGGGCGCGTATGGCGCGCTGCTGCACCAGGGGCAGGTCCAACTCGGGAATCCGTTGAAGGCGCTGCTGTGCGTCGGGGTCGCGTACTTTCTGATCGGCGTCCTCATTCCAGCTGCGGCCCTCTCCGCGCAGGGGAATCTCGCGAGGTTCAACAGTCGCGGTCTGGTGATGGCCACAATTGCCGGCGCGCTCGGCGCGGCGGGCGCCGCGTGCATCATCTGGGCATTCAAGGCCGGTGGCCTGCCGGTTTACGTGATGCCGCTCGTCTTCGGCGGCGCGCCGATTGTGAACGTGCTGATCACCATGGCCCTCCATCCGCCGAAATCAGCGATCAACCCCATGCTGTACGTCGGTTTCCTGCTCGCATCCCTCGGAGCGGCGATGGTGCTGTACTTCCGGCCCACCGCGTGAGCCGAACCACGACGCGTGACTTCCGCCTAAAGGCGAAAGCCACAAAATCACGACCCGTGGCTTCCGCCTCTAGGCGGAAGAAACAAAGGACCTCCAATGTCACGCTCCCGCTTCAGAAATACGGCTTTCGGCGCTCTCTTCGTAATTCTCAGTTCAGCACTCGCCACCGCGCAGGCAGCGCCGCCGTCAACGAAGGCGGAAGAACTGTCGGCCGCCGCTCGCCGGGGCGATGCGGCCGCGGTGAAGAAGCTCCTCGATGACGGCGTGGACCCTAACACGAAGTTCCGCTACGAGGTGACGGCGCTGATATATGCCTGCGATCACGGCCATCTCGATGTGGTCAAGGTGCTGCTCGATCACGGGGCGGACATCAACGTGAAGGACACGTTCTACGGCTCGACACCGCTCATGCTGGCCATCAGCCCCACAGAAGAAGAAGCCGGATCACACCGAGATCGTCAAGCTGCTGATCGCGAAGGGAGCGCAGGGCAAGGACCAGGCGCTGTCGAGCGCGGTTTCGGACGGTGACACCGCGCTCGCCAAAATCATTCTCGACAGCGGCGGCCTTCCAGCCGCGACACTGTCCGATGCGCTCGAAAACGCGAGAGCGAAGAACAAGCCCGCAATGGTGACGCTGCTCGAGCAGGCTGGCGCAAAGCCCTACGACGACTTCAAGATCGACGAGGCGCAGCTCGCGCGGTATGCAGGTTCGTATCAGAGTGCCGGCGGTCTTCCGCTCGTGTTCACGGTCGCCGGTTCGCGGCTGACGGGCGGCCCGCCCGGGCAGAAGTTCGTTCTGTCGTCGATGGACGCGACGAAGTTTCGCGTGATCGGCGCACCCGGCGTCACGATCACGTTCCAGGTTGCCGACGGCAAGGTCACCGGCCTGTCGTTGACGCAGGGGAGCAACACGACGCCTTTCACCCGTGTGGCGGAGAAATAGTCATGAGGCGATGTCTGCCGCTCGTCATCTGCATGCTCGCTACGGCGTCTCTTTCCGCGCAGCACTGGCCGTCGTTCCGCGGCGCCAATGCGGCCGGCGTGGCCGACGGCCGGCCGACCGCGACGAAATGGAATGTATCGACGGGAGAGAACGTGGTGTGGAAGGCACCGGTTCCCGGCATTGCCGTTTCGAGCCCGATCGTGTGGGGCGATCGCGTGTTCATCTCGACCGCGGTCAGCAGCGACCCGACCCAGGGGATTCGCACCGGCTTGTATGGCGATGTCGAGCCGGCTTCGGATCAGTCGAAACACACGTGGCGACTGATCGCGCTCGACAAAAAGACCGGCAAGGTGCTGTGGGACCGCATCGCCCACGAGGGGACGCCGAAGACGAAGCGGCATCCGAAATCGAGCCAGGCGTCGCCGACACCTGTGACCGACGGGCGCCACGTGATCGTGTCGTTCGGCTCGGAGGGACTCTACGCCTACGACTTCGACGGCGAACAGCTCTGGAAGCAGGATCTCGGCGTGCTCAATGCCGGATGGTTCTTCGATCCCGACTACGAGTGGGGCGTCGGCAGCTCGCCGATCATCTACAAGAACATGGCGATCGTGCAGTGCGACATCCAGAAGAATTCGTATCTCGCGGCGTTCGACGTGGAGACTGGCAAGCAGGTGTGGCGTACGAATCGTGAAGAGATCCCCTCGTGGTCGACGCCGACCATCTTCCAATCGAACGGCCGCGCTGAGCTCGTCACGCAGGCGACCACGTTCACCCGGGGTTACGATCCCGATACCGGCAAGGAGCTCTGGCGCCTCTCGGGCAATTCCGAAATCACGATTCCCACGCCAGTCGTGGGTCCGGGCTTCGTCGTGGTCACGAACGGGTATCGCGGCGTGCAGCCGATATTCGCAATCAAGCCGGGCGCGAGCGGCGATATCACGCTGAAGGGGGATGAAACGAAGAGTGACTTCATCGCCTGGAGCACCAAGCCCGGCGGTCCGTACATCCCCACGCCCCTGATATACGGCGGGCAGCTCTACACTCTGAACAACGGCGTGCTCGCCTCGTACAACGTCACGACCGGCGAACGCATCTACCAGGAGCGTCTCGGCGGCACCGGCGGCGCATTCAGCGCGTCGCCGATCGCGGCCGATGGGAAGCTGTATCTTTCGAGCGAAGACGGCGACGTGTTCGTCGTGAAGGCAGGCCCGACATACGAGCTCCTCGCGAAGAATTCCATCGGCGAAGTGATCATGGCGACGCCCGCCGTGTCCGACGGCCTGCTGATCGTGCGAGGGTTGAAGAACGTCTACGCCATCGGCGCCACAGAGGACCACAGATAAGGGCCACAGAACAACACGGAAGAACACAGAACAACGCGGACCAACACAACACAAACACAGAAGAACACTGCCCTTCCGGGGTTTCTGATGTGTTCTGTTTGTTCCGTGCTTGCCGTATTTCGATATCTGGGTTTCAGTGTTTGTCTGTGTTCTTCTGTGGCTGTCTGTGGTCGCCGATGCACCACAGCGCCTTCGCGGTGCGGATGAAGATCTGCCCGTCGGAGATCGCGGGCGAGCTGAGCGTGTAGTCGTTGAGATCGTTCTCGGCGAGCACCTCGAATGCCGGTCCCGCCTTCACAACGCTCGTGACGCCGTCTTCGTTCGTGACGTAGATCTTCCCGTCCGCGAGCACCGGCGAGGCGCTGTACGTGCCGGGACGCAGTCGCTGGCGCCCGTAGATTTCCTTGCCGCTCCTCGCCTCGAGACAGAACATGATCCCGCGGTCGTTGACGACGTAGACGTAGGTGCCGTCGGTGACCGGCGTCGGGACGTCGGGGCCGTTGCCGAAGGTCCAGAGCACGTGGGAGCGGCTGATGTCGCCGCGGCCGCCGGCTTTCAGCACGAGCATCGGGCGTTCTCGTGTCGGCGCGATGATCAGGTCGCCGTGCGTCACCGGCGACGCGACGATGCGGTAATTCGCGTCGTTGTCGGGATTCAGTCCGTCGGCGCGCCAGAGCTCCTTGCCAGTCTCAGGATCGTGGCCCGTAACGACATCACCGCCCGTGACGACGATTTCGGTGTTGTTGCCGTAGCGGAGGAGCGCCGGGGTCGTGTAGGCGTCGGGGGATTCCATGCGCGCGCGCGTCGGGCGTTCCACTCTCCACACGGTCGTGCCCGTCGTTTTGTCGATGCGGAGCAGATACGACGGATCGTCGGTGCGCATGCCGTGCAGCACCTGCACGTAGAGCGAGTCTGCGTGCAGCAACGGTGACGACCCGTATCCCCAGTTGAGGCCGAAGCGCCCGTAGTCTTTCTGGATGTCGCGCATCCAGAGTTCCTTGCCATCGAAGTCGAACGCCTTCAGGATGCCGGTGCCCGTCATCACCCAGACGCGCGTGCCATCGGTGACCGGCGATGGCGTCGACATGTTCTGCTTGCGCTCCTGGTGATTGCCGCTGCCCAATGGACGCTGCCAGGCAATGGTTCCCTTCGTCCGGTCGATGCACCAGACGTGCAGGTTGTCGCCGTGCGCGACCTTCAGATCGTCGGCGACGTTCAGGAAGAGGCGATCGCCCCACACGATCGGCGTGGATCCGGACCACGCCGGCAGCGGCAGCTTCCACGTGATGTTCTCGGCGTGGTTCCACCTGACCGGAAGGTTCTTCTCCGCGCTGAGGCCATTCATCGACGGTCCGCGCCACTGCGGCCAGTTGTCTGCACGAGGAGCGACATGCATGACAATCGCGGCTATTGTGACGGCGAAGACTCGAGATCGCATGTCAGTCACCGGCTTGTCGTGTGACGGCCCACGGCTGATTCACGAGGCGACGAAGACTACTGTGACTTGATGGCCACGGAATAACCCGGACGAACACGGATTCGCTTGCCACGTACGAATTCACGCAGAGCACGCCGAGCGCGCAGAGCACGCACGAAAACCGCCCGCGGGTCACGCAGGTCCCTGCCACGCGCATGCGCGGAGAAGACAATTGAGGAAGCGCATGCGCTCCGCCGACGCGGCCTTCGGCCGGCGTCTTGAGGTCACGCGCGAAGCGCGGGTCGGCGGAGCGGCACCGCAGCCTTTTCGGCGCTCTCTGTGCCTCTTGAATTTTCTCTGCGAGAGATCGTCTTCTCCGCGGGCACACAACATCCAGTCACTCTGTCAGCGTTCCAAAGCGGATTGCGATGTCATTCTGCCTTCGTAATCTTCGTAACTTCGTGGTCTTCGTGATGAAGCCGTCAGCCGTCACTCCGACCGCAGAGCTCCAACCAGCGATGCGCGCAGCGCCACGCGCGTCGCGATCACGGACGATAGCAGCCCGGCCGCGAGCACCGCAACCAGCAGGAGGCCGCCCGGCATGGAGAGCGGAAGGCGCACGCCGCGATCGGCGGCGGCCGGTGCGATCGCGACCAGCGCGCTGAGCGCGCCGACGAGCAGGCCGCACGCGAGCAGCGCCGCGTTCTCCGCCAGCACGATTGCGAACAGATCTCGCGGCGCGTAACCAACCGCGCGCAGCAGCGCGAGCTCGCGGCGGCGTTCGAGCACGTTCCGCAGCAGCACCGCCGCGAGGCCGATCGTGCCGACGAGCAGGCCCAGGCCGCCGAGCGCCTGGAAGGTCGCCAGATACGTGTTCTCGACGCGGTGGAACTCCGCGAGACGTTCGACGGTTGATGTCACGTCCGCGCCGAGATCCGATCCGCGGTCTTCGATTGCGGCGGAGATCCGGGATGCCCGTGCGCCCGGCGCGTCGATCAGAAGGAAACGGTATCCCTCCTGGTCGGGGAACAGTTTCAGGAAATTCGTCTCGGACATCAAAAGCTCCCCCTGGAAGAGGCTGTCGTTCAGCGCCGCGACCAGCCGGAGTCGAATCGTCGCGTTCCCTCGCGTGATGACGATCTCGTCGCCGAGACTCTTGTGCAGCACGTAGGTCATCGAGCTCGCATCAGCGATGATCGGCACCGTACCGCTGCCGAGTTCGCGGTTCAGCGTCAGCCAGGGGTTCGCGCGTTCCGCCTCGGTTGCGCCCGGAACGTCCTGGAACGCGAACCGTCCGGATTCAATGAACCGTTGCGTCACGGCCAGAATCCTCGGGTTGGTGGGCTGATAGAGATTGAGGCAGCTCGTTTCGTCGCCGGGCAGTACGCGGAATGGATCGATGGCGACGTCGCCGGCGGTTTCGAGCCCGATCGCTTCACGTCCGGCCGGCGCATTCGGGTCGTGCGCGAGCGGCACCATCAGGTTCACGAGCAGCTGATATCCACCCACGCCCGAATGACGGCCGGTGCTGGCTGGCGCGCCGCGCCGGAACGCATCGACAGAGATCAGGATAAAGGTTGCGGAGGCGATCACCGCGATCGCGAGCACGCTGCGCCCTGGACGACTCGCGGTGTTTCGAAGGCCCACGCGGCCGGTGGGCCACCGTGATGCCCCGGTGATCGCCTCGCGCGGCGCGCGGCGCAGGACGAACGCGACCGCGCACAGGCCCGCGAGCAGCATCGACGAGCCCGCCGCAAAAAAAGCGCCGGTGCGATCGACTCTGCCGGCTGCGGCGATGATGGGCAGGATCGTCCCGGTCGCACCGAAGGCGAGAGCGCCCGCCAGAAACAGCGAGGCGCGCGTCGATCGGCCGCGCACGTCCTCTGCGATAGTCCCAGCCAGAAGGCTGCGCTCCGAGATCCGGGCGAGGCCTTGCAGCGTCCACCAGAGACAGACGACCGCCACAACAACCACGCCGGCCGCGCCGGCGGCCAGCGACGTGGCCGACACGTGCAGCGTCAACGAGGACGTGCCGACTGCGCCGGACCACCACGTCCGCAGGCCCTCCATCATCAAGGCGCCATAGGCCACCGCGCCCGCCAGGCCGGCGAGGCTGCCGAGGCCGGCGAGCAGGAGTCCTTCGAGTGCAAACAATCGGGCGACGCGCGCGGTCGTGAAACCCACCGCGCGCAACAACCCGACCTCGCGCGCGCGCTGCTCGACGCCCAGCTTGAAGAACAGCGAGGCGAGAAGCAGCGCCGAGACGACCAGGAAGAAGCTGAAATAGGTGAAGTACTCACCGAAATCCGTTGCGCCGCGCGACGCAGCCAGCCCCTCAGTGCGCACGTTGCGGACGGAAAATCCCAGCGCCATCGGATCGATGGCCGCGCGAAGACGCGTCGAGAAGCGTTCGGCCGCGTCACGTGTCGATTGTCCGTTGCGCAGGAGGACGCGCACTGACGTGCGATCGCCGTAGCGCGATCGCCAGAGCGCCTGTCCTTCCTCGATCGGAACGAAGGCCTTGGACGTCGTTCGATACGTCTTCCAATACGCCTCGTCCACGGGGCGCACCTTCCGGAGATCGATCGGAAACGGCGGATCCCAGTCGCTGAAGTTCTCCGCCTCCGTGATGCCCGGATAGACGGGCGCGAGAGTGCGATCCGCCGCTGCGCCTGCGATCGGCACGATCGCGGCAACTTCGAATTCGGCGCTGCGCGTACGCAGGATGCCGGGGTCTTCCCACACGTAGTAATCGAGCGTCACCGGACTGCCAGGCTGCGCGTGCACCTCGCGCGCCGCCCAGTCGTTCAGCACGATCGGGGGCCGTGATCGCATCCTCAGGTTCGCAGTCGACGGGACGATCAGCGTGAGATCGACTGCTGTCACGAGCGAGTAGGGCACCTCGCGATCGCCGCTGCGGATCGCGTTCGCGAGATACGTGAACACCGGCTTTGCCGTCATGCCGGTCGCTGCCGCGACTTCGTCGACGTAAACCGCATGGGACGCGTCGATCAGCCCCGTGGGGGATTCGATCGCGAGCGCGCGTTGTGGCTCCAGCACACGCACCGTCAAGCCCACGTCTTCCGGTGTCGCGTGGCGTTTGAGCAGGGTCGACAGGGATTCGGACAGGGCCTGCGGGCCATCCGAAATGAGGAGCACGTTGACGCGCGCTCGCTGCTCCACCTCATCTTGAAGCTGCCGCAGCGACACGAAAATCGCGCGGACATCTCCCTGTTGCGGGCGAAGCGAGAACTCGCCGAGCGCGGAGGGGGCGAGCACATCCCGCACGGTCAGCCGCAGGGTGCGGCCGAGATCGTCTTTGCGCCCATGCACCGATTCGATCGGGAGCGCCGATGGACGCTCGATGCGCGTAAGGATCGTGTCCCCGCGCCTTGCGCCGAGATCCCTCGCGAGCGCTGCGCTCAGGAACGCCCCGCGCGCATCGGTGGCTGGCGGCGGCGTGAGCTGGTGAAAGCGCCAGAAGCGATCGTCAACGCCGTAAACCTGCACGCGGGACGCCCGGCGGCCGCTGGTCTGCACGCTGACGAGTCCCTCCATGGCGACCATCGGGACGATGGCGCTGAACGAGGCAGCGAAGACGGAATCCCGCTGAAGATCATCGACAAGCGCTTCGCGGAAGAACGTCGTCGACACGACTACGCGATCTGTCCGGCCGAGCCGTTGCAGCACGAGATCGCGCAGGCTTCCGCGAACCGAGTCGCCAACGAGCAGCGCGCCGGCAAGCACCGCGACCGCGGTCGCGACGCCTGCAACCACAGCGATGTTGGTGCGCCAGTAATGACGAACGCCGGCGATGACGAGACGTTTCGGTGTCAATGGTCAATGCTCAACGGCGCGATGCAACTTCCGGTCGATCAGCTCAAACCTGATCGGGAATCGTTCTGCCAGTGCTGTGCTGTGCGTGACGACGACGAGCATCGTCTGCTGGCGCCGGTGCAGGTCCAGCAACAGCGCGGCGACGCTGTCGGCTGACGCGCGATCGAGGTTCCCGGTTGGCTCGTCGCAGAGCAGCAGCCGCGGCTTGCGAATCAGCGCGCGGGCGAGCGCGACGCGCTGGCGCTCGCCGCCCGACAGTTCCGCGGGACGATGATCGATGCGATCGATGAGGCCGACCTGCGCGATCAGCTCGCGCGCGCGATCGATGTCCTCGGCGCCGTGGGACGCAACCAGCGTTGGCACGAGGACGTTCTCGAGCACCGTGCACTGCGGGAGGAGACAGTGATCCTGGAAGACGAATCCAATCGACGTATTGCGGAACGCGGCAAGGGCCGGCGCCGCGAGCTCGAATGGGTTGCGGCCGTCGAGCGTCACCGTTCCGCTCGTCGGCGGCTCCAGCGCGCCGAGCACGTACAGAAGCGAGCTCTTGCCGCTGCCCGACGGACCCATCACGGCGGCGGCGTCGCCGGGCGCCAGCGTGAACGAGACGCCGGCCAGGACCGTCAGCGGGCCGCGCGCGGTCGGATACGCCTTGGTGAGATCAGTGACGTGAAGCAAGGCGGCGGTCTTCGCCAGGTGAATGCGCACCGCCGCCAACCAGTGTGTCGTAGACGGCGAGCAGCCGATCTGTCGAACGCGCGATGCTGTAGTGTCGCCGGACTCCCTCGATCCCGCGATCGCCGAGCGCAGCCGCTCGTCCGCGATCGGCCCAGAGGGAATAGAGTCCATCGGCGAGCGCGGCGGGATCATCAGGCGCAACGAGCACGCCGCCGCCGGTGTTCTCCACGATCTCGGTGAACGCGCCCCGTCGCGGCTGGACGACCGGCACGCCGCTCGCCATCGCTTCCAGCAGGAACACTCCCTTCGGCTCATCGTACGGCGCAGGCACCGAGAACACGTCGAGCGTCTGCAGGAACGCGAGCTTTGCGTCGCGATCGACCGCGCCGTGATATGTGAATTCTCGCGCGAGCCCCGCCGTCTCCAGCGTGCGGCGTATCTCGTCAAGGTACTTCTGCTGCGCAGGTGCGAGATAACCCGCCGCTTCGAGCGCCACCGACGCGGCTCCCGTCCGTTTGCGCAACCTGACATACGCGTCCGCGAGCACGTGCAGGCCCTTTTCAGGTGCAATGCGAGCGAAGTAGCCAACGCGGAATACACGATCGCCACTCATGCCTTGGGGCGGAACCCGTCGCTTGTAACCGGACAGATTTATTCCAAGCGGTACTACTGCCATCTTCTGCGACGGAATCTTCAGCAGCTGCGACATCATCGGCGCGTAGTAGTCGCTGACCGCAATGAACATGTCGACGTCCGGCACGCGCTGCTGGATGAGCGCGAGAGCGCGATCGTGATACGGCTCCGTCAGGCCTTCAAGAAACAGATCGCAGACGATCGGTCGCTGCACGGCATTACGCAGCGGGCGCGCGAGACCGATCAGCAGCGAGTTCGGCAGGTTGATGACGTCAGGCACCGGTTCGGCCGACATCCAGTCGAGCAGCTTGTCGAACTCCTTGCGCAGCACGCCGCGGTCGCCTTCGAGCATCGAGATCGTGAGATCGCCCAACAGCCGCGGATCCGTCGAGAGCGACCGGCTTGCGAACGCCTTGATGACCCGGGGCGAGTCCCACAGACGATCCAGGAATCGCGGCGTTTTCCGGAACAGCTTGGAATACTGCTGCAAGTAGATGCTGATGCCGCCGAACAGCACGCGATCGCGGCTGACGTTCGCTTCGTCCGGGTTCGTGGGCGTGTAGAGCGGCAGCAGCGTCACGTGATGTCCACGCGCGAGCAGCTCCACCGCGAGCGCATTGTCGCGCAGGCAGCTGCCGCAATACATCCCGGCCGCACCCGCCGTGATCGACAGAATCCGCACCTATAGCTCCGCGGTCTGGAACGCGCGGGCGCGGAAGAGGAAATCGATCAGGTTTCCCTCGTGCGGCTGCAGCCAGTTCAATTGCGTCGTCCTCACCGGACCCAGGTTCAGCCGATCGATGTTGACGGCATCGAGCAGCTTCCGGCGGAGCTCCGTATTGCACGTGATGGCCGAGCACACGAGCGTGGGACCGATCGCGTCAATCATCTTCGCCTCGGGGCACTCGACAACCGTGACGAAGGGGAACATGTATTCCTTCCTTGCAATCGCCGCCTCCGGCGAATCGCAGTGCACGACCGTCGGGAGCAGGTAATCCGCCCGGCCCTGCTTGACCAGGCGCGGCTCGTTGTCGCGGTGCTTCGACGTGACGTCTGTCACGCCCGGCGTCTGCAGGTCCGCATCGATTGACGTGGAGATTGCATCCGCGACACCGGGAACGGTGAATGCCGCAAGGCTCGCGTCCGCATGCTCAGGAGGCAGCGGCCGCACCGCGGCGAATCGACGCGCGATGGCCTCCGCGATGTCGCGGGTGTGGCGGCTCGCCCAGATGCCGGACGCGTTGATGCACCCGCGTCCGCTGTTCGCGAATACGCTGTCGACCATCACGTCCAGATGCCGTTCCCATCGGTCGACCTGGTCGTCCCCGATCACGATCTTCGAGAAGCCGGGCCCGTGCGCCTGCACTTTCGGATTGCCGCGATAACGATCGACGGTCGGCGTGCCGCCGAAGATCATCGTGCGCCCGCAGTTCTCGAGCACCGCGGCGCCCACGTCGCCTTCTCCCGGATAAATTGAGACTGCCTCGCGCGGGATGCCCGCCTGGAAGAACGCCTCCGTCATGCGGAAGGGCGTCCACGGCTCCTGCGGCCCCGGCTTGAGCACGAGGCCGACCTGCAGCGGAATGATCGGCAGCCACAGCGTGTGCACGCCCGGCGAGTTCGAGGGGAGCACGAGGCCGACGACCGGGCTTTGCACCTGGTAGCTGAGGGGCACGCCGCGCTCCTCGCCGTGGCCGCGCGACAGGATGTCGAACGACAAGCCGCGGGTCAGCGACGCGAGAATGTTGCGCATCTCGGTGAGCACGAATGCGTTCTTCTGCATGTTCGCGCGCGCGAGCCGCTCAGGGAGTCCCGTGCTGGCCGACTGCGCGCGGACGAACTCGTCCGGCGTCTGCGTGCGGTCGCCCATCGGCAGCGTCGCGTTCATATAGAAGTCGCCGGCGTTGCCGACACGCGTGATCAGATCGTCGATCGAGAACTCGCGCAGCACCGCGCGCGCGCGCGGTGCCTTGCGCGCATCGCGCTGGATCAGGCCGCCGTTCGCGCGGCTGACCTTCGCGATCGGTTCGCCGGTCGCGAAGTGCACCACCTGATCGATGTCGAGGCTCTCGTAGGGCTGGCCCCAGCGGAGAACGGGAAGATGAAGCATGTCGTTTATACGTAACGCAGGGTTACGAAGCATCCGTAGCGCAGGGCTTTAGCCCTGCTCGTGACACGAGCAGCCCTCAAGGGCTGCGCTACGAGCCGTTCAATACACTCCCACCGTCGTCGTCGACGCGAAGCCGCGGTACGGGCGCACGCCGCTGATGCCGTCCCACGCGAACCGATCGCACGCGGGCTCGCGTTCACCCTCGTCGCGTTCGAGAAAGCCCGGCATGAAAAATTCTTTCGTCAGCGTCGTCAGCTTGACGCGGCCGGTCTGGCCGTAATCCACGAGACGGTTCTGGTCGTCGAACTCCACGACCTCGATGACGGCCCGCGGCTGCGGGGCGTAGTAAGCGATCTTGTATTGGTTGTGCGGACCGCTCGGCGCGCTCGCGGCAAGACCCATCAACGTGTTGCCGTACGTCGGCGTCATGTAGGCGCCGTCGAGCAGCTCCTCGTGCGCGAAGCGGTTCCACTGTGGCGTGAACTCCGTGCCGCCCGAGAAGATCCCGGTGATCCCCGCCTGGCGGATTGTCGTCCCCATTGATTCGAGCCGGACGGCGAGCGCTTCGAGCAGCTTCGGCGTCGTGAACATGCAGCGGATGTCGTGTCCCGCCCGCAGGATGGTGACGGCCTGATCGATGACGTGATCCTTGTAGGCCTGCAGGTGCTCGCTCCATCCTTTCTTAATGAGCTTGATCACCCAGCGCGGATCAAGATCGACGCAGAAGCAGATCCCCCCTCGATATTGCGCGAGGTGTTCGACCGCCAGGCGAAGGCGGCGCGGTCCCGATGGACCGAGCATCAGCCAGTTGGATCCCTTTGGAAAGTATTCGTCAGGGAGCGTCGTGCTGAACAACTCATAGTCAATCCGAAAGTCGTCGCACGCGACGCGCGTCTTCGGGACTCCGGTCGTGCCGCCGGTCTCGAAGACGAAGACCGGTTCTCCCGCGAGCCCTTTGGGAATCCACCGCTGCACGGGCCCGCCACGCAACCATTCGTCCTGAAATTCGCCGAAGCGTTTCAGATCGGTGAACGTCCTGATCTCGCGTCGCGGATCCCAGCCGCTCTTCTGTGCGAACTCGAGCCAGAACGGACAGCCGCTCGCCGGATCGAAATGCCAGTCGATGACCTCGCGCACCCACGCATCGAGGGTTTCGCGTGCAGCAGCGGCCGATGGGGCCAACGGTGGTGCGGATGGACCGGCGCGGCCGGTTGGCGACGGCGACATGGCATCGTAGTATAGCGTCGTTGCCACTTGCGCTTATTACCGCCGTCGTGTACCTGCTGCACCAGGATTTCTGGTTCTGGCGGAGTGCCCGGCCGCTCGTGTTCGGCTTTCTTCCGATCGGGCTCTTCTATCACGCGGCTTACACGCTCGGCGCGTCCGCGTTGCTCTGGCTCATCGTTCGCCGCTACTGGCCCTCGCATCTCGACGACCCGCGCGGCCGCTCCGAATGATTCCCGCGGTCGTCGTCTTCGCGTATCTCGCAGTCGTGCTGGGGATCGGCCTGTTTGCCGGGCGCACGGCCGAGCGGCCTGACGCCGAGGATTACTTTCTCGCCGGCCGCGCAATCGGGCCCGTCGTCTTCTTGCTCTCCTTGTTCGGCACCAACATGACGGCGTTCTCGATCCTCGGTGCATCAGGCCACGCGTTTGCCAACGGGATCGTGACGTACGGGTTGATGGCGTCCTCGTCGGCGCTGATCATCCCGCTCGGCATCTTCGTGATCGGCACGCGGCTCTGGGCGCTGGGAAAGCGCCACGGCTTCATGACGCCCGTGCAGATGTTCCGCGACCGCTGGGAATGCGGCCACATCGGCACGGTGATCTTTGCCGTGCAGGCGGTGCTGCTCGTGCCCTATGTCGTGATCGCGGTCATGGGCGGAGGGACGACGCTCCGCGCCGTCAGCGACGGCCTGGTGCCGTACTGGCTCGGCGGCGCCGTCGTGTCGCTGGTCGTGATGGGCTACGTGTTCTTCGGTGGTATGCGCGGCACGGCCTGGGTGAACACCTTTCAGACGATCCTGTTCCTGTCGTTCGGTGCAATCGCGGTTGCGGTGATCGCCGCAGGCATGGGAGGGTTTCGCACCGCAATCGAGGGGATGCTGGCATCGCCGTCCGCCCCGCTCCTCACGCGCGAGCGGGTCTCGCCGTTGTATTTCTTCAGCTACACGTTCATCCCGCTCTCGTCGATTGCCTTTCCCCACATCGGCATCTTCTGCCTGACGGCGCGACGGCTCGGACACTTCAGGAGGACGGTGATCCTGTACCCGGTGTGCATGCTTGCGATCTGGCTACCATCGGTCCTTCTCGGGGTCGTCGCGAATCGCGCCGTCGACGTGCCGTCGATCAGGACGAAGCTCGAGGCGCGCGCGACGCTTGCCTCGATCGGATCCACGCTGTCGCCGGAGCGGCGCACCCAACTGCGTGCTGAGGCAAGTGGGGATGATGTGATTCTGCGGCTGGTGGACGCGTACGCGCCGCTGTGGCTCGCGTCGCTGCTTGGCGCGGCCGTGATGGCGGCGGTCATGGCGAGCGACTCGCAGATACTCGCGCTTTCCACGATGTTCACCGAAGACGTGTTTGCCTACTACGGAGGGCAGGCACGTTTCGGACCTGCCGTGCAGGTCCAGACGGGACGGATGTTCGTCGTCGCGCTGACGATTGTGGCCTACGCGATCGCGCTGAGCGCGCCGCAATCGATCTTCGATATCGCCAGCCAGTACGCGTTTGCTGGGTACTCAGCGCTCGCGCCGTTGCTCGTCGCCGCGTTGTTCTGGAAGCAGAGCACGAAGTGGGGCGCGCTCGCCGTGGCGGTCTGGACCGCGGCTGCTGTTGCCGCCGTCGCGATGCTGCAATCGATTGTCGCGGCGCCGCCGCCCGGCGTGACGGTGCCGGTCTGGTCGATCGGCAGTCTCCATGTGATCGCCCGTGTGGCTGCGGGGACGACGGTACTTGGTTTTCTGCCGGTGGTGCCGATGACGTTGATGTCGGCGTTCCTGATGTTCATCGTGTCGCGCGCAACAGCCGCGTCGGTCCCGGCGGCGGCTACGCTCGCGAAATACGAGGTGTAGAGATGGCGACTGGCCAGTCCCCGGCTGCGGCAAAGCGCGTCGAACGGCTCACATGGCTGATCGCCATCGTTGCAGCGATCGGCTTCGCGTTCGACTCCTACGTGCTGCTGATGCTGCCGTTGATCGTCCGGCCGGCGCTCATCGAGCTCCTTGGCGTGCCTGGAACGCACCCGTCGATCAATCAGTGGGTGGGCTACCTCTTTTATGTACCCGCCGTCGCCGGCGGGATTTTCGGGTTGCTCGGCGGGTATCTCACCGACCTGTTCGGCAGACGTCGCGTGCTCGTGTGGAGCATCCTCCTCTTTGCGTTCTCCGCGCTCGCATCCGGCTACGCGACGTCGGTGCAGTGGTTGCTGTTCTGGCGCTGCTGCACGTTCGTCGGCGTGTGCGTGGAGTTTGTCGCTGCTGTTGCCTGGCTGTCGGAATTGTTCCCGGATCCCAAACGGCGCGAAGCCATCGTGGGCTACACGCAGGCATTTGGATCGCTCGGCGGATTGATGGTGACCGTGGGGTACTACCTGTCCGTCACATACGGAGATCACCTGCCGCTCGTGCGCGGTGGTCACGAGGCGTGGCGCTACACGCTCATCTCCGGCGTCATTCCCGCTATCCCGCTCATTCTCATCCGGCCGTTTCTGCCGGAATCTCCCGCATGGCAGGAAAAGAAGAAGGCGGGCACGTTGAAGCGCCCGAGCTTCGCGGAATTGTTCCAGCCCGAGTTCCGCCGGACGACGATCGTGACAACCGTGATGATGGCCTGTGCGTACGCCGCTGCGTTCGGCGCGATTCAGCAGGTGCCGCGCATCGTCCCCGGCCTTGCGGAAGTGCGCGCGCTGCCGCGGCCGGCGCAGGAGCAAACGGTCAGCGCGGTGCAGTCGTTCCAGGAATTCGGCGGTCTTGCCGGGCGGATCGTCCTCGCGTTTCTGGCAGTCCGCATCTTCTCGCGGCGCAAGCTGCTGCACGTCTTCCAGATTCCAGGACTCATCCTGTTGCCGCTCGTGTTCCTGATTCCGGCGACGAGTAGCCTCGCGCTGCTCGAGTGGGGTATTGGGCTCGTCGGGTTCATGACGATCGCGCAGTTCAGTTTCTGGGGCAACTACCTGCCGCGCGTGTATCCAACGTTCTTACGGGGAACCGGCGAGAGCTTTGCGGCGAATGTGGGCGGCCGGATGATCGGCACGTCCGCGGCGCTGGTGACGACGAACCTCGTTGCGTCGATGCCCGGCGCGATGCCGCCGATCAAGCTTGCGCACGCGGCCGCGCTCGTCGGCACAGCGGCATACGTGATCGGTTTTATTGCGAGCTTCTGGCTGCCGGAACCCAAGCAAGAGCAGCTGCCCGAATAGAACGGGGACACTCACAGTTCTTCCCGGTTTCGGACACTGCAGCCACTGAAAGTGTGACAGTCACAGGTTGGAACTGTGACTGTCACCGTTTCTGTCCGCAGACCCTGCGCTTGTGGGACGAAGTGTGAGTGTCCCCGTTCAGAGTGCCCGCTCGTACAATGCCAGCGCCGCGGGTTCATCGAATCGGCGCGGATTGAACGTTCCCGTCCACTGCGTCGCCGCGTCCTGTGCGAGCGCGGGCAGGTCGTTTGCGCTGACGCCGATCTCGCGCAACGTGCGCGGCAGGTCGCCGGCGCGCGCGAGCTCCTCGAGACCTGCCGCGAGAACCGCGCCCGGCTCGCCGCGATCGCGCAATCCCGCGACGCCGAGCAGTTCCCGGTAGCGTTCGCGCGTGGACGCGTCTTCTCCATTCCATCTGACGACGTGCGGCAGCATCACGGCAATGGCGATACCGTGGGTCGTCGCGTATCGCGCCGTCAGCGGGTTCGCGCACGCGTGCGCCGCGCCCAGCATCGATGCTTCGATTGCGATGCCCGCCTCATGGGCGCCGAGCAGCATCGCCCCGCGCGCGGCGAGGTCGCCGGGGCACGCGAGCACCCGCTCGTAATGCTCGTGCAGCAAGCGCCAGGCATCGCGTGCAAAAAGACTCGAAAGGATTGTGTGACGCGCCGTCACGTAGGATTCAACCGCGTGAGAGATGGCGTCGTAACCCGCGATCGCGGTAACCGTACGCGGCTGCGACACCGTCAACGCCGGGTCCAGGATTGCGACGCGAAACGCTGCCTTCGCGTCGCCGCACGCCATCTTGGCGTGCGTCTCGGCGTCGGAGATCACCGCGTAGGACTGTGCCTCGCTGCCGGTGCCAGCCGTCATCGGTACGCCGATTGACGGCAACATGGGACGCGTCGCCTTGCCGTGCCCCTGATAATCGCGCATCGACCCGCCATTAGTCAGGATGAAATTGATTCCCTTCGCGCAGTCGAGGGAACTGCCGCCGCCGAGCGCGATGATGGAATCAATTCCACTTGCCGCGGCATGGTCGCGCCCCGCTTCGATCATGCGCGTGTCGGGGTTCGCATCGAAGTCGTGGAAGAAGCTGGGAGTGATCCCCGCGCTGTTCAGCAGGTTCGCCACGCGCGCCACCTGGCCTGTCGCCACGATCCCCCGGTCAGCAACGACCAGGGTCCGCCCGAAATCGAGTTGGCTGGCCAGCCGACCGATCTGCGCGAGCGCGTCTTCGCCGAACACGATCCGGGTGCGCAGGATAAAGTCGAACGGATTCATGGTGTCAATGTTCAATGCTAAATGTGAAATGTTCAAATGCGATCTCCGAGCATCGAGCGTACTCGTCGTGAAGCGGGAAGGTGCTGCAACGCGATCAGGCTGCGTTGCCACCGGTATCGGAGGCGGTGCGAGCCCAGCCCACGCAGACTTTGCATTAGAAGTCTAGGCAACTCGCATGTGGGATTTGCCCTAAAAACATCCTGTTACAGCGCATGCTTTGTGATTGACAGCCTCACGACGCGGCAATAGAACCCTGCCGCTGTGGTGACCGCGCGGATCTATCGTCGCGTCCTGACCGCGACGGAGATTCGTGCGGAGATGACACGCGCGATTGGCGGCACGCCCATGAGTCCCCGCGCAGCTTGATCGTTCTTCCATCGTGGCTCCACTCGCGTCGGCGAGTGGAGCCGCATCTCAGACAACCTGACTTCATCCTGACCGTCCTGATAGGATCCACCGGGATGCCCGACTTCACTCAGAAGCCGATCAAGCCGCTTGCCGACATCTCTGTCCTCGAACAGCTCGATATCCGCGTCGGCACGATCGTCTCGGTCGCTGACGTGCCGAAGTCCTCGCGCCTCGTGCAGCTGACGGTCGATTTCGGCGATCACCGGCGTTCGATTCTCGCGGGTCTCAAACAGGAGCGGACAGATCCGAAAGAGGATTGAAGGGGAGATGATGGGCCTGCGATCCGAAGGGATGTTGTTCGACATCGGGTCTGCCGACGGCATCCGTCCGGTGCTCGCCGTGCCGGAATCGGCGGTGCCCAATGGTGTGCGCGCGGGGTAGGATTCCGCGACAGGAGGGTCTCGATGCGCACATGCGTCCGGCGATTCGCGGTCGTCCTGCTCGCCCTCGCGCCAGCCGCGATCGGTTCGCAAGCTCCGGCGACACACCGATTCACCCCTACCCAGTTCTACACGACGTATTCGTTCGCGCATCCGCCGGCGCTGCGCATCAAGCCAGGCGATCGCGTCATCACCAGAACGATTGATGCCGCCGGCACCGATTGGGACGGCAAGTCGGTATCGCCGGGAGGCAATCCGCAGACGGGACCGTTCTTCATTGAGGGAGCCGAGCCTGACGACACGCTCGTGGTGACGTTCGACAAGATCGAGCCGAACCGCGCGACTGGTTATTCAGGCAGCCTCATGGCGCCGTATGCCGTCACGCCGCAGGCGATCGCGGCGCGCGCCGATCGCGATCCGAAGCGAATGACCTGGAACATCGATAAGGTCAGGGGGATCGTGTGGCTCGATTCACCGGATCTCACGCCGTCACATCTGGAGCTGCCGCTCAAGCCAATGCTCGGATGTGTGGCGGTCGCCCCGGCCCGCAAGGAAGCGATCGCCGCGATCGCGCCGGGCGCATTCGGCGGAAACATGGATTACGCAGGACTCAACGCCGGAGTGAAACTGATGCTGCCGGTCAATGAGCCTGGTGCGCTCCTCTTCATCGGCGATGGGCACGCGCGGATGGGAGAAGCGGAGGCGGCAGGTACGGGCGTCGAGACCTCGATGGACGTCGAGTTCACCGTCGCGCTCGTCAAGAAGAAGCCGATTGCCTGGCCGCGGCTCGAGAACGACACGCACATCATGGTGCTCGGCAGTGCGCGGCCGCTGCTCGAAGCCTTCCAGCACGCCACGGCGGACATGCAGAAGTGGCTGATGGCCGACTACGGGTTCTCCGAGCGCGGCGCCTCCACGTTCATGGGGCAAGCCCTCGAGTACGAGATCGCCAACGTCGTCGATCCGAGCTTCACCGTGGTTGCGAAGATGCGGAAGGCGCTGCTGCCGCGTCGGTGAGGTGATGACGCCGGCACTTCGTTGTCGTCATGCGTTCGAGTCCGCGACGGTCCACGCGAACGGCGAGGTCGTCTGCAGCATCATCGACGGCCGCGGTGATTTCGTGCTCGGCAACGTGCACGACCAATCGCTTGCCGAGATTCTGGCGGGTCCGCGGCGGCGCGAGCTGCGGCATCTCATGCTGTCGACGCCCGACGCGTACTGCGCGGCGATAGGAAAGCGATGTCCGCTGAAGAACATCCCTGTCGACCCAACGGAAGAGGTGTCGACGCGGCTCCGGTTTCTCTCGATCGAGCCTACCACCGCGTGCGACCTGCGCTGCCTGTCGTGTCCGGTGCGAGACTTCTCCGGCGACATCACATGGGGAAATGCGTTTCGTGACGGCGGCGCATCGTTCGCGCTCTGGGATGGGGTCCGGCGCGCGAAGCAGCATGCCGCCGACGGCGTGCTTCAGGCGCTGCCGATGCTGCGCGGCACCACGGCTGGCGATCGAGGACGCCTCGGCGCGCTGCTCCTCCGCGGGCGGATCCCGAAAACCCGAACGGGCACATTGCCGATCGGGCTGCTCCAGCAGGTCGTGACCGACGCGGGTCCGGGCGTCGAGCGCATCGATCTGTTCAACTATGGCGAGCCGTTCGTCTATCGGCATCTCGTCGACGCGCTGCGCCACATCCGCCTGGTATCGCCGGCGACGGCGATTGCCATCTCGACCGACGGTATGCAGGTTCGCCCGCAGATCGAAGACGTCATCGTCTCGGAGCGGCTGCTCGACTGGCTGATCTTTTCGATCGACGGCTGCGACGAGGACAGCTATTGCCGCTATCGGATCCGCGGCCGGTTCGAGACGGCGTTCGCTAACCTGGCGCGCTTTCATCGTCGCGCCGCGGGGACTGGCATTCGCGTCATCTGGCAGTACGTGGTCTTCCGCTGGAACGATCGCGACGATCAATTGAAGCGGGCGATCGCGATGGCGGAGGAGCTTGGCGTGCCGATTTGGTTCGACTTCGCGCACACGTGGGGACGATCGCGAAGACGTCCCGGCGACCTGCGCTATCTCACGCCCTACGTCAAACCGTATACCGCGCTGCCTGGCGAGGCGCGGCAGGAGGGCTGGTGACGGCGCGTCAGGCGCTCGGGCTCGTCATGTCGCTGTTCGCCTGTGCCGGCCTCGGCCCCGTCGTTCGGCCGCAGGCCGCACCGGCATATTTGCAGGCGATGCTCGAAGGCCGTGGACCACCGCTGGTGATGCTCGGCGGCGGAACGGTGGGCGCGGCTGAATTCGAGCCGCACGCGCACGTGCTGGCCGAAGACTATCGGGTCATCAGGCTGCAGACCATCAATGTCGAGCGATCGCAGACCCAGGAGCCGCTTCCTGGCGGCTACTCGATCAGAACGGAGAGCGCCGCGATGTCCCGGACGCTCGATCGGTTGACGATCGACAGTCCGATCGATCTCGTCGGCCATTCGCTTGGTGCGCTCGTCGCGCTGGATTACGCGCTGGATCATCCACACCGGATTCACACGCTCACCTTGATGGAGCCGCCGGCGTTCTGGGTCGTGCCTGCGGCGGAGCTTCAGCAATCCACGGACATGCGGACGATGATCGAGCTGACTCGCGAATTGCGTCCGGATCGCGCACCCACCGATGACCAACTCACGCGTTTTCGCTGCGCGCTCGGCACCTGCGGTGAGACGCCCCCGCGCCCCGGTGAGGCGCGCTGGGACGACTGGGCTCGGCGGCGCTCGGCGCTGCGGGGGCTCTCCGCGGTTGTCGAACATTCCGACGACCCCGATCGACTCAAGACGTTCCGTCGTCCCGTGCTCCTCATGACCGGCGCCGATACCGTTTCTTTTCACCGGCGCATCAACGATCTGCTCGCCACCCATCTTCCGATCGTGGAACGGGTCGAGCTGCCAGGCGGACACAGCTCCCCCTCGTCCGCGCCAGAGGCCTTCGTCGCCGCACTAAGGGCGTTCCTCGAGCGCCATCAATTCGATTGAGCACTGGCCGGACTTTTATCATGATGCGGAAATGAAGGCGCGCACTGAAACGGGGACACTCACACTTCGTCCCACTTTCGAGACGAAGTGTGACAGTCACGGTTTTTGTCGCCTGAGTGCCCGGATATGGGAAGAAGTGTGAGTGTCCCCGTTGACTATTCGCATCGTGCGGTTCGGCACCCGAAAGCAGCGCGGCGAAGGGATCCGGCTCGGCACGGTTCGCCGTCCGCCGCGCGGAGTTCGTAAAGGCGACTATTCGGCGGGACACTGGTTCGACGTCTGGCTGCCTAATCTCGCGCCAAGCGCGGGGCTGGTGCGCTCCGCACATAATATCGAGAACCCGCAGCAGTGGCGCCGCTTCGCCGCGCGGTTTCGCTCCGAGATGGCGCGGCCGGATGCGAGTCGCGTGCTGGACGCGCTTGCCGCGCTCTCGCATCATGTGAATTTCTCCGTGGGGTGTTATTGCGAGAACGAGCAGCGATGCCACCGGTCCGTGCTGCGGGAGATTCTTCGGGAGCACGGGGCGAAGATACTTCGATAGTGCCATGACCGCGTCGACTCCCCGACCGCTCGAGCGCAAAAGCAGGAACTACGGGATCGCGCAGACGCTGGTCCTCTGCGCGTTTGCCGGAGTCTTCATGCTCGACACCGGTCCGCGGTTGCTCGCGCCGGAAGTCGCGGGGACCATCGGCCTCGTGCTGTGCGCGGCGGGATTCGTGCTGATGGGTGCCGCATTCGCGGCGATCCGTGGCGTGATTCAGATTGCTCCCGAACCCCGCGCCGGCGGTCACCTGGTGACGGGCGGCATCTACAGCCGTCTCCGACATCCCATCTACACGGCCATCCTGATGCTCGCGATTGGACTGTTCCTCCGCAAGCCGACGGCGGCCGTCGCGATTGGCGCATTCGTTGTCACTGGTTTCCTCATCCTGAAGGCGCGGTTCGAAGAGACGCTCCTGCTGATTCACTATCCCGAGTACGCTGAATACAAGACTCGAACGTGGGGAGTGGTGCCGTTCATCGGCTGATCGGCGCTTGCATGGGTCGTAGCTTTATGTTACAAAGCAGAGGTCGCGCATCTCTCGTGCGATCGACGATCCCGCTGTGACCTTCGCCTCACGAATCCTGCTTCGCTGGCTGCCGTTCGCGGGTCTCGCGACGGCCATGTGCCTGCTCGTCTACCTGGCTGTCCAGCAGGTGTGGCGTCAATCAGCGAACGACCCGCAGGTTCAGATCGCGAGAGACACGGGCCGTATGTTGGCGGTTGGCGTTCCTCCGGCATCGGCGATCCCCGCCGGGCAGATTGATATAGGCGGCAGCCTCGCGTCGTTCGTCACGGTCTACAACGACGAGGGAGCGCCGCTGGCGTCTTCAGGAAAGCTGCACGGCCTGGCGCCCGTTGTTCCGCCCGGGGTGCTGGACCACGTGCGCCGGCATGGCGAAGAGCGTGTGACGTTGCAGCCGGAACCGAACGTCCGCATCGCGGCAGTGGTCCGTCAGCCGGACAACGGTGCCGGGTTCGTGCTCGCCGGCCGCTCGCTGCGTGAAAACGAGGAGCGCACCGCTCGATTCGGCAGTCTGGTTGCGGTTGCCTGGGTCGCAATGCTCGTCGGACTCTTCGTGCTCGTCGCGGTGAGCGAGTACTTGCTGACCGAGCGTCCTGTCAAACAGATCTCTTCAGCCTGAAGGCGGAAGCCACGAGACTCGAGACTGCGCGGAAGCGACGAGATCCTTGGGTGAGTGTAGAGTGGAACGGTGTCGGATAAACCGCCTCGCCTGAGACTCGATCGACTGACCCAGCCGATCGTTCAGCTCTCGCTCGACCTCACATCCATCGACGAAGCCATCGAGACCGCCGCGATCGGCGTTGAGGCCGGCGTCGACTGGCTCGAAGCGGGAACACCGCTGCTGCTGGCCGAGGGGCTGCACGCGGTCGAGAAGCTGCGCGCGCGCTTCCCCGACCATCCAATCGTCGCGGACCTCAAGACCATGGACGGCGGATATCTCGAAGCCGAGATGATGGCGAAGGCGGGCGCTGACTTCGTCGTGGTCATGGGACGCGCGCACGAGGCCACGATCCGTCGCGTGGTCGACGCGGGACGCGAATTCGGGATCCACATCATGGGAGACAATCTCGGCGCAAGCGACCGCGTCACGTCCGCGGAGTGGATGGAGGGCCTTGGCGTCGACGTGATCGTCCACCATATCGGCTTCGACGAGCGCGGCCTGGTCCGCGGACTCAGCCCCCTCGACGAGATCGACGAGGTCGTCGCCGCGGTCTCGATCCCGGTGCAGGCCGTCGGCGGTCTTTCGATTCAGCAAGCTGTCGAGTGCGCGAAACGCGGTGCGCCGCTGGTTGTTGTCGGGGCGCCGCTCGTGATCGACGGCGCCGCCTTCCGTCCAGCGGACTCGAATCTGTTTCCCACGCTGAAGAAGATCTGCGATGACATTCATGAGGTGAGACTAAGATGATCGTCCGAGGTCCGAGGTCCGACCTGAAGCCTGAAGCCCGAAGCCTATGAAGATGCCCGCCGTCGTCCACTACGCGCTCGAGCCGGGCGCGGTTGAATTGCGCGAAATTACGATTCCCGAGATCGCCGACGATCAGGTGCTCCTGCAGGTGGGAGCGGTGTCGGTGTGCGGATCCGACGTGCACCAGGCGCGGAATACGCACTCGTGGCCCGTCAACGTGCCGGTCGTGCTCGGACATGAGTTCGGTGGCACGGTTGCGAAGCGTGGACGCGCGGTGCACGGTGTGAAGGAGGGCGATCGCGTGGTCAGCGAGACCGCCGCGCAAATCTGCGGCGAGTGCGTCCTCTGCCGGACGGGACGATACAATCTGTGTCCCTCGCGTAAGGGGTTCGGATACGGGATCGATGGCGCAATGGCTCAGTGGGTGCGCGTGCCCGGCCGCTGCCTTCATCAGATCCCCGACACGCTCCCGTTCGACATCGCGTGTCTCTCGGAGCCGCACGCAGTGGCCTACAACGCGATGTGCGTGAACTCGACGATCCGTCCGGGCGACGCGGTGGTGGTGCTCGGTCCTGGCCCAATCGGGTTGCTGTGCGCGCGGATGGCGGCTCTCGCGGGCGCGGATCCGCTGATCGTCGCGGGGCTGACGGCCGATGCGCCGCGGCTACAGGCGGCGCGCGATCTCGGCGCGAGTCACACGGTCGATATCCAGACGGAGAACATCGACGAGATCGTCCGCGGCCATGCGCCGCTTGGAGCCGATCTCGTCTGCGATGCGTCCGGATCGAGCCGCACGCTCGAGCTCGCGCTGCGGCTCGCACGCCCCGATGGACAGGTCACAAAAGTCGGCTGGTCGCCGCAGACGGTTGCCACAGATATCAACCCGCTCGTGCAGCGCAACGTCCGGCTGCAGGGCTCGTTCAGCCACAACTATCCGATCTGGGAAAAGGTGATCCACCTGCTCGATCGTCGTCTGACCAGGCCCGAGAAGATCATTGGACTGCGCGCGCCGCTGGAAGGATGGCGTGACGCATTCGATGCCATGCACGAGGGCCGGGTGATCAAGTCGGTGCTCGTCCCGGGAGGCCACTGAGAAAAGAGAGGCCACGGACCGATCTACTCAGAGGGCACGGAGACCACGGAGAGAAATACAATGATTTATTTTCTCTGTGGCCTCCGTGGCCTCTGAAAAAAATGACAGCTCTCGCAAACAGGATCGCGCTGGTCACCGGCTCAACCTCCGGGATCGGCCGCGGCATCGCCGAACATTTCGCATCGCTTGGCGCGCGCGTCGTCGTCCACGGCCGTCGCGAGCCACAGGCGGCGGAGATTGCTGAAGCGCTCCGTGCGGCGGGCCACGACGCGGTGTTCGTAGCGGCCGATCTCGAGCAGGTCGACGATTGCCGGCGCGCCGTCCGCTTTACGATCGACCATTACGGCGGCATCGACGTCCTGGTGAACAATGCCGCGCTCACGTCCCGCGGGTATCTCGAAAACGCGCCCGTCGAGCTGTGGGACAGGGTGATGCACGTCAATCTCCGCGCGCCATTCCTGTGCCTGCAGGAGGCGGTGCGATCGATGAAGACGCGCGGCGGCGGCGCGATTGTCAACATCGGATCGGTCAACGCGTACATCGGCGAGCCGAAGCTCGGGCCGTATTCGGTCTCGAAGGGTGGGTTGATGACGCTGACGCGCAACGCGGCCGCGACGCTGAACCGCTATCGGATCCGCGTGAACCAGATCAACGTCGGGTGGACCCTGACGGAAGGGGAGGAGCGCGTCAAGCGCGAAGAGGAGCACGACCCGGACTGGCTCGATAAGGCGGTCGCGACGCGCCCGTTTGGACGCCTGCTCACGCCGCGCGATGTCGCCGTGGCGGCCGAGTACTTCGCCAGCGACGCAAGCGAAGCCGTCACCGGCACGATCATGGATATGGAGCAGTATCCAATCGGCGCCCCGCCAAACTGGTAGGCTCGCAGTCGGCAGACCGCGAACCGCGAACCGCAAACCGCATGCCTCCACGCATCAGCGTCTTCCCGAAATGTTTCTTCGACGAGCTCGTCGACGGCCGCATGTCCTTCGAGCGGTGGATCCGCGACGCAGCGGATCTCGGAGGGGAAGGTGTCGAACACTACGACGGTTTCTTCCGGAGTCTGGCGCCCGAGGATGTCGATCCGATCAAGCGCGCGATGGCCGAGACGCGGCAAGTCACGTCGATGATCTGTTTCTCGCCCGACTTCACGCACCCTGACGCGGAGGAGCGCCGGCGTCAGGTCGAACGTCAGAAGGCCGCGATCGATCTCACCGCGCGGCTGGGCGCGCGGCATTGCCGCACATTGAGCGGCCAGCGCTACCCGGATCTGACGCGCAAGGAAGGCATCGCGCGCACCGTCGATGGCATTCGCCGATCGCTCGAGTGCGCGGAGCGACGGGGCGTCACGCTGTGCATGGAAAACCACTACAAGGACGGCACCTGGCGCTACCCGGAATTCGCGCAGCCTGAAGATATCTTTCTCGAGATCATCGAGCGGATCGATTCACCGTTCTTCGGCGTTCAATACGATCCATCCAACGCGACCGTCGGCGGCTTCGATCCCGTCCGCTTCCTCGCGAAGGTGCGTCATCGTGTGGTGACGATGCACGCATCGGACCGTTATCTGGCGCCGGGCGCGACGCTGGAGGACCTGCGAACCGCCGATGGCACCACCGGTTATGCCGCGGCCCTGCGGCACGGCGAGACGGGCAAGGGCCTCAACGATTACGACGCCATCTTTCGACTGCTTGCCGAGGTGCAGTTCGACGGATGGATTTCCGTCGAGGCCGGCCTGGAAGGGCTCGACGAGATCGGACGATCGGTCGAGTTCCTCAAGGCGAAGCGCGCCCTGCACTTTTGATACACTCTCGGACGACTCAACCGGTTGAGACGACGTTGACACACATCACGACCGCCCGGATATCTTTTCGGACGGCCTGCGCTGCGCTCATTTTCGTGCCCTGGCTGATCGGGTGCGACGACGGCAGTCGCCGGCACAGGACCGCCGATCGCCGGAACGCCCGAACCGCTGAATCCAGCGCCCCGTATCAAGCAACAGTGGAGGAAGGGCTCGGCGCCGCCGTGGCGATCCTGGTCGATACGTCCGGTTCCATGCGCGAAACCGCACCCGGCGACTCACGTCCCAAGTACATGGTGGCGCAAGAAGCGATTGAGTCGATGCTCGACGCGACCGACGCGTTCATCGCCCGCCGGCCCGACTTCCCGATCAAAATCGGCCTCTACAGCTTTTCAAGCAACGTGAGAACGCTGCGTCCGATCGCCGCCTACGATCGTGCCGCGATCCGCGCGGCGCTCTCCAGCCTGCCGCGCCCGGGCGGCGGGACTGCGATCGGCGAGGCGCTCCACGAAGCGCGGCCTGACCTGTATCGCGCCGGCGTCTTCCGCAAGTACCTGCTCGTCGTCACCGACGGCGAGAACACGAGTGGCCGCGATCCCGAGAAGGTCTCGCGCGAGATCTTTCAGAAGAGTGCAGGGGCCGTGCAGGTGTACTTCGTCGCGTTCGACACGAGCCCGGAGAAGTTTGCATTTCTTAAAGAGGTTGGCGGCGACGTGATCGGCGCGGGCACCGGCCCTGAACTGCGCACCGCGCTCGACGGCATTTACCAGGGAAAGATTCTGGCCGAGGCGCCCGACGTGGAACGGGACCAGCCGGTCAAGAAGTAAGGAGAGATCTCTTGATTCTTCACAAGTTCTGGTCCGCGTTCGTTGCGCAAATCAATAAGGTTGCAAACCTGTTCTGGGAAGCGGATCCCGTCGCGCAGATGCGCTACGAGTACGACCGTTCGGTCGAGCAGCTCAAGGAAGGACGGATTGGACTGGAGCAGTACCGAGGCCTCGTGGAGCGCGTCTCGCGCCAGGTCTCCGCCAACAAGTCGCACGTGCAGAAGCTCGAGGCGGAGACGAAAGCCTACCTGAAGGCGGGCGATCGCGCGACGGCCTCCAAGTTCGCCCTGGAGCTGCAGAAGGCCAAGGGGGAGCTCGCGACGAACGACAACCAGCTCCAGATGCACGAGACCGCGTACGGCAACAACCTGAAGAAGATTCAGCACGCGAACGAGAAGCTGATTGAACTTCGCCAGAAGATCACGAAGTACGACGCCGAGCTGAAGATGAGCGCCGCGGAAGCGGAGATCGCCAAGCTTTCCGAGTCGTTCGACATGAACCTGACCACCGACTTCGGCGAGATCGAAAGCGTCATCCAGCAGAAAATCGATCAGAACCGCGGCCGGTCGCGCGTGGCCGCCGATCTCTCCGAGAAGGGGATCGCGGAAATCAACGCGGAAGAGCGCATGCAGACGCAGCTCGCGGAGCAGGCGCTCAGCGATTTCGAGGTCGAGCTCGGGTTGAAGTCGCCGGAGACGTCACCGGTCTCGCAGGCGGCCAAGGATCTCGGGCCGGCAGTCGAGAAGACAGCCGAGAAGCAGACGAACTAGGCGCGCACGGCGCGCCTGCGACCGGGGTGGAGAGGAAGCGGAGCGGGGCGAAGCGGTCCCCGCGAGCGACCGAGCCGGGGTGCGGGTCCCACGCGCGGCAGCCGCGCGGGGGGCCCGGGTGTGGGGCGGAGCCCCACGTGAGGAGGAGCGTTCATACATGGCGAACGGACAGCCCAGACCCGCGTTTTACGTCGCAGTCCTGCTCGTGGTGCTCGGCCTCGTCGGCCTGGCGTTGTACAGGTACGGCGCGATCGGACCGGGTGGCCAAGGCGGGCAGTTCTCGAGCGACGAGCTGAAGCAGATGCAGAAGGGCGCCGAGGCCCCCGACAGCTCCGGGATCACCACGGTCAAGGAGTACAACTACGTCGCCGCGACGCGCTTGCCCGAAGTGAAGGGCATCTCCAACTACAACCCGATGGCGGACCGCACCGTTCGCTTCGCGATCAACGTGTGGGCCGGCTGGAGTCCGATCATTTACGCCAACAACGGATTCAAGCCCGGCAAAGTGTGGAAGGCGCCGGGCGGCAAAGACTTCAAGGTCGAGCTCGTGCTGATTGACGACCCGATCGCGATGCGCGATGCATACGCATCCGGCAACATCCAGGTCGGCTGGGGCACGCTCGACATGGTGCCGCTGTTCCTCGAAGGGTTGCGCAAGGACTCGCGCGTCATGCCCCGTGTCTATCAGCAGGTCGACTGGTCGAACGGCGGCGACGGCATCGTCGTGCGCGACACGATCAAGACGATGGCGGATCTGCGCGGCAAGACGGTGGTGCTCGCGCAGAACTCGCCATCACACTTTTTCATTCTGAATGCGCTGATCAACGCGGGTGTGCAGCCGGCGGAAGTGCAGTTCAAGTTCACGCAGGACGCGTTCCAGGCGGCCGCAGCGTTCAACGCGGACAAGAGCCTCGCCGGGTGCGTGAGCTGGGCGCCCGACATCTACAACCTCGAGAAGGTCAGAGGCAACAAGCTGCTGGTGACCACGTCCACAGCCAACAAGCTGATCGCCGACGTGTGGTTCGCGCGCGCCGACTTCGCGAAGGACAATCCGGAGGTCGTCGAAGGGCTGACGCGCGGCATCTTCGACGCGATGCAGGACCTCAAGGCGCAGGACGCCAAGCAGAAAGTCGCGAAGCTGATGGCGACCGGCTACTCGATCCCGGAGAGCGACGCGCTCGGCATGCTGGGGGACGCGCACTCGACGAACTACGCGGAGAACCGCGACTTCTTCCTCAATCAGAACAATCCGACCAGCTTCGAGCGGACGTGGAGCACCGCCTACTTCCTTTACAAGAAGATCAACGCCGTCACGCAGCAGACGCCGTTCGATCAGGTGATGGACTTCTCGATCATCCAGAAGCTCGGCTCGGAGCAGAAGTACGCGAGCCAGAAAAACGAGTACGACATCCAGTTCGCGCCCGCGAGCGCCGGCACTGTACAGGGGGAGAAGGACGAGATCCTGACGAAGACGGTCGTGATCCACTTCTTCCCGAATTCGTGGGACCTGAACAAGAAGGTCACGCGCTCGACCGACGGAAAGGACGTCGAGGAGCTGTACGATCCAAACGTCGGCTTCGTCGTTGAAGAGATCGGGAAGCTCGCCGGGCAGTACGGCGCTGCGCGCATTGTCATCGAGGGACACACGGACGGAACGATGAAGGCCTCGGTGCCGAAGAGCCTCGTGCAGGAGCTGTCGCTCAATCGCGCGAATTCTGTGAAGGAGGCGATCCTGCGCAAGTTCTCGTCGTTGCAGCCGAACCAGTTCTCAACGGCGGGCCTCGGGTGGGATCGTCCGGCGGACGCGTCGGACCCGGACAACAACGCAAAGAACCGTCGCGTGGAAGTGAAGGTGTACCCGGCGGAAGCGGCGCCGGCCGCCAAATAGATGCCCCGCGAATCGCCGCGATCGCTGTTCGCGCTTCGCCAGCCGCCGTCGCCGAATACGCGACGGCTGGTGGGTGTCGGGGCGATGGGGATTGTGGTGCTGTTCTGGTGGCTCGCGACGTCAGGGCTCGGCTCGGAGGATCGCTGGATCTCGCCCGTCATCCTGCCGAGCCCGGCGGAAGTCATCCGCAGCTTTCCCAGCCTGCTGAAGGAGCGTGCGCTGATCCAGAGCATCGCCGCGACGCTTCGTCGCGTGCTGGTGGGCTTTGGTCTCGCCGCGATGATCGGCGTGCCGCTCGGGATCATCGCGGGCGCCTGGCGCGTGATCGAGGCCGCCGGCGCGCCACTCGCGCTCTTCGGTCGTAACCTGCCAGTCGCTGCGCTCATTCCGCTGACCATTCTCTGGTTCGGCATCGACGAGACGCAGAAGGTCATGTTCATCTTCATCGCGTGCGTGCCGTTCGTCTATGCCGACACGGTCGCGGCGATTGCCGCCGTGCCCGATCGCTACGTCGAGACGGCGCAGACGCTTGGCGCCTCGTCGGGACAGATCGTCAGGAAAGTGCTGGTGGCGCTTGCGATTCCCGACATCTACAACAGCCTGCGTCACCTGTTTGGACTCGCGTTCGGCTACATCATGCTCGCCGAGTTGATCAACGCGCAGCACGGCCTCGGCTACCTGCTGATGGCCAGCCAGCGCCGCGGCATGTCGGAACACATCATCCTGATCCTGATCATCATCGGGCTGCTCGCGTACGCCATCGACCGCGTGCTGTTCTGGTTCCAGCGGGGACTCTTTCCGCACCGGACGGTGGAGGACTGAGCGTGACCGAGCTCACGGCGCCGGCGCCGCCACGCGCTCCGAACATCGTCGACTTCGAACACGTGACCAAGCGGTTCGGCAGAGTGACCATCATTCGCGACGTGACGTTCTCGGTGAAGGATCTGCCGAACAAGGGAGAGTTCATCGCGATCCTCGGTCCATCGGGCTGCGGCAAATCCACGGTGCTGCGCCTGATCGCGGGCCTCCGGCCGCATCATCCGCCGAGCGAGGGCACCGTGCTGGTCGGCGGCAACCCCGTTGGGCCGCCGGGATCGGATCGCAGCATGGTCTTCCAGGACTACACGTCGTTCGACAATCGGACGGTCGCCGACAACGTCGCGTTCGGCCTCGAGTGCCGCGGTGTTCCGGCGAAGGAACGGCGCGACCGCGCGCGTGAATGGATTGCGAAGGTCGGCCTCGACGTCACGCGCGATGCGAACAAGTATCCGAGCGAGCTGTCCGGCGGCATGCGCCAGCGTGTGGCCATTGCCCGGACGCTCATTCTGTCGCCGCGCATCATTCTCATGGACGAGCCCTTTGGCGCGCTCGATCCCACCACGCGGCTGCATATGCAGGCGCTGCTGGTGGACCTCTGGAAGGAAGCGCAGGCGACCGTGTTCTTCGTGACGCATTCGATCGAGGAGGCGGTGTACCTCGGGGATCGTGTTTACGTGTTTTCCTCCGCTCCGGGTACTATCCTGCGCGAGATGGAGGTGCCGCCGCCTGATCGGCCGCCGAAGGACATGCAGCGCGAGCCGGCGTTCGTCGAGCGTGTGTTCGAGATCCGCGATCTGATCGACGCGCTCGCCTCCTCCACGCGGGCGGGCGATGACTAAGGCCCCGATGGAAGATCCGCGTGCGGGGTCAGACCCCAGTGTCCGGAACCGGGCAGCGGGGTCAGACCCCGGTCGTGGGGTTACACCGGCCGGGATGCCGGACTATCTCAAGGAGGCGTTTTTCTTCCGCTGGAACCTGCTGCTCTTTCTCGGCGGCACGGCGGCCGCGGTGCTGACGCCGCTCGCGCCGGTGCTGCTGCCGCTCGTGGGGGCGGCAGAGCTCGCCTATCTCGCCGGCCTCGTCTCGGTTCCCCGGTTCCGCGCCGCCATCGACGCGAAGGTCCATGCCGCAGGCCGGGCCCCGGGCGAGAACGCCTCCGCTCCTCAGGCGCCGGCCGTCTCCCTCGTCTCGATGCTCGCGGGACTCCCGTCGGATGCGCGATCGCGATTCGAGCGCCTGCACGCGCGCTGCGTCGAGATGCGCGGCATCGCGGCCGGCGTGCGCGGCGCCGCAGGGGACCAGGGCAGCAGCGCCGAGGAAATCAGGACGCCGGGTCTCGATCGGCTGCTGTGGTTGTTTCTGCGGCTGCTGCTGTCGAAGGCGGCGCTCGATCGATTCCTGCGGACGCTGAACGAGCAGGAAATCACGTCACGCGTCGCGGAGCTGCGGAAGACGCTGGCGGGTGCGCAGAGCGCGAAGGACGAACGCGTGATTCGATCGCTGCAGGACAGCATCGCGATGGGGGAGTTGCGTCTCGACAACTTCGGGCGCGCGAAGAAGAACGCGGAGTTCGTCTCGATCGAGCTCGATCGGATCGAAGGAAAGATCCAGGCGCTCGCGGAGATGGCCGTGAATCGGCAGGACCCCGACTTCCTCAGCAGCCAGGTCGATTCGGCGGCCGAGAGCATGCGGCAGACCGAGAAGGCGGTCAGCGAACTGCAGCACCTGACCGGGCTCGCCGATCAACTCGAGGAGCCTCCCGCGATCCTGGAAACGGACCTGCGCGAGGTGCTGCGGAATGAGCGCTGATCAAACGCGGCGCCGTCCGTCCGATCTTCCGCCGTGGTTTCCCGCGTGGGCGTCGCAGCTGGCCGACCTGTATTTTTCGGGAACCACGGCGGCGTTCGTCTTGCACGGCAACACCTATGATTTGTTCCCGATCGGCGGCGACGACAGCTCCAGGTACGGCGTGCTCGCGGAATTCCTGGCGGAACAGCTGTTCGGCCGCTGGTCGCTCGTGCTGCACTACGACCTGGGCCGCGGCTTGCGCGCATCCGCGGGACGTGACGAGCAGCGCCTGAAAGAGATGGTGACCCTCGTCAACAAGAGGCTCGGCGATTTGAGCGCGCTGCAGAAGGACCCCGCCGCCGCATTTGCGGTTCTGGATCGGCTGGTGCGCAACAACATCATGGCGGCGGAAGACGATCGGCTGAGCGTGGCAGTGATCATGGAGCAGGCCTCCTACGTGTTTCCCTCGGCGGAACCGGGCCGTCTCAACACCCAGGCCTCGTCGCAGCTCGTAACGATGTTGAACTGGGCGATGAGCCCGCACGTCAAACGCCTCAACATGGCATTCGTCATGGTTGACGAGAAGCTCGCGGACATGAGCGATCGCCTGACGGGCAATCCGCATGTCGCGACGCTCGAAGTTCCATTGCCGGACGAGAAGGCGCGCGAGGCGTTCATCGTCGTTACGACGGGGACGACCGGCACGACGGCGATCAAGGACTTCTCCGACTTCGACGCGCCGGGGCTCGCGAAGCTGACGGCGGGCATCTCGCTGACGGATCTCAACGTGCTGATCCAGTCCGCGCGCGAAAGTGGCAAGCGCCTCGACGCCGGCGTCTTCCGATCGTTGAAGAAGCGTCTGCTCGAACGCCAGTGCCACGGGCTGCTCGAGTTCATCGAGCCGCGGTGGGCGCTCGACACGGTCGTGGGGCACGACGCGGCCAAGGCGCGCCTGCGCGAAGACGCGGCGCTGCTCAAGCGCGGCGCGCTCGACAGCCTGCCGATGGGGTACCTCCTGTGCGGTCCGGTAGGGACCGGCAAATCGTTTCTCGCGCAGTGCGTCAGCGGCGAGATCGGCGTGCCGTGCGTGATCCTCAAGAATTTCAGGTCGAAGTACGTGGGGGAGACCGAGGGTAATCTCGAGCGCGTGCTCTCCGTCCTGCGCGCGATGGGACCGGTGGTGGTCGTCGTCGATGAAGCGGACGCCGCGCTGGGCAGCCGTGAAGCGGAAGGAGATTCGGGGACGTCGAGCCGTGTGTTCGCGATGATCGCGGCGCAGATGGGAGACACGCAGTATCGCGGCCGGATCATCTGGATGCTGCTGACGGCGCGTCCGGATCTGCTGCCGATCGACTTGAAGCGGCAGGGACGCGCGGAAGTCCACATTCCACTGTTCTATCCGACCGACGAGGCGGAGATCCGGCAGATGTTCGTGATTCTCGCGAAGAAGCTCGGGTCGAAACTGGCCGTCGAGGACGTGCCTCCCGTGCCGCAGCGCGGGCACCTCTCGGGCGCTGACATCGAAGGCATGGTCGGCCGCGCGTGGCGGACGTCGCTTCTTGCCGGGACGGATCACATCACGCGCCAGGCGCTCGCGTCGGTCGTGGAGCAGTTCATGCCGTCCACCGAGGGGCTCGAGCGCGAATTGCAGGAGACCGCCGCGATCCTCGAGTGCACCGACCGGCAGTTCCTGCCGGCCGCGATGCTTCAGAAGACGAGCGCGGATGGCGGCCGCGCCGCGTTGCAGGCGCGGCTCACCGCGCTGAAGCAGTTGGTGAAAGAGCTGTAGGGCGGCTCTTTGGACCGTTATGCGGCGCTTTAACGAGCATTCTGTCCCCGGTTATCGCATAACGGGGGCGCGCACAGCGCGCCCGCGAGGAAGCGGAGCGGGGCGCCGGGGCCCCGCGAGCGACCGAGCCGGGTCCGGGGCGGAGCCCCGGCTAAGAAGGAGGTCACCGTGGCGAGAACGAGCTGGTTCGATGAGAAGGCGGAACATCCCCTCGTGCAGGAGCAGGTGACGAAGCTCGAATCGTTCACCGCCGCCATGGCCGACGGCATCGTCTCGAAGCAGGAGGTTACCGGCCAGGAGCAGCGGCTCGTCGCCGCGATGAATAAGCTGGAAGGGGAATTGAGCGACGACCTGCACGCGAAGGTCACGACCGTCCTCGTGGAGCTCACGGCCTATAACATCATGCGGCTGCTGCACGAGCTGCAGACCGAGCGCGCGCGTCTGGCGTTCGGCAAGGCGTGACTCGGCTCATGACTTCGGACTCATGGCTCATGACGGCGGACCTGAAGGTCCGCCCTACAACAGCCCCGCACGGTAGGCCGGGTCTGTAAGACCCGGTGCCGTAAGGCCTACAACTTGCACCGCACTGTAGGCCGGGTCTTCAGACCCGGCGCCGCACGCGGCCCTGACTGATGAGACCTACGCCATCGCTTGCACTTCGCGGTATTCGGCTTCGTATAAGGGGACGATGCGGTCCGTGCAGTAGTGCGTGCGCACCATCTCGACGGCGGCCTGCGTGATCGCCGCGCGCAGCGCTGGATCGGTCAGAAGCGCGGTGCCGCGCTCCGCCATCAGATTCACGTCTCCGGGCGGACACGCGAATCCAGTGACGCCGTCCTCGATGATCTCGGGAAGGCCGCCCACGTCAGACGCGACCACAGGGACTTCGCACGCCATCGCCTCGAGCGCCGCGAGGCCGAAGCTTTCCTTTGCGGACGGCAGCAGAAACAGGTCGCCGATCGACAGCCACGCGACGAGATCCTGCTGCTCTCCCACGAACGTCACGTCCTCCGCGAGTCCGTACTCCGAAGCCCGCCGTTCGACATCCTCGCGGACAGGACCATCGCCCACGAGCACGAATCTTGCCCGCACCCGGCGATGAATGCGGCGGAATACCTCGAGCGCCACGTCGACGCGCTTGACGGCCCGGAAGTTCGACACGTGCAGGACGATCGCGTCGCAGTGGCCGCGCGGGCAGAACCTCGTACGGAGATATGGATCCGTGCGCCGCCGATACTCGCCGCAATCGAGGAAGTTCGGGATGACGCGGATGTCGTGCTCGATGCCGAGTGCGCCGATCGTGTCCGCCTTCAGGCTCTGGGAGACGGCGGTCACACGATCGGATCGCTCGATGCAGAACGCGACGACCCGCGCGTACGACGGGTCGCTGCCCACGAGCGTGATGTCGGTGCCGTGCAGGGTCGTGACGGTTCTCGGCGTTGCGACGCCCGGGGCCGCGGCGAGCATCTCGCGCGCCATGTATGCGGCGGCGGCGTGTGGAACGGCGTAATGCGCGTGCACGACGTCGAGCCGCCGCTCCTCCGCGACGCGCACGATCGTGTTGGTGAGCGCGAGCAGATATTGCGGTTCCCTGAACAGCGGATACGATGGAATCTCGACGCGTTCGAAGGTGAGTCCGGCGACCCCTTCGCGCCAGCGAAATGGGGGCTCGCTGCTGATCAGGCAGACCTGGTGCCCCCGCAACGCCAGCGCATGCGCGAGCTCGGTGGCGACCACGCCGCTCCCGCCGACCGACGCGTAGCACACCATCCCGATGTTCATGGCACGTGTTTCAGCAGCCCCGAACGCTGCAGCGGTTCGCGCACCACGAGCCCTTCGGCGAACGCCACGCCGGCGAGCGCGCCGAACTGCGCGTCCCGGCTCTCAACCAATTGACGAAATGTGGAGGCCGTCAGGCGCGTGGAGACCGATTCCGCACCATCAGGCGTGAACTGGCTTCGATAGCAGTCGAGCGCGTCGCGCTTCTGCTGGTAGTAGTCCGACACGTCGATGACGAACGAGGGGGTCGTGCCGTCATTGATGAAGTAGTAACAGATCCAATCGGGTCGCCACGCGTCGTCTTGCGTTTCATACCGCCGCAGCGCGCTTGTGAAGGCCGCGCGGCGCAGCACCTGGCTCGCCGCGACATGGTCCGGATGCCGGTCGTCCCAGTAGGGAACGGCAATCGCGCGCGGGCGATGACCTCGAATCAGGTCGACGGCCGACCGAATGATCGAAGGCGTTTCGGCGATTCCGCCGTCGGGCCATCCAAGATTTTCGCGCCACGCCGCTCCCAGCACCCGCGCCGCCGCCGCCGCTTCTGCGGCGCGGGTGTCAGGCGTGCCGTTGCTCGACAGCTCAGCCCGCGTGAGATCGCAAAGGCCGACGCGGTGTCCCGCAGCCGTGTGACGTGCGACGGTGCCGCCCAGGCCGATTTCAATGTCATCCGCGTGCGGCCCGAATACCAGCAGATCAATCGACACGATATTCGTGTGTTTCCCGTATCTGTGTTCTTCCGTGTTTTTCTGTGGCCGCGTGTTGTTCTGTGTATGTCTGTGTCCGTTTACCGCGACGCCTCGGTCGGCGCCGCCGCGCGGCTGTGATCCTTGTACCAACTCAGCATGTAGAGGATCGTCCGCATGTAATTGGAGGGCTTTGATGTGGTGCCGTGATATTCCCCTTCGAAGCGCAGGAGCTTCGCTTCCACGCCGCGCATCTTCAGCGCCGTGTAGAACTCCTCGCTTTGGGGAATGGGCGTCCGCATGTCGAGCACGCCCGTCATCAGCAGCGTTGGCGTCTTCACGTTGCCCACATACATCAGCGGCGACTGCTTCAACCACTGCTCCGGCTTCTCCCAGAACGGCGCGTCGAAGAAGTTCGCCGTAAAGAGCGGGATATCGGTGTGCCCCATGAAACTGAGCCAGTCGATGACCGGACACCGCACCGCGGCCGCCGCGAATCGATCGGTGTGACCGATCACCCAGCTCGAAAGCACGCCGCCGCCGCTGCAGCCTCCAACGAACATGTTGCGGCTGTCGACGTTCCCCTTCGCGATTGCCGCGTCGACACCCGCCATCAGGTCGTCGTAATCAACGCCCGGATATGCGCGCTCGATGGCGTTGCCGAACGAGGATCCGTATCCCGTGCTTCCACGCGGATTCGTGTACAGCACGACGTAGCCGTTCGCCGCGAACGTCTGAAACATGAAGCTGAAAGCGCCGTTGTACATCCCGTGCGGCCCGCCGTGAATCTCGAAAATGAGCGGATAACGCTTCGTCCGGTCGAAGAACGGAGGCTTCACCAGCCAGCCTTGCACTTTCGCGCCGCCCGTCGACTCGTACCAGATCTCTTCGACCCCGCCGAGCGTGGTGCCGGTGAGGAGATCCTCATTCACATGTGTGAGCTCGGTGACCTGCCCGGCCTGTGCGAGGTTCACGCGAACGACATCCGGCGGTTGCTGTGCGGTGGAACGAATGCCCACGCCGACGGCCTTCGAGCTGAGGCCCGTCAACGAAATCATCGCGGTGCCCGTCGTGACATCCCGCATCGCGCCCGATATCGAGGCGAAGTGAATGTTCGAGGCGCCGCGGTCGCCGGCGGCGAAATAGACGCCGGAACCATCGGTGGCCCAGTGCAGGTCCGTCGCGTCGCGATCGAACGATCCGGAGATCTTCTTCAAACCCGCTCCATCGATGCCGACGAGGTACAGTTCCTCGGTCTTGTAGCTTGCCTTCGTGAACGGGTAGCCGACGAACGCCACGAGCTTCCCGTCCGGCGAGATCCTCGGATTCGACCAGTTCCCGCGCTCGGTGACCAGCTTTCGCCGATTACCCGTTGCGACGTCGATCGCGAAGATGTCGGAATCGCGGTAGCGCAGGTCGGCATCGGGCACATCGAGACCGTCGACGATGATCGTGCGTCCGTCGGGTGACCAGTCGAGATCAACCGCGCCGGCCAGCGCATCGAAGCGAGCGCCGACATTCCAGTCGCCCGAGGTGATCGCGCGCGGCGTTCCGCCGTCGGCGGGCACGGTGAAGAGATGAGTGAAGCCTGGCTCGGTGTACCCGATGCGATCCTGGCGATAGTGCAGCTTGTCGATGACGGCGGGCGCCTTGGTCCATTTCGCGCCCTCGGGCTCCTTCGGCATCGCGATATCCCACTTCGTGGGCTTCGGCACGAGCATGCTGAACGCGAGCTGCTTCCCGTCGCGCGACCAGGTCACGTTCGACGGCGCGTGCTCCACGTGGGTGATTTGCGTCGACGCGCCTTCGGCCATCCATCGCACGAAGATCTGCGCGCCCTTGGGTTCACCATCCGCGATGTAGGCGAGCCGGGTGCCGTCGGGTGACCACTCGGCATCCGATCCCTTGGTCAGGAAGCGGTTCTTCGATCCATCCGCACTCATCACCCAGAGCGCCGCTTCGATCTTGTCGTCCATCTGATTGACCCAGCGGCGCGTATAGACGACTTGCGTCCCGTCGGGAGCGAGCTGCGGATCGGCGACGGTTTCGTAGTTCAGAAAGTCTTCGACCTTCAGCACCTTCGGCGTGGGCTGCGCGTGCACGGCGCTCGTGTGCACGGCCGCGACGGCAAGACCGACGGCGAGGAACAGCGCGCGAAAGCATCGAACGGGCATCACATCCTCCATGCTGCTGGTCAATGCTAAATGCTGAATGGCCGAATGCCGAAATTCTCGAAATGTGTCGGCGGCTTTGGCATTCGGCATTTGGCATTCGTTATTGACGCGATTGACGCGGCTCTCTTTTTATCAAGCTAGGTCATGCGCAGCAACAGCGCGGTTGCCACGATGAGCACCACGACCAGGACCCAGCCGAGCGTGAAGCCGCCGAGATCTTCGCGATACGCGCGCCATCCGCGTCCGGCGGCGGCGCGGGCGGGGTTCAGCGCGTTGACCAGCAGCAACGGACGATCTGTGGTCTTGGCGGATTCATCGCTCGAGGTCTCCAGCCGCGAGTAGAACGAGTCCATCCTGGCGGCCGGTTCGGCCGCGGTCAGGAGACTGACGGCGACGAGAGCGGTGATCCCAACGAGCAGCGCGGCAAGGAACACGTTCGGGTCCCAGTAATCGAGGCGCTCGCGCTTGACGTAGTAGAGCAGGAAATTCGTGGCGAGCGCGCTCAGCAGCGACGCGAGCGCTCCCCACCGGTTCGCCCGCCGCCACAGCAGTCCGCCGAGCACGTTAACCCCGACAAAGGTCGCGAGCGTTTCCGTCAGCAGGAACGTATAGAGCACGCTCTGGATCAGATACACCGCGTAGAACACGCCGAGCATCGTGATCGCAAAGCCGCTGATCCGCCCGACCCAGAGATAGTGGGCGTCAGGGCGATGTGGCCTCAGCCGGCGATACAGCCCTTCGGTGAACAGCGCGCCGCTGTCGACGAGAAATGCGGAGCACGTGGACATGTTCGCCGCCAGCACCGATGCGATCATCAAGCCCAGCGCGCCCGGAAAGAGCAGGCGCCGGCACGCAAAGCCGAATGCGTCTTCCGCGTCGCCGAGCAGCGTCCGGTCCGCTCGTCCCTGCGCAATCATCGCGGCGACGACGAGTCCCACGATCGCCCAGCCGACGGTGCATACGCGTTTCACAAGGTTGCCGTAAAGCATGCCGACGCGGCACGTCCGCTCGTCCCGGCCCGTCCCGACCGTGGCCAACATCTGTGGCTGCGCCATGATCCCGACCAACCCGTTGATCGTCAGCATCGCGATCATCCACGGACCGATACCGGACGGCGTGGCGAGCGAGAATCGGAATGGCTCGAGGGACGCCTTCATTCCGTGAAGGCCGCCGACCACGCCCCATCCAAGCGGGATCAGCATGAATGACAGGACAATGATGAGGATGCCCTGGAACAGGTCGGTCCAGGCGGCCGCAACGAGCCCGCCGACGAAGCTGTAGAGGATGAACAAGACCGTCATCGCGACGACGATCTCGTTCACGGCGAGCATGCCGCCCGTCGCCTGGCTGATCACCTTGCCGGCCCCTTTCAACATGCTTCCCGTGTTGATGATGAAAAAGCACACGGCGAATACGATGTATATGCCCGACATCCAGGGGCCATAGCGATCCTCGGTGAACTCGGCAAGCGTCGTCCGGCGGATGCGGCGGAAGACCGGCGCCATGATCCAGTAGAACGGCGTGATGAACAGGTTCTTCCACTGAAACCAGATCGCGGAGGCGCCGAGGCTGTACACCGCGCCGGCGAGCGCGACCGGCATTTCGGCGTGCGTGCCGACGCCGAAGCTCTGACCGATCATGAGCCACGGTCCGAAGCGGCGGCCGCCGAGAAAGAACTCTCCGCTCTTGCGCACGCGATAGCCAGCGATCAGGCCGATGGCGGTGATGACGATCAGGTAAGCGATGAGGACGGCCCAGTCGAGCGCGGTGATGTTCATCGCTTTCCGGGGGGCTTCGCCCCGCCGGACCCCCTCACACGCTCGCTCGCGGGGGCCCCAGGCCCCGCTCCGCTCGCGTGGCTCACTCGCTCTCGCTCGTTCGCCTTCATGACGTCGCGAGGATCCGGAAGTCGTGCGTGTCCGGGTTCCAGTCCGCCATTACCGTGCCGGCGGTGTTCGTTCCGAGATAGCGTGCAGGATTCGTGGTAGCCATCGGGATCACCACGTCGATCGGCAGTCCCGTGAACCGCACCGTGTTGGCAATCGCGCGATCCATCGTGAGGCTCGAGCCCGCCAGATACGGAGTGCCCGGCAGCGACACGCGTCCATCGGCGCGGAGCTCGCACTCGACGCCGCCGATCGTGTACGGTCCCGGCGCGCAGCCGGCCGCCGCGATCGCATCCGTCACGAGCACCGTCCGTTCCGATCCCTTCGCCCGCACCATCGCCTTCACGGTCGCGGATGGAAGATGGTGACCGTCGACGATGAAGCTGGCGGTGATGGCATCGGCGGCGAGGAGCTCCCAGATGACATTGGGGTGGCGCGGCAGCATCTGCGCGCAGCCGTTCCCAAGATGCGTGGCGAGCGTGGCCCCCGCCGAGATGGCATCGGCAATTTGCGACGGGCTCGCCGCGCTGTGACCGATCGCGACGCGAACAGCCGACGCGACGAGATGTTCGATGAGCGCGATCGCGCCGGGCACTTCGGGCGCGAGCGTTACGAGCGCGATGCGTCCGCCCGCCGCGTCCTGGCGGCGCTTGAGGTCGTCAACGCTCGCGCACGTGACGTGTTCCTTCGGATGAGCGCCGCGCGCACCGTCCTCAGGTGAGATGTACGGCCCTTCCATGTGGATTCCGGCAATCGCGTCGCGCGACATCCGCGCGAGGATGCGCGCGCTGGCGGCAAACCGATCGAAAGACGAGGTGATGAGCGTCGGAAGGCAGCGCGTGACGCCGGTCGCGCGCATGCGGGCGAGCGCGGCGTCGACGCGATCGTCGGTCAGGCCGGGCGCGTTGAAATCGATGCCGCCGAAGCCGTTCACCTGCAGGTCGAACAGTCCCGGCAGCTCGAGTCTCATGCGGCGCGCAGCTTCTTCCAGTTCTCGAGGCAGCGCTGGGCCATGGCGAATTGCCCTCCCGGCCCGCTCTGCTCCTGTTCGATGAGGTAGTACTCGATGCCGCCGGTGCTTTCAGCCGCGTTCAGAATCTGCTTCCACGGCGCGTCTCCTTCGCCGAACGCCGCGCCGTAGCCGTTCGTCTTCGACCATTCCTTGCAGTGCATGCTGCGGATGCGTCCCGGGTTCGCGTTGATCCACGCGATGGGGTCAGCGCCCACCTCGAGGCACGTGCCAACGTCGAACTGCAGCACCACGTCCTTCGGCGTGCCCGCAGCGATCACGTCCATCGGGCGCTTGCCATCGACCGGCGTCCACTCCGGCTGGTGATTGTGATAGCCGGTCGCGAGGCCCATCGGCCTGAGTTGCTCGGCGGCGGCCGTGAGCCTGTCAGCGACCGTCTTCCACCCGTCGAGGCCCGTAACGCGTCCCGCGCTTGCCATGATGATGTACTTGCTGCCGATGATCCGGTTCAGCTCGATCGCCTTCTGCAGTCCGTCGGCGGTGAACGATGGAGAGCCATTGTGCGTGGAGCGGCACTGGATGCCGAGATCGTCGAGGAGCTTGCGGACGTCCTTCGCCTGATCGGGTGTCCAGTCGAAGTAGGGCGAGTAGAACTCGACGACCTGATAGCCCATCTTCGCGACAGCGGTGACGGTGCCTTTCAGATCCTTCGCCAACTCGTCGCGGACCGAGTAGAGTTCGAGGCCGACGGGCACGTCCTTCAGCGCCGCGAACGCGCGTGTCGCGAACGGCATCGCGCCGGCCATGGCCAGGAACGTTCGACGGGAGATCGAGTAAGGTGCGCTCATGCGGGCGAGACTAGCATAGGCGGCTCAGAAACGGGGACACTCACAGTTCTTCCCGCAGGCGGACACTCGGCGGACGGAAACGGTGACAGTCACCGTTCGGGCGTCGGAAACGGTGACTGTCACAGTTCCGCAGCTCGGACTGACCGCTGATGGGACGAACTGTGAGTGTCATCTCAGGCCTCGCGGCGCGGCCTGCTGCGGCCGAGGGGACCTTACCTTGCGGCGGGTTTTACACATGTACAAATGGTCCGTCGTCGGGATGCTGTGGTTCGTGTGTCTGTTCAACTACGCCGATCGGCAGGCGATCTACTCGGTGTTTCCCCTGCTCAAGACAGAGATGGGCTTGACCGACGTGCAGCTCGGCATCATCGGCGCGTCGTTCATGTGGGTCTACGCGATGTCGGCGCCGCTCGCCGGCATCATCGGCGATCGATTCAGCCGCAAGACCTTGATCATCGGTGGGCTGATCTTCTGGTCGTTCATCACCATCGCGACGGCTCTGTCGAAGATGTACTGGCAGCTCGTGCTGTTCCGCGCGCTCGAAGGGCTTGGCGAAGCCTTCTACTTCCCGGCATCGATGTCGATGCTCAGCGACTATCACGGGCGTGACACGCGGTCTCGGGCGATGTCGCTGCACCAGTCCAGCGTGTACGCGGGCACGATTGCGGGCGGCACCATCGCGGGTGCGATGGGTCAGTCGTTCGGGTGGCGCTCGAGCTTTTACCTTCTTGGTATTCTTGGCGCGCTTCTGGGTCTCGTGCTGATGCTCTTCTTGAAGGAGCCGGTGCGGGGGCAGGCAGAGGTGGCGGACGCTCCGGTGCAAGGAAAATTTCCCCCTCGAGGCGGAAGCCGCCAGAATGCGGGGACGAATCGGCCGATGGTGCTGATCCTGATGACGGTATTCGTCGGCGCGAACTTCGTGGCGGCCATCGTGCTGACGTGGATGCCATCCTTTCTGTATCGCAAGTTCGGAATGAGCCTCGCGGCTGCGGGGTTCAGCAGCACGGCCTATCTGCAGGTGGCCTCGGTGCTCGGTGTGCTGAGCGGCGGCGTGCTCGCGGATCGTCTGGTGCGCCGCCAGCGCGCCGGCCGCATGCTGACGCAGGCGATCGGGCTTATCGCGGGAGTCCCATTCATCTTCATGACTGGGTGGACCGTGTCGATTCCTGTCCTTATCCTCGCGATGGCCGGCTTTGGATACTTCAAGGGCTTCTACGACGCCAACATCTGGGCCTCGCTGCACGACGTTGTCCCGACCGCGCGGCGGGCCACGGCGGTTGGCGCGATGAACGCGGTGGGATGGGTCGGCGGAGGCATGGCGCCGATCGCGATCGCCCTGGCATCTCAGCGCTTCGGCATGAGCGCGTCGATCAGCGCCAGCTCGATCATTTATCTCGTCGTAGGGCTACTCCTCGTGTTCGGCATTCGCACATTCATGCGTAACGTCTCCGAACCTCGCGCAGAGGCTTATCCATGATCACATTCGTCCTCCTTCCGCTGCTGGCGCTGATGACGGCGGCACTGCAAACTGCTCCCCCCACCGCGTCACCTATCGTCCGATCCGAATTCATCTTCGAGCGTGCGCCGTTTCCCTCGTCGCACGCGTCGACGATTGTCGAGACAGGTGACACGCTGGTTGCGGCGTGGTTTGGCGGCACGAAGGAGCGCGATCCTGACGTCGGGATCTGGCTGTCACGACGCGACCACAGCGAATGGTCGCCGCCCATCGAAGTCGCAAACGGCGTGCAGCCGGATGGAACGCGGTACCCGTGCTGGAATCCCGTGCTCTTCCAGCCTTCGAGCGGACCGCTGGTTCTGTTCTACAAGGTGGGTCCCAGTCCATCCGAGTGGTGGGGGATGGTCCGCACGTCCGCCGACGCGGGGAGCACGTGGTCAGCCGCGACGAAATTGCCGTCGGGGATCCTTGGACCGATCCGCGCGAAGCCCATAGAGCTCCGTCCCGGCGTGGTCCTGGCCGGATCGAGCACGGAACACGACGGCTGGGTCGTGCACATCGAGCGCTTCACGGGATCGTGGACGCCGGAATCGCTCGGCTCTCTGTCGTCATGGGAGAAGACTGGCGCGCTGAACGATGCGAAGGAGTTCGGCGCGATTCAGCCGACGATCCTCCTGCATTCCTCATCCTCCATCGAGATTCTCTGCCGCAGTCGCCAGGGCGTGATCACGCAGGCGTGGTCCGAGGACGCGGGACGGACGTGGGGACGCATGACCGCGACCGCGCTTCCGAATCCGAGTGCCGGGATCGACAGCATTCGGCTGAGGGACGGACGTTTTCTGCTGGTGTCCAACCCTTCGCCGACGTCGCGAGGAAAACTGGAGATCGCGGTGTCGGCCGATGGCAAGGCGTGGAGCTCTGTCGCAGTCCTCGAGGACGCGGCCGGCGAGTACTCCTATCCGGCGATGATCCAGGCGGGTGACGGATCTGTCCACGTGACGTACACGTGGAAGCGCGAGCGCATCAAGCACGTGGTGCTCGATCCCGCGCGCTTCGCCTTCTCATCACAGACCTCCGCGTCGAACCTGGGATCGGATGCGAACGGCAATCCGTTGCGCCGGGCGATCAAGACCGGCCACGTCTCCAACTACGACGAGTCGAAAGTGCGGCCTTACACGCTGCCCGATCCGCTCGTGATGTCGAATGGTGTGCCCGTCGGCGACGCCGCGACATGGACGAAGACGCGGCGGCCGGAAATCATCCACATGTACGAGCGGGACATCTACGGTCGTATTCCCGGCAAAACGCCGAAGGTCAAATGGCAGGTCAGTGAGACCGACACCGCCGCGCGCGAGGGGACTGCGGTGAAGAAGCGGATCGTCGGCACGGTCGGAGACGCGGCGGACGCGCCGCGCGTGAACCTGACCGTCTACACGCCGTCGAACGCGAAGATGCCGGTGCCGCTGATTCTGCTCGTGAATTTCGGCGGCGACGCGGCCACGCCGCCCGCGAATGCTCCGCCAGGCGATCCGCCGGTGGCGGCTGACATCATCGCGCGCGGCTGGGGCTATGCCATGGTCGTTTACCAGGACATCCAGCCGGATCGGAAGAACACGTTCAATCAGGGGGTGATTGGCGCGACGCTCGCTTCCAGTCAGCAGCAGCCCGCGCCGGAGGAGTGGGGGACGATTGGCGCCTGGGCGTGGGGCGTCAGCCGCATCATTGATTATCTCGAGACGGACAAGTCAGTCGACGCGAAGCAGATTGCCGTGTTCGGTCATTCGCGTCTGGGCAAGACCGCCCTCTGGGCGTCGGCGCTCGACGAACGGATTGCCGCCGTCTACGCGAGCTGCTCGGGTGAAATGGGCGCCGCGCTCGCGCGACGAGACTGGGGCGAGACCGTCGACGACATGGCGCAGAACTTTCCTTACTGGTTCGCTGGCAACTTCCAGCAGTGGGCGGGGCGATGGAACGATATGCCCGTCGATGCGCACATGCTGATCGCGCTGAGCGCACCGCGGCCGGTGTTCGTCACCGGTGGGACGAAGGATCAGTGGGCCGACCCGAAGGGAATGTTCCTTGCGGAAGTTGCGGCGGGGCCGGTGTACCGGTTGCTCGGGAAGAAGGATCTCGGCGTCACCGAGTTGCCGCCGCTCGATACGCCGGTCATCGCCGGCGAACTCGGCTGGCATTACCACGCCGGTGGACACGCGGCGACGCCGGAGGATTGGAAGGCGTTCCTGCAGTTTCTAGGGAAATATTTTCAATCGAAGTAGTCGAAGGACCCCACAGCGTCGGAGCAGCATTCTAGAATTTTGGTCGACCGAAGCGTCTTCGATCCTTCAGGGATGTCCGTTCGAACATTTTCAGGTGTGCTCCTTCGAGCCTTCGAGTCTTCCTTCGCTTCCTTCGATTGAAAGGACAGCGGCCTCGGCGGCATCGATTTGCGACTCGTTGAAGACGCGGATGCCGTGCTGCTCGAGGAGCGCGGCCGTAACCCCCGGAGCAGCGCGCCGCGCGCCCGTGAACGTGCCGTCGTAGGTAAAGGTCGTGCCGCACGATGGGCTGCCATCCTTCAGCACTGCGACGCGGATATGTTGCGCGCGTACCGCTGCCAGCGCGTCCTCGGCGCCGTGCACGAACGCGTTGGTCACGTCCGCCCCTTCCCGCGTCCGCACCAGCGCGATCGTCTTCAACACACCACGTCCTCCCTCGTCGCCAACGATCTCCGCGGGCGGCCGTGGTGTCGGGAGCCCGCCGTCACGCTCGGGGCAGACGGCCACGAGCCGTCCTTCCTGCTGCCAGCGGCGGAGCACGGGATGTTCTGAACGGGCGTCACCGCCGTGGTAGCGCACCTTCGCACCAAGCAGGCACGCGCTGACGAGGACCTTCTCCATCGGCCGAGGATAGCACCGCGTCCATATGCGATGTGCGATGTGCGATGCGCGCGAACTGCGGGGTCCGAGGTCCGAGGGTTCGACGTCGAGAGATTCGAGCTGCGGGGCGGGGCTCACAATAAGGCCTGAGCGTTGATTGCGCCCGAGCGTCGGTCCTCGGGCCCCGGTCCTCGGACATCGGCGATACAATCACCGTATGGCGGTTCTGATCGAAGCGATTGAAATCAAGCGCAAGATGTTCTTCGAGTTCGAAGGCGCCCCGTATCACTGCGTCGATGTGGATGTGTCGAAGCCGACGGCCCGCGGCGGGCAGACGCTGGTGCGGATCAAGATGCGCAACCTGCTGACGCGCGCGGTCTTCGACAAGACCTTCAAGGCGGGGGAGAAGTTCAGCGAACCCGATCTCGCCGTGATATCTGCCACGTATCTTTATGCGGACAGCGACGGCTATCACTTCATGGATCAGGAGACGTTCGAGACGCTCACGCTCCGCGCCGACACCATCGGCGACGATCGCGAGCTCCTCGTCGATAACCTCGCCGTGCAGATCCAGAAGTACAATGGCAATCCGATCGGCGTGCAGTTTCCTCCCCATGTCGAATTGATGGTGACCGACACCGAGCCCGGCGTGCGCGGAGACACGGCCAGCGGCGGCGTCACCAAGCAGGCGACGCTCGAGACCGGCCTGTCGATTCGTGTCCCGCTCTTCATCAAGGAAGGGGAGAAGGTGAAGGTGCATACGGAGACGCGGGAGTTCGCCGGCAGAGCGTAACGAAGGGGTACGAAGGCAACGGATCACAAGAAACGAAGCAACGAAGGCAACGGAGAGATGCATGTCACGCGGAGACCGGAAGGCGCGGAGCGGGTGTGCGTCGCGCCGCGCTTCGCGCGGCTGGAGGTCATGCGAGTTCACGAATACGAACAACGTCCGCGACTTGCGTTGCTCGTATTCGTGATTCGCATGACCTCCCTGTGGCCGGCCACGTGACACTCAGGGCCGGCCCGCGGCGCGCACCCGGTCAGCGCCTTAGGCAGCGTGACAGCCTTCGTTCGTCTTCGTTTCCTTCGTTGCTTCGTGTTAAAGATCCGTTGTCTCCGTGTTCCTCCGTAATCGTGGCTGAGGCCATTTCAATGAACGATTCAGCACTCGTTGCCATCCGCACATACGTGAATCACTTCGAAGCCGACGTCGCCAAGACCGCATTGGACGCGGCCGGGATCGAATCGATGATCAAGAGCGACGATTGCGGCGGCACACGGCCACATCTCTGGCTCGGCGGGGTCGAACTGCTCGTGCGGCCGGAGGATGCAAGCGAGGCTGCAAGCGTCCTGGACACCGTGGCGCGACCTGCCGCGGAGAACGACACGCCGCAGGAATAATCGAGAACGCCGCGTGTGCTGACGTGCGCAGCCTGTTTGTCCTGACGTCCATCGCATTTCTTGCCGCTGCGGGCGCGCCGGCCGCCACTCGCCTGCCCTTCGTGTGGACGCCCGGTCAAATCGAACTGGCCGTCCGCGTGAATGGTGCTTCCGCGACTTTCCTTCTCGACACCGGTTCCGAATTCTCTGTCGTCAGCTCGCGCCTGGCGGGACAGCTCGGCCTTCAGACATCGCGCGAACATGGGCGCGACTTTGCCGAAGACGTAGAGATCGATGTCCGGGAGGTGAAACTCCTTCACCAGCGCGTGATGGTGATGCCCTTCGAGACCTACTATGCGCGCGGCCGGGCGATTGACGGGCTGATAGGCTACGACCTCTTCTCGCGGTTTACCGTCAGCATTGATTTTCGCGGGCGCGCGCTTACGGTCTGGGAACCTGCTGCCTTTCGCGCGCCGAAGGGGGTCGTCTCCGTGCCCATCACGTTCGCGGGTCGGTTGCCCGTCGTCGATGCGGTACTGGCGCTGTCGGATCGCGTGAAGTGGCCCCTGCAACTGGCGGTGGACACCGGCGCGTCGCAGGGGATCATCCTGCGCTATCGCTTTGCGAACGCGCACGGTCTCCTCGACGTCGCTGGGCAGAAGGAGACGACCGCGCCCAGCCTCGCGAATGGTGAGCTCCGTCTCCTGGAAGTACCGATCGAGCAGGTGAAGCTCGCCGCATGGACGTTCGATCGGCCCTCCGTCCTGGCGCACGCGGAGCCGCGCGGCTCCGGCGCGGATGCCGCGGCCGATGGTCTCATCGGCAACACCTTGTTGTCGCGATTCACACTGTTCGTTGACTATCCGCGGAAGCGACTGCTGCTGCAGCCAGCACAAATCAATCGTTCATCCCGAGATCCCTGATCCGGAATCCCTGATCGCCAATCGCCGATCGTCAATCTTTAATCCGTTCCCGAACGCACGTGCCGTTTCGTGGGCGAGTCACGCTTCGGGATCAGGCTTCGAGATCTGGGATTCGGATCAGGGACTCGGATCAGGGATTCGGATCAGGGACTCGGATCAGGGATTCGGATCAGGGATTCGGATCAGGGATTCGGATCAGGGATTCGGATCAGGGATTCGGATCAGGGATTCGGATCAGGGATTCGTGATTAGCGATTGAGGATGAGGGATCCCGGATCAGGGATTAGGGATTGACGATTGGTGTTTCCTCTTGTCGCGCGGTCCGGAATGCCGGATGATGCGCGCGGCGGGACTCACTTCTCCCCGCCAAAGAAGGTCGAACGATGCGGACCAGGGACATGCTCCTCGCAGTGGCCGCCTCGATGGTGCTCACCATCCCGGCAGCGGCCCAGACGCAGATCACGACCGCGGTGATCGAGGGCGTCGTCGTCGATACCAGTGGCGCGGTGCTGCCCGGCGTCGAAGTGGAGGTCCGCAATGTGGACACCAACTTCAGGCGCACGCTCACGACCGATCGCGAGGGCCGGTTCGCGGCGCTTCAATTGCCGTCCGGTCTTTACACGCTGACGTTCACCCTCCAGAACTTCGCCACCGTCGTGCAGGAGAACGTACGCGTGACCATCGGCGAAGCGGTCCGCGTGAATCCGACGATGAAGCTGTCCGGCGTCGCCGAGACGGTAACGGTGTCGACCCAGGCCGCGACCGTCGACGCGACGCGTGTTGCCGCCGCGAGCACGCTCAACGAGCGCACGATCGAGACGACGCCGATCCTGGGCCGCAAGTTCGAGGATCTGCTCACGTTGACGCCTGGCGTCAGCGTGGTGCAGGGGCCGGACGGCGACGAGATCACGTTTGCCGGACAGCGGGGGGTGTTCAACAACATCAGCCTGGACGGTGGCGACTACAACAACGGCTTCTTCGGCGAGCAGATGGGCGGCCAGCGCGCCGCGATCGACATCACGCTCGAAGCCGTGAAGGAATTCCAGGTCGTCGCGACCGGCGCGAACGCGGAGTTCGGGCGCACGGCGGGCGGCGTCGTGAACGTCATCACGAAGTCCGGCACCAACGACGTGAGGGGCAGCCTGTTTCACTACCAGCGCCTCGAGGGGCTGACCTCGCACACCTCCGACGATAAACCTCTCACGGACTTTCGCCGCGAGCAGTTCGGCGGAACGATTGGCGGCCCGCTCGTGAAGGACCGGACGTTCTACTTCGTGGCGCTCGAAGGCATCCGCGAGAATCTCCTTCGGCCCAACCTGTCGGAAGGGATCGGGACGCCGTGTCCCGTTGCCGCGCCGACGCTCGCCAACGACGCTCTGATCAACGGCAGCGCAGACTGTCAACGCCTTGCGCTGCTCAACTTCTTCAAGACCACCCGCGGAAGCGATGAAGGGCAGCCGGTCAAGCACACCATCCACAACGACGCGCTGCTCGCGAAGATCGACATGAACGTCAATCCCGCGAACACCCTCTCGGTCTCTTACAACTTCGACTATTCGAAAAATGCGAACCAGACCTTCGATGTGCCCACCTACGGGTCGTCAGCAAATGGCACCGAGGGACCCTCCAAGATCCACATCATGAACGTGAACCTGTTCAGCACGGTGACCTCCAACCAGCTGAACGAGTTCCACCTCACGTATTCGCGCGAGGATCGCCCGCGATCGGCGACTCCCTCCTCGATTCCACCGGACACCGGCGTGGGGTTCAGCCCTTCGTTCCGCTTTGGCAATCCGTTCTTCCTCGCGCCGAATGTCGACGAGCTGGTGAAGCGGTTCCAGCTCAAAGACAACTTTTCGATCGTAACGGGGCGTCACACGATCAAGACAGGCGGCGAGTGGCTGCGCACGAACAACACTCAGGTGTTTCGCGGGTTCTTCGAAGGACGTTACCTGTTTGGCAGCGTGGTCGACTTCCTGCGCTACACGTCGGCTCCCGCGGCCGCAGGCTTCGGGCCGAACGCCGTCGGCTGCTCGGATGGCACATATGTCACGGCCCCGGCGACGTGTCCGGCAGGAACGACCCCGACTGGAGGACCGCTGTATTTCTACCTGCAGAGCAGCAGCCCCGACGGCATCGCGCGCGATGCGGCTGGCGCTTCCGATATCAACAATGACGAGTTCGCACTGTTCATCCAGGATCGCTGGCAGGCCGGCCGCGGCCTGACGCTCGATTATGGCCTGCGCTGGGACGCGCAGGTCATGCCGAAGACCGTCGATCCGCAGCAGACGGCGTATGCGCCGTTCCTGACCGATCCGCGATTCCCGTCCGACGGCACTATCCCCGATCAGTGGAAGCAGTTCCAGCCACGCGTCGGCTTCGCGTGGGACGTCGGCGAAAAAGGGCAGACGGTGATTCGCGCAAGCGCCGGCGTGTTCTATGCGAGGCAGAACATGCTGAGCCAGGTCGGCTCCGTAACGACCAACGGCATCCAGCAGAAGAGCGACTTCCGGAACACCTCGTTCGCCTATTTCGCCGACATGCCCGTGTGGCCGAACCTGCTCGCGCCGAGCGCCGTTCCAGCAGGTACGTTCCCGTTCTTCAGCGGCGTGCGCGTGTTCGATCGAAACTATCGAAACCCGCGCATCTACAGCTTCAATGCGGGATTCGAGCGCGCATTGGCGCCGAGCCTCGGTGTGTACGCCGACTTCACCTATGCGAAGGGGCAGCACCTGACGCGCTTCCTGAACATCAACGTGCACGGCACAGCCGCCGCGGCGGTCCAGCCGCCGTCGCGCGACGCCACCGTTTACACTGGCGCCAATCCGTTCGAGCCGCAGTTGGGCGATGTGTTCGTCGCGAGCAGCGTCGGCCGCTCCAGCTATCGCGGGGCGACATTCGGCGTGCGCAAGCGCTTCTCGCGGAATTACCAGCTCGAAGCGAATTACGTGCTGGCCAAGGATGAAGACGACGATTCAAACGAACGCGATCCGTTCACGGAGCGCTCGTTCAACTTCTACGACCTGAGCCTCGACTACGGACCGTCGGACCGGGACATCCGTCACAAATTCAACTTCTATACGTACGTGCAGCTGCCGCACGGCTTCCTGGCGAACGTTCGCATGCAGGCGCGCACGGCGCAGCCGATCACCACGTCGCCTCGCGTGCTGGACGGCAACGATCGCGGCCGCAACTGGGATAGGAAGGACAACAAGTACTTCTCGCTGGACTGGCGGCTGCAGCGTGCATTCCGGTTCGGGACCTACCAGGTCGTTCCCAGCATCGAGATGTTCAATACGTTCAACAACGCCAACAACGTCAATCCGCTGACGACGCCGGCGCTGTTCAACTTCGATGGATTCCTGCGGCAGGGCGTGGGCGATCCGCGCCAGGTGCAGCTGGCTGTGAAGTTTACTTTCTAGCAGACGACGAGCTCGCGGGGCTCTCGAGCGATGCAACGAGCTCCGCGAGGCTTTCGAGAGAGGGCAGCTCGATGAACCGATCCTTCGCCTCTTCAGGGACGTCGGCGTGTTCGTGCGCCCAGCTGAGGGCGGCGGGCACGTGTACGGCGCGCGCCCCGATCTCGATCACCGGCAGCACGTCGGACCTGAGGGAATTGCCGATCATCAGGAACCGCTCCGGATCTACGCCGTGCCGAGCGAGGATGGATGCATAGACGCGCGGCGTCTTGTGGCTCACGACCTCCACGTACTTGAAAAACGGCTGAAGACCGGAGCGTTCGAGCTTCGAGGTCTGATGGAGCAGGTCTCCCTTGGTGATCAGCATCAGGGGGTGCGTCGCCGAGAGCGCGGCCAGCGCACCGCGCGCGCTCTCGAACAGCTCGATTTCCTCGCTCAGCATCTCTTTCGCGAGCTCGATCAATCCTGCCAAATCGCTCCCGCCCACGCGGCCGCCCGTGAGGTCGATGGCAGTCTCGATGAGCGACAGCGTGAAGCTCGACACCCCGTAACCGTAGTAGTCGATGTTTTCGAGCTCCGTGCGGTTGACGCACGCTTCGATCTCGTCGTCGCTCAGGTCCACGCCGGCGGAGGAGAGCAGCCGTCGGAACCGCTCCCGCGCATGCCGGTAGCTCCGTTCGTTGTGCCAGAGGGTGTCGTCGCCGTCGAACGCGATCAGGTCGAACCCGGGTCGATCCATCAGGTCACTATAGTACGGCAGTCCTGAAAATCAATCTCGTGGCTTCCGGCTCCATCCACTCTCGTGGCTTCCGCCTTCCACCTTCGCGCGAAATCTTCCGGCTAATGCCGGAAGCCACGAGATGGGCTTCTAGAAGTACACCTTCATCCCCAGCTGAATCTGCCGCGCCGGGAATGTGGTGCTGATTGCGCCGAACGAGCTCGCGGACCGGTTGCCGTTTGCCGGACCGAAGTTCGTCGTGTTGAACAGATTGAACGCCTCGATGCGCGCCTCGAGCCTCGTCTGTTCGCGCCAGAGGCCGAACGTCTTGTGCAGGCCGAGATCGAACTGATAGAACGCGTTGCTGCGGACGACGTTGCGCGGCGCGTTGCCGAACGGCTGCGAACGGTCGGTCGGGATCTCGACGGTCGCCGGATTCAGGTAATTACTGATGGTGCGCTGATCCTCTGGCGTGAGCGGATTGCCGGTCAGGTTCGGACGATAGGTCGGAAGGCCGCTGACCTGGAAGGCCGCCGCCGGCGAGTACGACAGGTTGATCGGCACGCCGCTCGTCATCGTGTTGATGCCCACCACGCGCCAGCCACCGAGCACCCCTTCGATGATCGGGTTCAGGCTGTTGGCGTAGCGTCGATCCCTGCCGAAGGGCAGCTCCCAGACGAAGCTCGTCGTGTTGTTCAGCGGCTGGTCGTATCCCGACGTGCCGAACTCCGAGTCGAGATCGCGGAAGTTCACGCGGCTGTTGTCGCCGTTCTGCACTTCGAGATGCCCCGACGCGTTGTCGCGCGCGCGTGACCAGGTGAACGAGTTCAGCAGGTAGAGCCCGCGCGTGTAGCGCCGCTCGACCTTCATCTGCAGCGCGTGGTAGTCCCCCTTTCCGCCGCCATAGGCGATCTGGATTTCCTGGAAGCCCGGAATCGGCCGGCGCGCCTGCAGCGCGGTGTTCTCGTTCGGCGCGTTCGGCCGCGCCTGATTGTAGTCGGCGAGGATCATGATGTCGCGGCTCTTGTTGCCGACGTAGCCGACATCCACGAGGAGATTCGGCAGCAGCTCGCGCTGCACTGACGCGTGCCAGCTTGTGACATTCCCGGTCGGATTGTCGCGCGGAATGTAGTTCACGCGCGCGTTGAGCGTGTTGAACGCGGACGGCACGTTCAGCCCTTCCGGGTATCCCTCCTGCGTCGTGCGGAAACACGACGTCGGGGCGGTCGTGGGGCCGCACACGCCCTGCGACGGCTGCTGCGTCACGTTCAGCGCAACGACGTGCGGGCCGTTGAAGGAGAGGAGGTTCTCGCCGCCGAGCCGGTTGAAGTGGATGTAGCTCATGCCGTACCCGGCGCGCAGGATCGTCTTTTCGTTGATCGAATAGGCGAGCCCGAGCCGCGGCGCGAAATTGTTGCGATCGGGATTGACCAACGCGCGATCGTCAATCGATCCATCCTTCGCCTGGATCAGCGTGTTCGTCGCGGGGTCGAAGTTCGTCAGGAAATTGTCTTTCTCCCACTGCGGTGTCGCGAACTCATAGCGAAGACCGAGGTTCAGCGTCAGCCGTTGATTCACCTTGACGTCGTCCTGGACATACGCGAAGTGCATGCGCTGGCGCAGATTCGCGATGAACGAATTGACGATCGAGTACGCGTTGCGTGCGCCGAACATGAAGTCCGCGAGGTTGTACGTGGCGGGATCCGCCGGCGCACCGGCCGGCCGGCTGAACTGTCCGCCATACGTGTCGCGGCCGTATTTCGGATGGAAGTCGTCGATCTCGGTCGCGATCGCCTGGTACTCATAGCCGCTCTTGAAGCTCTGTCGCCCGCGTACCCAGGAGTAGTTGATGCGTGGATTGAACACTGACGGATTCTGGAACTGCGGATTGCTGTTCTGCCGCCCCAACGTCGTCCATCCGGTGATGCCCTGTTCGGTCAATCCGCCGGCAAAGCGCGGATCGCTGGGCAGCCCGGGAATCCCATAGAGCTCCAGCATCGTCGGTCCGCCGACTCCTGGAGGCTGCTTGCCGGCATCGGTGTGCGACCAGCCGAGGCGCATTTCGAGCAGCGAGTTCGCAGTGGGCGAGTAGGTGTAGCCGCCGGCAACCTGATCGTTCAGGACGTGGACGAACGCGTTGCTGGGGCTACCTGTGTCGCCGGGGATCGGCGACGGCTCGAAGTTGTCGACCTTGCGATGGCTGACGCGTACGAACGCCGTCATGCCGGGCCCGAACTGGTGATCGACCTTCACGTCGAACTTGTTGTTGAAGTCCTGCCGGCGCGGCAGCGAGTCGAAGTTGTTGGAGATGCCCGGCAGCGTCGGGGCAGGAAGATCGGCGAGGACCTTTCGAGCGAACGCCGTGATTGCGCTCGCGGGGATGACGCCATTCGCGTACACCTCACCCGTCAGCGGATTCAGAATCGGCTTGCCGAGGATGCCCTGGCGCTGCTCGAGCGTCGGGATGCTCGCAAAGGTCGTGGTCTTGGAGATCTGACGGAAGCCCTCGTAGTCGACGAAGAAGAACGTGCGATTGCGAATCACGGGTCCGCCGAAGACGAACCCGAACTGATTGCGCACGAGTTTCGGCTTCACACCGGACGAGGGTTTGAAGAAGCCGACCGCGTTCAAGGCGTCATTGCGATGGAACTCCCAGGCGGTGCCCTGGAACGCGTTTGTGCCGCTCCGCATCGTCGCGTTCACGACCGCGCCGCCCGTGCGGCCGAACTCCGCGCTGAAGTTATTGGTCTGCACCTTGAACTGTTCGACCGCGTCAGGCGAGACCTGGACCACCTGGTTCGAGAAGCCCTGATTGCTCGTTCCGTAGGAGTTGTTGTCGACGCCGTCGAGAATGAAGCTGTTGAGCGCGCTTCGCAGGCCGTGCACGTTGAATGATGCGTCGCGCGAATCGGAAATCGCCGAACGGCGCACGCCCGGGCTGAGCAGCGCGAGGTCCGCGTAAGCGCGCCCGTTGAGCGGGAGATTGACGATCTGTTCCTTTGCGATGACCTGCCCGCGATCGCTCGATTCCGTTTCGAGGAGCTTCGCGGCGCCGGTGACCGTCACGGTCTCGCCGAGGTCGCCGACCTTGAGCATCAGGTCCACTCTGAGGCGCGCATTGACGGTGACGTCCACGTCTTGCGTCTTCGCAATCGAGAAGCCCTGCAGCTCCGCGCGGACGCTGTAGGTGCCGATGCGGACGTTCAGGAACTGGTAGTTCCCGTGCTCGTCGCTGACGGCGCTCGCCGTGATTCCGGTGCCGGCGTTCGTCAGCGTCACCGTGGCGCCCGGAACGATCGCGCCGGATGAATCTCGAACCGTGCCGAGCACCGTGGCCGCGTCGAACTGCGCGACGGCCGTGGTGGGCAGGAGCAGCGCCGCGGCGACTATCAACAGCCCTCGGCGGAATACGTCTGTAACCGGGATCTTGCCGATCATTGATATCCTCCCGGCGTCGGAGCGTACCATACCCGGAGTATTGACGCGATCCGAGGTTCGAGGTCCGAGGTTCGAGATTCGAGGTCCGACAACCGGCAACCGACAACCCCTTGGAACCTTCTCGTAGGCTGCTGTATCATATGTCTCTATGAAGCATATCTCTCGGACACTGGATCGCGAGCTGAAGAAGGGCAGCGCCGAACTGCTGATCCTGTCGCTCGTGGAGGCCCGCGCGCGCCACGGGTACGAGATCAGCAAATTGATCGAGAGTCGCTCTGGCGGCCGTGTCCGCTTCAAGGTCGCATCGCTCTATCCATTGCTCTATCGCCTCGAGGAGCGTGGATGGATCCAGGGGAAATGGATCGAGAAAGCCGGCGAGCGCCGTCGCCGCCTCTATCGACTCACGGCCACCGGCAGACAGGTGCTGGCCGCGCAGCGCGACAACTGGCGCGAGTTCGTCGAGGCCATTCGCCGCATCACTGGAGACGAGCATGCCTGAATGGAAAGCGGTGCTCATCGCACGGCTGGTCAGGCTCCGGTTGCGTCCGCCGCGTGAGCGGGAGATTGTCGACGAGTTATCCCAGCATCTCGACGATCGTTACCAGGAGCTGCGCGCAGCGGGCGCCGGTCACGACGAGGCCATGCGGCTCGCGATCGACGAGATCGACGATGAAGACCTGTTCGACCGCGAGATGCGGACGCTGAGGCAATCGTTCGCGCGCGAGCCGATTGCGGCGGGGGCGCCGCGGGGTCACTTGCTGAGCGATCTCTGGAGAGATCTCGTGTACGCCGCGCGATCGTTGTGGAAGAGTCGCGGCTTTGCCGTCGCCGCCATTCTTACGCTCGCGCTTGGCATCGGCGCGAACACCGCGATCTTCAGTCTCGTCAACGCGACGCTGTTGCAGCACCTCCCGGTCAACAATCGCGATCGGCTCGTCTACGCATTCAGGGGGCCGGTCGGAGGCGTCTTCTCGTATCCAGCTTACGCAGCACTTCGCGACGGCAATCGGCTGCTCGACGCTCTTGCCGCGTGGGGCGGGATCTCGGCCAGTCTCAATGCGGATGGCGAAACGGATCTGCTGAGCGGCGCGATCGTCACGGGCAACTTCTTCGATGTGCTCGGTGTCAGCGCCGAGCGCGGACGGCTCCTCTCGACAGCCGACGATCTGACGCCGGGTGCGCATCCGGCCGCGGTCATCAGTCGACGTTTGCAATCGTCCCGTGCATTCTTGCCCTCGTCGCGCTGCTCGCGTGCTACCTGCCCGCGCGACGCGCGATGAATGTCGATCCCAGTGTCGCGCTGCGTGATACATAACGGGTACCCAGCCACGAGCCAGCATGAGTCCTCAGTCCTGAGTCATGAGCCCGTTCTCACGCCTCTCGCAGCGCCACGGCGGGATCCACCGTCGTCGCGCGCCGGGCGGGTAGCCAGGCGGCGATCGCGGCGACGCTGAGGAGAATTGCCGGCACCGCAGCAAACACGGCGACGTCGATCGGTCCACCCGACAGGATATCCACGGCGAGCACGAAGGCGACGATCCATCCTGCGATGGCGCCCACCACAATCACGCGCAGACTGTCGGCGACGAACTCCCGAACGATGCGACGGCCCGTCGCGCCCAGCGCGAGCCGCACGCCGATCTCCGCCGTTCGGAGCGAGACGGTGTACGACACCACCGCATAAATCCCGATCGCCGCCATCAGCAGCAGCAATGGTGCGAGCACAGCGAACATGCGCGCGGGAATACGACGCAGGATGAGATTCGATTCGATGTGATCGTTCAGCGTGCGCACATCGAAGATCGGAAGGTCCGCGTCGAGGTCGCGGACGATGCGTCGCACGTCGGACGCGACCGCTGTTTCCGCGCCGGCGCGCGTGCGCATGTGAATTTCACCGAGAGGCGACGGACGGTCGCGATATGACAGATAGATAATGGGCGTGGGCGGCTCGCCGAATGCGTTGTATAGAGCATTGCGTGCCACGCCGACGATCGAATACGCGCGGCCGCCGAGTTCGAGTCGTCGGCCGAGTGGGTCTGCGCGCTCGAGATATCGCCGCACGAACTCCTCGTTGACGATCACCTGCGGCGAGGTAGCCGTGTCCGCGAGGCTCGCGAAATCCGTGCCCGCGAGCAGCGGGATCCCCATCACCGCGAAGTAGCCAGGCGTCACGGTGTTTGCGAGCGCCTCGTCCGGCATTCCATCGTCGCGCGCGCGTCCGTCGAGGGTGAAGAAGCGCGTGGGCATGCCATGAATGTCGAGCGGAACGGCGCCCGCAATGGCGACCGCTTCGGCTCCAGGAACGGCATGCAGCCGATCCAGAAGGCGGGTCGCAAACCAGCGCGCGCCCGACGCGTCGACGCGGCGTTCGGTGAGATCGTACGCCGCCAGCAGCACGCCGTCGCGACGGAATCCAGGATCGGTTTCGCGCGTCTCGATGAAGCTGCGGAAGAAGAGACCCGCGGCGAGGAGCACCACGATCGCGAGCGCAACTTCGAGCGCCATCAGCGTGTTGCGCATCCGGCTGCGCCGGGGCGTGCTGACGCCGCCGCGCAGGATCTGCTGCGGGTCGAGCCGCGCGAGCTGCAGGGCAGGCCCGAGGCCAAAGATGATGCCGCAGGCAATCCCGAGCGACATTGCAAAGGCGAGACCCATGCTGTCGACGTCGGTTGAGAACGTGATGGGAATTCCACGGACGCGCATCGGCGGCGCGGCGGTCAGCGCGTTCGTGCCCCAGAAGGCAATCGCTGCGCCCAACGTCGCGCCGATCAGTGAGAGCAGCACGCTCTCGGTGAGCAGCAGGCGCACGACTCGCCACCGGCCCGCGCCGAGCGCAAGCCGGACACTCATTTCCCGCTGACGCGCGCTGGCACGCGCCATCACAAGGTTTGCCGCGTTGCCGCAGACTGCAAGCAACAGCAGCAGCATGATGGCCTGCAGAAACGCGAGCGACGCCGCGAGCAGCCGTTGCGGCCCTCGTGGTGATTCCCAGAACGAACGCACTTCGGCAGCGACCGCGGCATTGGATTTGGGATAGGCGCGCGCCAGATCGCGCATGACGGTGTCGAGCTCCGTCTGGGCGAGCGTGCGTGTGGCGCCATGCGCCAGGCGTCCCATCATCGAATAGCCGCGGACGCTCCTGTCCTCGAGCTCTTGCGATCCGCTGAAGATGACCGGCGCGATCGTCGCTGGAAGGAACAGATCGAAGCTGAGGCGCATAATCGTGCCCTGGAAGCCGCGCGGCGCGACGCCGATCACCGTGACGTCGATGCCATTCAGGCGAATGGATTTGCCGACAACCGCCGGCGCCCCGGCGAACCGCGCCTGCCAGTAGTCGTGCGAGATCACGACGAGGCGTGCCGAGCCTGGCGTTGCCGCTTCAGCCGGGAGCAGGAAGCGGCCAAGCGCTGGTTGCAGGCCGAGTGCGGTGAAGTAGTTGCCGGAGACGAGCAGACCGTTCCCGCGTTCGACGCGTCCCGATTCGCCGACGTAGAGCGGCACCATCCGGAACGCGATCAGCGCCTCCATCGTGCGGAGCCGCTCGGCCAGATCTCGGTATTCGAGCCACGATGCGGCCGGATAAATGCCGCTGTCGGTGCGCGGCTCAACGAGGTGGAAATCCCCCGCGTGCCGCACGCCAGCGATCGGGCGGAACAGCACCGACTGCATCCACGAAAAGACAACCGTGTTGACGCCGATACCGACGCCGAGCGACAGAATCACGACGACCGCGAGTGCCGGCATGCGCACGATGGTGCGCCACGCGAAAACGATGTCTCTAGTCATGGCCACAGAACAACACCGAGAACACTGAACAACGCCGTCAGCGATAGCTTTCATGATTGTTGTTTCTCGGTGTTTCTCTGACCTTCTCTGTAGAACAAACGCGCGAAAACGTGTTTTCCTGACAAGAATGCGTTTGTTCTACGAGATCGGCGGGCCCACGGGTCCTGCCGCTAGCGCTGATGCGCCACGGGTTTGGTTGCGGCGCAGCCGCGCTGTGTGTTCTGTGTCCTTCAGTGGCAGTTGTTCAGTGGCGGTTGTTCAATGGCGTGACGCGCTCAGCGGTCCACTGCATGTCCCCCATCTGGCTCGATAGGGAGCCAGTCAGGCGCTCGTTCTTCAACCGTGCTTCGAACGTGATCTGGGAATCGGCGTCTTTCATCGTCGTCACGAGCTTTAACGTGCCGTCGACGAATTCCCCTTCGACCGGCATGTCGCCGTGCGGGCTCGCGAACGTGCCGGTCACGGCGGTTCCCTTCTGCTCGAGCACGAGCCCCATGGTCGCGACGCCGTGCGGCGCCGCATCAACCGTCATCGTCCACGTGCCCGTGACGCTTGGTGTCGATGCCTTCTTCTCCTGCGCCGCGAGCGGTGGGACCACGAGCACAGCGATCGCGATGAGTGCAGCGAATCTCTTCATATGTATCTCCTTGCCGAATTGAATGGACACTCGGCATTCAGCAATTTGGCATTCAGCATTGACACGCAGGCTGTATTCCGTGCGCCTCATTAGCGGCCGTGAATCGCGGAAAACCAGCGGTGCAGCGCGCCGCCCCCCTGGGCACGCATCGACAGTGCCACGCACACGATCAGGGCAGCGGCGACAACAACGGCGACGAGTGTTCGATTGCGCATGACCCGATGGTATGAACATGGCGCTGAACGGCCCGTGAACGACGCGTTCAGCTGCCGTTCAGGAAGGAGTGAGCTATAAAGGGACTCGAGCTTGACGCTTCATGCGAATACTGATCGTGGAGGATGAAGGCGCGCTGTCACGCCAGCTGGCGACGGCGCTGAAAGAGGGCGGCTACGCTGTCGACTGCGCGGCTGACGGCGAGCGCGGTGATTTCCTCGCGCAAACGGAACGCTATGATGCAATCGTCCTGGACCTCGGTCTGCCCAAGATCGACGGGCTCACATTGCTGCGGCGGTGGCGCGACGCGGGGGTCGACGTGCCCGTGCTGATCCTGACCGCGCGCGGCAGCTGGCACGAGAAGGTGCAGGGCATCGACGGAGGCGCGGACGACTACGTTGCGAAGCCGTTTCGCATGGAAGAAGTGCTGGCACGGCTGCGTGCCCTCATCCGCCGGGCAAGCGGGCACGTCACCACGGATCTCCGCTGCGGCGCGCTTGCGCTCGATCCGCGCGCGGCGAAGGTGACGGTCAATGGCGTTCCGGTGAAGCTGACCAGCCACGAGTTCCGCGTGCTCTCCTATCTGATGCACCACCGCGGCCGCGTCGTCTCGCAAACCGAGTTGACCGATCACATTTACGCCGAAGGATCCGACCGCGACTCGAACACGGTGGAGGTCTTCATCGGACGTCTGAGGCGGAAGCTGGGAGTGCCGTATATCGAAACGGTGCGGGGCATGGGATACCGCATCGAGGAACCAGGGTAATGGTGTCGTTGCGCTCGCGCCTGCTGCTCGGCGCCGTGCTGTGGACGATCGGGCTGTTCATCGTCACGCTCGTCGTGATCACCGCGTACATGGTGCGCCATCCGGGCGCGCCGCAGAAGTTTCATGGATTTTTCACGCATCCGGTCCCACTCACGATTGCTGCGCTCGTGTGTCTTGCCGTCGGCGTCGCGCAGGTCCGCCGCGGCGTGACGCCCATCAACCAGTTGCGCGCGCGGCTGGGCGCCGTGCACCAGGGGCATGACGGCCGCGTCGAGGGGACGTATCCCAGCGAGATCCAGCCGCTCGTCGACGATCTCAACGGGCTGCTTGCGCACCGTGAGCAGATGGTGCGTCGCGCGCTGGCGAAAGCAGGAGATCTCGCACATGGACTCAAAACTCCGCTTGCCGTGCTGACGCACGAAGCGGAACGTGCCGCGGGCGAGGGACACGCGGACGTCGCCGACGCGATCCATAGCCAGGTCGAACGCATGCGCCGGCAGGTCGACTACCACCTCGCACACGCCCGCGCCGCGGCATCGGGTGCAACATCCGGCGCCCGCTGCGCGGTTGTGGCATCCGCCGAGCCGCTGACCCGCACGATGTTGCGCCTGCACGATGGCCGCGGCCTGACGATCGACGTGGACGTGCCCGCCGATCACGCCGTCAGGTGCCAGCGCGAGGATCTGGACGAGATGCTCGGGAACCTTCTCGACAATGCCTGCAAGTGGGCCCGGTCGCAGGTGCGGATCGCTTCGTCGCAGGTCAACGGCGCTGTTGACATTGCTGTGGAAGATGATGGGCCGGGACTCGCGGAGTCGATGCGGAAAGCGGTGTTGCAGCGGGGCGTGCGCGCCGATGAAGCGGCGCCCGGTTCGGGACTCGGCCTCGCGATCGTGCGCGACCTCGCGGAGCTGTATGGCGGTTCGATCGCGCTCGCCGGCTCGGGCACGGGCGGCGTGGAGGCCCGCCTGCGGCTGCCGGCCGCATGAGCGGCTTACGGCTCAGGAGTCGTAGCTCACGCCGCCGGGTCTCTCTAGAAAGAACGCACGCGCGGGAACGCGTGCGAAGCACAATCACCAGATTACCCAATCCAGAAATCACCAAATCCCGCAGGGCTGTCTTCTTCTTCAGCAGCCTGCTGAAGACCCGGTCTATTGTGTAGTTCACGTGCAGGGCGGACCTTCAGGTCCGCCGTCATATCCCGTGAGCCGACGAGTTCAGCGCTCGCGCCGCTTCCTTCCCGTCGCGCACACGCGTTCGCCACTTGAACCTGTCCTTCCACGCGTTCGGCTTCCGTTCAATGACATCGGGCGACGAACAGTCCCGGTCGCGAAGGATCTTCATCGATCCAGAAATCGCCATCGAACGTGTCGCAGTAGAGGCACAGCCGCGTCAGTCGGATCCGTGCGTCCCCCAGCCGCGGAAGATGACGTCGTACGAACTGGCGGAATTGGTCCTCCTCTTCGGCCAGCACCGTGCGCGGCGCATCGGGGTCGACGCGCCGGCCCCGGCCGTGATGTCCGATCTTCAGCGTTCCATCTGGAAGCGCAGGGAAGCCGTACCAACCTGAATGCGCGATGTCGGCAGCCCAGACCGGGAAGCGGGGCGCCTGCCACGCCGACGGATCGTCGACCACGAAATGCACGACCGGTTGCCCTGTCGTCCACATGACGTTTTCAAGCTGTGGCAGCAGCAGCGGCGTCCACGCGCCCGCCGCAATCAGGACGGCATCCGCGTACAGCACCCCGCCATCCGCGGTCCTTACGCCAGCCGGGCGGCCGCGTTCATCAATGACCTCGCCGAACGCCGCGCCTTCCGTCAGCCGTACGCCGGCGGTGCGCGCCTCGTCGGCAATGCGCGCGACGACCTTCCCACTCTGATACTGGCGGCTCGACCACGCGGCGAAGCGCGCACGCGCGTACGTCGAGCCGATGCGCTGCAGGTCGTGCCCTCTCGTCCGCAGCAGATCGAAGCTGTCGCGCTCGAAGCCGCCTGGCCGCATGATGCCAGAGGACAGCACGAGGAATCCGGCCTCGTGGTACAGCGGCGGCGACCAGCGCGCATTCCAGGCGTCCCATCCGGCGAGCGCCCCTTCGGCCATGCGTGTGTAATGCTCGTCGGATCCGTAGTCCATGCGGATCACTTTGCTGATGTCGGTTGACGCGGCCGTCGCTCGCGGAATCGGACCGGGGTCGATGATCTCGACGTCCCACCCGCGTGCGCGCAGCTCCCACGCGGCAGTCAGTCCGAATACGCCGGCCCCGACGATGAGGATCGATTGCGCCATGGTGTGGTGGCCCGCTTCAGCCGGCCTCGACCAATTGACAATACCGCGTGTCTCTTGTAGAAGATCGACAAGAGAATGTTCGTCTAACGCTTCCGGGAGGTTCCTGTGAAGACATCCTTTATGTCCGTGTGTGGCGCTGCGCTGGCGCTGTCGCTCGCGCCTGCTGCCGCGCGCGCGGAAACGCCCCGCGACTCGATGCTCGTGTCCACGGCGTGGCTCGCGCAGCATTTGAAGGATTCCAAGCTCGTGCTGCTCCACGTGGGGGAGGAGTCGGAATATCCCGCGCAACACATCCCCGGGGCGCGTTACCTGAGCCTCCACGCCATCTCCGCCGACGACAAGGGACCGGGGGCGCTGTCGCTCGAAATGTCATCACCGGAGAGGCTCCGCGCCCAGCTCGAGGCCATCGGCATCTCCGATGACTCGCGCATCATCGTGTACGGCGCGAAGGACTGGATTTCGCCCCCGGCGCGCGGCATCTTCACGTTCCTCTACGCCGGCCTCGAGAACGTCTCGATGCTCGATGGCGGACTGGAAGCATGGAAGAAGGATGGACGCGAGGTCACCGCGTCCATTCCACCCGCCACGAAGGGAAAGCTGTCGCCGCTGAGAATGAAGCCCATGCTGGCCGACGCCGCGTTCGTGCAGTCGCACGCGAACGCGCCAGGGTTCGTCGTCATCGATGCACGCGATGCCTCGTTCTACGATGGGGTGCAGGAGGGTGGGCGGATGGAGCACCACATGCCCGGTCACATTCCGGGCTCGAAGAGCCTTCCGTTTGGACAGGTCAATGGCGACGACTTGAAACTGAAACCGGCCGCCGAGCTCGACGCGATCTTCGTCAAGGCCGGCGTGAGACCCGGCGACACCGTGATTGGCTACTGCCACGTCGGGCAACAGGCCACCGCGATGTTGTTCGCGGCACGTTCGCTCGGTCACCCGATCCTGCTGTACGATGGTTCATACGAGGACTGGGCCCGACGCGGGCTGCCCATCGACAATCCGGCGAAGAAATGACGTGGCCAGCACACAGGTCATCGCGCAGGACTTCAGCGCTGCTTCGGCGGGTCTAAAGACCCGCTCTACAGATGCGCGACCCGGCGCGCGTACGCGCGCCAAGCCGTACGCGGACCCCTACGTCACCGGTGTGGCGCTCGGGCTCGTGTTGTTGTCCGCATTCGTGCTGACCGGCCGCGGCCTCGGCGCGTCGGGTGCATTCGCGACGACTGCAGCGGGAACGGTGGCGGCGGTGGCGCCGGCGCGCGCGGCCGCCAATCCGTATTTCAGTCGATACCTGTCCACACCTGACGGCCCGTGGCGCGAGTGGCTGCTGTTCGAGATCGCCGGGGTCGTCGTTGGCGGCTTTCTCTCAGCGGTACTTGCCGGGCGGCTGCGCGGCGAAGTCGAAGGCGGCACGAACACGTCGCGCGCCGGGCGGCTCACGTGCGCGTTCGCGGACGGCGGGAACGACATCGCCGCGGCCGACCGTCGACGCGGCAGTCGCGCGCATGCGGCGGCGCGGATGCTGACGAGGCGCGTCACCTCCGACGAGGCGCTGGTCGATTTCGTCGTCTTATTTTGCGATCTTCCAGAAGATTACGTGGACCGAAACGCATCACGGCGTACGAGGGATCAAAAGTCGGCGAATTGGAGTATTATGGCGGCCCTCGGGCGTCAACCGCGTCCACACGGGAGTGTCACATGTCCCTCGCGAAGCATCCCGCATCGGCGGTGGTTTCACTCGGTGATGTCAAAGGGCGTCCAATCAGCATGCATCTGCCTCCATCGGGCTTGACGGAACGGCGCAACGTGCTGCGCCGCGACGCACTCGTCCAACGGATCGTCGCTGAATTCGATGACATGCCGGGACTCACCTTATCGCTACGGCAGACGATGCGGTTGCTTGGTGTCGACGAAGGGGCCTGTTTGCGGATCCTCGATGCGCTGGCCAGGACTGGACAGATTCGCCGGGACTCGCGTCATCTATATGTGAGGCGCGAGCGGATCCTTTGACGGTTGCCGGTGGCCGGTTGACGGTTGTTACGAGATCAGCCGCACGGCGAGTACAACCAGAATCGAAGTGCCTGCGACTGGTAGCCCGAGCCGTCGGCGAATCACGCGATTGCGCGCTACGCCAGGACCGCGAAGCAAGACCTGAACCGTTTTCCGTCGGCGCCGCCGAACTCCCACAGCCGTCCTCTTCGACAACTCCGCCGACCGACCTCCACCAATCGACCTCTGCCGACCGACCTCAGCCAACCGACCTCCGACAACCGTCCTGCGTCCTCCGATTTGACACGTGCGAAGCGCGAACGGTACGATCCCGTCAGCGCATGCCCTTCCGCTGCTGCTGTCCCTGGTGCATCTGTAGCACTCCCGTGAGGGAGAGAGGGACGAGCGTGCTCGCACGCAGGCGAATCAAATAAGGCGACAGCAGCCGAGCGCGACGTTTCTCGAGGCCCCTCTCACGCGAGACGGGGCCTTTCTCATTTCCGGGACCGTTACATGACGTCAGCGGTTGCCATCTCGGGGAGTCCGTCGCGTGAATCGAGGTCGCGGCGGCTGCTCGCGCACGCCCTGGCGCGGTGCGCGGGCGCGGGACTGGACACGCGGCTGATCGACCTTTGTGATCTGCCGGCGGATGATCTGCTCGGCCGCACGAAGTCTGCGGCGATCGCGGATGCGCTGGCAGCCGTGTCCGCCGCGCGCATCGTCATCGTCGGCACACCTGTTTACCGCGCGTCCTACAGCGGAATGCTGAAGGTGTTCTTCGATCTGTTCACGATGGATGCGCTCGACGGGAAGGTCGCGATCCCGATTGCCACGGGCGGCGGATCCGCACATCAGCTCGTGATCGATCACGCGCTCCGGCCGTTGCTCGCGAGCGTGGGTGCGCAGGTCGTCGCGACCGGCATCTACGCCACCGACGCGCAATTCGGCGCGGACGGTCCACAGGACGTGGTTACTCAGCGCATCGACCGCGCGGTCGCCGAAGCGCTTGGGATTGCCGATGTGGCCGCAGTCGCAGCGCAGCCGTTCAGGGCTGCATCGAAGGGGTAATCGAACATGTCTCATGTCACCGGCAAGCCGCTCGGCATCTACTACGAACATCCCGACTGGTATCGGCCGCTGTTTCAGGAGCTCGATCGTCGCGGCGTGCCGTACGATGCGCTGCATGCCGATCAGCACACCTACGACCCCTGCGAGCGGAAGCCGCCGCACGCCGTCATCTTCAACCGCATGAGTCCCTCCGCTTACACACGGGGGCGTGGTCACCTGACGTTCTATACGCTGCAGTACCTCGCACATCTCGAGCGCCTTGGAGTGCGGGTGATTAACGGGTATGCGGCGTGGAAGACCGAGATCTCGAAGGCGTACCAGCTCACGCTGCTCGAGCGGCTCGGCCTTCCGTATCCGCGCGCGCGGGTGATTCACCATCCATCACAGGCGAGCCAGGCGGCAGACGGATTGCGGTTCCCCGTCGTGGTCAAGCCGAACATCGGCGGAAGCGGCGCCGGCATCGTCCGGTTCGATTCTCCCGATACGCTGGCGCGCGCTTCACGTGAAGGCACGCTGCAGCTTGGTATCGACAGCACCGCGCTCGTACAGGAATACGTCTCTGCCGACGCTGGACGCATCGTCCGCGTCGAGGTGCTGAACGGGCAATATCTGTACGCGATTCGCATCTATACGCCAGGAGACAGTTTCAATCTGTGCCCCGCGGACGTCTGTCAGGGAGTCGACGGCGCTGAGCTCGCGCGGCCGGCGTGTCCTGTCGATGCGCCGAAGAACAACCTGCGCGTGGAAGGCTACACACCGCCGGATGAAATCGTTCACGCGGTCGAGCGCATCACGGCCGCGGGTGGCATCGAGATTGGCGGTGTCGAGTACATAATCGATCCGCGCGATGGCCGACCGTACTTCTACGATATCAATGCGCTGTCGAATTTCGTGGCGGACGCGCCGCGCGTCATCGGCTTCGATCCGTTCGTGCGCCTGGCGGACTGGCTCGAGGCGGAGCTCGCGCGGGTCGCAACGCCGGCGGGGGAGGCGGTGTGATGCGGTTCGGTTACTGGCTTCCGGTGTTCGGCGGATGGCTCCGGAACGTAGACGACGAGGGGATGGAGCCGACGTGGTCTTACGTGAGCCGGCTCGCGCGGCGAAGCGAAGAGATCGGATTCGATCTGACGCTGGTCGCGGAGCTGAATCTGAACGACATCAAAGGCGTCGACGCGCCGTCGCTCGATGCCTGGAGCACGGCGGCGGCGCTCGCGGCCGTGACCGAGCGGCTCGAGATCATGGTCGCGGTGCGGCCGACGTTCCACCTCCCGGCCCTTCTCGCAAAGCAGGCTGCGAACATCGATCAGATCAGCGGCGGCCGCTTGTCGCTGAACGTGGTGTCGTCGTGGTGGGCGTCTGAGGCACGCATGTACGGCGTCGCCTTCGATCAGCACGACGATCGGTACGCGCGCACGTCCGAGTGGCTCGATGTGGTGGATGGACTCTGGAGCCATCCGGTGTATTCCCTGAAAGGGCATTACTACAACATCGAGGACGCGGTCCTCGAGCCCAAACCCGCCCGGAAGCCGCGGCCCACGATTTATGCGGGCGGCGAGTCACCGGCCGCGAAGGAGCTGATCTCGAAGAAGTGCGACGCGTGGCTGACGCACGGCGATCCTCCCGACATCATCGGCGGGAAGATCGACGACATGCGTGCGCGACGCGAGGCGCACGGCCTGCCGCCGATGACCTTCGGCAGCGCCGGCTATGCGGTGGTGCGGTCAACGGACTCCGAGCTCAAACGGGAACTGGCGCGCATTACCGACGTGCAGCAGACGAGGCGCGGCTACGCGAACTATCAGGAGTGGATTGCGAACACGCAACTCGAGCAGCGGGTCAGCCTCGAGGATTACTCCGTATCGAACCGCGGCCTGCGAAGCGGCCTCACGGGAATGCCCGAGCAGGTGGCCGAACGCGTTCTCGAATTCGAACGTGCAGGCGTGGAGCTGCTGCTGTTGCAGTTCAGCCCTCAATACGAGGAGATGGAGCGCTTCGCCTCCGAGGTGATCCCGCTGGTCAATTCGAAGCCTGCGCTGACTTCCGGCTAACCAGCCTCCGCCAAGGCTACGGCGGTCCGCCAAAGCGCTTCGCCCGAAGGCGGAGCCGGAAGCCACTCTCTCTGGTGGCTTCCGCCTTCAGGCGGAAGAACCACCTGCGCTACGACGCGCGGCATGACACGTGTGCCGCGCATTGTTTGTGGCTCGCCTTGAAGGCACAGAGCAAGACCGACGAGGCCGCCGCGAAATTGGTCGAAGCGCGATAGCCGCCGGCGGTATACGCTCGGCGGATGTCGTTCGACGTGGTGCTCGACCGCGCGCACAGAATTGCGCTGCGCTTTCTTGCCGGACTGCTGGAGCGTTACGTCAATGCGCGCGATCCCTCGCCACCCCTACTTGCCAGTCTGCCGATCGATCCGTCCGATCCCATTGACGTGCTGAATGCGCTCGACGCGCTGATCGAGGCGGGTGGCATCGCGTCGCCGGGACCGCGATACTTCGGTTTCGTGACGGGCGGGAGCCTGCCCGTCGCGGTCGCATCCGACTGGCTCGTCTCCGCGTGGGATCAGAACACGGGTCTCCACGTGATGTCGCCGGCGATTGCGCGGCTTGAAGACGTCACCGCGGCGTGGCTGCTCGATCTGTTCGGCTTGCCCCCGGACGCCAGCATCGGGTTCGTGACCGGCGCCACGATGGCGAACGCAACGGCGCTCGCCGCGGCGCGTGACGAGGTACTGCGGCGCGTCGGATGGGACGTGGAACGTGACGGCCTGCAGGGCGCGCCGCGCGTGACGATGATCGCGGGCGCGGAGGCGCGTTCCGCGATTGATTCCGCGTGCCGGCTGCTCGGCTTCGGAGCCGCGCGGATCGTGCGCGTGGCGGCCGACGCGCAGGGGCGGATGCAATCCGATGGATTGCGCGAGGCGCTGGGCACGGTGCGTCCTCCCTCGATCGTGTGCCTGCAGGCAGGGCACGTCAATACCGGCGCGTTCGATCCGTCTCCAGAACTGATCGGGATGGCCCGCGGCGCGGGCGCGTGGGTACACGTCGACGGCGCGTTCGGCCTTTGGGCGAAGGCCGCGGCCTCCCTGCGGCCGCTCGCTGATGGAGTGGAGCACGCCGACTCGTGGGCCGTCGATGCGCACAAGTGGTTGAACGTGCCCCACGACAGCGGCCTCGCGATCGTCGCGCATCCGGCGGCGCACCGCGCGGCCATGGCGCAGACCGCGTCGTACCTCCTGCCCGCGACAGGGGAGCGCCGCGACGGCATGGACTGGACCCCCGAAGCCTCGCGCCGTGCGCGGGCGGTACCGACCTGTGCCGTCCTGCGGACGCTTGGCCGGAAGGATGTTTCCGATTTGGTCACGCGCCATTGCGACCGTGCGACCCAGATGGCCGAGAGGCTGCGCGCGCATCCACGCATCACGATCCTGAACGACGTCGTGCTGAATCAGGTGCTGGTCCGTGTGAGGTCACCGTCCGGCGCGACCATCACGTGCGACGTTGTCGCGCGCATTCAGCAGGACGGCGTCTGCTGGGTTGGCGGGACGACCTGGAGCGGCCAGCCGGCGATGCGTATTTCAATGTCGAACTGGTCGACGACGTCGGACGACATTGATCGCTCCGCCGCGTCGATCCTGTCGGCCGCGCGATGAAACGGGGACACTCACACTTCTTCCCGGATCCGGACGGGTCCAGGAGGCGGAACTGTGACTGTCACGGTTTCTGGTGCCGGGCGTGACGGCGCCGCTCATCGTCGCCATCTTGTGCCTGGCGGAGGTGTGCACGATGGTTGGGGTGTCGACGTGGCCGGCATTGTTGCCTGGGCTCCAGGCCGAGTGGCACATTAACAACACCGTCGCGGGCACCATCAGCGGCGCATTCTTCGCTGGTTACATGGTCGCCGTGCCGGTGCTCGTCAGCCTCACGGATCGCTGGCCCGCGCGTTATGTGTACGGCGGGTCGTGCGTCGTGCTGACGGCGGGTTCGCTCGCGCTCGCGCGCGCGGATGCGCCGCCGCTGGCCATGGCGGGTCAGGCACTGCTCGGCGCGGGGCTCGCCGGCACCTACATGCCGGGTCTGAAGGAGCTTTCCGATCGGATCACGGGTCGTCGCCAGGCTCGCGCGATCGCGTTTTATACCTCGACGTATGGCATCGGCACGAGCGTGTCGTTGTATCTCGCGGGCGCGATTGCGTCCCGCGCCGGGTGGCGCGTCGCGTGCGCTGCCGCGGCGGCAGGTCCGCCCGTGGCCGCAGCCCTGATGCTGTTGCTGCCGCGTCCTCGCGCATCCGACAATGCCACCTGCCCTGAGCCTGGCCGAAGGATCGCGACGCCGCCGCGGTTCGAGACCGTTCTCGCGAACTCTCACGTCAGGACCTACGTGCTGGGGTATACCGCGCACTGCTGCGAGTTGTTCGCGTTGCGGTCGTGGATCGTCGCGTTCTTTACGTTCGCTGCCTCGGGCGCACGAGTCGCGCCGTCAACGAGCGCGGCGCTGCTGAACCTGCTCGGTCCGCCAGCCAGCATCACGGGCAACGAGATTGCCTCGCGGGGCCGTCTTCGCATCATCGCTACGACGATGGGGGTGTCGGGAGCACTGGCGCTGTCGACCGGGGCGGCGGGAATGATTGGTGGGGTTGCGGTCATGGCGACCGCCGCGTTGTACGTGCTCGCGATCATGGCAGACTCCGCCGCGCTGACAGCTGGTCTCGTCGAAGCCACGGATCCGTCGGCGCGCGGTACGGCGATGGCGGTGTACTCGTTCTTTGGATTCGCCGGAGGCCTGGTGGGCCCTGTGATCTTTGGCGCGCTGCTCGACCTGGGGGGCGGCACCGCGCGCGTCACCGCGTGGCTGCTCGCGTTCGGCGGCATCGCGTGCATCAGTCTTGCCGCGAGCGCCACGCTGATGCGTGCGGCGCGTCGCTCAGCGTGATCCCGGATTCCGGACCTCGATCGCCGGCGCTCCGTCCTCGGCCTCCGCCATGGCTGTCCGGATTCCGCTCCCGCATCCTGCACCCCGCACCCCGGATCCCGCACCCCGCACCCCGGATCCCGCACCCTG
>QHWT01000100.1:3033-59446 GCA_003222675.1 Acidobacteriota bacterium | reverse complement strand
ATCCGCTGGATTCCGGCGCAGACCCAAGGGCGCGTCGAGCGCATCGTGCTCCGGCCCGGCGCGCAGGTGACTCCCGAGACGGTGATCCTGGAATTGAGCAACCCTGAACTCGAGCAGGCCGTGCGCGAGGCGCAGCTCGGATACCAGTCTGCACAGGCCGCGTTCACGAACAAGAAGGCGGAGCTTCAGAGCGCGCTTCTCAGCCAGGAAGCGAATACCGCAAACATCGAAACGCAGTACAAGCAGGCGGCCCTCGACCTCGAGGCAAACGAACAGCTCGCCAAGGATGGTCTCGTCTCCGATCTCCAGTTGAAACAGAAGCGAGGCCTCGCCGACGACCTGAAGAACCGGTTGAGCGTCGAGGAGAGGCGCCTGACGATCACCCGCGAAGGGATCAACTCGCAGCTGGCGCCCCAGGAGGCCGACGTGAACCAGCGCAAGGCCGCCTGGGACCTCCGCCGTCGGCAGCTCGAGGATCTGAAGGTGAAGGCGGGCATGTCCGGCATCCTGCAGCTCGTGCCGGTCGAGCGTGGACAGCAGGTGACCCCGGGCGCCAACCTCGCGCGCGTCGCGAACCCGAGCAACCTGAAGGCGGAGCTGCGGATCGCGGAAACGCAGACGAAAGATATTCACATTGGTCAGTACGCCGAGGTCGACACGCGCAACGGGATCGTCAAGGGACATGTCTCACGCATGGACCCGGCGTCGCAGGGCGGAACGGTGGGCGTGGACGTGATCATGGATGGCGAGCTGCCCGCCGGCGCACGTCCGGACTTGAGCGTCGACGGCACGATCACGCTCGAACGTCTCATCAACATCGTCCACGTCGGACGTCCGGCTTTCGGCCAGGAGAACAGCACGGTCGGCATCTTCAAGCTGCTCCCGACCGGCGAAGCGATTCGCACGAACGTGAAGCTCGGACGCGCCTCGGTCAACACGATTGAAGTCGTCGAAGGGCTGCAGCCCGGCGATCAGGTGATTCTGTCGGACATGACGCAGTACGATTCATTCGAACGCGTGCAGTTGAAATAGAGCTGCCAGCTTCCAGCCGCCAGCTTTCAGCTGGCAGCTGCTGGAGGCTGGGGGCTGAAGGCTGGTAGCTTTTTTCAGAGGAGCCACGATGAACACGTCCGCGCAACCGCTCATTCACCTCGACGGCGTCACGAAAGTCTTCTTCACCGACGAGGTCGAGACGCACGCCCTTGCGGGCATCCACCTCGAGATCAAGAGCGGCGAGTACATCGCGATCGCCGGCCCGTCTGGCTGCGGCAAGTCGACGCTGCTCTCGATTCTCGGGCTGCTCGACTCGCCGACGGAGGGGCGGTACATCCTGAACGGCAAGGAGGTCGCCTCGCTGGCGCTCTCCGAGCGCGCGCGCGTGCGCAACCGCGAGATCGGCTTCATCTTCCAGAGCTTCAATCTGATTGGCGATCTCAACGTGTATGAGAATGTCGAACTGCCGCTCACCTACCGCGGGATGAAGTCGACCGAGCGCAAGGAACGCGTGATGGCCGCCCTCGAGAAGGTCGGCATGGCGCACCGCGCGAAGCACCTTCCGAGCCAGCTCTCGGGCGGTCAGCAGCAGCGCGTCGCCGTCGCCCGCGCCGTCGCGGGTTCCCCGTCGATCCTGCTCGCGGACGAGCCGACAGGAAACCTCGACTCGAAGAACGGCGAGGCCGTCATGGAGCTGCTCCGCGAACTCCACCGCGAGGGGGCGACGATCTGCATGGTGACGCACGATCCGCGTTACGCGCGTCATGCGGACCGCTCGATTCACCTGTTCGACGGCCGCGTGCTCGAAGAGGACGGCAGCAAGCGCGCCGAGAAGGAACTCGAAGAGAGCGGCTTCGACATCGCGCATTAAATAGCCGCCAGCTGCCGGCTATCAGCGACCAGCTGACGGAGGCGTCGCCACCGATCGGCATCTGCTGGGAGCTGGTGGCTTGAAGCCATATGTAGCCGCGAGCTGCCAGCTGTCAGCTACCAGCTGACGGAGGCGTCGCCACCGGTCGGTATCTGCTGGGAGCTGGTGGCTGGAGGCTGGAAGCTATATGTTCCAAGACATCCGCTACGGGGCGCGTACGCTCCTCAAGAGTCCGGGCTTCACCATCGTGGCCGTGTTGTCGCTGGCGCTTGGAATTGGCGCCAATACGGCGATCTTCAGCCTGGTGAATGCCGTGCTGCTGCGGCCGCTGCCCGTTGCGGATGCTTCTTCGCTGATGGCCGTGTCGACGACGGATCAGCGCAATCCCGGCAACCTGCCGGTCTCCCATCTCAATTTCAAGGATCTGCGCGCGCAGAATTCGGCCTTCAGCGGCATGGCCGCGTTCACCTTCGCACAGGTGAACTACAGCACCGGCAAGGAGTCCGAGCAGATTCCGGTGCAGGTCGTCACCGCGAATTACTTCTCGCTGCTCGGCACGCAGCCGGCGCAGGGCCGCGGGTTTCTGCCCGAGGAAGAAGAGACCGCGACACCCGTCGCCGTCGTGAGCGCTGGCTTCTGGGAACGCAGCCTGGGCTCCGATCCCAACATTGTCGGCAAGACGCTCACGCTCAACCGCACGCCGTTCACCGTGGTCGGAATCGCGCCGCGCAATTTCTCGGGCACGCTCCTCGGCGGCGGACCATCGTTGTGGGTGCCCATATCGATGCATCCGGTCGTCCAGCCAGGGTTCGACTGGTACGACACGCGGCGCGGCCTGTTCCTGTTCGCCATCGGCCGGCTCAAGCCTGGCGTGACCGCGGAGCAGGCGCGCTCCAATCTCCGCACGACGTTCGGAAACCTCGAGCAGGCGTTCCCGGTGGACAACAAGGGACGCAGCGCCACGGCGGTGCCGCTGCTCGACGCGCGTCTGAATCCGAACGGACAGGGACCCAACGTGGTCGTGACGCTCTCGTCGATCCTGATGATCGTCGTGGCGATCGTGCTGTTGATCGCGTGCGCGAACATTGCCAACCTGCTGCTCGCGCGCGCGTCGAAGCGCCGCCGGGAGGTGGCGATCCGGATCGCGCTCGGTGCCAATCGCACACGCCTGATCCGCCAGCTCCTGACCGAAAGTGTGTTGCTGTCGCTCGCGGGCGGTGGCGCGGGATTGCTCCTCGCCTACTGGTGTCTCAGCGCGCTCGTTGCCGCGAAGCTGCCGCTGCCCTTTCCCATCGACGATTCACTGTCGCTCGATCCGCGGGTGCTCGCGTTCACGGCCGTGCTCGCGATCGCGACCGGCCTTCTCTTCGGACTCGCGCCTGCGATTCAGGCGTCGAAGGCGGATGTCGTCCCGGTTCTCAAGAATGAGCTCGTAGCGTCGGCCGGCGGCGGCCGCGGCATCATGGCGTATTTCGCGCTGCGGCAGATTCTCGTCGTCGCGCAGGTGGCGGCGTCGCTCGTGGCGCTGGTGGCCGCCGGCCTCTTCCTTCGCGACCTCCGGTACGCGCAGCAAATCGATCCGGGATTCGAGACGAACGGCGTGCTGGTGATGAACTTCAATCTTGGACGCGAGGGCTACACGCCGGAGCGCGGCCAGGTGTTCTTCGATCAGATCACCGAGCGCGCGGCTGCGCTGCCCGGCGTCAAAGGGGCGGCAATCGCCGAGAATCCGCCGCTCGCCGGCGGCTTCCTCCGCAGTGTCTTCCCTGAAGGGGCGGACACGACGACGAAGGACCGCGTGCTCGTCCAGGTCAACACGGTTGGCGTCGGCTACTTCCAGACGATTGGGATTCCGATCACCCGCGGCCGCGATTTCACGCGCGGCGACGTCAAGACCTCGCCGAAAGTCGTGGTGATCAACCAGACGATGGCGCAGCAGTTCTGGAAGAAGGACGAGCCGCTTGGGAAGCGGTTCAAGTTCTTCGGCGACCAGGACTACACGACCGTGATCGGCGTCGCGAAAGACAGCAAATACAACGGAGTCGCCGAGGACCCGCAACCGTTCATCTATCAGCCTCTGGCGCAGAACTATACGCCGGCAGCGGCCCTGCACATTCGCGGCGCGGGTAACGCGTCGGCGCTCGCGGCGCCGGTTCGGCGCGAAGTACAGCAGCTCGATCCGACGCTGTCGCTGTTCAACGTGCGTACGCTCGAAGAACAGGTCAGCCAGTCGCTGCAGCCGCAGGAGATAAACGTCGTCCTGCTGACGGTGTTCGGCGTGCTGGCGCTGCTCCTCGCATCGATCGGCCTTTACGGCGTCGCGAGCTATTCCGTCTCGCAGCGAACGCGCGAGATCGGCGTGCGCATGGCGCTGGGCGCGCAGCCCTCCAGCGTGCTCGGACTCGTGCTGGGCCACGGGCTCGGTCTCGTCGGCGTCGGCCTTGCCATCGGCCTCGTGCTCGCGTACGTGACGGCTGGGTTCGCCAAGGCATTGGTCGTCGGCGTGAACCCGCACGACCCGATGACGTACATCGTGACGTCGGCCGCGCTCGGCACGATCGCGCTGCTCGCCAGCTATATTCCCGCGCGCCGCGCTACACGAATCGATCCGCTCATCGCGCTGAGAACAGACTGACAAAGGGCTTCAGGCTCCAGGCTTCAGGCTTCGGGGGCTTCAGGTGGTGATTCCTGAGGCGCTACTCTCGAGCCCGGAGCCGGGAGCCCGAAGCCGGAAGCCCGGATCACTATGCTCATCACCGACCATCTCAAAGATCAGCGCGGCGACGCTCCGGAAGGCGCACGTCCATCGCACCGTCCCGAGAACCCGCGGGTGCTCATCGCGGACGATCAGGCGGACGTGCTCGAAGCGCTCCGCCTGCTGCTGAAAGCCGAAGGGTTCCATCTCGAGACCGCGTCTTCTCCGGCCGGCGTGCTGGCGGCGATCGAGGCGCGCGAGTTCGACGTCGCGTTGATCGATCTCAATTACGCGCGCGACACGACGTCTGGTGAAGAAGGGCTGAACCTGCTGTCGCGCATCCAGAGCATCGATCCGACGCTCCCGGTCGTTGTGATGACGGCGTGGGGCAGCGTCGAGGTCGCAGTCGAAGCCATGCGCCGCGGCGCGCGCGATTTCATCCAGAAGCCCTGGGACAACGCGCGGCTGCTCGCCATCATCCGCACCCAGATCGAACTGAGCCAGGCGCTGCGCAAGGGACAACGGCTCGAGGCCGAGAACTCGCTGCTCCGTGGCGAGGGCATGCCGAAGCTGATTGCCGAGTCCGCCGCGATGCAGAACGTGCTGCAGGTCGTCTCGCGCGTCGGTCCGTCGGATGCGAACGTGCTCGTCCTCGGCGAAAACGGCACGGGCAAAGGGGTCATCGCGCGCGCGCTGCACGCCGTGTCGAGCCGCGCCTCGCGACCGATGGTCATCGTGAATTCCGGCGGCGTCTCGGAAGGCGTGTTCGAGAGCGAGTTGTTCGGTCACGTGCGCGGCGCCTTCACGGATGCGAAGGCCGATCGCGTCGGACGCTTCGAGCTCGCGGACCAGGGAACGCTGTTTCTCGACGAGATTGCCAACGTGCCGCTCAGCCAGCAGGCGAAACTGCTGCGCGTGATCGAAACCGGGGAGTTCGAGCGTCTCGGGTCATCCCGTACGCGGCGCGTTGACGTCCGGATCATCTCGGCAACGAACGCAAACGTGACCGAAGAAGTCGCCGGCGGCAAGTTCCGTCAGGATCTTCTCTTCCGCCTCAACACGATCGAAATCCGTCTTCCCTCCCTGAGGGATCGCCGTGAAGATCTCCCGCTGCTCGCGCAGCACTTCCTGCGCCAGCACGCGCAGCGGTACCGGAAGCGGCTGACCGGCTTCGAGACCGGCGCAATGCAGATGCTGCTCGAACACAGCTGGCCCGGCAACGTCCGCGAGCTGGATCACGCCGTCGAACGCGCGGTGTTGATGGCCCCGGGCCCGCTGGTGAAGCCCGCGGATCTCGGCCTCCGCGGCAACAAGGAAGGCGGCGGTCGCCTCGAAGACATGAGCCTCGAGGATGTCGAGTGCTTCCTGATCAAAAAGGCGATGACGCGGTTCGACGGCAACGTCAGCCAGGCCGCCAAGGCGTTAGGCCTCAGCCGGTCGGCGTTGTATCGACGTCTCCAACGGTACGGCCTCTAGTCAATGCCGGATGCTGAGTGCCCAAGGCCCCGGTATTCGAGCCTCTTTGGGCATTTAGCATTTAGCATTTAGCATTGACCGATGGCGACAGCCCGACCCAGGGAGCCTCGGCTAAGCCACGACCGCCGCATCCTGCTGATGGCGCTCGCCTCGGCGTTGCCCGGCGCGCTCATCTCGCTCATCTTTCTCTGGACGGGTGATTACACCCCCAAGGTCCAGTGGACGCTGACGGTCGTCATCGTCGCGTTCTGTCTGGGCTTCGCATTCGCGCTGCGCGAACGCGTCGTCCTTCCCCTTCAAACGCTGTCGAACCTGCTCGCCGCGCTCGGCGAGGGAGACTTTTCCATCCGCGCGCGCGGCGCGCGCGGCGGCGACCCGCTTGGGGAGGTGATGATCGAGGTGAACACGCTGGTCGAGACTCTGCGGCACCAGCGCCTCGACGCACTCGAAGCCACCACGCTGCTGCGCAAAGTGATGGCGGAGATCGAGGTTGCGGTGTTCACGTTCGATCATGACCAGGAGCTCAAGTTCGTCAACCGCGCCGGCGCGCGGCTCCTGAGCCAGACGGCCGAGCGATTGCTCGGCCGTCGCGCGGAAGATATCGGCCTCCAGGATTGCCTCACGGGTGAAGCCCCGCGCGTCATCAATACGGCGTTTCCGGGAGGCGTCGGACGCTGGGAGATTCGACGCAGTTCGTTCCGGCAGGGAGGACGCCCGCACGAACTGCTCGTGCTCTCGGACTTGAGCCAGCCGCTGCGCGAAGAAGAGCGGCAGGCGTGGCAGCGCCTGATTCGGGTCATCGGCCACGAGATGAACAACTCGCTCGCGCCGATCAAGTCCATTGCGGGGAGCCTCGGGACGATCGTCGAACGGGAGCCGCCGCCATCGGATTGGCGCGAAGACGTGCAGCGCGGTCTCGGCGTCATCGCCTCGCGCTCCGAGTCGCTGAGCCGGTTTATGAGCGCCTATGCGCGGCTCGCGAAGCTGCCGCCGCCAAAGCTCGCGGCACTGGACGTGGCGGCCATCATCGACCGCGTGGTGACGCTCGAGAAGGGGCACAACGTGCAGATCGCGGGAGGGCCGCGCCTGACGGTGCAGGGGGACTCCGACCAGCTCGAACAGCTGCTGATCAATCTCGTGCGAAACGCCATTGATGCCGTTCGCGAAACCGGCGGCGGCGTGCGCGTCGGGTGGCAACGGCTCCCAGGGTCGTCCCCCTCCACGATGGAATTGTGGGTCGAGGACGAAGGCCCGGGCCTTTCGAATACGGGCAATCTGTTCGTGCCCTTCTTCACGACGAAACCCGGAGGCTCGGGCATTGGTCTCGTGCTGAGCCGTCAGATTGCCGAAGCGCACGGGGGCAGCCTGATCCTCGCGAATCGCGAGGACAGGACGGGGTGCCGCGCGAGCCTGCGGCTGCCGCTGCACGCGGTCATCCCGGCCCCGCTCAGCTCGCAGCTGTCCACTATCGGCTAGAAAGGATCCGTGTGATTCGTGGTTTGACGATTCAATGGACGACTTGAACAAACCGATCCTGACCGGGACGGCCGCGACGGACTACGAACGCTACCTGCGCACCGACGAACTGCTCGCGCTTCAAAAAAGCCCTGCGGAGGTCGTCCATCGCGACGAGCACCTGTTCCAGACCGTCCACCAGTCGTCGGAGCTCTGGCTGAAGCTCGCCTGCCTCGAATTCGAGCAGGCGACGGCATTCGTGAGTGCGGACGCCGTGGCCGGCGCCGTGCGGCTGCTGCGACGGGCGACGGACTGCATGGACCTGCTGATTGCGCAGATTCACATGCTGGAGCACATATCGCCGGGCGATTACGCGCGCGTGCGTACGGCGCTTGGCCACGGGGCCGGGTTCGATTCACCCGGGTTCAGGCGGGTCCACCAGATATCGCCGTTGGCGGGTGCGGCATTCGACGCGCTACTCGCACGCCGCAGTGTCGTGTTGATGGATGTGTATCGTCGCGGGTACGAGCTCGACGATCTCTACCAGCTCGCCGAGCAACTTCTCACCTGGGACGAGCGGACGATCCTGTGGCGATTCCATCATCTGAAGGTGGTGGAACGGATCATCGGCGGCAACGTGATCGGCACGCAGGGAACACCCGTGGAAGTGCTCGGCAAGCGAATCGACGTTCGGTTCTTCCCCGCGTTGTGGGCCGTCCGCGACGAGATTAGTCGCCAGTCGCCGCTCGGCGCGGACGGGCACGGGAGTCGATAGCTTCACACCCATCTCGTGGCTTCCGGCTCTAGCCGGAAGATTGATTCCACGCAAAGGACTTCCGCCTGACCGCCTCCGCCCGCATTACAAGAGTTATTGCGCTCTCGCCGAAGCGCGTCGCAGGCTACGGCGCGTCCGCCGCGCTGACGCGCGAAGGCGGAAGGCGGAAACCACGAGAGGAGGATAATAGCGCGTACCGCGTTCCGCGTACCGTTTACTGCTTATTGCCGTCCTCAGCGATCGAAGCGGTGATCGCAGGCAGGGCAGTTCGCCGCCGCCACCAATGTCCAGTAGACGTGTGTCACGGTCTGCGAGCCGTCTCGATTGGACCTTTCGTAGGTCGAGCTTCGTCCGTTGACGCTGTGGCGGACCAACTGTCCCCAGCTGTTGGGATCATTGGCGACATCGACGGCCGAGCCTGTCAGGGCAGTCGAAGCGGCAATCGTCGTCGTGCTGTCAAGATGCTGTCGCTGACGGATTTGTTATGCTCGCCTCCATGTGGCGACGCCTCTTCCTGGGGCCGGTGAACTGGCAGGTGCTCGCGCTGGCCGTGGTTCCCACGCTGGCGATCGCGTGGGCCGCCGCGCACATGGCGCGCGTGTTTCTCACGAACGCCATGCGCGGAATGCTCCGCGATATCGTGGCCACGTCCAGCCCGCTCGTCCGCGCGCCGCTGCGGCTGATCGCGCTCGCAACGTTCTGTCTGGTCTTCGGCGTCCTGATTTTTCCGGCGTTCGAAGTAGTGGGCCTTCGGCCGCGCGCCGGAGTCCACCTTGGCACGCTGAGCGCCTGGGCGTTCGACTCCGGCTTGCGCATCCTGCTGATTGCGGCGGTCGCCTACGCGCTCACGCACGCGGTGAACGTCGGGATCAAGCGCTTCGAACACGACGTCAACTTCGGCACTGGTCTCGATGCGCTCGAGCGCGCCAAGCGCGCCCGCACGCTTGGCGGTGTCCTCACCCGCGTCACCACCATCCTCGTCCTGGTGACGTCCATCCTGATGATCCTTCGCGAGTTCCGCGTGGACATCTCTCCGGCGGTGACGGGCGCGGGGATCGTCGGCGTTGCGCTCGGCTTCGGCGCGCAGACGCTCGTCCGCGATTGGATCGGCGGATTCTTCCTGATCCTCGAAGACCAGCTTCGCGTCGGCGATGCAGCTACGGTGAACGGCATTGCCGGGCTCGTCGAAGCCATCAACCTGCGCACGCTCGTACTGCGCGACGACGAAGGCGCGCTCCACGTCGTGCCGAACGGCGCGATCGCCACAATGGCCAATCGCAGCAGAGACTTCAGTAATTACGTCATGATTCTGCCGATCGCGTACGGTGAGGACGTCGACACGGTGACGGCGCTGGTGCGCGATGTCGCGGCAGGCGTGGAGGCGGACGATCGCTTCAAACCTTTTATCCTGGGTCCGCTCGAAATCCTCGGGATCGAGAGCTTCGACCCGACCGCCATGCGATTGAAGGTGAAGATCAAGTGCGCGCCGCAGAAGCAGGGGGATGTCGGGCGCGAGTTCCGGTGGCGCCTGGTCCGCGCGTTGAAGGACCGTGGCGTCGCGATGTGGTCTCCTCAGCGCACTGTCGCGATCAATATCCCGCCCCAGCCGTAGCGGTCGACGTGTGTCCCGTCGATTCCTGCACGATTTTCACGCCGGCGCTGGCGCCGACGCGCGTCGCTCCGGCCGCGACCATCGCCTTCAGGCCCTCGTAATCCCGTACGCCGCCGGCGGCTTTGATGCCCATGTCCGCGCCGACCACGCGGCGCATCAGCGCGACGTCACCGGCGGTCGCGCCGCCGGACGCGAAGCCCGTCGATGTTTTCACGAAATCCGCCCCCGCGGCCTTCGACAATGCGGAGGCGGTGATCTTCTCGTCGTCGGTCAACAGCGCGGCCTCGATGATGACCTTGCTGATCACTTTTGCTTCGCGGCATGGAGCGATCACCGCCTGGATATCGCGCTCGACGGCCTGGAGGTCGCCTGACTTCAGCGCGCCGATGTTGATGACCATGTCGATCTCGCTCGCGCCATCGAAGATCGCCCGCCGCGTCTCGTAGTGCTTGACGTCGGCGGTGGTGGCCCCGAGCGGAAATCCAACAACGGAGCAGACCCCAACGCCTGTTCCGCGCAGGAGCGCCGCGCACAGGGCTACCCATGTCGGGTTGACACAGACGGTCGCGAAGTGAAACTCGGCGGCTTCACGACAGAGCTTCTCGATGTCAGCGCGTGCGGCATCCGGCTTCAGCAGCGTGTGATCGATCATGCCCGCAACCGAGCCTGCCGCGCCGCCTGATGCATGCAGGCCGATACGGGACGCGCCGGCATCGAGCACGCCGCGCAGGCGATCGGGACAGCACTCGTAGAGGACGGCATGGCATGCGCACTGCGGCGGCGTGTCGGTTGGACGCCGCTGTGCCACCAGCACCTCTTCCGTGATGATTTCGACGAGGCGCTGCAGGTCGGTGGAGTTCAACATGTCGAGGTCCGAGGTCCGAGGTCCGCTTGTCCGCCGTAGCCGCTTGGCGGCGAAGGCGGAAGGTCCGAGGTCCGCTTGTCCGCCGTAGCCGCTTGGCGGCGAAGGCGGAAGGTCGAAGGTCCGCTTGTCCGCGTAGCCGCTTGGCGGCGAAGGCGGAAGGTCCGAGGTCGGAGGGTTAAAAAGCGTCCTCCAGTCGTCGAATCTTCAGCAGCCTTCGAATATATCGCGGCTCCTTCATCGGCGTGCCGAGCCACACGTCGACGATCCGGATCGCGGCCTCGGGGCCGGCGAGCAGCGTCGCGCCGAGCGTCAGCACATTTGCGCCGTTGTGCTCGCGGGAATACCGCGCGATCGTCTCGTCGGGGCACATCGCGGCCCGGACGCCGCGGACCTTGTTTGCGGCGATCGCCGATCCGATGCCGGCGCCGTCGAGCGCGATCCCTGCGTCCGCTTCGCCGCGCGCCACGGCTTTCGCGACCATGGCAGCAGTATCGGGATAATCCACAGAGGTGCTGGATTCGACACCCATGTCGTCAACGGCGAAGCCCCTGCCGCGCAGGTGCCGTACGATCGCCTTTCGCAGCGGGATCGCCGTGTGGTCGCTGACAATGGCCACTCGGCGAATGTCGGCCCGTGGCGCGACGTCTGCCGGAATGGCCGGATCCACGGATCCCGCGGGAACAACCGTAACCCGGCGAGCGTTCAGCGTATCGCGCGCAAGCGGCGTCACGTGGCCGCCGGCGGCCAGCTCCACCGTCGCGCCTGTCTCAATCTGCCGCGCGTCTGCCTCGGTGATGATGTCGAATTGGCGGATCATGCGCTCAATTGCCAGTTGCCAGTTGCCGGTTGTTCAGCCAATCATTAGCGGCGACGGATTACAGGTTCTGACCATTTTCCAAGATCGCGATGTGCGGCAGGTTGCGATATTTCTCGGCGTAATCAAGGCCGTAGCCGACGACAAAATGATCGTCGATGGTGAAGCCGATGTAATCCACCTGCACGGCGACCGTGCGTCGTGACGGCTTGCTCAGGAGGCACGCCGTGCGCACGGTCTTCGGCGCGCGCGCCCTGAGGATGTCCTGCAGATAGTGGAGCGTAAGACCGGTATCGACGATGTCCTCGACGATGATGACGTGACGGTTTTCGAGGCTGCTGTCGAGATCCTTGAGCACCCTCACCTGGCCCGAAGAGGTCGTGCCCTTGCCGTAACTCGAGAGCGCCATGAAGTCCATCGTGACACCGGTCGACATCACGCGCACGAGATCGGCGAGGAACATGAACCCGCCTTTCAGGACGGCGACGAGGTGGATCTCGTCCCCCTTCGGGTAATCCTGCTCAATCTCGGCAGCCAGACTCCGGATGCGGTCCTGGATCTCCTGCTCGGAAATGAGGATCTTGTTCATTTGCTTGGTCGTTGCCGAGCGCAGTCATTGGCAATCAATGCTGAATGTCCACTGCTGAATGTTCAAACGGAAACCAAGAGGCGCGGCCCATGTCCCGATTGGGCATTGAGCATCGCGCATTGAGCGTTGAGCGTTGAGCATTGACGTTATCTACGTTATTGCACTGCCGCGCGTACGCGCGCCGCGAAGGCGCGCGCCCCCGCGAGGACCGCGTTGCGATCGAGCGTCAGCACTTTGCGGTCCCGCATCAGAACCCTGCCGTTTACGATCGTCGTTTTCACATCGTCGCCGCGCGTGACGTAGACGAGGTGCGACTGCGGATCGTACATCGGCGTCTGCCGCGCCGAGTCCATCGATACCACGATGACGTCTGCCCGCTTGCCGGGCTCGAGCGAGCCGATGTCGCGCTCCATGCCAAGCGCGCGCGCGCCATCGATGGTGGCCAGCTGAATCGCGAGTGGCGCAGGCATCGCGCGCGGATCTTCGGAGACGAGCTTGTGAAGGAACGCCGCCTGCCGCATCGCCTCGAACATGTCGAGATCGTTGTTGCTCGCCGCGCCGTCGGTGCCGAGCCCGACGCGAATCCCCGCGCGTCGCATGGCTTGCAGGGGCGCAGTGCCGCTCGCGAGCTTCATGTTGCTTTCCGGGTTGTGTGACACGCCCACTCCGTGTCGCGCCAGAATCTTGATATCCGCATCGGTCAGGTGCACGCCGTGCGCCGCGAGCGTGCGCGGACCCCAGAAACCCAGTGACTCGAGGTACTCGGCCGGCGTGCTCCGGTACTTCTCGCGCGACGTCGTGACTTCGTCTTTCGTTTCCGCCAGATGAATGATGACCGGAATCCGCAGCCGATCCGCGAGCGCGCGGCATGCTTTCAACGTGGCCTCGTCCAGCGTATACATCGCGTGCGGCGCTACAGCGGGCGTGATCAGATCGTCGTGCGCGAACTCCGCCGCGAACTTTTCCGTCCGCGCCAGGCTTTCGGCCGGCGTCTTCGCGTCCGCGACGGGGAACTGGATGATCGTCTCGCCGAGCACGCCCCTGAGACCGGCGGCCTTCGTGACGCGCGCGATCTCCTCCTCGAAGTAATACATGTCCGCGTATGTCGTCGTGCCCGACTCGATCATCTCGAGCGCGGCCAGGCGTGTGCCCGCGCGAACGAATTCCGGGGATACGGTCTTCGCTTCCGCGGGAAAGATGTACTTCTGCAGCCAGTCCATCAGCGCGAGATCGTCCGCGAGCCCCCGAAAGAGCACCATCGGCGCGTGCGTGTGAGTGTTGATCAGCCCCGGCATCACAACGGAGCCGCTCGCATCGATGGTCTGGGCGGACGTGTAAGCCGCCGCGATTGCCTCGGCGCGATCTACCGCGACAATGTCGCGGCCGTCAATTGCGACCGACCCGCGATCGATTACGCGGTGCGCCGAGTCCTCGGTGACGACGATGCCATTGGCGATGAGCAGGGATACGCGACGCGCCTGGACGGGCACGGCGGCCGCCGCGAGGGCGGCAACCGACGCGCACAACAGCAGGAGACGGGAGGCGCCACAGACCAACACAGAAAAACACAGATCCTCCTGTGTTGTTCCCTGTTTTTCTGTGGCGGACGTCATCGTTAAAGGAGTGATTCTATACCGGCGCTCGTGCTGAGCCGTCTTCGGAAAATCGACACCCTGCTGATATAGTCAGCCGCGTGTCGGTCTTTCTGGTCGAGCATCCGCTGGTGCACGATGCGCTCGTGACGCTGCGGGACGCGGCCACGCCGCCGGAACTATTCAGGCGGATGGCGGTGCGCATCAGCCTGCTGCTGGCCGCGGAGGCGACGCGCGATCTGCCGGCGACCGCCGTCACCGTCACGACCCCGCTCGGCCCGGCGGACGGACGCAAGGTCTCGACCGATGTGGTCGTGGTGCCGGTGTTGCGTGCAGGGCTTGGAATGCTCGATGCGGTGCTCGAGTTGATCCCGTATGCGCGTGTCGGGCACATCGGGCTCCAGCGCGACGAGATCACTGCCGTCGCGTCGCAGTACTACGCGAAGCTGCCGACGCGGCTCGATCGCTCGGTCGTGGTGATGATCGATCCGATGCTGGCCACCGGTGGGAGCGCTGTCGCGGCGCTCGACCTGTTGATGCGCGCCGGGTCCCACGACATCCGCATGATCTGCATCGTCGCCGCGCCGGAAGGGGTCCGGCTCGTGGAACAGCATCACCCTGAAGTGCGCATCTACACGCCCGCGATCGATCGGGAGCTGAACGCGCACAAGTTCATCGTGCCAGGGCTCGGCGACTTCGGTGATCGGCTGTACGGCACCTTCTGAGGCCTGCGTATGGCAAAAACCAGACCGGACGGCGGAACGACGGAAGTCCCGATGGAACGGCGGCTCACCCCGCGTGTCTCGGACGACAGGTGGAAGACATCTCTGACGTGCATCGAGCCGAACAAGATTCTCGTTCGCGGCTATCCGCTAGACGAGATCATGGGGCGGCTGACATTCGGCGAGGCGATCTATCTCCTGCTGATGGGCGACGTGCCCTCGCCGGCGATCGGCAGCGTGATGGAAGCCATCCTCGTGTCGTTCATCGATCACGGCGCAACCCCGCCGTCGACGCTCGCCGCGCGCAACACCGCGACGACCGGGGCGCCGCTCCGCGCGTGCGTGGCGGCCGGCGTGCTCGGATTCGGGCGTTACCACGGCGGCGACATCGAGAGCTGCATGCAGTTTCTCGATCGCGGCCTCGAGCTGGTGCGCCGCGGATCCTCGTACAAAGAAGCCGCCGCGACCGTGGTGGAGAAGCTGCACGAAGCGGGTGAACCGATTCCCGGCTTCGGCCATCGGTTCCACACACGCGATCCGCGCGCCGCGCGTCTGTTTCAGATGGCGCTTGAATTCGAGCTCGAAGGGGAACACATCCAGATGATTCGGGCGGTCGAGCTCGTCGTGAGCGGACTCCCCGCTGGCCGCGCGCAGCCGGTCAACATCGACGGCGCCATCGCGGCGCTGTGCGGCGACATCGGCATTCCCCAGGAGATCGCCAACGCGTTGTTCATCATCTCGCGCGTGCCGGGCATCACGGCGCACGCGCAGGAAGAACGTCAGCGCGAGAAACCGATGCGGCAGATCGATCCCAAGGATCACATGTACGACGGGGCCGTCCAGCGACGATTGCCGGACAAGCGGCGGTAGCAGGCCGCGGATCACGGTCCGAGTGAATTCAGAAGGAATTGGCACCGTAGCTCCGAAGGACCGGAGCACGTCCGCCGTCGCGTCGCTTCGCGACGCTATGACGGGCAACCTTCGCGCTTGTCATGGAGCGAAGGTTGGTGGGCGCTAGTGGATTCGAACCACTGACCCCCGCCTGTGAACCGGCTTTGGGGGTCGCAACCCATCGCCCGCGATCCACTGCCATCGCAGATTTTGGCGATTCTCCTAACGTTTTTACAATTTTCGATGCTACCGTGATCGATGTCGACCGGCGCCGGATCACGCCGCGTGCACCCCTAATGCACCCCCGAATCAGAGTCGTGGGGGCGTGCCGCCGCGGCGAAGGGCCGCATCCTCAGCCCGATCGACGCCGACGGTCGCATCGATGAAACGGAACCTGACAATCGATCTCCTCCGCCAGCTCGCGAAAGAGCCGCCGGTCGCGACTGTCGACATCTACGATACGCACCAGCCGCGGCTCGTCCTTCGGGTTCGCCCGACCGGCAAACACTCGTACCGCGTTCTTCTGGCGCGTGGACGCTGGTACTCGCTCGGAAGCATCGAGATCATCGGCTCGCCGGCGCTCGCGCGAACCCTCGCGCAAGCTCTCCTCGGCGAATATGCCAGCGGACGTGATCCGCGCGTCCTGAAGCGCCGCGAACAGGAGCGCACCGTCGAAGAGTACCTCACGGATATCTACGCGCCGTGGCTCACCGCCCATCGACGCCGAGGGCCCGAGACGGTCGCGCGGCTGAAATCGATTCTGAAACCGCGCCTTGGCGATTGTCCGCTCTGTCAGCGTGGGAGGTGGAGCGCTGGCGGACCGAGCGGCGCAAACACGGTCTCAGCACTTCGACGATCAATCGCGACCTCGCGGCATTGCGCGCGATGTTTGGTCGCGCCGTTGAATGGGGTCATCTGGCGCAACATCCATTACGAGCGGTCAAAGCGCTTCGAGAGGACAAGACCGGGCGGCTCCGGTACCTGTCGGTCGATGAGGAGAGGCGTTTGCGGCAAGCGCTGGAGGCGCGCGACCTTCTCCGGCGGCAGGATCGTGAATCTGCGAATGCCTGGCGGCGCGCGCGCGGGTACGAGGAATGGCCCGCGTACGGTGAGTACACCGACAACCTGCGACCGATGGTGATTCTGTCGCTCGACACCGGGATGCGCTTCGGCGAGCTCTGCGCGCTGCGCTGGGCCGACGTCCAGATGGATCTGGCGTTTCTGACCGTCCGTGGCGTGACTGCCAAGAACGGAACGACGCGCCACATCCCGCTGAACGCGGAAGCGCTGGAAGTACTCCGCACGTGGCACCCCGCGGAGATCGACGACTCCACGTTCGTCTTCAGCGGCCGCACCGACGATCCCATTGTCGACATCAAGACTGCGTGGCTGCCGCTGGTTCGTGAGCAGGCGAACATCGCGAACTTTCGCTTCCACGATCTGCGCCACACGTTTGCATCGAAGCTAGTCATGGCCGGTGTCGATCTCAACACCGTCCGCGAGTTGCTCGGCCATGCGGACATCAAGATGACGCTGCGCTACGCGCACTTGGCGCCGGAGCACAAGGCCGCCGCAGTTGCGAAACTCGTCGCGCCCTAATGTCAGGCCCCCAGAACGTCAGTGTGCCCGACACTGTGCCCTCCTGCATCACCACCGGCCCAGACTTGCGCTACGGTGCACTGAGACACCAGAACGTCGCAGGAGGTCCCGTGCCGTCACCACCGACATCAAGCGTTCGCCCGAGCCTCACCCATGAGAATCGCGGAATCACCGAAGCAGATGCGGCCTACCGACTGGGCCTGAAGGTCGCCACGCTTCGCGCCTGGAGACGCCAAGGGCGGGGCCCGGCGTTTCTGCGACTGGGTCGCGCAGTGCGCTACCTACCGGTCGACCTGGACGCGTTCGCTGCCGGCAGCAGACACGTGCCGCAGGTATCCGGGCGTACGCACGATCCAGGGCATCCCTGACCGGCCCTTACCATCGCCACCAAGTCTCGCGTGCCAGAGGATGCTGGGGCGCGGGCACCCAGGGGGGTGGCGTCCCGGGCGAGATCCTGAAACCATTCCAGCATTCGACGGGCGTTTCGATCCGGATGTTGACGTGAGGAGCCAAGTCCTTCTTCAGCATTCCGTCGAAGGTTACGAACACGGAAATGTTGCCGTCGTGCTCCACCTCGGCGACGATCTGTCGATCATTGAGCCCCTTGTGGTACGGATGAAGTTCTTCGACTCGTTTATCAATCCAGGATTGTCCGCTCGCGTCTGGTAGGAGTTCGATGAAGCTGTAGTTGATGAACCGGATGTGTTCTTCGAGTTTGTCTGGATTGAGGATGGTCTCAGCCTCCGCGCGAACGGTCGGGGGGATGCACGGCGTCGCATCCGCTGCTCCGCAAGCGGATCGGACGGGCTCATCGCATAGTCACCGCGGTTTCCGTCCAAGAAGTACGTGAGAACGCGATGAAACAATCGGTCGTTGTCATTGATCCGCAGCAGCTCAGGGCAACGCAGCGAGGGTGCTCCGCACCGTCACGTCCTCTGGAGAAGCGCAAACGGCCAGGACGTCGAGATCCCGGCTAGCCGCGCATGCAAAACGCGATACGACTTTGAGGGAACTGGTCTCACAGCCTGTAAAGGAGCGCCGTCGGCTGCATGCGTGTCAGGCGTCGCGAGTAGGAGATGTACCCGCGGGACGCACGGCCACCAGGTCGTCGTCGCCGACTTCCCGGATGTCGCTCGGGCGCAGGGTGATCAGCGCCTGGGTGCGACCCGAGGCGGTGACGAATTCCACCTCCACGGCATCGGGCGAGTAGATATCAACGACCGCGCCTAGATCGCCGCGCTTCAGCCCATGAGCCGGAAGGTCCGTGTTCAGCACGACGACATCGAGGGTGTGGAAGGTCACAGGCCATCTCCGGGATATGCAGTCACGAACCGCGGCACGTCGCCGCCAGCCGGGATAAACCAGACGCTTATCACCGAGGCCGACCGTCCGGTCGGCCCATTCAGGATAGCCCGAATCGTGAATTTTCGGCCCTGAACCGTTGGACCCGCCGGCTGGCCGTCTTGGGTCAGATGCTGGAGGCGCAGCGCTTGGGCGAGTTCCTCCCAACGATCCGGTGCGAACCCGAGCGCATTGAAGAATCGAGCCTTGAAGCGACCGATCGGATGTGTCGCGGAGAGCAGGTAGTCCCGCAGCTTCGCCGGTTCAATCGTCGCCCGATCCGCATTGGGGATGAGCACGCCCGATTGTATCCGTCGACCGAGCCAACGTCGGCCGCCGGGTTGGCAGGTGCCGCGGATGGCGCTATCGACAAATGCATCACGCGACGGCGCGCAGGCGGGGTCCAGGGCGGCGCAGCCGCCGAGCGTCAGCGAGGGCACCCTGGACGCCGCCGAGCACCGTCGCATCGTGTCTCGTCGATGGCGCTGACGAGGCTCGACGACGAGCCAACCTTCGACACCGTGCGGTGCCGCATTCGTTGATCGGTCTGCGTCATGCCGCGCGCTCCGCGTCGCGGGGATGCAGAAGGAAGGGGGAGCGACCCCGGCCGCGGCGCGCTGCGAGGGGATTCAGGGGTCGCTCCCCCTTCCGACGTTACCCGTGACGCTGTACGCCGTGCCTGTAACGACGACCATCGAGCGGCGACTGCCCCAGGTGCGAAACCGTTGCGGCTCATGCGATTGTGTCGGGTTGGAGCGTTCCTATCCTGCGTCCAGTACGAAGCGCGAGGGGGGCCAGCGCGGGGGCCGACAGGGGGGCCACCGTCAGGCTGACACGCTGGCCCCGTACTCCCCATGTTGTCCGCGGTACGCGCGTCGCGCCGATCCCCCGATCGAGCGACACCGCCGAATCGTGAATTCAGGGACGCCGGCGTGCGGCCTCTTGGGTCGCGCGGCGGTCCTCGTGCCGGGCGAGCTCCTGCGCGACGACCGGATCGCCGGTGTTCTCGCCGTCCTCGAGCCGTAGAGGCACGCTCTTCGAGGTTCGCGTGCGCTCGACGCCATGCTCGACGACGCGCAGATCACGATCGCGAACCTCGAGCACGCACTCGCCCGACGGCAGGCGGAGGCGCGTCCCGCGCGTGCGTCCGCTCCGACGTCGACGACAGTCCGCGAGCTCCGGCTCGAGCTCGCCGACGCGCGGCACCATCGAAGAACTCGAGCGCGCGAATGCATCTTCGGCACGTCGCCGACACCGAACGCCGGCCGCCGAACACGCGGAGGATCGCGTGCGCTCGGCGTTCACGTTGGCCGCGTGGGGCGGCGGTCGCCGCGCGTGACGATGTGCTCGACGTCGCATCGCGAACGCGAGCGACGATCGGATGGTCGTCGCTCGATCGAAGCGGTCGAGTCACGCAAGTTACTGAGCCGGCGGGCTTTGGGTCCTTCTCGCCGGCGGCGGCTGGCGGGCGCACGAATCGCGCCGCTCCGGTAGTTCTGGAGAAACTCCCGAGGTGCATGTGCATCGAGACAAGCGAGCGGAACCCGCGACAGAGTCGCCTGCCGCCTTCGGACGGCGCGTCGGCGCGTCGCGGCAAGTGGTCAGCCGGGCGATTCAGACGCGCCGTTTGAACGCCAGCGTTCGACGGCTCGACGGTCGATGGTTGATCGACGTCGCAACCGGCTTACGCGAGTGGGCCGCGAACACGTCGAGGCTTCCGCCGGAGAAAGCGCGGCGCCGCAACGGGATTCTCGTACCGCTTGATCAGTTCTCGGTGTCCGTGTGGGACGACGTGATCCTGCTAGCCCGAGTGCGCGCCGACGGCGAGCCGCTGTACCGGATGCCGATGGCTCGCGAAACGGCCGCCGTACTCGGCATGAGGTTGCTCGAGCCCGCCGGGAGCGATGACGGCGACGACGGAGAGATAGACCGAGAGAAACCATGACGCGGCCGGCCGCGCGGCGACAATCAGCCGTCGGCGATCGAGCGGATTGAACGAGCGGGCGGAAGCAGAATCAGGGTTGTCGTCGGCCGCGTCGAGCGCGGAGTGCGTCCATGACCAGGGCGCCCATGCCCTCGAACAGGGAGTCCTTCGACCACGGGCAAAGCCACATGAAACTACCGGCATTGCTGTTCAGTGCGCCGGCGTCGATCTCTGTCGCGACCGTCTTTCCGACGAGGATGATGAACAGAATTCCCGGGATGGTGAACTTGTGACGATGAGTTCCATCCGGCGCGCGGCCGCTGGTCGGAACAATGCTCGTGAAGCCGGCGCGCTCCTCGCTCCAGACGTGAACGAACAGGCGTACCTCGTGGGGGAACGGCAGTTCACCGAGGAGATATTTTCTCAACTGCTCCTCGTACGGACCCAGCGTGAGCCGCTGAATCGTTTGGCCGTTGAGTGTCCAACAGCGAGCGGCCGCGCGCCAGAAGACACTGGCGGCGAAGTACAGGTAGTCCTCAACGGGCGTTCCCACTGAGACCGTGACGTCGAACACCTTGAACCGTTCATTCTCGACGAGGGGCGGCAGCGTCTTGAGCACGTCACGAAGTGCGAAGCCCTTCGGTCTGGCGCATTGAGCGAGGACGTACCGCTCGCCGCGTTTCGAGAATCGGTCTTCACATTCGCGACAGAGGAATTCGTCTGAGATCTGGCGAGAGCTCGAACCGGCGTGGCCGGGCGTCACGACGATGGGATTGGGATTCTGTCGGTCAGGTTCACGAGCGAGCTTGTACGCAGCCGCCGGAAGCAGGTGGCTGTCTACGAGTGGGCGGTCGAGTTGGCAGAGGCCACAGGCCATTGAACCTCGAACAAGGTCGCGTCGTTGACGAACCTGAGCGCAGCGCCTGTTAGCCGACGTGCCGCCGAAAGACAAAGTTGTCCCAAGTGTCGCGCCCCTCGGCGAAACCGACTGGCGGCAAGAGTCGATTCTGCAGCATTTGTTCAGTGGCGTACTGACGCTTGCGCAATCGCCATCGGCGGATCAGTCCCAGCGGAAGCGAGTCAACGATTTGCCAGCCGTGCGGGGACGCTGCCTCGATCACGAAATCGTAGACCTCACCAGCCAGGAGAGTTCGACGTAGTCGGCAGTCCTCGGACAGCGTTGCGCGGACCAACGACAGAAACTGAGTGCAGATTTGTTCGATCGAGAGATCCGAGACAACGTCCCAGCTCCAACCAAGCTGACACCCGCCGAGCAACGGGTAGATTCCGTACGTGCGGATTTCCGCGCCGACATCAAAGCCGCCGGAGTCGGAGCCAGGAACGCACAGCTCATACTCACCGCGTCCGCCGTCGAGCTCCCGCATTTGCCAGACAACAGTTCGGTACTCGGAGGCGAATGCGTCACCTTGCTCCTTAACACGGCTGGAAGCTGAACAACGGCGTTTCGTCCCATGATTCGCTCGGCCAACATACTGAATCCGTCTGCACAGCAGCGGTGTCGCTCGGAGGCTGCCGCCGCTGTTAGACCGCGCGATTCAGCAGTCTCGGAGCCCGTAACGCCGCCTCGTAGTCCGATCGCCGAAGAAACGGCCACACCGCGAATTCACCTGCGGCGCGGTATCTTCGTACATCGCGACGTGCGAGAAGTCCGAGCGTGCAGAGGCTCGCTATGGCGAACAGGAGCATCTCCGTGGACGAGCGCGTCGGCCATTCCCAAGGCAGGTCGGAGTTCAAGAACAGAATGCAGCGGGCGACGGCTTCTTTTGTGTCCGCTGTCAGGGCATCCTTTCCCGTCAGTCGGTGAGTCCGCACGTCCGAATACATTCCCCACGCCGCGCGCCAGATTTCGCGCACGGCGATGTCCGATGACCTGACTTCTGTTCGGTCTTCGTATTCACGATTGGAGATCTGTCCGGTTGCGAGATGGCGGAGGGCCTCTGCCAGCTTCTCACGATCGCGTTTGTCAGTCATGGCTTGCGATCTAACGTGCGCGCTTCAGCCGCGGCTCCTAATGAGCGCGCCGAGCGCCGCCGGCTGCAAGTGCCGGTAGGACGTGGCGGATCAGTGATAGACCTTGGCACCCTGCTGAACTTCACGAATCTGCGTGCGCTCGTCGAAAATATCTGCGACGTACTTGAACTGACCTCCGGGTTGCTTAGGCAATACAAAGTTCACGCCGGTGGCCGGCAGTCTCTTGCCACTTGTCCATTGTCCCTCCACCTTGACCCAACTCAAATCGGTCAGTCGTGCTTGAGGGGGTGCGAGGAGTTGTATCGTACTGCCCGCAGCGAGATCGAAGACTAGGAAGAGATCTGCGGATTTGACGGTGACGAAGGCGAGCGGGTCACGGCGGTGGTTCGCCAGCACGATCACGTCCGGCGCCAGTGCTCGGTCGAATGATGACGTTCGAAAGCGCAGGACGTTGGCCTGTGGCCAATCTGCACCGGAGTACTCGTCATCAAACGCGGTATCGAGCATGTCTGCGAAGTGAACTTCCCAGTTGCGCACGACGACAGCGGGTCCCTTGAATGCATTCGCGTACAGCAGGTGCTCCACGAACATGGCTCTTGGGGCGGTGGACTTCCCCGCCAGTTGCACGGTGTACGCGCCCGTGGGTGATTTGTACGTGGCCACGATGCCACCGCTGGGACGGCAGGCCGTCGCGACGAGTAGGACGGAGCATAAGGCTCCGATGAATCGCAACATTCGGGATCGTGATTCTGCGCCGTCTAACGGATAGTAATCCGTAGAGGCACTCTCCTCGAGCTCACGCGCGCCCTCGCGCGCGATCCTCGCGTACGGGCCCACGCTGGAGCTCGCGCTGGCGACCCGCGAGCCTATTACGACGACCCACGGCGGATTCGCAGTTGCACCCCTAATGCACCCTCGCCAAACAGGAACGGCGCCGATTTGCGCGGCGCCGTTTCATCTAACCTGGTTGTTTACTATCACTTGAATTGGTGGGCGCTGCTGGAATCGAACCAGCGACCCCCGCCGTGTGAAGGCGATGCTCTACCGCTGAGCCAAGCGCCCAATTCCTGCACAGATCACCCCGAGTGCGCGGACCTGATCGATCCGGCAGTCGTGTGCATCCGAAGGAGAGACGATCAGTTTAACCTATTCGCGCGGACTGCGGCAACGCTACTGGGTCCCGAGCGTCTTCAACTGCGCGATCAGCAGCTCGAGCGCGTGCGCGTAAGCGGCGTCTGCATCGGAAAAGGCCTTGAGGTACTCCGCCTCGCTCATCTTCCCTTTCTTCCAGTCGCCGTCGAATGTGATCGTCTTCCCGGCCTGTTCGATGCTGTCGGTCCCCAGGTTCTCGCCAGGCTTGGCGACCAGGCCGTCCGCGTTGAGATCCATGAAGAACACCTTCGAGCCCGCGACGGACGCGGAATTCAGGTCGATGTAGACGTCGCGATAATCCTTCTTGGCAATCTTTTCATTCAGCAGCGGCGGCGCCGCGTACTTGCCGGTGACGACGAGCAGCTGCGTGCCGGGGAAATAGAGTGCGGCGACGTAGGTGCCGAGGTTCTTGGAGTCGCCGGTCGCGAGGCTGTCGAGCTTTTTCTGATCGAGCAGCTGCGTGAGCTGTTTGACGAGTTCCGTCGACCTGGCGTCCTCCGGCGGCGAAGCGAAGGGCGCCGCGAACATGGCGGCAGCGAGAATGGCGGCGACGCAGGTATTCACCATGGCGACTCCCCTGAAGCCTTGGCCCGAGGCCCTGTAGATGTGCTGTGCAGTTTACCCTATAAACAGCGCATCCTCATCCTCGACCCTCCCGGGACGGCCGCGCAGTTCGCGGAAGCTGCGGAGTGCGCTCAGGCCTGCCTTCACCGCCGCCACGAGGGCGAGCCCCTCCCGGGCCGGCCTGATGACTGCTTCCTGGATGACTAATGACGTCTCGTCGACGCGGCGCGTCAAATCCGTCACCAGGCGGTCGATCTTCTGCGCCTGCGCCGTGGCAATCGATGCGGTTTTCGATGCCTCTTCGGCAATTGCGTTTGCGCGCGCGATCAGCGGCTGGATGTCCCGCTGCACCACGGACGCGAGCTGCTGCACCTGGGCGCCAATCCGCGCCGCGAACACGATGGCGCCGATCTGGATCAGCGCCATCACGAGCGTCGCGACCGCGATAATCCCGAGGAACAGCGGGTTCCAATCCGTCACAGGGGCTCCCCCGACGGCGCGCCGGGCGCCTGTGGGCCGCGCGCCTGCTGGTACGCTTCACGCCCGCGGTCGACGGCGTTCGCAAACGTTTCCCGCTGGCGTTTCCACATCTCTCGTCCCTGGCCCGCGACCTCGCGCGCCCGGTCCGCGCTTTCACGCGCCCGGTCCGCCAGCATCCGACGCGTTTCTTCGCCGGTCGCCGGCGCCATCAACAATGCCACCGCCGCGCCGGTGACCGCGCCGAGCACGAACGCCAGAATGACGGTTCCCGCCTCTCCACCATTATCGCGTGCCATTACTTGCTCCTTGTCGGTGCTCGGTGCAATGTGCTCCGTGCTGGCTGCCGGTTGATGCTCGTGGCGATGGCGCTCTGAATGCACCGTGCATCAAAGCACCTCAGCACCTGCCCCGAGCACCCAGGTTATTCAGAAAATGCTCACTCGCACGTTGAGGTATTTCTTCGGATCTTTCCGGATGTCGGAGACGAGCCCGCGCAACTCGCTCGCGGCGGCATTCATATTGTCATACAACTGCCTGTCGCGCAGCAGTTGACCGGCCGTCCCCTGCCCCTGGTTCAAGTTCGCCGTGAGCTGGTCGATGCGGTTCGCCAGGCTGTTGAAGCGGTCGTACAGCTCCTTGTCGGTCAGCAGCCTGCCGGCGGTTCCCTCGCCCCGATTCAGGCGCGACGAAATCTGATCGAGATTGCCGCTCGCCGAGCTCAAGGACCTGGCCAGCTTGTCGTCTTTCAGGAGCTGCCCGATGCTTCCCTCTCCCGCGTTGATCCGCTGCGTCATGTCCTGGAGGTTCGTGAGCGCGGCATTGAGCTGACGATAGGCCGCGGGATCTCTCACCAGCATGCCGATTGTCCCCTGGCCCTTGGACAGATACCCGGCGACGACCTGCGCTGAATCCACGAAGCTGTTGACGTCGCGATACAGCTGTTCATCAGTGAACAGCTTGCCAACGGTGCCCTTGCCCGCTCGAATGTCCCTCAGCAGACCGGTCGCCTGATCGAGGCCGGCGCTCGCGCTCGCGGCGACGTCTGTGATGGCCGCCGCGCCCTTGCCCGAAGGAATGAAGTCGCCATCCTTCAACGGCGTGCCGGTCGCAGCCGGTGAGATGTCGATGACCGGCTCTCCGAGCAGGCTGAGCGATCCGATCGACGCGCGCGACTCGGACGTGATGCGTTGCTGCATGTCGTCCTTCACCGAAAGCGTCACCTGCACGGCGGCGCCCGAGAACTCGACTTCGGTCACCTTGCCCACCTCGACGCCGGCGACTCGCACGATCGCGCCGCTCTTCAGTCCCTGCACGTTGTCGAACTTCGTCTTGAGCTCGTAGCGTTGCCACGCAAACCCGCTCTGGCCTCCCACCGCAATGATCAGCGTCGCGGCCAGGAAGATCGCCATGACGGCCAAAAGTCCAATCTTGAGTTCCGACCAGGCAAGCGAACGCGTTCTCGGCATATAACCTCAGTTACCAGCCACCAGCCCCAGCCACCAGCCCCAGCCACCAACTACCAGCATCAGCCTTCAGCTATCAGCTGCTATCTCTCTGCCAGCTGGAAGCTGGAAGCTGGAAGCTGGAAGCTGACAGCTGTCTTACGAAAGAAACGCTTCGATATAGGGGTCGGCTTCCGCGATCGCGCGGAGTTCCTGCGCGTTGCCTTCGAACGCGATCCGTCCCTCTTTCAGCATGATGAACTCCGCCTCGGACGCCTTGTGTTCCTTCGCCTTCTGGAACGCCAGGTTCTGTCCATGACGGATTGCCGTGTGCTCGGCGACATAGAACGCGTCGCGCAACTGATGTGTCACGAGCACCGAGCTGACGTTCTCGAGATCCCGCAGCTTGATGATTTCCTCGTCGACTGTAATCGACGTAATCGGATCGAGACCGGTCGTGGGCTCGTCGTACAAAAGGATGCGCGGCTTCGCGGCCATGGCGCGCGCGATCGCCACGCGGCGTCGCTGGCCGCCGGACAACTCCGACGGCATCCGGTCGATGAACTCTCCGAGGCCGATGAAGCCGAGCACCTCCGCGACCCGCGTGTTGGCCTTGTCGAGCGGCCAATGCAGCTCTTCGAAGAGCTTGTAGCCGACGTTCTCGCGCACGCTGAGCGAATCGAACAGTGCTCCCTCCTGGAACACCATGCCGAGATCGGCGCGGACTCCCATCAATCGCTCTTCCGTCATGTTGTCGACGCGCTCGCCGTTGACGAAGATCACGCCGGAGTCGGGCTTCAGCAGCCCCAGGATCAGCCGGAGAATCGTCGATTTGCCGGCGCCGCTCGCGCCCAGGAAGATTTTCGTGTGCCCCGTCTGCAGCGTGAAGCTCACATCGCTTAGGATGGCCTTCTCATCGAACGAGAGGTTGACCTGGTCGAAGACAACGATAGGCCCGCCATGCGCGAGCGCTTCGTCCAGCAGTTCGGGTCTCGAGGCGCGACGGGTAGCCATCAATAGATGAGAACGATGAGGAGCTTGGTGACGAGAAAATCCACGGCGATGACGGCTACCGAGCTCGCCACGACCGCATTCGTCGTCGAGCGCCCGACGCCCTGCGTGCCGCCGCGCGTGCGCAGGCCGACATGGCAGCCGATGCTCACGATCGTGAAGCCCAGGAAGAATGGCTTGATGAGCCCCATCCAGACGTCCTGCATGTAGAGACCTGCGACGACGCTGTTCCAATACACCGAGCCGGCGACGTGGAACTGCAGGACGGTGACGATCCAGCCGCCCACCATGCCGATGCCGCCCGACAGCACCGTCAACAGCGGCACCATCAGCAGGCCCGCCAGGATGCGCGGTACGACGAGTTTGCGAATGGGATCGGTCCCGAGCGCGCGCAGCGCGGCGATCTGGTCGGTGACCATCATCGAGCCGAGCTCCGCCGCGATTCCGGATCCGACGCGACCCGCGACCATCAGTCCCGTCAGCACGGGACCGAGCTCGCGCACCATCGACGCGCTGACGAGGCGCCCGATCATCGACCGCGCCCCGAACTGATCGAGCGTGAACCCGGAGTTCAGCGCCAGCACCATGCCGGTGAACATACCCGTCAGCAGCACGACCGTGAGCGACCCGATACCGACCGCTTCGAACTGCTCGACGATGTCGCGCGGATACAGGGGCCGGCTGACGATCGCGCGGCCGAACTGCCCGATCATGTGCACGTATTCCTGCACTTCGAGCAGTGCCGCCTTGATCCATTCGATCAGCTTCGGCTTCACGTTCAGCGACGGCTCCCCGCCAGCCCCAGCTCGCGGGTCTTGAGTTGCTTGATGCGATCGCGCAGGGCCGCCGCCTTCTCGAACTCGAGATTCGCCGCCGCCGCTTTCATCTGCGCCTGCAGCGCCCCGACGTGCGCGTCGAGATCCGCCTGCGTCTTGAAGATGCCGCCTTCATCCGCGGTGGTCCCGACGGTGACGTAATCGCGTTCGTAAATGCTCGTCATCACCTCGTCGATGCTCTTGACGATCGACGCCGGCGTGATGCCGTGCTCGAGGTTGTAGGCTTCCTGGATCGCGCGGCGCCGCTCCGTCTCCGAGAGCGCGTGGCGCATGGAATCGGTCACCTTGTCCGCGTACATGATCGCGCGCCCGTTCACGTTGCGCGCCGCGCGCCCGACCGTCTGGATGAGCGACCCGCCCGACCTGAGGAACCCTTCCTTATCCGCATCGAGAATCGCAACGAGCGAAACCTCCGGGAGATCGAGCCCTTCGCGCAGCAGGTTGATCCCGACGAGCACGTCGAAGACGCCGCGGCGCAGGTCGCGCAGGATCTCGATGCGCTCGAGCGTGTCGATGTCGGAATGCAGGTAGCGCACCTTGACGCCAAGCTCCTGGTAGTACTGCGTCAGGTCTTCGGCCATGCGCTTGGTCAGTGTCGTGACCAGCACACGCTCGCTGCGGCCGGCGCGCTCACGGATCTCGGCGAGCAGATCATCGATCTGTCCCCGCACCGGCCGCACTTCGATCACCGGATCGAGGAGTCCCGTGGGCCGGATGATCTGCTCCACCACCGCCCCGCCCGACTCGCGCAGCTCGTAAGGGCCGGGCGTGGCGGACACGAACATCAGCTGGGTGACGCGCGACTGCCATTCCTCGAAATTGAGCGGACGGTTGTCGAGCGCCGATGGCAGACGGAACCCGTAGGCCACCAGGACTTCCTTCCGTGATCGGTCACCGTGATACATGCCGCGGATCTGGGGAATCGTCTGATGGCTCTCGTCGACGATTGTCAGAGCATCCGGCGGCAGATAATCGAGGAGCGTGGGCGGCGGCGCGCCGGGCTCGCGCCCGGTGAGGTGCCGGGCGTAGTTCTCGATCCCGTGGCAGTAGCCGATCTCTTTAATCATCTCCAGATCGAACATCGTTCGCTGGTGGAGTCGATGCGCCTCGAGGACCTTTCCTTCTCCCTCGAGCGTGCTCCGATACCACTCGAGCTCAGCCTTGATGCTCTCGACCGCGCGCTTGGTCTTCTCGCGGGGCGTGACGAAATGCGTCTTCGGGTAAATCGCTACCTTATCGTGCCGCTTGCCGGACTTGCCGGTCAGCGGGTCGAACGTGACGAGCTCGTCGACCTCGTCGCCAAACAGCTCGATCCGGAGCGCGTTGTCCTCGTACGACGGGTAGACCTCGACGATGTCGCCGCGGACGCGGAAGGCGCCGCGCGCGAATTCGTGATCGTTGCGCTCGTACTGGATCTCGACGAGCTTCCGCAGGATCTGCTCCCGGTCGATCCGCTGGCCGCGCTCGAGCGGCAGCATCATCCCGTAATACGCCTCGGGCGATCCGAGGCCATAGATACATGAGACGCTGGCAACGATAATGACGTCCCGGCGCTCGAACAGTGACCGGGTGGCCGACAGCCGCATCCGATCGATCTCGTCGTTGATCGTCGCCTCCTTCTCGATATACGAGTCGGTCGTGGGAACGTAGGCCTCGGGCTGGTAGTAATCGTAATAGCTGACGAAATACTCAACCGCGTTATCCGGAAAGAACCGCCTGAATTCCTTATAGAGCTGCGCCGCGAGCGTCTTGTTGTGCGCCATGACCAGGGTCGGGCGGTTCACTCGCGCGATACATTGCGCCATGGTAAACGTCTTGCCCGATCCCGTGACGCCGAGCAGCACCTGCGACTTGTCGCCGCGATTCAACCCTTCGACGAGTTCGTCGATCGCGCGCGCCTGATCGCCGCGCAGCTCGAAATCCGTGACCAGCGAGAAGCGGTCGTACTTGGAGGCCATGTGGAAGCTAGAGGGAGTGGGCGGACGCGTCCGACATCAACCCGTGATCGTACCACAGGTGGAAGAGCGCTACGGGTGTTGCCGGGTCTAGAGAGACCGGCCTAGCTGACAGGGCTCGGGGTCTCTCACGTAGGCCGGGTCTTGACACCCGGCGTTAGCGCGCCTGCTTGTAGGGAGCGTAATAGCCAGACCGCGTCCGGAGACGGATGCCTTTGAGGTCGTGGCGCAGCAGCTTGATCTCCACGCCACGCCAGCCGCCGTCGGTGCGCGCGTCGCTCGATATGTACCCAAGTGAATAACGGGCGCCGATCTCCTTCTGGATCTTCTCGAAGACGCCGTCGAGATCCTTCGGGCCCATCGGAAAGTACGCCTGCCCGCCGGTCAGCGACGCGAAGCGTTCGAGCTCGGCGCGCTGCTGGAATCGGCCGCTGCTCGACTGGTGCTCGAGATAGCCGATCGCGTACACGGTAACATCGGAGGCCTTCAAGAGATCGAGCGCGTCGGCGAAGGTGAGCGAGCTGCGCGTGTCGCCGCCGTCGGTGTAGAGCACCAGGACTTTGCGGCCTTCCTGCCCCTGCGCACCGTTCAGATACACGCCGAGCGCATCGTACAGGGCCGTCCAGCCGTCGGCCTGACGCATGCGAATCCGTTCCACGAGACGCGGGTAGTCCGTCGGACTGAACCGGGCCACGCGAACTTCCGTGTCGAAGTCGACGAGGGTGAAATCGGACGCGTGGTCCATCGCATTCACGAACTTCACGGCGGCTGCGCGCGCGTCCTTGAGATCGTCCGCCATGCTGCCGCTGGTGTCGAGCAGCAGGCCAAGATGCATCGGCGACGCGTCTCGGGCGAGATCCCCGTCTCCGGTGGTGGACGGGCCATCGATGTCTCCCGCGGTGAAGAACTGCAGCGCCTGCTTCTTGCCGTTCTCCATGATCTCGAAATCTTCCGGCTTTAGACCGACGACGGGTTGGCCGTGCTTGTCAACGACTGTGACGTCGAAGTGCACGAGATCGACGGCCGCGCGAAAGGTCTGCTGCGCGGAAACAGCGAGCGTTGCGGCGAACACAAGGCAGGCGGTCAGGGCAACGCGCACCACGGGGACCTCCGGGGGACAATGTCCAATGATCAATCATCAAATGCTCAATGCTCAAAGAAATTCATCTTTGGACATTCAGCATTGAACATCGAGCATTGACGACCGTCACCGTCCGGTCATTCTACTCCTCTCAAAAGACCTTGTAGCCGCTGATTCGCAGGACGTGCGTGCCCCGCCGTCCGTCGGCATCGATGCCCTGCACGCCGAATCCCCACTCGACAGCGAGAAGCGTGCCGAAGGGGGCGGGCGCCTCCACGGCCGCGCCGAATCCCGTGAAATTCCGCGCGCGAGTGCCGAAGCCGGGATCATGCACCTGGGCGGTATCGGCGAATCCGTCGAGGCGTATCGCCTTTGCAACAGACCACGCAGCCGTCGTACGCAGCACCCCGCCCCGATCGTAGCGAACCAGTGCTGAAGGGTAACCATGCAGACGATTGTCGAACGTGCCGAATGCGTACCTGCTGAACCGATCGAGATCGTGCCCCGCCATCCATGCTGCCTCGATGCGCGTCACGAGTCGCGGGCTGAGGGCGACCGAGCGCAGGGCACTGAGACCGTACCGCTGGAAATCCTTGTGCACGTCGGCATCGGCTGCGTCATACCCCCAGGATCTCCATCCGGCCCGTCGGGCCGGATTCCACCACATCGACATCTGCCATCCCGCGTGCTGCAGATCGAGTCCCACACGCGCACCGTGCACCACCTGGTTGGCGGGAACGACGAACAACGCGTCAGTGACATCGCCGCGGCTGAACTTGGTGTAGTCCCAGTCGTAACCGAGTCGCAGCGTCAGCCGTGACGAGAGCGGGCGCAAGGCCCACACCGACGCCTGGGCGGGGCGCTGTCGGATATCCTGCGCGTATTGTTCTCTGCCCTGCTCGAACGCGCGATCGTTGTAGGCAGTCGCAATGCCAAACGCGCGTCCGGCGAGCTGCCAGCGTGATCCCGCGAGCGATGGCGCCGAGAACGCGAGCTGCCCGAACGCGCCGCCAAAGAAGCCGTTGAACTGCGTGCCGGTGCCGAACAGGTTGAAATCGACATAGCTCACGCCCGCAAACGGCAGCGGCTGCGAGATGTTGGGATCGACGATCACGCCGAACGCGAGCGTGCGGACGCGATCGGCACGACCAGCGACTACGCGGCTCGCATCGGACGTCGGGATTCCGGATTCGGGTTTCGGACTTCCGGCCTCGGGCTTCCGGCTTCCGGCTTCAGGCTTCTGGCTTCCGGCCTTCATCGTGAGATATCGAAAGCCTTCCGCCGTGTCGCGGAGCATGACATCCTTCGACGCATACGCGACGGCGCGACGCGCTTGGAACTCCGGGGAATTGACGTCGTGATGTTCGAGGATCATCAGCCGGTGAATCGGCGTGCGGACGCCTGCCCCTTCGTAGGTCTGCCTGACATCCGATCGCGCGAGGAGCCACATCCCCTGGCCGTTGTCGCGGAACTCGTCGGTCTGCTCCGACGCGGTGATCGGGCCGCGGAGCCCCGTCTGCACCGCGGATACGCGGACCATCGCGAACGAATCCACCGCGATCCACGCGCGTCCTTCGTACAAGGAGGCCCTGCGATCGCGCGGCGTGAACCGGATGACGTAGCACGCGTGTCCAACGATCGTGTCCCGCCCGTCCAGGCGGTAGCGATACAGATCGTTCAGCGTAATCGCGAGCGGCGGCGCCGCGGCGCGCTCCGGCTCGATGATCGGCAGGCGCGGCACGCCGCCGTTCGCCGTGAACGCGACGCCATTCACGCGGATGCCCTGCTGCTGCAGATCCGTCCGCCCGTCGCCGGTGAAAATCGTCGTCCGCGACGTGATCGTCAGCGGCGCGACGAATCCCGGCGCCTCGAACGTGAGCGTCAGCGAGCCCGTCGAGATCAGCGTCGAGATCTGCGTTGCCTGCTTCGCCGCCTGTGCCTGATGCCGACCGACGATCTCTTCCGCCGTCAACTTGGCGGGTGCGGTGACACCAACACTTTCGATCAGCGTTTCGTGAGGTGGGCTGGTCATGCGGAACAACGACACGCCGGCCACATCGAGGCGTTCAACCGTCGCGCCCGAAACGGCGGGCGTCACCGCTGCGCCTGCCGGGCACTTCTCGCTGACCCCCACGACCTTCATCGCCGCAAGATCCGCGTACAGGGGAACCGTGATGTTGCCGCAGGCCATCGTCCCGCGCGGAAGCATCTGAGCCGGCAGCCACGGCAACACGCGAAGAAGATCCGAGACCAGCTGATTCGCAACGAGCGGGTCCGCAGGAAGCCGCCAGAAGCCGTCCGGGGGACCGAAGAGCAGGTCCGGGAGACCGTGAGCCGTCGGCGTGCTCTCCATCGCACGAATGCCAATGCCAAAGCCGATGTCTCTCAACGATTGAAGAGCATTCGCTAGCGCCGGAGGGGTCACGATCTCAACGGCGGGCGGTGGCTGACCGCCCGCGACAACCGCGACCGCGCGCTTCAACCGAAACAGGAGGTCGTCAATCTCCGCAGCGCCTCGGGTATTCGCTTCGTCGCGCACGTCAAACGTGAACTGCCGCATGTCGAGACGAAGCAGCGGATCGGGCGGGTCCGGAACGCCGACAATCTGCACGTTGACGGCTGCGCCCCGCGCGCGGAGATCGCGCAGCGCGGACTCCCAGTCGGCCTGAGCTGCCCCGGCGCTCACCCGGAGCATGATGCCAAGGCCGTCCAGGTGTCGCGGTAAAGACAGTGCCTCGGCAGCCGATACACTGATCCGGACACATTGCGCACACGGGGGCGTCGAGGGGATTTGGGCCCCCGACCAGGCCGGCATCAGCACCGGTCCGGCAAGAAGCGACCACCTCAACCCGGCGTATAATGAACGTTTGGCATGGCTACGCTCCGCAGACGCGGTGCTTTCGTGACCAGCGGATACAGGAACTGACGTGCGCGTTCTGGCCATCTGTCAGGATGAGCTGGTCATTCGAGCGCTCGACGAGGTACTGCTCCCGAGCTTCGAGGTGGAATTCCTGGTGGAGAGCAAGCCGCTCGCGCGGCGCCTCCACGACGCGGGGGTCGAGGTCTTCGCTGCAGATCCGAGACGAGTCGATACCTACCTGAAAGAAGACGTCTCACCGAACACCTGTTTCATCGTCGAGGACACCGGCCGTCGCAGCGTCAAGAAGATCCTCGATGCCGTGCGCGACGCCGGCGGCACCCTCATCTACGTGCTGCACACCGGCAAGCGTCACGCCAACGGCAAAGGCGATGGCCTGAAGCCGGACGCGGCCGAGGTCACGCACTTCGATCTCGCGGAGCTCGTCAGGCCGACGCTTGTAACCGAACTGAGCCGGTCGATGACGCGCGCGCGCGTGCAGCAGTACCAGCGGTACTTCGCCGACGCGGACCGAGTGCTCATTCTCCTCCACAACGACCCGGACCCGGATGCGCTGGCCAGCGGCCTCGCCCTGCGCAACCTGCTGCGGCGGACGAAGACCACGGCAATCATCGGCGCGATGCAAGGCGTGACCCGGCCGGAGAACCTGCGGATGGCGAACATGCTCGACATCCAGGTCGAGCAGATTACGCCAGCGTCGTTCGCGGGATTTGATCGCATCGCCACCGTCGATGTGCAGCCGCATTACTTCGGCGGCCTGCTCGACCGCGCCGATCTCGTGATCGATCATCATCCGGAGCAGCCGGGCTACAGCACGGTGTTCAAGGACATCCGCGCCGAATACGGCTCCACGTCGACGATCCTGACCGAGCATCTGCGCGCCGTCGACGTGAACATCTCGGAACGCACGGCGACGGCGATGCTCTACGCCATCAAGTCGGACACGCTGTTCTTCGCGCGCCACACGAACCGCGTCGACCTCGAAGCGTTCACGTTCCTCTATCCGCTCGCAGATGCAGCCTTGATCCGGAAGATGGAAGGGGCGGAAATCACGCTCGAGCGTCTGGAATACGTCACGCGGGCGAGCCGCAGCGGCACGCTGCGCGAGCAGATCTTCACGGCGTTCATCGGCGAAGCGCCGCGCGAGGACTTCATCCCCTACACCGCGGATTTCTTCCTGCAGCTCGAAGACGTCAAGTGGACGATCGTCTCAGGGATTGTCGGGCAGATGCTGATCGTCAGCGTGCGCAATTTGGGTTACTCGCGCAATGCGGGGGAATTCGTCAAGCGCTGGTTCGCCGAACTCGGCTCCGCGGGGGGACACCGCGCGATGGCGAAGGCGGTGGTGCCGATCGATCGCTTCCGCGCGAAGTACGGGAATCTCGAGGGAGAAGCGGTGGCGGCGAAGCTCGCCGAGATGGCCGCGCAGTTCCTGCACGAACCTGCGACCGAGAAGAAGCTGACCGCCGCGCGGTAGGGTGTCGATCGTCAATCCCTGATCCCTGATCCGGGATCCCTCATCCTCGATCGCGAATCTCGATCGCGAATCGTGCCGCGGATCAGGGATTAGTGATACCGGATCGAGGATGAGGGATCCCGGATCAGGGATCAGGGATTAGCGATTGCCGAGCGCTTGGTCGAGGTCCTCGATCAAGTCCTCGGCATCTTCGAGACCGACCGAGAGGCGTGCCATGCTGCGCGCGACGCCGGCTTCGGCGAGTTGCGCGTCGGTGTGCCCCAGCTGCGAGGTCAGCACTGGGAGGCTGCAGAGGCTTTCCACTCCGCCAAGGCTTGCGGCGCGCTTGAAGACCTTGAGGCGATCGAAAAAGCGCTCGGCTCGCTCCTGGCCGCCACCGAGATCCACGCACACCATGCCGCCGAACCCGCGCATCTGGCGCGCGGCGAGCGCGTGGTCGGGATGCGATTCCAGCCCCGGGTAGTACACCTTCGTCACGCGTGAATCGCGCTCCAGCCAGCGCGCGATCGCGAGGCCGTTGCTGTTGTGACGCTCCATGCGGACGGCGAGCGTCTTGACACCGCGGCCGATCGCGTAGGCCGCCTGTGGATCGATCACGGTGCCGAGCATCTTACGGGTCTTGTCGATCTGCTGAATCAGAGTCCGCGGTCCGGCGAGCGCGCCGGCGGTCACGTCGCTGTGCCCGTTGAGGTACTTGGTAACGCTGTGCATGACGACATCGACGCCCAACCCGATCGGCTGCTGGTTGACGGGGCTCGCGAACGTGTTGTCGATGATGGAGATGATCTCGCGCGCGCGGCACGCCGCGGCGATTGCCGCCACGTCCACGCAGCGCAGCGTCGGATTGATTGGCGATTCGAACCAGAGCACACGCGTCGACGGTGTGATGAGCGACGCCGGCGCTGCCAGTTCGTCGAGCGACGCGAACCGCGTCTTGATCCCGTAGTGCGGGAACAGGTCGGCGAGCAGGTGGAGCGTGCCACCGTAGATCGCGGAGCTGCAGATCACCTCGTCACCGGATTTCAGCAGGGCAAGCAGCGCCGTGGCGGTGGCGGCCATCCCGCTCGACAGCAGCATCGCGGACTCTGCGCGCTCGAGCCCGGCGATCGTCTGCTCCACCGCAACGATCGTGGGATTGCTGTAGCGCGAATACAGGAACCGCTGCGATCTTCCCTCATTGTAGGCTTTCACCTGCTCCGCATTCTCGAAGACGAAGGTTGTCGTCTCGTAGATAGGCAGCGTCAACGGATCGGCGTCGGGATTGGCCCCCTCCGCCCGGTGAATCATCTCGGTCGCGGCGCGCATAGCTCAGCACATCACCAAATCACAAATCACCAAATCACCAATTACGATTGGACCCGTTCGATGCGGTCACCACTCGCAGCGATGACCGGATCGATGAACTGGCGGTAGGCGTCTTCGTAGCCCCGATCGACGAGTTCCGCAAGGAAGTACGGACGATCGGAGCGCTCGTCGTACACGCCCCCGAAATCGAGCGGCCCGAGCGGATTGTGCGCGGGGCGGATCAGGAAAAGCCCCGCGAACCGTCCGGCAGCGCGCTCCATCGCGTCGCGAAGCGCCGCCGCTTCGAACGCGCCTAGCTGCTCGCCCGCGCGGCCGCGGAGATCCGCGCGGCCGGAACTGAGCTCGTGCGGACGCGCGGGAGGAGGCGCCGCCGACAAAACGATCACTTGTTCGGCCCCGGCGACCGACACCTCCTCGAGCAGCCGCTCGAGCGAGCCGGGACGATCGCAGAGACGATGGGTCTCACCCCGCCACGGCCCCTCCGCGGGAAATCGGATGAGGTGCGGATCCGTGGCGACCGGAATTGTGAGCGACGCGGCCAGCGCATCGAACAAGTGCTCACGACCAACGCCCGCGAGATCGAACGCCTCGGCCTGGCGGCTGCCGTCGAGGACCGGACGTGTAAAGAAACGCGCACGCTGGCTGTCGCCGAGCAGCGCGAACACCATGTCGCGCCGCGCGTCCATGTCGTGTGCGAGCAGCATCAGCTCGCGAAATCCCTGGAGATCGACGTACTTGCGTCCGAGCTCCGCCCGGGGCGGCGCGGCAATCGGCGCGGCGCCTCGAATCAGGTTCCACAGCTCGATGGATGTTTGGTCGAGTACGGCATTGGCTGAGAGCGGCGCGCCCACGAGCCGCCAGATCCCTCCGGGCCGCACGCGCCGCCGCAGCGGTGCGCGAAACACGGCGACCCCGAGCGAGACCGCGAGCGCGCCAATTGCCACGAGCAGGCAGAACACCACGAGACGCGGGAGAATCGTCGGGAGCGATGTCGGCGCGAACAACGCATCGATCGAGCGCGCGTACGCGGAGGTGAATGCCGTCGATACGCCCGTCAGGCTCAAAAGCCATAGCAGCGCGCCGACGGCAGCCACGAGCACGCCGATCGCGAGCAGCGCGACGGGGATCGCCAACAGCGCACACGCGGCGACGAGCGCCCACCCCGCCACGCGAAGCGGTGTCCGCCACCCGTAAGCGCCGCGCACGGACTCGTGCTTCCACAGGCCTTCGCTGCTCCACAACCGCTGGCCGCCATCGACCGCGGCGAATATGGCGCCAAGTGCGCCGATGCCGCGCCCGGCAACGAGATCGATGCGCACGCCCGCTTCGTGCAGCGCGCGCAGCACGCCTGCGTGGTACGCGCCGGCCGTGCCGGTGCCGGTGAGCACGAGGGCAGTGCGGAGCCGCGTCGAGTATTGGCGATCCGGTCGGTCGGGTGTGATCACGGGCAGGCCGCGAGCGGCCTCATTCGTTATGGATGGTAAGAAGCTTAGTGATCTCGAAGTGCCGGACGGTGCCGTTGGGCGCCTTGACCACGACCTCGTCGCCTTCTTCCTTGTTCAATAGCGCACGTCCGATCGGCGATGCGGTGGAAATCAATCCGTCCTCGACATTGGCGTCTTCCGGCATGACGAGCTGATAGATCACGGTCTGCCCTGCCTCGTCGCGCAGCGTCACCGTCGATCCAAATCCCACCTTGTCCTTCGGAAGACGATCGAGGTTCATCAGCGAGATCTCGCTGACGCGTTTGTGCAGCAGGCTGATGCGCGATTCGACGAGCCGCTGGCGCTCTTTCGCCGCCTGGTATTCGGCATTCTCTCGCAGATCGCCGAGCTCGCGCGCGCGCTTGATCTCCTTCGGGAGCTCGGTCTTCAACTCGCGGTCGAGCTGCTGGATCTCGTCTTCGAACTTCTTCAAGATCTTCGCCTTCACGCCGGTCATGGTAGCAGATTCAGGAGGCAGGAGGCAGTAGGCGGAAGGCAGGAGACGCGTTGCTACTTGCGATCTACACCTTTGCGAAATAATAGATTGCGGACGCCTGCGGCCCGAGCGCCAAGAGCTCCGCGAGCGGAATGGAGCGGCCGGCGAAGCGGCCGCGCAATGAAGCGAGCGTAGCGAGGGGCCGGAGGGAACCGCCGCGCAGCGGCGGCCCCGAGCGCCAAGAGCTCCGCGAGCGGAATGGAGCGGCCGGCGAAGCGGCCGCGCAATGAAGCGAGCGTAGCGAGGGGCCGGAGGGAACCGCCGCGCAGCGGCGGCCCCGAGCGCCAAGAGATGGAGCGGATCACGAGTCGCCAGAACGCGATCGTCAAGCGATTTCGCGAGCTCGCGCGCGCCTCGGGCGCCGCGAAGCCGGGCGAGCTGCTGCTCGACGGCGCACATCTGGTCGAAGAAGCGCTCGCGTGCGGCGTGCCGGTGGAGGTCGCCGCATTTTCCGATCGCGAGGTCGGCACTGCGCTCTCGCCGCTCGCGCGCATTGCCAGGGAGGTGAAAAAGCACGGCGGCCGCGTGCTCACGGTCAGCGATCACGTGCTCGCGGCGATGAGTCCGGTTCAGCACCCGTCCGGGGTTGTCGCCATCGCGCATACGCAGCCACCCGATCTGCGCGCCGCCTTCGCCGGCGCTCGACAGCTCGTGCTCGTCCTTGCCGGTCTCCAGGACCCCGGCAACGTCGGTGCGATCGTTCGAACAGCCGCCGCCTGCGGCGCGAGCGGCATCGTGACGATCGAGGGATCAGCCAATCCCTTCGGATGGAAGGCGCTGCGCGGAGCGATGGGCGGCACCTTCCGCGTGCCGGTCGCCGCGCGTGGCACGCTGCACGATGTGATCGCTGCCGCGCGGGACGCGCGAGTCCGCCTGATCGCCGCCGTGCCTCGCGGCGGCGCGCCGCTTCCTCGCGTCGATCTGCGTGGACCGACGGCGATCGTTCTCGGCGGCGAAGGCGCGGGCATCTCGGGAGACGCCCTCGCCGCCGCCAGTGAGACGGTGACAATCCCGATGCGTCCGCCGGTTGAATCGCTGAACGTCGCCATTGCGGCGGCGCTCATCCTCTACGAGGCGTCGCGGCAGCGCGAGGAGGCCGACTGATGGATCTCTTCCCGGACGAGGAACCCCCGCCCCTCCCGCGCGTGGACCGGTCGGCGCCGCTCGCCGAACGAATGCGGCCACGCACGCTCGACGAGTTCGTCGGACAGGAGGCGCTCATCGCGCCGGGCCGGCCGCTGCGCGAAGCAATCGAGCACGATCGCCTGCGCTCCATCATTCTCTGGGGCCCGCCGGGCACCGGGAAGACGACGCTGGCGCGCGTGATTGCGACCGTGACGCGCGCGCACTTCGTCATGTTCAGCGCCGTACTGTCGGGGATCAAAGAGATCCGCGAGGTGATGGCGGACGCCGAGCAGGCGCGACGACGATCCGGACGCCGCACGATCCTGTTCATCGACGAGATCCATCGCTTCAACCGGGCGCAGCAGGACGCGTTCCTCCCCCGCGTCGAATCCGGCGACATCGTCTTGATCGGCGCAACGACCGAGAACCCGTCGTTCGAGGTGAACTCCGCGCTGCTCTCGCGATCGAAGGTGTACGTGCTGCAGCCGCTCGGGCCGGACGCGATCGTCGCGATCCTGCGCCGCGCGCTCGAGGATTCCGACCGAGGTCTCGGGGAGCTGCATGTGACGGCGACGGATGAAGGACTGAACGGCATCGCGCGATATGCGAACGGCGACGCGCGCGTCGCGCTCAACATGATCGAAATGGCGGCCGGCGCCGCGAACGGGCGTCCTCTCGATGCCGCGCTCATCGCCGACCTCGCACAGAACCGCGCCCTGCTGTACGACAAGTCGGGCGAAGAGCACTACAACCTGATCTCCGCCTTGCACAAGTCGATGCGCAACAGCGACCCCGACGCGTCCGTCTACTGGCTCGCGCGCATGCTCGAAGCAGGCGAAGACCCGATGTACGTGGCCCGGCGGCTTGTGCGGTTCGCGTCCGAAGACATCGGCAATGCGGATCCGCGCGCGCTCACCGTTGCGGTCGCCGCGAAGGACGCACTGCATTTCATCGGCATGCCCGAAGGAAACACGGCGCTCGCGCAGGCGGCGATCTACATGGCCACGGCGCCGAAGAGCAACGCCGTGTATCGCGCGTACGGCGCTGCCGCCGACGCTGCTCGAAACGAAGTCGCCGAGCCGGTGCCGCTGCACCTCCGTAACGCGCCGACGAAGTTGATGAAGTCGCTGGACTACGGCAAGGACTATCGGTACGCGCACGACGAGGCGGAGGGGGTTGCGGCCGACATGGAGTGTCTGCCACCCGCCCACCGTAGTCGCCGGTTCTACGAGCCCGTCAATCGCGGGCTCGAGATTGAAATCGGAAAACGCCTGCAGGAGCTGCGCAAACGGCGCAAGCCTAGCGGATGATCCGCAGGCTCGTGGGAGGCCGCGGCGCACCGCGCACCAATCTGTAGACAACGCCGCCGCTGTAGCTGACGACGAACAATTCGCCGGCGGAATCGACGCCAAACGAGCTGATATTGAACCTGGGAACCTGCAGTGTACCTGTGTGTTCCACGAGATCGACGGTGCTGCCCTCGCCAGCGGCGTTCGTGGCGACCGCAAACGACCAGATGCGTCCCGTCGAGAAGTCGGCGAACACGTAGCGTCCTCGCATTTCCGGGATCAGCGAACCGCGATACATGTAGCCGCCGGTGATCGATTGCCCCGTCGAATGATCGTATTCGTGAATCGGATTCAATAACGGCGTGAAGAGCGCCGCCCCGGCTATGTTGTCGTGCACGCCCTCCTTGATCCGCCACCCGTAATTCCGGCCGCCACGATTCCTGGGCTCGTAATCGATCTCCTCAAACCGATTCTGGCCGACATCGCCGATGATGAGCGCGCCGCTTCCCCCGAGTGCGTCGTCGTCGAAGCTGAATCGCCAGGGATTGCGCACGCCGACGTCCCAGATCTCTGGACGGAAGCCCGCGGTGTTTTTGAAAGGATTGTCTGGCGGGACGATGAATCCCTTTGGATCGTTGCCGGAGACATCGATGCGCAACATCTTGCCCAGCAGGCTCGACGCTTTCTGCGCGTTGTTGTCGGGATCGTTGCCGCTCCCGCCATCGCCCATGCCGATATACAGGTCACGGTCCGGACCAAATTGCAGGCAACCTCCGTTATGGTTCGCAAACGGCTGCGGAATGTATCTCAGGTCTCCAAACTGCGGATCCGTAGACCACTGCAGATCGAAGCGCGACGCGGCGTCCGCAATGCGCGGGTTCGCCGATCGCCTGAATCGCGCGATCACCGTGGCACCGCTCGGCCCGTTCGTCGTGAAGTTCACATAAAACCGGCGGCTCGTGGCAGCGTCCGGCGGAAATGCGAGGCCCAGAAGACCCTGCTCCCCGCCGCTGACGATGGAGCTACTGAGAGTGAGGAAGTCTGTCGCTTGAACCACGCCGTCCACGACAGTGCGGATGCGTCCGCCCTGCTCGATTACGAACTGCACGCTGGAGTCTGTCGGATCCTGCACGATGCCGACGGGTTGCGTAAATCCTGACGCATAGGCGACAAGCCGCAGGATCTGGGGCGGAACGGTCGCGCTTGGATCAGCGCGCCAGAGAAGCGCCGCCGCCAGAACTGCGGATGCGAGTCGTCTACTGAGGCGCATGGACGTAAGGCGGGCAGCTATAGGCGTGCCTGCGAGGCGGGACCGCCGTACAAAGTTATGCCCGTGACGCGAGAAGGTCACGGGCAATTATTGTAAGGCCGATACGTTTCCAGCTACTCAGCGAGTTGGATCGCCTGCGGGATTTTCCGGAACATCTCCTCGCGCAGCGGCAGGATGAACGAGAAGCGATAGTCGCCCTGCATCCGCCCGATTGGAATCCCTACGAGATGACCGTCGCCGTTCAACACACCGCCGCCGGACACGCCCGGATGTCCGTCGGTCAGGCACGTCACGAGGTTATTCGACGTGCGCTGCCCGACATAACCCGTCGACAGGATGATGCCCTTCGAATAATCGTTGCCCAGACGGAAAATCGGATCCGCGAAATCAAAGGCGTACGCGAGGTCGACATCGAGCGCCGGTAGCTCCACCGGATCCTTCACCTTCAGGATTGCCCAGTCTCCCGGATCGACTTCGACGGTCGCGTCGCCGGTGTCGACAACTTTCGCGGGAAGGGCGCGTCCGTCGTACATCACCTTGATCGAAGTGATGCGGCGGCTCGCAGCGCCGTCGCCGAGGGCGATCACACCGTGCTTGACGGTGATGAAGTAGCCGTTTCCAAGGTAACCGGCCGTCCCGTAGTTGCTCGCGCCGGTGCTGTCGTACGAATACATCTCGACGAAGCTCGCGCGGCGCTCGCGCAGGAGGCTGACGGGCAACAGCCCCATCTCAGTCTTGAGTTGTCGTTTGATGTCCGCGACGAGAGCCGCGCGGCTGTGATCGTCGATGGGCGGCGTCGCCGTATGCGCGTCGGTTGCCTTCCCAGTGGTCCCCGAGGCTCCATCCGTGTGCTGGCGCTTGAGCACGCCGACTTCCGCGCGGAGCGCCGCGATCTGCTCGTTCTCGTTTTCAGCCGCCTGGCGTGCCGCCAGGAAGCTGCCGAGGCCGAAGAACATAACGGCTGACAGTGCGAAGAGCAGGGTCGGTAGAAAGCCGCGGGTCATGAAAAGACTCCAAGTTCGGCAGCTAAACCACTCCGCACACCCGTGTGGAGCTTACAGCTTTGCGCGCCCGGTCCTCCGGAAGCGCCTTTATCGCTTGGACAAACTTGCTGGGATGACTGCAGAGTAAACGCCTCCGACCCAACAGTCAAGAGGGATTTGGCGATTTCCTATATCCTTTGGAAGTTTTTCTCAATTTCCCGCCGTGTCAGCCGCAGGACGACAGGTCGGCCGTGCGGGCAGACGCTCGAATATGCCGTGCGCCTCAGCTCTTCCAGGATGTAGCGCATCTTTTCCACTGTCAGCGGATAGTTTGCCTTAACAGCCGCGTGACAGGCCATTGTGGCGGCGATCCGCCGAAGAGCGTCCTCGACTCGGGACCCCCGGTCGAGCCCTTCGAGGTCTTCCGCGAGGGCGCGGACAGCAACTTCGCAGTCGCGGGGCTCGAGCACGGCCGGGACCGCTGACACCCGGAGGCTCGCGCCGCCGAAGTGCTCGATGTCGATCCCGAAGCGCTCGAGCGTGGCCGCGTGCTGCGCCAGCGCGTCGCGCTGGCCGGGCGACAGCTCGAGCACGATGGGCGTCAGCAGCCGCTGACTCTCGAGGCGCCCGGTCGTCAGCCGCTCCATGACCTGCTCGAACAGCACCCGCTCGTGCGCGACGTGCTGGTCGACGATCGCGACACCCTCGTCGTCGATCGCGATAATGAAGGTGTCGCGAAATTGGCCCAAAGGAATCATGGGACGAACGAGGCCCGGGTCCTGAGTCGCGAGTCCCGAGTTCTCGGTCGCGAGTCGCGCGTCCGGATTCGGCAGTCCCGGGTGCTCAGTTGCGAATCCCGCGTTCTGCAGCCCGGAACCTGGAGCCTGGAGCCCGCTTTCTCCACTCCACCGATTCCCGACCGCAGCTCCCGCGAGCACGCCGGGGATCCCCATCGGCCGCGGCTCGGGAGCGAACGACTGCACGGGCGCGAACTGGAACTCGGGCGCTCGGCCCTGGCCGAGCGCCTCGCCGAGCGCACGACGCAGCACCTCGTGCACGAGCGATTGCTCGAGGAACCGGACCTCCGCTTTCGTCGGGTGCACGTTGACGTCCACACGGTCCGGTGCGATGCGCAGGAACAGGTGGACCTCCGGGCTCCGTTCCTTGATCGTCGCGACGTTATAGGCTTCGGAGATCGCGTGCGCAATCGTGCGGTCCTTCACGATCCGCCGATTGACGAAGACGTTCTGCGCGCCGCGCACGGGACCTTGATCGCCGAGCGCCGCCACGAAGCCTTCGATCGCGAGGCCGCCGGCTTCCTTTTTCACATCGACCAGGTCGGGGCGATCGCCGAACAGCTGGAAGAACCGCTCGCGCAGGTTCGGCGCCGGCGGACACTGGAGCAACGTCCGACCGCCACTGGTCACCGTGAAGCCCACTTCGGGATAGCCGAGCGCCAGTTGCGTGCCGAGGCGCGAGACCTGCGTCGCCTCCGCGGTATCGGACTTCAGGAACTTGCGCCGTGCCGGGAGGTTGTAGAACAGGTCCGCAACCTCGACGCACGTGCCTTCAGGCGCGCCCACTTCGCGCACGGACGCAACCGCGCCGGCGTTGACCTTGATCTCGGTGCCGCTCTGCGCGCCGCGCGCACGCGTGCGCAGCGTGAAGTGCGAGACAGACGCGATGCTCGGCAGCGCCTCGCCGCGGAACCCGAGCGTCCGGATCGCGCCGAGATCGTCCGCCCGTGCGATTTTGCTCGTCGCATGCCGCTCGATCGCGAGTCTCGCATCGTCGGCGTCCATCCCTTCCGCATCGTCCTCAATACGGATCAATCTCTTGCCGCCGAGCTCCACCGCGATGGTGATCCGGCGCGCCCCCGCATCGAGCGCGTTCTCGACGAGCTCCTTCACGACCGAGGCGGGCCGCTCGACGACTTCGCCCGCGGCAATCTGGTTGGCGAGGTCGGGAGGTAAGGTGTGAATGCGAGCCATGTCGATGATCTGGTGATTTGACGATTTGGTGATCTGGTGATTTGGTGATTTGACTTCGCACGCGCTACCGCGCGTGCTTCAAGAATGCTAATTCACCAAATCACAAATTACTAAATCACCAAATCCGCTAAATCCACCCTCTCTTGTGGAAGTACACCAGCATGCCGCCTGTGACGGTCATCATCAGCACCATCAGCACCCAGAACATCCGCTCGCCACCGAGCCCGAAGTGCGGAAGATCGACGTTCATGCCGTAAAGCCCGGTGATAAACGTCAAAGGCATGAAGACCGTGGCGATGACGGTCAAGACCTTCATCACGGTGTTCAACTGGTTCGACACCGTCGTCAAATGCGCGTCGAGCAGGCTCGTGATGCGATCCTGGAAGAACATCGACTCGTCGGCGAGCCGCACCAGGTGATCGTGCACGTCGCGAAAACGATACGAGATCTGCTCGTCGATGAACGGGAACTCGCGGCGCGCGAGCCGTCCGACGACATCCCGCTGCGGCTGGACGACGCGGCGAAGCGACGAGACGTCGGCCTTGAAATCGAGGATCTTCTTCGCGAGCGCGGGTGTGCTGTGCGCGAAGACCTCCTGCTCGAGCTCGTCGAGCCGTTCGCCGAGCTCCTCGATTTCCGGGCGATAGTTGTCGACCATGGCGTCGATGATCCGGTGCAGCAGCGCCGCCGGCCCTTCCCCGAGCGCAAGCGAGTTGCGGGCGCAGATCGCCGAAATCTGCTCGATCGAGCGCGAGTCGCCGCTGTGAATCGTGACGAGGTAGTTCGGGCCGAGAAAGAAATCGACATCGTACGTGCGGAAGCAGTGTTCGGGCGCCTTGAAGTCGATCCGGTGCAGGATCAAATAGAGGTAGTCGTTGTACGACTCGACCTTTGGAAAGTGCGTCGTGCCGAGCGCGTCTTCCACCGCCAGCTCGTGGAAGTGGAACACCTCCGACAGGATCCGCCCCTCGTCCGGCGACGGGTTCATCAAGTCCGCCCACACCACAACGCCGCTGTCGGGACCAAGCCAGGCGGGATCGACGTGATCCGCCGGCTTCGTCGTGCCGAGCGCGTGCGTGTGCACGTAAACCCGGATCAATCGCCGACCTTCACCTGCAGCGCCGCTTGCGCCGCGGCCAGGCGCGCGACGGGGATGCGGTACGGCGATGCGCTGACATAATCCAGGCCGGCGCGCTCGAAGAAATGCACCGACGAGGGGTCGCCGCCGTGCTCGCCGCAGATTCCGACCTTCAGGTCGGGGCGCGTCGCGCGTCCCTTGCGTACGCCGGTCTCCACGAGCTGCCCGACCCCCACCGTGTCGATCGTCGCGAACGGATCCTTGTCCAGGATCTTCTTGTCCTGATACGCGCCCAGGAACTTGCCGATGTCGTCGCGCGAGAACCCGTAAGTCAGCTGGGTGAGGTCGTTGGTGCCGAACGAGAAAAATTCCGCCTCTGAGGCGATCTCGTCGGCGGTCACCGCACCGCGCGGCACTTCGATCATCGTGCCGACCAAGTATTTGATCTTGATCCCATTCTCCTTCATCACGTCGTTGGCCACGCGATCGACGACGGTCTTCTGATCGCGCAGCTCCTTCACCGCGCCGACGAGCGGGATCATGATTTCGGGAACGACTTTCAGCCCCTCTTTGTTCAACTGGCAGGCCGCTTCCATGATCGCGCGTGTCTGCATCTCGGTGATCTCAGGATAGGTGATCCCCAGCCGCACGCCGCGATGGCCCAGCATCGGGTTGAACTCGTGGAGCTGTTCGACGCGGCGCAGCAGCGTGCGCGTCGTCTCCAGCTGGTGTTTATCGCCGTTTGTTGCCTCGAGCCGCGCGATCTCGACCATCAGATCTTCGCGCTTGGGAAGAAACTCGTGCAGCGGTGGATCGATCGTCCGAATGGTCACCGGCTGGCCGTGCATCGCCTTGAACACGCCGTAGAAGTCGGCGCGCTGCATCGGGAGCAGTTTCGCGAGCGCCTTCCGCCGATCGGCCTCGTTGTCGGCCAGGATCATCTGCTGCACGTGCGGGATCCGCCCTTCGCCGAAGAACATGTGCTCGGTGCGGCAGAGACCGATGCCGCGCGCGCCAAACGCATATGCAGTCTCCGCCTGGTCCGGTTGATCGGCGTTCGCGCGGATGCCAAGGCGGCGGAACCTGTCTGCCCACGTCAGCAGGTTGTTGAACCGCTGGTAGATGTCGGACGCCTCCGGCTTCATCTCTCCGGCGATCACCTGCAGGATTTCGCTCGGCTTGGTTGCGACCTGCCCGATCTTGACTTCCCCCGTGAGCCCGTCGAACGAGACCCACTCGCCTTCCTTGATCGTCTTGCCATTCACCTCGAACTGCTTGCCCGCTTCGCTGATGTGCAGCGCCCCTGCGCCGACAATCGAGGGCTTCCCCATCTGGCGGCCGACGACCGCCGCATGCGACGTCATGCCGCCCGTGGCCGTGAGAATCCCTTGCGCGACGAACATGCCATGAATGTCGTCTGGCACGGTTTCCTTGCGGACGAGAATGACGCTCTTTCCCTGGCGCGTCCATTCGACGGCCGCGTGCGCGGTGAACACCGCCTGGCCCGAAGCGGCGCCCGGCGACGCAGGCAGCCCCTTCGTCGCGACCGGCAGCGCCTTCCACGCCTTCGGCTCGAACACCGGCGCGAGCAGCTGCGACACCGACTCGGGGTCGACCTGGAGGACCGCTTCCTTCGGGGTGATCAGCTTCTCTTTGACCAGATCGGTCGCAATGAACACCGCGGCGTAACCGGTGCGCTTGCCGTTGCGCGTCTGGAGCATGAACAGCCGCTCGTCCTCGATCGTGAACTCGAAGTCCTGGACGTCGCGGTAATGCTTTTCGAGGCGCGACGTGATCGAGCGCAGCTCCTTGTAGGCCTTCGGCATCACCTTCTCGAGCTCCGCGATCGGCTGCGGCGTGCGGACGCCCGACACGACGTCTTCACCCTGCGCGTTCACGAGGAACTCGCCGTAGAACTCCTTCGCGCCCGTCGCCGGGTTGCGCGTGAAGCCGACGCCGGTGGCGGAGCGATCGCCCGAGTTGCCGAACACCATCATCTGCACGTTGACGGCGGTCCCGATCGAGTCGGGAATCTCGTAGATGCGGCGGTACTCGATCGCGCGCGCGTTGTTCCAGGAGCGGAACACGGCGTCGCGCGCGCCGCGCAGCTGCTCGAGCGGATCCTGCGGGAAGCTCTTGCCGGCCTTCTGCCTGACGACTTCCTTGTATCTGTCGACAACCTCGCGAAGCGCCTGTTCGTCGAGATCCGTGTCCACCTTCGCGCCGCGCGCCTTCTTCACCTCTTCGAACTTGTGTTCGAAGGCTTCCTTCGGAATCTCGAGGACCACGTTGCCGAACATCTGGATGAAGCGTCGATAGCTGTCGTAGGCGAAGCGGCCGTTGTGCGTGCGCTTCTTCAGGCCTTCGACGGTCTCGTCGTTCAGGCCGAGATTGAGGATCGTGTCCATCATGCCGGGCATCGAGAACTTCGCGCCCGAGCGGACCGACACGAGCAGCGGGTTCTTCACGTCGCCGAGCCTGGCGCCCGCCGCCGCTTCGAGCTTCTTCAAACCATCGAGCATCTGCTTGTCGACCGCCGCCGGCGTCTTACGGCCTTCCTTGTAGTAGAGCGTGCACGCCTCGGTCGAGATCGTCATCCCGGGAGGAACCGGCAGGCCGGCATTGGTCATCTCGGCAAGGCCGGATCCTTTACCACCGAGCAGATCCTTCATCGTCCGATCGCCCTCCGCCTTGCCGTTGCCGAAGAAATAGACGTATTTCCCCTTCGAGGCCCGCGGTCCCAGGTTCGAGTTCCGGGCTGCGGGCTTCTTTGCGGCTGTCTTGCGGGTGGCCGTGCTCGTCTTGCGCGCAAATTTCTTCGCCATTGCTTGTCGTTTACTCCGTTTGCGGAACGATTTCCGAAATATCTGCCAGATTCAGAACCAGATCGCGGAGGTCGGCCATGAGCGCGAGACGCGCGGTCCTGAGGCGCGCGTCCTCCGCCATCACGAACACCTCCGTGAAGAAACGATCGATCGCCGCTCGCAACCCTGCAATCTCGGCAAAGGCGCGTCGATAATCCGAGGCACCCGCGGCCGCGGTCACGCGCGGCCGTCGCGCGTCGAGCTCGTCCAACAACGCCCGTTCCGCCGGCTCGGCCAGCGCCGCGCGATCGAGCGTCGCGTCTCCCTTGAGTTCGCGGGCAATGTTCTTCACGCGCTTGAACAACACCGCGAGCGCGCGAAGATCTTCCGAGCCCTCGAGCGCCTTGAGGGCTTCAGCGATCCGACGCGCGCGCAATGGATTGTCGGCGCTGTGACCCGAGACGGCGCTGCGGATCACGCCGAGCGGAAATCCGCGCTGCTCCAGCGCGTATCGGATGCGATCGTGGCCAAAGGCAACCACGGCAGCGGAATCCCAGCCGTCAGGCGCGCCGACCATCTTCGGATCGGCGCGATCGACGAGCGCTGTGAGCGCGATTTCATGATCAACGCCGGTGAGCTCCGGCAGATCCATGAGCGTCTTCACGATGCCCTGCATTTGTCGTCGGAGGCCAAATGGATCGCGCGATCCTGTGGCCCGCTCGCCGGCCTTCATCAACGACGTCACGCTATCCAGCTTGTCCGCGAGCGACACTGCCGCCCACGTCACCGCGGCGGGGCCGAGCTGCGCCTTCGTCGGCGGCGCATCGGCTTCCACGCCGATAGGCAAGTACTGGTAGTAGATCGCCTTCCACACCTGCTCGGGCAGCCCCTCTTCGCGCGCGTAAATACCGCCCATCGTTCCCTGCAGCTCGGTGAACTCGAACACCATGTCCGTGGTGAGATCCGCCTTCGCGAGCCGCGCGGCTTTCGCGGCGTTATCCGCTTCGGCCGGGTTCCCGAACGCCTGTTCCGTGATCCAGCGTGCGAGCTTCTCGATCCGCTCCGCTTTGTCGCGGTAGCTGCCAAGCTTCTTGTGAAAGACGATCGTGTGCAGCCGATCGAGGCGAGACTCCAGCTTCGTGCGGCGATCCGCTTCCCAGAAAAACCGCGCATCGCGCAGCCGCGCCGTGACGACGCGTTCGGCGTTCTTCGCGATAGGCCGCTCCTCGGCCGGAGAGGTATTGACGACGGCGAGAAAGGCTTCTTTCAGCTCGCCATGCTCCGCGAGGACGGGGAAATAGTGCTGATGATGCACGAGCGTGGTCGTCAGCACTTCATGCGGCAGCTCGAGGAAGGAACGCTCGAAGAAGCCTGCGACGACGCCGGGGTATTCCACGAGATCGGCAACTTCGTCCACGAGCCCGGCATGCTCGCGGAGCGCCACGCGGCCCCCGAGCTTGCGCGCCTTCAGCTCGAGCTCGCGCGCGATCCGATCGCGCCGCTCGGAGTGTTCGAGGATCACGAAGTGCTCGCCCAGGCGCGCCCGGTAGTCGTCGAACGTCCGGACCTTGATCGATCGTCCTGCGCGACCGCTCGTCGCGAGGAAGCGATGACCATACGTGAACGCGCCGGTCGTGACTTCCTGCACCAGCGGGCCGGCCGCGTTCGACATCCGCCCGATCGTATACGGCACCACGCGGCCGCCGTACAAGAACAACAGCCACCGGATGGGCCGGCCGAAGACGAGCTCGCCTCGCCCATCTTCGAGCATCGCGTCCCAGTGCATCTGCTTTGGAAATGCCATGTCGCGCAGCAGGCCGGTCAGAAGGTCTGGCAATGCGTCGACCGCGCTCTTCCCCCGCTGGCGCCGGCGCGCAACGAGATACGTGCCTTTTGGCGTCTCGATCCGCTCCAACGCGTCGAACGCCACTCCCTGTTTTTTCGCGAAGCCGAGCGCGGCGGGTGTCGGCTCCCCCGCTGCATTGAACGCAGCAGACACGGGCGGTCCGGTGATCGCCTCGTCGAGATCTTCCTGTCGCTCCGGCATGCGGCCGACGACGCCTGTCAGACGACGCGGCGTGCTGTAACTCTCGACCGGCACGTCGGGCACCATACGCAGCTCGCGCAGGCGTGCCTCGAGCTTTTCCGCCAGCTGTTTGGTCAAGCCAGGCAGCCACGCGGCGGGAAGCTCTTCGACGCCGATTTCTATCAGGAGCTCACGGTCCATGTTTCAGCCAGAGGGCACGGTTATCTTCACTCAGAGGCCACAGAGGGCACGGAGAACAATAATTTTGAACTTGATTAGCGTTTTAGTTTTGTTGCTCGGTGGCCTCCGTGCCCTCTGAGTAGATCACTTCGTCTGCTCCGCCTTCTCCTTCTTCTCGGTGTCCTCCACGCCCGCCCATTTCTTCGCGATTGCCACCGCCAGCTGCCGCACCCGCAGGATGTACGCGGTGCGCTCGGTCACGCCGATGCCGCCGCTCGCATCGAGCAGATTGAACATGTGCGAGCACTTCAAGCAGTAATCGAGCGCCGGCAGCGCGAGATCGGATCGAAGAAGCGTCTGCGAGAGCAGGTAGTACTGCTCGAACAATTCACGATGGATGCGATGCAGCTCCGCCGCAGGCATGTCGATCTGGCCGAACGCGTATTTCGACTGCTCCACCTCATCGCGGTGTCGCACGTCGCGGTACTTCACCCCTGCCGTCCATTCGAGATCGAATACATTGTCGACATCCTGCAGCGCCATCGCAAAGCGCTCGAGGCCGTAGGTCAGTTCCACGGAGATCGGGGAGAGGTCGATCCCGCCGGCCTGTTGGAAGTAGGTGAACTGCGTGATTTCCTGCCCATCGAACAGGACCTGCCAGCCGATCCCCCATGCACCCAGCGTGGGCGACTCCCAATTGTCTTCTTCGAACCGCACGTCGTGCGCGCGGAGATCGATCCCGCAGGCCTCGAGGCTCTGGAGATACAACTGCTGCACTTCGTCCGGCGCCGGCTTGAGGATGACTTGGAACTGCTGGTGCTTGAAAAGACGATTGGGGTTCTCGCCGAAACGCCCGTCGGCGGGCCGCCGCGACGGCTGAACGTAGGCGACGCTCCACGGGTCGGGTCCCAGCACGCGCAGGAAGGTCTCGGGATGCATCGTCCCCGCGCCCATCTCGATGTCGAGAGGCTGCTGGAGGAGGCAGCCTCGCGAGGCCCAGAACTCCGACAGTTTGAAAATCAGTTGCTGCAGCGTGACCATTAAGCGATGACGTCGACACGCCCGAGGTCCGAGGTCCGAGCGGGGTCGCGAGGTCCGAGGTCCGAGGTGCGAGGTCCGGAGCTCCGACTGTGCGAATCGCGCGCGGATCGCGATCCGTGTGATCCGTGTGATCCGTGGCTCATGCCGATCCGTGTGATCCGTGTGATCCGTGTGATCCGTGGCTCATGCCGATCCGTGTGATCCGTATGATCCGTGTAATCCGTGGTTGATTTCGCGGAGGACGCGTGCGGATTTGAGTTCCTTTTCGAGGTGCACCTGGATCAGGCGCCGGTGCGCGGTTTCCAGTTCGCGCCCGGCCGCCGCGTCGAGCGACACGCTCTCGAGCGCCTCAGGCGCCGATGCTGCCGCGCTCCGCAAGAACCTCAACGCATCGATCGACAACGTCGTGCCTCCGCCGGCCGGCACACAGCGGCGGCAAAGGTAGTGCGAATCTCTCGGTGGCATGACGGCGCCGCCATCGAACGCGCCACCACAGCCGGGACAGCTCGACAACTGGGGATACACACCCTGCAGCCGCAGCAGCCAGAACTCGAAATACCGCGCAAGACGCGGCACCGGTGCGCCTCCCGCCAGCGCATCAATCACCGAGGCGCCAAGGCGATAGAGTCGCTCGTCCGCATGGGCTTCCGGAGCCCACTCGTCGATCAGTTCGGCGAAGTACGCCGAGTGTCCCAGAGCAGCTGCGTCCGAGTGGACGCGTCCAATTGCCGCGAGCGGGCTGCTCTGTGGTTCCACGTAATTGATCCGCACGAGGTCGCGCAACTCGCGTTCGTAATACGCGACGCCGGCGCGCGTCAACGGCTCGAGCGTTCCGATGAATCTCGAACGCGCGCGCCGCGCTCCCTTCGCCACCCCTCGCTTCTTGCCGCGGTCCCTCGTGAGGAACACGACGATCCGGTCCGCCTCACCGAGCTTGTACGTGCGCAGGATCAACGCATCGGAGGTGTAAACCGGCATGGGATGACCATTTATTCTACCCTGTCCCCTGCAGGAGCCTCAGGAACAACGTGCCGAGCCCGAGGAACGACGCGAACCCGAACACGTCGGTGAGCGTCGTGATGAAAACCGACGAGGCGAGCGCCGGATCGATCTTCAACGCCCGGAGCGAGAGCGGGATCAGGGTGCCCGCCGTCGCGGCCACGAACATGTTGATGATCATCGCCGCGCCGAGAATGAGGCCCAGCCACAGGTTCCCCTTCCATGCCCATACGACGAGCGCACCGATGATTCCGCAGGCGATCCCGTTGCCGAGACCGACCACGGCTTCCTTGAACAGCGCCTTTCGGGTGTTCGCCCACGTCAGCTCGCCCAGCGCGATACCGCGCACGATGACCGTCAGCGTCTGCGTGGCGGCGTTTCCCCCCATGCCCGCAACGACGGGCATGAACACCGCGAGCGCCGGCGCCTGCTGGATGCGTCGCTCGAACAGCGCGACGACCGACGCCGCGATGAATGCCGTCACGAGGTTGACCTCGAGCCACGGCACGCGCTTGCGCAGCGACTCGCTGGCGGTGGAGAACACACGGTCGTCACCCGCGACACCTGCGAGACGATAGACGTCCTCGGTCGCTTCGTCCTTGATGACATCGATCACGTCGTCAACCGTGATCACGCCAACGAGCTTGTTCTCTTCGTCGACGACGGGAATCGCGAGGAGGTTGTACGACGCGACCTGGCGCGCAACTTCTTCCTGGTCTGTATCCGCGCGGACGCTGATCAGATCCGTCGTCATGATCCGCTTCAGCGGCGTCGACGGCGGCACGAGAAGCAAGCGCCGCAGGGAGGCGACGCCCACGAGATGACGGCGGGCGTCAACGACGTAGAGGTAGAACACCATCTCGACGTCGCGTGATCCCTGGAGCGCCGTAATCGACTCGCCGACCGTCATGTCTTCCGAAAGCGCGAAGACTTTCGGGTTCATGATGCGGCCGGCCGTCTGCTCTTCGTACTCGAGGAGCTCGCCGACTTCGTCGCCCGGGCGCTTCTCGATCAGCTCGAGGACCGATGCGCGCAGTTCTTGCGGCAGGTAATCGACAATCGCGGCGGCATCGTCCGAGGGCAGTTCGTGGAGGAGGCGCGCGATCTCCTCAGCGGATCGATCCCGGAGCAGCGCGGCGCCTGCCTCGGGCCCGAGCTCGGAGAGCGCCTCCATCGCGAGCTTGCTGTTGCGCTCGACGAGCAGGGAGAAGGAGGTCGCGCGCTCCTTCTCATTGAGCTCGGAAAAAACCTGCGCAAGGTCGGCGGGATGCTGTTTCTGGAGCAGATTGACGAGATTCGCCGTCGCGCCGAGTCGAATCAGGCGCCTGACGGAATCAAGGACGACGTCAATCTTGCGCTGGGCCATGAGATCCGCTCAATTTAACACGGAGCGCATGGCCGCATGAAACGGAAAACGGCCCCATTCGGGCCGTTTTCCGTTCACTTCATCATGCGGCTTCCGCCTTCAGGCGGAAGGTCCGGGATCACTGTTCCTTCTGGAACTCGCGCCGGATGCCGGTCTCTTTGATCGTGTAGCCGGCCGGCACCTGAAACAGTGACGGATCGGGTTCACCACGGACGATGTTCGTGAGTCGGTAGCTCGATTCGCCCATGCGCGGATCCGTATGATGCGTCATCACCAGAACGTTGAGATCGGGTGAACGCCATTCTTCTGACGTGATCGTGATCGGCTGCTCGTTGCCGATCTGCCCCGCTGGAATCGTACTCGTGTTCTTCCGGCCTTCGACGACGATCCCTTCCATTGTCTTGCGCTCGAGCACGCCCGCATTGCGGATATCCGCCTCGCCCGGAGGCGGAGGCGGCGGCGGTAATGGCGGCGCCGCGGTCCGCGCATGAACCTCTCCGCCGGCCGGCGCTGAGCGCTCCGCGGCGCGTTCAGCCTCCATCCTGTGCTGTTCGTCGCGGCGCTTCGCTTCAACCTCCTTCATGATTGCAGTGGTCGCCTCGGAGCTGGTCTTCCACGCGATGCGGGTCTCCGGCTCCAGACGATACGAGGCGCCGGCGACGCCGTCGACGATGGAAATCGCGACGGTCCCGTTCTGGCGATCTTCCTCGCGACGGATCCGTCCCTCGCCGTCGCGATACACGCGGCCGGTCGTGCGCCGAGAAATGCGGTTCCCGTCGGCGAGGGTCTGATTCATCTCGGTGACGATCTCGGCTGAATACGGGACGCCCTTGACGCTTTTCTCGAGCGGCACGCGCTCGGTCATCGCCACCTTGAATTCGATTGCGGCCTGCCGCCCGGCCATGGCCTTGCGTTCCGCCGTCTGATGCTGCGCGAGCTCGTCGGGGTTCTGCGCGTGCGCGGCCGTTGCGGAAAGAATCCCGATGCCTATCAACATCAACTTACGCATATTCAACTCCTAGCGCGCTCAACTCGACCGCCTCCGTCCGGCGCGTCACGCCGAAGCGCGTCGCGCGAAAGCGGAAGGTCGGGCCAATTGATTGCGGACAGCCACGGGACGATTAATCGCTCACCAGGCGGACGGCCCGCGTGAGGCCGTCCTGGCCGACGATCAGATCGGCCTTCACCGATGTGCCGTGTATTGCGGGAGGCATCATGCCGAGCGCCGGCAGCATCGACACCGGCAGATCGACCCGCAATAGTTCTCCGCTCTCGAGCGGCGGCAGTTCGTGCGCGCCGGGCCACGGCACGAACTCGCTGACGGTAACGGGATGCGACGCCAGGAGCCCTGCGTTCCCGGGTTGCTCCGTGCCCGGGCCGATAACGACCGCGATGAGCAGCGCGGCGGCAGTTGTGAGCGCCGCCATCCACCAGTAGCCGGCCCACGAGTGGCGACATTGCGATCGCGCCGCATCGAATGCCGCCAGCAGCGCGGCTTCCCTCGAGGGGTCCGGCGGCGGCACGACGGTCTCGTGCGCAAGCCGATGCAGCGCAACGAGGAGATCGTGATCGATCGGTTCCTGGTGGCGGTACGTCATAAGATCCAATCACACGCGGGCCATCGCGCGAACGATCGCTGCTCGCCTCGCAGCCGCGATCCGAGCATCGCACGGCCGCGATGCAGCCGCGACCGCACGGTTCCAAGCGCACATCCCAACGCGGCGGCCGCATCCGCGTACGTCAGCTCCTGCAGATCGCACAGTACGACTGCCTCCCGGTACGCGACCGGCAGCGCGCGAAGCGCCTGTCGCAAGGCCGCGATCTGCCGCTCGCGCGCGAGCGCCGCTATCGGATCGGGACTGATCGTCATGTCGTCAGTCGGCGCGTCAGGCAG
>QHWT01000100.1:0-2952 GCA_003222675.1 Acidobacteriota bacterium | reverse complement strand
TACCGGCCCGCTTCGTGGATCACCGCCATGAACACGTCCTGCGTGACGTCTTCTGCCGCCGCCGGATCGCCCGTCATGTGCGCGGCAAACCGGTAGACGTCAGCCCTGCGCCGCCGATAAATCTCCGCAAACGCCTCACGGTCTCCGCCGGCCATCGCCACGATCAGCTCTTCGTCCGACCTGGTCATCTCGGTCGCCGATTTTGACGCGTCAGAGTGTATTCAGTCTGGGGACGGAAAAGGTTCCAGGTGCGGGGGTGGCGGGTGCGGGGTGCGGGGCGCGGGGCGCGGGGTGCGGGGTGCGGGATGCGGCGAAGAACGATCTCTCGCGGAGACAGCAGAGGAGCAGAGACCGCCGAGGAGGCTGCTCGCGACCCGCCCGTCGCGCGAAGCGCGGCGCGACGGACGTGTGGTGTGCAGCCGCATCCTCAATTGTCTTCGCCGCGAACGACTGCTTGTGCTGTGTGTGATCCGTGTAATCCGCGGCTGGTGTTCTCAGCGCTCTCTGCGCGCTCGGCTCCTCTGCGTGAGGATCGTCGTGGCAAGCGTACTACTATTGTCTGCGGGGCAATCCGAGATCGTCGAGAACACGCTCGTCGTCGCGCCAGTCGGCCTTCACTTTCACGCGCAGATCCAGGAACACCTTCCCACCCAGAGACGCTTCCAGATCGAGCCGAGCTTCGGTGCCGATCCGTTTGATCATGTCCCCCGCGCGGCCGATGACGATCGGCTTCTGGGATTCCTGCTCGACGAGAATCGTGCAGTAGATTCGTGTCAGGCCGCCGGGCTTCTGTGGCTCCTCGTACTGATCGATGACGACTGCCGTCGAGAACGGCAGCTCGGCGCGGGTGTGCTGCAGCACTTTTTCACGCACCGTCTCCGCCGCGAGCGTTCGCTGCGGCTGATCGGTGAGGAAGTCTTCCGGATAGCGGGGCTCCCCTTCGGGCAGTTTCTCGAGCAGCAGCCGCTCGAGGCGGTCGATGCCGTCACCCGTCGCGGCGGACACGGGCACGATATCGGCGAAGTCGTGCCACTGCCGCAGTTGATCGATGAGGGGCAACAGTTTTGGCTTGCTGATGAGATCGATCTTGTTGAGGACAAGGATCACCGGCACGGTCGCCTCGCTCAAGAGTTTCGAGACGTACTCGTCCCCCTTGCCAGGACGCGTCGACGCGTCGTGCACGAGCATCGCGACGTCCACTTCCTGCAGCGAATCGACGGCAGCATCGACCATGCGCACGTTCATGCGGTGCAACGGCCGATGGATTCCAGGCGTGTCGACGAACACGATCTGGCCCGCCGCGTAATTCTTCACGCCCAGGATGCGCGTTCGGGTTGTCTGCGGCTTGTCGGAGACGATCGCGATCTTCTCGCCGATGACGCGATTGAGCAGCGTCGACTTGCCCGCATTCGGACGACCTATAATCGCGACAAATCCGGATCGCACTCGTACTTCCTTCTTCCGTCGTAGTCTTCCGTCTTTCTTATTCCACTGGCGCCGGTGCCGCCTTACGGAAGCGCACCTTGTGGATGCGCCGGCGTTCGGCCTCGAGCACGTCGACGGCGAGGCCATCGAGCTCGAACGTCTCGCCAATCGCGGGCACCCGCCCCAACCGGGTGAGAATGTAGCCGCCCACGGTCTCGAATCCTTCCGGCTCGATGTCTACGCCGAGCCGTTCGCGCACTTCGTCGAAGCTCACTTTGCCACTGAACACGAACGAGCCGTTCCCCTCGTCGACGACCGGTTCGGTTTCGACGTCGTACTCATCGCGGATCTCGCCGACGATCTCCTCGAGCAGGTCCTCGATGGTGACCAGACCGGCTGTCCCGCCGTACTCGTCGACAACGATGGCGATCTGGACCTGCTTGCGCTGGAATTCCTTCAAGAGTTCCGGCACCCGCTTGGTTTCCGGCACGAACGTGCCGGGGCGGATGATCGTCGTGATCGGATCGCTGTCGCTGGCCGTTTCAAGGCGCTTGACCAGGTCTTTCACGAACACCATCCCGACGATGTTGTCCAGATTCTCCTTGTAGACGGGAAAGCGCGAGTATTCCTGCTCGCGAAACAGCGCGCGCAGATCGGCGAGCGTCGCGGCGGACTGGACCGCGACAATGTCGGGCCGGGGCGTCATGACCTCGCGCGCGAGCGTGTCGCCGAAGTCGACGATCGATTGCAGCAGCCGCCGCTCGTCTCCCTCGATCAGTCCTTGTTCTTCACCGGCTTCGAGATACGCGTGCGCGACTTCCCCCGGCTCGTCCTCCACCTGTGGCTGCGCGGTGTTGTTGCGTTCCGGGCGGCCGGTCGTCAGGAGGCGCACGAGCCCGCCGCTGATCGGCGACAACGCCCGCGTGACGAGGCTGAACGGCGGCAGCAGCACCGCGAGGATCGCCTCCGGATTCCTCCGGACGATCAATGTCGGCAGCACATGCTCGCATACGAGGATGTAGACGGCCACGCAGGCGAGCAGAATGCCGATCGATGTAAGGGTCATCCCCGATCGCCCCGTCAGGACGGCGAGCAGCACGGTCGCAAGCGAGAAGATGATCCCGAGCAGAAGACGCGCCGGGATGAAGAGCTGCACGGGGTCGTCGAGATAGAACCCGAGGCGGTCGTCGCGGCCGCGCTCGGCCATCAGACGCAGCGACAGCTTCATGAGCGCACTGAACGCGGTCTCGATGGTGCCGACGTAGACCGCGGCGACGCCGAGAAGAAACAGCAAGAGAGGGATCATTTATTAGTGCTCGCCGGGGCCCCACCCCCGGCTCGCGGGCGCGCGGCGGTCCGGCTCCGCCGGACTGCCCTCCGGCGCCCCGCGCCGGCCGCAGGCGCTCTATCACTGCTCGCCGACGCCCCACCCCCGGCTCGCGGGCGCGCGGCGGTCCGGCTCCGCCGGACTGCCCTCCGGCGCCCCGCGCCGGCCGCAGGCGCTCTATCACTGCTCGCCGACGCCCC
>QHWT01000117.1 GCA_003222675.1 Acidobacteriota bacterium | reverse complement strand
TTCGGCGTGCGCCCGACGCTCACGGCCGGGTTGCTCACATCCGCTGCGTCCGTCGCCTGGCTGACGCGGCTGCCCCTCGACGGGCACTACTTCTGGGACCTGTTCCCGGGGTTCGTCCTCGGGGGCGCCGGCATGGGCCTCTCCTTCGTGCCGGTGACCATTGCCAGCCTCATGGTGTCGAGCGCTCGGATGCCGGTGTCGCCTCCGGCCTGATCAACACCAGCCGTCAGGTCGGCGGGGCGATCGGAATCGCTTTGGTCAGCGCTGTTGCCGCAACTTCGACCGGTAACTACGTTAATGCGCACACCGGCGTCACGCTGTCGAGCGGCGCCGCACTGGATCACGGGTTCCGGACGGGGCTCTATGTCCTCACCGGCTTGCTTGTCTTCGGGGCGCTGATCGCAGTCACATTGATCAAGAGCGCCCCTGCGGAAGTCGAGGGTGTAATCCGGGACGAGCAAGCCCTACTGGAGGAGGCCGCCTGAGAGGCGTCTAGCGAGCGGCGGAAAGACCTGTGGCTGACCGCAGCGGCTCGAACGAGTGATCCCACGCAGGTTTGAGGAGCTTTCAGCACCTCAATGGTCATGGGGATCACACTGTTTCGGCGCAGCTCGCCGACCAGCGAGGCGACGGATGGGCACTTGGATCTCTGTGCAGACGACCTGCGCCGGCTGGTCGAGATCGAGCGCGGTCAGCGGCTGCTGCTCCAGAACGCCTACGAAGACACCGTTGTCGCCCTCGCCCGCGCGCTCGAGTCGAAGGACAGCGGGACCGGAGCCCATTCCCAGCGGGTCCAACGGTACGCGCTCGAGCTGGCCGACGCCGTGGCGCCCGAGCTTCTCGGCGACGCGAGCGCTGAGCACGGTTTTCTCCTTCATGACGTTGGCAAGATCGGGATTCCGGACCGTGTACTCCGCAAGCCGGGGCCGCTCGATCCAGACGAGCGGCGGCTGATGGAGACCCACCCACTGGTGGGCGAGCGGATGCTTTCGGACGTGAGTTTGCTTCGCGGGGAAGGGCTCAAGGTCGTCCGGTCACACCACGAACGCTGGGACGGTTGCGGGTATCCCGATCGGCTCGCGGGAGACGAGATTCCAATCGGCGCACGGGTATTCGCCGTCGCGGACACGCTGGACGCGTTCACCAATCGGCGTCCCTATCGGGCCGCCGGCAGCTGGGAAGACGCCTCGAAGCTGATCCTCTCAGAGGCGGACGGACAGTTCGACCCGGACGTCGTCGAAGCCTTTCAGGAGCGCGAGCAGGCAATGCGCTCTCTGCAGCTCGAGTTCGCCAGTCTCGCGGCGCTCAATTAGCGAGCGGCGTTGTGCGGATAATGTCGCGCGTCGGACCGTCGCCGCGTACCTCGGTGGCGGCCGAGCCGCCATAGCGCCGACGAATGCCTCGGGGTTCGTTATCGGCGGGCCACGAGAAGATGGAAAGGAGCGGCCATGCTTTTGGCCGTCGCCGCTTCCCCGAGGCGTCCCCGGAGCCCGAGCAACTCCTCCGTCGTACGGAGCAGAGAGTAGTGGGTGAACATCGCAGCCGACCGAGTATTTCGTCGTACCGATGGGGCGACGACGATCGTGGCGAGGTGGTCACAGTGGAGACTTGGGCACAGACCCCCGGAAAACGAATCGTCTTCGTCCCACGTGACGAAGATCGCAGTCTTCCCGGACCGGTATCCGCGGCTTGCGACAATCCTGTTTGTCCAAGAACGCAGAAAGACGTCGCTCAGCGGCGGATCGACGTTTCCGCAGGGGCGCGAGCAGCCGGGCTTGACTGTGCCGCCGTCGTCATTGGGCCCGATGATCGCGAGCGCTGGCAGCGTGTTTGCCGATAGGGCTCTCGCCAGCGCCCCTGTATGGAGTGTGCCGAGCGGCACGTCCCAGCGACGGCAGTCCGACCGCACGCGACTGTAGAAAAGAACAGGCTCGTGGTGGGCGGTGTAGACGGGGTCGCGGTTCGGATAGTCGGTCAGATAGCACTTGCTGGGCATGCTCTCCGAGTAGGTTCGCCACGACAGGCCGCGGGCCCTGACCTGGGAGAAGATGCTCGGCACGGGGAGCGGTGGCGACGAGTCGCCGTTCACGCCCCATGTCCCGCCAGACGTCATCGCGATGTAGTTGGGCAGGGAGGGGTCACCGACTCCGAAGTAATCGGTGGCGAGGCCACACTCCTTGGCGAGAGCGTTGGTGAACGGTAGGTTGCCGTTGGCGATTACGTGGTCGTAGCTCTGGTTTTCGAAGATGATCCAGATGACGTGTCGGTAGCGGGCCGGTGCGGTCCGGCCCCCACATGGGCTCCTGCTGTTGCCCTGCGTCACGGCTTCGCGTGCGGGGCTCGCGCCTGCGTTCCAGACGCTCGCTCCTATCGCTGCCGGCAGTAGCCCACCAACGAACACGACGACGGCGAGGCAGCGTCTGACGAACGAGAATCCTGCGCTGATACCGATGGATGATTCCATAACGAGCGGGCCACCGCGACGGTACGCAGTGCCGACTCATCTGTGGTTTCGATTCATACGCGTATTCGTTAAAAAGATGGGTCGTCCGGCCTATTGAAGACGTCAACCAAAAAAAGGACGATTTTTCCGGTCGCCGTATCTTTGCGGCCCCTCGACTAGAGGGAGGCGACACGATAGAGTCGTTGTCAGGGAGAGGGAGGTTCGTTGATGGAGCCATACGGTCTGTCCGTATGAGAGGCTGGACGCTGGTGATCAGCCGGCCCATTGGGGGCGCCCTCGCAAAGTGGGGACGACTGGTGTGTCGTCGCACACCGTTCGACGAGAGGGAGCGACGCAATGGCGTTTGGGGAGAGAGCGGCTCGCCCGAGGGGCGAAGCCGTCCATACGGTGGGGGGATATCGGCATAAAGTTTCGCCTCTGGCGTTCGGCCGTTCGGCGAGCGCTCATGAGGAGGTAAGTCCGAGAACCGAGGGGACGTTCCAGTCAGACGACGGAGCGGAAAACGACGCGGGGAGCGTGCACGAGCGTGCTCATTCTCCGGAAGCGGTTGTGGCCTACGCGGCCAGCGAGAACGGCTACGAGGGAGCAAGCGCGCCTCGCGTCAGTGTGGTGATCCCTGCGATCAATGAGGCGCGCAACCTCCCGCACGTGCTTGCTGATCTTCCCCCGGACGTCTTCGAGGTCGTTCTCGTCGATGGCCGTTCCACTGATGGCACCGCCGAGGTCGCCCGGGCTCACTACCCCACGGTCCGTATAGTCGGCCAAAGCGGCCGGGGTAAGGGCGACGCTCTCGCCTCTGGCTTCGCGGCTGCTCGTGGCGACATCATTGTGATGCTGGACGCGGACGGATCCGCTGACCCGGCCGAGATCCCACGATTCGTAGACGCCCTGCAGAGCGGGGCAGACTTCGCCAAGGGCTCACGTTTCGCAGACGGCGGCGGTAGCAGCGACATCACGCTCGTCCGCGGTCTTGGGAACCGCTTGCTCGTGGGGCTCGTGAACGTTCTGTACCGCACCGACTATTCGGACCTCTGCTACGGGTACAACGCCTTCTGGTCTCGTTGTCTCGAGCGCATCAACGTCGACTGCAACGGGTTCGAAGTGGAGACGTTGATCAACATCCGCGTCGCGAAGGCGAAGCTCCGGGTGATCGAGGTGCCCAGCTTCGAGCGCGATCGGCTCTTCGGGGAGAGCAACCTACGGACGTTCCGCGACGGATTCCGTGTCCTTAGAACCATCCTGGGTGAGCGGTTTAGGCGGGCGGACGCAATCGAAGTCGAAGCCTCTACCGCACGTGCCGGCATTCAGTGAGTTTGGGGCGCTCCAACCGGGCGGGCTTGAAGGCCCGTAGGGGCGCCATTCACTGGGTGCGTCCGGCGACACGGGTTGGGGCAGCGATCCTCGCCCTGGCATTGATCATCGGCTTCGCCGCCGGTTCCATTCCACGCGCGAAGGCAGCGGCTTCCCTCGCGGGTTATCGCGACTTCTCGTATGGCACGGGCGTCTCCGGACCGACCACCAAAGAGGCCCAGAGCAAGCTCTGGTTCAACGACGGCTCCTGGTGGGGCGTGTTGTGGAACCCGTCGAACACGAAGTACCAGATCTACCGCCTCGACACGGCGACGCAGACCTGGAGCAGCACCAATCTCACGGTGGACGCGCGCGCGACCGTCCGCAACGACGTTCTGTGGGATGGGACTCACCTCTACGTTGCCTCGGCGGGGACGAACGAGGCGACGGCCACTCACGCTCCGAAGATCCGACGGTTCAGCTACTCGACCTCGACGAAGAAGTACTCGCTCGACCAGGGCTTTCCCGTCAACGTCAACACGGGCGGCGGCATGCAGGCGTTCGTCATCGACAAGGACTCGACCGGAGTCCTGTGGGGTACGTACACCCAGCAGAGCAAGGTCTGGACCACGCATACGACAGGCAATGACCAGACCTGGGTGACCCCCTACGTGCTGCCCTCTCCGGGGGCGACGACGATCAAGTCGGAGGACGAGTCCAGCGTTGTCGCCTACAACGGCAGGATCGGGATCATGTGGAGCAACCAGAACGACGGGACCTACTACTGGGCGGTCCACAACGACGGCGACCCCGACAGCGCGTGGCAGATCACAGCCGCCGACCAGGGTCCGGCCGAGACGGACAACCACATCAACCTCAAGGCGCTGAACAACGACCCGGCCGGCCAGGTCTTCGCCGCCGTCAAGACGTCGCTCAGCAATCCGCTCGACGCGCCTCTCTACAGGCTGCTCGTGCTCGGAAACGACGGTGTCTGGCGAAAACACACCTTCGGCCGCGTCATCGACAACCACACCCGCGCCACTGTGGTCATCGATAGCGAGGACCGTGAGCTCTACATGTTCGCCGCGTCACCTTGCTGCAACGGCGGGAGCGTCTTCTACAAGGTCTCGAACCTCGACAACATCTCCTTCCCGACGGGCCTCGGGACTCCGCTGATCCAAAGCAGTACCGACACCCACATCAACAACGTCACCTCGACGAAGCAGACGTTGTCGAGCGCAACCGGCCTCGCCGCGATTGCTTCCGACGACACGAGTCGTTTCTACCTCCACAACCAGTTCGGTCTCGGCGCCGGCGACACCGCGCCGCCGAACACGAGCATCGACAGCGGCCCTTCTGGAACGGCGTACGTCAACTCCGCCGTTTTTGCGTTCTCCTCGACCGAGGCCGGTTCGAGCTTTGCGTGTTCGCTCGACGGCAGTGCTTTCAGTAGCTGCACATCGCCACAGACCTTCACCAGCCTCAGCGACGGCTCGCATACGTTCCAGGTCCGCGCGACCGACCTCTCCGGCAACGTCGACCCCACGCCCGCTACGCGCACGTGGACCGTCGATACGTCGAACCAGACCGTGCTCGTTGGTTCCGATGCGGATGCGGAGGTCGATCAGGCCACTCCGGACACGAATAGAGGGACGTCGACGACGATCGCCGTCGACGGATCGCCCGTGTCGGAGGGGTTCCTCAGGTTCATCGTCGGTGGGGTTACCGGAACCGTACTCGACGCACGACTGCGGCTCTACGCGACCGACGGGACACTCGATGGGCCGAGCGTCTACACCGCGGGCAACACGTGGACCGAGACCGGGATCACGTGGAACAACCGGCCTGCTCGGACCAGCGTTGCGCTCGATGACCAGGCTTCGATCTCCGCCAACACGGCGTTCGAGTACAACGTCACGCCGGCGGTGAGCGGCAATGGGACGTACACCTTTGAAGTCGCGGCCACCTCTGACGACGGCGTCGTCTTCAACACGCGCGAGGCCGGCGCGAACAAGCCGCAGCTCGTGCTGACGGTACAAGGTGACACGACGCCCCCGGAAACGACGATCGACTCCGGCCCGAGCGGGACGACGAAGTCGAGCTCGGCCAGCTTCAGCTTCTCCTCCAGCGAGACCGGCTCGAGCCTCGCCGGCGGCCTACAGCGGCCTCGCCGACGGCGGGCACAGCTTCCAGGTCCGCGCCACCGACCGTGCCGGCAACACCGATCCCACCCCGGCCAGCCGCAACTGGACGATCGACACGGTCGCGCCGGCGGCGCCGCAGATCACGAGCCCGGCCGACAACAGCATCCAGTCCAGCAGCACCGTCGCGCTCGCAGGCAGCGCCGAGGCCGGCGTGACCGTCGCCCTCTTCGACGGCCAGACCGCGGTCGGCAGCGCCACGGCCGACCTCGCCGGTAGCTGGCAGCGGACGCTGACCGGGGTCGGCGACGGCGCCCACACCTACACCGCGGTCGCGACCGACGCCGCCGGCAACAGCTCCCCCGCTTCGGGGGCGGTGCACGTCACCGTCGACACCCTGGCGCCCGAGACGACGATCGACTCCGGGCCGAGCGGGACGACGAACTCGAGTTCGGCCAGCTTCAGCTTCTCCTCCAGCGAGACCGGTTCGAGCTTCCAGTGCTCACTCGACGGAGCCGCCTTCGGCAGCTGCAGCTCGCCGGCGGCCTACAGCAACCTGAGCGAGGGCCAGCACAGCTTCCAGGTCCGCGCCACCGACTCGGCCGGCAACACCGACGCCACGCCGGCCAGCCGGAGCTGGACGATCGACCTCACTCCCCCGACCGTGACCACTGTCTCGCCCGCCGATGGAGCCTCGGGTGTGGACGTCGCGGCGAGCGTCCACGCCATCTTCAGCGAAGCCGTCGACCCGACGACGATTACGACGACGACGTTTACCCTCGTCACTCGGGACACGGGACTGCCCGTCTCGGCAAACGTCAGCTACGACGCCGGGACCTTCACCGCAACGCTCCACCCGGTCGGCCTCCTCTCGCCTGGAACGATGTACACGGCGACGGTGAAGGGTGGCGCGACGGGCGCCAGCGACCCGGCCGGGAACCACCTCGCCGCCGATCGTGTCTGGTCGTTCGCGGTCGGCGCAGCCGACACGACGCCCCCGGAAACGACGATCGACTCCGGCCCGAGCGGGACGACGAAGTCGAGCTCGGCCAGCTTCAGCTTCTCCTCCAGCGAGACCGGCTCGAGCTTCGCCTGCTCACTCGACGGAGCCGCCTTCAGCACCTGCACCTCGCCGGCGGCCTACAGCGGCCTCGCCGACGGCGGGCACAGCTTCCAGGTCCGCGCCACCGACCGTGCCGGCAACACCGATCCCACCCCGGCCAGCCGCAACTGGACGATCGACACGGTCGCGCCGGC
>QHWT01000099.1 GCA_003222675.1 Acidobacteriota bacterium | reverse complement strand
TTCAGACCCGGCTCTCAGGTTCGGAGGCCGGTTGCGGTATTTGCCGTCAACCGTCCTCCGTCCGTGGTTCTCCGTTACGTCGCCCAGGCCATCCCGCTCTTGCTGAGCGGCAGCGTCCGAATGCGCTTGCCTGTGGCGGCGAAGATCGCGTTGCAGACCGCCGGCAGCAGCGGCGGCAGCGCCGGCTCGCCCATCCCGGTCGGCGGGAACGTGGTCTGCAGGAAATGCACTTCGATCTCCGGCGGCGCCTGTGCGATGCGCGTGGGCTGGTACTGGGTGAAGTTCGACTGCACCGCGCGTCCGCCTTCGAACGTCATTTCCCACGCCATGAGGTGGCTGAGGCCTTCGATGACCGAGCCTTGCACCTGATTGATGGCCATGCTCGGGTTGACGATCTGGCTGCCGACGTCGCCGGCGACCCAGACCTTGTTCACTTTCAGCGCGTTGCCAGCCACGCGGACTTCCGCGACGTGCGCGAAATATCCGCGGTGCGAGTACTGGAATGCCACGCCCATGCCGGTCCCGGCCGGGAGCTTGCGCGTGCCCCAGGCCGACTTCTCGCGCACGAGCTTCAGTACGCCGGTGGCGCGCGACGGATCGAACCCATCGCTGTCCTTCTCAGTCTTCTTGCGCGGGCCGGTCAACAGGGCGAGTCGGAAGTCGATCGGATCCTTTCCCGCGGCCTGCGCGAGCTCGTCGATGAACGACTGGAAGACCCACGAAAACGCGTTACTGCCCGGCGCGCGCATCGCGTAGGTGGGCACGCCAAGGGGCATGAGGCTGGCGCCGAACGAAAAGTCGTCGACGAAGCTCGCGGGGAACTGGCTCCCGGCAATGCCGGCCGACGCAGCGAACTGCTGTCCTTCGCCGTAGCTGACGAAGTGGTTGCGCCACGCGACGAGATTGCCTGACGCGTTGATGCCACCCTTGAGGAAGTGGAACCCGCCCGGACGATAGTGATCGTGCTGCATGTCGTCTTCGCGCGTCCACAGCAGCTTCACGGGCACGCCGACCTGTTTCGCGATGGCGGCCGCTTCGACCATGTAGTCGTTGGTCAGACGCCGTCCGAAGCCGCCGCCGGCACGCATCAGGTGAATCTTGATATCCCCTTCAGAGACACCGAGTGTTTTCGAGACGAGCAGCGCGGCGCAGTTCTCCGGCTCGAGTGGCGCATGCGAGAGGAATGGATAGGCGTATGCCGCTTCCACGACTCTGGCGGCACCGGCAAGCGCGGTGTCGACATGCCCGTCCTCACGGATCGAGAAGCCGGGTGCCTGTTTCGACAGCGCGACCGCGCGCTTCGCGAAGTCCGCGCTGCTGTTGCCCGCCGTCGCCCCTTCGTCCCACTGCACCTTCAGCTTCGTTCTCGCGGTCCGCGCCTGCCACCACGTGTCGGCGACGATTGCGACGCCGCTGTGGAGTCCCGTCAGGTCTTTGGTGCCCTCGACGAGGAACGCGTGGCGGACGCCGGGCTGCGCCTTGATCTCGTCGAGGTTGGCGCTGACGGCCTTGCCGGCGAACACGGGGCACTTTTCGTACACGGCGAACAGCATGCCGGGCAGCGTGAAGTCGATGCTGAAGAGCGGCTTGCCCGTGACGATCGACAGGTTGTCGACCCCTGGCGTGGCCTTGCCGACGATCTTGTAGTCCTTCGGATCCTTCAGCTTGATCGCCTTGATCGCTGTCTCGTCAGGCGGCGTCAGCGTCGCGGCCTTCGCCGCGAGCGACGCATACGTGGCGGTTTTGTTCGTGGCGCGATGGAGCACCTGTCCCGACGCCGTCTCGCACTCCGTTTCCTGAACGCCCCACGTCTGGGCCGCAGCGGCAATCATCATCTGACGCCCGGCGGCACCGACTCGACGCAGCGGCTCCCAGTTGGTCGGCGTCGCGGTGCTGCCGCCGGCAGCCTGCCGGCCGTAAGCCTTCTCGTCGAGATCGGCTTGTGCCGTTTTCACGTTCTTCCAGTCGACGTCGAGCTCCTCGGCGATGAGCATCGGGAGCGACGTCTTCACCCCCTGGCCGATCTCCGGATTTTTCGCGACGATGGTCACCGTGCCATCGGCGTTGATCGTGATGAACGCCGCGGGCAGCAGCAGCGGCGGGGGAGTGCCCGTCGCCTGCGCGAACAGATCCGCAACCGGATCGATATACGCGGCAATCATCAAGCCGCCGCCGGCGATCGCGGTGACGCGGAGGAACGAGCGGCGGTCAAGGACCATCTGGGTCATGGCGCCTCCTCCTTATCGATCGCCGGACTTGCGCGCCGGCTCGCTGGTGGTTGTTCGGGTGCGCGACATGTCGGCCGCGCGGTGAATCGCCTGGCGGATCCTGAGATACGTTCCGCAACGGCAGATGTTGCCGGTCATGGCTTCGTCGATGTCGGCGTCGGTCGGCTTCGGTTTCTGCGCGAGCAGCGCCGCCGCAGACATGATCTGCCCGGCCTGGCAGTAGCCGCACTGCGGCACGTCGATCTCCATCCACGCGCGCTGCACGGGATGCGATCCGTCGGCCGACAAACCTTCCACCGTCGTGATCGGCGCGCCGGCCGTGGCCGAGATCGGCGTCTGGCACGATCGCACCGGCCTGCCGCGCAGGTGCACCGTGCACGCGCCGCACTGGCCGACGCCGCAGCCGTACTTGGTGCCTTTCAGGTTCAGGACATCGCGCAGGACCCAGAGCAGCGGCATGTCGGCCGGGACGTCGACGCTGGTCGATTTGCCATTGACGCTCAACGTGTAGGGCATGGGCTGGCTCCCACTTCGAATTTCTGGAATGTCCGCTCGAAGGAACTGTTGTGGCCGACTAGTATAGAGCAACTACCGTGCACAGGAACCTCTACGTCCAGGTGCTCACCGGCATCGCGCTCGGCGTGCTCGTCGGGATCCTGTGGCCGGAAACCGGCGCCGCGATGCGGCCGCTCGGCGATGGATTCATCAAGCTGATCCGCATGATGATCGCGCCGATCATCTTCACGACGATTGTCGTCGGCATCGCGCACATGGGTGCCATGCGTGAGGTCGGCCGTATCGGGCTGCGCGCGTTCATCTACTTCGAGGTCGTGTCGACGATCGCGCTGATCATCGGCCTCGTCGTGGTCAATGTGCTGCAGCCGGGCGCGGGATTGCACGTGACCGCCACGCCCGTTGACGTGCAGGCCGCGGCCGGATACGGCACCCAGGCCGCGCAATCGCACGACACCACCGTCGGCTTTCTCCTCAACATCATTCCCACCACCATCGTCGATGCCTTTGCGCGCGGCGACATCCTGCAGGTGCTCGTCGTCTCCACGCTGATCGGCGTCGCGCTGCTCGGGCTCGGCGATCGCGTGAAGCCGCTCGTTGCGATCATCGATCAGGCCTCGCAGGCGCTGTTCGCCGTCATCGGCATCATCATGCGGCTCGCGCCGATCGGTGCGTTCGGCGCGATGGCGTTCACGGTCGGGCGCTACGGCATCGGATCGCTGATGTCGCTCGGCAAGCTGATGGCCGGCGTCTACATCACGTGCCTGCTGTTCGTCGTCTTCGTGCTCGGCGGCATCCTGTGGGTGTCGGGGCTTCGGCTGCTGCCGTTTCTGCGCTACATCGCGGAGGAACTGCTGATCGTGCTCGGGACCTCCTCGTCTGAATCCGCGCTGCCGCGGCTGATGGCGAAGCTCGAACGCCTGGGCTGCAGCAAGCCGGTGGTCGGCCTCGTCGTGCCGGCCGGCTACTCGTTCAATCTCGATGGCACGGCGATCTACATGACGATGGCGGCGATCTTCGTGGCGCAGGCGAGCGGCGTACAGCTCTCCGTGTGGCAGCAGGTGTCGATCCTAGCGGTGCTGATGCTGACGTCGAAAGGGGCTGCAGGGGTCACCGGCAGCGGCTTCATCACGCTCGCGGCGACCTTGTCGACGGTGCCGGCGATTCCTCCCGCCGGTCTCGCGCTCCTCGTCGGCGTGGATCGGTTCATGTCCGAAGCGCGCGCGCTCACCAACATCACGGGCAACGCCGTTGCGACCGTCGCGATCGCGCGCTGGGACGACGCGCTCGATCTGCCTCGCGCGCGCGCCGTCCTCGCGCACCCTGGCGCCGCCGCGCGGGATGTCGATCTGGCGCTGGCACCAGCGAGCCCTGAGCCATAATCCCTGAGCCGCCCTAAGGTGAAGTCAGGTTTAGCCCGGAGCCACCCTGAGCCCTGAGTCGTCCACTCTGAGCCAGCGTCATTACCCGGCGGCGGCTCAACGCACGCGAGACGTCCGCCGCAATTTCCGGCGCGATTGGCGCAAGCTCGCGGACGTAGTCTCCTTCGCGCACCGCCAGCGGGACACCGTCATGGTAGACGAGGCGATTGCCGCCGGCCGCACGGATCCGTTCTCCGCTGGTGACGATGCCCGCAAGGTTGAGGGGGTCCGCCGTGCTGATCGTCGTCAGGCCGCCGTCGTCGCGCGTGCGGCGCACCTCGCGCAAACGCTCCACGGCGCCGGGAAGCGCGAACTGCTCACCCGACATGCCGGAGACGAACCGTCCGCCGCGAATCTCGCCGCGCGCCTCGAGTCGGCGATAAATGCGCGTCAGTTCGCGCCACGGAGCGGCGTTCGGCTCACGAGTCAGGAGTCGGCGGAACACGATCCCGTAGCGCCGCAACAGTGTCCACGCCTGCAGCTCAATCGCTCGTGCACGGCTTGCCGCGCCGTAGCCGCTTTGCGGCGAAGGCGCGTGGCTTCCGCCTTTCCTGGCCTGAGCGAGCGCGAGCGAGTCGAAGGCAGGCGGAAGCTCCTTATTGGGCGGAAAATCCACCGCCGTCCATCGGCCGGCAAAGTTCGTCCGTCGATCCCGCGACGCCGGTTTACCCTGCGCTGACCACACGAGTGCGCGCAGACCCGAGAAGCCGTCGGATGCCGCGAGTCCTGATGCGACGAGCGCGCCAATCGCCGAACGGATGGCGTCCGCATCGAGCCGCGTCACGGCCGCGAGATCGCTGAAGAACGATGCGCCGCGCGTGCGGAGCACGTGAAGCACGGCGCGCGCATGGTCGGTCAGCGTCGATTCGCGATTGAGATGGTCCGCGTCGCCGAGCGTGTGCCAGCCGGCCGCATGCTCGCGCAGGAACAGCGCGATCGGAGTGGCTCCCATCACCGTAGGCCGGTTCTTGAGACCCGGCGTGCCATTCGACAATCGGCCCCAGCACACCTCCCCCGACAGACACAGCATGTCGAGCAGCGACGGCTCGTAGCCGTCGAGTCGCGCCGGCAGCACCGATCGTTCCCAAGCGCCCGCCGGGAGCTCGAAACCGTCGAGGATGGCGATGATCTCGCGCAGGCCCTCGATGCCCGTGAGCCGCGCCGACCCCGCAACGTGTTGCCAGTTGAAGAGGAACCGCATGAAATCCGCGGGCGTAACCGGCTCGATCTCCGCTCGCAGCCGATTGAGCGTGTAGCGATGGATGCGCGCGAGGAGCGCACGGTCGCACCACTCGAAAGGCGGGGTGCGGGGCGCGGGATTCGGGGTGCGCTGGTTCGGCGTGAAATATCCACGCAGTACCACTCCCTCACTTTCAAGAGCCAGCAACGCAGCGTCCGCGTCGGCATCTTCGATTCCGAGCGATGCCGCGAGCGCGGTCGCAGTCGTTGGGCCCGTGATCGTCAAACGGCTGCGAAGCAGCTCGACGATCGCGTCCGTCCGCCTCCACGTCCGGTGCAATCGTGACGGTGGTGCGTCGAGTGGGGGCTCGAAGCGTGCTTCCGGATGAATCGCGCAGATCTCGGGAATACGCTCGGCCGCGACCCATAGGCGGGTCTGACGACCCGCCCTACGAAGCGTCTGAAGGTCCGCCCGGCACGCACGATTTTCCGCGCCGAGCACGTCGAACATCGCTGGCTGGAAGAGTGTCGTCTCCGCCTCGCAGAGGAATCCGGCGGTCAACAACGCATCGTGCAGTTCGTCGGCGTTGCGGGGATCGGGGCGCGTCTCATCGCGCACACGTTCGATCGCCGCGGGGTCGAGGGTGCCGAGATCGTCCGCGGACGATGGGTCGCCGGAGCGGCGCGCCTGCACCGCGTGTGTTCGTCGTTCCTCGAGCGGCGCATCGTCGAGAAACGCATACGGCTTCGCGTTGAGGATCTCGTGTGCGAAGACCGACGGCTCCGGCGTGTCGCGGGCGACGAGCTGCAGCTCGCCGCGATGAATGCGGCCGAGCACGGCGCGGAGGCCGTCGAAGTCCATGGCCTCCTGCAGGCAGTCGCGGACCGTCTGGTTGACGAGCGGGTGATCCGGGATCTCGCGGTCGCCGGGAATGTTCTCGAGGCACGCGGCCGCGTCCGGAAACACCGCGGCCATGAGATCGTCGGCAAGCATGCGCTGCAGCTGCGGCGCGAGCTTGCGTCCGCCGCGCGCGCGCGGCACGGCAAGCGAGATGGTCGTATTCCACCGCCACCGCGTCTGAAACACCGGCGCGTCGAGGAACGCCTGTACCAGCACGTCACGCGTTGTCTCCGGGTGCAGATACCGGAACACATCGGACAGCGGGAATGAATGCTGCGGGCCGAGTGAGAGCAGCAGCGCGTCCTCGGTGGCGGCAGCCTGCAGCTCGAAGTTGAACTGCCGGCAGAACCGCTTGCGCAGCGCGAGGCCCCACGCCTTGTTGATGCGGCTGCCGAACGGCGCGTGGAGCACGAGCTGCATGCCCCCCGATTCATCGAAGAAACGCTCGAGGACGAGCGTATCTTGCGTCGGGATCACTCCCAGCGCGCGTTGGCCTTCGGTGAAGTAGTCAGCGATCTGCTCGGAGACGCCGACGTCGAGGCCCGTCTCGGAGACGAGCCAGTCGGTGAGTGTCTCCTTCCGCCTGCCTTCGACTCGCTCGCGCTCGCTCAGGCCAGGAAAGGCGGAGGCCACATGGCCGGTGCGGGCGGAAGGCACATGGCCCGTGCGGGGGGAAGCCACACGATCAGCGGAGTGATCGTCGGTCAGAAGACGATCGATGTCCGCGCGCAGGTCGCTCACCGCTCGCGACAATTCATCGCTTCGAGCGGGCGCTTCCCCAAGCCAGAACGGGATCGTCGGCGGCGCCCCCTTCGCATCCGCGACGCGGACGGTACCGGCCGCCACCTGCAGCACGCGCCACGAGGCGTTGCCAAGCTGGAAAACGTCGCCCGCGCTGCTCTCGATCGCGAAATCCTCGTTCAGCGTGCCGATGAACGTTTCCTCGGGGTCGAGCACCACCCGGTAATCGGCAACCTCGGGGATGGCCCCGCCGGACGTCTGCGCGAGAAGGCGCGAGCCTCGCCGGCCGCGCACGCGCGCGTTCACCTCGTCGCGGTGCAGCAGCGCGGCCCGGCGGCCTCGCCGCGTGGAGAACCCGTCGGCAGCCATCGAGAGGACGGCGTCGAACACGGCACGCTCGAGATCGCGGTACGGCCACGCACGCCTGACGAGCGCGAACAGCTCGTCTTCGACAGCCGCATCCTCGCGCGACGAAGATTCGGCGACGATCTGCTGGGCGAGCACGTCCAGCGGCGCATCGTGCTGCACGATGGCGTCGAGCTCGCCGCGACCGATGGACCGCAGCAGCGCGGCACATTCAATCAAATCGTCACGCGACACGGGAAAGACACGTCCTTTCGGCGTGCCGACGATCGTGTGACCCGATCGGCCGACGCGCTGCAGCAGCGTGGCGATGCGATGGGGCGATCCAATCTGGCAGACGAGGTCCACGTGCCCGATGTCGATGCCGAGCTCCAGCGAGGCGGTCGCCACGAGTGCCCGAAGCCGGCCGGTCTTGAGGCGCGTCTCCGCGTCGAGCCGCTTTTCTTTCGAAAGGCTCCCGTGATGCGCCGTGACCGCGTCTTCACCGAGGCGCTCGCTCAAATGCCGCGCCAGCCGCTCGGCCATCCGCCGCGTGTTCACGAAGATCAGGGTCGTCCGATGCGCTTCGATCAGCGCCTGCAGGCGATCGTGGTACTCCTCCCAGACCTCATGCGACATCACCGCATCCAGCGTGGAGCGCGGGAGTTCGATCCCGAGATCCATCGTGCGACGGTGGCCTTCGTCGACGATCGTGCAGCCTCCGCCGGCCGCGCCGACGAGATACCGCGCGACATCCTCGATGGGTTTCTGTGTCGCGGATAATCCGAGCCTCTGTAACGGACCGTGCACGACGTGCTGCAGCCGCTCGAGCGACAGCGCCAGGTGCGCGCCGCGTCGGCCGCCGATGACCGCATGGATCTCGTCGACGATGACGGTGCGGACCGTCCCGAGCATGTGCCGGCTGCGCTCGGATGTCAGCAGCAGGTACAGCGACTCCGGCGTCGTCACGAGGATGTGAGGCGGCGTCCGCAGCATCGCCGCACGCTCCGATGGCGTCGTATCTCCGGTGCGCACGGCCGCCGTGATCCTGGGCGTATCGACTCCAGCGTCGTGCGCGAGCTGGCGGATAGCCCGCCGCGGCTCCGCGAGATTCTTGTGAATGTCCGCGCTGAGCGCTTTGAGCGGGGAAACATAGAGCACGCGCACTTCATCGGGCAGCGGCGCGCGAAGGCCGTCCTGAAACAGATCGTCGATCGCCGTCAGAAATGCCGCGAGCGTCTTGCCCGATCCGGTCGGCGCGGCGATGAGCGTGTGCAGGCCGTCACGTATCGATGCCCAGCCGCGTGCCTGCGCCGGCGTCGGCTGGCCGAGCGTGCTCGCGAACCAGCGTTGAACGATCGGATGAAAGCGGGAGAAGGACAAACCACACCTACCTGTGGCTTCCGCCTTCAGGCGGAAGAGACTGTGTCAGCTGCGCGTTCAAACGGGGCGTGACAGCCAGCGCGTATGTGGCCCGCGGGAGCGCGGCGACGGCGACGAGATACAGCACGATCGTAAAGAACGCAAGATATCCGGCGATGTCGGTCAACGGATCCTGCGCGATGGTGCCCAGCGTCGCCGCATCGAACAGCGCAACGAGCACGCGCTTCGTGCGCCCGCCCTCCGGATCGGAGAGCCCGGCGAGAATCACGAATTTCAGCACGAAGGCGGATCCGCAGATCACCATCAGGCTGCGCAGCAGCCTCACGCGATCGGGCGCGGCGACGAGCGTGTTGAGGAGCAGAACGAACAGGAACGCATTCACCGCGACGAGCGGGAGTCCCGACCGCGGCGTCAGCAGGTTGACAACCTGCGTGCTCGCGCCGAACAGCGCGAGCATGACGACGGCCCCATTCGCGTTCGCGAGGCTCGTGCGTGAATCGTGGACGAGCCGTTCCGGCGCGAGCGCGCCGCTCCTCACGAGCGCGGCAAACAGCATGACGGCGAGCACCAGCGCGAACAGCGGCGGCGCCGTGAACGGGGCCGCTCTCCCGGGTTCGAGTCCGCCGAACAGCGCCACGGTTAGAAGCGCCAGCGGAAGAAACACCGCTTCGCGGCGAGGGCTCATTTGCGCGTCCTGAACAGGCGCATCGGATTGAGATCGGAGAGATCGCGCTCGAGGCCGCGCTGGAGCTCGGCCTTCAGTTCGTCCGCCGAGTGCATCTGCAGATCCGGGTCATCGACGACGAGCCGGCCGCCCGGCGCGAGCGCGATCGCCTTGTTCGCCGACTCGAGCCCTTTGGCAAACAGCGCGTCAGTGCTGTACAAACGTCCCCAGCCCTCGCGGTAGTAGCTGTACGCGATGTAAAACTGCGTCTGCGCATCGCGTTCCGCCGGATCGGCACGCGCGAATGCCGCGCGCGCTTCGACGAACTGATCGCGCCGGAAGAACTGCAGGCCGTCGGCGTATGACCGCGGTTCCACGCGATACGCGCCGATGGTGGCGCTCAACCCTCCCGTGACCTGCGCTATCGTCCGCGGCTGCCGCGCATAGGCCCACACGATCATCGCCGCGTAGACCAACGCCACCACCAATCCGGCGCCGCGAACGACCTGCTCGCGCACACGCCCTTTGACAACGGAAGACGGGGTGCGGGCTGCGGGACGCGGGTCGCACGAGTTCGGATCCAGTTCATCGGACTCGGAACTCGGGACCACCGACTCAGGGCTCATGACTCGAGACTCATGGGGCCAATTCATTGTCGCCGCACGTTGGGCACCAGCCCCAGGATGAACGCGCTAACCTGCGCGTTCCGCACGTTCGCATAGAAATTACTGCCGAACGCGCACGACGTCGTGGAATTTGCCGAAATCACGCCGGCAAGCGACCACGTGCCCGCCTCCGAAATGAGCAGCGCGCCGCCCGAGTCGCCGGGACATACGGAACTGTTCGTGGTCGAGAATTCTGTCTGCAACAGAATTGGACCGACAGCGGAGATGGTGGTCGAGCCCGCGCGCAGCGTCGATCCGCTCTGGATCTGATCCCTGCCCCAGCCGGCGACGACAGCCGTCTCCCCGACACGCGCGTCGCGACTGAGCAGCAACGGAATGATCGTGGTACCGATGTCCTCGGCGAAGAGCATCACGCCGACGTCGAGCGCGTTCGCGTCTCCCTCGCGGAATCCCGGGAACCCGTGCAGCGATTCAGCGTCAATCTGAGGACCGCTGCCGATGAAAATGCGCGCGGATTCCGTCTGGGCGAGGCAGTGCGCCGCCGTCAGGACGGCACGCGGTGCGATGACCGTTCCCGAGCACGCGCCCGAAAGGTTGCCATCCGCATCGCGCAGGTTGATGAGGACGACAGGAGAATTCGATGTCGTGCACGTGGCGCCGTTGGTGATCGCCGTCGCGGAGGACACGGCGCCCAGCGCGCCGCACGCCGCGCTGATCGGCACCGTCGGTGTCGGCGTGGGTGACGAGGGCGGCGGAGAGAAGCCACCGCCGCAGGCCGTCAACAGCGCGGCGAGACAAACGGAGAGCGTGGTGCGCACCAGAGCATCTTACCGGGAACGACATATAATCATGCGTCGGTCCCGCAACGAGGAGGACCCGATGAGCCAGCCCGAAAAATGCGCGCATCCTGCGTGCTCATGTACGGTCCCGGAAAAAGGCGAGTGGGGCAAGTACTGCAGCGAGCATTGCAAGCATGCCGGCGGCATGACCGAATTGCGCTGCGGGTGCCAGCACCCGGAGTGTCGCTAAGGCGGTGAAGCGGACGCCGGCGTCAACACGCGCAAGGCGCGCGGGCGGATCCGGCAGCGCAGGGGAGGGCGCGCCACGACGATTTCGCCGTCGAGGGCCAGCGCGATCCTGGATCGCGATGGCTCGATTGTGATCTCGCGCGCGGTGAACGCTTCGAATTTCACCTCCGGCGATAACCGGCCTGCCAGCGCACGAACCGGCATCGCGAGCAGCTCCACGCGTCCGCATTCCGGCGCGACGTACGCCGAGAGCCGCCCGGTCTCCAGCGATGGTCGCGCTCCGAGGCCGATCCCCTCTGCCTGATATTCACCATTGCCAATGAACACGAACGGGCTGCGCCGCAGGAGCGGCCTGCCATCGAGCGACAACTGCACCGTCAGCGTGCGATACGCCCACCACGTTTTCGCCAGCGCAATCGAAAACGCCGTCCACGTGCCGTATCCGCGGCGCTCTTCCGCGCGTCGTTCCCAGACCATTCGCGCGTAGATGCCAAGGCTCGCGTTATTGACGAAGATCCGGCCGTTCAGCTCACCGACATCCACGGTGCGAATTGCCCCCCGCCGGATGGTCGATGCCGCGTCGGTCACGTCGAGCGGAAGCCCGAGGTCACGCGCGAAGTGATTGCGCGTGCCGAGCGGAAGGACACCGAGCGTCGCGCCGATCCGTACGGCAACGGCCGCGACCGCCGACACGGTGCCGTCTCCGCCAGCCGCCACGATGATCTCGTCCGCGGCGGCTTTCTCCGCTTCCGCGACAACGTCGCGCCCGCGGACCACCACGATCCGCGCGTCGAGCCCGGCGCGTGCCAGCGCGTCATCGAGGGCGGCCACATCAGGGCCCACGCCCTTTCCCGACGAGCGATTGACGATGACGGTGACCGCGGCTAGCCCTTCTTGTCGACCTTCTCGTTGTCGTCTTCGACGGCGCTCGCAGCGCCTTCGGCGGGATGCGGCAAGGCAGTAGCACTCCACGGCGCCAGGACGCCGGCCTTCACATACGTGAACAGCTTGTCGCGCGTATCGACGATATCGAGGTTCCTCATCGTCAGTTGCCCGATGCGATCCTGCGGGGAGAACATCGATTCTCCCTTCTCCATCGTCAGGCGCTCCGGCTTGTAGGTGAGGTTGGGCGACGAGGTGTCGAGGATCGAATAATCGTTGCCGCGACGGAGCTCCAGCGTGACCTCGCCGCTGATCGCGCGCGCGATCCAGCGCTGCGCGGCTTCGCGCAGCATCATCGCCTGCGGATCGAACCAGCGTCCCTGGTAGAGCAGGCGTCCGAGCCGTCGCCCGTTGTCGCGGTACTGTTCGATCGTGTCTTCGTTGTGAATGCCGGTCACGAGACGTTCGTACGCGATGAACAGCAGCGCCATGCCCGGCGCTTCGTAAATACCGCGGCTCTTCGCCTCGATAATGCGGTTCTCGATTTGATCGGACATGCCGAGACCGTGGCGTCCGCCGATGCGGTTCGCCTCGAGGAGGAGCTGCACATCGTCTCTGTAAGAGATCCCGTTGAGCGCGACGGGATGTCCGTCTTCGTACCGAATCGTGATCTCCTCGCGCCTGACGTTCACGTCGTCGCGCCATGACGCCGCGCCCATGATCGGCTCGACGATCGTGATGCCGGTGTTCAGTCGCTCGAGATCCTTCGCTTCGTGCGTCGCGCCGAGGAGGTTCGAGTCCGTTGAGTACGCCTTCTCCGCGCTCATGCGATACGCGAAACCGGCGCGCGTCATGTACTCGGACATTTCCGCGCGGCCGCCGAGCTCGTCGATGAATCGCTGATCCAGCCACGGCTTGTAGATCTTGAGCGCCGGGTTGGCGAGCAGGCCATATCGGTAGAACCGCTCGATGTCGTTTCCCTTGAACGTGCTTCCGTCTCCCCAGATGTTGACGTCATCTTCCTTCATCGCGCCGACCAGCATCGTGCCCGTGACGGCGCGGCCGATGGGCGTCGTGTTGAAATAGGGGACGCCGGCCGTGGAGATGTGAAACGCGCCGCACTGGAGCACCGCGATGCCTTCGGTCACGAGCTGCGCGCGGCAGTCGATCAGCCGCGCCTTCTCGGCGCCATACTGCAGCGCCCGCTTCGGAATGTCGTCGTAATCCGGCTCGTCGGGCTGACCGAGGTTCGCCGTATACGAGTAAGGAATCGCCCCCTTGTTTCGCATCCAATGGAGCGCGGCACTCGTGTCGAGCCCGCCGGAGAAGGCGATCCCGACCTTCTGGCCAATCGGAAGACTCTGAAGAATGGTTGCCATCGATCCTTTCATCATATCTTCTGTAGAGTCCGGCTCTAGCCGGGCTCAGAGCTCTACGAAATAAAAGTGGAGGGCGCATGCGACTCGAATCGGCGCAGGGACTCAAGCAGCAGATGCTGCAGAACGTCATCGTTCCGTTCACGACAACGGAAGCGTTCGCCGTGGGCGCGCGGCCGTTGGATACCGTGCCGCGCGTACATCGATCCATTGCCATCGGCGTGGCGCCGCACAACGGGGAGTTCCGGGTGGCGATTCGCCTTCAGCGGCCGAGTCTCGTGGACAGCCCGATCGTGGAGCGGCTCACGCGTGATGCGAGCGGCGAGATCGAGGTCCGCCTGATCGGCCGTATCGACAAGCGCGCGAAGGCGCGCCGGGTGAGCACGCGGCGCCCTTCGACACGGTCAGGGGCCGCGCGGCCAGCGCAGGCTTCGCGCCCGTGGTACCAGGCCGATGCACGGCCGCTCCTGATCGGCGCGTCAATCGGTCACGTCAGTATCACCGCAGGCACGACCGGTGCGTTCGTACGCCGCGGAACCGCGGTGCACGTGCTGTCGAACAATCACGTGCTCGCGAACGAGGACCGGGCGCGCGCGAACGACTGGATCCTGCAGCGTGCGCCGTACGATGGCGGCCGCCAGCCGGCACAGCGCATCGCGCGGTTGAAGAAGTGGGTGCGCCTCAAGCCGACCGGCATCAATTTCATCGACTGCGCGATTGCCGCGATTCAGCCAAACATCACCTACGATGCCGGGCGTCTGCGTCAACTGGTGAGCAACGCGGATCGTAGACTCGCCGGCGTCGCCACCGACCCGCTGGACGCCGGTGAATTCGTCTACAAGGTCGGGCGCACGACCGGTCCCACCAAGGGGCGTATCACGGCGTTCGAGGTCGATAATGTCGCACCGGGCGGACCTCGTTCAGCGACGGCGGCGACAGCGGATCCCTGATCGTCAACGAGTCGATGCAGGCGGTCGCGTTGCTCTTCGCCGGAGGCGACCAGGGGGGGACCAACGGCCTGGGGCTGACGTACGCGAATCCGATCCAGCGCGTGCTGGCGGACCTGAAGGCCACGCTCTTGTTCTAGGCGACGTTAGACCGGATCATGGGAGCCGCCATGCCACGCGTCACGCTCGAGCAGGCGCGCGCTGCGAAGGCCGCCGCGCTGCGGCACTTCGAACAGCTCGGGACGGTTGTCGGCGTCGGCATCACGCGCATCGATGGCGATTACGCGGTGAAGATCAATCTGCGCGAGCCGCTCGCGGAAGGCACCGAGCCTCCCGCGGAAATCGAGGGTGTTCCCGTTCGCGTCGAAGTCGTGGGAACGATTCGTAAGCAATGACCAAAAGGGCTCAGGGCGACATGCCTCGGGACTTACGGCGGCCATGACTTATGTCCGCATACCGCATACGGAGAGAACAATGAATCGCTGCATTGGATCGTTCGCGTTCGTCGTTCTGTGTTCGACGGTCCTGCGCGCTGACGTGACCGTCACGACGACGACCACCATTGAAGGGGGACTGAGCGCCATGATGGCTGGCTCGACACCGAAGACGGTGATGCACATCAAGGGAATGCAGGCGCGCTCTGACGTGGAAGTGATGGGGCGGACGATCGCGAGCCTCGTCGATCTCACCAAGAAAGAGGTGATCGTGCTGCGTCCTGACGACAAGACAGCGCATGTGATCGCGGGGGTGATGCCTGAAAAACCCGGCGCGCCTCCCGCTCAGTTGCCGCAGGTCGACGGCTCGTTCGCGCCGACCGGGCGGTCGCAGACGATCGACGGCCTGAAGTGCGAGGAATACGCGTTCAGCATGACAGTCGCGATGAGCAACATGACGTCCGGTCAGCAGATGCCGCCACAGGCGGCCGAAATGCTCAAGGACCTGCAGATGCTGATGAAAGGATCCACCTGGGTTGCGAAGTCCGCTCCAGGCGCCGCCGAATACCTTGCGTTCCAGAAGGCCGCCATCGAGGCGAACCTTGCGACGATCCTCGCGGGTGGCGTGCCCGGCGCGCCGTCGAACGGCATGGACCGCGTGATGAAGAAGTTCACCGGGGCCGAAGGGATCCCATACCTGACGGAAATGAACATGACGCTCGAGGGCGCCGGTGCCGCCGCCGACATGATGAAGCAGATGGGCGCGATGAAGATCACCAGCAAGGTGACGGCAATCTCCACGGATCCGATCGCCGCGGATCTGCTCGTGGTGCCGCCCGATTACAAGATCATCAAGCCGTAATCGGTTGTCGGTTATCGGTTGTTGGTCGTCGGTTGTCGACGTCGGACGTCAGTTGTCGGACGTCGGAGGGGCCTTGTCGGGGCATGGTGGTCAGAACGGTTTGATCGCCGGTCATTTCCCGACAACCGCCAGCCGCCCTCCCTCAACCGGCCCCTATGGCCGCGGCGCGGCGACGTATCCGTTGCGCGCGCGCACGCGATACGCGGGATCAATCATCTTGACCCGGATGCTGTGGTAGCGTCCGTCCGCGCCGTGAGGCGGCGAGTACCCGAGCACGTACTGGCTGTTCAACTCCTCGGCGATACGCGCGGTTGCCGCATCGAGATCGCCGCTGTCGTGCACGACTTCGGTCGTCCCGCCGCTCTGGTTCGTAATCTCCCGCAGCGCTTCAGGATTCACCCGCGCATTGATCGGCCGTCGCTCGGTGGAATCGATCGCCACGGCATAGATGAACGCATCGGTGCGGAGAACCGTGCTGCGCACGTCCCGCAGCGCCGCATCGCTGGCCGTGTCTGCACCGTCAGAAATCACGACCAGCGCCGCGCGTTCGCGCGTGCGCGCGTCCAGCATCGGCTCCGCGCGAATGATCGCGTCGTAAATCGCGGTCCCGCCCCAGGGCTTCAAGGCGCCCAGCGCATCGCGCACGGTAGACGGATCGTTCGTCCATGATGTCAGGATCCTGGGTTCGTGATTGAAGGCCATCACGAAGAACGCGTCGCTGGGTTTGAGCAATTCCAGCAGGAACCGTTCGACCGCGCCACGTGCGTCGATCATGCGGCGGCCGAACATGCTGTCGCTGATATCGAGCAGCAGCCCGAGGCCGACCGGCACGCGTTCGTTGGTGAACTGCGAAATCGCCTGACGATCGCCGTCCTCGTAAATCTCGAACGCGTCCTGCGGCAGCCCGGTGATGAGACGCCCGTCCGTGTCGCGCACGGTCGCCGTGACCACTGTCAGCTCGACGCTGGATCGCAGCGGCCGGCGATCGAGGACTGTCGGATTCTGCACACTCAGCGTCAGAGCTGAAACAGCAGCCGCGGCGGCGATCCCTCTCATGGTGACGTCTGATTTTATCCCGGCGTGGTTCGGCTTCCGTTAAACTTCGGTCACCAAGATTGCATGCCCGCCCCAAATTGGAGGATGCGATGCGCCAGCCTCACGACGACACCACCCCGGACGCCTGGGATCCCGAGGCCGAGGTCCGCCGCGACACGGACGAGGTTCGCAACTTCGAGAAGGAAGTGAGCGACACCGGCACCGATTACGACGCCGGGTTCGACGAGAACATGAACCCTCTGGACGAGGCGGAGGAGATCAACGAGCACGGCAGCGAGCGGTAACCGGCGGTAAGCGGTACCAGCTTGCGACTCGGCGGTGCCGAAGGACCCTGCGAGCCCCTGTCAATCACAGGAGGTCCGTAAATGGGACCCAGCGCCCTCCCCTGAAGTTCCCTGAATTCTCGTCTTCCTGTCGTGCGCCGCTTTTCTGCCGGCCCAGGCTCGTGCGCTGGAGCGCTTCTCGCGCGTGACGTGCCGGTCAGCCCGAATATCACGGCCACCTATTCCCTCCTGGCCCTGGCGCGCGGAACCACGGATTACTGGCGCATCGTCAGCAAGACGATGGCGAACGAGACGAAGTCCGGACCGGTCTGGAACTTCGGACTTGAAATCGACTCATGGCTCATGGCTCATCGTTACCCATGTCTTAAACCGACTTAGGCCTTGAGCCGACCTGAGTCTTGAGTCATGAAGCCTGAGTCCACGGCGACGGCGCCGGACGTAAATCGTTTACCGGGCGCGTAACGCTGAGCGCGCACATTCACAAAAACAGGCCAATTCTTTTCCCGCGGTCTGGTATCGCCTTTGCCCTGTCGAGACCCGGACGATTCCGACACATTGGGAGGCTAGCAATGCGAAAAGGCGGAACGCTGGCGCTGGCGTTTACGTTTGCGGGCGCGCTTGCGACCATCGGTTGCGGCGGGGGCGGCGGGGGATCGGCTCCGACGAGCCCCTCGGGCGGCGGCTCCGGCAGCAGCAACGTCGTAACCATCAACATCAAAGGGGTGAACGGCAAGCTCTCGTTCGACCCCAATCCGGCGACCGTGAGTGCCGGTCAGGTTGTTGTTTTCAAGAACAACGACGTCGTCATGCATCGCCCGACGCTCGACGACAATACAGCGACGACCGGCGATATCGCGCCCGGCGCCTCGAGCGCGCCGATCACGATCGGCACTGCGAAGAGCTATCACTGCGGGAATCACCCCAGCATGGTCGGCAGCTTCAACGGCAACGCGACGCCAGAGCCGCCTCCCTGCACGGGCTACTGCGGATAGCTCAGAAAGACGGAAGACAGAACAGGGCGTCTCCTTTCCGTCTTCCAGCTTTCTCCAGCTCTACGCCTCCGCTCTGAGCGCCTCCGCGGGATCGACGCGAGAGGCGCGCTGAGCCGGCAGGTAACTCGCCAGCAGAGCGGTTGCGGCCAGGCCGATCGCAACGGCAATGTAGGTGAGGGGGTCGAGTGCGCTCACTCCGAAGAGCAAGGCCGACATCACCCGAGTCGCGCCCGCGGCAACGACCATCCCGATCGCAATCCCCGCCACGGCGAGCGCAAGACCGTGCCTCAAGAACAATCCGCTGACGTCCCACTGCGCCGCGCCGAGCGCGATGCGGATACCGATTTTGCGCGTCCGCTGCGTCGCCACGTAAGCCAGGAGCGCGACGCTCGCCGCAATGCCGAGCATGACGAGCGCAAACGAGGTCTGCGCCATCGATTCCGCCTGGATCTGCTGTAGCGTGCGCACGTTCGCCACGGGCACGCTGCCATTGACGGACCAGGCGGCCTGCTGGATTTCCTTTAACAGCGTCGGTGATTTCGCCCGCTCGGTGCGAACGGCGTAGGCGAGCGTCCGGTGCACGTGGACCGGATCGCTCCAGAAGCTCCTGATCATCAGCGGCCAGTAAATGATCGTCGGGGCCGGCTTCGCGGCGCCATCATCGCGCTCGTCGCCCGCTACGCCGACGATCGTCCGCCAGGGATCCTTGGGGCTGTTGCGGATCCGTCGTCCGATCGATACGGATGGATCCTTCCAATATTCCCGCGCGAAGTTCTCGCTCACCATCACGACCGGCGCCTGCGTATAGATGTCGTTCCAGGTGATCGTCCTCCCGGCAACCACGCGATTGCCCATCGTCTTGAAATAGTTTTCGCCAATCCACTTCATGCGGCGTAACGGCGGCAGCCTTTCGCCCGGCAGCGGGAAGTCCTCGACGAAGATGGGGTCGCTGCTGTCGTAGCCGTCCATCGTAATGGAGGAGGTCAGCCCCACCGACACCACGCCGGGTATGCGCTCGATGCTGTGCATGATCTGCTCGTGCGTTCGCGCGGTCCGTTCCGCGTCCGGCATGAGCGACGCCGGAATCGACACGCGCAGCGTCAGCACCTGCGACGGGTTCGTGAAGCCAGGCTCCACGTGCCGTAGCGCCTGGAACGTCCGAATCATGAGACCCGACGCGACGAGCAGCACGACCGCGAGCGCGATTTCTGCGACGACGAGCGTGTTGCGCGCGCGGTGCCGTTCGCGGCCGGCGCTCGATGCGCGTCCTCCCTGTTTGAGCACGTACGCCAGGTGGGGCGTCGCGAACTTCGCGACCGGGAGCAGCCCGAACAACAGACCGGCGATCACCGACACCAGGAGCGTGAACAGGAGAACCGGAGGATCGATGGCGATGTCGTTGATCCGCGGCAGCCCGTCAGGCGCCGTGGCCACCAGTCCCTGGACTCCGATGGCTGCGAGCAACAAGCCGACGCCGCCGCCGACCAGGCCCAGAAGCACGCTCTCGGACAGCAATTCCCACGCGATACGGTGCCAGCTCGCGCCGAGCGCGGCGTGAATCGACAGCTCCTGCTGTCGTCCCTCGGCACGCACGAGGAAGAGATTGGCTACGTTCGCGCACGCGATCAAGAGAACGATCCCGACCGTGCCGAAGAGGACCCAGAGCACGCGGCCGACGTCGCCGATCACGTCCTCCGACAGCGGACGCACGTTCGGCCCAAAGTGAATATCCCGCGTCATGTCCTTGCTGAATCCGGGCGGCAGCGGAAAGCGCTCCATCGCGATCGGAATCATGCGGGCGACGTCCGCATTTGCCTGCTCGAGCGTCACACCGGGCTTGAGCCGTGCGATCGCCTGGAAGCTGAAGTTGCCGACGAAGACCTCGGCGCGATTGAACCGGAACGGCAGCACGATCTGCGGGTTGCTGTTCAGGAAGGTGAAGCGCGGCGGGAGGACGCCGATGATCTCGCGCGGCCGGCCCTCGATCGTGACGAGCCGTCCGATCACCATCGGGTCGCCGCCGAACTTGCGCCACCAGTAGCCGTACATCAGCATCACGCGTTCGGGCGTGCGCCGCGAGTCATCGTCGCTCGTGAAGCGGCGACCCAGCGCCGGTTCGATCTTCAGCAGCGAGAGCGTCCCATCGGTTACCTGCAGCGCCTGCACACGTTCGGGTTCGCCGACTCCCGTCACCGACACCGAGGTGTCGTCCCACAGGCCGATGTCTTCGAAGGCGCGCCCTTCCTCACGGTAGGTGAAGTAGAAGGCGGGAGACATGTTGACCAGCGGAATGTTCAATCCCGTCGCCGTGTGCCACACACCAACGAGCCGATCGGCGTCCGCGAACGGCAGCGGCTTGAGGAGAATGCCGCGAACGACGCTGAAGATCGCGGTGTTCGCGCCGATGCCGAGCGCGAGCGTCGCGATCGCGACGGACGTGAACAGCGGCGCGCGCGCCAGGCGACGAAGCGCCCGCTGGAGCTTGATAGGGACGATGCGCATACCTAAGACGAGCCTGTAATTCTAACTGGAAGCCTCGCTCGGGAGGAACCTCCTTGCGCTTGCGCGATGGAACCGCCATTGCACTTCTGACGCCTCATTCAATGCAGTTCACACGCGACGCGAGAACTCATCAGGGAGTGCACATGGAACAGCAGACACGTGGCGAGGGACTGGCCAGAGGCCTCGGATGGTTCAGCATCGGGCTTGGCCTGGCTGAAATCGCATCACCGCAGTCAGTCGCGCAGCTGGTCGGTATCGAAGATGGCACTCGCACGCGCGCGCTGATTCGCGGGTACGGTGCGCGGGAAATCGCGAACGGGGTCGCGATCCTGTCGCAGCCCGACGCGAGGTGGCTATGGGCGCGCGTCGCGGGCGATGTCGTCGACCTGTCGTCGCTCGCGGCTACGCTTCAACGTCCGGACACGGAAGCCCGCAGAGGCAGGGTTGCATTCGGTCTTGCGTCGGTTGCTGGCGTGATGGTGGCCGACATCGTCGCCGCGCGGCAGCTCGGCTCCGGCTCGGCGGATTCGCTCCGGCAGGACAAGCGCAAAGACAACACGGTGCGTGTATCGAAGACGTTCACGATCAATCGATCGCGAGAGGAGGTGTATGGCTTCTGGCGGAAGCTCGACAACCTGCCGCGTTTCATGACGCACCTCGAATCGGTCGAGCTTCTCGGCAATAACCGATCGCGCTGGACGGCCCGCGGACCGGGTGGATTCAAGGTGGTATGGGAAGCGGAGATGATCGAGGACGCGCCGAACCGCAGCGTCTCCTGGCGCTCGCTCCCCGGATCACAGATCGAGAACCGCGGAACCGTGCGATTCGATCGCGCGCCGGGCAATCGCGGCACCGAGTTGCGCGTGCTGCTCGAGTACGCGCCTCCGGGAGGTCGCGCGGCCAACATGCTCGTGAAGGCGATCGGTCAATCGCCGGAACAAGCGATCCAGGAAGATCTCCGGCGTCTGAAACAACTACTCGAAACGGGCGAAATCCCGACCAGCTCCGTCAGCTCGCGCAGCCCGCAGCCGGCGGGCCATGGCGAATCGCGCGCGGCAGGAGGAAGACGATGAAAGCCACCTGCTGGATGGGAACGGGGCGCGTCGAAGTACGGGACGTGCCCGAGCCGAAGGTGATCAACGCGCACGACGCAATCGTGCGCGTCACGAGCACCGCGATCTGCGGTTCGGATCTTCACCTTCTCGACGGATTCATTCCGACGATGCAGAAGGGGGACGTCATCGGTCACGAGTTCATGGGCGAAGTCGTCGAGACCGGCCCGGATGTCAAGAACCTCCGCATTGGCGATCGCGTCGTCGTGCCGTTTCCGATTGCGTGCGGGCGTTGCAACATGTGCCAGAGCGAGCTGTACTCGCTCTGCGAGAATTCGAATCCGAACGCGTGGATGGCCGAGCAGATGTGGGGATATTCGCCCTGCGGCATCTTCGGCTACTCGCACATGCTCGGTGGATACGCCGGAGGACAGGCCGAGTACGCGCGCGTGCCGTTCGCCGACGTCGGACCATTGAAGATCCCTGAGCACCTCACCGATCAGCAGGTGCTGTTCCTCTCGGACATTTTTCCGACCGGTTACATGGCGGCAGACCAGGCGAACATCCAGCCGGGCGATGTCGTCGCGGTGTGGGGCTGCGGGCCCGTCGGTCAGTTCGCGATCAAGAGCGCATACATGCTGGGCGCCGAGCGCGTAATTGCAATCGATCGGTTCGATTACCGCATGCGTATCGCGCGCGACCGCGGCGGCGCGGAGACGATCAATTACGAGGACACGCACGTCTACGAGGCGATCAAGGAGATGACGGGCGGGCGCGGCGCGGACGCGTGCATCGATGCCGTCGGCATGGAAGCGCACGCCGCCAACGCGTGGCATCTGTACGACAAGATCAAAACCAACCTGAGGATGGAGACCGAGCGGGCTGTGGTCGTGCGCGAAGCGATCATGTGCGTCCGCAACGGCGGCACCGTGTCGATTGCCGGCGTGTACGGCGGATTCATGGACAAGTTCCCGATCGGCGCCGTGGTCAATCGCTCACTGACGATCCGGAGCGGGCAATGCCACGTGCACCGCTACATGCGGCCGTTGCTGCAGCGGATCGAAGACGGCGAGATCGATCCGAGCTTCATCATCACGCACGAGATGAGCCTCGACGACGCTCCGGAGGGATACGACAAGTTCCTGCACAAGCGGGACGATTGCCTGAAGGTGGTGATGCATCCGTAGACCGAGGGCCGAGGCGCGGGGTCCGAGGTCCGGGGGTGCGACCCGCGGCTGGCAATTCGTGTGGCTTCCGCCTTTAGGCGGAAGATCACTCCTCACCGGGCGAACGGCCCCTGAGGTGCTTGGTTTGCGAGCGGCGACGCTTGGTCTCGAGTCGCCGCTGTTTTGATGCGGTCGTCGGCTTTGTCTTGCGACGCCGCTTCGGCGCGACGAGCGCCCGCCGGATCAGATCCGCCAGACGCAGGCGCGCGTCTTCGCGGTTCTGCGCCTGCGTGCGGAACGACCGCGCGTCGATGACGATCACGCCGTCGTCGGTCATGCGGCTGCCCGCGAGCGTTCGCAGGCGCGCGAAGACGGACGCGGCAATCGCGGGCGATCGGGCTGCGTCGAAGCGCAGTTCAACAGCGGTCGCGACTTTGTTGACGTTCTGTCCGCCGGGTCCGGACGCGCGGACGAAGCGCTCCCGCAGTTCCGTCTCGTCGATCGCCAGCGCCGCCGTCACCTGCAGTCCCATTCGTCGAACCGTTCAGCCGACGGTCCGCATGCCCGCGGCGATGCCGTTCACCGTCACCATGAACGCGCGCCAGAGCTCCTGATCCGCCTCGTCGCCGGCGCTGCGCAGCCGGCGCAGCACTTCTATCTGCACGAGATTGATCGGATCGACGTAGGGATTGCGCACCCCGATCGAGCGTCGCAGCACCGCATTGTGCTCGAGGAGCCGCGGCGCGTCGACGACGCGGAGGACGCTTTTCGCCGCCGCGTCGAGGCGGCGGCGGAGGTCTTCGCCCAGCGCGCGCAGCGCGTCCGGCACCAGTTGCCGGTCGTATTCGGCGGCGATCCGCGGTTCCGCTTCGGCGATCGCCATCTCGATCAGCTTCAGCGTCGATCCGAAGAACGCCCACCCGCGGTACATGGCACGAAGCACGTCGAGCTCGCCGCGATCGATCGCGGCGGACAGCGCCTCGCCGGTGCCAAGCCACGACGGCAGCAGCAGCCGCGTCTGCGTCCACGCAAACACCCAGGGAATGGCGCGGAGCGACTCGACACCGAGATCGGTGTCCGCCGCCTTCGCGCGGTGCGCCGGACGGCTGCCGATCGGCACGGCGCCGAGCTCGACCTCCGGCGTGGCGCTCCGGAAGTACCCCACGAAGCGCGGATCGTCGTAGACGACCTCGCGATAGACGCCGTGCGCCGTCGCGGCGAGTCGATCCATCGCCTCGCTCCACTGCTGCGGCACGGGAGGGGGAACGCTCAATGTCGCTTCGAGCGTGGCGGTCGTGTAGACCTCCAGCGTCCGCAGCGCGATATCAGGCAACCCGAATTGCGACTGGATCATCTCTCCCTGGACCGTCACGCGCAGCCGACCATCCACCGACGCGGGCGGTTGCGACTGCAGCGCGAGATAGGTGGGGCCGCCGCCGCGTCCGATGCTGCCGCCGCGCCCGTGAAACAGGGTCAGGTCGACATTCGCATCGCGGCACGCGGACACCACGGCTTCTTGCGCTTTGTAGAGTTCCCAGTTCGCGGCGAGCCGTCCTCCATCCTTTGCCGAATCGGAGTAGCCAATCATCACCTCCTGCTTGCCACGCCGAAGCGCAGAACGAGCGGAGACGGCGTCGAGCGCTGACGGCGCGCCGGTCAGGTACTCCGGAATCGCAAACAGATCGCGCACGATCTCGCCGGCGCGATGGAGCGTATCGACTTCTTCAAAGAGTGGGACGCTGCGCAGCGAGGAGCCGAAGTGGCGCTGGAGGTATTGCACCGCGAGCACGTCCGAGGGTTGCTCGGCCATCGAGATCACGTAGGCGCCAAGCGCATCCGGCGGCAGGCTGGCAATCGTGCGGAAGGTGTCGAACACCTCGCGCACCTCGGCATCGGTCGTGGCTGCGGCATCCTTGGGAATCGCAATGGCTTCACGCAGGCTGCGGCGCAGAAATTCCTGCCGCTGCGGCTCCGACCATTTCGCATAGGAACCGGCGCCCAGCGCGCGCGTGACGGCATCGAGCGCCGCCGCGTGCCGCTTCGCGTGTTGACGGATGTCGAGGCGGACGAGTGTGTCTCCGAACGCCGCAATCCGCCGGAGGAGATCCGTCAGGCGTCCTTCGGCAACAATCGCCTGCCCGGTCTCGACGAGGGACCGATGACACAGCTGCAGCGTCGCCACCAAAAAAGGGGACAGCCCGCTTTTGTCGTCCGAAAAGGGGACAGCCTTCGGTGATCGGGGAATCGCGTCGCGTAATTCTCGCAGGACGGCGCGATACGGCTCGCGCGCGCTGCCGGCACGCGCCCGCAGTTCGGGACTCGCATCCGTCATCGACAGCTCGAGCCGCAGTGCGTCGATCTCGCGACGGTACAGCCGCGCCGCGACCTCGCGGGCCCGCATGCACGCATAGCGCGTGACGTCCGGCGTGATCAGCGGGTTGCCGTCACGATCGCCGCCAATCCACGATCCGAAGACGATCGGCGTTGCGTCGATGGGGAGCCGACGGCCTGTCGCGCGCCGCAGCGCCGCGTCCAGCGTGCGCAGGAACCGGGGCAGCGCGTCCCAAACCGTCTGCTCGAAGATCAAGAGCCCACTGGCGATTTCCTGATGCGGCGTCGGCTTCCGCGGGCGGACGTCCTCTGTTCCCCAGACCGCCATGATCTCGCGCCGGAGATCCTCCATGATGCGGTCGCGCTCCGGTGTGGTCAGATCCGGCCGGTCCTGTTGCGCCAGCGCGTCCGCGATGCACAGCTGCTTGTGCACGAGCGTGCGGCGCGTGATCTCGGTTGGATGCGCGGTGAGCACGAGCTCGATCCTGAGACTCGTGACCGCCTGATACAGCGCATCGGCGCTGACCCCGCCGCCGAGCAGCCGCGCGAACGCCTCGTCACACGATCCGGGCTGCGGTCCCGGGGATCCCTTGCGCAGGTAATGACGGCGCCGCCGGATCCGATGGTGCTGTTCGGCGATGTTGGCGAGCGTCAGGAAGTGCGAGAACGCGCGCGCCACCGGCACCGCCGACTGCACGGGCATCTGACGGAGAACATCGGGCAGCGCGTGGGCGTCGCGCTTGGCGAGCGCGCGCACGCGTTCCACCGTGTCGAACAACCCGTCGCCGCCGCGAAGCCGCAGCGTCTCCCCCAGCAACTCGCCGAGCATCCGCACGTCGTCGCGCAGGGGCCGGAACGGATCGTCAGCCGACATCGACTTGATTGTAGGGCTGAATCCTTAAAGAGATCGGCATCCGGGCGGGATCGTTTTCAATGCGGATGCGGCGCCCGTGGTTCTCCGTGCCGGCAATCCATTGGCTCGCCTCTCGGATCCGGCGTACCGCGTCCAGATCCGATCCGGGCGCTAGGGGAGCAAGTGCCTGGTCGAGAGGAACTCGCGAATGGCGGGAAAGAACTGTGGGTCGCGCTCGCTGGCGTACACGTGGCCGCCGCGCACTTCTACGAACGTCTTCGGCGGTTGCGCGGCGTCGTACAGACGTCTTCCCTCCTCGAACGGGATAACCTCGTCCTCTCGACTGTGCAGGAACAGCACCGGCGAGTCCACGTCCCTGATTTTCGTGATCGATTCGAACGGGTTTCGCATCACGAGCCCGATCGGCATGAACGGATAGAGTCGCTGGCCGACGGCGACGAGAGAGGCGGGCGCACCCTCGAGGATGAGCGCGGATTCGTCGACGTGCGATGCCAAATCGACTGCGACCGCCGAGCCGAGCGACCAGCCATAAATAATGACCCGCTCTGGCGGCACGTGGAGCGTCGAGCGCACGTAATCGTACGCGACCCGCGCGTCGACGTCGAGGCTGCGCTCTGTCGGCACGCCGTCGAGCCCAGCGAAGCCACGATACTCGGGCGCGAACATGTTCAGGCCAAGCGCCCGGAAGTGCTCGTAGTGGACGATGTTCATCCGGTGCGCGATGGTGCTGCTGTTGCCATGCAGATACAGGATCCAGGGCCGCGTGTCTCCGTCCGCGCGTGACCGCATGGCCCACGCGAACTGGCGCGCCTGGTCGTCGCGAGGGAGCTCGATCTGCTCGAACGGCGCGGCCGGCCGCCGTGCGCCGAGCTCGCGCGGCGCGGCGAACACGATGGCGGACTCGTGCCACATCAGCCACGCGACCGCCGCGCAGTACAGAACGATGCACCCCATGCCGATGGCCAGCAGCACTCGCCGCAGCAGTCGTCCCATGATTGCGCTTCATTATAGGGCGTCGGACCTCGAATCTCGGATGTCGAACGGGGCCTCGAACCTCGGACCTCGGATCTATATAATTCCCACACAACGAGGACCCCATGCCCGACCACGCGGACGCGACGGAACCGCAGGCGCCTGAATCGAACGACACGCTCGTCGAACTGCTCGCGAAGAAAGTAGTCGGGCAGCCCGCCGCGATGCAGTACATCGTCCCTTACCTGCAGATGTATCAGGCGGGGCTCGCGCCGCCGGATCGCCCGGCGGGCATCTTCCTGCTCTTAGGTCCCACGGGGACCGGGAAGACGCGGACCGTCGAGGCGCTCGCTGAGGTCCTGCACGGGTCACCGAAGGCGGTGCTCAAGATTGATTGCGGCGAGTTCCAGTCGGATCACGAAGTCGCCAAGTTGATCGGCGCCCCCCCCGGCTACCTGGGTCACCGCGAGACGACGCCGATGCTGACGCAGGAGCGGCTCGCGGCGGTCACCTCGTCGAACTGCGATCTGTCGCTGGTGCTCTTCGACGAGGTGGAGAAGGCAGCTCCCTCGCTCACGGTGCTGCTGCTCGGCATCCTCGATCGCGGGACGCTCAATCTGGGCGACAACACCGTCGTCAATTTCGAGCGCACGTTCATCTTCCTCACGAGCAACCTCGGCGCGCGCGAAATGATGAAAGAAGTGAAGCCGGATTTCGGCTTCGCGCCGACGGACCACCGCACGCCGGCGCAGATCGCGGGCAAGCTCGAGACCATCGGCCTTGCCGCCGTTCGCCGCCGATTCTCGCCGGAATTCGTCAACCGGATCGACGTGGTGATCACCTACCAGCCGCTCGATCCGGAGTCGCTCGCGAAGATCCTCGATCATCACATCGAAGAACTGCAGCGGCACGTCTACGGCCGGCTTGGCGATCGATCGTTCGAGATCGACGTCACTCCGCCGGCGCGGCAACTGCTCCTCGAACGCGGATCCAGTCCGGAGTACGGCGCGCGCGAGCTGAAGCGAACCATCCATCGACTGCTCACGCAGCCGCTCGCGGCGCTCGTCGCATCCGGAGGCATCGCGCCCGGCACGCGGGTCGTCGCCGATGCCGACGGTGAGACTATCGCGATCACGCCGCTCGACGAGCCGGCAACGAAAATGCCCGCGCCCGCGCGGCTGTCGCCGGTGGTGCTCGCCCTCGACGATAACGTCGATCTCCTGGGATGGCTCGAGACGGTGCTCGACGCCGCCGAGATGACGCCGGTGCGCGCCCTCACCGCGGCGAAAGCGCGCGAAATTGCGGCCGCGCGGACGCCCGACGCCGCACTGCTGGACGTGATGCTCCCCGATGGCGACGGCGTCTCGCTCGCGCTCGAGTTCCGCAGCCGCTATCCGCGGATGCAGATCATCTTGATGACGGGCATGGAGCTCTCGACCGACGAAGCGTCCATTTGCGATCGCTACGATATGCCGGTCCTGCGCAAGCCGTTTCTGGGACAGGATGCGGTTAACGTGCTCCGCGCCCGCCTCGTCCACGAGAAGCCGGGCGCGCGCGGCACCGAATCCGCAACGCCGACTCCCTGAGGCTCGGCATGCGTGTGAGCTACGCCATCGTGTTCGTGAGAGACATGAAGCGCGCCGTCGCGTTCTATCGCGACGTGATCGGACTGCCGCTCAAATTCGAGTCGCCCGGGTGGACCGAATTCGCGACCGAGGGCGCGACGTTGGCCCTGCATGCGGGTGACGATGCCGGCCGGTGTCGCCCGGGGCTGAACGTGCCAAATCTCGATGACTTCCACAGGAAGATGATCGAGAACCACGTGACGTGCGTTCAACCGCCGAAGGAGACATTTGGCGCGCGCATCGCCCAATACGTCGATCCCGACGGCCTCGAGTTCTCCGTCGCCGAGGAGGGGCGCCGCGGCTGATCACTCGGTGCGGAAACGCGCCTGAACAACGAGGACGCCATGACGATGATCACCGCTCCCGATCGTACCGAGGCCGCGGAGTACTACTTCACCTACATCGACCAGGTTGGTGGTGGCGACATCTGCGCCATTCTTGAAAACCAGCTGGCCGAGACGCTCGCCCTTCTGAACGGCATATCCGAGGCACGGTCGCTCCACCGCTACGCGCCAGACAAGTGGAGCATCCGGCAGGTGCTGAGCCATCTCAACGACACCGAACGTCTTTTCATCTTTCGCGCGTTCTGGTTCGCGCGTGGATTCGACAGCCCGCTGCCCAGCTTCGATCAGAACATTGCGGCAGCCGCCGCAGCGGCGGATGAACGCTCGTGGAAGAGTCACCTGGACGAGTTCCGCAGCGTCCGAGGTGCGACCCTCGCCTTCTTCCGGAACCTTCCGGCAGACGCCTGGGCGCGGAGCGGCATCGCGAGCGGGAACCCGTTCACGGTGCGCGCGCTCGCCTATATTGCGGCCGGGCACAACACGCATCACGTCAGCATTCTGAGAAGCCGATATCTCTGACCAGAGGCGCGCGATGTGCGATGCGCGATGTGCGGCGCCGGCCGCGGCGATGGGATTACGGACTCCGAAGACCGGACGCGCTGAAGAGCGCGGCGACCAGCACCTCCGCGACGGCAGCCAGCGTCGCGACCGACGCGCAGAAGACGACGAGGCGGACGAGGGCGGTCCACGGCGCGTCGAGCACGCTGCGCCACGCGTGCGTGCCGTCGAGCGCGAGGCCCGCGGCCATCTCGCGGATCAGCGGCACCGTGAACCCACCCCGCATGCGATCGATGGTCAGCCCCGCCGCAATCGTGCCGCACTGCGCGCAGAGCCACAGCACCCGTCGGGTGCCGGACAGATCGCGGTATGCCGCATCCTCGAGCAGGTCCCCGAATATCGCCTCGCGGTCCGCTGCCGGGATGAGGCGCGACAGCGTCAGCGCGAGGCGGGACAGGTCCTGCATGATATTCACGCGCGGTCGAGAATCGATTCGTAGTCGCGCCACAAGTTCAGGAACATCGCGCGCGAGTCCCGCAGCGCCTTCAGACCCGCGGGGCGCAGCTTGAAAAAGCGCTTTGCGCGCCCGCCGCGCTCGGGCGTGCTGTCGCCGAGACGCGACGTCACCAATCCCTTCTGCTCCAGACGCTTCAGCGCAACATACACGGTAGCGCGCGAGACCTCGCGTCCGCTGCGCGCCGACACCTCGTCGAGAATCGGGATCCCGTAAGCCTCTCGGCCAAGGCGCAGAATCGCGAGCAACACGAGATGCTCCATATCACCCAGGTCGAATCGGGCCATTGCCGGTGGCAGTTGTAGCAACCATTCGACCGTGCGTCAACGTCTAATGGTTGCTTAACAAAACTATTACGTGGTATCTACCGGCCATGCAGACGCTGCAGCAGGACCTCGTCTACGCGCTTCGAACGCTGGGCAGGAGCCCGGGCTATGCGCTCGTCACGGTGCTCACGCTGGCGCTCGGGATCGGCGCCAATAGCGCAATCTTCAGCGTCGTCAACGGCGTCATGCTGAAGCCGCTTCCATATCCGGCGCCGGAGCGGCTGATGCTCATCACGAGTCAGTTCCCGACGCTCGGGTTCGATAAGTTCTGGATCTCGGTCCCCGAATACCTGGAGTTCGTGGAACGGAATCAGTCGTTCGATGGAGTTGGAGGCTACCGCGAGGGCTCGGTGAACCTTGGCACCGAGGAGCGGCCGCGCCGGGTGAACTCCGCCATCGTGACGCCCCGTCTCATGGACGTGTTGGGCGTGCAGCCGATACGCGGCCGCCTGTTCACGACCGGAGACAGCGCACCGGGCGCCGAGGACGTCGGGATCATCTCGTACGAGACCTGGAGGGGAGATTTCGGCGGCGACGAATCGGCGCTCGGCCGCGTCATCAAGATGGATGGTGTGCCGACACGGATTGTCGGCATCATGCCCCGGGGCTACGACCTCCACGACGCGCGCGTCGAGGCGTGGCTGCCGCTCACAATCGACCCGAAGCAACTGCCGAACCAGCGCAGTTCGCATTTCTTGTACCTGGTCGGCCGGCTGAAAGCGGGTGTGCCGGTCGAGCGCGCGACGACCGACCTGGAGGCGATGCTTGCCCAGTGGCGCACATTGAGCGGCGGCAAGCATGCTCCGGACCAGAAGAACCATCGGCTGCAGATCCATCCGCTGAAGGACGACGTTGTCGGCGGCATCGGCACGGCGCTGTGGGTGCTCCAGGGCGCTGTCGGATTCGTGCTGCTGATCGCCTGCGCGAACCTCGCGAACCTGCTGCTCGCGCGGGCGGAATCGCGGCAGCGGGAGTTCGCGATCCGCTCGGCGCTCGGCGCCGGACAGTGGCGGCTGCTGCGGCAATTCCTGACTGAAGGGGTTCTTCTCGCGCTCATCGGCGGCGCCGCTGGCGCTGCGCTTGGTTTCGCCGGACTGCGTGCGATGCTGGCCGCTAATCCGGAAAGCATTCCGCGCGCCGCCGAGATTGCGCTCGATCCCAAAGTGCTGCTCTTCACGCTGGTGATCTCGATCTTCACCGGCGTCGTATTCGCGATGGCGCCGCTCCTCCACCTGCGCGAGCAGGTCGTCACGATCGCGCTGAAAGAAGGAGGGCAGCGCGCCACCGGCGGCTCCACGCGCACGCGCGTGCGCAGCGGTCTCGTCATGGCGGAGGTCGCACTGGCGGTGGTGCTCGTGATCGGCGCCGGTCTGCTGCTCCGCAGCCTCCAGAAGCTGATGCAGGTCGATGCCGGCTTCAACCGCACACAGATGACGACGTTCGGGATCGTGCTGCCTCCGGCGCAATACCAACCGCAGGCCCGCGTAGACTTTTTCGATCGACTCCTCAAGCAGCTGGCCGGTGTGCCTGGCGTCGCCGGTGGTGCCGCGATGTCAGGTCTTCCCCCGCAGCGCGAGGTCAACGCGAACGACGTCGATTTCGAGAGCTATACCGCGCCGAAGGAAGGTCCATTCGAGAACGTCGACTATTACCAGACCGTCACGCTCGACTATCTGCAGACGATGGGCATTCCGGTGGTGGAGGGACGCGGCTTCGAACGTCCCGATGTGACCGGCGGGCCGGTGCTGCTCGTCAACGAGACGCTCGCGCGTACCTTTTTCAAAGGACGCAGCGCCGTGGGTCAGCGTGTCAACACGTTCGTCTCCCGAGGTCCCGCGCCGCTGTGGTTCACGATTGTCGGGGTGGTACGCGACGTGAAACAGGGAGGGATGGCGGCGAAAACGGGCACGGAGCTGTACTCTCTGGCGGAACAGCGTCCGAGGCTGACCGCGTCCGCACCGGCGAGCATGAACATCGTGATCCGATCGTCACTCCCGTCAACCGCGATCGCGCCGGATATCCGCCGCATCGTGCAATCGATGGATCCGACGCTGCCGATCGTGAAGCTGCGATCGATGGAGCAGGTGTTCTCGGAGTCCGCAGCGCGTCCGCGGTTCCTCGCCGAGCTGCTCGCGATCTTCGCCTGTCTCGCGCTCGCGCTCGCCGCAATCGGCACCTATGGGATCCTGTCGTACTCCGTCAGTGAGCGCATGAAGGAGATCGGCATCCATATGGCGCTCGGCGCGACCCGTGGAAGCGTGCTCGGCATGATTCTCGGTCAGGGGATGCGCCTCACGATCGTCGGTATCGTGACTGGACTCGTCGCCTCCGTCGGACTCACTCGGCTGCTGCAAGCGCAGCTCTTCAACGTCAAGCCCACGGATCCGCTCACGCTCTCCGCGGTGACGCTGTTCATCGGGTTCGTCGCGCTGGTCGCCTGCTACGTTCCTGCCCGCCGCGCGATGCGTGTGGATCCGATGGTGATGCTCAGACAGCAATAGCCGAGGTCCGAGGTCCGAGGTCCGAGGTCCTAGTCGGAGGTGCGATGCAATGTGCGAACGACAACTGAACGCGATCCTCAAGGCTGAAGCCGTCCATCCTCGGGTATGACTTCCGCAAGCAGAGCCGGCGACGAAGATTGCAACCGGGAGCGATTCGCCATTGCTTCGGTAACCCTTCATCCGCCTGACGTATGATCAAGCGTCGGCGTAAGCCGGCCCTTCGTGCGTCGAGAGGATTTCGTGCCGTTCACCAGCCTCAAGCTCCACCCAAGCCTTCAGAGAAGCATCAAAGAGCTCGGTTTCCCGCGACCCACCCCGGTGCAGGCCGAAGCAATCCCGCCCGCGATGGCGGGGCGCGACGTGCTCGCGTGCGCGCAGACCGGCAGTGGTAAGACCGCCGCGTTCCTGCTGCCGATTCTGCAGCGGCTGCTCGACAAGCCGCGGGGCCGGACACGCGCGCTCGTGCTCGCGCCGACGCGGGAGCTCGCCGCACAGATCCTGGAGGAGTTCAACGCGTTTGCGACGCACACTCCGATCACGGGCGCCGCGATCTACGGCGGCGTTGGCATGGGGCCTCAGGAGCATGCCCTCCGCACAGGCGTCGACGTGCTCATTGCGACGCCGGGGCGGTTGATGGATCACATGCGGGCGCCCTACGGCAAGCTCGCGCATCTCGAATATCTCGTGCTCGACGAGGCGGACCGCATGCTCGACATGGGATTCCTGCCGGAAATCCGCCGCATCCTGCGTCAGCTCCCGCCGCGACGTCAGACACTGTTTTTCAGCGCGACGATGCCATCCGAGATCGCGAACCTGGCGAAGGAGATGCTGCGCGAGCCGGTGACGATCCAGAAGCAGCGGCAGGCGACGCCTGCCGCGGGGATTACGCAGGCAATCTACCCAGTTGCGCAGGACCTCAAGTCGTCGCTCCTGGTGCACCTGCTCAGCCGCGGCGACATCCAGCAGGCGCTGGTGTTCACGCGTACGAAGCATCGCGCGGATCGTCTTACGCGTTTCCTGGATCGCGCAGGCGTCAAGGCCGAGCGGATTCACGGCAACCGTTCCCAGGCGCAGCGCACGGCGGCGCTGGCGGGCTTCAAGGACGGCCGGTTCCCCGTGCTCGTCGCAACGGACATCGCCGCGCGCGGTATCGACGTCGAGGCGCTCGGACACGTTGTCAACTTCGATGTGCCGGCCGTGCCGGACGACTACATTCATCGCGTCGGACGGACGGGGCGCGCGGAGGCAATCGGCGATGCCTTCACGTTCGTCTCGCGGGATGAGGAAACGGATCTCCGCGCGATCGAGCGCGCGATCGGCCGGCCGCTGCCGCGGATCACCGTGCCGGATTTCGACTACGCCGCGCGGCCCGAGGCGGCGCTCGAGGTGCCACACGCGCAGCGCATCGCTGAGATCCGCGCGCGCAAGCGCGAGGAACGGGCGCGCGCCGCGATAAAAGCGGCGCGTCACGCCGCCGCCGTCCGGCGACCTGGCCAACCCGTCCCGCACACGGTGTCGCCGGCTCACGGCGAAGACCGTCGTCCAGGTCCGGGGCGCTCGCATCGTCGGCCGCACGGGGGACGGCGGCGAGGTCCGCACAGTTCGTAGGTCGCGGTCTTGCCTGCCGCCTCCCGTCCTCAAAATCAAAATTATCTTCGTGTGAACCGTCCGCGCACCGCATCCGCTGGAGATACACGAACACAGTCTTCATGGCGCGCATACGCCGCGCTCATGCTGGCGGTTGGCGGGATCGCATGGTCCGCGATCTTCGTGCGGTGGGCCGGCATTCCGGGAACGGCCTCCGGCTTTTATCGCGTGCTGATCGCGGCGTGTGTTTTGGTCCCGTGGCGCTTCGCGCGAGGAGCCGCGCAGCCGTTCAATCGCCGAGCGGCGCTCCTCGCGGTGGCTGGCGGCGCCTTCTTCGCATTCGATCTCGCGCTTTGGAACACGGCCGTGCTTCGTACGCAGGCGGCAATGGCGTCGCTCCTTGGCAACAACACGCCGATTGTTGTCGGTCTCGCGAGCTGGTGGATCTTCAAGCAGCGCCCCTCGGGCGCGTTCTGGGCCGGTCTCCTGCTCTCGATTGCGGGGTGCATCGTTATCGTCATGGCGGAGTTCGGCCGCGCCCCGGCGTCGACCGCTCACAGCCTCTCGGGCGACGTGTTTGCGCTTACGGCATCGGTCTTCTTCGCCGCCTACCTCATTACGACCGAACGGATCCGCGAGCAGATGGACACGCTGACATTCAACACGCTCGCGATCGCTGGCAGCGTGATCACGCTGCTGATCGTGTGCCTGGCGCTGGGCGTGCCGCTGACCGGATATCCGCCGCACGCATGGGGGGCGCTCGTCTCGCTCGGCCTGATCTCGCAGCTTGCCGCATACTTCGCGCTGGTTTACGCGCTCGGCCACCTGCCGGCGACGATCACCTCGCTCGGCCTCCTCGCCCAGGTGCCGTGCACGGCGCTCCTCGCGATGCTGCTCCTCGGTGAGCCTTTGACGGGGTGGCAGATCGGCGGCGGCGGGCTCGTGCTGTGCGGCATCTATCTCGCAAACCGCTTCCGCGCGCAGTGACGGAGATAGACTGTTCACGCCTCGCAAGCCGAAGAGCGGCTGGATCACGCAGGTAATCGGTCGGCTCAGCAAGGGGGCCAAGCATCGCACGCGCCCGCCCATGGCTGAGTGAGCCGAATTTGCATGGCCCCGGCGGCAGAGGAGGCTTGAATGGATAACCAGGCCGGCAAGGATCGTAATCGCCCCGACGAACAGGAAGAGAACATCGGTCAGCAGCAGGGAGATCGTAGTCGCACCGATCAGCGCGGGAACATCGGCCAGCAGCAGGGCAACCCCGCCGGCACGTCCGGCCGCGATGCCGATCTCCAGAAGGAGGGGAACCTCGGCAACGAACGCAATCGAAGCGATCGCACCAATCAGGACGAACAGTCGGACATGGGGAACAAGCCCGGACAGAACAAGTAAGGCTTGGCTCATGGCTCAGGGCTCACGGCTCATGCCGGCTCAAGCCCTGAGCCAGTCAGTCCTGAGCCGACGTGAGCCTTGACCCTGAGCCTGAGCCTATTCGTAGCGCAACGCCCTCATCGGATCCACGCGCGACGCGCGGTGCGCCGGCACGAAGCCCGCCAACAGCGCAGTCGTCGACAGGACGACTGCCGAGATGGCGAACACCCAGACATCGTTCCCCTTCAATTCATACAGCAGCGACTCGGCCGCGCGGCCGACGCCGATCGCGCCCGCCAGCCCGATGGCGGCGCCGATCGCGGTCATCCACGCCACTTGCGACAGCACCATCCGGCGCACGCGTCCGGGCGCCGCGCCGAGCGCCATCCGCAATCCGATCTCCCGCGTGCGCTGCGCGACGGTGTAGGCGAGCACGCCGTAGAGCCCTACTGCCGCCAGCAGCGTCGCGAGCAGCGCGAAGGCCGCTGAGAGCGTGCTCATCATGCGATCGAGGTAAGTGTTGTCTTTTACCTGCTGGATGAGCGTGCGGACGTTTTCGAGCGGCAGGTTCGGATCCAGGCGCTTCACGACGCCCGGAAGCGCCACGAGCACCTGCTTCGGATCCGATGACGTCTTCACGTAGAACGACATGCTGCCCACGTCAGGGTCCTGCCGGTACGGGCGGAAGTAGAGCGGCGGAATCTTTTGCTTCACCTCGGCGTACTTCGCGTTCTGGACGACGCCAACAATCAGCGTGTCGAGCTTGCTGCTGGAGCCGCTGTCCGATCCCATCATCTTGCCGACAGCGTCGCGCCCGAGACCAAATTTGCGTACGAACTCCTCGTTGACGACTGCCACTTTTGGCGCGGTGATCGTGTCGCTCGCTGTGAACTCACGCCCCGACATCAGCGGGATCCCGAGCGCGCGGAAGTAGCCGGGCCCAACCTCGTTGAACCGCGAGCTGTTATCGGTGTCCGGACCCTGCTGGAATCCCTGGACTGCAACGGAGTTGCCCCAGTTGCTTCCCGCCAGAAGCGGGACCAGAGAGGTCGTCACCACCGTGACCCCGGGCGTCGCCGCCAGTTCCTCCTCGAGACGCTGAAAGAGCACACGGGAGCGATCCGGCGTGTACGCATTCAACTCGGGGGAGATGCCAAACGTGACGATATTTTCGGCCTTGAGGCCGAGATCCACGCGGCTCACGTTGAGCAGGCTTTTCGCGAACAGCCCCGCCGCCGCGAGGAGCGCCATCGACATCGTGATCTGCGCCGTGGCGAGAACCAGTCGGAACCATTTCGCGCCGCGCGCACCGGAGGGCTGCCCGGCCTGACCTTTCAGCGTGGAGACGAGATCGGGCCGCGTGCTGTGCAGCGCCGGGAACAAGCCGAAAATCACCCCGGTGCCGAGCGCCAGCGCGCCGGCGAACAGCATCACGGTACTGTCGATGCGGAAGGCGAGCGTCCGCGTGACCTCCGCCGGCAGCATCGCGCCGATCAGCGACAACGTCCAGCCGGCGACGAGGATTCCGGCCAGCCCGCCAAAGATCGCCAGCAGAACAGATTCGGTCAGCAGCTGCGCGACGAGCTGTCCACGGCTCGCACCAATCGACAGCCGCACCGCCATCTCAGCGGATCGCGCCGATGATTTTGCGAGCAGCAGGTTCGCGATATTCGCGCAGGCGATCAGCAGGACGAACGCCGTGACCCCGAAGAGCAGCTTGAGCGGCGTGCTCGCTTCGCCTTCGACGGAGCTCTGGCCGCGCGGACCTCCAGTGATCAAGATGGGCTTCGCGCGAAACCGGGCCATCGTCTGCTCGCTCATGCCTTTCTGGAGCGGCGCTTCGACGTCGTTGATGATGGCCTTGTACTGCGTGCCCAGGGCCGCGCGTGCCGATTCGATCGACGTTCCCGGCTTCAGCCTCGCGAACAGGTACGCCCAATACGTCTGTCGCTTGTCGAATCCCTTGAACCCCGGCTCCATGAACGCACGCAGCGTGATCGGCACGAACACCTGCGGTCTCGATCCGAGCGTCGTCCCGTCGAAGCCGCGCGGCGCGACCCCGACGATGGTCAATGTCTGGCCGTTCACGATCATGGGCTGATTGAGGACGTTGGGATCGGACGCGAAGCGGCTGGACCAATAGGCGTGGCTGAGCACCACGACGTGCGATTCGCCGACCATGCGGTCGTCTTCTGGGCCGATCAAACGACCGAGTGCGGGTTGTAGACCGAGCACGGGGAAGTAGCTGCCGGAAACCTCGAGGCCTTCGCTGCTCAGCGTCTGTCCTTGGTACGAAAGATTCGCACCGAATATCCGGTGCGCCGCGATGGCCGTAGGTCCCGGAACATCGGGTAGCTGAACACCTCGGCACAGTCGCCGGTCTGGTTGCACGAGTTGGACCCCGGCTTCGGACCGGGCACCGAAAGATTCACGAGGCGCTCCGGATCCTGCACCGGCAGCGATCGCAGCATGATTTCGTTGAACATCGAGAAGATGGCCGCGTTTGCACCGATCCCGAGGGCGAGCGAAACGATAGCAACGGCGGTCACGAATGGTGTCTTGCGGAACAGCGTCCGCAGCGCGTATCTCACATTGATCATCGGGTGCTTCTCGCGAAGATAGACGGGCAGTAGTTTACCGGAAGGTTATCTTCGCGGCCCAGTCGCGGTTCGCGCCGACAAAGTTCTGACCGGCGCGTGTCTTCAGCCGATACTCCCTCGCGCGACGGTGCGCAGGCGCGCCGCGCTTTTCTCATCATCTCAGGGGGTTGCGTGAATCTGCGAGCCGTGGTTCGTGACGTCCAAGAGCTGGACCATTCGTTGCTACCACGCGGTTGAACCTCCCTGTCCGCTGAAATCCTGAACGACTGCGCACGCGTAGATGCGGCACGTGTGTGTACTCGCGGTCGTTCGTTGCATCGCCGGGCCATCACGATGAAGACGATTGCACGCGTCACGCGCCGCCGCGCAATTCTTCTGGCGAGGGGTGGTCCTGAACGTCCCGCGGTGCAGGCGCAGGTGGACACCAATCCGATCGTGACGGAGAACGGCCAGGCAGGCACCCCTCAGAGCGAGTGGGACGTGCAGGGAGCTGGCGATCCGACGATCCAGGGATTCGCGACCGACATCAGCGTCAATAAGGGGAACGTCGTCTCGTTCAAGATCAAGACGAGCGCGCCCGGCTTCACGATCGATCTATATCGTCTTGGCTATTACCAGGGTTTCGGCGCGCGCAAGGTCGGAACGATCACCCCGACGAGCGCGCAGGTCGCCGCAGCGCAGAATCAGCCGGCGTGTCTCACTGACAGCGCTTCCGGCCTCGTCGACTGCGGCAATTGGGCGGTGATCGCATCGTGGAATACGTCTGGCGCAACATCAGGCATTTTCATCGCGAAGCTCTCGCGGTCGGACAACGCGGACGCGGCGAGCCACATCGTCTTCATCGTGCGCGACGACTCGCGCACGTCGGAGATTGTGTTCCAGACATCCGATACGACGTGGCAGGCCTATAACCAGTACGGCGGCAACAGCCTCTATTGCGGCGGCCCGTTCGACAACAGCGCCGGAAAATATTCGTGCACGACGCGCTCTGCGAAGGCGAGCTACAACCGTCCGTTCGACACCCGCGCGCTGAATCCTCAGAGCTGGTTGTTCAACGCCGAGTACCCGATGGTCCGCTGGCTGGAGGTCAACGGGTACGACGTGAAGTACTGGACCGGTGTCGACACCGATCGGTTCGGCGCGGACCCGGCGATCGGCCTCACGAGCACGCATCGGCCGAAGGCGTTCTTCTCGGTTGGACACGACGAGTACTGGTCGGCGGCGCAGCGTGCGCACGTGGAGAGCGCGCGCAATGGCGGAATCAACCTCGCGTTCTTCAGCGGCAACGAGATGTTCTGGAAGACGCGCTACGAGTCGTCGATCGACGGCTCGAACACCAGCTACCGGACGCTCGTCAGCTACAAGGAGACCTTCGGGCAGGGCAGCCGCGTCGATCCGAATCCGGCAAATCCGTGGACGGGCACCTGGCGCGATCCGCGGTTCCCGCAGGTGGGCGGCGGCAACCCGGAGAATGCGCTCACCGGACAGCTGTGGATGGTCAACTGCTGCAGCGACCGGATCCACGTGCCGCCTTCGATGGCGGGTCTGCGCTTCTGGCGCAACACGGCCGTCGCGAGCCTGCAGCCCGGTGATGCGGGCTATCGCACTTCTGTCGAAAGCCTTGGCTACGAGTGGGACGAAGATATCGACAACGGCTTGCGCCCCGCCGGTCTCGTGCACATGTCGGCCACGACGCTGATCGTGCCCGAGAGGGTCGTCGACTTCGGCATCAATGTGGCTCAGGGGACGGCGAATCACAGCCTGACCCTTTATCGGCACAACAGCGGCGCGCTGGTTTTCGGCGCCGGCACCGTGCAGTGGTCGTGGGGCCTCGATGGCGTGCACGATCGATCGGTGGTGCCGCCGGATCAGGCGATGCAGCAGGCGACGGTCAACCTGCTGGCAGACATGGGCGCGCAGCCGCGGACGCTGCAGGCTGGCGCCGATCCGGCGCGACCCCTGGTGACCGCCGCCATCTCAGACGATATCTTTGCGCCGACCTCGACGATCGTGTCACCGGCGGCCGGCGCCTCGGTCGAGAGCGGCTCGCGCGTGGCAATCAGCGGCACGGCCGTCGAGAATGGCGGCGGCACCATCGCGGGCGTCGAAGTGTCGGTCGACAACGGCACGACATGGCATACGGCGAACCTGCTGCCGTCGGGCGTGTGGAACTACGAATGGACACCGGGCTCGCCGGGCACCGCGAACATACGCTCGCGGGCCTTCGACGACAGCGGCAACGTCGAGAGCGCCGGGCCAGGCGCCACCGTGATCGTAGGCGTCGGTACGTGCCCGTGCACCAGTCTCTGGCGGCCCACCATCGCGCCGACGGTGCCGTCGGCGCCCGACAACAACGCCGTCGAGCTCGGAACGAAGTTCTACAGCGACATCGACGGATTCATCACAGGCGTGCGGTTCTACAAGAGCACGGCGAATAACGGCACCCACATCGGGAACCTCTGGTCGCTCAGCGGCACGCGGCTGGCGACCGTGACGTTCGCGAACGAGACGCCCTCCGGCTGGCAGCAGGCGGTGTTCTCGTCGCCCGTTCAAATCACCGCCAATACGACCTACGTCATCTCGTATCACACGAACGTCGGATCGTACGCGGCCGACGGCGGCTACTTCGCGGCCGCATCCCTCGATTCGCCGCCGCTGCACGGGCCGAGCAATCCGGTGGCCGGCGGCAACGGTGTGTTCGCGTATGGCTCGTCGCAGTTCCCGACGAGCACGTTCAACGCGACGAACTACTGGGTCGACGTGGTGTTCGCGTCGACGGTTGCGGATTCCACTCCACCGGTGATCTCGCAGATCAAGGCCACGATCGTTGACAGCTCCCGTGTCACGATCACGTGGAACACTGACGAAGCGGCCACGTCGAAAGTCCAGCACTCGACAGGTGCCGCGATCCTGTCCGATCCGACGATGCTGCCGCCGGGAACGCAGACGATCAACATCGGCACGTTTGTGACGCAGCACAGCGTCGCACTGTCTGGGCTGACGCCGAACACGACGTACTACTATCGCGTCATTTCCGTCGATCGTTCCGGCAACGCCGCGAACGTCGCAGCGCCCAGCGTGACGGTGCCGGGCCCGACCCTTCGTGATACCGCGGCCACTGACTTCAGCGCCGGCACCCCCGCGAAGTCACGCTCGCGCCTGTTGTCGCCACCGAATTCTCGGGATCGACACTCTCGCCAGGCTGGACTGATGTGCCGTATGCCTCCGGCGGCGCGGCGTTTCTCGGAAACGGTACGGTGCTCGTCGATGGATCGCGTCTGGGCACGTGCTCGGACGTGAATGGCACCTGCCAGGAGCAGTGGTCGATGACGCCCGGCCACCGCCTCGAGTTCATGGCGGTGTTCACCGGCGATGCGTTCCAGCACTCGGGCTTTGCGCAGGACTTCGCCAGCGCGGCGCAGCCGTGGGCGATCTTCAGCACGCTGACCGGCGGCGTGCTGACGGCGCGCAGCAACACCGGCGCCGGCAGCATCGACACGTTCCTCGGCACCGGATTCCTCGGCGTCCCGCACAAGTACACGATCGACTGGAACGACGCGAGCGTCGTGTACTCCATCGACGGCGTGGTCGTCGCCACGCACAACGTCGTGGTACCGGGGCCGATGCGGCCGATCGCGGCGAGCGACTTCAGCGTCTTCGGCGGCAACGTCGTGATCGACTGGATGCGCCTGACGCCTTACGCGGCGACGGGGACGTTCGAGTCGCGCGCGTTCGATGCGAATACGAGCGTCGACTGGCGCAGCATGCAGTGGACGGCGAACACGCCGGCGGGAACGGGCGTTGCGATGAGCATCCGCACGGGCGAGACGCCGGATCCAGGCGATGGGACGTGGACCGCATGGCGGGCAGTCGCGGCGCCCGGGCCGCTTGCCGTGAGCTCGCGCTACATCCAGTACCGCGCGATCCTTTCAACGAAGGATCCGAACGTGACGCCGGATCTCCAGGATGTCATCGTCAGCACGGGCCGGGCGCCCGTCGCCGTCAACGACAGCGTCGTCGTGCCCGAGAACGGCACATTCATCTTCCCGGCATCCGGGGCGGGCAGCCTGACCGCGAACGACACGGACGTGGACAACGATGCCCTCGAGGTCTCGGCGGTTGGTGCCGCATCGCACGGCGTCACCGTCCTCAACTTCGATGGCTCGGTGCGATACACGCCGGCGGCCAACTACAGCGGTCCCGACTCGTTCGTCTACACGGTGAGCGACGGACTGCTCATCTCGTCGGCGCTCGTCTCGATCGACGTCAGGTTCGGCAACATTCCGCCCGTCGCGAACAACGACTTCTACAGCGTGAATGAAGAAGTCACGCTGATTGTGCCGGCGGCGACGGGCATTCTGAAGAACGACGTCGACGCCGATCATGACGTGCTGTCCGCGGTTCTCGTGACGTTGCCTGCACACGGCATGCTGGCGCTGAACTCGATCGGCTCGTTCACCTACACGCCGAACCCGAACTACGCGGGACCGGACGTGTTCACGTACCGTGCGTCGGACGGCCAGGCGACCAGCGATCCGGCGACGGTGCAGATCCAGGTGCTGCAGGTCAATGACCCGCCGATCGCCGAGCCGGATGCATACACGGCGGTATTGAACGCCGCGCTGGACGTCAGCGCGCCTGGCGTGCTCGCCAACGATCACGATGTCGAAGTCGAAGACACGGCGCCGCTGCACGCACAGCTCGTCGCCGGGCCCGCCAAGGGCACGCTCACATTCAACCCCGACGGGTCGTTCCATTACCTGCCGAACGCGGACTTCCTCGGCATCGATCAGTTCACTTACGCGGCCGTCGACCATTTTGGTGCGGTCGGCAATCCGGCGACCGTGACGATCACGGTCGCGATCAAGGCCGTCGCGCAGGCCGTGAACAGCGGTGGCACGGTGAGCACCGGATCGGACGTGACGCCCGGAGCGCCGCTCGTCAGCTCGGTGACGTCGCCGTCCGCTGCGGTGGTCAGGATCGCGCAGGGCGTGATCTCCGGATCGCAGCCGCCGTCCGGCTACACGTTCCTCAACCAGCAGGTGAACATCACGGTCCTGAACCCGGATGGAACCGAGTTGACCGCGACGGCGGCCAATCCGATCCGGCTCGCGTTCACGATCGACGGCTCGCTGCTGTTGCCGGGTGAAAATGAAAACACGATCCAGATCTTCCGCAACGGCGTGCTGATTCCGAACTGTCTCGGTCAGAGGTCGATTCCAGCGGCCAACCTCGATCCGTGCGTCACGGCGCGCGAAGGCGGCGCGGCGCTCAACAACGACGTTCGCCTCACGGTGCTCAGCTCCCATGCGAGCCGCTGGAACATGGGCCTCTCGAGCGGCGCGATCGGCGACGCGCCCGTCGCGCAGAACGACGGCGTCTATCAGGTCGACTTCCAGGTGCCGCTCGTCATTCCCGCCTCCGGCGTGCTCGGCAACGATTACGCGCGCAACGGCCTGACCGCGGTGCTCACGCCCGGCTCCGTCGTAGGCGGCTCCGTCGACCTTGCGCCGAGCGGCGCATTCACCTTCACGCCGGGCGAGACCGCGTGCGGCTCCGCCTCGTTCCGCTACCGCGCGAACGACGGCGCGGCCGACAGCAGCGAGGCGACGGTCTCGATTCTGATCGACTGCAAGCCGCGCGCGAACGACGATGCGGTCACGATCGCTGAAGACAGCGGCACGACGTCAATCACCGTGCTCTCGAACGACACCGATCCCGACCCTGGCCAGACGCTGACGATCGTGAGCGTCGGAAGCCCGGCGCACGGCGTCGCATCGATCTTCGGCGGCGGCATGGCGGTGAACTACGCGCCGGCGTCGAACTATTACGGCACCGACAGCTTCACCTACACGATCAGCGACGGACGCGGTGGTATGGCGACCGCGACGGTGGCGATCACGATCGTCGAGGTGAACGACGTACCGAGCTTCACCAAAGGCGCAAACCAGACCGTCAACGAGGATGCCGGCGTGCAGACCGTCGCTCGGTGGGCGGCGAATCTGAGCGCCGGACCAACCAACGAATCCGCTCAGCTTCTCGACTTCATCGTCAGCAACGACAGCAACGCGCTGTTCATCGTGCAGCCGTCAATCGCCTCCGACGGCACGCTGACGTATACCCCGGCAGCCGACGCGAACGGCGCCGCGACCGTGAGCGTGTCGATTCACGACAACGGCGGCGTTGCCAACGCGGGCGCCGACATGAGCGCCGCGCAGCTGTTCACGATTACCGTGAACGCCGTGAACGACGCGCCGTCGTTCGCCAGGGGGGCGGATCAGAGCGCTAACGAGGACGGCGGCGCGCAGACCGTTGCGCACTGGGCGACCGCGATGAGTGCCGGTCCAACGGACGAAGCGGGCCAGACCCTGAACTTTCTCGTCAGCAACGACAACGCAGCCCTGTTTGTCGCGCCGCCGGCGATTGCCGCTGACGGCACGCTGACCTACACCCCGGCCAACAACGTGAACGGCACGGCGACGGTGTCCGTGCGCCTGCACGATAACGGCGGCGCGCTGAACGGCGGTGTCGACACGAGCGCCGCACAGACGTTCACCATCAGCGTCGGGGCCGTTAACGATGCGCCGACATTCACGGCCGGCGCCGACCAGGTCGTGCTCGAAGACGCTGGGGCGCAAACGATCGCGGGCTGGGCGACGAACTTCTCCGCAGGCCCCGCCAACGAATCGGATCAGCGCGTGCTCGCGTACGTCGTGCTCAGCAACTCGAATGCGGCGTTGTTCGCGGCGGCGCCTGCGATCGAGAACAACGGCACGCTCTCCTACACGCCGGCGCCGAACGCGAACGGCGTGGCGACGATTGCCGCCGCCGTACGCGACGATGGTGGCACCGCGAACGGCGGCGTCGACACGAGCGTCGCGCGCTCGTTCGCGATCACGGTTAAGCCGGTGAACGACGGCCCGAGCTTCGTGAAGGGTGCGAACCCGATCGTCAACGAGGACGCAGCCGCGCAGACCATCGCCGGGTGGGCGACAGCGCTATCGGCGGGCCCGGCGGACGAGAGCGGCCAGGCGTTGTCGTTCCAGATCACCGGCAACTCCAATCCGTCACTCTTCTCGGCAGCGCCGGCCGTGAGCAGCAACGGCACGCTGACGTTCACGCCGCTGGCGAACGCGAGCGGCACAGCAACCATCACGCTCGTGCTGACGGATAACGGCGGAACAGTCAACGGCGGCGTTGACAGCGCGGCGGCCCAGACGTTTACGATTGCGATTAACGACGTCAACGACGCGCCAGCCTTCGCGAAGGGCGCCGACCAGACGCTCTACGGCAATCCAGGCGCCCAGACCGTCAACCCCTGGGCGACCAGCATCGGCGCCGGCCCGGCGAACGAGGCCGGACAGACCGTGACGTTCATCGTCACGAACAACAACACCGCTCTGTTCGCGGCGCAGCCGTCCTTGAGCGCGAACGGAACGCTGACGTATACGCCCGCGACGAACGTGACGGGCACGGCGCTCGTGACGGTCACGCTGAAGGACAACGGCGGCGTCGCGAACGGTGGCATCGATGCGAGTGCGCCGCAGACGTTCCAAATCACGGTGAACAAGAGCCCGACGGCCACGAGCCTCACGTCGAGTAACAACCCGTCGCTGGCGGGTGTGCCGATCGCGTTGACGGCATCGGTCGCCGGCACCGCGCCGAATGTCGGCGTGCCCGGCGGCACCGTCACGTTCAAGGACGGCGCGGCGACGCTCGGTACGATCGCGCTCGCCGGCGGCGTCGCAACCTTCAACACGTCGACGCTCGCAGTCGGAACGCACTCGCTCACCGCTGTCTACACTCCCGCGGGGAACTTCGTCGCCAGCACCTCGACGGCGCTGTCGCAGGTGATCAGCCCGTCCTCGACGATGAAGGTGAACTTCACCGTGCATGCGATTCTGGACGGCTCGAGCAAGCCGAAGGTTCAGGACGCGGCAGTACCGGGCGCCGACGTGCGCGTGTATACGAAACGCGATCAGTGCACCAGCGGCATCATCGTGAGCGGTAAGCCGAAGATATGGGGCACGGTGTTCGACGGTCTGGATGGCGTGGGCGGGAGCGACTCCGGTTGCCAGCCGGTCTCCTACGGGTCCTACATCGCAACCGGCATCACCGACGCGAGCGGCAACGTGAACATCATCGTGCCGCCGACGACCTCGGATCCGAACTCGGATTATGTCGTCATCGCGAGAACCACGAAGTTCGACTACATCAAGACGACGCTGACGCCCGATCCGCTGTATTCGGAAAAGACGATCCCGACGATCACTGCATCCGCCGTCAAGGACGTGAAGCTCCACCAGATCGCCACGTTCAACGGCAAGCTGATGCCCGGAAAGGATCTCGAGGAGTTCGGCAGCTACCTGGGCATCGTCGAGCCTGATTTCGTCGACTGGCTGGACGACAAGGAGCAGTACCCCGTCGTGCTCGTGGCCCAAGGCGATTGGGGTATCACGACCAACCTGACGCCTCCTGCGGGCTTCGCTGTCCAAGAGCCCGAGCTCTCTACGCAAGTGGCGGACGGGACTGGTGCGATGCAGTTCACGTTGAGCGACTTCGGCAGCGACTGGACCGCCACGGCTGTGAACCACACGATCACGCACCTGGGGACGATCCGCTTCCGGAGCGACACGATCCCGATGTTCAACAGGAAGTTGAGCAAGGCCTTCAACGACACCGGAAAGATGATGCTTGGCGAACCATCCGTGTCGATTCCCGTGATCGCGAACGATCGCATGGGCACCGAATCGAAGTGGCTCGAGCTGAACTATTTCACGCAGCCGAACTACGGAAAGGTGAGCATGGGGGCCGACGGCATGAGCCTGGTCTACACACCAGATCCGGGCTGGTCCGGCTACACCACATTCGTTTACAACCTCCAGGACGACCGGGGCATCGTCACGAGCGCGGACGTTTGGGTCTACGTGCTCGTGCCGCCCGTCGTGACTACGAAGGCGCTCGTGAACGTCACGGAAGGCAACTCCGGCGCGACACCCGCATCGGCGACGATCACGCTGTCGAACGAGAGCACGCACCCGGTGTCGGTGAACTACGCGACCCTCGACGATACGGCGACGGCGGGGGCGGACTATGTCGCCGCGTCCGGGACCGTGACGATCAATCCGGGCGGCCTGCAGGCGACGATACCGCTGCAGATCCTCGGCGATACATTGGCGGAGCCGAACGAGCAGTTCATCTTCAGGCTGTCGAGCCCGACCAATGCGACGCTCGGAGACATCACCGACGGCGCGATCAAGATTCTCGATGATGATCCGCCGATCATCTCGGCGCAGGACCTGGCGGTTGCCGAGGGGAACCTCGCGACGAAGACAGTGAACGTCGTCGTGAAGCTGTCACAGTCCGATCCGGCGCCGGTGACCGTCAACTACACGACCGTCGACGGGACGGCGATTGCCGGCAGCGATTACGCCGCCGCCTCCGGCACGTTGACGTTCGCGCCCGGTTCGGTGTCGAAATCCATCCCGATCACCATCATCGGTGATGCGATTGGCGAGCCGACGGAACAGTTCTTCATCGACCTGAGCGCGCCGGTGACGGGGATACTCGGACAATCGCGCGCCACGGTGTCGATTACGAATGACGACACGACGTCGGTATCGATCGCGACGGCGGCGCAGATGTCAGGTGCCATCGATGGCGGCCTTGCGATAGTGCAGACGAGCGACGGTGAAATGACGCTGGCGCCGGCACTGGATGCTGAGTTCTCGGATTCGAGCATTCCGGCAGGCTGGGCGAGCAGCGTCACCGCGGCCGGCGGTGGAGCGCTCGTTGGTAACGGAAACGTGCTTGTGAACGGCGCGACGCTGCTTGGACCGGCCGGCTCCGGTACGCCCCGCGCGCTCGACATCACAGCGACGTTGACGGCGCCGAACCAGGCGATCGGCCTCGGTACAGGCGCGCTCACGTCGCCGCTCGCAGTATTCGTCGTCAAGGCGGACGGATTGCTCTACATCCGCACGATTGCGCCGACCAGCACCGGGGCGATCGTGACCAAGGAAACCGCGGTCGCGGGAAGCTGGCTGGGCGCGCCGCACACGTTCCACATCGACTGGAACGCTGCCAACGCCGCTTACAAGATCGACGGTACGGCGGTCGGCACGCACACCGGCGTGGCCTGGGGCTCGCTGGCGATGGCGCCGATGATCCTGGACTCGGCGGCGAATGACGGCGGCGTGACGGTGGACTGGATCAGGCTCTCGCCATATGCCGCATCCGGGACGTTCTCGAAGGTGTTCGACGCCGGCGGCGTTGCTGCCTGGACGAAGCTCACGACATCGGCGACCGTTCCTGTGGGTACGGCCCTCGCCGTCAGCTATCGCACGGGGAACACACCTGCGCCAGATGCCTCGTGGTCGGCATTCACGACGCTGGCGGGAACCGGCGGAACGCTGACCGGAACAGGGCAGTACATGGAGCTGCGGATGCAGTTCTCGACGACGAACTCCATCAAGGCGCCCGTCGTCAACGACTTCACCATCGTCTACAAGATGCAATAGCGCCCGGAGGGATCGAAGCAGTCGAGCGCTTCGATCCCTTGCGCCGGCTGCTGAAAAGCGCCGCCTGAATGCTAATGTCAGGTGCCCGAATACCAGAATTTCACTCGATTGCGGCATTTAGCATTCGACATTTGCCATTGACGGACGTGTCACCCTTCTAGTCCGCCTGAGCGGCGACTTTAGTGTCGGCGCTCGCGTGCATTTTCCAAGATCCCGCGAAACTGCCATGTGCGCGTGTGCGGTGCGACTGCTTCCGTGCCTTACAATTTCCGCCCTTATCTCCAAACTACGTAGATTGTTATCGCCTCGCGCGTGACGATCCGCGCCGACATCGTGCCGAGTGGACCGTTCGTTGCTTTTCGCGAATCCGGACCGACCCCTAGGTAGCCCTCAGAACCCCAAGTCGCACAACTGAAGACGATCGCACGCACCGAACATGCGACAGGTGTGTACGTACGCGTTCGTCTGTAAGTCCTTGCTCTGTGAGGAACGATGAAGACGATCAGCCGCTTGACCCGCCGATCTCTTTTCAATTGGCGGGGCCCGCTTACTCCCCGCCAGGCTCGCCGCTCGCGGGGACCCCTGCGCCCTGCGCCGCTCCTCGCAATTCGACTGTTCGGTGCGCTTGGCGCCGCGGTCCTTCTCGCCGCCGGCGGCGCAATCCGCCCGACGCTGCACGCGCAGGCAACCAACAATCCGATCGTGGCGGAGAACAGCCTGGCGGGCAGTCCTCAGAACGAGTGGGACATCCAGGGAAGTGGTGAGCCGACACTGCAGGGATTCGCTACAGACATCAGCGTCAACACCGGCAGCGTCGTTTCGTTCAAGATCAAAACGAGCGCGCCCGGCTTCGTCATCGATATTTATCGTCTCGGGTATTACCAGGCTTTCGGCGCGCGCAAGATCGCGACGGTCACGCCGACGGCTGCGCAGGTCACCGCGGCGCAGCATCAGCCGGCGTGTCTCACGGAGGCGGTCTCCGGCCTCGTCGACTGCGGCAATTGGGCAGTGACCGGGTCCTGGAACACCACCGCCGCGATCTCGGGCATCTTCATCGCGAAGCTCTCGCGGTCGGACAACCTAAATCTTTCGAGTCACATTTACTTCATCGTGCGCGACGACTCGCGCACCTCCGAGATTCTGTTCCAGACCTCCGACACGACGTGGCAGGCGTACAACCAGTACGGCGGCAACAGCCTCTATTGCGGCGGGCCGTTCGACAACAGCGCTGGCCGGTACAATTGCCCGTCCCGCTCGGCCAAGGCGAGCTACAACCGCCCGTTCGACACGCGCGTGCTCAATCCACAGAGCTTCCTCTTCAACGCCGAGTACCCGATGGTCCGCTGGCTCGAAGCCAACGGTTACGACGTGAAGTACTGGACCGGCGTGGACACGGACCGCTTCGGTGCCGATCCGTCGATTGGACTCGCGAGTTCCAAGCGTCCGAAGGCGTTCCTTTCCGTCGGGCACGACGAATACTGGTCGGCCGAGCAGCGTGCGCACGCGGAGAGCGCGCGCAACACGGGCGTGAACCTCGCGTTCTTCAGCGGCAACGAGATGTCCTGGAAAACACGCTACGAGCCGTCAATCGATGGATCGAACACGAGCTATCGCACCCTGGTCAGCTACAAGGAAACGTTCGGTCAGGGAAACCGCGTCGATCCGGACGCGGCGCAGCCGTGGACCGGCACGTGGCGTGACCCGCGGTTCCCGCAGGCTGGCGGTGGCAACCCTGAGAACGGACTCACCGGGCAGCTCTGGATGGTCAACTGCTGCAGCGATCGGATCCACGTGCCGGCCTCGATGGCGAGCCTGCGTTTCTGGCGCAACACGGCCGTCGCAAGCCTGGCGCCCACTGATACGACAGGTTACCGCACATCGGTGGAGAGCCTCGGTTATGAGTGGGATGAGGTTATCGACAACGGCACCCTTCCGCCGGGTCTGGTGCGCATGTCAACGACGACGCTGGTGGTCCCCGAGCGGGTCGTCGACTTCGGCATCAACGTCGCTCAGGGCACGGCAACTCACAGCCTGACCCTTTATCGGCACAACAGTGGCGCGCTCGTCTTCGGCGCCGGCACCGTGCAATGGTCGTGGGGTCTCGATGCCGTTCACGATCGATCTCAGGTGCCCACGGATCAGGCGATGCAGCAGGCGACGGTGAATCTGCTGGCAGACATGAGCGCGCAGCCGCGCACGCTGCAGGTCGGCGCCGACCCCGGGCGCCCCCTCGTGCCCGGCTCGATATCCGACGATATCTTCGCGCCGACCTCGACGATCGTGTCACCGGCGGCTGGTTCATCGGTCGACAGCGGCTCCCGCGTGGCGATCAGCGGCACGGCGGTCGAGAACGGGGGCGGGAAGGTTGCCGGCGTTGAAGTGTCAGTCGATAACGGCGCAACGTGGCACACGGCCAACGTCCTGCCGTCAGGCGTGTGGAACTACGAATGGGCGCCCGGCTCACCCGGCCCGGCGACCATTCGCTCGCGCGCGTTCGACGACAGCGGCAACCTCGAAAGCGCCGGAGCAGGAATCACTGTCGCGGTAGCCCCGGGAACCTGCCCGTGTACGAGTCTCTGGAGATCCACGACCGTTCCGACGATCCCGTCGGCGGCCGACAGCAACGCCGTCGAGCTCGGGACGAAATTCTACAGCGACATCGAGGGGTTCATCACCGGCGTGCGGTTCTACAAGAGCACAGCGAACACCGGCACGCACATCGGGAACCTCTGGTCGCTCACCGGCACGCGGCTGGCGGCCGTGACGTTTACGAGCGAGACGCCCTCCGGCTGGCAGCAGGCGGTCTTCTCGTCGCCGGTGCCGATCACAGCCAATACGACCTACGTGATCTCGTATCACACGAACGTCGGATCCTACGCGGCCGATGTCGCGTACTTCGCGACGGCACCGATCGATTCGCCGCCGCTGCACGCGCCGACCAGTCCCGTCGGCGGAGGCAACGGTATGTTCGCCTACGGCGAGTCCCAGTTCCCGACGGGCACGTTCAACGGGACGAACTACTGGGTGGACGTGGTGTTCGCGTCGACGATTGCGGATTCCACGCCACCTGTGATTTCGCGCATCAAGTCGACCATCGTGGATAGCTCCAGGGTCACGATTTCCTGGACCACCGACGAGGAGGCGACCTCGAAGATCGAGTACTCGATGGATCCCGAGATTCTTGCCGATACGACGACGCTGCCGCCGGGAACGCAGACGGTCAACGTGGGCACGTTCGTCATGCAGCACAGTGTCGCGCTGTCGGGGCTGACGCCGAACACGACGTACTACTATCGCGTCATTTCGGTCGATCGGTCAGGCAACTCCGCGAATGTGGCGGCGCCGAGCGTCACGGTGCCGGGCCCGACGCTCCGCGACACGACGTCGCCGGACTTCAACGCCGGCTTCGGGAGCAGCACCTACGTATCAGAGACGTCGGACGGCGAAATCATTCTTGCGCCGGCCGCCGCGAGTGAATTCTCGGGCTCGGCGCTGTCGCCGGCCTGGCTCTCCGTGCCGTATGCCTCCGGTGGCGCGGCGTTCCTCGGCAACGGTCTCGTGCTCGTCGACGGATCGCGGCTCGGCACCTGCTCGGCCGTCAATGGCACGTGCCAGGAGCAGTGGTCGCTGACGCCCCGCCATCGGCTGGAGTTCATCGCGACGTTTACCGGCGATGCATTCCAGCATTCCGGCTTCGCGCAGGACTTCTCGACCGCATCGCAGCCGTGGGCGATCTTCAGCACGCTGGCCGGCGGCGTGCTGACGGCGCGCAGTAACACGGGCGCCGGCAGCATCGATACGTTCCTGGGTACAGGCTTCCTCGGCTTCCCGCACAAGGGCCGATGCGTCCGATTGCCGCGAGCGACTTCAGCGTTTTCGGCGGCAACGTCGTGATCGACTGGATGCGCCTGACACCCTACGCGGCGTCAGGTACTTTCATGTCGCGCGTGTTCGATGCGAACGCGGTCGTCAGTTGGAACACCGTCCAGTGGACGGCCAATACGCCGCCCGGCACGAGCCGAGAGATAAGCGTGCGCACCGGCGGCACGCCGGATGCGGAGGATGGAACGTGGTCTGCCTGGCAGATCATCGCGGCGCCTGGTGCGCTGTCCTCGAGCTCGCGATATATCCAGTACCGCGCGGTGCTCTCGACGACCGATCCCAGCATCACGCCGGATCTCGACGACGTGATTATCAGCACGGGTCATGCGCCGGTCGCGGTGCCGGACAGCATCGTCGTTCCTGAAAACGGATTGACGACACTTCCCGCCTCGGGACCT
>QHWT01000098.1:18405-59490 GCA_003222675.1 Acidobacteriota bacterium | reverse complement strand
TATGCCAAGCTCTATCTACGGATCCTCCGGCCGAACTGGTCCGCACTGCTCCCAGACACCGATTCGTTGCCGCGCTCCCTTCGCATCGTCCTCGATCAACTCGACGCCGAAATCCAGAAACTCCACGCGGAGGCCGCGCTTGCTGCCTAAAAAACTTGCTTCAACCCGTAAGATCTCATGCTTAGAAAGTGTCTAGACACGCACGTGCTGCCGGCGCTCGGCGATCGGCTGGTGTCGTCAATTCGGCGCCGCGACTGCCGCGATTTCGTCGCGGCATGTCGCGCGAAGGCCCTGCAGCTCGCGACCGTCAAGGGCATCCTGCGGACGCTGAGCACCATTCTGTCGGCCGCAGTCGAGGACGAACACCTGCCGGCGAATCCTGCGCTGCGCATGGGCCGATATCTCCGGCGCGGCGACGAGCCGATCGCCGATGTTGAGCCGTTCAGCCGCGACGAAGTGACGACACTGCTCACGACCGCGCGCGAGAAGTTCCCGCGCTGGTATCCGCTGCTCCTCTGCGCGCTGCGGACGGGGATGCGTCAGGGCGAACTACTGGCGCTCCGCTGGTGCGACCTCGATTTCGCCGGCCGGTTTATTCGCGTGGAGCGGAATCTCGTGCGCGGGAAGCTCACGAGCCCGAAGAATCATCAGCGGCGCCGCGTGGACATGAGCGCGCAGTTGCTGACGGAACTGCTCGAGGTGCGCCGACGGGAGCGAGCCGCGTGGCTGAAGAAGGGCGAATCGGTGCCGGAGGTCGTCTTCGCGTCTGAGAGCGGCACCATGCTCGACGAGGCGAACGTCCGGCACGTCTACGGCCGCATCCTGACCGCCGCAGGCCTCCGGCATCTGAAGTTCCACGGCCTGCGCCACACATACGCGGCGCTGATGCTCGGGAGCGGCGCGACGCTCACCTACGTCCGTGATCAGATGGGCCACAAGTCGATCCAGGTCACGGCGGACGTCTACGGCCGGTTCATTCCTGCGGGGAATCGGTCAGCGGTCGATGCGCTCGACGACGCGGCGCAACCGAACGCAACCCCCGCGCAACCGGACGCCGAAAATGAGAGGGTGAAAGTGCAGAAAAGTGTTGGTGAGCCGCATAGGAATCGAACCTATAACCCGCAGATTAAGAGTCTGCTGCTCTGCCAATTGAGCTAGCGGCCCACGTCAGGAATGCGCAACTCCCGATATTAACACACGCGCACCGCACTGGTCGACGGCATGCCGTTGGCTTTCGTGACGACATGTGCTGCGCGCTCGACCTATTCGAGCCGAACGGTGGGTTCAGTCCGCGTACTGATACGACGCACGGGGCCGCAGCCGACCGATGACTGCTTCGGATCTCATACGCCCAACTCTTGAGGCCGGCAAGTGTCCGCCTCACATCGCCATGCCGCAGCGCGTTCCCAGACTGATTCGAGCCGGCCCCTCGGAGCCAAACGCGAAACATTCCTCTTGACCTCCGAGAGAAAGACTTCCATATTTCTTTCCATGAAAAGGATTCTGCAGGCAGGCTGACCGTTCGTCAGCATGGAGTTTCCAGCATGTTCGCACGACTCGTCGCCTGTGTTCGGGGAATCGCTGGACGCCGCAGAATCAGTGCCGAAGTAGACGACGAACTCCGATTTCACATCGATCAGGATATCGAGGCGCACGTAAGCCGTGGGGTATCTCCCGTCGAGGCGAGACGGACGGCGCTGCGCGATCTCGGTGGTCTGACACAGGTGACACAGTCGGTGCATGAAGTCCGCACGATCTGGCTCGACCTGCTTTGGCGCGACGCTCGCCATGCCGTCCGTTCGCTGCGACGGACACCGGCGTTCACGAGCGTGGCGCTCGCGGTGCTGACGCTGAGCATCGGTGCAACAACCGCGATCTTCTCCGTGGTGGACGCGGTAATTCTCCGCGGGCTGCCGTTCCCCGAGAGCGACCGGCTTGTCGCCGTCGGCGAGTTCAACGTCAAAGGCAGCTCACCGTCGTCGTTGAACCTCGCCGCTCCTCAGAATTTCCTGGATTGGAGGGATCAACAGGACGTCTTTACAGGTCTGGCGGCCGTGGGCTACGCCGAGATCGGCCTAAGGCGGCAGGGGGACGTCCTTCCGGAGAACCTTCGAGCCCAACGCGTCACCGCAGACTTCTTTTCGGTGCTGCGAACCCAACCGGTTCTTGGGCGTGGGTTCGCCAGCGAAGATGAAGTTGACCGCGGAGGGCGCGTCGCCGTGATCAGCTACGCCTTATGGCAACGAAGATTTGGTGGAAGTCCCGATGTCATCGGCGCCCGGCTTCCCGGGCAGCTAGCGTCGTTCGAAGTCGTGGGCGTGATGCCGCCAGGCTTTTCGTACCCTGTGGATACGTATGTCCTTGGCGTCAAAGAACCCGCCGATGTGTGGGTTCCGTACATATTCAGCAGCGGCGACCGCGTTCGCGGCAATAGCTACGGCTACAACCTTCACGTCATCGGCCGGCTCCGCGATGGCGTGTCGATCGAGCGCGCTCAGGCTCGGATGAATCAGATCACCGCGAACCTTGCGGCCGAGACGCCGCGCTGGTTTACGGACCGGGTGGCCAAGGTCGAACCGCTGCAAGAGCTCGTAACTCGTGGCGTGCGCACCTGGATGATCATGCTATTGGCTGCGGTGTCGTTCGTCCTTCTGATCGCCTGCGTCAATCTTGCCAATCTCATGCTGGTGCGGGCGACTCATCGCATCCGCGAGCTCGGAATTCGGTCGGCTCTCGGTGCGTCGCGCTGGGACTTGTCGCGTGTCCTGCTGCTCGAGAGCATCATTCTCTCTCTGGCGGGAGCTGCGCTGGGTGCCGCCGTGGCCTGGTGGGGAGTAGAGATCCTTCGATCGACTATTCCGGCCGAGGTGCCCCGCGCGGCCACTATTGCCGTAGATCTCCGGGTCCTTGCAACCACGGGGATCTTGGCTCTGGTGACAGGCGTCGCGTTCGGCATGGCGCCGGTCGTGAAGTTCTCGCGGCCGACCGTCGCACGTGTGCTGAATCAGGCAGAGCGCTTGAGCACCGCGAGTCTCCGCACCAAAGTTCTTCGGTCGACCCTCGTGATCGCAGAGGTCGCGCTCGCCGTCGTGCTTCTCGTCGGATCGGGACTGTTTCTGGCAAGCTTTGCTCGAGTGATGAACGTAGATCTCGGTCTCGATCCTGACGACGTGCTGACCGTCCAGGTGCGCGTTCTCGAGTTGCCGGCTGACATCCAGCAAGCTGCGCAGCGGAATCGTCAGTTGCTGATAAATGTTCTCGGCCGTGTGCGTGCACTCCCCGGTGTGGAGGTTGCCTCACTTACTGGCGGCGGATTGCCACTACGCGGCGATCTCCGGACAGTAGAATTCGGGATTCCGGGCCGCGACCTGCCACGGAACACAGATATCGCCCTGAATCAGATTTCCCCGGTAGCCAGAACAGCGAACCAGTCGTCATTCTCAACCAGGCAGCCGCCGCACGGTATTTCCCGGGAGAGGACGCTGTCGGAAGAGTCGTCCGGCTCGCTGGCAATCGTACAGTCGTCGGCGTGGTTGGAGACATCCGCCAGGACGGCCCCGAAAGCGGCTGGCGAACGCAGGCGTTCGTCCCAATTGCGCAGAGTCGAGTCTTCGGCGCGACGCTGGTTATTCGGACAGCCTCAGGCGCCGAGGGAATCTTTCCCGCGGTCAGGCAGGCTATCTGGTCCGAGTTCCCCGATGCGTTGCCGACGCGGCTTGACGAACACTCCCTCAGTTACTACTTCGATGCGTTGGTGGCACAGCGGCGGTTCAACATGATGCTCCTCGCGCTCTTCGGGGTTCTCGGGTTGAGCATTGCGAGTGTGGGGATTTACGGCGTGATGGCTTACGTCGTGAGCCAGCGAACACAGGAGATCGGGATTCGAATGGCGTTGGGTGCTCTGCCCTGGACGATCCTCAGGTCCGTCCTCGGAAGCGCGTTGCTTACGATGATGGTGGGCCTTGCCATCGGATTGATCGGCGCGTGGGGTCTTTCCGGGCTGGTGCGCGCATTCCTTTTCGAAGTACAACCGCACGATCCAAGGGTCTACGGAGGCGTTGTGCTGGTGCTTTCGATCGCAGGGCTTGCCGCTGCGTTCGGCCCAGCTCGTCGTGCGTCATCCGTTGATCCCCTCGTTGCGCTTCGGATGGAGTGAGGGCTGGGTCAAGGGCACAATTGAGGCGTGCTACCGTCGTCAGTGGAGCGCTACGCATGGATGTAACCATTCCGAAGAGTCTCGAGGCGCTGGTCCGCCGAAAGGTCGACGAGGGCCACTACAGCACCGAGGATGAGGTTGTCGCGGACGCTCTCCGCCTGATGCAGGCGCGCGACGATGTCGCAGAGATCAAGCGCGCCCGCCTGACGGACGCTATCGAGCGGGGATACGAAGACGCTGCAGCCGGCAAAGTGATTCGACTGGAGAACAACGACGAGATCGACGCTCTCCTCGCCGACCTGTGAGGCACCTCGATCTCACAGAGATCGTCCGCGCGGATCTGAAATCGATACGCCGCTATTCCCAAAGGACGTGGGGTCCCGATCACGGCTCAGTACACGTCGGCTCTGCGCGATACCATGAAAGGACTCCTCGCCGGGCACCGTCGCCAGCCGCAACCGCGACGACCTCCGACCTGGCCTGCAGATGGCTACCAGTGGCCGCCACTGCGTGTTCTTCGAAGCCGACCAGTCACGCATCCTTGTCGTCCGTGTGCTCCACGACAGGATGGACTACCAGCGTCACCTCGAAGCTGACGCCGGGCCTGACAGGGACCGGTGAGTCCACTCAAGCCGCACGCCTGAGTCCATCCACGGCTCGCAACCAGGGGACGACGCGGTTCCAACTGCCGAAATTTTGAGGGTCACCATATCAGCCCTTTGTGTCCTCAATACCTTACGTCCACGAACGCGGCGACCGCAGACAGTAATCGAACCAGCGGGATTGAGCGATTCGTACGCTCGCGACCGCGCAGGTTGACGCTTTGGTCCGCCCAGTGCAAATTGGAAATCCACTCATCACGTGAGTGAGCCGGCTGAGCGCACGATTTGACGGGAGTGTCGACATGTGGCGCTGGACGATGCGCATTTTCGTCGTGCTGGGCGCGTTCCTCATCGTTGCCGCACTCTCCGGCGCCACGTACCAATGGCTTGCGACTCGAAAGGAGCTGGCGGCGACTCCGCCTCCCGGACATCTCGTCGACATCGGAGGGTACAGGCTGCATCTGTGGTGCACCGGGGACGGCGCGCCTGCTGTCATCCTCGACACGGGACTCGGCGGCTCGAGTGCTGACTGGGGCTTCGTCCAACCTGATGTTGCTCGATTCACGCGTGTCTGCTCCTACGACCGGGCAGGTATGGGTTACAGCGATCCCGGCCCGTCGCCGCGGACAGCACGCCGCATCGCGAGCGAGCTGGCCGAACTCCTCGTCCGCAGCGGAATTGGCGGACGTGTGGTGCTCGTGGGGGCCTCCATCGCGGGTTTCGACGTCCGCGTGTTCGCTTCCGATCACCCTGAGCGCGCCGCAGGTCTCGTGCTCGTGGATGCCTCCCACGAAGACCAGGCACATGAAGTGCCCCAGATGGCGCGATTTGTTCCTCTGCTGTCGACGATCGGCGTCCTCCGGCTGTTCGGCGTATCGTTCGGCCAGAGAATCGAATCGCTGGCTCCATCAGTGCGGCAATTCGCGCGGGCGACGAGTTTCCGCGCAGCCGGATACCAGACGGCGGCTGACGAAATCATTCATATTCGGCAGAGCGCCTCGGAAGTCAGGAGCTCGCGCCGCAAGCTCACCATCCCTGTTCTCGTCATCACCGGTGGCCGAGGAGCCGACGAGAATTGGCGACAATTGCAACGAGATCAAGCCTCGCTGTCAGAACGAGGATGTCTGATGCTCGCTCAAGAGTCCGGTCACGTCGTGTCGATCGACCAACCAGAGGTCGTGGTGGACGCGATCCGGACTGTCGTGGAGACAGCCAGAGGACACGATGTCCCTCTTTGCGCTACGCGCGCGAACGTTGAACGCAGCCGCCCTCGGCAATGAATCTGCGTCCAGGCAAGTGACCGACCGGAGCGCCTCCGCCCGATCTACCCAGCCTGTCGCAGCGCTTGGATCCGGAGCAGCAGGGTCGTGACTTGGTTCCAACCGGCGAACGTTAGGCTCACCATTTTTTATCAATAAAACCGCGCCTATTTTTGCGATCCGGATCGTCTCGGAAACCACCCAACAATTTCGGGATAATACCGGGCTAACACCCGAACGACTTTCGACGCGTGTTCGAGTACCCCGTTGTCGATGGGTTCGATGGGCTGCTGTTCGCGATCATCGACGACTACCGCGCCGAGAAGTTCGCGCAACACGATGAGCTGATCGCGCGCGTCGCGATGACGCGGATTCTCGGAGACATTTTCTGGACGGACCATCTTCGCGCGCGTGAACGGCTGGTACTCGACACGATCACCGCGCGGAATCAGACGCCATCGTTCCACGCGCTCTACCTGAATTTCCTGCTACATCCTGAATGGATCGGACGGACGGACGCGTACCTCACGCGCTTTCGCGCCGGGCTCTCTCGGCAACGCTGGCAACCTATGGTCGGAGGCGGTGCGCTTCTGGTGACCGGCATTGCCCGCAACATCCTGTTCGACCTGGCCGCCGAGCCGCGCGTATTCCTCGTCGCGGCACTGGTGCTCGCGATGGCGGCGACGGTCGCCGGCTGGCTCGCCGCACGGCGTGTCGATCCGCTGATCGCGCTAGGTCACGAGTAGCGTGGTTACCCGGGCGGCGCGGATCGATCCTGTCAGCGCCTCTACGCGCCGAACAGAGGCTCCGACGTTGCAGCAGCTCCTGTTACACGCGGTGTCGGCGACCGCCTTTCACGTCGTGCGTTCGCTGAGCATCATTTTTCGGAAGCGATCGTGAGTTTGAATCCGCTCGGCTCGGTCACCTCGAACGCACGGCTGCCCCATGGAGTGTCGTGCGGCTCCGCGTCGGGCGCGATCCCCGCCTTCCTGGCTTCAGCTGCGAGCTGATCGATGTTCTGGGTCGTTCCGATGACGAGGCGCACGCCCACACCTTTCTGCCGGTCACGACCCTTCTTCCAGTCGTCCTGACTGAGATTGATTGTCGCCTCGCCTGCTCGCAACATCACGCCAAGCAGGACCCCATTCTCTTCCCATCGTTCTTCGATCCCAAAGCCCAGCCTCTCGAAAAAGGTGACGCTCTGCTGAAGGTTGTCGACGGTGAAGGTCGGCGAGACGGTCTTCGCCTTCAGACGAGTGTCGAGGGTTGTCGCCATGATCCCGCCTCCTGCGCTACTGCGCCTTTTTTGTGTGCAATGAGAAGGCGGCGCCCTGGGGATCCATCGCATTCACCACCCAGTCGCCGCCGGGAACTTCCATCGGTCCATTGAGGATGTTGCCGCCGTTCTTTTTGACGCGTTCGACCGCTGCGTTGATGTCGGGCACGCGAAAATAGATCATCCAGTGAGGGGGGACTTGCGCCATTGCGGGAGGCTTGTTCATCATGCCGCCGATCATTCCGTGAGGCCGATTGAACATGTAGTACTTGCCCAACGGGCCCATATCCATCGTTTCGCTGGGCTGCCACTGGAAGATCTGGCTATAGAACTTCATCGCCGCGGGTGCGTCGGTGGTCATCAGCTCGTGCCACGAAGCTTCGCCCACTTCCGGCGCCGTCTCGGGGCGCTCCTCATTCGACGATGGCTGAATGATGTAGAACGCGGCGCCTTGCGGGTCCTTCATCATCTGCATGCGGCCTACCGTCGGCACGTCGATGACGGGCGACAGCTCGCCTCCGCCGAGTCGCTTGATCTGAGTCACGGCATCCTCGAGCTTCGGGACGCCGACATACATGGCCCAAAATGGAGGCATGTTCATGCCGGCGGGCCTTGACATCAGCCCCGCCACCTGCACCTGACCGCCCCGCTTGAATACCGTGTAGGGAGTGGGCGAGCCTTCAAATGGCGCAGACGTCCAACCAACCACATTCTTGTAGAACATCTCGGCGGCTGCAGTGTCCGTCGTCATCAATTCGTACCAGACTGGGCGTCCGAGCAAACGTGAAACGGCCGTTGCCATCGCATACCTCCTGAGTCGCAACAGGTGAAATTGAAGAACACTCGCGAAAGGGCAGCGATCAACAAGTCTGTCACAGTCGATCGCGAAGCGTGCATCACATTTTCGCAACTGCTCGGCTGCGGAAGGACGGCTCGCCGAAGATTCGTCCACTACGCCAGTAGCGCGGCGGCAAGATCTTGCACAGCCCGACCGCGGGCGCGCGTCGAAAGACGTTCGGCCAGCGAACTGAGTTGGTCGCATCGCCCTCGTATTTGCAGGCGGCCCGCGATGTCACGGCACCAGACCACCATCATGGAAATGGGGCAGCCGCCGGAGGAGCGGCAGGAATCCCCGGGGATGTGGGTCGAGTCGCGGCAGTACAGCGGACGCCTCGTCAGCGTCTCGAGCGCGCAGATTTTCGATGAACCCGTTTACAACTACACGCGCGACTTCCCGTTCATCTTCGAGGAGATGCGCCTGCCGATCAGTTTCAAGGACGATCGCGGTCGCGCGGAGGAAATCCTCCTCGACGCTGCCCGGCTACAGCTCACAGTGCCCTTCGTGGCCGACACCCATGACGTCCGCGAGATCGAAGATCGTATGAGCCGGCACATCCTGCAGGAGTTGGACAAGGCCGGGATCGGAATCGCGTCGGCCACCTGTGAAATCGTCGTGGTACCGCCTCTCAGAATCGAGGACGCCCGTTGAGCATAGATCCTGCAGTTACGTTTACGACGCGCGTGGGCCGCCGGCATACCGCCAGATTTCCGGAATAGGCCGGAGGATCTGGAACCGGACGGCATGCCGGCCTTTACGGACCGCGTAAGTGCTTGCGCGCGTCGTAAATCCCTGTCACATGTCTCTGCCGGTCGGGACTCCATCCGGCGCCGTGCGTCGCGCAGCGCCTGCAGAATGTCTTCCGCTTGCGTGACTTCCCGCACATCAAGCATAGCGAGATCTGCGCGACAATCCAATGACTGGTGATGTGCCTTCTCTGCACGCGAGCGCATCGACGGCGCACGTGGCACCGACCCCGCGCATCCGAGAATGATCATCGACGCCGATGGCGAGCCGGTGTTTGCCTGGGACGAGTTGACGGAGGGCCGCCGGCAAATTGCGGTCCGTCATGGAGGCGATCCGGTGCGGGCGATCAGCACGGGTCGCGCTGGCAGCTATCCGGCCGATCGCGCAAGCAGGAGAGAACCTGGTCACAGCGTGGACGGATCAGAGTGGCGAGCGCGCTGTGATCATCGCCAGTCGAGTGCCTTCCTCACAGCGGTGACGATCTACTGCAGGTCGTGCGCCCTTCCCGATGATTTCGTAGATCGGTTCTCCTGCGATTGGCCCAGATCTCGTTCTCGAGATAGATGCGGAGTTGACCGTGTCGTCGCTTGTGCGCAGGACGGTGACGACGCGCGTGGCGCGCTCCTCGATTGATTAGTTGCGCTCGGCTGCCTGGCCCAGGGTGCGCCGCCAGCGGCCCTCGACGGTGAACGCCCAGCGGACGTGATGCAGCGAATCGCCAGGCACGGTGACGGGAGAGGTCTGCACGATTGAGGACAGCGGCGCGCGCTCGCGTGGCCGCACCCGCAAGGTGCGGAGACTGCCCTGGCCGGCGACCGCCCCTCGCAATAGCGCGCTCGCGACGTCGCGATCCTCGAAATAGTCCGTCAGCCGCCGCGCCGTGAGGTTGCGCACGGTCAGGTTCAGAACGCGTTTCATGCCGTGACTCGCGGCTTCGATGAGCCCGCCGGGATCGGTGATCACCCAGCCCGAGTCGTGTCGCTCGGCATCCGAGACGTGACCGAGAAATCCGCGAATGACGCCGACGAGCTGCTTCGGCGGCACCGGCTCAATCAGGTAGGCATCCGCGCCAGCCGCGAGCCCATCAAGGCGCGCCTGCGTCGTCCGGTGGGTCGACGAGATGATGATGACAGGAGTGAACGGACGATCTTCTTTCAGCGTGCGGCAGACGTCGAATCCGCTGCCATCGGGAAGGTTGATATCGAGGAGCGTCAGTTCCGTCTCGTGAGCTGCGCCGTGCTCGCGCGCGCCTGCGGCCGTTGCCGCTTCGACTACGCGATAGCCCTCCTGCGTCAGCACGCGCGTCCTCAGAAATCGTGTGGAATCGTGGTCATCGACATTGACAATCAAAGTGGCTCCTCCATAGCTCGGGGCTGTTCATTGTACCTCCAATTGAGGATGCGAACCTCAACTGCCGATGGCGACTTGGTTGAACTTCGCTACAATGGCCGTCGCATGACCCACGAGATTCCTCCCGACGCTCGGCTGGCTGCCATCGTGACATTTTGTGACGACGCCATCGTCAGCGAAGATCTGACGGGGATCGTCAGGAGCTGGAATGCGGCGGCCCAGCGTACGTTCGGGTACACCGCGGCCGAGGCGATCGGCAGGTCCATCACGCTCATCATTCCGGAAGACCGGCTGCATGAAGAGGATTTCCTGCTCTCGCGCCTCCGTGCCGGCTTTGATGTCGATCACTTTGAAACGGTGCGGCGTCGGAAAGACGGCACTCTGCTCGACGTCTCGCTGACCGTCTCTCCCATTCGCGCAGAGGATGGGACCGTCATCGGTGTGTCCAAGATCGCGCGCGACGTCTCGGCTCTGAAGCGGATGGAACGCGAGGCGTTCCGCCTTGCCGCCATCGTTGAATGGTCTCACGATGCGATCGTCAGCAAGGACCTCGACGGCGTCATTCAGACCTGGAATCCCGCCGCGGAGCGGATGTTCGGTTATACCGCCGAGGAAGCGATCGGCCGTTCGATCACCATCATCATTCCGGAAGACCGCGCGAGTGAAGAGGCAACGGTCCTCTCTCAGATTCGTGCGGGGCAGTCGGTCGAGCATTTCGAGACGAAGAGGCGACGCAAGGATGGGCAGCTGCTGGACATTTCGCTGACCGTTTCGCCAATCCGGAATGCCTCAGGGCAGGTGATTGGCGCGTCCAAGATCGCGCGCGACGTCACGATGTCGCAGCGGCTCAGGCGGATCGCGGAAGAAGCGAGCCGGGCGAAGGACGAGTTTCTCGCGGTGCTCTCGCACGAGTTGCGCACGCCGCTGAACACGGTCGTCGGCTACGCACGAATGCTGCAGCGCGAGGACATGATCGTCACGCCAGACCTGCGCGGCAAGGCCGTCGAGGCGCTCGCCCGCAATGCCGACACACTCATCAAGCTCGTGAGCGATGTGCTCGACACGTCACGGATCGTGACCGGCAAGCTCCGCCTCGATCATGCCACGTTCGATGTTGGCCAGATCGTTCGCGAGGCTCTCGATACTCAGCGGCATGCGGTGCAGGCGAAGGGCCTGAACGTGCACACGCACATCGAAGACAACGTCAGGATGATTGGCGATCGCGATCGGCTGCGTCAGGTCGTGTGGAACCTGGTATCGAACGCGACGAAGTTCACGCCGCCGGCCGGGCGGATCACCGTGGATCTGCGCCGCAATGGATCATCGGTGCGGCTGGAAGTGCGAGATACCGGCATAGGGATCACGCGCGAGCATCTTCCGCTTGTGTTTCAGCGTTTCTGGCAAGCCGATACGGGCGTCTCGCGCGAGTTCAGCGGCCTGGGGCTTGGACTCGCGCTCGCGCGGCATCTCGTCGAACTGCACGGCGGCGCCATCCGCGCCGAGAGCGCCGGTCCCGGCCAAGGCGCCACATTCGTCGTCACATTCCCGACCGCGGCCGCGATCCTTGCGCAGGATCGCAACCTGCGCCAGGTGAAACCGTAGCTCGTTCGCGTGTAGCATCGTTGGCTGCCGGCTGCAACGCTGGTCCACTAGCATTCGGCGGCGAGCCGGATCGACCCTTACCCGTTCAAGTTGCAGACGATGTCGGCGACGCGCTACACGAGTCAGACAATTGAGGTGTTCGATGAGGGACAGCCCGGTCAACGCGCGACCGCTGCACCGGCAACGTTTTCAGCGTCGTTAAATGTTACGTCACCACAGCTCGTACTGCTGATGGATGGGGCGAATGATCTGCTGGGCGACGGCGACCGCGCGATTACTCCAGCCACGAACGCAATGGAAGACATCGTTCGCGATGCGCTTCGTCGCGGGATCCCGGTCATGGTCGCCAGTCTCCCGCCTCAGCGCGCATCAGGGAGCCGCGGCGCAGGCGCTTCCGCCGTCCAGGCGTACAATGCCGCGCGGAGGAAGATGGCCGCCGCAAACGGCGCTGCATTCGTAGACGTGTTCCCTCAATTCGCTCTCTCTCATCGGCCAGGACGGCCTTCATCCAACAGAAGCAGGTTACGACCGGCTCGCCACAATTTTTCAATCGGCGATCTCCGACGCTCTTGAGGTACGCAACTGAACTCGGTTCGATTCAAAGGTATCTTTCTGCTGGTCACTGCGGGACTCCTTGCTGGGTTCGCAGCTCTGGTGCATGTCACAACGGCTCTTAGGGCGGCGTCAGGTCTCAATGCTAGGTACTCTTACATAAGTAACGGACGCGAAACTAATCGCGAACAGGTCGATGCTGCCGTAACGTCATCGTCGATCCTTAGGAGGATACACACAGCGCTCACCCCGTCTACGGACCAGTGGGACGGTTATCTGTTAATTCCCTCTTCTGATTCTTACCGGTTCATTGTCAACGCCGACGGCGCCGCACAACTGACCATAGATGGCGCTCTGGTCGCTGACAAGCGGATGCGAACAGGGGGGCCTTCAGTCCTATTGAGGTCCGGTCTGCACGCCATTCGCCTCAAATACATGGCGTCCAGCCGATCACCACGTCTATCAATGTTCCAGTCGCGTGAAGTCGCAGGTGTGTTTGAGCCAGTCCCCAGTCTCTATTTTGTGCCTCGGGGTATCACATTCAAAGAAGCTTGGACACGCCGGACTGCGGTTATTGCAGGGCGTGTCCTGCCTCTGGTCGCACTCTTCTGGACCGTGCTTGTTGCAATCGTTGCGGTCCGACGGACCAGACCGCCAGCCACTCGCCGTTCGGGGACTTCGCACCGGATCTACGCGGTATTGGGCGGCGCCGCAGTCATGTTCGCGGTCGGGGTCTGGTGGGGGCTGCCAGCATATGTCTCCTGGGAGCCGGATGAACTCTTGCCTGGGGATATTCGAGACGCCTGGGGCGTTCGATTCTCGAGTGGTTGGGCGACAAAATACCCGCCAGTCCACTTCGGGCTGCTCGGGGCTGTATCTTTTCCGTATTATGCCGCGGCGCAGTTGGGCCTGATAGATTCTGGTGATCTACTGGTCGCGTCCTGCCTTCTCGTCATCAGCCGTCTGACCAGCGTTGCAATGGCGCTCGGCATCGTCTGGTTGACGTATGCAATCACGGAAGAGTTCTACGGTCGACGTGCAGCCCTCTTCGCAGCGCTCGTGCTAATCAGCGCAATGCCGTTGACTTATTACAGCAAGACCGCGAATTTGGACGTGCCATATCTGTTCTGGGTCACTCTAGCGCTTCGGTACTACGTCCGGACAGCTAGCCGAGCTGGTCCATGTGACTTCTATCGGTTCGCTGTCGCAGGTGCTATTGCTATCTGCACAAAGGATCAAGCTTACGGCTTTTTCGTGCTTCCTGCGCTTCTGTTGGCGGGTATGGCACTAGCACATGAAGGGGCGTCGAATGTTCCGACCAAACGCGTCCTGATTAGAATGTGCGGTCTGACCGCTCTGGCACTCATGATCTTGATGAACGTGCCGTTTAACATATCCGGCGTTGTGCGCCATTTCCAGCTAATCACTGGCCCGGCCAGCCAAGACTTTCAGATGTATGCCCGTACGCCTGCCGGTACCGCGAAGATGCTGGTGGATTCGGTCCGTCTGATGGGGAACATCATGAGTTGGCCGCTGTTCGTGGCCGCAGTTGCAGGCGCGGGCATAGCCGTAAAGTGCCGTCAGGTTCCGATTATTCTGCTTCTGATTGCAGGCCTTTCGTACTCCATAACATTTTTGTGGATCGTGCTCTATCAATATGATCGATTTTTGCTCGGCCTTGTTATCACGATGTCACCAGCCGCAGGATGGTGGTTGGATAATTTTACCCGGCGTGGGTGCTCATACCGTACCATCAGGCTGGTTGTAGGCCTGATTGTGTTCGCATATGCGATCGGCCGCTGCGCTGCGCTGGACATGCTGATGCTCCGTGACTCACGATACGTCGCGGAACGCGGGCTTCGCAGTGAATCCAGACCTGGCGATACGGTTGGCGGGGTGGGATTGCGCTCGTACTTAACTCGCCCTGAAGTCGTACCATGGAGTCCAATCCGAGCGACGCCTGAGCAACTTGTACAGCTGGCACCTGATCTCCTGGTCGTTAACGTTGGATATGCCTTACGCACAGGCGAGGGGAACATTGACACACTCGCGCCTGAAATGCTCCGGAATGAACCGACGTACTCCCTCGTCGGAGAATACCGTGCCAAAGCGAGGTTTCCACTCTCGCTTGAGCCGCGCTTCCAGAGAATGGAGCAGGATCCCTTTTCGAATCTGACTAAGATTAATCCTCTGATTCGTATCTACAAGCGACGGAAGACCACGCGGTAATCAGAGAAACCATCCGTCGCGCTCTTAAGTGGCGCTGTTCTTGCGTCGCATCTCAGAAGAGATCCAGGATGTAACGGTAAAGTGTGAATACTTCCACACGCGTGGCGCGTTGGGAGGAAGAAAGCCGACGCTCAGCAACGCCATTTTGCGGGAGCGTTATCGCGCCTCAAGGCTGAAGCGCCCCGAGGCACTGTGTTGGAGGCTTTGCCGCCCGCCATTGGAGCCAGATCGCCGTGGGCTGCGCCAATCATGGCCTTCGACGCGCCGCGTGACCAAATGGCTCAGATCCCGTAAGCTGGAAGCAGCCTGAAGGGAGATCTAGGCTATGGCTTCGCTCGATTGGTCCCAGTGCCCGGTCGTGGAAAGTATCCCCGGTAAAGTCAGTGGTGCCTGGGTGTTCAAGGGCACGCGCACGCCCGTGTCGATTGTCTTCGAGAACCTGGAAGACGGCATGACCATCGACGAGGTGATCGAGCAGTTTCCGCTGACGCGGGAACAGGTCAAGGCCGTGCTCGGATTCGCCGCTCGAAGTCTCGACGCCCCCGTCGCCGGGCGCTGATGCGTGTCCTGTTCGACAACGGTGTTCCGCGCGGCGTCGCCGCAGCTCTTTCCGAACACACGGTGGAAGAGGGCCCCTCGCGGGGATGGGACACGCTCGGAAACGGGGAGCTCCTCGATGCGGCCGAAGCCGAGGGATCCAATGTGTTCGTGACGACAGACCGCAACATCCGGTATCAGCAGAATCTGTCCAGACGCAAGACTGCGATCGTAGTACTTGGCTCGGGCCGATGGCGGCTGATCAAGACCAGGGTTCCAGAGATTGCCGCGGCCATTGACACAGCAGTGGCGGGTACCCTGATCGAGGTCGAGATCCCGGTCGGTTGACGCCGACGTGCGGTCTGTCGCGGGTGACGACCGAACCTCCGAAGCGGGCTCGTTGGTCGACTAAGAAGCTGCCGCATCAGCAGCTCCGACTCACATCCTCGCTGGTACTGCACTCAGTACGTGGACGCTGAGGGACTGAAGCATCCGCAGACGATCAAGTCCCGGCTGAAGGCAATCGGGAGCGTCATTGGCGTCTCGCCAGTCGCCGCGCTCGAGAAGCCGGCGGAGATCCTTCGATTCAAGGCGGTCTATCGCAAAGGGCACGAGATCCCGACCGTCAACCGTGCATTGAGCACGCTTCGGGCGGCGATCAACTGGGGCCGATTCCAGGATCCGGCGTACCTGACGACCAATCCCTTTCACCGATTCGGCGTTAGCATCAAGACCAAAGAAGAAACCAGACGCGATCGACGAATCGGGCTGCAGGAATAACAAGCGCTGCTGAACGCGGCGCTCGAGATGAGCGGAGCCGACACAAGTTCGTCGGCTCAGGGATGCGCGACCGCCTCATTGGGGCGCTCGAAACCTGCTGCCGCCAGGGCGAGATGCTGCGTATTCAGAACCGTCACATTGGGACCCTCACCAGATCGCCATCCCCGGCAGGAACGCCAAGGATGCGGAGAACCGCCGCATCCCTTTCGATCCGCAAGGGCGCCTGGCGCCGGTGCTCAAGCGACGTACGGCACTTGGCCCAAACGCGTTCGTGTTCGGTTCACCCGCAGGAGAGTTCCTGAGCAGCTTCAAGACGGCGTGGGAATCATTGCTGCTCGTGGCGAACGGCCACGCCACCAAGCGTGTTAAACCTGGGGCGCCTGTCGATCGCGCGAAGCTGCGGCCGATCGACTTGCACTGGCACGACCTCCGGCACGAAGGCGCATGTCGGCTCCTGCGTGATGGGGTAGATATCCGAAACATCCAGCTGATGCTCGGACACGCGGACATCAAACAGACGCAGCGCTACCTGAACATCACTGATGAAGAGCTGCGGAAGGCGATGACCGGCGTGTGGGAACGAAGACGACAGCTACGAAAAATCATGGGGCAGGAGCCCGTAAGTGAACATGAGGCGCTACCGATTGTCCGTCATTTGTCAGTCGAAGGATCGAAAACTGGCGCGCCCGGCAGGATTCGAACCTGCGGCCTTTGGCTCCGGAGGCCAACGCTCTATCCAGCTGAGCTACGGGCGCATCTGAACGTGGGGGCAGACCAAAGCAGATGGAATATGTCCAGTCGCGCTACCTTCCGGTCTTTTGTTTGATCGGTCTGGCGCGCCCGGAGGGATTTGAACCCCCGACCTACGGGTTCGAAGCCCGGCGCTCTATCCAGCTGAGCTACGGGCGCGCGCAACCTTGTGAGTTTATCAGATCCGTCAGCCGATTCCGTGCGAAGCAGAGATCGGTGACCTCCCGCCCGCCGATGAGATGTTCCTGAATGATCCGTTCCGCATTCTCCGGCGTCACGTTGCGATACCACGTACCTTCCGGATACACGACGCAGATCGGCCCGCCCGTGCAGATCCGCAGGCACTGACATTTCGTTCGATAGAATGGCCCGTCGGGTCCCGCAAGGTTGAGCTCTTTCAACCGCTTCTTCAGGTAGCCCCACGTTTCCTCGCCGCGCTCGAGGTCGGTGCAATCGGGGCCGAGACATATAAAAAGGTGACGCGTCAGCTTACCGACGCCGAATGCCGCCGCTGCGAGCTCGGGTGACGGGAATGCGTTCTTGCCCACTACGACAGCTTAGCGCGGCGGCACCCGCTTTGCTGCGGTTGCTTCAATGTCCCGGTGGACGAGGCCGATCAACAAAAGGAGTGTGTATGGCGGATCGTGGCAACCCGAAACGCGATGATCAGGGCGAAGACATGACCCGTGGCGGCGCCGACGAGCAGATTCGCGGCGTGGCGAACGAGGAAGACGAGGACTTCGAAGACACCGAAGATCCCGACGAGGAAGAAGAGGACGAGGAAGGAACGATCTGACACGCAGCCATCCTGAAGTGGTCGTCGTGACCGGCGCGTCTGCCGGTGTGGGCCGAGCCGTCGTGCGGCGTTTCGCGCGCGACGGAGCGCGCATCGGCCTGCTGGCGCGCGGTCGCGGCGGCCTGGACGGCGCTCGCCGCGACGTGGAAGCGGCCGGCGGGCGCGCCCTGGCCATCCCGGTCGACGTCGCGAACTGGGAGGACGTCGATGCCGCCGCCGAACAGATCGAGCGCGACCTCGGACCGATTGACATCTGGATCAACAACGCGATGGCATCGGTGTTCTCACCGGTTCGCGAGATGCGGCCGGAGGAGTACCGTCGAGTTACCGACGTCACCTATCACGGCGTGGTGCACGGGACGCTCGCCGCCTTGCACCGCATGCTGCCGCGCGATCGCGGCACCATCGTCCAGGTGGGTTCCGCGCTCGCGCATCGCGGGATCCCGCTCCAATCCGCGTACTGCGCCGCGAAGCACGCCATCGACGGATTCATGGACTCGCTGCGCGCCGAGATGATCCACGATCGCAGCCGCGTGCACGTAACGATGGTGCACCTGCCGGCGCTCAACACGCCCCAGTTCCAATGGGTGAAGAGCCGGCTCCCGCGGAAGGCGCAGCCCGTGTCGCCTATCTTCCAACCGGAAGTAGCGGCCGACGCAATCCACTGGGCCGCACATCATCGTCGTCGCGAGCTGTGGGTCGGCTCGACCACGGCGGCGGCGATCGTCGGGAACCGGCTCGTGCCCGGCGTCGGCGATCGCTACCTCGCGCGCACGGGATACGACTCACAGCAGATGAGTGGACGCGAAGAACCGAACCGTCCGGACAATCTCTGGCAGCCGGTGGACGGCGAGGCCGACCGCGGGGCGCACGGCGCGTTCGATGCGCGTGCGATCTCCCGCAGTCCTCAGCTCTGGGCCGCGACGCACCGCCGCGCAACGCTCGGCCTGTTTGCGGCCATCGCGCTCGTCGCGGGCGTCCGCGGGATCACCGCTGCTTCGCGTACTTCTTGAAAACCACTTCCAGGTTCGCGGGCTTCGCGGTCCGCAGCCTTTCCCAGAGATCGCCAGTTTTTCGAAATCGTTCCGGCGCCGTGCGGATCGTAAAGTCGCGCGGGTCGACCTTTCCATCCATTTCCTTCCACGTCAGCGGTGTCGAGACGCCGGCGAACTCGCTCGCGCGCGCGCTGTAAGCAGTGGCGAGCGTCTTGCCAAGGATGTTCTGCAGGAAGTCGATGTAAACGGTGCCGCGCGGCCGCCGCGCGACCATGCGCTCAACCGTCGCGACTTTCGGATGGCGCGATGCGACAACGGTCGCAACAATCTGGCAGAAGAGCACGCCGGACTCGTACGTCGTGTGTGGCGGCAACGGAATGTAGACGTGCAAGCCGCTCGACCCCGATGTCTTCGGGACGGCAGGGACGCCGAGCGAAACGAGCTCGTCGCGCACCCATCGGGCGACGTCGAGTACTTTGGCGAACGTCGCGTGCTCGGTCGGATCGAGATCGAGGGCAACGTGATCCGCGTCGAGCGGCGACTGCACGCGCGAGAACCACGGGTCCTGCGAGATCGCGGCGATCTGCGTCATGTACAACAGGGTCGTCAGCGATCCGCCGACGAGCCGCTTCGCATCGGGCTCACTGATTGGATCGCTTTCGTCCGGAAGCGTCTCGATTCTGACGCCAGCAGGAGGCCTTTCTTCGCGCGAGCGCTGCTGGTAAAAGGCTTTGCCGCCAACGCCATTCGGAAATCGCTTCATCACGAGCGGACGATCCGCGACGGCCGGCAGGATGAATGGGGAGACCTCGACGTAGTAACGGAGCAGGTCGCCTTTGGTGATCTCGAGATCGGGCCAGAACAGCTTCGCGAGGTTGGTGACCTTCACCCGATCGCCGTTCGGGAGGGTCAGCTCGCCATCGCGTCGCGCGTCTTCGAGCGCGCGGAGTTGATTGACGAGGTTGGCCAGATCCTCCCGCCTGAAAGCGGAAGCCACAGGGTTGGAGTGGGGAGCGGAAGCCACTCGGTTGGAATGGGAAGCGGAAGTCACTCGACTGGAGTGGCGGGTAGACGCCACAGGCAAAGGATCAGAGGCGCGCGGCTCGCGTGACCCGGCAGTGTGCGGCTCATGTGGCTTCCGCCTTGATGCGGAAGATGGGTCGCTTGCGCGTTCCCGCACGACCTCGCGCGGATTCTTGTCATCGCGCAGCCCGAGATAGACCGGATGCCGCAGCTTGTCGTCCGCGGTCCACTCCGTGAATTTAATCTGGGCGACGAGATCCGGACGCGTCCAGTGCGCCGGCTCGTTGGTCTTGATCGCCGTTGAAAATGGAGATGCCGGAATTTCGCGTGATTTGAGCAACCGCGACACGCGTTCGAGCTCCTTTTGATTGAAGCCGGTCCCCGTGTGGCCGACATAAACAAAGTCGTCACCTTCGTAGACGCCAAGCAGCAACGCGCCGAAATACGACCGTGTCTGGCGCGGTTCCGTCCATCCGCCCACGACGAATTCCTGTTCCTGCACAACTTTGATCTTCCGCCATGCCGGCGATCGGCGTCCGGGCTGATAGAGGGACGTGGCATCTTTTGCGATCAGTCCCTCCCACTGCTCCTTCAGCGCGCGCGCATATAACGTGCGCCCGTCCCCGGCGACCTGCTCGCTCAGTCTGAGTGTTCCTTCCGCCTTCAGGCGGATGTCTTCAAATAACGCCTCCAGTCGCTTGCGACGTTCGGTCAGCGGCAGCTTGCACAGATCGTCGTTGCCCTCGCGCAGCAGATCGAAAGCGATCAGCGCGACGGGCTGATCGCGATCGATGCGCTCTACGTCCTGCGCACCCGTGAGGTGAATGCGTCCCTGGAGGCGCTGAAAGCCGGCGGGACGCCCGTCAGGGTGCAAGGCGACGATCTCACCATCGAGGATTACTTTCCCGCTCAGCTTCATCGCCGCCTTGCGGAGGGCCTCCACAATCGAAGGGAACTGCATCGTCTTGTCATTGCCGTTGCGAGACCAGATGTGCACGATCGGTGCGCCACGTGACGGGCTGATCTCAACGAGCGCCCGAATGCCGTCGTATTTCGGTTCGTACACGAGGTTCTTGTCGACATGCGGCGCATCGGCCAGCGTCGCCAGCATCGGTCGGAGGTCCATGCAGGTAAGACTATTTGGTAATTGGGGAATTGGGGAATCGGGAAATTTGGGATTTGGTGATGTGGTGATTGCGTCGGCAAGTATCGGCTCACCCGATTACCCAATTACCCAATTACTCAATTACCCAATTTTTAGTAAGCTGTCCCGAATGTTCCACCGTCTTCAACTGTCCGGCCTCGAGGTCATGTTCGGGAGGCTCGAGATGCGCGTCCTCGACGCGCTGTGGCGCCGGCCGAATGGCGCCAGCGTGCGGGAGCTCCAGGGGGATTTTCCTTCCGCCGCGTACACGACGCTGATGACGACAATGGACCGGCTGCACCGGAAGGGTGTGCTGGATCGTGAGAAAACAGGACGGGCATTCGTCTATCGCCCACGCTACTCGCGCGAAGAACTGGAAACGGGGGCGGCGGCTCGTGCGGTAGGAACGTTGCTCGGACATGGCAATGCACAACCGATCCTCTCGTGGCTCGTGGATACGGTGAGCGAGCACGACGCGGGGCTGCTCGATGAACTAGAACGGCTCGTCCAGGCCAAGCGCCGCGAGAAGGAGCACGACCGGTGATCTACTGGCGGCTCGCAGCGGCGATCACGTTCGCCTCGTTCGCCACGATTGTGTGCATGGCGACGGCCGTCTTCGCGCTGACTGCACGGGCAATCGCGCGGCGCGTCAACGAGCGGGCGCCCGCGTCGCGCGCCGCGGGGTTGTTTGGCTTGCGATTGCTACCGTCGGCCGCAGGATTGTTCGGCGCATTCGTAATCGTGCTTCCCATGTTCCTCAGGTTCGAACCGTCCGACACGCAGGAATCGGTGGCGACGACGCTCGCGGTCGTCGGTGCAGCGGGCGCGCTGTTACTGGCGCGCGGGGCATGGCGGGCCGTGCTCGCGTGGCGCGCGACGCGGGCCCTCGCTCGCGAGTGGCGCGTTCGCGCGCGCCGGCTCACTATGTCCGACGTGCCCGTCCCCGTGTTCGCGATCGACGAGACATATCCCATGGTGGCGGTTGTAGGATTCCGGCGCCCGGAACTCTTCGTCTCCGAACGGGTGCTGCGCGCCTGCTCGGCGGATGAGGTGCGTGCGATGCTCCTGCACGAGTGCGCACACATCGCCGCGCGCGACAACATCAGGCGTGTCGTGCTGCGCGCGTGCCCCGGCCTGTTGCCTGCGAATCGCGGGCTCGATGCGTTGTGGGCGCAGGCAACGGAGGAAGCTGCGGATGCCGCGGCCGCGCGGTCGCGCCCGGATCTTCGGACAGATCTCGCTCACGCATTGGTGACCGTCGCGCGCCTCGCGACCGGCGCGCATCGACCGCTGTCGGCGAGCGCGCTCTATTTAGGCGGCACCATCGAATCACGAGTACGACGCCTGCTGGATCCAGCAGAGCCACAGACACCGCCGCACTTTCACATTCAGGCGGCGACAGTTGTTGTCATCATCGGGACGATCGTCGGCGCGGCCGTGTTCGGCCGTACTCTGCACGGTGCCATCGAGGCCGCTGTGAAGTTCTTGCCGTAGAATCCGGCTAAAGCCCGCTTCCACGTACGACGACTGGTAGGAGTTTGCGCGCCGATAGACTCAGATTTTCACGTCTCATGCAGCCGCTGGTCAGTGTCACCGGCCTCACGAAAACCTGTCGCGAGACATCATCGCCCTGAGCGAGATACATGTTCTGACGTCCGATCGAGTATGATCCGCGCCGCTTTCGTCTAGTGCCCAGGAGGCATCGTTATGCGACGAGCAGCAGCGGTTCTCGCCATCCTGTTTTCCGTGGCGGCGCTTTCGGCGCAGTCCAAACCGAACGCCCGGGGACGGGCGGATCACGCCGATGACGAGGCGGCGCTGCAGAAGCTGAACGCCGCCCTGGTCGATGCGATTTCGACCGGGAATTTCAAGAAGGCCGGCGCCCTCTGGGACGAGGATGGCATCTATTACTCCGTCGAAGGGGATAAGATCACCGGCCCTGCGCAGATCGAGACAGCTCTGTCCCAGGCACTGCAAGGTATGAAGGTGTCCCTCCAGAACACCAACATTCATTGGGTCTCGCCGGACATGGCCGTCGTCCAGGGGTCGTGGCAGGTCTCCGGCAGCGACGGGCAGGCCAACGGCGGACTGGTCATGTCGGTGATTCGGCGGGCAGGGACCGACTGGAAGTTCCTCGAAGTCCGACCGTGGGTCCCGGCGCAATGAAATTGGTGATTTAATGATTTGGTAATTGAGTGATTTCGCGTCGCGGGCACTACCGCGCGTGCTTTTGATGGCAACCACCAAATGCTGAATCACCAGATCACCGATTCCACAGGATGCCAGCCTGCGCAGTTCCGTGCAGGCGTGTGGCCGTTGGACGCTTCCGCCGATAATGAGTGAGTTATGGCTGCACGCCCGACCTGGAAAGGCTTTCTGAAAATCAGTCTGGTGAACATCCCCGTGAGGGTGTTCCCCGCGACGGACTCCGCCGCGACCATCAGCTTCAACCAGCTTCATGGCGAATGCCAGACGCGCATTCAACAGAAGCGCTGGTGCCCGAAGTGCGAGCGCGAGGTGCCGATCTCGGAAGTGGTGAAAGGCTACGAGTTCGAGAAGGGACGCTACGTCGTGATGGACGAGGAGGATCTCGCGAAGGTCCGTCCGGTTCACCGAGGTGGAGGCGATCGATCCCATTTACGTGGAGCGGCCGTACTATCTCGCACCCGACGGGCAGATGGCGCTCGAAGCATTCGCCGTCATTCGCGAAGGGATGAAAGGGAAAGCCGGCATCGGGAAGCTCGCGCTCTACGGGCGCGAGTACCTCGTCGCCGTGCAGCCGCGCGAGAAGGGCCTCGTGATGTACACGATGCGGCGCTCCAATGAAGTGCGCAGCATGGACGCCATAGAGGAACTCGAGAACGTGCCTGCGAAGCTGAAGCCCGAAGAGATCAAGATGGCGAAGCAGGTGATCGGCAACTTCGAGGGGCAGCTCGATTTGACGGAATACAAGGACGCCTATCAGGAAGAACTGCAGCGGATCATCGACGCGAAGATCGCCGGCCAGGAAGTGGTGGCGACAGAGGAGCAGGCGCCACCCAAGGTGGTGAACCTGATGGATGCGCTCCGCCAGAGCCTCGATCGCGTCAGCAGCACGAAAAAGAAAGCCGCAAAGGTTGCCGAGATAGAAAAACCCGCAAAGGCCGCGAAGGCGGCGCCGGTCAAGGAGAAAAAGCGCGCGCGCGGGTAAGCTGTCCTAGCGCCGCTCGAACTGCTCAAAAATCTGATCGCGGACGAATTGCGCGCTGCTGCCCTTGCCCGCGCGAATCCGCAGCAGCCGCGGATGCGCGCCGGCGATTGCGATCTCCCACCGGTCGATCCCGCTCTCCGCCGATACGCTGAACATCACGTCACCGGCGCCCAGCTCGCGCAGCGCCACCTTCGCGATCCGCACGAGATCCTGTTCGGTCATTGCGATAAGCAATTCTCGCACAACCTCAGCCGTGGTCACAAATCTGCGTGATCTGGGGTGGATGACGGGACTCGAACCCGCAGCGTCCGGAGCCACAGTCCGGTGCTCTACCTTTGAGCTACACCCACCATCTCTGGGAGGGATACAACCTTACAAGTGTAGCAGACTTCTCAGATGTTCTCGCGATCGGTGGCGCGCCGCCGCGCGTGGGTCTCGCGGACGATCGTCTCGGTGGTCGGCATCTCGGTCAGCTCGCCGTGGACGACGCGGACGGCGGCCGAGTGCACGTGAGGGGACTGTTGACTCTTCGCGGCGTACATCAACTTGTCGGCACGCTGAATGAGCTCCGCGGCAAGCTTCCGCGCGACGCCGCGCCGCTCACCGACCGGACCGAGGCGCAGGCAGACGATCCCGACGTCGACGCCCACGGGTCTCGCTTCGAGCCGACGATCGTCACGCGTCCAGTCGTGGGCGGCAACCGAGCGCTTGAAGCGGTTGGCGATCTCGTGCGCTTCGTTGCACCCGGGAAGGTCGGGAATCAGGAACGCGAATTCGTCGCCTCCAAAACGCGCGTGCAGGTCGCGCGCCTCGTTGCCGCGATCCATCGCGAGGAAGTCCTCCGAACGAATCTGATCCGCGAGAATCCGCGCGACGGTCTCGATGATCCGGTCGCCCAGCGCATGGCCAAGCGTATCGTTGTACCATTTGAAGCTGGTGATATCGACGACGCCGACGCCGCACCACCGCACGCGCTGCTCGACCGCCAGATACGACTCCACACGCTCCATGAACCAGTCGAAATTGAGCAGCTTCGTCTTCGGATCGCGATGGGATTTCTCCGTCAGCTCGGCGACGACGTCCTCGAAGTAACGGGCGATGTTGCTGACGGTGACGTCCTTCTCGGAGAGCTGCCGCTGGAGGCGGTCCATCTTGCTCGCGAACCCCTCGGATAGCGCGCGAATGGCCTCGTGCTTCGACTCCTCGACGAGCTGTCGCTGAAGGGCGACGACCTGATCGATTACATGGAGCAGCCGGGCCTCGCGGTCAGGCGGCAGCCCCAGGTTCACCTGGATCCAGTCGCGGAGTTCCGCCGTGCTGCGCGGTCCCTCGTCGATGTTGCCGAGCTCCGAACCGTTCTGATGTATCCGGGCGATTGCCATGAGTGCGCCACCGTGAATCAAGCCCTGTGCCGTGCCAGGACACCACAAACCGCTCCCTTGGGCCCGCGAGCGGAAGACCACTACAGTTTTTCGGCAGCCCTCGGTGAAAGTTACACCTCAGGTTGGTCCTTGATGACCACAATCGTCACATCGTCGCGCCGGCGGCTGAAGTCTCGATAGAGGACCCCTGCGATCAGGCTGGGGTGACGGGCCCGCAGCCCCGGATACGCCCCGATATCCCATTGCGTCCCGAGACCGTCCGAGTGCATGACGAGGATCGACTGCGGCGGAAAAGGATACTGAAACTCTTGGATCCGGCTCGCCCTGTGTCCCGCGGTCCCATTCTGCGAAACCATACTATGACGGCTGGTGCCCGGTCCAAGGATGACCCCAGCAATGTTGCCGAGGCCGCTGTATCGCAGGACGCCCCGCTCGAGATCCACGGCCGCCACCGCAACCGCGGCGCCTCGTGTCGACCGCAGCGAGGCGTGCAGAGCGCCGATGATGGTCGCCGGATTCTCTTCGTGCATTCTGTCGAATTCAGAGACGGCCCGGCGCGCGGCATCGTGCGCGGATAGCCCGTGCCCGAGACCATCCGCGACGATCAGCGATAGACGCTCATCCCGCACGCGGGCCGTCCAATCGTCGCCGCAGATCTGCTCCCCGGTTGCATTGACCTGGACGGCGCCAATCTCCAGCCGCGAACTGCGCGCGACTGCTCCGGGTTCATCGCGCCCGATGCGCGCCAGGATCCCCGTCCCGGACGGCTGCGTGTAGATCTGCAGGAGATCCGATTGCCGGCCGATTGCGCCGAGCCCATGTCCGAGCGTGCCCGCCGTCGAATAGCCGTTCCGCGCCGAGAGCGCGACGTCGGGGATGCCGGGTCCGCGATCGAGCGCCAGTACTTCGAGGCCCGCTCCGTCCGCGACATGCTCGTCCAGCATCCGCAGCAGCATCTCGCCTCGCGTCGCGTGCTTGACGAGGTTCGTACCCAGCTCCGTCACCACGAGCGCCACCTGGCCAGCGCGCGCCTCGGTGAAGTCCAGCGCTTCCGCGGCGCGCTGCGCCGCGCGGCGCACGGAGGCGACCTGCGCGGAATCCTCGACGGGAAATCCTGCGCCCGACACGCTCATCGCCACCGTGTGATGGTCACGCGCGTGCCTTCGCCGGGACGCGATTCGATCTGGAATTCGTTCGACAGACGCCGTGCCCCACTGAGACCGAGGCCGAGGCCGCCAGCCGTACTGAAACCACCCCGCAATGCCTCATCGATATCCGCGATGCCCGGCCCCTTGTCTTCGAACGTGAGACGCAGCCCTCGTCGTAAGCCGTCGCCGATGCCTTCAATCAGCACGGCTCCGCCGCCGCCGTACTGCAGCGTGTTTCGCGCCAGCTCGCTCGCCGCCGTGACCAGCTTGGTTTGATCGACGAGGTTGAATCCGAGTTCGACAGCGCGTTGCCGCACCGCCTGCCGCACCGCCACGACATCTTCCGGAGTGTGGATTCCGTGGGTAGCGCTAATCAGAACCGGCACCGTCTCGTCCTTGTTCGGCAATGCGCCGGCGGAGGAGCTCCATGCCGCGCTCAACATTCAGCGCGGTGCGTACGCCGGTCAAGGACAGGCCGAGCTCGACGAGAGTGATCGCGACGGCGGGACGCATGCCGACGACGACAGTTTCGGCAGCGAGCACGCGCGACATGGCCGCGAGGTCCCCGAGCATGCGGCCGATGAAGGAGTCGACGATCTCGAGCGCCGAAATGTCGATCAGCACGCCCTTTGCGTGGGCCGAGACGATCCGCGCCGTCAGGTCGTCTTGGAGCGTCATTGCGACGCGATCGTGCATGTCGACCTGGATGGTGACGAGCAGGTACTCGCCCATCTTCAGAATGGGAATCCGCTCCACGTCAGGCCTCGCTGCCGCCGGACGTGCGGTCCCTCTCAGCCGGAGGCTTGCGCTCGTGCGGCAGCTGCTTCTGAACGGCGAGGCCGGTGCGCTGAAGAGCGACCCTGAAGGCATCGGCCAGCGTCGCCTTTGTCACCACGGAGCCGAGCTCGACGCCGAGGTGGACGATCGTCTGCGCGATCTGCGGCCGGATACCGCTGATGATGCAGTCGGCCCCCATCAGCCTCGCCGCAGCCACGGTTTTCAGCAGATGCTGCGCGGTCAACGTGTCGACGGTCGGGACGCCCGTGATGTCGATGATGGCGATCGCCGCGCCGCTGTCGACGATCCGCTGCAGCAGCGTTTCCATGACGATTTGTGTGCGCGCACTGTCGAGCGTTCCGATCAGCGGCAGCGCCAGGATCCCGTCCCACAGCGCCACGACCGGCGTCGACAACTCCAGCACTTCCTGCTGCTGCCGGGCGATGATCGCGTCGCGGCTGCGCTGAAAGACCTCCGCGGTGTACAACCCGAGCTTGTCGAGGATCTGGTTTATCTCCCACGTCGTGTCCGCGAGCTTGACGCCATCTTTTTCGTGTAGGCCGCGGATGCGGTCGAACAACGGCTGTTTGAGCGAGAAGATGAACGTCGCCGTCTCCGACGGCGAGAAGCCCCGTTCGGCGCGGGACGCCGAGAGCACGTCGAGCACGTGACGAACGGCGGCCCAATCGGCGCCATGGATATCGGTGCTGCCGGAGGAAAGTGCCCGCCTGAAGGCAGACAGAAACTGCGTCGCGTTTTCCTGTAGTTCCGCTCTGCTGATGCGATCCGGCCGGAAACCGCTCCCGGCCAGCTGGTTGTCCATCCACCGCTGGAGGATCGCGGCATCATCCTGTCCGAAGAGTTCCGTGAGCATGGTCGGTGATTATCTCCCAACTGCCGCCGCGATTGCCCCGAGGAGGCGCTCGCGCGTGAGGTCGGCTTTCGAGATGACATCGCGCGCGTGTCTCAGCAAATGCGCGCGGCCGGCGTGGTCGAGCGCGCTCCCGCTGACGATGATCACCGGCACGTCGCGAGTCGACGCATCCTCGCGGAGCGCGTCGAGCATCTCCCAGCCGGTGATGCCCGGCAGCATCAGGTCCAGCAGGATCACGTCTGCCGCGTGCGCGCGCGCTTCGCGCAATCCTGCTTCTGCGTCTGCGCACGCCGTCAGCTGATACGCGCCGTCGAGCGCCTGCGCGATCAGGTATCGCGAGATTTCCTCGTCCTCGACGAGCAACACGCGCATCGATCCTGAGCTCGACGTCGTGAGCGCGTCCATCGTGTCGAGGAGCGCGCGACGCGGCACCGGCTTCGAGAAGTACGCCTGCGCGCCAAGCGCAAGCGCCCGCTCGCGCTCGTCGAGCGCGGAGACGACGATTACGGGAATCTGGTCGGTTGCGGGGTCTCGGCGCAAACGCAGGAGAAGGTCCCACGATTCGGCGCCGCGCAGCCGGATGTCGAGAAGTACGAGCGCGGGATGAATCACGCCAAGGGCGTGCTCCGCCTGCTCGATCGTGGTAGCGGGATAGATCTGAAAAGCGGTGCCCTTCAGGAGCTTTTCGTAAATGAGGTGTTCGTCGGCTGCATCGTCGACGACGAGGACCGGGCGTTTTCCCGGCTCCGCGCGCCAGTCGAACTCGAGCGCCGGTTCCTCGGCCGCGCTGTGACGCACCGGCAGCGTGACGCTGAACGTGGACCCGATCCCGGCCTCGCTCGACACGCTGATCGTTCCGCCGAGCAGTTCGGCCAGGCGTTTGGAGAGCGGCAGGCCCAGGCCGGTGCCGCGCACGCCGCGCTGCAGCCGGTGCTCGATTTGCGTGAACTCTTCGAAAATGCGCTGCTGGTCCTCCGGTGCGATGCCGATGCCCGTGTCGGAAACCGTGAACGCGATATGCTTGCCATTCGTCGCGAGCGCGGCGCCGACGCGGACCTCGCCGCGCTCCGTGAACTTCAGCGCGTTCGAGATCAGGTTCCGCAGGATCTGCGAGACCTTGGCTTCATCCGTGATGAGCGCCGGCAGATCGTCTGCCGCGTCGAACGCGAGCGCGACGGCCTGGTTCAGCAGCAGCGGACGCAGCATACCGCGCAGCGCGCCGAACAGCTTCGAAACGTCCACCGGTGCAGGGCGTACGGGTGTCTTGCCCGCTTCGACCTTCGCCAGATCGAGCAGGTCGTTGACGAGCTCCCCGAGTTGTTCGGCCGCCTTGCGGATGTACACGACCTCCTGTTCAACCTCGTGTCCGTCACGCTGGCGATCCTCGACGATCAGGTTGCACAGGCCGATGATCGAGTTCACCGGCGTGCGGAACTCGTGGGTCATGTTGGAGAGGAACCGCGATTTGAGTTCGTCGGCACGGCGCAGATGGTCGGCCTTTTCATCGAGCTCCGCGTACAGCGCGACGACGCCGCGATTCGTGTCTTCGAGCTCGCGGTTGAGACGTACGAGCTCCTCCTGCCGTGTCTGCAACTCGTCGAGCGCACGGAGGAGCTCCTGATTCTGGCGCTGGAACTCCTCGGCCATGCCCGCCGGCTGATGCGACCGAATCGTGCGCAGGATTGTCACGACCCTCGCTTCGGTCAGGACCGGGGCCCGCGGCGGCAGCACCTTCCGCATGACGATCCGCGTGCCGCGCGCGGGAGTCGACTCAATCTGGAATTCATCCATCAGCCGCCGCGCGCCGGTGATGCCGAGGCCCATCCCCGTCGACGACTTATAGCTTCCGTTCAACACGCGCTCGAGTTGAGGAATACCCTTGCCGCGATCCACGACGCGGATGATCAGCGTTTGCGGCTGCGCGCCGCGGTCGACGAGGAATTCGACCTGGCCCGCACCCGCATATCGAAAGGCGTTCCGTACGATCTCCGAGACCGCGGTGGCGATACGCGTCTGTTCGCCGGAATCGAAACCGAGCAGGTCCGCGATGGTTCCAGCGCGTTGTCGCGCGGTCACAACATCCTGATCGTGGCGGATGACGAGCGTGAGCAGCGAGGCCGGCCCCGTAGACATGTCAGCCTGGAAGTGCGAGGTAGTGCATTGTCGGCATGTTACAGGGGACAGCCCTGATGTGTACCCGCCTCTTTCCCGAAGTGGAAATCATGTGCGCTCCGCGGCGCGCGTATTCACGCCTGAGCGCTGAGCCCCACGCCGTCTCAGTTCTCGACGCGTGCTATCGGCCGGCAATTGTGGGTGTCACGATTGGTACGGCCGCGTCGATCTCGTCCACCTCTCACGTCAGCATTGGGCTCGTCGCGAGCGTGACGGCGTGCTGGATGTTTCTCGTCGCCATCCAGGTGGCCGCGGCGTGGGTGACGATGCCATCGGCCTCCCAACGCGCGTTGGGGACGGCGCGCGCAATGGATCTGCTGTTTTCGGGTCACGCCCCGTGGTCCCTGTGGCTGCTCGGCGCCGCCGTCTGGGCGCTGGCGCTCCCAATCTCCGCACGGGACACACGCTGGCTGTTTGCATCGATGATCGTCCCGTTGGTCTGGAACGCGACGATCGTGTTCGCATTTTTTCGCAGCGCACTGCAGCTTCCGCGTGATGCCGCCGTACGGCGGACGATCGCGCACCAGGTAATCAGCGTCGGCAGCGGACTCGCGATCTTCGGGGCCGCCGTTGCGATCTGGCCGCGCATCGTCGGAGCGTTCGCGCGATGAGACGCGTCCGGCTTGCGCTTGCCGCGCTGTGGCTCACGGGTCTCGTGCTCGGATCGATCAGCGAGCGCTCCATCGCGACCTCGCGGTCCGTCCCTTCGACAAGCTCAGGGAAGATCTATGACGGCTTCCAGGTGCTGAGCGCGGATCTGCACGTTCATAGTTTTCCAGGGGACGGCGCGCTGCCGCCGTGGGCGCTCGCGTCGGAGGCCCGCCGACGAGGGCTCGACATCATCGCGTTGACGAATCACAATCAGATGCTGTCGTGGACATTGACGAACTGGTTCGCGTCGCGCTCGCAGGGTGTGCTGCTGCTTCCGGGGGAAGAAGTGACCACGCCGAAATTTCACATGGGGGCCGTCGGCGTGCAGCGCACGGTGGGGTGGGACCGATCGGCGCGGACGGTGGCTGCGGCGGTGCACGCCGCGGGGGGTGTGGCGATCGCTGCGCACCCCGATAACGAAGCCGCGCGTGCCATCGATGGCGCGTTCGCGGACATCGACGGTGTGGAATCGGCGCACCCGGTTCGTCACGTGAACGACAAGTCGAGCCGCGAACTCGACGCGTCCGTTGCGCGCGCGCTCGCCGAGCACCCCGGTATCGCACAGATTGGCTCGTCCGACTTCCACTATCTCGCACCGATCGGGCTGTGTCGCACGTACATCTTCGCGCGCGACATGACGATCAGAAGCGTGCTCGAGGCGATTCACGCAGGCCGGACGGTGGCATGTGACGGGCGCGGTCGGACCTATGGTGATCCGCACCTCGCGCTTGCTGTCGGGGAGGCGTGCCGCGCCGCCGCGACCGCGAAACCGAATCTGCACGGACAACTGAACCGTATCGCCGTGCTGTGCGCGTGGCTCGGAGCGTTCGGCCTCACGTTGGCCGGCCCTCGCCGCGCGATAGAATGACGCCGCATGGCGGACGCTGCGTCGCTCGGGAGCGGGCTGCAACAGCGGCTGCTCGCATTGATAGCCAGTTCGGGCGCTCTCCTCGGATCGCCACGCCTCGAAGACGTCCTTGGCGCGATCCTCAGGCTTTCGAGCGATCTCGTCTCTGCGGACGGCTACGCGGTGTGGCGTCTCGACACCGTGCGCAAGGTCTGGCACGTCGCGTCGCATGCGGGGGTCTCTCCGGATTTCGCTGCGGCGATGATTTCGTCGTTTCAGGGGCAGCCGGCAGCGCCCGTGCGCTCCCGCGATCCCATTGAAGCCCAGAACGTCGACGACCTGCCGCTCCTGGAATCGCGGCGCGAGGCCTACGCGCGCGAGGGCATTCGATCGATGCTCGCGATCCCGCTGGTCATTCACGATGAAGCGACCGCGACGCTCGTGTTCTACTACCGCACTCCGCACACGTTCACTCCCGACGACATCGAGATCGCGCGCGCGCTCGGCAACCTGGCGGGCGCGGCGCTGCGCACGGCCGATCTGCACGACGAACAGCGGCACAGCGAACAACAGGCATTGTTCATCGCGCGGGCGGCGTCCGCGCTCGCCGCGTCGCTCGACTACCAGCAGACATTGAAGACGGTTGCGCAGCTCGCGGTGCCGCACATCGCCGACTGGTGCGCGGTCCACATCGTCAGTCCGCGCGGCGCTATCGAATGCCTCGCCGTTGCGCACGTCGATCCGGCGCGCGTCGCGCTCGCGGAGGAGTATCAGCAGAACTATCCTCCCGCGCCCGACGCGCCCACTGGACTCCCGAACGTGATTCGAACGGGACGCTCCGAGCGACTCTCGCACCTGACCGACGAGATGATCGTTGCCGGAGTCAAGGATCCCCAGCGGCTCGCCGCCGTCCGCAAACTCGGGGTGACGTCTTACATGATCGTGCCGCTGCGCACCCGCCACACCGTGGTCGGCGCGATCACGTTCGTGTCCGCCGAATCAGGACGACGATATACGGAAGCGGATCTTCGGTTTGCCGAGACCGTCGCGGATCGCGCGGCGGCGGCGATCGAGAACGCGTGGGCCTACGAAGAGGCGCGCACGGCGAACCACTTGAAGGACCAGTTCCTCGCGATGTTGTCGCACGAGCTGCGCACGCCGCTGAACGCCATGCTCGGCTACACGCGCATGTTGCGCACGGGCGTCGTGCCGGCGGAACGTCAACCGGCCGCGCTGGAGGTCATCGAGCGCAACGGCGCGACGCTGACGCAGATTGTCGAAGAGATCCTCGACGTCTCGCGCATCGTGTCAGGCAAGCTGCGCTTGAACCCCGGTCCGGTCAGCGTGCCGCAGCTGATTGCCGATTCGATCGCGACGGTCGCCCCCGCGGCCCAGGGAAAAAACATCCGGATCGAAGCCCGCGTGGACGGAACCGCGACGTTGCACGGCGATTACGATCGGCTGCAGCAGGTGTTCTGGAACCTGCTCACGAACGCGGTGAAGTTCACGCCGAATGGCGGCCACGTGCGGGTGCATGCGGAATGTGCCGGGGAAGACGTCGAGGTGATCGTCGCGGACAACGGCCGCGGAATCGATCCGGCGTTCCTGCCGCACGTGTTCGAACGGTTCCGTCAGGCAGACGTGCAGTTCACGCGCGCTCACGGAGGGTTGGGGCTCGGCCTCTCCATCGCCCGCAGCATCGTCGAGATGCATGGTGGCACCATCCAGGCGCAAAGCGCCGGCGTGGGCGAAGGCGCAACGTTTCGCGTCCGCTTGCCGATGGCTGTTGCGCTCGAGACGCGCTGAGCAGGCCTTGCGGAGCCGACGTCAATGGCAAATAGCAAGCCAAAGCTGATTGAAGTTCAGCATCCAGAATTGACGTCTGACGTACAGGCGGCGGTCTTAGCAGTCTGATAAGCCCGTCTGTAGCAACCAATTAGCTGGCGGGTTCGGATCCGAAGGGCTAATATGGTTTTGTGACGCCCACGGAGCGCATCAGCCACGGTACTCAAGTTCCCGAGCATTTTGTCCAGCTCTGTGACTCGAGCGAGTCCATGGCGGATGCCGCAGCGGCATTTCTGGCAGACGCGCACGGCGCCGGCGACAGCCTCCTCATCGTTGCGCGTGAGTCGAATTGGATCAGCATTCACCGCACCCTGACGGCGCGCGGTGTGGACATCGGCGCTGAGACAGCGAACGGCCGGCTCATCGCGATGAATGCCGTCACAAAGGTGGCGGAACTGTCGCGACAGGGCATGCCGCATGCGGCATCGTTCGATGTGGCCATTGCCCAGCCCGTGTGCGCGCTCGCGGCGAAGGGTCGAGTGAGCATCTTCGGCGAGATGGTGGACGTGCTCGCCGAACTCGATGAAGTCGATGCCGCTATCGCGCTCGAAGACATGTGGAACACGCTCGCCGAGCGCGCATGTTTCCGCCTGATGTGCGGCTATTCATCCGCGCATTTCGTTTCACGACGCGCAGAGCTGCGGCTTCCTGACGTGTGCCGCGCGCACACCCACGTGCGCTCCGACGCCGACGATCCGCTCGGTGGGTGGCTGCTGAAACGATCGCAGCTCGGCTTCGCCGCCGGCGCCTAAGCCTCGCGCAGCTGAAGACCGGTTGTCGGTGGTCGCTTGTCGGTGGTCGGTTGTCAGTTTCCAGCCTTCAGTTCTCAGCTTTCGTCGTTCATTGGGAGCTCGTGACTTCACCTTCCATTCTCCCGTAGCTTCCATCTTCAGGTTGAAGACCATCCACACTTCCGCCTGAGGGTGGAAGCCACGGGACCGAGATGGGTTTTGAGCGCTCGAGGAGAAGCGGCGGCGGCTCGACCAGGCCATCGACGCCATTGCGGATGCCGAGAAGACGCTCCGTCCCGGCGCGCCACCCGACGCCGCGGTACTCAAACGCATCATCGAGGTGATTGACATGCAGGACGACAGCGAGCACCTGAAGCAGTACTACACGGACGAGGCGTGGGCGGCGCTGGCGAGACGACAGGCCGAGATGACGCCGGAACAGCGCAAGGCCGCGGCGGAGGAGGGGACGCGCGCGTGGGCGGCGCTCTTCGGCGACATCGAGGCATCGCTTGGCGAGGATCCCGCAGGTCCGAAGGCGCAGGCGCTCGTGGCGCGCTGGAAAGCGCTGGTCGAGAGTTTCACGGGCGATGACCGGGGTATCAGCGCCGGCCTGAAGAAAGCGTGGGCGGACCAATCGAACTGGCCCGCCACGCTGCAGCGTCACACCGCGAGGTTCGCGAACCCGAACGTCTGGGCGTTCATCGAGTCGGCGGTCGCGGCGAAACGTTCGCAAGGATAGCCGCGAACTTCGATTTTGTATTCCTCGCGCAGAGACTGTAATTTCGCGCACGGCGCCGGGGCTGAAGATTGAATATTTTCGGGCTCTGGCGCGGGTATCGCGCTTGCGATGCTCCCGTGCGTGCTGCGGCATCCGATCCCTCGTGCGTTCCTGATGATCATCCCGCTCGTGATCTGTGTGAGTCGCGTCCACGGCCACGGCGTCGCAACTCCTGGCGCCCTGACCCAGGAAGTGAATCGCTGCCTGACGATGGTGCGTATAGCGGCCACGCGCCGGAGTCCTACCAAGGCGGTGACGCTATACACGGCCCACGTCGGGTATTCGTGGGAACCCAGGCGCCTCACGCGGGCGGCGTGAGCAGCCTGCCACGGCTTGTCCGCCCTAGCGCGGCAGCGCGAGCGTGGAAGCCTCTAAGCCGAAGGCCGGAACCGGGCGTTCGCCACGAATCCGACCTCGCAGGACTTATCCCTGTTTCAGCGTAGAAGCGCGATGATCTCGCGGGGTGTCAGCTTCTCCGATTTCACGCGCGCACGACCCGCATCGAACCGCGCGCCGGTGTTGTGAAACACCATATTCCCAGAAGCTGAGTCGGCAGCGGTCTGAAAATCCCCCGCCCGCCGCAGACCCGCGATATAGATGCGATCGAGGAAGTTCGCGTCTCGGCTCGTGTCGAACTGACCGACGTCCAGGACCGAAAGCCGCACCGGCGCGACCGCGGCTGCGAGTGCGCCGGCGAGCGCCGCATCGCCGCTCGCGACAAGCGCTGCGCCCGGGTGCGCGCGCGCCTCCGTGACGATGTCTAGGACGCGCTGGCTCGCGGCCGTGCGGTTGTACGTTTCGAAATGCCGCACGCGCGCGGCGGCCTCCGCATCGAACGGCCTGAACGAAACGACCCGGGTCGAGTAGCCCGCCGCCCGCAGCGCCGACTCCATCTTCGACGCATCGTCGCCCGCTAGCAGGACAACCCGTCGATTGAGCGCCGCGGCAGCCGCCTCGATCATCGCGCTCGAATCCTCGAATGCCAAAGCGTGGCGCAATGCCGCTCTCCGCACGGCGAGCGGGGTGGTCGCGATCTGTCGTTTTGCAGCGGCGATCCATGCCGCAGTGAGGCCTTCCGCGTCCAGCGCGCCATCGGGTAGAGCGCGGTTGTGAAAGACCAGCAGGTCCGGCAGCGGATCCGGTGTGAAGGATGATTCGGCATGCCGCGTGTCCGCCGGCGCGTGCTGCAGCCACCGCGCCATCCAGGCGTACATGGCTTCGCGGCTGTCTTTGTTGTAGTTGTGGTCCGCAGTGAAGCGCACCGCCTGCACGTGATCGTCTGCGTCGAGGAGCGCATAGATCGAGCGGACGGCGGGGTACTCCGATTCGAGCGTCTCCTTCGTCCAGTCACCCGTCGCCGACACCATCAGGAGCGGCCGCGGCGCGATCGCCGCCGCGATCTCCACGTTCGTGGTGTCGAGACGCAGCCCTGGCGGATTCTCGCAGAGGCATCCTCCCTGCATCTGGAGCGAGATCATGTTGACCGGCACCGCCACGGCGACGCGATCGTCGACCGCTGAGAGAAGAAACGTCTGCGTCCCGCCGCCCGATTCTCCGGTCGCGCCCAGCGCATTCCGCTCGACGTACGGGAGCGACTCGAGGAAATCGAGGCTCCGAATGCTGTTCCACAGCTGCAGCCCCGACAGGCTCAGTCCCCAGAGAGCTTCGCGGCGGCCGCCGAACGTGTGCGTCAACTGGCGGCTGTCGTTGTAGCCGATCATGTCGTAGGTGAACACGACAAATCCCTGGCGAGCGAGATTGATCGCGCGTCCCGGTCCGGACGTGAGCGAAGTGTTCTCCAGCCGGCCGTACGCCCAGTGACCGTGCGGCGAGAGCACGGCGGGAAACGGACCGTCACCGATCGGCCGATAGAGATTACCCGTGACGAAGAAGCCGGGCAGGCTCTCGAAATACACCTTCGAGACCGTGTAGCCGTCGTGTTTGATTTCGCCGAACACGACCGGATTGAGCGGGGCCTTGTCGGGAAGCGGCAGCAAGCCGGCTGACTCCAGCACGTGTTCGCGCAGGTATGCGGCGCGACGCTGCCATTCGGCAACGGAGCTGAATCGCGGCGGCGGGAACCTGTCGTCCAGCGTGCGGAATGCGGACGCCGTTTGGTCGCTCGCTTGCGGACCGTAAACCGTCAACGTGAACGCAGCGGAGAGAATCAGCAGATAGCGCACTGTGGAGCGCATCTTAGCCGGAGTCGCGATAGACTCCAACCGCCACGTCGCCCCCGATGCGATACGTTTCACCCATCAGCTTGCCGATAGACGACGTCAACAGGACTGCACGATGATTCGCCGGATCCTTGCTTCTCAGCAAGCCGGCCTCATCCTCGTGATCGTGCTGCTCGGTGCGCTGCTGACGCTGTTCACGGGAACGCACGTGGATCGCCTGACCGGCCAGCCCGTCAACAATTTTCTGAATTTCAACACGCTGATCCAGACCGCCACCGACGCGAGCTTCTTCGCGATCATGGCCGTGGGCGCGACGATGGTGATCATTTCGGGCGGGATCGACCTGTCCGTAGGATCGATCTACGCGCTGTCGGGCGTGACCACCGCGATGGCGCTGCGCTCGATGGGCCCCTCGGGATCCATGCGAACGTTTGCCACCGGCCTCGTGGTGGCAGTGGGCGTCGGTCTGATCTGCGGATCCATGAATGGCCTCATGGTTGTGGGTCTGCGCGTGCATTCGTTCATCATTACCCTTGGCACGATGTGGATCCTGCGGGGCATCGCATTCGTCGCGAGCAGCGCGGAAAGCATCCTGCTGCCGAAGGTGCTGACCGACGTGGCGAAGGCGCCGCTCGGGCTCGCGGAATCGCTCTACCCGGTCCCGATGATTGCGATGATTATCGTGACCGCGATCGGCGCCGTGTACCTGACGCAAACGGTCATGGGCCGGCACATCTTTGCCGTCGGCGGCAACGCCGATGCGAGCCGGTTCTCCGGGTTGCACGTCCTCAGGATTCAATGCGGCGTGTTCATCGTGTCAGGGCTGACGGCCGGTCTCGCCGCCTTCATGGGCGCAAGCTTCTATGGATCCGCATCGTGTGTCGATGCCACCGGCTACGAGCTGTACGTGATAGCGTCGGCGGTCGTGGGCGGCGCCAGCCTCGCCGGCGGGAAGGGAAGCGCCATCAACGCCACGCTCGGCGCGCTGCTCATCGTGCTGATTCGTCAGTCGATCCGCACGCTGCACTTCGACCAGAACTACGAGTGGATCATCATCGGATGCGCGATCATCATCGCGGTCGTCCTCGACCAGGCCAATGCGCGTTTTTCGGCCAGGCGCCTCGCGCGTGCAGCCGGCGCGGCGGATCGCACCGCAAGGAAGGGAAATGCATGACAAGCAGATTGAGCATGACGTCGTTGATCGCGGCCGTGATGTCGGCGGCAATGCTCGTCGCGGCCTGTCGAGGCGGCGAGAAGCCGGCGGGCGACCAGGGATCCGGCGCGCGTCCGGCGGGATTGCGCATCGCGATGATCGCAAAGAGCTCGACGAACCCGGTGTTCCTGTCGGCGCGGACCGGCGCCGAAGCAACCGCGCGCGAGCTGTCGCAGAAGCACGGCGTGCCGATCGAGATCGTGTGGCTCACGCCGCCCGCCGAGGATGGTCAGGTCCAGGCGCAACGCATCGCCCAGGCTGTCAACGAAGGCGCCAGCGCGATCCTGATCTCCTGTTCCGACGCGGGCAGAGTGACCGGCGCGATCGACGATGGTCGACGACGTGAAGACCGGCGAGGCGGTGATGCGCGAGCTCGCCCTGCAGATGAACGGGAAAGGGAAGATTGCGATTCTCGCGGGAAATCAGAACGCGCCGAACCTGCGGAAGCGCGTCGAGGGTGTCAAGCTGGAGGCGGCGAAGTCTCCCGGCATCAGCATCGCAGGCACGTTCTACCACATCGAGACGCCGCAGGACGCGGCGGCCGAAGTCGTCCGGGCGCAGAACGCCAACCCGCAGATCCAGGGCTGGGCGATGATCGGCGGCTGGCCGCTCTTCACGCCGTCGCTCCTCTCGGACCTGGATCCGAAGAAGGTGAAGATCGTCGCCGTCGATGCGCTGCCGCCTGAGTTGCCCTACGTCGAGAAGGGGCTCGCGCCCGTGCTCCTCGCGCAGCCGACGTATCTCTGGGGGAAGGTGTCTGTCGAGACGATCGTCGACAAGGTGCATCTTCAGAAGGACGTGCCCCAGATCATTCCGATGGAGCTCGTGCGCGTGACGAAGGACAACCTCGGCACGTGGGCGCGGCAGTTGAAAACCTGGGGCTTCAGCGATATTCCTGACAAGTATCTCAGCATGCCATAGACGGTTCACGGTTCACGGTTCAGGGTTCACGGTTCAGGGTTCACGGTTCACGGTTCACGGTTCACGGTTCAAGGTTCACGGTTCAAGGTTCACGGTTCGGTGGTCAGTGCACGGTTCACCGCCGACCGCCGACTGCCGATGTCTGGATCATCCGCCGTTCGATTCGATTCAGTAACCAAGCGGTTCCCCGGCGCGCTCGCGCTCGAGGACGTCAGCTTCGAGGTGATGACTGGATCCTGCCACGCGCTGTGCGGCGAGAACGGCGCGGGCAAGAGCACCCTCGGGAAGATCCTCGCGGGCATTTATCGCCCCGACGAGGGCCGGCTCGTCGTCTTTGGACGAACTGTCACGTTTAGCGGTCCGGAGGATGCGCTTGCCGCGGGCATCGGCATGGTCCATCAGGAGCTTGCGTTCTGCGAGAACCTGTCGGTTGCAGAGAACCTCTGCCTCGGCACACTGCCTTCAAAAGGAGGATTCCTCTCCGTCGCCAGAATGTGGAGGCGCGCGGAAGAGATGCTCGCGGTGATCGGTGCGGTCATGGACGCCGGCCGACGGGTCGGCGATCTTACGACCGGCCAGCAGCAGATGCTGCAAATCGCCATTGCCGTAGGCCGCGGCGCCCGCATCATCGTCTTCGACGAGCCCACGAGCAGCCTGTCGCAGCACGAGGCGGAGAAGCTGTACGATCTCATCGCTCGGCTCCGCGCGAACGGCGTCACATCGATCTACGTGAGCCATCGCATGGAGGAGATCTTCCGTCTGTGCGACACCGTTACGGTGATGCGCGACGGGCGGCACGTCGCGACGAAGCCCGTTACAGATCTGAACCCGGCGGACCTCGTGCACATGATGATCGGCCGCCGCCTCGAGGACTACTTTCCAAATCACGTGACAGGCGAGCCGGGCGAGGAGCTGCTGCGCGTCGAAGGGCTCACCAGTCCCGGACGTTTCCGCAATGTGTCGTTCAGCGTGCGGGCAGGAGAGGTCGTCGGGTTCGCCGGCCTGGTGGGGGCCGGCCGATCGGAAATCGCGCAGGCGCTCTTCGGACTCGATCGCGAGGCCAGCGGGGACGTGTGGGTGCAGGGCCGTGCGATGCCGCTTCGCTCGCCGGCCCACGCGATGCGCGCCGGGCTCGGCCTCGTGCCTGAGGATCGCAAGCGTCAGGGACTCGTGCTGTCGATGAGCGCCCTCGGCAACACGACCCTCGCCATTCTCCACAACCTCGCGCGGCTGTCGTTCATCAGGCATCGCTCGGAGCGCGCGCTGGCAGCGTCGTACTTCGAACGGCTCCGCGTCCGCGCATCGGGCCTCGATGCGACGACCGCGGGATTGTCGGGCGGTAATCAGCAAAAGCTGGTGCTCGCGAAATGGCTGGCCGCGAAGTCGCGCGTCCTGATCCTCGACGAGCCTACGCGCGGCGTGGACGTCGGCGCCAAGGCCGAGATCCACGCGCTGATCGATCAGCTCGCCGCACACGGCAGCGCCGTCGTCCTCATCTCGAGCGAGCTGCCGGAGGTGCTCAACCTGTCCACCCGCATCCTCGTCCTTCGCGAAGGAGAGATTGCCGGAGAGCTGCGGCGAGCCGAGGCGAATCAGTACGCCGTCATGCGGTTGATGGCAGGCGTAGCGTAAGAAGGCTCCGGATTCAAGGCTCGTGGCTCATGCGTAACGACTCGAACGTGGAGGCGGCGAATCCAAGTGGCGCGCCGCGTAGGACCTTTGCCGCGCGATGCGCGAGCA
>QHWT01000098.1:0-18377 GCA_003222675.1 Acidobacteriota bacterium | reverse complement strand
GATCTTGCCGTTCGCGATCGTGAAGCGGAGCGCTCTCACCAATCGTCCCCGCGGCGCCACCACGACGCCGATGGCGCCATTCACCAGCGCGGGCTGCGTGAGCCGCGCGAGATGCCCGTAGGCGATCGCCCCCTTCGCCCAGACTGCCGCGCCGCGGATCTCCGTCGGCGCGCCGGACGGTACCGGCATGTCCGCGCGAACCACGAGATCCGGATCGAGGACGGCGAGCAGGCCTTCGAAATCGCCGGCGCGTAATGCCGCTACAAAGGCCTCGACGACCTCGCGCTGCCGAACCAGATCGGGGTCGGGCGCCGCGCCGCCGCGCACGCGGCGCCGCGCGCGGCTGGCGAGCTGCCGCGCCGCCTCCGGGGAACGGCCGACGATCGGCGCGATCTCCTCGAACGGCACGGCGAACATGTCGTGCAGCACGAAGGCGAGGCGTTCCGCCGGCGTCAGCCTGTCGAGCACGACGAGCAGCGCGAGCCCGACGGAATCCGCGAGGAGCGCTTCCTGCTCGGGGCTGCTCCCGCGCGTGCCGGTCGCGACCGGCTCCGGCGCATCCGGGGTGAACGGCTCCTCGCGCCGCGATTGGCGCGACCGCAGCATGTCGAGGCACACGCGCGCGACGACCGTGGTCAGCCATCCGCCAAGGTTGTCGATGCCCGTGGTACCGGCGCGGCTAAGTCGCAGCCACGCTTCCTGAACGGCGTCGTCCACCTCGCTCACCGAGCCGAGCATCCGGTACGCCACGGCGCGCAGGTGGGTTCGGTGCTCTTCGAATCGCTCCGCCAGATAATCGCGTTCGTTCATCGGTCACACTTCCTCGTCGCGTTTCGTCATAGCGTTGACGGACGAACGGCAAACAATGTGACGCGGAGAGGCAGCGCCCGCGAATGTGACATCAGGAGGAACCGATGAAAATCAAGCTGACCAGCGTGTACGTCGTCGACCAGGAGAAGGCCCTGCGCTTCTATACCGAAGTCCTGGGCTTCGTGAAGAAGGCCGACTTCAGCCAGGGGCCGTATCGCTGGCTCACGGTGGCCTCACCAGAGGACCCGGACGGCACGGAGCTGCAGCTGGCGCTCAACGGCAACCCGGCGGCCAAAGCCTACCAGCAGGCGATGTTCCAGCAAGGCCAGCCCGCGGCCATGTTCTTCACTGACGACGTGCAGGCGGATTATGAGCGGATGAAAGCGCGCGGCGCCGAGTTCACCACGCCACCCACGGACGTGACCGGCTCCAAGATCGCGATGCTGAACGACACCTGCGGCAATCTCATTCAGGTCACGCAGCTGAAGCGCTGGTAGGGCGTCGGTCACATTCCTCCGTCGCGCCCCGTCACGGTAACTCGCGGACGAAACGCCGCTGATGTGATCAAGCCGAGGGGGGCAGCGGTCACATTCACGCTGTGTGATCCGTCATGGTGATATGGGAGGACAACATGAATGTGGCATTGGAAGGCAGCGGCACCCTCTCGCACATGGACCTGAGCGTGGCCCGCTGCAAAGGAATCGTCATCGGATTCTGGATCGTTACCGCGCTCTTCTGCCTGCAGATAGGCTTCACCGCCTACGCGCAATTGCGCCTGCCGCAGGTGGCGGAGGCGTTCACGCATCTCGGCTTCCCCGACTACTTCCGGGTGGAACTCTCGTTGGCCAAGCTCCTCGGCGTGGTACTGTTGCTTGCGCCGGCGCCGCCGCGGCTCAAGGAGTGGGCCTACGCCGGCTTCGCTTCCATACCTTCACGAGCTACGTCAAGGTGGCGTTCTTCCGCGGCACGTCGCTGCGTCCTGTCCTCCCTGGCAAGTCCAAGCACAAGGAAGTGCGCTACCTTGACATCCGCGAGGACGACCTGTTCGACGAGGCGCAGATGGCGACGTGGATCCGGCAGGCGGCCGCCCTGCCCGGCTGGCTCCCATAGTAGGCCGTGGTGAAATATTCTGGAAAATGTGCGGTGAAAACTCACATGACTAAACCGGAGATTTCCGGCATTGCGCCGTTCTTCATCGTCAAGAATGTCCCGGCCGCGCTGTCGTTTTATCGCGACCGTCTCGGGTTCGACATCACGTTTCAAGGGCCCAGTGACGACGACGTTTTCTTCGGCATTGTCCGGCGGGGTGCGGCGATGATCATGCTAAAGGACGTCGGTGTCGATCCAGTGCCGAACTACACGCGAGATATCAAAAAAGGCATTGCCCGCTGGGACGCTTATCTTTATGTCCCGGATCCTGATGCACTGGCGGCAGAATTCTCGTCGCGCAATGTCGAGTTTTTTCAACCACTCAAGGACGACGATGATGGTTTGCGTGGATTCGAACTAGAGGACGCTGACGGCTACGTTTTATTTTTCGGCCGTCCTCGTTCATGAGACGCAGTCCTGGCGTGAACACGATGGCCGGCAAGACGTCCACGAAGTCGGCGAAGGTCGCAAGGAAGGCCGCCACCAAGCGGGTCGCTCCGAAGGCGGCCACACCGCGCAAGGCGGTCGCCACGTCATCAGACCTTATGAGCGCATCCAAGCGGATCGACAAGAGGATCGCGGACTTGGGCGATTGGAGAGGCGAGAGGTTGGCCGAAATCCGCAGGCTCATTCACGAGGTCGACCCGGAGGTGGTCGAAGAATGGAAGTGGATGGGGAGCCCTGTCTGGTCACACGAGGGGATGTACGCCCTCGCCAATGCCCACAAGGACAAGGTGAAGCTCACGTTCCACCACGGAGCGCAGCTCCCCGACCCCAAGAAGCTCTTCAACGCCGGTCTGGGCGGGAACAAGTGGCGGGCGATCGACTTTCGCGAGGGAGACACGATAGACGAGACTGCGCTCAAGGCGTTGCTGCGCGAGGCGATCGCTTACAACACCACGCACTCGGTACCCAAGAGCAAAGGTTCGAGAGCCTAGATGACCATGTCGAACAGATCGACGACTCTTGTCGAGCTCCTCGCTGCTATCGTCGCCGACGAAGCCAAGGCGGTGCGGCTCGTACGAGCGACGCCCGAGATCGCGCAGGCGCGCGTCGCCGACGAGCGTCTCGTGGAGGAAGTCCCGCACCAGTTATACGTCGGAGATACGGCGCTCCACCTCGCGGCGGCCGCGCTCCGGCCCCTCGCCGTCGGGGCGCTGATCGAAGCTGGAGCTGACTCGAACGCCGAGAATCGGCGTGGAGCAACCGCTCTCCATTATGCGTGCGATGCGCGGCCCAAGGCGGGAAAGACATGGAACGCGTCCAAACAGAGGTCGGTGATTGAGCTCCTCCTCGACGCCGGGTCGGACATCGAGCATAAGGACAAGGCAGGCGCGGCTCCACTACATCGCGCGGTTCGCGCACGAAGTCCCCAGGCCGTTCGCTGTCTCCTCGAGCGTGGCGCTCGTGTGGACGCGACTCACGGCAGGCAGCGCACGACGCCTCTCCACATCGGTACGCGTTCGACGGGCGCGAGCGGCACGAAGGGAGCGCGCGCCGAGCAGCAAGAGATCGTGGAGCTCCTTCTCCAATACGGCGCCGATCCTCGCGCGAGCGACGCGAATGGAAACCTGCCGCGGATTTGAGCTTACCCTCGTCGAGCAGCCCGTGTCTGACTTTCACCCCGGCTGCTAGGGCCCGGTTCAGATTGCGCGCGCTCCGTCGATCGCTCACGAGAACTTCAGGATGTCCCGCCATCCCTCGCGATACTCGGGACGTTTGATGAACGGGTCCGCTTCCGCCGCATTGCGCGCACGCATGTTCTGGTAGTCCCACTCGATCTTCTTGCCGGTGCGATAGGCGACGTTCCCCAGATGATTCGCCTCCGTCGTCCAGCCGGAGTACTGGAAGTTTGAGCCGGGCACCGGGCCGCGTCCCTTTGCGTAGTTCAACCATTCGATCCAGTGTCCGGGCGAACGCGGCAGCGTCTCGGGCGGCATCTCGAAATCCTTGAACTGCTCTTCCGGCAGCAGCTTTCCGCTGCCGAGCAGCATGCCCTTCTCGCCGACGAACAACTGCGAGCGGCCGCCCCACTCCGGTACCCAGCCGGGCGGCTTGATATCCCCCTGATACCAGATCAGTTTCACCGGCGGCGCGCCGGACAGCGACGCAGGGAACTCGTAGGTGACGCGCATCGAGGCGGGCGCGAGCTCCTTGTGCGCGACCGGCACGTTCGGCGACCAGGCTTCGCCCGTCAGCGGCTGCCGGATGTCGAGCACCGTGTAGGGGACGTCGTTGTCGTGCCTCCCGAGATCGCTCATCGTGCCGTTGCCGAAATCCCACCAGCGATACCAGCGGGGACCGGGGAAGTAGGTTTCGTGATACGGGCGCGCCGGCGCCGGCCCGAGCCACAGATCGAAGTGCAGCGTCGAGGGAATCGGCATTTCTTGCTTGAAGCGATCGACGATCTGGATGCTCTTGTAGAAGCCGTGCGGGTGATCGAACTTCTCCGCGGACGCGGCATCCTGCAGGCCCCAGGCGCGATCGGCCCACACGTGCGCTTCGCGCACGGGCCCGATGACACCGGTCATCAGGATCTCTTTGATCTTCCGCCGCATCGGCGAGGCGTGCCCCTGGTTGCCCATCTGGGTCGACAGCTTCGGATACTTCGCGGCCGTCTCGCGAATCAGGCGCGCTTCCCAGATGTTGTAGGTGAGCGGCTTCTCGCAGTAGACGTGCTTGCCGTGCGTGAGGGCGAGATAGGTGGCAAACGCGTGCGTATGCTCCGCCGTCGAGACGACGACCGCGTCGAAGTCGTTCGGCCGGTCGAACACGCGCCGCAGATCGTTGTACGTCTTCGCCTTCGGGAAGCGCTGCAACGCAGCATCGATCGCGATCTGATTGACGTCGCAGAGCACGGCGACGTTCTCGTCCGGATGCGGCGCAGCGGGCTCGCTCGCGCCGCGGCCGGCGCCACCGCCGTCCGTCGTGTTCGCGCGCCCCGGCGTCAGCGTCAGCTCGCTGAGGCTCGCCAGCGCGCGGCCACCGCACGCGATGAACGCGATGTCGAGTTTGTCGTTCAGATTCCGGCCGCGCAGCAGCGCCGGCGCGCCGGCAATGACGCCTGCGGCCGCCACGGCGCCGCCGACGAACTCACGGCGGGTCATCCTGCGCCGATGTGTCTCCTTCGTTCTCTTCATCGCCCTGCTCCTCGGCCTCGATAGTCGCCGCGGCCCGTATTCTCATGGATCCGGCGGATGGCATCAACAGAAACTGCGGCCGTCAGCGGCTTGAGCAAGAGATTGACGTCGCGCAGGGCGCGTCTTTCGCTGAAGCCGAAAGCCACACGAGGGCCGCTGCCGTAGTGGTCCGATCGCGAATTGGCTCGTGCACCGAGGGCCGAGCTATTTCGCGATCGGCCACTAGCGCCGCGTCGCAGGGCAGCCGGGCAGGCGGAAGGCGCCGATCTTCGTCGAGTACGTTTCCGCTCCCTTGCGCAGGTAGTCGCCGACATACCACATCGTGCAGTCGTCGCTCGGGTCGATCGCGGTCTGTGTGTAATCCTCCCAGCGGATCGCGTTCTGCGCTGCTTCGCCCTCGGCCAGCACTGCCTCGTGCAGCGACAGCACGCCGGGCGGATCGCTGGCAAGCCGCGCGGCGAAATGCTGGCCCACGAAGTTCGGTGTCCCGCCAAAGGAATACCCAATCCCGATGTTCCCGAATCGATCCATTGCCGGACTGGCCATCCAGCGGAAGAACGCGTCCGGCGCGAAGGTCCCCTGCTGATGCAGGCTGACGCCGCGCCGCGCGTCGATCCGGAACTCGTACCACCGCACGCCTCCGCCGCCTGCGCTGGTGTTGACCGAGTGCACCGCGACGACGGATGCCTGCGCGCCGATGCGGCGATAGACGAGTCGCGCCATGATCTTGTCGCCCTGCGCGTCGAGCCGCCGTTCGGTGCCCGGCTGCGGCACGCAGTTCGACAGCTGTCCGTCACAGAGATAGTGATACGGCGCAACGACAATCTTCTGCGGGCCCGTGACGCTCGTCTTCGACGGGTCCTTCCAGTCGACGTGAAACTGCCAGACGTCGATCGAGTCCGCCTCGAAGATGCGATCCAGCTGCGTGCCGCCGGCCGCCATCATCACGTTCGGCGCGCCGGCCGGCGGAAGCGCGGTGCCGTCGATATCCGCATTGTTGAGGAAGTTGACATTCTCGATGATGACGCACTGCTCGGTCGCGCGCTTCCCCTTCAGCATCTTCGCGCGATCGACGACGCAGGCCTGCTTCTGGGTGACGATCGTGTCGGAGATCCGGTCATCGCCGGTGCTCGTGGGAACGTAGTAGCCGTCGCGCCAGATCGCCGGACGCGGATAGTCGGGAAACAGCGGCCGCAGGAACTCGTAGCGATAGTACGTGCCGAGCGGATCCGGACTCGTGCTGATCGCGTAACACATCGAGTACGGCCCCTGCGGCTGCGGATTCGCGCGTTGACCGGCGCCGCCGGACGGCCCGGGCGCAGCACCGGCCGGCGCCGCCACAGGCGGCGGTTGAAAGAGGCGCGCAGCAGGTCCGGGTTGATCGGTGCGGCCGGGCGGACTGACGTACGCATGATCAGTGCGCGTCCAGAGCGGCGGTTGATCCGGCCTCACCGCTCCGCGCGTGAACACCGGCATCACAATCAGCCAGCGCTCCGCGAGTTGCTCATAGCGCACGACCGCGTCGCCGTTGTTGCGCGCTTCGCACGCGCCGCCGAAGCCCTTGAAGACGTTGTTCGTCGGCACCGGTCCATAGAGCACGATGCCGGTGGTGTCGAAACGACGTCCCTGTTTCGTGAAGACCGCCATCCGCGAGTTCACGGTCTGCACGATGTGATCCGGTCCGACGGCAAGGCTGTTGTCCGATGGGTTGCGGAACCGCGCCATGCCTTGCGGCCCCCTGAAGCCGGCGCCCAACCCGTCGAAGCTCGCGACGAGTGCGGCGGCGGGCCGCGTGCCCTGCACGCGCTGTTCGATGGCAGCGGATCCGGCGGGCACCGTGATCGTGGGGATCGGTGCCGGCGACTGGGCTGACGCGAACGACAGGGCGGCCGCCACCGTGAGGCCGGCGGCCGCGATTGACAACTGGCGACTGCCGCGTGAGGTCATTGCCTCGTCCGTCAGCGGCCCCGCCGAACCTTCTGGAGGCCCGGCTCCTTCATCACGCGCTCGATCGCGTCCATGTCGATCGGCACCGATGCCGACAGATTCTCGTAGCCGCTGTCGGTGATCAGAATCATGTCTTCCAGCCGGATGCCGATGTGCTCTTCAGGGATCTGCATGGCCGGCTCGATGGTGAACACCTCGCCGGGCTCGAGGGTCGGGCCGGGCCGGCCGACGTCGTGTACTTCCATGCCGACCGAGTGCCCCAGGCTCGCCGGCGCACTGTTGCGGAAGCGATCGACGAAGGCGCGCGCGGCCGTGGCAATGCGCGAATCGGTGAACCGAAACCGCGCGACCGCGCCGTCCATCTTCACGACCGCGTCGCTGACGATGTGGCGCGGCGCGGCGTGCGGCCTGATCGACGTCATCAGCGCGCGATACAGCTCGAGATAAATCGTGTAGAGCTCCCGCTGCCGCGGGCTGAACCGGCCGTTCGCCGGAAACACGCGGGTGACGTCGGACTGGTAGTACTTGTAGTCCGGCGCGTAGTCGAACTGCACGAGATCGCCGTCGCGCAGCCTGGCGGTGTTCTTGTGATAGTGCGAGTACCAGGTGTTCGTCCCGGTCGCAATCAGCGCGAAATACGAACCGCCGTACGCGCCGTACGTCTTGAACACGAACTCCGCGTCCGCCTGCAGCTCGTACTCGTAGCGGCCCGGCTCCGCGTCGCGCATGGCCTCGACGATGCCGAGTCCGGCGATGCGGGTGGCTTCCCGAATCAGCGCAATCTCGCGCGGGCTCTTGATGACACGCAACGCATCGACGATCGGATCGAGATCGCGGACTTCACAGCCCGGTGCGGCTTGCTTGAGCTTCGCGATGAACGCGTCCTCGCGTGACGAACGCCCATCCCACGGATCCTGGCTGGTCGCGCGCGCCAGCGCGACGACGTCGGATGAAGACGCTTCGCCAAGCACCTCGGGCCGGAACGGCGTGTAGATGGTGCGGCTGTCGCGCGCCAGCGACGCCACGAACGGCGCGAACTCGTCGTGCGCCAGCAGCGCATCCACGCCGGTCGCGCGCGCAGCCTCGTCGCCCGGATGCAGTCCGGGTCCGAACATCCGCTGCTCGCGGCGCTCGTTGTACGGCTGCAGGAAGAGCGTCGTGCGCCTGGTGCGCCCGTCGATTGCCACAATCGCGCGCGGCTCGACGACCCCCGTGAGGTAGAAGAACTGATTGCTCTGCCGGAACGGCTGCTCGCCCGGACGCTCGGTCGCGCCCTGGAGGACCGCGACGGCATCGCCGATGCCCTCGACCACTTTCCCGCGCCGCGCGGCGAACTCTTCTAGAGGAAAGATTTCAGCACCGGTGAACACCGGCTGTGCGCGCGGCAGGGCGCTGCTTCCGAACCAGATCGCCAGACCGAAGATCGCCGCGCGGGTGATGCGTGCGTGCACGCCTCAACATGTTACGGGACTCACTCGCAGCCCGTCAAAAAGTCAACGTTCGTCAGGTACCACGTCGGTTGACCCCTGCGGCAGGCGTGCGCGCAACCACCGCATCTGTCCTCGATGATTGATCTCGTCCTCCGCGACGTGAAACCACGCCCAATGCATGTTGATCTTCGGTGCGGCAGTCACGCGGCGATCCAACCAGGCATCGTCGCGCAATGCGAGCGCATCGAGTGTATTCCGTCGGACCGCCGCCAACCGCTCCAGGTAGGGCTGGAGCGGTTCGCCCCGCAGCGTCTGCCGTCCCTCTGGTCCGAGTTTCAAAGCGGGCGCCCACGCCAAATTCTCTTCAGCTGTCAAGGCACGGTCCTCGAGGGTGAGGACCTGATAGGCTCGCTCAACGACGGCAATATGGGCCAACAGAGCTCCGATGGAATTACTCCGGTCATCGTGCAGGTGATCCAACTCGGTGAGGGTCAATCCCTCTACCGCCGCTATGGTCGTGGCACGGGCATACAGGAGTATGCCGACCAGCCTTCCAACGGCAGGTGAGTAACCGGGTAGAGGCTCGATTCGCAGAAGCGCGTCTTGCATTAACAAGGAAGCGCGGGTGTGGCGGACCTGTTTCGGACCACCTGTATCCGATTATCGGCGGAAACTCGCTCAACGTAACCGGGCGCAGTCCCCGAGTCTCGCGCAGTTGCCCGCTCAAACCCGCTTGCAACTCACAAAGGCTGGCAGCGTTTCGGAGCGCCTTCGAAGCCGAAAAATCTGCGTCAGGGTCGTTACAGAATTGAAATTCGCAATGAAATTCGTAATCCGCCTGACGGCGGCGCGCTACAGAAATGCGCAAAAGTGCCGAACACGTACGAGGCCGCGATGGTACGGCGCTTGCCCAGCGATGTCGAACCTGAGCGACACTGCCGCTTGCCAGTGCGCCGTCAACACAGACAGCATGATCATCAGCGCCGCCCGCAGATTTCGGTGTGTCAGCACCGCTTTGTCATCACGCACACGAAGACGACTTCGAGTTCGTGTGCGAGCGCTGTCGACATCGGACTGAGGAGCTCCCGCCTGTGCGATTGCGAACGCGACGCGGTGCTCACGTCATTCCCTTCTCCGGCTCGTCCTCGGGATCCGGTGTCGCGCACCCGATTCATCGTTGATTTGCACCCATGCCACTCTATCGCCACCCGCACCTTGTCCGTGGAGTCGTGCATACGCCGATCGGTGTTTTCGAGTTGAATCGCGGGCTGGCCGATGTTCCTGAAAGTGTCGGTGAGGCCCTTGGATGGCAGCGATGTCCGGAGCACGCTGATGCGCGGACACAGTTTCCATCCAGCCAGCAAGGAACATCCGTCGCGCCGCGCGGACGACAGAGTGAGCGCGCATCAACACCGCCGGAGCGCACCGAGATCGCCCCGAGCGACAATGTCGCAGCTCCGACAACGAGCGTAGAAGTGGCCCTCGAACGTGTGCTGGCCGCCGTCGCCGCGGCCGTGGCTGGCCGTGGGCCCATAGCCGTGCCCGACCGTGGTATCTATGTGGCGTTCGACGAGGGCGTGGTGGCGACGTGCGTCACATGCCGGGTCTCTTGGAAAGTCAGCAGGCACAATTTCAAGAATCTGGCGTGGTGGCGGTGCCCTGGAGGCTGCCGCGCGCAACAAGGGGCGTCTTTGAACGATTTGCGGGCTCCCAATCTCTCTGCCAGCCAGTAACTCACACCGATCGGGCTGAAGCCCCATCGGCCGCCTCGACGCTTCACCCTGGCTCCGAGATCAGCGCTAGCCGCTATGCGGCGAAACCAAATATCGATCTCGGCGTGGCCATTCCGGGCGCGCCGCCGATGATTAAGAAATTTATTTCGGCCGGCAAGTAACGTCACTCGCGGACGCCGGGTCACCAGGGTGGTATCACCTAAAATTGCCGTCTCCGTCATTCGGCTCGATTGCGTTCCTTCCGGGGTCGGCCGCTACAACGCCCGGCGACGAAACGCGCGGACGGCGTAGAGCAGCATCAGCACGGTGAACCCCACCGCCCACCACACCATCAGCGCGGACGGCACCGACGCGCCGAGCGCCAGCATGCCCGTGCTGCGCGCGATCTCGGGTTGCATGTAATGAGCGGCCAGGCGCCACATGGAATCGGCGGGGCTGAAGAGACTCACGAGGATGCCGATGGTCCGCATCGAGGTGATACCGGCAAACCCGCCAATCTGCTCGACGAAGCCGCCGATGAACGCGACGCCATAAAAGCCGACGGCCGTAATCGCGTTCGTCACGGTGCTGAAGCGTGCACCGCCCGCCACGGCGACCGTGAGCGAGAGGGTGATCTCCAGCATCAGCAGCGGCAACGCGTGCGGCACGCCGGTTGGAGCCAGGCCGCCGACCGCGCGGATGACGACGAGAATGCCCGCAGACAGCAGCAGCAGGTACGCGAGCGCCAGCAGAAGATGGCCGGCCCACTTGCCGAGCACGATCTGCGCGCGATCGATCGGCTTGGACGCGAGCGTCTGCACGACCCCTGAGTCGATCTCGCCCGAGAGCGTATCGATCGGCAGCAGGATCGCGAAGATCACCGAGAGGAAGTTCGCGGCCATGAAGCCGACCAGCATGATCGCCGTCAGCGTGCCTTGGCGCTCGACGAACGAGACGCTCCCATCAGCCGCCATCTCCCGGTACGCGAACACGACCGCAATGGAAAACACCAGGAGAAACGCCAGCGCGCACACGGCTCCGGCGAGCACGATGCGCCGCCGCCGTGCCTCGACCAGCGTGAGGTGGGCCACCGTGATCACATCGCGCATCTTCTAATCCGAGGGGCTTCGCCCCTCGGACTCCCCTGCACGCGCTCTCGCCCGCCGCTCCGCCGGCGCGCTCCGTTCGCGTGGCTCACTCGCGGTGCTCGTTCGCTTGGCATCCGAGTAATCCGACGGGCTTCGCCCCTCGGACGCCCCTGCACGCGCTCTCGCCCGCCGCTCCGCCGGCGCGCTCCGTTCGCGTGGCTCACGCGCGGTGCTCGTTCGCTTGGCATCCGAGTAATCCGACGGGCTTCGCCCCTCGGATGCCCTTGCACGCGCTCTCGCCCGCCGCTCCGCCGGCGCGCTCCGTTCGCGTGGCTCACGCGCGGTGCTCGTTCGCTTGGCATCCGAGTAATCCGACGGGCTTCGCCCCTCGGACGCCCCTGCACGCGCTCTCGCCCGCCGCTCCGCCGGCGCGCTCCGTTCGCGTGGCTCACGCGCGGTGCTCGTTCGCTTGGCATCCGAGTAATCCGACGGGCTTCGCCCCTGGGATGCCCTTGCACGCGCTCTCGCCCGCCGCTCCGCCGGCGCGCTCCGTTCGCGTGGCTCACTCGCGGTGCTCGTTCGCTTGGCATCAGTCGCTACCCGGGTCGCTCGTCGTCTCCCATCACGTCCAGAAAGACATCCTCGAGCGATTTGCGGCGGGGCTGAACCGCGTGAATCTGGACGCCCTGCTGCACCAGCCAGGAGACGATGGCCGGAACCGCCGCGTCGCTCTCGGTCCGCAACGCGATCAGGTCGGGCCGCGGCTGCACGATGTTCGTTCCGAAACGCGACAAGCCCTCGAGGATCGTGCCTCCGACGGGGCCGACGCGCAGTTCCAGGTCGACCCCCTCGGTTGGAGCCGACAGACGGCGTTCCTCAACGACGCGGCCGCGTTTGACGAACACGACCCGATCGCAGGTCGCTTCTACTTCACCGAGCAAATGGGAATTGAGAAAGACCGTGACCCCGTCGGCGCGCAGTTCGTCGATGATGCTGCGCACCAGCAGCCGGCCCAGCGGGTCGAGGCCGGAGGTCGGCTCGTCGAGAAATACGAGTCGCGGCTCGTTCAGCAGCGCCTGCGCCAGCCCTACACGCTGCAGCATGCCCTTGCTGTAGCCGCGCAGCGGGCGATCGGCCGCGTCGACGAGGTCCACGCGCGTCAGCAGCCGATCGATGCGGGCGTCCAGCGATATGCCTCGCAATCCATAGAGGCGGCCGTGAAACCGTAGCAGCTCGATCGCGGTGAGCGTCTCGTGAAAGCGGAAATGTTCGGGAAGAAAGCCGATGCGCGCGCGCGCCGCGCGATTGCCGAGCGGAGCGCCCAGCACGCGTCCCATGCCGGACGTCGGCTCGATCAGCGCCAACAACAGTTTGATCGAGGTCGTCTTGCCGGCGCCGTTCGGCCCGAGGAACCCGAAGATCTCGCCCTCACCCAGCTGGAGCGAGAGATCCGACACGGCGACGGTAGGACCGAACTGCTTGCGCAGCCCGTGGGTCTCGATAATCAACGCACTGAGATGGCCATGGCCGTGACTTCCGCGACGTGCTGAATGCTCACCAGCGCAAACACACGCTCGGGTGTCGACCACACAATCGTGGTGGTCGGCGACTGGTTGCGCGGTTGATGCTGAATCAGGACGCCGCGACGCCCGCCGATGTCCACCTGGCGGAAAGACGTGGCGTTTGGCGGCACCGGCACGACCAGCGTGGTGTGCCAGTCGATCGCCTGAGCGAACTGCTTCGCCTCCGCCGCCGGCAGTCCCAGGATGCGCAGGCCGATCTCGCCGAGCGCCCGCACATCGATGCTGTTGGGCAGTGTCAGCTGCGGCGTGCGCGCCTGAAACAGCCGGCTCCGGCGTCCGTTCTGATGATCATAGCGAATCATCACCACGGGTGGCACGCGCACGTTGACGACGTGGCCATCGAGCCCCGCCGGTACCGTGAGGTCGTTGATGCCGAGCGCGTCCATCACCTGCTGCAGGCGCTGACTGTCTGCGGTGACGCGCACCACGCGTTCGCCGACGACGGCCATCTCCATGACCCGTGTGTTGTCCGGCAGCCACTGCGGCGTCGCGACCGTCATGCCGGCAGCCGCCGCAGCGTCGGCCAGCGACGTGACGTTTACCGGGGCACCCGGATCCTGCACGACCTGGACGTGTTCGCCAATGAGCGCACCGATCTGCAGGTCTTCGGCCTTGAGTCGATCGAGGCGACTCGAATCGACCGGCACCCCGACGACGTTGACGACGCGGAACAGCGACACGAACTCCGCCACTGACGCGCGCACGCCAGGTACCGAGATGAGGACGGCAGCCACGATCACCGCCGCGGCGGCGACCAGCGCGCGCCGCGGCCAATCGCGGCGAGTGTCGGCCACCGGTTCCTGTGCGCGTTCCTGTGCGCGCAGCCGCTCGCGCAACTGCGCCTTGAACAGGGGCGAGGAGTCGCTTCGCAATGCGTCGAGCCAGGCATCCTGGCTCATCTTGTCCGTGCTCATGTTTCCGCTGGTCATGTTTCTTCTCCTCACCAGCGCCCCCGCAGCGTTTCGACCGCGCGGTGCAGAATGGTTCCGACGTTGCTCTCGCTGAGTCCCGTTGCGTGCGCAATGGCGCGGTTCGTCATCTCGGCGCCGTACTTCATCGCAATCAACTCGCGCTGACGCGGCTCCAGCGTCGCGAGCAACGCGGCGAGCCGTTGTGCGTCGGATTGGTGGACCGCCTGCTGCTCGGGCGTGTGGTCCGGCGACGGCACGGCCGCCGCGACATCCAGGGGTTCGTAGCGCTGGCGCGCGCGCAGGTGGTCGATCGCGACATTGCGCGCGATCGTGAGCAGCCAGGTAGAGAAACCGGCGAGATCGCGGCGATAGCGATGGCGCGCGCGCCAGGCCTTTTCGAAGGTTCGGGCGGTGAGATCCTCGACGTCAGCCGCAGGGCCGAGCCGATATCTGAAGAAGTTGAGCACGCGGGGCAGCTGCTCCGCGTAGACCTGGTCCCAATCCGGTTCCGCCGCGATCCAGCTCGCCAGCCGCCTTGGCAACACCTGCACAAACGCCATGTGACTTTATATACGGGCGGGTGGCGGATGTATCACAGGGATCGGGAGACCGGGACCGGGCCCGGGAGCCCGGTGGCCGATTTGATCGAGCGTGTTCGCACTGTCGCGCCAAGCGGCGTCCACCACGTCGTCAGAGTGGCGTTCGGCGCCGAACATCACGAATGATCTGGAACTGCTGGCGGACGTCCGATTGATATGTCCAAGACCAGCCATTGCTTGACACATCGAACTCCATGCTCGAAGGAGTGACTGCCGCGAATGCGACAAGCGGCAAGATAGAGGGTGAGAGATGGTGGCATCAAAGCAACGGTCTGCCGCTCGGCGGAATATCAAGAAGGCGGCAAACGCCGCCAAACGGAATCGGACACTGGCGCACAGCAGTGTGATGAACTGAACAGCTTTCACGACGTGCCTCCTCGCTCGTCAACGATATCGCTGACACATGCATGCACGACACCCAGATGCTCAAGTCTGCGGAAAGGCGCCCCTAACGGCAGAGGGTCAGACCAGTACGTCCTCTCTTTGCACGGTCGGCTGAGTCCCGTCAGTAGGCGTTCGAGCAATCGCACCGAACTTGCACCTATCGACGTGACGCGTTTGGCTCTTGGGGACTGCTACCGAAGAGATGCGGTCAACGCAACACCTTTAGGGAGGATCGAAGCATGCTGAGCAACGCTCCAATCGTTCCATACATTCCCGCGAGGGATGTCGCGCGGGCGAGAAAGTTTTACGAGGAGAAGATCGGCCTGAAGCCGAAACAGGAGTACGCCGGCGGTGTCATCTACGAATGTGGCAAGGGATCATGGGTGTTCATGTATCCATCCGTCGGCGCCGGCACGTCGCAGGCCAGTACTGCCTTCTGGGCGCTGGAGGATGTTGCGGCCGAAGTCGCCGCACTGAAATCTCGAGGCGTGAAGTTTGAAGAATACGACATGCCGGGGATCAAGACCGTCGACGGCATCGCGACTGGTGGCGGCGCGAAGACGGCGTGGTTCAGGGATACTGAAGGAAACATTCTTGCCGTAAGTCAGCGGCTGTAGATGCATCGTTGACGGAGGGTACTCGGTGAATGATTCACGTCGTCCTCGCGCATGCGGGCGGTCGTTGCCCGTCTTGCTGCCCCATCTGTTCGGGTCTTCTCCTTCTTCATCGTACGGGTCCGCGATAACTGCGCACGCGTTGGCCGGCGTTATCTGCTTGTAGCCGGCCGTGGACTCCTCGCAGACGTCGGCAATCGCGCCGCGCTGACTGCCGGCGCACTGCCGCTGGATTCGTGGGCCGAAACGTGATGGCGCGCTGGGCGGAGGCGCCGCGCTCATGTGCTCTAGGACAGACGACAGCGCGTTGCTCCGAGGGCTTCTCGCGAACGCACACGATCGCAATCGTGCTGGCCTGGGTCCTGAAGCTGACGTGGATGATCTGGCTGGTCGTCGTCGCCTGGCATGCAGGATTCGGAGCCCGTGTCGCCTGGCCATGAAGGCGTGAGTCGCCCCGACGGCATCTACCACCGCGTCGTGCCCTGTGCACATGACGCGCTCGTCACGGATCAGATGGCCGCGCAAACATCACGTCAGGCGATCCGCGACGTTGTCCACGCGGAGCGGTCTGCGGTGCCGCTCAACAAATCTTAACCAGCGGAGCCCAAGGAGTGTCCATGCCATACGTTGTGGGCATCGTGCTGTCGCTCGGCGTTGCATTGTTCGCGAGGTCCGTCGGATTCGATCGCGATCGAGCGTTCTACCCGACCGTGCTGATGGTAATTGCGTCGTACTACGTGCTATTCGCGGCGATGAGCGACTCGGTTCAAACGGTGCTGTTGGAATCAGTGGTGATGACAGTGTTCGTGATTGCGGCCGTTGTCGGATTCAAGTCGAGTCCGTGGATAGTCGTTGCTGGACTGGCTGGGCACGGCGTCTTCGATGCCCTTCATGGCAATGTTCTGGAAAACTCAGGAGTGCCAGTTTGGTGGCCGGCCTTCTGTCTCGCCTACGATCTCGGGGCTGCAGGGAGCCTTGCCTGGCTCATCGTCAGGACCTTCGAGCGCCGAACACCGTGACCGAGGCTGGCTTCGCACACGTGATTGCGCATGCCGTGGTCACAGCGATCGAGGGCGGTCCAATGCTGCCGCTCGCCCCGTTGCACTCATGTTGCTCTCCTGTCGGGGTGAACGTAATCCCAGTGATCACCTGCTTGTCTCGTTTCACCTCAGTGAGACGACGACCTTGCCCTTGGCGCGTCCTGCTTCGACGTAGGCCATGGCCTCCTTGGTCGAGGCGAAGGGGAAGACTCGATCCACCACCGGGCGAATGATTCCGTCATCGACGAGAGAAGAGATCTCGGTCAACTGATCGCCGTTCGCTCTCATGAAAAGAAACGAGTATTTTGCTTGGCGGCGCTTTGCTTTGGCTGTGATCCGGTAGCTCAAGAAGCCCATGATCGTCCTCACAAGCCACGACGCGCCTATGCTTCGCGCGAAAGCTGCATCGGGTGGCCCTGAGATAGAAATGAGCTGCCCACCGGGCTTGAGCACTCGCAGAGATTTCTCGAGCGTCACCTTATCCAGGCTATGCAAAACAACGTCGTAGTCACGGAGGACGTGTGCGAAGTCCTCGTTCTTGTAATCGATCACGATGTCGGCTCCGAGGTTTCTGACCAGATCCACGTTGCCCGCGCTCGTGGTCGTCGCCACCGTCGCGCCGATGTGCTTTGCCAGCTGAATGGCAAAGGTGCCCACACCACCCGAGCCCGCGTGGATGAGAACTTTTTGCCCTTTCTTGAGATGCGCTCTTTCGATTAGCGCCTGCCAGGCCGTCAAGCCGAATGGTGAGTGCTTTTGGTTTGATCGCCACGGCATCTTCGTTCATCGAAATGAGTTCCGCGAAAGCACCGATTCGGTCTTTATCGGGCCGCGCATAGACCTCGTCGCCGGGCTTGAATCGCCGCACTCGAGATCCGACTCGGACCACGATTCCGGCCACGTCATTGCCCAAAATGAGCGGCAAGCGATAACGCAAAATGCGCTTGAACTCACCGTCTCTGATTTTTGAATCCAGAAGGTTGACACCAGCGGCGTGGATCTGGACCATGACATCATCCTCGCGCAGCTCCGGATCTGGCATGTCGCCAGCCCGCACATGGTCGGCGCTTCCGTAACGATCGAGGATGAATGCCTTCATTGATGTTGTCTCTGAACGACCTCTCCAAAAACCATCGATGAAGGCGCGTCTTCACCGACGGTCAGCCTCCGAATCATTAGGCAACGGCCGGGACCCCTGCGACCTGCCGCTCGAGTCCCTTCGGATCCGCGAAGAAGGCCGGGCCCGTACCCTGACTCATCTTGTCGGGAAAGATTTCTTCGTGGCCTGCAATGATGCCCGCGACAATCGCCCGCGCGGCGTCCGCCGGCGACGCCTTCTCGATCGTCAGCACCTCGCTCATCTTGGTGTCAATCGGACCGGGATACACGCCAAACACCTGCGTGTTCTGCCCCCGCAGCATCGCGCGCGTGACCTGCGTGAGCGAGTGCGTCGCGGCTTTCGAGGCGCTGTACGCCGCGAGAATCGGGAAGCTGACGAATGAGGCCACCGAGTTGAGGTTGGCGATGGCGCCGCCGCCATTCTTCGCGAGTACTGGCGCGAAGGCCTGCGTGACCGCGAAGGTGCCGAGGAAGTTCACTTCCATCTCCTGTCGCCCGCCCTCGATCCACTTCGGATCAGTGAATTCGCCACCGGAGAAGCCGACGATCCCGGCGTTGTTGACGAGGAGGTCCACGTCCGCCGCGATCGCGGCGGTTGCGGCGATCTGCGCGGCGTTGGTGACATCGAGTTGCAGCGGCACCACGCGGGAGCCGTGGCGGGCCACGAGCGGCTCGAGGGCCGCCATGCTGCGCGCGGCGGCGTAGACTTTTTTTACGCCGGCGGCGACGAGCGCGTCCACGATGGCTTCGCCGATGCCACGGTTCGCGCCGGTGACGAGTGCGGTCTTGCCTGAGAGTGCGTAACCCATGTTGAGACTCCTGACGATCTCGCCATGCGCGAGACTGAAAGC
>QHWT01000097.1:1496-17006 GCA_003222675.1 Acidobacteriota bacterium | reverse complement strand
CAACGCGCGCTCAAGTTTTTCGACTGGGTGGTGGCATGGGCCGAGTCGAAGGACTTCCGCGGGTGCCCGTTGCAACATACGGTGAGCGAACTCACGGATGCGGCGCATCCGGCGCGCGCCATTGCTCACGGTCAGCGCGAGTGGTTCGCGGAGCGTTTCCGCGAGTGGACGACGGCGGCGGGCGTGAAGGACCCGAAAGCGACGGCTCGCGCTCTGATGGTGCTGTTCGACGGGGCGGTCGCGGGGTCCGAGGTTGACGGGCCGCAGCGGGCGAGCGACGCTCGATGGATGGCCAAGAAGCTGTTGGCCGGCTGAACGGCTCCGCACTTCGGGGCAGCGAACCTGGCGTGACAGGAGAGCATCTACGCGGCACGTCAGGAGGTGGGCGCCGATCAGCCGGTCCGACTAACTTGTCTTATCAATAGAACAAGTATACGATCCGCTGCGGATGAAACCGCTCGAGGGCGTCCGTGTGCTCGATCTGTCCCGCATGATCGCCGGCGGCGTCGCGGGCATGCTGCTGGCCGATTTCGGCGCGGATGTCGTCAAGGCGGAGCAGCCTGCGACAGGTGATCCGCTGCGGCAGTGGACGGCCGGCGGCGAACCGCTCTGGTGGAAGGTCTACGCTCGGAACAAGCGTTTCATTACGCTGGACCTTAAGTCCGAGCGAGGGCGGGCGTTGCTCCTGCGCGTGTTGCCGCAGTTCGACGTCGTCATGGAGTCCTTCGTTCCAGGGACGCTCGAGAAACTCCAGCTCGGCCCCGCCGTCCTTCACGGCCAGCATTCGAAACTCGTCATCCTACGAATTTCAGGTTGGGGACAAACCGGCCCCGGCGCCGCGCGACCGGGCTTCGGGACCTTGATCGAAGCGGCGAGCGGATTCGCGGCAATGAACGGTGAGCGCGATGGCCCACCCATTGTGCCGAGCTTTCCGTTGGCCGACGCGACGTCCGGGTTATACGCGGCGAGTGCGGTTATGTTCGCGCTGTACCACCGCGACGTTCACGACGGCTCCGGCCAAGTCATTGACCTCTCGCTCTTCGAATCGTTGTTTTCACTGCTGGGTCCGATGTCAGCGGAGTACGCCGTCCTCGGACGCACCCGAACCCGCGACGGCAGTCGTTCGAAGAACTCCGGTCCTCGAGGGTGCTACAGGACGAGCGACAGCGAGTGGATCGCAATCAGCGGATCGACGCCGAAGATGGCCGAGCGGTTCCTCACGGCTTACGGGCTCGGAGCGCTGCTGCAGGATCCGCGCTTTGCCACCAACGAGTCGCGTGTGGCTCACGCGCTCGAATTGGACGCCGCGATCAGCGCTGCGATTCGCGAGCGAACCGTGAGCGAAAACCTGGCCATCATCGACGAGTACCATCTCACGGCCGCGCCGGTCAACACGGTGGCTGAGATTGAATGCGATCCGCATTGGCGCGCACGACACCTGATCGTCGACATCCCGGACGCAGCAGGCCGACCGGTCCGAATGCACAACGTCGTGCCTCGATTGTCAGCTACGCCGGGAAGCATCGACTGGCCGGGCGGAGCACTCGGTCAAGACAACCAGAGCGTGTATCACGAGCTCGGTGTGACGTGCGATGAGCAGCGCGAGCTGGCGTCTGCGGGCGTCATCTAGAGGGAGGTCGAGTGGATAGCTGGCGCTCCGCGATCACGAACGTCGATGGAAATCGGATCGTGATCCGCGGCCACGACCTCGTGGACCTTATGCAGCGCGCGTCGTACGCGGATGTCGTCGCGCTGCTGCTTGGCGGACGCAAGCCTGACGAAGGCGAGCGACGCCTGATCGATGCGATGCTCATCGCCGTCGCCGATCACGGCGCGTCCGCTCCGAGCGCTGCCACGGCGCGAATGGCCGCGTCCGGCAATCGCGCCGCGCCCGAAGCCGCAATGGCAGCCGGGATTCTGGCCATTGGTGATGCGCACGGCGGCGCAGGCATGGCCTGTATGACGATGATCGCCGCCGCGTTATGCGAAGCGAGGCGCGAATCCCGGTCGCTCGACGAGGTCGCACGGAACGTGGCGACAGCCGCGCGTCAAAACGATCAGCGGCTGTCCGGCCTCGGCCACCGGCTGTATCGAGAGGATCCGCGGTCGACGGTGCTGTTTGCGATCGCGGATCAATACGGAAAGTCGGCCGGTGGAGTCGCGTTCATCCGCGCCCTGCAGGCGGCGGTCGCCGAGCTCATCCAGCCGCTTGCGATCAATGTCGACGGTGCGATAGCGGCAATTCTGCACGACTTGGGATACGTGCCTGCTGCCGCCAAACTGATCTTCGTCGTCGGCCGCACCGCAGGTCTCGCCGCACAGGTCATGGAGGAGTACGCCCGGGAACGGCCGATGCGCATTCGCATCCCGGTTGAGTACGACGGCCCCGAGGTTGCCGAGCCGCAGGTTGAGAAAGCCTGATGTCTCCACGACGTCGGTTTTACGGCCCGTGGATCATCATTGGGTGTTTCATCACCTTCGGACTGGCGTCCGGACTCCCGTACTACAACATCGCGTTTTTCTATGACTACCTCCGCGACGACCACCACTGGACGCAGCAGATGGTCACTCTCGGCGCGCCGATCGCCATCCTCGCGACCGTCTGGGCCGGCCCCCTCATCGCGCCGAGGTTCAACGCACGATACTTGATCGTCGTCGGGACGGGACTGACATGTCTCGCCTTTCAATGGTTTGGTCATCTGCACGGTTCCGCGCTCGAATACTACGCAGCGTGGTGCGTTTACATGCTGGGGTATCTGTTGTCCGGGCCGATCCCTCACCAAATCATCATTTCACATTGGTACCGTCGCAATCGTGGTCAGGCGATGGGCGTTGCCTACATCGGCGGCGCGCTGGCCGGCGCAATCGGCAACAAATTGGCGCCGTGGCTTGTGTCGTTCATGTCGTACCGCAGCGCACTGCAGTTCCTTGGCCTCGTCCTGCTGTTGGCGTGGCCAATCGCGTTGTTCGTTCTGAAGGATCGTCCGGAAGATCTCGGCCAGAACATCGACGGCGACGTGCTCGATGACTTTTCTGTCGACGCGGCCGAGTCGATGTCGTTTGCTGAACTCGGACGACGGTCATCGTTTTGGCTGTTGCTTGTCGGCAGCGCCGCATCGATCGGATCGATCGCGTGCGTGAATTTCCTGATGAAGTTCGCCTTCGAAGAACAAGGGTTCACAGACCAGGCGGCGCGGGATCGGATTTGGAGCACCGCGTCGTTTGCAGCACTCATCGCCGCCATCGTCGGCCGAATTGCCGTCGGCTGGTTGGCGGATCGCATGTCGCGCAAGACGGTGATGGTCGCAACATACTCCCAGGTTGCCATCGCGATTCCCTTGCTCTTCCTCGTGACCCCTCAAACACCGCAATACGCCTATCTGTTCGGGATCGTGTTCGGCTTCGCGATGGGTGCCGATTACATGCTGATTCCGTTGATGGCGGCCGACGTGTTTGGCGTCAGATCGCTCGGCCGTGCGATGTCGGCGATTGTTCCCAGCGACACGGTGACGCAGTACTGGGCGCCGAACATGATCGCCCGGCTCAGAGCCGCGTGGGGTGGTTACGGGAGCGCGCTGTGGGTGGCATGCGGCATCGCCGCAGTGGGCGCGATCGCGATCGCGTTGCTGCCGGCAGACGCGACCGAATCGACGCTGGCGCGTACCGCATCGCGCCGGGTGCCCCTTTCGCCGTGACAGGAGACGAGAACGCATGACTGGAGCGATGTTTATCGCCGAGTGCTTGAAACAGGAAGGCGTCACCAAGGTATTCGGCCAATGCGGTCACACGAATTACGCGTTGATCGATGCCTGTCACCGCCTGGGGATCGAGTACGTCTCCTTTCGACATGAGCAGCAGGCGGCGCATGCGGCTGATGCGTACTACCGCCTGTCTCACAAATTGGCGGTCGTCAACGTTCATCTCTCGCCAGGGCTCACGAATGCGCTGACCGGCGTTGCAACCGCTGCCGCCGATTCGACTCCGATGCTAGTGTTCGCCGGCAATACGCCGTCGTATCACCACGCGCGCGAACCGCACCAGGGAATCCGGTTTCATGCGGACGCATCGCAGGGCGACATCTTTCGGCCGATCTGCAAACGTGTGTGGCGCGTCGACGACGCGAAGTTCCTGCCGGACGTCATGCCTCGCGCTCTCAATGTTGCGCAGACGGGCAGGCCGGGGGCAGTGCTGATCGACGTGCCGATGGATGTCTTCTCCCAACAACTGCACGCAACGCCGATCACGCGCTCGCGGCGGCCCAATTTCGAGCGTGTCGCCGCTCCGGCTGCTGGTATCGCAGCCGCCGCGAAACTGCTCGTCGCCGCCACATCACCGGTCATCTTCGCCGGCAATGGCGCCGTGCAATCGGAGGCGGCTCCTGAATTGCGTCAGGTCGCGGAACTGCTCGGTGCGCCCGTGGCCACGACGCTGATGGCGAAAGGGGTCTTCTCCGAGGACCATCCGCTCTCCGTCGGCATGACTGGCATCTGGGGCACACGGGTCGCGAACAGTCTTGCACGAAGCGCAGATGTGATCCTGGCGGTCGGGACCGCGTTCGGTGAGGCCGATTGCAGTTCGTGGAATCCGAACTACACCTTTTCGATTCCGCCAACCCAGCTGATTCAGATCGACATCGATCCGCAGGAAGTCGGCAAGATCTACCCGGTGGCGGTCGGCCTTGTGGGTGATGCGAAGGCGACCCTGGCGGAGCTCGCGTCGGCAGTCAACACAGCGGGGATCCACCCGTCGCCGGCGCGTGCGGCCGATCTCAAGACACAGCAGGACGCGTGGCGGCACGAGCTCTCTGTCGAACAGCGTAACGGAGACAAACCGATCCATCCGGCGCGACTCCTCAACGAGATCTCGCGAATCGCGCCGAAGGACACTGTATTCGTGACCGACGTCGGGTGGAACAAGAACGGCGCCGGGCAGCAACTGGTGGCGACCAGGCCGCAGTCGTTCATCACCAGTGGCGGCATGGCGACGATGGGATTTGCGCCGGCGGCGGCGATTGGCGCGAAGATCGCCGCCCCCGACCGGCCTGTCATGGCGCTCGTGGGAGATGGCGGCTTCTTGTCGGTCGTGGGTGCCGTCACGACGGCCGTCGAGCTCGGCGTTCCCGTCGTCTGGGTGATCTTCAACAATTTTTGCTTTTCGACGATTCGCTCGGTCGGGACTACCTACTTCAACAATGCGTACGGGACAGAGTTCCGGACGCCTGACGGCGAGCCGTACAACCCGGACTTCGTGATGCTGGCGAAGGCGTTCGGTATTCAGGCCGCGTGTGTCGAGGAACCCGACGACCTGCCTGCGGCGCTCACGAAGGCGCTCGCCGCGAACGTCCCGTATCTGTTGGAAGTGCGTACGCGAGGCGACGTGCCGATGCCTCGTACCGGGCACTGGGACATCGCCGAATTCCTCGTCGCGGGCAACGACTAGGCAGATGTCTCGACCTCCGCCTTCCAGGCCCATTTACCCTTGCGTTTCACGCGGACAAGGTTGACGGAATAGTGGTACTTGTCGGCCCGGTAGAACGTTTCAACGACCTCGAACGGTCGATCGCGGGTTGTGAACATCACGCGGCGCATATGCATGACCGGATGCAGCACCGTGATGCCGAGGCGGTGCGCCACTTCGGGATCGGCTGGAACGGCGTCAATCGTTTCCTGCGCGCGGACGATCTGGATCCCGAGTTTGACCTGAAGAATTTTGAGCAGAGGTATCGAGTACAGCTCCTTGGGCCGGATGCGTTCGCCGATCTCGAGCGGCAGGTAGTTGACTGTGAACGAGAACGGCTCGTGATCGATATGGCGGACTCGACGGAGCTGCAGGATTTCATCGCCAGCGTTGAGACCCAGCGCGGATGCGATGTCGGCCGCCGCGTGGAGCCGTTTGGATTCGACGTCGGTGACGGTGAGCTTGAGCACGCGTTCCTGCAGGTCTTCGAGGAAGCCGGTGTATTTCACCGTCTGGAGTCGACGAGGTGTTTCGACGGTGACGAACGCCCCCTTCCCGTGCACTTTGACCAGCAGTTCCGCGCGGACCAGCTCGCGGAGCGCGTCCCGGACCGTCACGCGACTGACGGCGAGTTCGTCGCACAGTTCATGTTCCGACGGGATCTTCGATCCGGCCGGATACTCGCCGCTGAGGATGCGGTGGCGCAGCAGGTGGTGAATCTGATGGTAGAGCGGAAGACCCGACTGACGACTCAGAGGCGCGCGGCCGCGCCGTGCGATCGCTTTCATCGGCTGACGAGAATATCACCAGGGTTTGAGTTGTATTGACAAGCATACATGATGAACCACAGTCTCGTCCGGAGGAACGGGCCATGACGACCGCGGAAGCCGTACGGCGAACGACAGAGGAAGAAAAGGCGACTGCCGACGATCTGCTGCGGCGCGCGCGCGCGGCGATGAAGGTGGCCGCGCGGTACGACCAAGAGCGCGTCGATCGTCTCTGCCGGGCGGTCGCATGGGCGACCGCCAACGAACAGACGTTCGGTCGGCTCACGCGGATGAGCGTCGACGAGAGTGGCATGGGCAGCGCCGAAGGTGTGCCGGCGCGGCGCTGGAAAATCCTGGGGATCCTCCGTGACGCGCTGCGCACGAGGACGGTTGGCGTGATCGAAGAGGTTCCGGAAAAAGGGATCGTGAAATATGCGAAGCCGGTCGGGGTGATCGCGGGTGTGCTACCGGTCACCAATCCGTTGGTGACGATGGTCAACATGGCCATCAACGCCTTGAAGTGCCGCGACGCCGTGATTTTCTCGCCACATCCGTTGAGCCGGAACACAGCGCTCGAGATTACGCGGGTGCTGCGGGCGGCGCTCGGTCGGCAAGGCGCGCCGGAGGATCTCGTCTTGTGCCTCCCGAAGCCGAGTATCCCGCTGGCCCAGGAGCTGATGGCCATCTGCGATCTCACGATCGCGACCGGTGGCGCCGCGATGGTCAAGGCCGCGTACAGCTCGGGGAAACCCGCCTATGGCGTCGGCGCCGGAAACGCGACCGTCATCGTCGACGAAACGGCGGACATCGCGGATGCCGCGAGAAATACGCGCATCAGCAAGACGCAGAACCACGGTTCGGGCTGTTCGTGCGATGGCAATTTACTTGTCCAGGCCTCCGTGTACGAACGCTTCGTCGCGGCTTTACAGGCCGAAGGCGGCTACCTTGCGAGCGAGGCCGAGAAGCAGCAGCTCGCGTCGGTGATGTGGGAGGCGGATGGCCGACGAACGCTCGACACCATCGCGCGGCCCGCGCGGACGATCGCTGCGAGAGCAGGTTTCGATCTACCAGAGGGCAAGACGTTCATCATCGTGAAGGAAGCCCACATCGGCGAAGCACACCGGTTCTCGAGCGAGAAGCTGGCGCCGGTCTTGGCGGTCTTCAAGTACGACACCTTCGACGATCTCCTGCAGATGGTGACGGACATCTTCGAAGTCGGAGGCAAGGGCCACTCGCTCGGCATCGCGTCCTTCAACCACGACCACATTCATCGACTCGCGATGATGGCTCCGGTCAGCCGAATGATGGTGCGACAGCCCAATGTCAGCGGGAATGCAGGATCCTTCACCAATGGCATGCCCATGACGGCAAGCCTTGGATGCGGCACGTGGGGTGGCAACGTGACGAGTGAGAACATCAGCGTCAAGCACTACATGAACACCACGTGGGTGAGCGTCCCGATCGCGGAGGACAAACCCAACGAACAGGAGCTTCTCGGAGATCTCTACAACTCGGAAATCTTCTGACGAGCCGCCGGCGGTGGCGTCGAGAAGAAGACGAGGGCGCAGAAGTACTTGCCGCACGTGGCGCGCCGGCCGACGACACCGCCGGCGGCCTCGTGCGGTGATCCGTCGGGCGGACAACGGCACGTCGCGTTCGTCGATGGAATTGACAAGGGGTTGACAAACGCGTAATTTGCGCACTGCGCTACTTGTCTCAATGAGCAGACAAGCTGGTGAAGAGCTGGTGAAGAGCCGCTCCTAACCTACTGCGGAGTGCACATGGTTCGACGTTGTCTGTTGCTGGCCGCGATCGTCTTTGCTCTCGCGCGCGCCGCGTTCGCCCAATCCGTGGCGGTCGCGCAACTCTCAGGAACCGTCGTCGACGAGTCTGGCGGCGCGCTTCCCGGTGTCGAGGTCACCGTCACGCAAACCAGCACTGGAATGACCCGGTTTGTGGTCTCCGGCTCTGGCGGCGAGTACGTCTTCACGAACCTGCCGGTTGGTCCGTACAGCCTGACCGCCAAACTTCAAGGCTTCACGACATTCGAGCAGACTGGCATCGTGCTCGCCGTCGGCGACACGCGCTCGGTCAAGATCACACTGAAAGTCGGCGCGGTTGAGGAAACGATCACCGTCACGGGGAATGCGAGCCAGGTCGAGACGCGCGGTACCGGCGTGGGCCTGGTCGTGGGCCAGGAGCAGATCGTCGGCTTGCCGCTGAACGGCCGCCAACCGACGCAACTCGTGGCGCTCTCCGGCGGCGCTGTCGACACGTCGAACGTGGGAGGCCTGGTCAGCAATCGGCAGCCGCCGAACGGTGTCGCGATTTCTGTGGCCGGCGGCACCGGCAACAGCACGTTGTTCCTCGTGGACGGCGGCTACAACAACGATTCCGGCAACAACACCGGCAATGCGATGCCGTTTCCGGACGCGCTGCAGGAGTTCCGGACCGAGAGCGGCGTTCGGCCGGCGCGCTACGGCATGTTTACGGGCGCGACGGTCAACACGGTCACGCGTTCGGGCGCCAATCAGTTTCACGGAACGGCGTTCGACTTTGCCCGGCATCATGAATTCAATGCGATTCCGTTTTTCAATCAGACCGAGCACGGCGGCAGCGGGAAAGACGACGGGCTGAAACGAAACCAGGCCGGCGGCACCCTCGGTGGCCGCGTGGTGAAAGACAAGTTGTTCTTCTTCGGCGGGCTGCAGGTCACGAACCAGGCGATCTCGCCGCAGACGACCAATCAAATCGTGCCGACTCAGGAGGTGCTCCGCGGCGACTTCAGCAGAGTGATGTCGGCTGCGTGTCGCGGCGGCACGGCCCAGCAGCTCGGATTTCCATTCGTGAACAACCAGGTCGATCCGTCGCTCTTCAGCCCGTTTGCACTCAAGCTGCTGAAGCTGCTGCCCGTCGCGGACCCGGCGACCGACCCGGACGGGTGCGGTCGGTACCCGCTGGCAATCCCGAACGACAGCACGGAACAGCAGGTGATCGGACGCATCGATCTCCAGGCGACCGCTGCGGCACGGTTCTTCGGTCGGTACTTCTTCTCGAATTACAGGCACGATCCGGGTTTCGACAGCAACAGCAATCCCAATCTGCTCTATGCCAGCGGAAACGGTCTCGGCATCAAGAGTCGCGTGAACACAGTGGCTAGCGGTTGGGATCACGTGATCTCGTCCCGCCTGTTGAATTCGGCGCGCGTATCGCTCGCGAAGACGACCGCGCTGCGCGTGCAGGGAAATGGCCTGCCGACGTTCGCGATGCTCGGAGTGAAGACCTACCAGTACACGAACGCCGACGGCCAGAATTTCTTCAACGGCGCCGTCGATGTCAGAGGACGTCGACTGGGTCAAGGGTGCGCACACGCTGTCGTTCGGCGGTGTCTGGACGCGCCCGTTCTTCGACGGCGATGGTCCGTTCCAGGCGAACGGCCTGATGACGTTCAGCGGCCTGATTACGCGCGGCGCGAATGCGCAGGCGCAATTGCCGATGGCCGACTTCCTGCTCGGGCTCCCGGCCGTGTTCAGCCAGGGCGGCAGCCAAATCGTGTCGGAGAAAGAGCACTACGTCGGTCTCTACACGCAGGACGTGTGGCGCGCGAACGCGCACATCACGTTGAATTACGGGTTGCGGTGGGAGCCCTTCCTCGCAGCGAAGGATCAAAACGGCTTCAACATGGCCTTCGTGCGCGGCAACTTCGATCAGGGGATTCACAGCACGGTGTACAGGAATGCGCCGGCGGGCCTCGTATTTCCCGGCGACCCTGGGTTCCCGACAAACGGGGCCAACACGACCAACAGTCTGGACCAGTTCGCGCCCAGAGCTGGCGTCATCTGGGATCCGACTGGCGACGGTGTGCAAACGATCCGCGTGGCGGCAGGGAAATTCTACGATTCGCCGAAACTGTGGCAATACGGCCACCATATGCTGAACCCGCCGTACGGCAACACGGTCACGGCGCTTCCGCCGACGGCATGCCCGCCGCCGAACCGCAACGGCTGTCCGATCAACCTGTTGGATCCGTGGGCGAACACGCCGACCGGTGACCCGCTCGTGGCGATCAACTATCCACATCAGTTCGCGCCAGTGCAGCTCGCGCCTGCCGACGTGCAATTCCCGATCAATGGGAGCTACGTCAGCATGCCAATCGATGCCGACGTGATGCGCGTTGTCCAATGGAACGCCTCGTATCAGCGACAGATTCTGGGCCACATGCTCGTTGATATCACCTACATGGGTAATCGCACCAACGGCATCTGGCTTGGCTACGAGGAAAATCCCGCCGTGTACATTCCCGGAAGCTGCGCCGCGGGCCAATACGGCCTGACGGCGTCAGGGCCCTGTTCGAACAGTTCGGTCGCGAACATCACCGCGCGCCGGACGTTGACGCTCGCGAATCCAGCCGAGGGCAGATACTTTGGATCGGTCGCGCAAACAGCTCCGGGGACCGGACACTATAACGGCGTGAAACTCACGCTCGAAAAACGGTTGAGCAATGGCTGGAGCATGAGCGCGAACTACACGCGCAGCAAGTGCATCAACCAGGGCGAACCGGGGACCGATATCGTCAACATCTTTCCGGACCCGAGAGACCCGTCGACGAACGAGGGACCCTGCAACTCCGATCGGCTGAATATCTTCAACGTGTCCGCCGTTGCGATGAGTCGAGGCGCGGGCCACGGGTATATCAACGTGCTGACACGCGACTGGCAACTCGGCACGGTGTTACAAGCGCGGAGCGGCGCGCCGTTGACGCTGGCGACGACAGGCGATTCCGCCTTTACGGGACTTGCCGCCACCGAACGCCCGTTGATCGTGCCTGGCGTCGATCCCTATCTCGCGTCGCCGACGTGGAACAGTAGCGGGACGGCGCTGCAGTACCTCAATATGTCCGCATTCGCCCAGAACACACCAGGCCTCTGGGGTAATACCCCGAGGGGTTACGTTCGCGGACCGGCATTCTGGAACATGGATATGGCCTTGTCGCGGAACCTCAAGGTGTCCCAGCATCCGATCGAACTTCGCGTCGAAGTGTTCAACGTCTTCAACCGGGTGAACTTTGGCGACCCCGTGGTGACGCTCGGAGCGACGAATGCCGGAGCGATCACGACGGCGGCTGGCGACATGCGGATCATGCAGTTCGCCCTCAAGTACAACTTCTAGGCGGTCAAGGCCCAGGAGGGATGAAGATTCTGCGACCAGCACTGATTGCGATTATCGCGGTGCTCTTGTGCCGCCAAGCGGTGGCACAAAGCCCCGCGGCTGAGACAGCCGACGTTCCGCTCGCGGGTATCGCCAGCATCACGTTTCGCGTCAGCGATCTCGACACAGCGAGGCGGTACTACCAAGGTGTGCTCGGCCTCCCGGAGGCGTTTACGACGTCTGATGGTTCGGCCGGCGTCACATCGGTGTACTTCAAGGTCAACGACGATCAGTACGTCGAGATCGCGTCCGGTCTCCAGCCCGGCGCGATCAACCGTGAAGTTCGCGTCACGTTCCAGAGCACAGATCTCGACCGGCTGCACGATGTGTACGCGGCTCGCGGTGTGAGACCAAGCGCGATCAGCCGCGGCCTGGACGGCAATCCGGTGTTCCGCGTGATCGGCCCCGACGAGGCGACGCTGGATTTCGTTCAGTACGTGGCCGGTTCGAAGCAGACGCTCGCGCGAGGCAAGTTTCTCGATGCGCGCCGCATCTCGACTCACCTGCAGCACGTCGGCATCTACACGAAGAATCGCGACGCCGTCGTATCCTTTTACCAAGAAAAGCTCGGATTTGCGCGCGGGCGTGATGTTCCGGGGACGCGCGGCGATTACGTCGAGACGCCAAGTTCCGATCGCAATCTCGAGACAAAGTTTCCACCGCTCGACCCAAACAATCCTGCGACGCGTGCGCAGTACGAACGCGAAGTGATGGGCGCGGTGCAACACGTCGGTCTCGAAGTCGCGGACATGCGGGTGACTCGCGATCTCGTGCAAGAGCGCGGAGGCTTCACCGATCTTCAAGTGCGAGCGCACGTCGGCAACAACCGGCACTGGTTGCTGCATTTGTTCGATCCAGATGGGTCGCGCACCGAAGTCGTGGAAACGGCGGTGCAGGACACGCTACCGCCGATGACGGTGATGGCACCGGGCCGCGCCGTCGCACCGCCAATTGTGCCGACGACGCCTGGCGTAATTCCATGGCCGTCCGCAGCGACACCGCCCGCCCGCCAGCAGCGTCCGGGTGGTCAGAGCGCTGCCCGTTACGTAGACGCATCGCCGATCGACTTCAACGACCATACGGGCTGGATCCAGATGTTCGATGGCACGTCGCTCGAGGGATGGGACGGTCCGACCGATCTCTGGCACGTCGAGAACGGCACGATCATCGTCCGTTCGAAATCAGATCCGCCGACCGGTCCGACCTACTTGCTGTGGGAGGGGGAGAGCCAAAGGACTTCGAATTCAAGGCTGAACTGAAACTCGAGGGCGCAGGCGCCAACAGCGGCGTCCAGTTCCGCGCCCTTAAACTCGGAGAAGTGCCCGGCAACCCTCGCTCGAAGTGGGAGACGCGGGGATACCAGGCCGACATCGACAATGCGAATGCCAACACCGGCGCGCTGATCGAGTGTTGTGCCGGACCGCGTCGCGGTGTGGCGCCGAGACCCGACCGCGCATTTCGCGGACAAGTTGTTCGGACGGCGACTGCCGATGGGCAGAAACCGTCGCTCCTCGCCACCATCGGCGATCCGGATGTTCTCAAGACCTATTGGAAAGTCGGCGACTGGAATCAGATTCACCTGATCGCCCGCGGCCGCACGATGCTGTATTTCATCAACGGTCACCTGATGTCGGTACTGATCGACGATCATCCGACGATGTTCGTCGATCATGGTGTTCTGTCGATTCAACTCGAAGGACGCGGCGACAACGTCGCATCGTTTCGCAATCTCTGGTTGAAGAACCTGCGATGAAACATTCATCTCTCGCGCCCGCCATTCTCGTCGTGCTTGTTCTCATGTCCGCCGCGCCGAGCGGTCAGCAGCCTGCCGACCAGTGGCCAAACTATCAGCACAACTCGGATTTCTCGCCGCTCACACAAATCACACCCGCGAACGTCAAGAACCTCGTGCCAGCGTGGACCTTCAATTACGGCGCTGGGACGAGCAACGCAGGATTCGTCGGACTCGATTACCGGTTCGAGGTGCAGCCCCGGTTGTACATTTCGACGCCGGCCTCGCAGACCGATCCAAACCTGAAATCGACGGTGACGGCCCTTCAACCGGAAACGGGAAAAATCATTTGGCAGTACACGTCGCCGAGGCGAATCCATGGCCGCGGTCTCGCGTACTGGCCCGGAGCCGGATCCGTCGGCCCGCGGCTCTTCTTTGCGACAGATCTCGGCTACTTGAGAGCGGTAGATCTGAAGACCGGCCAGCCATCGGCTGGATTCGGCGACAACGGAGAGATCGACATTTACAGTGACGTCGTGTCTCCCGAGGTCGGCGAGAGTCGACGCCGGACCTTCACGGTTCCGAATCCGGTGAGCATCTACAAAAACCTGGTGATTGCGGGTGCGCGTCCGGGCGAGCTCGGACCGCCGCAGCCGCGTGGCGACATTCGCGCCTGGGACGCCCTCACGGGAAAGCGTGTCTGGGATTTCCACGTGATCCCGCAGCAGGGCGAAGCGAACTTCGGGACGTGGCCGGCCAGCGCGCTGAAGGACCGGAGCGGCGCGAACATGTGGTCGACGATGACCGTCGACGAACAGCGCGGCCTCCTCTTCGCCGGCCTCGGCGACGCGAACCGTCCGGGACCCGAAGGCACGAACCTTTACACCGGATGCATCGTCGCCCTGGACGCGGCGACGGGGAAGTTGAAGTGGTTTCATCAGCTCGTCCACCACGACATCTGGGATTTCGACTTACCGACGCCGCCGCTGTTGATCGACGTCCGTCGCGATGGTCGAACGATTCCGGCAGTGCTTCAAACCGGAAAGATGAATCTCGTCTTCATCTTCAATCGCGAGACCGGGGAGCCGCTCTACGCCATCGAAGAGCGTAAGGTTCCACAGAGCGAGGATGCGAGCACGTTCACGTGGCCGACACAACCCTTCCCACAAAAACCTGGTCCTCTCGGCAGAGTCGGAATCACACGGAAGGACATCAACACAATCACGCCAGAGGTCGAGAAGTTCTGCACTGACTACTGGGACACGAATCATCTCGCGCCGTCCGAGGCGTATCAGGTGCCGGTGGGCAGCGCTCCGACCGTCACGTTTCCGTCGCCTGTCGGTGGCCCGAACTGGGGACCGCTCTCGTATAACCCTCAGCTCGGATACGTGTTCATCAACCTTCACAATTCGGGTGTTTATCGCGCGGCGGGTTCCGCCGCTCGTGGCGCCGGTGGAGACGATCAGCCTGCGGGCGCGCCACAAGGACGCGGTCGTGGAGGGCAGCCAGGCGGCGGCGGACCGAACGGCCGCGTGGGGGGACCGTTCTCGTATGTGTTGAAGAACGGCGCGACTATTCCATGCTGGGCGCCGCCTTACGGGGAGCTCATAGCGCTCAACGTCAACACCGGCGACATCGCCTGGCACTCGACGCTTGGAATCCAGGAATCGCTCAGCGAACTTGGCGATGGTGCCGTGAAATCGGGCACGCGTAATATCGGCGGCAGCATCGCGACCGGCAGCGGACTGGTGTTCATTGGAGCGACGAACGATTCGAGGTTCAGAGCCTTCGATGCGAAGACCGGCGCCGAGCTGTGGACGGCGAAATTGCCTGCGAGCGCGCATTCGACGCCGGTCACCTACATGGGGAAGGACGGCATCCAGTACGTCGTCGTTGCGGCCGGCGGCGGCACGGCGATCGGCGGGGGATTGCCAACCTCAGATTCGTTGATCGCCTTCAAGCTCGGTACAACATCGACTCCATGACGGTTTCGCGCGCGCTCATCGCAGCCGCGGCAATTGCAATAGCGATAGCGCGCGACGTCGCGGCGATTCGACAGCCGACGACGCAGATGGACACTCGAGTCCTCCGCGTGACCAAAACCGCTGACGACGGTAGCGAGGGAACGCTGCGGTGGGCGATCGCCCACAGTAACGTCACGCCCGAACGCGAACGGATCGCCATCGAATTGAACGGTTCAGACCGAACGATTACGGTCAACAGTCCGCTGCCCTCTGTGAAGGGTCCCGTGCAGATTGTGGGCGCCGCCTGGGAACGAACCGGTGATTACGTCGTACTCGACGCGTCCGGCTACATCGCTCCCGGCGGGCCGGAACGATGTCCGGG
>QHWT01000097.1:0-1411 GCA_003222675.1 Acidobacteriota bacterium | reverse complement strand
CCGCGGGTTCTGTATCGGCGTTCTCGTCAACCGGGCGACCGGGGTGTCGATTCACGACAACCGGATCTCGATCAGCCGCGGGGGCGCCGGCGTCATGCTGACCGGCGACGATGGCCAGGGAAATCCCACCAGCACGACGACGATTCACAATTTGGTGCTGCGAAACGACTTCGTCGACAACGGCGACGGTCTCGAACTGACGCGCGGAGCGGCGTTCAATCTCGTTGCCGACAATCTGTTTCGATCCACGTCGGCGAACCCGGAGCCATCGCAAGGCATCGAGATCCTCCGTGGCAACGACAACGTCGTGTCGGGCAATCGCTTCGAGGGGTACTCCGATGGCCTTCAAATAAACTGGGGCGATCGAAATTACATCGTCGGGAACACATTCGTCGACAATACGTTCGGTTTGAATCTGACTGGAATCGGGAACATCGTTGACGGAAACGTCATCAGCGGTAACCGCATTGGAATTGTCGTGCGACCGGCCGATCCCTCACCGATCGTGCGGCTCACGCGAAACCATCTCTCAGGCAACGGTCAGTCGATTTCGCGCTGCGAAGCCGGTGGCAGTTGCGATCCAGCGGCACCGAAAGGCGCGATCGTGTTTGGATTGCCGGGTCTCGAGCACGAACCGTTCGTCGGCTCCCGCGGCAGGGGAGTCGAGGTGAATCCTGCGACGTTGCTGCACATTTGCCCCGATCACGCGCCGCAATGCCAGCCGGCGCCGAATCAAGGCTTGAAAGCGCCAATGCTCTCAGCCGCTCGCGCGACGACCGATCGAATCGATGTGACGGGCACGTTGCCTGGAGCGCCGGCCGGCCGTTATCTCGTGCAAGTGTTCGGCAATTCTGCTGACGGGAGCGCGGAAGCCGAGATCGTTCTCGGTGAGGCTGCCGTTCCGGTCCGCGACCACAGCGATGGCAGCTTCGCCGTCTCGGTGGCTGCGACAGGCGTCGCGCAGAAACTCCGGTCGATTACAGCAACGGTTACATCGTTCGATGGGGCCACGTCGCTGCTGAGCGCGCCAGTACCGATCAAGGAATCAGCGTCTCAGTAGTTGTGGAGATTCGCATGCGAAGAATTCTCGTGGTCGGTGGTCTTGCTCTTGGGATCGCGCTGTCGATAGGACGTCTTGACGCGCAACGGACGTCACAGGCGCTTTCCAACGCGCCGGCGGAACAGTGGCCGCACTACCAGCACAATTCGAATTTTTCTCCGCTGACGCAGATCACGCCCGAGAACGTCAATCGCCTCACGAAGGCGTGGACCTTCAACTACGGCGCCGGCACCGTCGACAATGTCCCGTTCGTGTCATTGGATTATCGATTCCAGGTGCAGCCGCTCGTGATCGACGATGTGATGTACGTCTCCACGCCGGCCTCGGAGACCGATCGGAACCTCGCGTCGA
>QHWT01000043.1 GCA_003222675.1 Acidobacteriota bacterium | reverse complement strand
CGCGACGGACGTCGCGAAGATGCCGGCGGCGCTGCAACCACACAAGGACGTGCTGAAGGGGCGATCGATGCTGTGCCGCCGCACGCGCCCGATCGCGATTGAGTGCGTCGCGCGCGGATACCTGTCCGGATCCGGCTGGAAGGAATATCAGCAGACCGGCAGCGTGTGCGGAGTGACGCTCCCCTCAGGGCTGCGTGAATCCGATCGGCTGCCGCAACCGATCTTCACGCCGGCGACGAAAGCAGAGAGCGGGCACGACGTGAACGTCAGCGAAGACGAAGCCGCGCGGATCGCCGGCCGCGATCTCGTCACGCGCCTGAAGCAGCTGACGCTCGAAATCTATCGCCGCGGCTGCGAGCACGCGGAGTCGAAGGGCATCATCATCGCCGACACCAAATTCGAATTCGGCTTGGTCGGCGCGGGCGATCCCGCACGCGACGTCGTATTGATCGATGAAGTGCTGACGCCCGACTCGTCGCGCTTCTGGCCGCAGGATCAGTACACGCCCGGGCAGGGGCAGCCAAGCTTCGACAAGCAGTACGTCCGCGACTATCTCGAAGAGATCCGCTGGAACAAGCAGCCGCCGGTGCCGTCGCTTCCCGACCGTGTCGTCCAGAAGACGCGCGAGAAGTACGTCGAGGCGTTCCGCCGGCTCTCGGGCCGGGAACTCGCCTAGCGCACGTCATGATCCGCGACCAGCTCGAGAAACTCGTGGCAGAACTGCTCGACAAGGGCGTGCTCTACGACGATGCCCGGCGGGAGTTCGAGAAGCTCTTCATCGCGCGCGCCCTTCAGCGGAGCGACGGCAATCTCGGCAACGCGGCCGAGATGCTCGGCGTCCATCGCAACACCATCGCGCGGAAGATGTCGGAATATCGAATCAAAAGAACGGCGTAAGCCGAGGTCCGGGGATCGAGTTCCGAGGTCCGAGGATCGAAGTCCGGGATCGACGCACCCCCCGGTTCTCGGGCCTCGGACCTCGGCCTCGTGTTCCAGCTCAGCGTTAGCAGTCTCCCGCCTCGACTGCTTGACACTCGTCCAGCCGCTCCATAGAATTAGCAGTCGGGCAGGCTGATTGCTAACCACACCGTAGGCCGGCTCCCTGGATCGGGCGTAAACGCAGGCCGGCTCTTTAGGTCCGGTGCTCGACGGGCAATCGCCGCCAATCCAGCAATCTTAGACAAAGACGGAGAAGAACCGCTATGGCAGCAACCGCGACAAAGACTGCAACCAAGGTCCGCCCCCTGCACGATCGTGTGATCGTGGAACGCCTCGAGGAAGGCGAACAGAAAGTCGGCGGGATCATCATTCCCGACACGGCGAAGGAAAAGCCGCAGCAGGGACGCGTGATCGCCGTGGGCAAGGGCAAAACAGAGAAGGACGGCAAGGTAACGCCGCTCGACGTGAAGGTCGGCGACACCGTGCTGTTCGGCAAGTACTCCGGCCAGGAGATCAAGATCGACGGCGATGACCGCCTGATCATGCGCGAGGAAGAGATCCTCGCCATCCTCGAGAACTAAATCGAAGGAGATTCAACGAATCATGGCAAAGCAGATTGTTTACGGCGAGGAGTCGCGCCAGGCCATCCTGCGCGGCGTCAACCAGCTCGCCAACGCGGTGAAGGTCACGCTCGGCCCGAAGGGCCGGAATGTCGTCCTCGACAAGAAGTTCGGCTCCCCCACCATCACCAAGGATGGCGTGACGGTGGCCAAGGAGATCGAGCTGAAGGACTCGCTCGAGAACATGGGCGCCCAGATGGTGCGCGAAGTCGCGAGCAAGACCTCGGACATCGCGGGTGACGGCACCACGACGGCGACCGTACTAGCGCAGGCGATCTTCCGCGAGGGCGCAAAAAATGTCGTCGCCGGCGCGAACCCGATGGAACTCAAGCGCGGGATCGAGAAGGCGGTCGAAGTCATCGTCAACGAGTTGAAGAAGGCGTCCAAGCCGGTCAGCGGCACCGCGATCGCCCAAGTCGGCACGATCTCGGCGAACAGCGATGAGACGATTGGCAAGATCATCGCGGAAGCGATGGAGAAGGTCGGCAAGGACGGCGTTATCACCGTCGAGGAAGCCAAGTCGATGGAGACCTCGCTCGAGGTCGTCGAGGGCATGCAGTTCGATCGCGGCTATCTCTCGCCGTACTTCGTAACGGATCCGGAGCGCATGGAAGTCGTGCTCGAGAACCCCGTCATCCTGATCCACGAAAAGAAGATCAGCTCGATGAAGGACCTGCTGCCGCTGCTCGAGCAGGTGGCGCGCGCGAGCCGGCCGCTCGTGATCGTCGCGGAAGACGTCGACGGCGAGGCGCTGGCGACGCTCGTGGTGAACAAGCTGCGCGGCACGCTGCAGGCGGTGGCCGTGAAGGCGCCGGGCTTCGGTGACCGCCGCAAAGCCATGCTCGAGGACATCGCGACCCTCACCGGCGGCAAGGCGATCACGGAAGACCTCGGAATCAAGCTCGAGAACATCAAGCTCGAGGATCTCGGCAAGGCGAAGAAGGTGACCATCGACAAGGACAACACGACGATTGTCGAGGGTTCTGGCAGCCAGAAGGACATTGAGGGGCGCGTGAAGCAGATCCGCACCCAGGTCGAGGAGACCACCTCAGACTACGACCGCGAGAAGTTGCAGGAACGCTTGGCGAAGCTCGTGGGCGGCGTCGCCGTCATCAAGGTCGGTGCGGCGACCGAGACCGAGATGAAGGAGAAGAAGGCGCGCGTCGAAGATGCGATGCACGCGACGAAGGCGGCGGTCGAAGAGGGGATCGTCCCCGGCGGCGGCGTGGCGCTGATTCGGGCGAGCAAGGGCCTCGACAGCCTGAAGCTCGAAGGCGATCAGAAGGTCGGCGCCGAGATCATCAAGAAGGCGCTCGAAGAACCGCTCCGCTGGATCGCGACCAACGCGGGCCAGGAAGGCTCCATCGTCGTCTCCAGGGTGAAGGACGCCAAGGGCGACGAAGGCTACAACGCCGGCACCGACAAGTACGAGAACCTGGTGTCGGCGGGCGTCATCGACCCGGTGAAGGTCGTGCGCACGGCGCTTCAGAATGCCTCGTCGATTGCGTCGCTGCTGCTCACGACCGAGGCCCTCGTCTCCGAGATTCCCGAGGAGAAGAAGGAATCCGGGGCGGGCGCGGGCGGCCCCGGCGGCATGGGCGGCATGTACTAAGGCTTCGGGTCTCGGGCTTCAGGCTTCGGGCCTGAGGCTTGGGCTTCAGGCTTTGGGCCTCAGGCTTCAGGGTTCGGGCTTCAGTTGGGCCGGCTGGGAGCAATCCCAACCGGCCCTTTCTATTTAATCGTCAACGTCATCTCGACGTCGACGCGCTTCCCGCGTCAGAACTGAACGCGCAAGAAGTCGGTAGGACGTGCCGGAATGGCATCGACGAACAGGCGCCACGCACGTTCGGTGCGCGTGTTGTTGTTGACGAGCGCCGCGCCGCAGCCGATCGCGTCCGAGGCCGTGCCGGCTACTCGCACAGCCGCGATCCACACCCGCTGCACGATCATCGTCGTGCCGATCATCGGCACCCGCACGTTGAAGTACGGCAGCAGCGATCGGCGGCTGCGCGGCAGTTCCAGCCGCAGGCCTTCGTTGCTGACATCGATGAGATGACACGGCGTCCCGTCCGCTGTCGCCTCGAGACGATTGACGACCCTTCGAAGTGACCGCCGCACGGGCCGGTCATCGGTCAGCGCCATCGAGAGAATGCAGATAAACGCGGCGCGGTCGACGGGGCGTTCGAGATAGCTCGCGCCCCGGTTCTCGGCCCGCGCCTGCGCGGCTCGGTCCTTCTCACCGATGACGACGATGGGTGTCTGCGGATTGCGCGCTTTTCCGCGCGCAGCGGCATGCACCTCATTGAGGAGCGCGAAATCGTAATCGCTGACGAACGCGTCGAACGGACGCGCCCGGAGCGCATCGAGCGCGTCGGGCGAGGTTGCGGCCCTGACAGGCTCGAAACCTTCCGAGGACAACCACGCGGCAAGCGTTTCACGCTCGGCCGCATGCGGGGATGCAATGACGATTCGGAAACGAGCGCTCATGACCCGCAAGGACATTGCGAGCTGTATGCCAGCGCGAAACGCACGGAAAATGCGATACGCGACATATCCACGCCCGACGGATTTGGCCGTGAGCAGGCCGGAACCGTAAGGTCAAAAATGTTCTCCGAAGAATGGTCATTTCCCCGCCGCGAGCTTCTGCCGCGCGAGCGGCCGCGATCCAGCCGTCGTAGGATTGTGCGTCGTCGACGCCATGACCTTCCGGTAATACTCCATCGCCCTGTCGGTCTGCCCCAGCTTCTCGTACGTCTGGGCGATGAGGCCCAGCACATATGCATCGTTCTGGTTCGCCTGCTGCAGCTCGGAGAGCGCGGCTTGATAGTCGCCGGTGTGGAGCGCGACGTAACCGGTCAGGTACGGGAAAAACTCTTTCTGTTGCGCCGGCATGTTGCCGCGATCGAGGATCTCTTTCGCCGCCGCGACGTGCTTCCGGGCTTCCGCCTTTTGACCGCGCCGGGCGGCGATGCGTGCAAGCGCGTGCTCCAGCCGATACCGCCAGAGGTCTTGTCCGTCCGCGCCGATGTCGCTCTCGCGCAGGCCAGCCTCCGAGCCCATCCTGTACCAGCGCTCGGCAAAGTCGACGTTGCCTGCATCCAGGCACAGGCGTGCAAGCTCGTTGGCCACCCCACCCGCATTGTTGAAATCATTTGCGTCGAGGTATTGGCGGTAAAGCGGCTCCTCATGCGTCGCCGCATTGGTGCAATCGCCCTCGAACCCGTACGAAATGGCGATTGCGCGCTCGGCGCGCGTCTTGTCGTCAGCATTCGGCGCGATCGCCGCAGCCTTCGCGAAGGCGTCGCGTGCCTCTCTGTACATGCCCGCGAAGTCGAGCATGGCACCGAGCGTGTTGTTCGCCTGGTATGACTCCGGAGAAGCGGCCACAGCCTGACGCGCCAAGGCGACCGCCTGCTGCTCTTTTCCATCGCGCATCTGCTGCTCCGCCTGTTGCAGCAGATCGGTTGAAGGATTCGGCGGCGCCGCGGGCTGCTGCGCGCGCGCCGACTGAAGACTGGCGGCACAAAAGACCACTGCCGCCATTACCGAAGCAATCGTGTGTCGAGTCATCACTCGATTATGGCGGACTCCACGTCGGTTCGCACGAACGCCGTGATCTTCGTCGCCGTCGACCAGTTGCGCGTGCCCGGGCACGTTGATCGCGCGGATGAGCGCCACGTATCGTGTGGCCCGGCGGCCGCGGGTCATTTGAGCGTGAACGTGATCTCGATGTCGACGCGTACCGGCACGGGCTTGCCGTCCTTCGTGCCCAGCTCGAACGTCCACTGCTTCACCGCAGCCACTGCCTGCTGATCCAGGCCATGGCGCGTGTCCAGGGACTTCTTCACCTTCACGTCCCCCACCGTGCCATCCGCGAGAACGTCCGCATCGAGCACCACCGTTCCCTGGATGCCGGCGTCTTTCGCTTCCTGCGTATACTCGGCCTTGACTTCGTGCTTCAGCCGCGGCTTGACGGTCCCGCCTGCTGGCGGTGTCTCTTGCGCGGCAATCGCCGCGAGCGCCATGGCCGCAAGCAATACAGCAACGAACCCGGACTTGAAACGCATGAACCCTCCTTTGTTCGACATCTTCAGACGCCGCACCGGCGCGCGTGGCCGTGATCGCGTCAGATTGCCGCCCGGCCACGTTCATTTCGGCGCACGATCGTCCGCGCGAGCACGGCAAAAAGGCCGAGCACCAGACCGGAGACAACGCCAACGACCGGTCCTGTTACGACCATCATCACCTTGGGTGCGAGCGGCATCCGCGTCATCATTTCCGCCTCCCTCGGATGATTCGCCACGTAGGAATCGAACAACAGGACGTGCGCCGAGGTGATCCATACGCTGTTGACGATACTGACCATGAGGCCGTGCAGGAAGTATCGCCCCGGCGCGCGCCGCGCGATGATGTAACCGCAGATGATGAAGATCACGAGCCAGAACATCGGCTCGATATTGGAAGGGATCACGAACACGGTCGCTACCCCCATGGCGAGGCCGAACAGCGACAGCTGCAGCACGAGCTTCCAGTTCATCGTCAACTCTCACCGGCTCGCGGGCGGGACGATGCCGTTCATCCGCAGGTAGGTGACGATCTGGCCATAGTGGTCCGACGCGTGCCAGACGGCGAGCGTCGCAAGGCCGAGCCGCGTGCTCGATCCGCCGTAGCGCCCGCCGGCGGCTTCGAGCGCGTTGGCAGGCGTCATCTGCGCGATAAAGCGTTGCATCAATCGCATGAGCCCTCCTTCGAATATCGACGGAGACTAGCACGGGACAGCGACGGCGTTGCGGTAATCAGCACGCCGTAAACGACGGCGGCAAAGAGCATCCACGCCTGCTGCCATCGTGCGAGCGCGTCGGGCGGAAGCACGAGCGGTCGCAGCAACGGCGAGTAGTCTGGGACGTACCAACAGAGATGTTCCATCGCATAGCCGTTCGCGATGCACTCGTCGAGACCAGTGAGCCCGAACACTACGCCTGATACGCCAACCCACACCGTCCAGGCCAAGAGCAGCATCGTGGTGGCCGTGCGACCCACGCTCGTCGGCTGGTGTACCGCGATGGCAAGCGCTATTGATGAGGGATAGACCGCGAACAGGAGAAAGCGCGGGCCCCACGTCCAGCCGCCGTACCATGCCCACCATCGCGAGTCAACAAGCACGAGACCGATGAGAAACGCGAGCGAGGCATCGAAGAAGGGCGCGAGCTCCGGCCGTGCGCGTCGCACGCGGCCCACGAGCAGCAGCGCCGGTGCAAAGAACAACAAGCCTTTGCCAAAGGAGAACAGCAGTGAGACAACTCCCAGAATCAGCGGATAGCTGAATCCGGGCATACCCGAGAAAGGCATGACGGTGACGGCGCCGCGGTCTCCCTGATACCCTGCATTCAGCGGCGCGCCGCGGACGAGAGTGTTCTCCAGAACGATCAGCGCCGCCGTCGCGAGCAATGCCGCGAGTCCATCCAGGCGGCGGCTTTTCCAGAACCGCCAGACGGCGACGAGCAGCAGACCGCCAGCCGACGCGGGGATATTCGCGACGCCCAGCATCGCGGCCGCCCATCCAATCGTGCGGTGTTCGATGAAGACCAGTCCGAAGCCGGTGCCGACCATCACGGCGGAGAACGCCTCGCCATAGAAATCGATGGTGGCGTTCGGCATCATTCCGCTTGCTGCGAGAAGCAGCATCGACGCGGCACGTTCCTCGGCCGTCATGCCCGACCGGAGGGTCCACCAGGCGCCGGCGACGCCAGCAGCAAGCACCAGCACGTTGAATCGCGCGCACCACCAGATCCGCGAGTCGCCAAACACCCAGAGCGGCGCGGCAAACAGCGTTGCGATGTACGAATATCGTTCCGCTCCCAACGTGCCTTCGCGGAGCAGCGCGTCGAGCTTGAGAAAACGCACGTAGCCGTCGCCGCTCACGCGATGTGGAACAATTGCGAACAGCAGGACCAGCGCCGCTCCCGTCAACGCGAGGGTTGCAAGGACCCAGCGACGCGAAGAGGTCATGTTCTCATTCTGGCGCGGGCAAGCACGGTTGGGAGCGGTGACTGATGGGGACGACGAAACGCGGCATCGCGACCGGATCCGGGATGGAGCGTATCATTCCTTGCCCGCACATTCAGCCGAGCATCGCGACCAGGCAGCTTGGGCGAATGGCTGGTCCGTTCGGAGCTCTGCGACGATGAAGTACTCGCTTGTTACATCAGCGGAGCGCATCGTGCAGGACGTGCGCTACGCCATCCGAACGCTTCGTCGAGCGCCCGGATTCACCGGCGTCGCGTGCGCGACCCTCGCGCTCGGCATTGGTGCGACGACAGCCATCTTCACCATCGTCGACTCGGTCCTATTGCGTTCACTGCCGTTTCCTGAGCCTCAGCGCCTCATGATGATCTGGGAGCGCCCTTCCAGGACCGATCGACGGAATGTCGTATCGATGAGCAACTACCTTGCGTGGCAGGATCGCAATCGTGCGTTCGATGCGATCGCCGCGTTCCATCGAGTCCCGATGAACGTGATGGGAGGAGATGAGCCGATCCAGGTATCAGGCGCGGGAGTCACGGCCGACTTCTTTCGCGTGCTGGGCGTCGCGCCACTGCTTGGACGAACTTTCGTCAGGGGCGAAGACGCCGTGGGCGCTGCTCCTGTCGTGGTCCTGACCTACGGCTTCTGGCAGCGTCACTTTGGCGGCCGCCCGGACGTCCTCGGCCAGCGGCTATCCGTTGATGTACGACATCACGCGATCGTCGGTGTGATGCCGGCGGATTTCACGTTTCCGGATCCGAGCGTGGAAGTGTTCGTCCCTCTTTCACTGCGTCGCGAAGAAGGTCGCAACTACTCGGTCGTCGCGCGGCTTCGCACGGGAACGAACGTGGCGGCTGCACAGGCCGAGATCGGTCGTTCCGCTGCACCAGCAGACGGTTGGTCCGGTCGAGCGTGTGCTGCTCGTGTTGTTTGCCGCTGTTGGCTTCCTGCTGCTCATCGCGTGCGCGAACGTGGCGAATCTGGTCTTGATGCGGTCCGCCGCCCGCGCGCAAGAGATGCACATCTGTCTGGCACTGGGCGCGGCACGCGGGCGCCTGCTACAGCAGACGATGGTCGAGAGCCTGTTGCTCGCGGGCCTTGGCGGAATCCTGGGAGTGGCACTCGCATGGTTGAGCGTCGCGACGATGATCCGGCTGTTGCCACCGACCTTCCGTTTGCCACGAATCGAGGAGGTTTCGATCGATCCACAGGTGTTGCTGTTCACCGCAGCCCTGACGATCGGCGCCGCGATTCTCTTCGGGCTGGCGCCGGCGCTGAGATCGCGGCACATGGAACACGCGCAAGGACTTCGCGAGAACAGCCGCTCGGTCTCGTCGCCGTACCGCCGGATGCGCGCGGTGATGGTTACGGCGGAAGTGGCACTCGTTCTGCCACTCCTCGTAGGCGCAGGACTGTTGGCCCACAGCTTCGTCAGGCTGATGCAGGTTGAACCGGGGTTCCGGGCCGAAGGTCTGCTGACGGTGCGCATGCGGCTCCTGCCGGTACGCGACCGCGCACTGCACGCCGAAGTCGTCGATCAGATCCTGGACCGCGTGCGCGCGCTCCCAGGCGTCACCGCCGCCGGCTCGATCGGCCGGCTGCCCATGGACGGCGGCAATAGCGGCTCATGGTATTACCGCGCCGATCGGCCGGAGCCCTCGCCCTCCGATCGGCCAGGTGGAGACGTTTCGATCGTTTCGCGCGGCTATTTCCAGGCCATGGGCATCCGTCTCCTGCGAGGCCGGGATTTCGATTCGCGGGATCGAATCGGATCGCCTCACGTCGCGATTCTGAATCTCGCAGCCGCGCGGATGCTGTTCGCGGACGAGGAGCCGATCGGGAAATGGCTCAGGGTCTGGTGGAGTGACGCAGGACAGGTGGAGATCGTAGGTGTCGCGGCGGACATTCGTCATAGCCAGCTGCGCACGAAACCTGATCCGTGCCTGTTCATGCCGAACGCCCAGCAGCCGTTTCCCTTTGCAGCGTTAGTAATCCGGACGCCCGGAAATCCGCGTGCGGTCGCGGGTGCGGTGAAGGATCAGTTACGGCAGGTCGATTCCGATCAAGGCGTCGCGCAGGTGGAAACCATGGAGCAGCTCGTCGCCGACTCCATTGCGCAATCGAAGGCGCAAACGGTCCTCATCGGACTGTTCGCAGCCCTCGCGTTGAGTCTGGCGTGCATCGGCATCTACGGCGTGCTCGCCTATTCCGTCGCGCAACGAACGCGCGAGATTGGCGTGCGGCTCGCGCTTGGCGCCTCGCCAGCGCGCACCTTCAGGCTGATCCTCGGTGAGGGGCTCGGACTGACGGGCACCGGCATGGGAATCGGGCTCTTGTTGTCGCTCGCGCTCACTCGGTTCTTGAGAGATTTGCTCTATGAGGTTGAACCACTGGATCCCGCGGTTCTAACCGGCGTCGTCACGCTGCTCACCTTGGTGGCTACAACCGCGTGCCTCCTGCCGGCGTTGCGCGCCACACGCGTCGATCCCGCTGTGGTGCTTCGCGACGAGTGACGCTCCGTCACGCGGGCGACGCGACGGAGCGTCCGCTACGCGCCGGTTGCGCATCGAGCCGCAACTGTCGCGCGTAAGAACAACGGCAGCAGGTAGAGGTGTTTGGTTGTCATCGCTGTCAGCTGCTCTACGCTACGCCGTCGAAGAAATCGACGACGCCGGTCTCCAGTGAATACTCGGCACCGACGACGAGGAGTGCGTCTCTCTCGATCAGCTGTTCGAGCACAGCCGATGGTGCCTGAGGTGATTCGTCGAGGCGCGGGACGCCTGCTTCAGGTCTGCTCGGCATCGGGCACGCCGGTGACCGGAAAGGCGACCAGCAGATCGTGCAGGGATTGACCGATTGGCGCCACGTGCGACTGATCGATGCCAAAAGCGAACTGCAGTCGATTTCCATTTCCTGTGGTGTCGATCGCTTCGCCGGTGACACGAACACCACCCTTGCCATCGCCGATTAATGAAAAGGCGATTTGCCCGTCCATGCTCGAAAAGGTTGCCGTCCCCTCGAGCGTTCGGCTCAAGTCTTCCATCTCCTCGGAGAAGCTCTGAAATTCTTCGGACCTCAGATTGGCGCGAAAGCCGCCCCGGAAGCCCCCCGCCGCAATCTGAAGCTCGCAATCGATCCAGTTGCCATCCTTGACTTCGAACAGGTCCGGATGGCTGCGAAACAGCGGCCGGATCAGGACGTGCTGCGCATCCAGATCGCCGATGAGGACTTCCGTGCTCGCGGTCACAGTTTCTCCTGATGCCGCCGGGTCTGAAGACCCGGCCTACAGCGGACGTACGCGTAGGGCGGCTCTTCAGAGCCGCCGGAACGCCGCGAATCGTAGCACGGGAGACCGACGAAGGGGGACGCTGTTCAGCGCTGTGCCGCTTGTGCGCGCTTGCGGATCGCGCAGCCGTGCAGGTGGTCGTTCACGAGGCCCATCGCCTGCATGAACGCGTACATCGTCGTCGGGCCGACGAACGTCCATCCGCGCGAGCGCAGGTCCTTCGAGAGCGCGCGCGACTCGGGCGTCTCGGCGATTCCGTTCAGCGCGTCCCACGTGATCTTCGTCGGGCGCGAGCGCGGCCCGGGTTCGAAGCGCCACACGTAACTCGCGAGCGAGCTGAATTCGTCGACGAGATCGGCGCATCGTTGCGCGTTGTTGATCGTGCTCTCGATTTTCCCGCGGTGACGCACGATGCCGGCGTCCTGCAGCAGGCGGGCGACGTCGCGTGACGTGAACCGCGCGACGCGTTGGATGTCGAAGTCAGCGAATGCGCGCCGGAAGTTGCTCCGCTTGCGAAGGATCGTCAGCCAGCTCAGACCGCTCTGAAATCCCTCCAGCGAAATCTTCTCGAACAATCGCCGATCGGCGCGGACAGGAAAACCCCATTCGGTGTCGTGATATGCCACGTACTCGTCCGAGCCGCGGCACCACGCGCACCGCGCCAGCGTGTCGTCTCCCTTCCAGAGTCCGTCGGTCCGCATCGGCTATGTCCCTACCACGACCCGCCATCGACTGACGGCACAGCGCCGTGCACGAAGCTCGCATTACGGCTAGAAGTACAAAGCAAAAGGCCGGAGGAGTCATCCAGCCGGCCTGCGCGCATGAGCCGTGAGTCCTGAGCGCTCTCACTACTCTCGTGGCTTCCGCGTTCAGGCGGAAGTGATTTTGGAGCGCTCGGTCTTCCGGCGAAAGCCGGAAGCCACGAGATTCGGGTATCAGCGTAAGGTAAACGTCAGTTCGACGTTGACGATCACGGCGACCGGCTGCCCTTTGAGCATGCCGGGACGGAAGCGCCACTGCTTCACGGCCTTGATGGCCTCGTCGTCCAGACCGAACGCGCGGTCGAGCGAGCGCGTGATCTTCACGCGGCCGACAGAGCCGTCCGGCATCACGACCGCTTCCATTTCCACCACGCCCTGCAGCTTCGCGCGCATTGCGTCGCCGGTGTAATTCGGCTTGACCTCGCGCAGCAGCTCCGGCGTCGTGACGCCGTTTCCGGGGTGATATTCACCCCCGCCAACGCCGTTCCCGAATCCCGGGCCGAGGCCCGAGCCGTCTCCGGTGCCGACGCCGTTACCACGTCCGCCGCCTGCTCCTGTACCGGTGCCGTTCCCGAGCGACGGCGTGTCCGATGACGGCATGTTCGCGATGACGCCCGGCAGGCTCTGAACGCCGGCGGTGACGGACTCCGCCGGAATCATTGGCGCGGGGACCGGCGGCGGAGGGACGTCCTTCGGTTTGTCGAGCGGCTTCACTTCCGGCGGCTTGGTGACAGGGATGACCGCTTTGTCCTTTCCCGGTAGCTCCGCTTTGCGCGATGGCTCCGGCATCTTGTTGCCGCCGCCGCCACCGCCACCACCCGGCCCAGGCACCTGGAGCCACGTGATATTAAAGTTGTCGATGAGCTGTCGATTGAGCGTCTGCTGCACCACGGGGACGCGCAGCGCGATGTACACGCAGATCGCGAGCACGATCAACGGTAAGGCGGACCCGCCCGTCAGGACCCTCCACTGGCTCTTCAACTGAGCCGGTGCCGGCATCTCGCCGATGAGTAAGTGAGCGTTTGGGCTGGCGCCCTGGTAATTGCCTTCGGGCATGCCGACAATTGCTATTTTCACAGACCCGATCAAGAACTGCAATAACGGTGCTAAAGGTACCGCCGCGTTAACTGAAAAAGTGAGGCTGAACCGTCCCCCTATTAGGACGCGGGCCGTCAGTATTTAGCCGCACCCTTCAACAGGCTCTCGACGCCTGAGTCGGATTGACGAGTGCCGAATGCCGAATGCCGAACTTTCGATGTTTTCGGCAGTCAGCATTCAGCATGTGCCATTGACGCCGGCTCTTTTCAAGTCTTTCAGAGGCGTCCCGTCCATGCGCCTATGGCCGCGTTTCCTCCGCCGTACGCGTGGAGCGCCGCCAACGCATCAGCAGCCCGCGGCTCATTGTGAATGGCAACGAGAACGCCCCCCCGCGCGGTCAATTGCTCGAAAATCTGGCCATCGTGCCTCTGGAAGCCCGCGCGTCCGATGGTGCCCGAGAGACCGCGGGTCGCGAGCTCGCCGTCGCTTCCCTGCAATGTGTCGACGAGAGGTCCTCGCGCGGCCACCGCGCCCAGCCGCTCGACCGTGAGCACTTCAGGATCCGCGCGCAGATGAGTGCTGATCAGCAGCCGGACGTCGGGTGAATCCTTCGCGAGGACCGTCAAGGATTCCGCTGGGAACCCGTGTCGGGCGAGTGCTTCGAGACCACGCTTCGCCCACGGCACGTCCTGGAACACGCCGACGGTGAAGCAACGCGCGCGCATCTAGTAGCCCGTATGCGCTGATTCAGCACCGCACGACCGCAGACGCTCCGCGGTCTGTCCAGCCGCGACAGCGGAGTGGCCGATAGTGATTTCGAGCAGAAACACCATGAGATTACTCGCGCCAGGAGACAACCTGCACGTCGCGTCCGCCGGAAGATGTCAGCGTCGCGCGCACGCGCTCCGGATCACCCGGCACATGAACACCGAGCAGGATGGCCCCTCGCTCGACTTCCGCCTCGAGGGACCGCGCACGATCCGGATGCACCCCCGCGTTGGTGAGCGCGGACGCGATACCGCCGGCCGCATGTCCCGCCGCTTCACCAAGGCCCGCGGACAGCGGCCCCGCAGCGACGATCGGTCCAACGCCGGGCAGCACGAATGCAATGGCGGCAAGGAGCAGTCCGCTCAACTCGCCGACGACAGCTGCCGGACGCGACTCTTCGACCTCCGCACCCGGCGTGGCGCCAAGCTGCTGCGCGAGCGCGCCCTCTTCGTCATGGTTGCGTGCGATGACCGAGATCTGGTCGCGCCGAACGCCTTCCGCGTGCAGCCCACGCGCGGCCGCCGTCATGGCTGACGGTATCAATGCCGACTGCCGGCTGGTGAACTATTCTAGCGCGGTGTCCATATATGACGCCGCGATTGTCGGCGCGGGACCGGCGGGAACGATAGCGGCGCGCGACCTCGCGCGCGCGGGTGCGCGCGTGGCGATGATCGACGGGAGCCATCCGCGCGAAAAAAGCTGCGGCGGCGGCGTCACGGCGCGGGCACTGGAGCTCCTGGGACGCGAGGCTCCGTGCCCGGACGGGTGCGCCATCCGCTCGGCCACCTTCGAGACTGACGGAAATCGCGCGCACGTGACAATTTCGTCAGCCGACGCGCTCATGGTTTTTCCGCGCGCCTCGTTCGACGCGGCGCTGCTCCGCCAGGCGGTCGCGGCGGGCGCTGATCTCGTTGCCGCGCGCGCGCGGGCGATTGACCGATCGGACGGATCCTGGACGATCGATTCCACGTCAGGTCCGCTGCGCGCGCGTTGGCTGCTCGGCGCCGACGGCCCGTCCGGTATTGTGCGGAAGCGCGTCTTCCGGCCGTTCGACCGCGATCAGTTGTCGATTGCCGCGGGCGCGTTCGTCGATGGGGTCGTCAGCAGCGAGGTCGTGGTCCGCTTCGTCGATGATCCACGCGGCTACCTCTGGTCCTTTCCACGCCCCGATCATCTGGCGGTCGGCACGTGCGCGCAGGCGACCGAGACATCGACAGCCGCTCTCCATCACGTCACCGATCGGTGGCTGAGGACCTACGGGCCGGCGGCCGATCGTCCACGCCGGCGTTACGCGTGGCCCATCCCGTCGCTTTCCGCGCAGGCTCTGGATCGAGAGAAACCTGGCGGTGCGAACTGGATGCTGCTCGGGGATGCGGCCGGACTGGTCGATCCGATCACGCGCGAGGGGATCTTCTTTGCGATGCGTTCCGGAACACTGGCAGCAAGCGCGCTCAGAGGGCACGATCCTGCGCGCGTCTATGCGGCGTCGATTCGCGACGAGGTGCACGCGGAGCTCCGCCGTGCCACGGAGCTGAAGGCGGCGTTCTTCCGTCCCAGGTTCACGCGGCTCCTGATCGAAGCGCTGAACCAGAGCGCCGCGATCCGCGCGGTGATGATCGATTTAATCGCCGGCCGGCAGGCCTACGCGGGGCTCAAACGACGGCTGCTCGGAACGCTGGAGTTCGGCCTCATGATGAAGCTGGTTCGATCACAACGACATCGCCTTGTCGAAGCGGACCAGGCCTGAGGACCCGGCAGTAGACACGGCTCCATCCCGGATGGCGGCGCTGATCGATGCGTCTGCTGTCGCTATCGAGAAATGAGGATTGAATCTTGTAGCACGGGCTTGCAAAGCCGGTGACCTCGACATGGACCGCTCCGAGATGCAGGCCGATGCCGGGTACGAGCAGCGCCCAATCGACTCCGTGGACGGTCACGTTCTCGCCGGTAGTGCCGGGCGCAATCGGATGTCCTTCAGCGCGAAGCGCATCGATCCAATCCATCGAGTAGAGGCACAGCGCCCGATCGGGACCACCGTGGTACTGCCGGTTGCGCTGCACGTCGCCGACAATCCCGAGCGATCTCACGTCGGCCTCCTCGACGGCACGTTTCGGCACGCCGCCGCCGGAGATGTTGATCGAGACGATGCGCCCGGTCATTTCGTGAGGTAACCATCGCGCGCGCGAACGGTGACGTCGGATCGACGGGCGCGCACGGTGATTGACCGCCACTGCTCCTCGCCGGCGACGATCGGCCGCGACGGCGTGTAGCCGAGCAGGTACTGGTGCCGCAGCTCGTTGGCGATCGTCTGCATCGTATCGGTGATCTGCTTCGCGTCGCGCGGCTGGAACGAGCGTCCGCCGGTCAGCGTCGCGAGCTCCGCGAAGAGCGCGGGCCGCGTGTGCCCGAGCGCGACCGGATAGATCATCACGTCGGCGTTGCGCGCGCGCGACAGCGCGTCGGATGCCGACGCGTTGCTGTATCGATCGGTGCCGTCCGAGAGCAGGACGAGCGCGCGGCGACCCTTCGCGGATTGAATGGCGTCGATTGAGGCAATGATGGCATCGTGCAGCCCGGTCGTGCCCCACGGCTCCAGGCCGGCAATCGCGCGCTGTTGCGCGTGCCGATCGGACGACAACGGTGCGACGGTCTCAATCTCCGATCCCACCGCGACGATCATCGCCTGATCGTCGGATCGGAGCGACGACAGGAACGTGCGCGCCGCGTCGCGCGCGCTCGTCAGCTCGCGGCCCGCCATGCTGAAGCTGTGATCCACGGCGACCGCGACCGAAAGAGGGAAGTCCCCTTCCGCAAACGCGCTCAGCATCTGGGGACGGCCGTCCTCGAGCACCGTGAAGTCCTCGCGATTCAGGCCGGTCACGGGCCGGCCATCGTGGTCCACGACCGCCGCGTAGACCTCGACGACGCTGACCCCCGACGAAAACTGTCCGGCGCCCGCCGCCAAGATCGCCATCCAGGACACAACTGCCACGACAAGCGCCAGAACGGGGCGGCTGAGACGGCGTGGCGCGGAGGTGATAGAATCATGGCGTTTTTCCCGACAAGCGAAAGGGATCGCCATGCTGGGCCGAGTGGGATTGCCGGAACTGCTCATCTGTCTCTTGATCGTCATTCTCATCTTCGGGGCGAACCGCCTGCCGGAGCTGGGGCGTGGCATCGGCAAGGGCATCCGCAACTTCAAGGATGCCACGCGCGACAGCCAGGACGACCGCAACTGACCGCGGCTCACAGGATCACGCGCGTGTCACCCACTCGACGGGTGACCCGCTCCCGATCGAGCCACTCGAGCAGCGGGATCGCGTACTTGCGCGAGATCCCGTAGCGCTCCTTGAACGCGGCGACATCAACGCGCGCCGCGTTGCCGCTTTGCTTCCCCGCCAGTACATCCTGCTTCAATTGTGCCAGCGCGTCGGTGTGAAACAGCACCGTCTCGAGTTTCACGAGCCGCTTGCGATGCTGCAGGTGTCGCGACATCCGGTCGGCGAGTGCCGCCGGGATGCCGCGCGCGGCGGCCGCCGACGCGACATCCGGCGGCGTGAGCCCGGCCTCGAGAAACGCGCGCTCGAGCGCGGCTTCCGCCTGCGCCTCCTCGGCGGAGAGCGAAGGGGCTCGACCGGGCAGCGACAGCCGATCGCGCGCGACCAGCTTTCCAGCGTTCGTCAGCCGCGCCAGGACGTCGTCGAACAACTCCGTCGCCGCACGTCCAAACACTCGCTCGCGCGCCTCCTCGCGCGGGAGTCCCTCCGAGATCGGCGCCGCGCGGTGATGTTCCTCTACACTCGCGAGCAGCCGCGCTTCGAGCGCGCGCACGAGCGGGGCGCTGAACAGGGACGAGGCGATCTGCTCCGCGCGGCCATCGGCGACGAGCGCTGACGCGACCGTTGCGGCCTGCGCTCGCGTCAACCCCGCCCGTCTGCCGATGGCGTCCAGGGCGAGTCCCGCGCCTCCGCGTTCCTCCACGAATACCTGCACGGCATCTGCCGTCGGTCCATTCAGGCGCGCGAATCGCGCTCGACCGGCCATTGTCCTGATGGGCGTGCGCCCTGGCAGCGGATCCAGCACGCGTCCGCCGCCAATCGTCGTGGGCGGAGAATACGCCCGGACAATGAACCGATCGCCCCGCGTGATCACGGCCGGACGTTCGAGCCTGACGCGCGCGAACGCGGACGCGCCGGGCACCAGAGCGCAGGCCTCCGCGGGATCGTCGACGCATGCCGCCAGGGCGATGCGTCCGAGCAGTTCCGTCGTGCCGTGATGAACGCGCACGCGTGCGCCGTGCTTCAACGGCGGCGCGTCGGACAACAGCTCGACGATCGCATCGAAGCGCCGCGTTGCTTCAAGAACACCGTCCACCGTCAGCGTATCGCCACGCTGGAGATCAGCCAAGTCGACGCCGCCGAGATTTACCGCGACGCGCCGTCCCGCCGCCGCTTCCCCCTGGTGTGCGCCGTGCACCTGAATGCCGCGCACCTTCACGCGGCGCTCGGCGGGGAGCGCGATCAACTCCTGCTCGGCGTGGATCTTTCCCGACGTCAGCGTGCCCGTCACGACAGTACCGAAGCCCCGCATGGAGAACACGCGATCGACGGGAAGTCGCGGGATGCCGCTGCCGCCACGCTCGGGTACCTGCGCGGCAATGTGCGCGAGCGCGGCGCGGAGCTCGTCGAGTCCGGCGCCGGTCTTCGCGGACACGGGAATAATGTCCGCGGACGCGAGCGCCGAGCCGGCGACGAGCTCGCGCGCTTCGAGCGTCGCAAGCGCGAGCGTGTCCGCATCGACCAGGTCGGACTTGGTCAGGGCGATCACGCCCGCAGGAATGTGGAGCAGACGACAGATCGCGAAATGCTCGCGCGTCTGCGGCATCACCGATTCGTCCGCCGCAATCACCAGCAGCACCGCGTCGATTCCACCGACGCCGGCGAGCATGTTCTTGACGAAGCGTTCGTGGCCCGGCACGTCCACGAACGCGACATTGAAGTCCCCAATCCTGGCGTGCGCGAAACCGAGATCGATCGTAATGCCGCGCGCTTTCTCTTCCTTCAGCCGATCCGGATCAGTCCCCGTCAGGGCGCGCACGAGCGCGCTCTTCCCGTGATCGATATGGCCGGCCGTACCGATGACGATTGAGCGATCCGCTCCCACCTCGGTCCTACCTCCTGGGCTTCTTGACAGCGCGTTCGCGGCGCCCCGGCCTGCCGCTGCGCTTCCTTCCGCCCGCCAGGTGCCGCTCGCGCTTCGGCTCCGCTTTGCTGCGGCGCGGACCGCGATTGCGTTCCGATGCGCGGACCTTCTCGAGGATCTCCACGAGGCCGAGATCGACCTGGCGCCGTTCCATATCCACTTTGATCACCTGCACGCGCACCTTGTCGCCGAGACGATAAACCTGGCCGGTGTTCTCGCCGCGCATGATGTGCGCACGCTCCACGAAGCGGTAGTAATCGTCAGCCATCGTGGATACGTGCACCATGCCTTCCACGAAGTGCTCGATGAGCTCGATATACAGACCAAACGCGGCGACGCCCGTGATGTAACCCTCGAATTCATCGCCAACCTTGTCCGCCATGAACCGGACCTTCTTCCACTGCACGAGCTCGCGCTCGGCGTCATTGGCCCGCCGCTCGCGCTCCGACGTGTGACGCGCGGCCTCCGGCAACTCCTCCGTCAGCTCTTCCTTGCGGTCGTCCGACATGCCGTGCCGCGACTCGCGCAACGTGCGGTGCACGACCAGATCCGGATAGCGCCGGATGGGCGACGTGAAATGCGTGTAGCTCGAAGCCGCGAGACCGAAGTGTCCGAGGTTCTGCGGGTCATACCGCGCCTTCTGCATCGTCCGCAGCATCAGAAACGCGATTGGCTTTTCTTCGGGCTTGCCCTGGATGCGCTCGACGAGCTTCTGGAAATGCCGGGGACGCACGGCATTGGTCGGCGCGCCCAGGCCGTAGCCCAGCGTCGAGACGAACTCATCGAACTCTTCGACCTTCATCGGGTCCGGATCCTCGTGGACGCGATAGAGCGTTGGCACATCGCGCTGGTCGAGATGCTCCGCGACGGTTTCGTTCGCGAGCAGCATGAATTCCTCGATGATCCGGTGCGCGATGTTCCGCTCGGCAGCGATGATCTCCTCGACCATGCCCTCGTCGTCTAGGACGATCTCCGGTTCCTTGAGGTCGAAATCGATCGAGCCGCGGCGCCGGCGCCGCTGATTCAGAATCTGGAAGAGCTCCTTCATCGTTTCGAACATGCCCACGAGATGACCGTACTTCCTCGTGACGGCGGGATCGTGCTCCGTCAGAATCGCGTTGACGTCGGTGTAGGTCATGCGCGCGTTGCTGTGAATCACGCCGTCATGGATCTCGTAGCGGACGACGTCGCCCTGGCGATCGACCTCCATGAGGCACGACTGCACAAGGCGATCGACGTTCGGATTCAGGCTGCATAGACCGGTCGACAGCTCCGACGGGAACATATGCACCGCGCGCTCCGGAAAGTACACCGAGGTCGAACGGTCGTACGCCTCCTCGTCGAGCGCGCTCCCCTCGGGCACGTAGTGCGCGACATCGGCAATGTGGACGCCCAGCCAATAATGGCCATTCGGCAGGCGGTCGATGGTGATCGCGTCGTCGAAGTCGCGCGCGTGCTCGCCGTCGATGGTGACGGTGGTGAGCGGCCGGAAATCGGTGCGTCCCCGGATGTCTTTGTCCTTGACCGTGCCACCGAGCCGGTTCGCTTCCTCGACCGCTTCCGGGCTGTGTTGGTCCTGAATGCCGTACTTGCGGATGATGATTTCGGTATCGACTCCCGGCTCGTCGATGTCGCCGAGCACGTTGAGGACCCGCCCGAGGGGGCTTCGCGTCGGCGTGGGAAAGCGCGTGATCTCGGCGACGACCATGTCGCCCGGTTCGGCGTCCTTGCGCTCGTCGGCTGGGATCGACACGTCCATGATCAGCCGGCGATCGAACGGCACGAGAAATCCCATTCCGGATTCGTCGACGTCGAATCGTCCGACGATTGTCGATGCACCCCGCGCGAGGATGCGGACGATGCGTCCTTCGGCGCGTTCCTCCCGCGTGCGCTCGATGCGAGCCACGACGCGGTCGCCGTGCATTGCTTGATTCAGATTGTTGCCGGCGATGAAGACGTCGCCCGTCACGCCCTCGACGGGGCGGTCGGGAATCACGAATCCGAATCCGCGCGGGTGCGTTTGCACGCGGCCGACCACGAGGTTCATGCGGTCGGGCAGGCCGAAGCGCGTGCCGCGCGTCTGAATGAGGCGGCCGCTCTCGACCAGTGCCTTGAGGAGGCGCTTGATCGTCGCGCGCTGTTCGCGCGGAATCTTGAGGCGCTGCATCATCTCGCTGGCGGTGGCCGGGTGATCCACGCGGTCGCGGATGGCCGTCAGCAACTGGTCGCTATTCAGCACGACCACAGAAGAACACAGAAAAACACGGAAAACAAAACCCAACCGCTGTGCCCCTTACATCCACTAACGAACGTGTGAGCGCTTCCGAGAAGGCTGTCCCGACAGACCTGGAGCTGGTGCACCGTGCGCAGGCCGGGGACGTGGACGCGTTCGGCGCGCTCGTCGATCGCAACCGGCGCGCGGTGTTCCGGGCAGCGCTGGCCGCGGTCCGGTCGCCAGACGAGGCTGACGAGGTGGCGCAGGAAACGTTCGTAACGGCGTTCGAGAAGCTCCGCCACTTTCGCGGAGAGGCGGCGTTCAGAACGTGGCTGCTCGCCATTGCGTGGCGCAAGGCGATCGATCGACGCAAGGGGATTACGCGATGGCTGCAGCGGCTCGCGCCGGCGCCGCCCATGGACGAGGACGAGGAGTGGGACGTGACGGAACGCTTACCGGCCGGAGATCGTTCGCAGGAGGACGCGTTGATCACCGCCGACCTGCAGCGGAAGGTCCGAAAGCTGATCGCGACGTTGCCGCCGAAGCTGCGCGATGCGCTGCTGCTCGCGGGATCTGGTGAATACAGTTACGAACAAATCGCAGCGATGTTGAAGATACCGGTCGGCACGCTCAAGTGGCGCGTGTCAGAAGCCCGCAGGGTATTGAAGCAGAAACTTGCTGCCGCAGGATACGAACGTGGATAAGCGCCTGCGGCCGCGGCGCGCGAGCGCAGCGAGTCGCGCCGCAGCGTGTGAGAGCCTTCAGCCGGCGCGGAGCCCGGAGGGGCGAAGCGCCACGCATCGGGGTTGGGGCTTCGACGCGGTAAAGAAAAGTGGGGCCCCAGACGCAGTAAGGAAAGCTGACGGCAGACGTGCATGGCGGAACAGCGATGACCGACGACGAGCGACCGGATACGGGAACAGACTTGGATCGCGCGATTGACCTCGCCGTGCGCGCGATGCTGGACGTCGACCCGCGTGCGGACTTGCGCGCGCGGGTCATCGAGCGGATCGAACAGCCGCGGCGCCGGTTCCGGTGGACGTGGGTGCTGGCGCCGATCGCGGCCGCGGCGGTGCTCGTCGTCGTCGTCATGCTGTGGCGACTGGCGCAGGTACGCGAAGGACGGCCGACCGACATCGTGCTGCACAGCCCCGAAACGACCGGGCAAATGGCGTCGACGATCGTGAGCCCGCCTCCTGTCGTCCGCGTCGCCCGACGCGCGAACCTGCAACGTCGTGGCACCGCAGCCGCGCTCGCCTCGCCTGAAGCGGGCAGCCCAGTCATACAGCTCGACCCACTTCGCCGGATTGACGCCATCTCGGTGGCGCCAGTGACGCTGCAAGCGGTCGACACGGAACGGATCGCAATCGCCCCGCTCACGCCGATTGCGGAGATTGAAATCGAACCCGTGACCCCGTCCGGCGGACGGAACTGAGGAGAGACGATGTTGAAACGAATGCTGATTCTTGTCGCCGCGCTGTTGCTCGTCGCCACGACGACGGCAGCGCAGCAGCCGAAGACTACTGCCTCGCAGCAGCCGAAACCGCCGGCAGAGCGTGCGTCGGTGCCGTCGAAGGCTCCCGAGCCTCCGCCACAGCCTATCAATATAAAGATAGAGTTCACGATAACCGATCAGACCGGATCGGGTCAGCCGTCGAAGAAAGTCGTGTCGATGATTGTCGGGGATCGTCAGAACAACAGCATCCGCAGCAATGCGAATGTCCTCGTCGAAACGCCGGGTCCGATGCGGGATTCGCCCAAGAGCTTCAGTTACCGCGAAGTACGGATTAACGTGGACGCCCATCCCGTGCTGCTGAAGGATGGAAAAATCTCGATTACCTTCGGTCTCGAGTACCTTCCCAAAGCCGGATCGAGTGGAGGAGAAGGATCACTCGAGCCCGGAATGTCTTCGCTGAATGAACGGCTGGGACTCATTCTCGAGTCGGGCAAGCCGATGATCGTTTCGCAGGCAGCGGATCCTGTTTCGGATCGCAAGATCAGCGTCGAGCTGATTGCGACCGTTCTGAAGTGATCATTTCGACGTCGCGACCTGGATCGCTTTCAGCGCCTCGCTCGCCTGGTTGTTGGCGTTCTGATCCAGGCGCGCCGCGAGGCGCTGCGCCTCCTGCAGATGGGTGAGCGCCGCGGAGATGCCTTCCGCGGCGTCGCGCTTCCCGTCCTGCTGATACCGATCGCGCGCTCTGGTCAGCGGCGCCTTGGCATCTTCGAACTGCCGCTGCGCGTCGCCGAAGTTCACATTGTAGAGGCTGACGCGCGCCTCGAGCAGTCTTCCCCGCGCTTCCGCCAGATCGAGTTGCTGTTTCGTGTCGTCGACGGCACGTTGCGCGGCGATGCGTCCCGATGCGCCCCAGGCGAAACCGAGACCGAGCACCACGACCAGGGCCACGAGACCTGTAAGGACGAGCTTTATCCCGCGCATAGCGATCATTATCTATCTTCCTTCTGTGGGGCTCCGCCCCACACCCCGGCTCGGTCGCTCGCGGGGACTCCTATGCCCCCCTCCGCTCCCTTGCAGGCGCGCCGTGCGCGCCCGGACCCGACCCAGACCTCTCATATGTAGGCCGGGTCTTCAGACCCGGCTAGAAATATCTGCACGTCGCCGACGTTCGTTCCGGTCGGCCCGGTGATCACGAGATCGCCGAGCGCGCGGAAGAACGAATGCGAATCGTGTGCGCGTAGCGCGGTAGCGGCGTCCAACCCGAGTGCGCTCGCGCGCGTGATCGTAGTCGAGTCGACGATGGCGCCGGCCGCGTCGGTGGGTCCGTCGATTCCGTCGGTCCCGATGCTCGCCAGCGCCGATGCGCCGAACGATCCGAGATCCGCCGCGGCGGCCAGCGCGAACTCCTGGTTGCGTCCGCCGAGACCCGCGCTCCCCTCAATCCTCACTGTCGTTTCCCCGGAGGCGACGAGGCACAGCGGAGCTGACGACATTGTGAACCTTTGTCGTACATCCGCGATGAACGTGCGCGCCGCCTCGCGCGCCTCGCCGAGTATCGGTGCATCGATGCGTGCGACCTGGTAGCCGCGTGCGCGTGCCTCCGCGACGACGCCGTCCATCGCATCGCGACGCGTGCCGGTGATAAAGAATTCGCTGCGGGCGAGTCGTGGATCACCTCGCTTGATCGTCTCGTCGCCCCCGCCGGCGGCGCCGCGCACCAGATGGTCGCGAACGGCGGCGGGCATCGCGCCGAGGACGTCCGCATCGCCGAGCGCGCGCACCGCGTCGGCAAACGTCGACGCATCCGCCACCGTTGGACCGGATCCGATGACGGCCGGATCGTCTTCGACGGGTGCGTGAACGTCCGAGAGCGCGAACGTGACCGAACGTCCGGCGCACGCGGCCAGCCGTCCGCCTTTGATCGCGGACAGATGCTTGCGGACACCGTTCATGGCGCCGATAGGCAACCCGCTTCTGAGAAGCACGCGCGTCGCGCCGACCTTGTCGTCGAGTGTGAGCCCATCGGCGGGCACTGCCAGCAGCGCCGAAGCGCCGCCCGATAGCAGGACGACAAGCAGTTCCCCCGCACGCCGCGCCTCCGATGCAAGCGCCAGCGCCCGCCGTCCCGAGGTGACGCTCGCCTCGTTCGGCTCCGGGTGACCGGCGCCCGTCTCCGGCGCTGCGATGACATGCGAAACAATGCGGTCGGCGTGTTCGTCCTGGAAGGCGCGCAGCATCGAAGCGGCCGCCTTCCCCGCCGCGACGACACGGAGTGGGATGTGTGGTGGAAGCGCGTGTGGATGGAGATCGATTGCGCGAGCCGTCAAGTCTCGGGCATCCGATGCGCGAATCGCAGCGGTGACGAGCGCATCCAGATCGGCGCGCACTCGCGCGACGGAAGGTGGTCGATTACCCGAGGTCGAAGATCTTTTCAGTGAAGCTGCTTCGGGTCGGACCAGGCCGACAGGCCCGTCACGACGTCGAATGTCCTGAGGAGCTTGCTCATCACCTGCTGCGCGTTGTCTTTCGCACAGAGATGGTCGAGCTCGCTGAGGACGCGCGCGATGGCACCGTCAGCATCCGTGATCGCACGCTCGGAGTAGTACTCACGCTGCCGCGCAAGACATTCGCGGTGCTTGAGAAACTCCTCGCGATAGAAGTCGGTTGTGATCGTGACAGGGGCGCTCAAAACCCGATCCGGGCTGACAACGCGTGCCATGCGACTCCTCGCGAAGGACTTGTGAAGAATGGATCGAGTCTAAACGCGAGTTCCGGCGACTGTCAACGAAATGTCTCAGAAAATTCAAAGCTCAACGGACGCCGCGCGCGACGATGAACCCACCCAGGCAGCCGAGCGCCATGCCGCCCGCGATGAGCAGCACCAGCAGTTCGGCCGGAACGAAAGAGACGCCGGCTAATCCGACTGCCTCTGACACAAAGGCGCCGTAACGCGCACGAACGGCGGCGAAGGCGCCTAAAAGCAGGACTACCGCAAAGATTGCTCCGATACCGCCCTGGAGGAAACCCTCCACCACGAAGGGTCCCCGGATGTATCCGAAGGGCGCACCGACGAGCTGCATGATTTCAATTTCGTCACGCCGCGCCGCCGCGGCGAGCCGGACGACGTTTGCAACCGTCAGCGCGCAGGCAGACGCCAGCAGCAGGATGATAACGAGACCGAGACCCCGCACGACCCGTATCGTCGCGTTCAGGCGAGTCAGCCACCGCCGATCGTACCTGACGTCGGCCACGCCTCCCATGCCGTTGAGCGTCGTGACCAGGTTGTCGATCGCTCCCGTCGAGTCGCGTGCCTGCTCGTTGAGACGAACTTCGAACGATGCGGGGAAAGGGTTGCGTTCGAGCGAGGTCGCCCCCGCGGCGAGATCCGGAAAGTCCCGCGCAAACTCGCTGCGCGCATCGTCTTTCGAGAAACGCTGCACGGACTGCGCGAGACCGCTGCGCTCCAGCACGCCGTTGATCGCCGCCGCCTGATCCGGTGTCGCTTCGTCCCGCAAGTACACGGCGAGCTCCGCCGCATCGCTCCAGCGCCCGACGAGCCGCTGCAGGTTGGCGTTGACCATGAGGAAGAAGCCAAGCACGAAGAGTCCCGCCGCGATCGTCAGCGTCGAGAGCACCGCCATGCGCCAGCCGCGCCACAGACTGGAGGCCGCTTCGCCGAAGAAGTACTTCAGGGCGCGCACGTCAGGCGACCTCCACGACGTGCCCGTGATCGAGCGTCACCGTGCGGCGGCCGACGCGGCGGATCAATTCACGATCGTGAGTGGCGACGAGCACGGTCGTGCCGCGGGCGTTGATTTCCCGGAACAGGTTCATGATCTCAAGTGAGAGATCCGGATCGAGGTTGCCGGTGGGTTCGTCCGCGAGAATGATGACGGGGTCGTTGACGAGCGCGCGCGCGATCGCGATGCGCTGCTGTTCACCGCCCGAGAGCTCCATCGGATAGGCGGTCATGCGGTGCTGCAGGCCCACCCACTTGAGCACCTGGAACGTGCGGCGCTCCTGCTGCGCGGCAGCCATGCCGAGCACGCGCGGCACGAACGCGACATTCTCGAGCACGGGCTTGTTCGGCAGCAGCTTGAAATCCTGGAACACGAAGCCGATCGACCGGCGATAGGCCTGCACCTGCCGCTCGGTCAACTGCGCGAGATCGCGGCCGCCGACAATCAGCTTGCCCTCTGTGGGAATATCACGCCGGAGCAGCAGCCGGAGCAGCGTCGACTTGCCCGCGCCGCTCGGCCCGGTCAGAAAAACGAACTCGCCTTTGTCGATCCGCAGTGAAAGATCGTGCAGCGCGTAGACGCCGCGGCTGTACATCTTGGAAACATGTTGCGCTTCGATCACCGAGGCTCCCCTGCAGGCTCCGCCAGAAAGCGACGGACGCTCTCGTTCACATGGCCGGGATCCGCTTTCCCGGCCGTCGCCTTCATCACCTGTCCGACGAGGAACCCGAAGGTCTTCGTCCTGCCGGCGCGATACTCCGCGACCGTCGCGGCGTGCGCGGCAAGCACGTCACGCACGATGCGATCGATCGCGCCAGCATCGCCAATCCGCGCGAGTCCTTCTTCATCGACGATCGAGCGGGCCGACCGGCCGGTTTGGTACATGCGCTCGAAGACTGTCTTTGCGACGGGACCGGTGATCGCACCGCGCTCGACGAGCGTGATGAGCTGGGCAAGCGCGTCAGGCGACATCGGCACGTCTTCGATCGCGACGCCCACGTCTTTCATCTTGCGCATCAACTCGCCCATGACCCAGTTGCTCGCCGCCTTGGCATTCCCTGCGGCAACCGCGACGCGCTCGAAGTAATCGGCAAGCGCCATCGACTGTGTCAACACGCCGGCATCGTACTCCGGCAGCTGGTACTGGTCGACGAAGCGGCGGCGGCGCGCCTCCGGGAGCTCCGGCAGCGTCGAGCGGATCTGTTCGATCCAGGCGGCATCGAGGACGAGCGGCGGAAGATCCGGTTCGGGAAAGTACCGGTAGTCGTCTGCTTCTTCCTTCGTCCGCATCACGTGGGTGCGGCCGGCCGCGACGTCCCACAGGCGCGTCTCCTGCACCAGCGCCACGCCGCCGTTGAGCGCCGAGGCGTGCCGCTCGATCTCGAATTCGAGTGCGCGCTGCACGTGACGGAACGAGTTGAGGTTCTTGACTTCGGTCTTCACGCCGAATCTGGTCTCGCCCACCGGGCGCACCGAGACGTTCGCGTCGCACCGGAGACTCCCCTCTTCCATGTTGCCGTCGTTCACGCCAAGCGCGACGAGAATCTCGCGAAGACGGCTGAACGCCTCGGCAGCCTCTGCCGGCGATCGCAGATCGGGACTCGTCACGATTTCGATGAGCGGCACGCCGCTGCGATTGAAATCGAGGTGCGTCGCGCGGCCGGATTCGGCGACACCCTCGTGCAGCGACTTGCCCGCGTCTTCTTCGAGGTGCACCCGCACGATGCCAAGGCGTCGCGGCGTTCCGGCGACCGAGAATTCGATCGCGCCGTCAGTGGCGAACGGACGGTCGTACTGCGAGATCTGGTAACCCTTCGGCAGATCCGGATAGAAATAATTCTTGCGGGCGAAGATCGACTCCGGCTGCAGTCGGCAGCCGAGCGCCAGCGCCGCGCGCACGCCGAACTCGACCGCACGCCGGTTGAGCACCGGCAAGGCGCCCGGCAGCCCGAGACAGACCGGGCACAGCTGCGTATTCGGCGCGGCGCCGAACCGCGTGCTGCAGCCGCAAAAGATTTTGGTGGCGGTCAGGAGCTGCGCGTGGATCTCGAGCCCGATCACGGGTTCAAACGTCGCCACTGATGTGCCGATTGTGCCACGGATTGGGGCCACGGGTCATACGGATTCCGCCGATCCGAACCCACGGGCCACGGATCGCACGGATCTCACGGATCAACAATCCAACGGCATCGGAGCCACGGCGTCCCGCCGATCGCACGAACTGAAAACCTCATGGAGTCAGATCCGTGAAATCCGTGTGATCCGTGGCTTCTTCATTCCGTGGCACCCGTGGCTCGCATGACGCGCCGGAACGCATCGACGATCTGTGGATCGAATTGCGTGCCGGCGCAGCGGCTCACCTCGAGGCACGCTTCGCGAGCGCTGATCGCGTCCCTGAACACGCGCGGGCGGGTCATACGGATTCCGCCGATCCGAACCCACGGGCCACGGATCGCACGGATCTCACGGATCAACAATCCAACGGCATCGGAGCCACGTCGTCCGCCGATCGCACGAACTGAAAACGTCATGGAGTCAGATCCGTGAAATCCGTGTGATCCGTGGCTTCTTCATTCCGTGGCACCCGTGGCTCGCATGACGCGCCGGAACGCATCGACGATCTGTGGATCGAATTGCGTGCCGGCGCAGCGGCTCACCTCGAGGCACGCGTCGCGAGCGCTGATCGCGTCCCTGAACACGCGCGGGCGGGTCATACGGATTCCGCCGAACCCACGGGCCACGGATCACACGGATCAACAATCCAACGGCATCGGAGCCACGCCGTCCCGCCGATCGCACGAACTGAAAACCTCATGGAGTCAGATCCGTGAAATCCGTGTGATCCGTGGCTTCCTTATTCCGTGGCCGCCGTAACTTGTATCACGCGCAGGAACGCATCGACTATCTGTGGATCGAATTGCGTGCCGGCGCAGCGGCTCACCTCGAGGCACGCGTCGCGAGCGCTGATCGCGTCCCTGAACACGCGCGGACGGGTCATCGTGTCGAAGGCGTCCGCGACGCTGATGATGCGCGCCGCGAGCGGGATCTCGCTGCCGCGTACGCCGTTCGGAAATCCGAGGCCGTCCGAACGTTCGTGGGCATGGCGCACGATGTCTACGGCCTTGGCGATGTACGGAATCCCGGTAATCAGATCGGCGCCGATCGCGGGGTGCAGGCGGACGAGCAGCTGCTCTTCCGCCGTGAGTGGCGCCGGCTTGCGCAGCACGGCGTCGGGAATGGCGAGCTTGCCCACATCGTGCAGCAGTGCCGCCTGCTCGAGCGCCGGCAGATCCGTGTCCGGCACGCCCATCGTCAGTGCGATGCTGACGGCGAGCGCCGAGACGCGATACGCGTGCTCATACGCGCTGGGATCGCCCAGCGTGAGCGTCGAGAGCATGCGATCGAGCGCGGCCTCGCCGTCGATAGAGAGTGACGCGATCGCGTCGACGATCCGATCGCGACGCGCATTCAATTCCGCTTCCAGCGCCTCGCGCCAGCGCCGCGACTCGCGCGCCGAGCGATGCCATTCGACGCCGCGCATCACCGAATCGCGAAGCCGATCGCGGCCGAACGGCTTCGTGAGGTAGTCGATCGCTCCTTGCTGCAGGCTCGTAACGGCGGACGCGACGTCCTGAACGCCCGTCGCCATGATTACCGCGGTTTCCGGCGAAGCGTCGCGAATCTGCTGCGCGAGCCAGAGACCGTCGCGCCCCGGCATTCGGATATCGCACAGCGCGACCGCGGGTGGATCGCCGTGCACGCGCGTCAGCGCCTCGTCCGCGTTAGACGCCGTTCTGACGTCATACCCCGCCGCGAGCCAGCGGCTCATCAGATCGCGCACGCCCGACTCATCGTCCACGACGAGCACCGGGGTGAGAAGCGGCTCGGTCGACAAAGCCGTGCTCACGCCCCGACCTCTGCGTCGAGCGTGTCGCGCCGCCGCATGATGGTATCGCCGAGATCCAGCCGCTCGAGACGCCGGTAGAGCGCGCGCCGGCTCAGGCCCAGCATGCGCGCGGCCGCCTTCTTGTTGCCGTTCGCGCGCAGCAAGGCGCGCTGAATGTGCTCGCGCTCCACCGTGACGAGCAGGTCCCCATCAGCCAAGGGCGTCTGCGGCTGTGACGCAGATGATGCGGCAGGCTCGAGGGTTGCGGCGGGCAGTGGCGGCCGCAGCGCCGGCATGCTGATCGACAGCTCGCGCTCGGTGATGAACTCGCCGTCCGCAAGGATACAGGCGCGCTCCATCACGTTCCGGAGCTCGCGGACATTGCCCTCCCACGCCGCCTCGCCGAGCAGCCGTTCCGCGCCGGGCGACAGTCCCAGCAGCGGCTTCTGCAGCCGCTCCGACGTGGCGCGCACGAACGCGGCGGTGAGATACGGGATGTCCTCGCGCCGATCGCGCAGCGTCGGCAGCTTGACTTCGACGATGTTCAGCCGGTAGTAGAGGTCGCTTCTGAACCGGCCCGCTGCGACTTCGGCGCGCAGATCGCGATTGGTCGCCGCGATCACGTGGACGTTGACGCGGCGCGGATCCAGCGAGCCGACGCGATGCACCTCACCGAGCTCCAGCACGCGCAGCAGCTTGGCCTGGACCGACATTGGTAACTCCCCGATCTCGTCGAGGAACAGCGTGCCGCCATCGGCCAGCTCGAAGAGACCCGGTTTGTGATCCGTCGCGCCGGTGAACGCGCCGCGCACGTGGCCGAACAGTTCGCTCTCGAACAGCGTCTCGACAACGGCCGAGCAGTTGACCGTCACGAAGCGGCGCTCGCGGCGCGGCCCCGTCTTGTGGAGGGCGCGCGCGACCAGTTCCTTGCCCGTGCCCGTTTCCCCGCTGATGAGCGCCGTGCGGACGTGCGGCGCAAGGCGCCGGATCATGCCGAAGAGCTCCTGCATGACCGGTCCCCGCCCGATCATCCCGCAGAACTCCAGGCGCCGTGCGACGTCGCTTTCAATCGTGAGCAGGTTCCGCCGGCGTTCGATTTCGTCGCGCACGCCGGCGAGCATCTGCTCGAGCCGGCCGAAGTCGATCGGCTTGCTCAGGTAATCCATCGCGCCGAGCTTGATCGCTTCGACAGCGGTTTCAACGGACGCATAGCCGGTCATGAGCACCGCCTGACACCGGGGGTCCGTCTCGCGAATCGCGCGCAGCACGTCGAGACCGCCGACGTCAGGCATCCGCAGGTCCACCATGACGAGGTCGGCGCGTTTCACCTGGAGCAGCTCGATCGCTTCGCGTCCGCCCGAGCACGTGAGCACGTCGAATCCCGTGCGCCGTGCGAATCGTCCCACCACGTCAAGAATCCCCTGCTCGTCATCCACGACGACCAGCAGCGGTCGCTGCACCGTCATACACACTCCTTCGACACCGCGCGGAGGGCTGCCCTCAGCGCCCGCATCTCGAATGGCGGCGGCAACACCGCGCTGGCCTCGCCCGCATCCGCCGTCGCCATCGTCTCGTCTTCTTCCGCACTCGTCAGCAGCACGATCAACGCGGGCTGCCCGTCGATGGCGCGCGCACTGCGCCACGCGTCGCGATCGGCGGCGACAAACACGCGATCGACGAACGCCGTGTCGATCCCGCCGCCGCGCAGCCGCTCGCGTGCCGCTTCCGCGGTTGCGGCGACGCTGACCCGATATCCCCATCCACCGAGAACCGCGGCGAGATAGTCGCGCTCGGTCTGGTCGCCGTGCGCCACCAGTACCTCGTGGTCCGCACCGACCGCGCCGTCTGCGCGCGCCGGCAGCAGCAGCGAGAATGTCGTGCCGACGCCGACGCGGCTCTGCACCGTGATCTGCCCGCCATGATCGCGGACGATGCCGTAGCAGATGCTGAGGCCGAGTCCTGTGCCTTCCCCGACGTCGCGGGTTGTGAAGAACGGATCGAAGATGCGGCGCAGGTTGTCGTCGGAGATCCCATGTCCGCTGTCAGTCAGCGACAGTTCGACGGCGCCCGCCGCCGCGACATAGCGGGCGGCAAAATGCAGGCGCCGCGGGGCACGTCCTCGCATCGCCTGCTCGGCGTTCAGCACGAGATTCAGCAGCGCCTGTTGCAGGTGACCGGCGTCGGCCATGACGTGCGGCAGCCCGGAGTCGAACGCTGTTTCGATCTCGATGCCGTTCAACCGGAACTCGTACGCGCGTAAGGCGAGCACGCGGCTCACGAGATCGGTGAGGTCCTGCGGCGCGCGCTCCGCCGTCTGTCTCCGCGCGAACGCGAGCAGGTTGCGGACGATGCGCGCCGCGCGCTCGGATTCTTCGGCGATGCGCCGAAGATCCGCCGCCAGCTCCGCCGCGGTGCGGGGCGGCTCGTCAGCTGAAGCCTGCCGCAGTTCCTCCTCAACGAGCTGCGCGTAGCCGATGACGCTCGTGAGCGGGTTGTTCAGTTCGTGCGCGACGCCCGCGACGAGCTGCCCGATCGCAGACAGCTTCTCCGCCTGGAGCAACTGCGCCTGCGTCGTCTTCAGGCGCTCCACCGTGGCGAGCAGGCGTCCGTTGGTGACGGCGATCTCGTCGCTCATCTGCTGCAGCCGCCGCGCGCTCTGGATTTCCTGCGTGACGTTCTTCGCGATCTGCACGACGGCCGGACCGTCCGCAATGTCGGGCACGGGACACGTAGTCACGCTGAAGATCTGACCCGCGGGCGTGGTGATCTCCGCCTGCACGCAGCCCTCGGCCGCTGCGTGTCCGACCGCGCAATCTGGGTGCGCTCCATCGCATAAGCCGACCTCGTCGCAGCTCGTGTTCCGAAGGGCGGTGACCGGCCGTCCCAGATGCGCCGCCAGCGCGACGTTGCCGCGCAGCAATCGCCCGCGGCCGTCGAAGACCGCGATCAGATCGCTGATCGCATCGAACGTGGCTTCCCACTGTTGTTTGCCGATGCGCGCGTAAGAGTGAAACCGCGCGTTCTGTACGGCGACCGCGAGGTGCCCGGCGATCGTGGTCACGAGGCGCCGATCGTCGCCGCTGAAGCGTCTCGGCGCGGACGCGCCCAGGCTGAGTGCGCCGATCAGCTCGTCGCCCGCGAACATCGGCACGCTGATCGCGGAACGAACGGGGATGCGCGATGCGCTCTCCGCCGGCAAGCCCTCGTGCAGGTCAGCGAACATGACGGGCGCCCGCGAGGCGAGCACCAGGTCGCTCGGTCGTGGCGCGCCCGCCTCGGGAGGGCCGATCGCCGCGTGCACGTCGAATTCGCCGGTCAAGGCGTTCATCAGGCGCGCGCTTCCGCTTGTGGCCTGCAGCACATCCATCAGTCTTTGCAGCGTGCTCTCGATCAGCTCGCGCGAATCGAGCGATCGGCGCAGGTCTTCGCCGATCGCGTTGGTGACCTGCATCTCCCAGATCAACCGGCGATTCGCGAGGTTCATGCGCCGCCGCTCGACAGCCCGCTTGACGGTCGCGAAGAGATGCTCGATGTCGACCGGCTTCTGAACGAACGCGAACGCCGCCAGGTCGTACGATTCGATGGCGGACATCAGCGGCACGGCGCCGGAGACGATGAGGATTTCGAGGTCGGCCGACAACTCGCTCAACTGGCCAATCGCATCGAGTCCGGATTCTGAGCCGACCGAGAGGTCAATCACCGCGACGTCCACCGGCGCAGAGCGCACCACGTCAATCGCCGTCTTCACGCACGTGGCGGCGATCGGCTCGTACTGCCGCGCGCGCGCGCTCGCGCACAACAGACGAAGCATGTCCTGGTCATCATCGACGATGAGGATCGTGACCGGTTGCATGGCGGGTGGACGGACGGGGTAGCAAGAGCCGCGCCGCAGGGTCGCGCGCGCCGCGACACCAGTAAAGACGCGTGCGACTCGGCCGCGCCGACGCAGCCGGCGGTGTTGCAGGTTTCAGAAATGAAACGCGCTGTGTTTCGTCAATGAATCACGGCCACTGAAAACGAGAGAACAACAGTAATGCGCGCGATCGTCGCGTGCGGCTGGTTCGGCATCCAGGCGTCGATCGGCGAGGCGGCGGTCAAGCAGGCCTAAAGGCTACGCGAGTTTCTGATTGTCGTAGCGAAGCCCTTTAGGGCTGCGCGGCGCTTTATCTCTTTCAGTGTTCTTCTGTGGCCTCAGTCTGCCCGCACGTCGGCAGTGATCCGGTGCTTCTTCATCAAGCGCCAGAGCGTGGTGCGGCTGACTTGCAGCTCGCGTGCGGCGGCGGCAATCTCCCCGCGGTTCTTCGCAAGCGTCGCGACGATCATCTCGCGCTCCGCCCGCTCGCGCGCGGCGGCTACGGAGCCGTCGGCGGCGTATGCCTGTGCATCGGCGGTGCGCGAGGCAAACAGCTCCTCCGGCAGGTCCGCCGGATCGATGAGCGGATCGCGAGAAACGGCGACGGCGCGCTGCACGATGTGCTCGAGCTGACGAACGTTGCCGGGATAGTCGTAGGCGACGAGCGCGGCACGCGCAGCGTCGCTGTAACCCGTCACGTCCGTTCCGACCCGACAGCGCTGAAGGAAGTAATCGAGGAACAGATCGACATCGCCGCCTCGCTCACGAAGCGGCGGCAGGTGAATACGGTGAACGTTCAGGCGGTAGAACAGGTCGCTGCGGAACGCGCCGGAGGTGACCGCCTGCTGCAGATCGGCGTTGGTCGCCGCCAGAAACCTCACGTCGACGTGCCGCGCCTCGTTCTCGCCGATCCGCCGCACTTCGCCGGATTCGAGCGCGCGCAGCAGCTTCGCCTGCAGCCCCGACGGCATCGTCCCGATCTCGTCGAGGAAGACCGTGCCGCCATGCGCATGTTCGATGAGGCCGGCGCGGGCCGCGGCGGCGCCGGTAAACGCGCCGCGCGCGTGGCCGAACAATTCATTCTCGAGCAGCGAATCCGTGAGCGCGGCGCAGTTCAGCGCGACGTAGGGCTTGTCGGCGCGCGGACTTTCCGCATGCAGCGCGCGCGCCACGAGCTCCTTGCCCGTGCCGGTCTCCCCTGTGATGAGCACGGTGCCCGGCGCCGCGGCCGCGCGGACCACGAGATCCTTCACGCGGCGCATGGCCTCGCTCTCCCCAATCAGCGCGTCCAGGCTGCCGCCGGTGCGGATCTGCCGCTGAAGGAGGTCGACTTGTCGCGCGAGCTGCCGCCGGTCGGCGGCGGAACGCACGCGCATCAGCAGCTCGTCGCGAAAAAACGGTTTCTGTACGAAGTCGACCGCGCCGAGCTTCATAGCTTCCACCGCCGTGTCGACCGTCCCGAACCCCGTCATCACGATGAACGCCGAGTCGACGCGCCGCTCCCGCAGCTTCTGAAGCACATCGATACCAGAGATCCCGGACATCCGCATATCGGAGAGGATGACGTCGAAGGCATTGCCGCGGGCGAGCGTCAAGCCTTCCTCACCGCTGCCGGCGCTCTGCACGGTGTAGCCCGCTCCACGAAGCATCCGCTCAATGCTTTCCCGGACGCCCTGGTCGTCGTCGATCACGAGAATGCGCGACACTCGATCAAGTTTACAGCGGCTCGTGCCGATACCTTGAGCGGGAGGTGCGAAGAATTCTGCTCGTTGGGTTTGTCGCGGCTCTGCTCACGGCGTGCGGGCGCAATCGTCGCGCATCGGATTGCCGGGCGCCTCGTTCGGGGAGCAGCCAACGATCATTCGCAGGCCCGTGAGAACGGCGCGACAGTCGTGCGAGACGTGGCGCTCCAGGATTACGTGGCCGTGCGCAGCACGCTGTTCACGATCCGCGAATCGGGCGACCGCCTGGTCTTCACGGGTCGCGGTTTCGATCACGGCGTCGGCTTGTGCCAGGCGGCTGCATTCGCACGTCTCAAAGCGGGTGACAGTGCGGCGGACGTGCTGATGTTTTATTTTCCGGGAACACAAGTCAAAAGGCCAGCCGGCCGCCAACTGCCAGCCGTCACCTTCCGGCCGTCAGCTTCGACCGACCGTTCGCTCCAGGTGACAGCGGGCGCTCGGCGCTGCTCTACGACGGCGTCGCAGATACGGCAACGCCCGCCCTTATAATGATAAGCACGGGCCGCCCTGCCCGGCGGTAAACGCCGGGGCCCCGGCGGCGTATTGCATGTCAGGAACGTCAGCGGCGCTCACGGCCGCCCGCGAAGCGGATGCTATCGCTGCCAGGACAGTCAAGACGCTCCAGGCAGAGGGGAAGCACGCCGATGCGCGGGAACGCTTCGCGGAACTGGTCGGGCGGCATCAACGCCGCGCGAGCCGGATTGCGTACCATTACCTGCGCGAGACCGCCGACGCTGACGAGGCGGTGCAGGACGCGTTTGTGAAGGCGTACTCGCACCTGTTCACGTTCCGTGAAGAGCTGCCGTTCGACGTGTGGTTCACGCGCATCCTGATCAACGGATGCCTGGATCGCATCAAGGCGCGAACACGACGCGAGCGCTGGCTCGTGCCGATGGGGCGCGTCGCCGGCGCGCCCACCGACGGGACCTCGGCCGATCGCGACCTGACGGAGCGCCTCGCGAGCGCCGGAGCATCACCGGAGGCCGCGCTGCTATCGCGGGAGCGGCGCCAGCAGATTGCCGCCGCGCTCGCGCGACTGCCGGAACGGCAACGCGCGGTGTTCGTCCTCAGTCATGTCGAGGGCTGCACATCGCGCGAGGTCAGCGCGCTCACGGGATTGAATGAATCGACCGTGCGGGTCCACCTTTTTCGGGCGATTCGGAAGTTGCGGACGCTGCTCGCCTCCGACCGGGCCGCAGTGCCTCACGCGGAGCTGAAAGGGAAACGCCGTGTCACTTCTTGAACGCCTCGGCCGCGGACATCTCAGCGATCGTGAGTTCGCTCGCCTGTGGACGACCGCTGGAGGCCATCCGCACCTCGAAGCGTGCGCGACCTGTCGCGCTCGCTTCGAAGAATTCGATCGCTGGGTGCTCGGCATCGGCGACGAGCTGCGCGTCGACGCCGATGCGGCATTTCCGATCGAGCGCATGGCGGCCCAGCAGGCTCAGATCACCCGTCGCCTCGAAGCCATGGAGCATCCTGCGCGCGTCCTTGCCTTCCCGAAGGCCGCCCGCGCGGTGATCAGCGGCCACTCGCACGTCCGCCGCTGGGTCACCGTGGCCGCCGCCGCCGGATTGATTGCCGGCGTTGGCCTCGGTCAGGTCCTCGACATCCATCGGACGGTCGAGCGCACGGCGCGCGTGTCCGCGCCGGTCTCGCAGCTGGCGGTCACGACGGCCGCGCGCGCGAACGCCGCCGTCACGTCGGCCGTGCTGACGAGCGAGGATGATTTCCTCTCGGACGCCGACGCCTTCTCGCGCCCGCGCGTCAGCAGCGCGTTGCTGCCGCTCGAGGATATGACACCGCACGCGCGGGATTTGGTGGACCGTTCCCGCTGACGTGAGCAATACCCGACCATTGATCTTCCGGAAGGGCCTCGACATGAAAGAGGCCGTCGCCGGAGAACTCGCCGCTGCTTATCACAGCAAGCTCGTCGACCAGGTCCGTACTTCGGATTTCCGTCACGTCGCCGGCCGCCTCACGGTGCACCTCGCGCGTGAATTCGGCTTCTGCTACGGCGTCGATCGCGCGGTCGACTATGCGTACCAGGCGCGCGCTCGCTTCCGGGGCCAGCGCGTGTTCCTCACCGGCGAAATCATCCACAACCCGCACGTCAACGATCGGCTGCGCGCGGCCGGCATCAGGTTTCTCACGGACTCCGTCGAACGGACCCATCGACTCGGGCCCGACGACGTCGTGATTCTGCCTGCCTTCGGCGTGACGGTCGAGGAAATGCTTCGGCTGACGGCGCAGGGCTGCACGCTTGTGGATACGACATGCGGGTCCGTGCTCAACGTCTGGAAGAACGTGGTGCGCTATGCGCAGGACGGCTACACCGCCATTATCCACGGCAAGGTGCGTCACGAGGAGACGCGCGCGACCGCATCGCAGGCGCTGAAGTTTCCGCAGGGACGCTACTTGATCGTGCTGGATCGCGACGAAGCGGCAATCGTGTGCGACTATATCGAGCACCGCGGCGATCGCGGCACCTTTCTCGCGCGTTTCGGCGACGCGGTATCTCCCGGCTTCGATCCCGACACCGATCTCATTCGCATCGGCTGCGCCAACCAGACGACGATGTTGATGTCGGAGTCGCTGGAGATCGGGGAGATGTTCGGCCGCGCGATGCGCGCCAGGTATGGCGAAGCGCACACGGCGGAGCACTTCCGCACATTCGACACCATCTGCAGCGCCACGCAGGACCGGCAGGACGCCGTCCTCGCGTTGTTGCGTGAGAAGCCGGTCGACCTGGTCATCGTGATATCTCGCGCGTATCTGCGCCGCGCGCGTGCAGACATATCACATCGCCGATCCGGAGTGCCTCGTCTCCCCGACCGAAATCAGGCACCGGCCAATCGGCGCGCCATCAACGGCGAACGCCCGGGAAACGCTGTCGAGTGACTGGCTGCCGCAAGGGCGCCTCAGGGTAGGACTGACTGCCGGCGCTTCGACGCCCAACAACATCGTCGGGCAGGTGATCGAGACGTTGGAACAGTTCGCGGCTCAGGGTTCATGAACAGCGGACCTGAGGGTCCGCCCTACACTCACTCCCCCGTAGGCCGGGTCTTTAGACCCGGCGCCCTGAGGCAAGACTTAAGCGATGAGCCCTTATCTTTCCAGTCGAGAAAGCTCCTGACCGCCGACTAAGGTCAGCGTTATGCGCACTTTGTGACCGTTCTGGCGGGCGAGAAATCGATACAGATCCGTGCCGGGCTTGGCCAGGACCGTGGCGTCGGGACCGAGCGAGAAGTAACCTTCTTCCGTCTCGTGTTCAGCGGAGCTAACCTGCGCGGTCACGACGGTTTCATCGCGGTCTGACGCGCGTCCTATGCTGAGTCCAACCAGCAGCGCCGCCACGACGAGCCAGCCAATCATTGCTCCGCGCACGTCCGTCTCCTGCGTCGCATCGGCCCCATCGCCGACATCATTTGCAAGGCAATGCATATGCCACCGCAAACACTGTCAGGCAATGTAGTTACGCCGCCGCATCAGTTCGGTCCTGAGCAGTCGGCTACCCATCCGGGGTAAACGGCCGCTTGCCGCGAGTCGTAATAGCCGCTGTAGTTCCACTGGAGACTGACAATTTCGATGGCACGCCACCCCTCGTGGGCTCTTGCGGCCCTCCTTCTGATCCCGACGTTCAACGTCGCGGCAGATGCCTGCGAACGTCCAGCGGAGTCCGGATACGCTCAGACACCCGGCTCAAAGCCCGGCGGGCAAGATCGTCATCCACCGCGCTGGTGGGCCGACGAGCCCGAGCGTACCGAGCTCGGCATAACGGACCCGCAGTCCGCCGCGATCGAGCAGATCTGGCAGAACACGTTTCCGCGGTTGAAGGAGCTTCGCGAACGGCTCGATCAACTCGAAGAAACGATGTCGCAAATGATCCGCGACGCGGCCGACGAAGCGGCGGTGATGGCGCACGTCGACAAGGTGGAGAGCACGCGCACCGAAGCCAACAAGGCGCGCGTGCTGATGCTATATCGCATGAACCGCGTGCTGACGCCCGACCAGCGGATCAAGCTCAAGGCGCTGCACGACAAGCGTGAGAGCAGCCGCCGCGGGTCCGGACCACCGGATCGCCGCCATTAGATTCCATCAAACATATTCGTTCAGCACTTGTATTTGTTCTGGAGGGTCTCGTGAGGAAGAACGTACTGATGACGGCAGCCGCAGGCCTCGTCGTCGCGCTGGCGGCGGCGCCGCCGGCGTTTGCGCAGAAACAAAAAGACACCGAACTCGATCCTGCGCGCGTGCGTGAGCTCGTTCAACAGGCGCTGCAACAGGTGCAGCCGGTGCCGCAGGCGCCCGCCGGACAGCGCACGCCGTTCACGACTCCAGGCCCGCGCGTCGACCTGACGATTCAGGACGCCGTGCAGCGTGGGGCCGACAAGAACATCGACATCGGCGTCGCGCGCATCACGCCGCGTCTGACCGACTTCACGATCGCTGCGCTCGAAGCCAACTATCGAGTCAACTTGACGTCGTCGGCAAACAACTCCCGCGTGAGCACGCTGCCCTCACAGACCACACAGGGCATCACGAACATCACGACCAGCATGACGGAGAACTGGACTGCGGGCATCGCGCAGAGCCTGTACAGAGGGGGCGGCAATTATACGGTCGGCTGGACAAACAGCCGGGCGGCACAGCAGAGTTCGACGAACCTCCGCAATCCGCAATTTCGGTCGAACCTGACGTTCAACGTGACGCAGCCGCTCCTGCGCGGATTCAAGATCGACGCGACACGCGCCGCGCTGAAGACCAATCGCATCAGCCAGCAGAACGACGAGATCACCCTGCAGGCCACGACTGTGTCCACACAGGCCAACGTGCGAAATGCGTACTGGGATCTCGTGTTCGCAATCCAGGCCGTCGAAGCGGCGCAGGACTCCGTCGATTTGTCCTCGCGTCTCGTGCAGGACAACCAGGCGCGCGTCGAGATCGGCACGCTCGCACCCATTGACGTGGTCACCGCGCAGGCCGAACAAGCCAACCGCCGGCAGGCACTGGTCCAGGCGCAGGCGACCGTGCGCACGTCGGAGCTCGCGTTGAAGCGCCTGATCGTCAGCGGCACCGACGACCCACTCTGGACTTCGTCCATCAATCCAGTGGATCGTCCGCCGTCCACGCCTGAACCAATCAACATGGAGGCAGCCGTGACGCGCGCGCTGCGAGAACGGACGGATCTGCAACAATCCAAGAACAATCTGAAGATCAGCGACATCAACCTCCAGAGCCAGGTAGACACGACGCGTCCGCAGCTGAACCTGACGGCAAACTATGGCCTGGCGGGCCTTGGCGGACCCTTCACGCCGACCGCGCGCGATCCGATTACCGGCCAGATCGTGAGCCAGCCGCAGGTCCAGTCGGGGTACGTCGATGCGATCCGCAATATTCTCGGCCTCGACGCGCCGCAGTTCACAGTGGGCTTCACCTTTGCCTATCCACTCGGCACCAGCGCACAGGAAGCCAACGTGGCCCGGTCGAAGCTGGCGCTCGATCAGTCGCAGGCGAACCTGAAGGCCCTCGAGCTGCAAATCGCGACCGACGTTGCGAACGCCGCCCTGACGGTGCAGAGCTCGCTCGAGAGCGTGCAGGCGACCGGCGTCGCGCGTGAGCTCGGCCAGCGCCGGCTCGATGCCGCGCAGAGCAAGTTCGAAGTGGGCATGAGCACGAACTACGAAGTGGTCCAGGCGCAGCGCGATTTCGCCGATGCGCAGAACAACGAGCTTCGCGCGATTCTCAACTACCGCAAGGCGCTCGTGAACTTCGAGACGGCGCAGACCACCGGCACCCGCGGCATCGGCGCCGCAGTCACGGGCGGCGGAACCACGACACCCACAGGCACGACCAGCGGCACCGGTACAACGACGGGCACAGGGGCTACCAGCGGCACAGGCATCGTGATTCCGGGCGTCACGGGCGGCGGTGGACTGTAAGAGCGCCGCAGGCCAGAACTCATTCACGCACACGACGCACAGTCATGAAGAAACTGATCACGATCATCATCGTCCTCATTGCGATCGGAGCTGTAGGCGCCGCCTATTACGTGCGGCGCGGCGGGCCCGAGCCAACGGTCACGACGCTGCAGATCTCGCGCGGTGATGTAGTCGACCAGGTCGGCGCGACCGGCACCTTGCAGGCGGTCACGACCGTGCAGGTCGGCACGCAGGTGTCGGGCACCGTCGACGAGATGTACGCCGACTTCAACTCGATCGTGAAGAAGGGGCAGGTCATCGCGCGGCTCGATCCCTCGATCCTGCAGACGCAGGTCGAAACCGCGAAGGCGAACCTCGTGAACGCGGAAGCGAACCTCGAGCGACAGAAAGTCGCGGTGTTCGATGCCGAGACGAAGCTGTCGCGCGCGCGCGAGCTGGCCGCACGCAACCTTCTTCCCAAGGCGGATCTCGATGCCGCGGACGCAACGGCGAAGCAGGCAGCGGCGCAGCTCCGCTCGACGGAGTCGCAGATCGTGCAGGCGAAAGCCGCCGTGAACAAGGCGGCGGTCGACCTTGGCCACACCATCATCACGGCGCCCATCGACGGCATCGTCATCTCCCGCAACGTGGATCGCGGACAGACCGTTGCCGCGAGCATGCAGGCGCCGACGCTGTTCGTGATTGCCGCGGACCTCACGAAGATGCAGGTCAACGCGAATATCGACGAGTCCGATGTGGGACGGATGCGTCCGGGGCAGACGGTTCACTTCCGGGTCGACGCGTACCCCACAGACCAATTCATTGGGACGGTGCACCAGGTGCGTCTCAATCCCACGACGGTGCAGAACGTGGTCACCTACTCGACCCTCATTGACGTTCCGAACCCGGACTTGAGGCTCAAGCCGGGCATGACGGCGAACGTGAACATCGAGATCGCCCGCAAGTCGAACGTCCTCCGCGTCCCCAACGCGGCGCTGCGCTTCCGACCGACGCGCGACACCTTCGTCGCGCTCAACCAGGAAATCACGCCCGACATCGAGCGCGCGCTTGGCGGCGGACGTGGCGGCTTTGGCCGCGGAGGACGCGGGAACGCCCAGGCGGGCCAGCCGGGTCAGCCCGTCCGCTCCACGCCGGCACGGCCGGGTCAGGCGCCACAACCGCCTGGCACGGCGACGGCCGGTCAAGCGGCGGCCGCGCAGGGGGAAACGCAGAGTCCGCGCGGCACAGCAACGGCCGGCCAGAACGCGAGCGGAAGCAATCGCCCCGGTGATCAGCAGGGACAGCCGCGTGCGCAGGGCAGCGCGGCCGCGCAGGATGGCGGGAGCGCGTTCCAGCGCGGCGGTGGTGACGTCGCCGGCGGACGCGGCGGCAACATGGATCCGGAAGAGCGCCGGCGTCGCATGGAGGAGCGCCTCGCGCAGATGACGCCCGAGGAGCGCGCCGCGTTCGAGCAGCGCATGCGCGAGCGCCAGGCGCAGGGGGGCTCCGGCGGCGGCCAGGGTCAAGGAAACGCCCAGGGCGGCCCCGGACAGAATCCGCAGAACGCGGATGCCGGCAATCGCACGCCGCAGCGCGGACAGCAGCAGGCCGCGAAGAGCTCGCGGTCGATGACGTCGACCGGCGCGTCCACGATCGACTCGCTCTTCGGTCCCCTGCCGACGGTGGAGACGCGTGGCCGCGCGTGGCTCTACAATCTCCGACGGTACCTACACCGACATCCTCGACGGCAACGAGATTCAGCCGGGTACCGAGGTCGTCACGAATATCGTGACCGGCGCCGAACCGACGCAGCGTCCGGGAGGCAACACGACTGGCAACCCGCTGCTGCAGCAGCCGGGACGTCCTGGTGGTCCGGGCGGATTTGGGGGCGGCGGCCGAGGCGGTCGCGGGTAAATCCGTGGGGCGCTTCAGCCGGACCACGAAGAATTACGTGGAACCCGGCTCCGGCCGAACCGCGGAGCATCAATCAATGAACGACGTGGTCATCTCCGTTCGCGACCTGACCAAGACCTACCAGGTCGGCGACATCGAAGTGCGCGCGCTCCGGGGAGCATCCCTGGAGGTCCGCCACGGCGAGTTCGTGTGCGTCACCGGACCGTCGGGCTCCGGCAAATCGACGTTCATGCACATCATCGGCTGCCTGGATCGTCCGACGAGCGGCCAGTACTTCCTCGATGGTAAGGACGTCTCCAAGCTGTCGAAGGACGAGCTGGCGGCGGTGCGCAACAAGAAGATCGGATTCGTGTTCCAGGGATTCAATCTCCTGTCGCGCACGACCGCACTCGACAACGTGGAGTTGCCGTTGCTCTACGACGGCGGCAGCCGGATGAAGACGGCCGAGCGGCATCGCCGCGCGAAGGAAGTGCTCGAGATCGTGGGCCTTGGCAAGCGTATGGACCACTATCCCAATCAGCTGTCGGGCGGGCAGCAGCAGCGCGTCGCGATCGCGCGCGCGTTGATCAACGAACCCTCGATCCTCCTCGCGGACGAACCGACCGGCAATCTCGATACGCGAACGAGCGTCGAAGTCATGGACATATTCCAGCGTCTCAACATCGAGCGCGGGATCACCGTTGTCCTGATCACGCACGAGATCGACATCGCCGAGCATGGGACGCGGCTGGTCCGCTTCCGCGACGGCAGGATTCAACTCGATCAGCAGGTCACGAACCGCCGCATGGCCGTCGAGGAATTGAAGCTCATGCCACCGCCGGATGAGGACACGGCCCACGACGTCGTGGCCGGCAGCCACGCGCCGGTCTCGAGCTGAGGCTCTTATGTCAATCATCATGACACTCCGGATCGCGTTGAAAGCGCTCAACCGGAACAAGCTGCGCACCATATTGACGATGCTCGGCATGATCATCGGCGTCGGCGCCGTGATCACGATGGTCGCGCTCGGCAAGGGCGCGCAGTCCTCGATCGAGGAGCAGGTGAAGTCCGCCGGCACCAACCTGATCAACGTCAACGCGGGCAACTTCTCGCAGGGCGGTGTGCGGCAGGGCCAGGGCATGTCGACGACGCTGATGCCGGCCGACGCGCTGGCGCTGCGCCAGCTTCCCGGCGTGCAGTACGTATCGGCGGGCGTGAACTCGCGCGGGCAGGTGATTGCCGGCAATCAGAACTGGTCGACGCAGATCCAGGGTGTCGACGTCGAGTTGCCGCTGATCCGGAATTGGCCGAACAAGTACGGCGCGTTCTTCACGACGCAGGACGTCACGAGCGCGGCAAAGGTGGCCGTGCTCGGATCGACGGTGTCCGACACGCTGTTCGGACCGGACGTCGATCCTACAGGTCAGATCATCCGCATTCGCAACCAGCCGTTCAAAGTGCTCGGTGTCATGACGTCCAAGGGGCAGGGCCCGTTCGGGCAGGACCAGGACGACATGGTGTTTGTGCCCTACACCACGGTGCAGAAGAAGCTGCAGGGCATCCAGCACATTCAGAACATCATCGTCTCGTCCGTTACCCCGGAGACCGCGCCGGTGGCGGCGGCGATTACCGACGCGCTCCGCACGCAGCACAAACTCCAGCCGGGCGATCCCGACGACTTCATGGTCCGCACGCAGGAAGAGATCGCGAGCGTCCGCACCGAAACGACCAAGACGATGACGACGCTGCTCGCGAGCATCGCGGGTGTGTCGCTGATGGTCGGCGGCATTGGCATCATGAACATCATGCTCGTCTCGGTCACCGAGCGCACGCGCGAGATCGGCCTCCGAATGGCAATCGGCGCGCGCGGCAAGGACGTGCTGCTGCAGTTCCTCGTCGAAGCGGTCGTCATCAGCCTGTTCGGCGGGCTGATCGGCATCGCGATGGGCTTCGGTCTGAGCGCGGCCGTCAAGAAGTTCATGGAATGGCCGACGGTCATTCCGCCGAACGCGATCGCCATGGCGTTCGGGTTCTCGGCGGCCACCGGCGTGTTCTTCGGTTTTTATCCGGCGCGCAAGGCGGCGCAGCTGGATCCGATTGAAGCGTTGCGCTTCGAGTAGCGCGCTTCAATGTCCGTCATCCGTTCTTGCTCAGAGCGCCTGCGACCCGACCGGGGCGCCGGAGGGCACTGCGCCCAAGGCGCAGCGCCGAGGTCGAGCGCGTGGGGGGTTGGGCCCACGCGCATTTGAAAAAGGAGTCAGTGCATGAAGCGGAAGCTCGGAATGGCGGCGGCTCTCGTCGTCGCGCTGGCCGTGAGCGGCTACGCGCAGAAGAAGCCGGACTTCTCCGGCACCTGGACGGTCGACACCGAGAAGAGCGATCCCGCGCCGGCGCCCGGCGGCGGTGGCGGCCGCGGAACTGGCGGTGGCATGATGGGCCCGCTCACTATCAAGCAGACGCCGGATTCGATCTCCATCGAGAATCAAGGACGCCAGGGGATGCAGACCCGCACTTATAAGCTCGATGGCAGCGAGCAGGAAATCACGTTCGGTCAGATGATCGCCAAGGCCAGGGCGCACTGGGATGGAGACAAGATCATCATCGAGACGCTGCGAAGAGGGCAGGATGGCACGCCGTTCACGACCAGCGTGACGTATTCGCTCAACGCGGACGGAACGCTGACGGCCGAAAACAAGACGCCGATGGGGGCTCGGAAAGTCGTTTATAAGAAGACGACGTAGGAACTCTACAGCTTCCAGCCTCCAGCCTCCAGCCTCCAGCCTCCAGCTTCCAGCTTGGAGCTGACGGCTGGCGGCTGCTTGGTAGCTGATGGCTGGTAGCTGATGGCTGGTAGCTGACGGCTGGTAGCTGACGGCTGGTAGCTGATGGCTGGTAGCTGATGGCTGGCAGCTGGTGGCTGATGGCTGGTAGCTGACGGCTGGTAGCTGACGGCTGGTAGCTGACGGCTGGTAGCTGATGGCTGGTAGCTGATGGCTGGCAGCTGGTGGCTGATGGCTGATCCCTGGCCGTGGTCACCTGCCGGCCGTAATTATTGCGCGCCACAGCTCCACGATCGATTTTCCTGTGACGGGATCGATCAAGTCGGGCGCAATCGTGGCGAGCGGCTCCAGGACGAATACGCGCTCGCGGAAACGCGGATGCGGCACTCGAAGCCCAGGCTCGTCGACGATCTCATCGCCTGCGAGAATGAGGTCGAGATCGAGTGTCCTCGGCGCATTCGTGCGAGGGCGCGTGCGACCGTGGCGTTGTTCGATAGCGAGAAACGCGTCGAGCAGCTCGCGCGACGAGCGCGTCGAGCGGCCGACGCCCGCGGCGTTCAGATAGAGGGGATCGTTTTCCAGGCCCGCGCCGACCGGCGCCGTTTCGATCAGGAACGACAGCTGGAATTCCGAAAGGATGCGGCTGACCTCGTCAGCCGCGGCGAGAATGGCCTCGCGTCTGTCTCCAAGATTGCTTCCGAAGGCGACCGCGATAGGACGTTCGGTCTTCCGTCCTCCGCCCTCCGCCCCTTGCGCTGTCGGCATTTCTCAGTGCGCGCTCGGCGCCGGCGCTTTGCGCCGGTTCACTCCGTCGCCTCGCGCGGGCCGCAGGCGCTTCTATTCCACCCACCGCGTCGGCATGACGCCGCCGCCGGTGCCGGCGCCGTCGGCGCGCCGGCCGAGCAGGTCTTCCCTGCCAGCGATGGCCTGGTCGAAGAACCGCTTGTGCTCCATCGTCTCGCCCAGAATGACGCGGAGCATGTTGCGATTGCGCGCGTTGGTGACTTTCTCGACGCGGTCGCGCCAGCGATCCACGAACCCCTGCGCGCCATTGCTGTCTTCCCGGAGGATCGAGGCCTGTGCCTGCTCTCCCTTGCCCGATGCGCTGAATGAGGCGTCGGCGACGTCCACCGTGCCGCCGAGATCGGCAATCGCGTCGATCAGCCAACGGAGCTGCACGTCTTCCCTGGCGATCACGTACTGATACGTGTTGTTGAAATCGTAATTGGTGACGAACCGCGCGCCCGCGACGTGGCGTTGCCGGATCGAGGCCTTGTCGCGATAGAACTCGCGGAGCAGTTCGATGACGTCTGCGGGCTTCACGCGTTTTGCTTTTCCTTGCAGGTAATACAAACGCGCGTCCACGGAATGGCATTCAACCGCGCCGGCGCAATCGGCTCGCCGCAATCACGGCAGATGCCGTAGGTGCCCTTTTCGATCCGCCAGAGCGCTTCTTCGATGGCCTGGAGAATCTTCGCGTCTGTCTGTTTCAGCTTCAGCTGGATGTGCACTTCGTTGTTGCCGCTCGCCTGATCGGCGAGATCGCCCTGCCGGGAATTCACGTCCATTGACGCCTGCAGCGGCTTCACGCCGCCCCCTGCCGCGAGGATCTCGCCGCGCTTGCGAAGCAGCGCGTCCTTGTAGACCGACGTATCCATGTGCTGGATCTCCCCGGGGAGCACCTCAGGACGCGGCCCGCAGACGCGCCCAGAAAACCTCATGATAGCAGAATCGCGAGGCACGAGGCGCGAGACCCGAGGCGTGAGGTCGCGATGCAATGCGCGAAACGCCCGAAGCCCAAAGCCTGAAGCCTGAAGCCTGATTACTCGCCGCCGATCAAGTCTCCGATCTTCCCGAACGCGCCGCCGAAATCGCGTTTCACGTCATCGCGGTCGCTGCGGAACGCCTGGTGGATGCGCTCGGCGAGGCGCGAGAATGGCAGTGTCTGGAGCCAGATGCGCCCGGGACCGGTGAGCGAGGCGAAGAACAATCCCTCTCCGCCGAAGAGGCTGGTCTTGATGCCGCCAACACGCGCGATGTCGTAGTCGACGGTCGGTTCGAGGGCCACGAGACATCCCGTGTCGACGCGCAGGCGCTCCCCAACGTGGAGTTCCACGGGCACGATTGTGCCGCCGCTATGGATGAACAGATCGCCGGTGCCCTCCATCTTCTGAAGGATGAACCCTTCGCCGCCGAAGAAGCCTGCGCCGAGCCGCCTGGTGAATGCGATGCTGAGATCGATGTTCCCCGTCGCACAGAGGAACGCGTCGCGCTGACAGAGCATCTGCTGCCCCGCGAGTGGCATGTGAATGATCTTGCCGGGATACGGACCCGCAAACGCAAGGCGCGCCCCGGCGCCCGCGCCGCGGAAGTAAGTGATGAAGAGGCTCTCGCCTGCCAGGACCTTGCGCTTCAGGCCGCCGAGCAGTCCCCCCTCCATCTTCGCATCCATTTCGACGGCCTCCGTCATGAACATCAGGGCACCCGCCTCCGCGCGAACGACGTCGCCCGCGCCAAGGTTCAGCACCACCGCCTGCATGTCGTCGCCGATGATTTCGTGGGTGATCATGTTCGAGGTCCAAAGATCCGAGGTCCGAGGGCCGAGATCCGAGGTCCAAAGTCCGAGGGCCGAGAGCCGGGATCCGACGGCCGGGGGCCGGGGGCCGACGTTTACTCCGCCCTTAACGTTCCGAGGGGCTTCTTCCTCAGGACATCATAGCTTGCCACCACGCCGACAATGCCGACGAGGATGGTCGTGATTACGGCGCCGGTCATCGCGAGCAGCGGGTTCGGACGCCATGGGATATCGAGAACGTGGCGCGACACACCCCACGTCAGCGCCACGGCGCCCAGGCCGCCGACCGCGCCGGCCAGAAGGCCAAGCACGCCGTATTCGAACGCGAGCATGGCGCCGAGCATCCGGGTGCTCGCGCCCAGCGTGCGCAGGATCGCGGCTTCGTACACGCGCTGAAACTTCGTCATCGCGACGGCGCCAACGAGGATCAGCACTCCGCTCAGCAGCGCAATCCCGCCAACGATGGAGATCGCGAGCGTCAGGTTCTTGACGGCATTGCTGAGCGTCGCGAGCACCTCACGCACATCGATTGCGGAAATGTTTGGAAACTCGGCGACGAGATCGCGCTGAAAGCGGCCGCGTTGCACCGCGTCTTCGGGCGCGCGCAGGATGCCAATCCAGGTCTGAGGCGCGTGGGTAAAGGGTCCGGGCCGGAACACGAACATGAATCCGCCATTTCTCGCATCCTCCCACTGCACCTCCCGCACGCTCGTCACGCGTGCGTCGAGCACCCTGCCGAGGATGTCGAAGCGCACAACATCGCCAACGTTGATCTTGAACCGCTCGTGAATGCTCTGCTCGACCGACACTTCGACGGGGCTCGCCCGCTCGTCGAGCGGCGGCTGCCCCGTCCAGAATTTTCCATCGATGATCGTTTCGTTCGGTTCGAGGTGATCGCGATACGTGATCACGTACTCGCGTGCGAGCGATCCCTGCCGTCGCACGTCGTCGAACGATCCGAGATTCGTCTCGCGGCCGCGGACGCCGGTGACGCGCGCGCGCAGCACGGGGATCAGTCGCGCGGGTCCCGAGGTTGCCGCCCTGCGCGCATCGAGAAACGTGCGGACCCGGTCCACCTGGTTCGGGAGGATCTCGATCAGGAACATGTCGGCGCCGCCGGACGACAATTCCAGCGAGAACTCTTTGAGGAGATTTGCCTGCAGCGATCGCACGCCAATCACGAAGAAGCTGCCGAGACCGACCGCGAGCAGGATCACGCGTGTCTGGTTTGCGGGCCGGCCGAGACTGAGTACCGCGTGCCGCAGCGCAAATCCTTTCGCATGCGTCAGCGGCCGCACCGCGAACACGATCGCGCTGCTCGCCAGGTGCAGCACGAATGCGACGCCGCCAAAGCCAATGGAGACGACGAGGCCGACGCGGAGGGATGCGGCCTGCCAGCTCGCGATCGCGACGAGCGCCGCGCTGACGCCGACCGCGACCGTCACCTGCAGCCAGTCGACTCGGGCGAGGCGACCGCCTATTCCCGCGACCGTCCACCAGGGCGGGAGCGCGGCTGGACCAGGCAGTCCCGCGGTCGTGCCGCCCCGCAGCAGCAGCAATGGCTTCACGCGGCGCACCTCGAGCAGCGGTACCAGCGAGAACAGCAGCGACACGAGGATGCCGACGCTGACGCCTTGTCCGACGGCCGACGCCGTGAGGCCGGTCCGTTCGGTTCCGAGGGACGCCGCAATCGATGCGGGGATCGCGGCGAGCCCCGCGCGTGCGAGCGCAACGCCCAGGGCGCTTCCCGCGAGCCCGAGCAGCACCACCTGCAGGACGTAGGCCGACAGGACCTGCTTCGTCGTCGCCCCGACGCACTTCAGGATCGCGATGCTCTTGATCTTCTGGCGCACGAACACGCGTGTGACGCTCCACACGCCGATCCCGCCGAGAACGAGTATGACGAAGCCGACGAGGCTCAGGTAATTCTCGGCGCGGGTCAGGTTATCGCCAATCTGATCTTCCGTTGATCGGTACGACCGCACGGTTACGAATCGATCGCGGAAGCGCGCCCGCAGATCGCGGGTCAACGGCTCGATACCGTCGGTCATCTTCAGCAGAATCTCGTAGCGGGCGCGGCTGCCGAATGTCAGCAAGCCGGTGGCGCGGAGGTCGTCGAGGTCGACCATCACGCGCGAGCCGAAGCTGAACGCGCCAGCCCGCCGTCCCGGCTCCTGCGAGATGACGCCGCGTATCGTGAACGCCCCGCCGCCGATCATCAATCGGTCGCCCTCGGCGAGCCCGAGCTGTGCGAGGAGCTCGGGGCGCACCAGCACGCCGCGATTGCGCAGGAGATCGTGCGTGAACTCCCGCGCGTCCTGCAGCACCACGCGACCGTAAAAGGGAAAGCCTGTCTGGACGCCGCGCAACTCCACCATGCGAGCGACCGCGGCACCTTTCCCTTCCGCGGGCCGCACCATCGTCGCGACCTCCACCGCCTCCTGACGCTCCTGCACGGGGGCTTCCGACAGGCGACGGTCGATCGCGGCGCGAAGCTCGGGGGTCCACGGCCGATTCGTTCCAATCGCGACGTCGCCGGCGATGAGCGCGCGCGCTTCGCGCGCGAGGTCGCCCCGCACGTTCTGGATCATGGAACGGAGGGCGACAATGGCGCCGACACCGATCGCCACGCAGACGAAGAAGAACAGCAGGCGGCGCCAGGATGCGCGAATCTCCCGCGCCGCCATGAGAAAGACGAAGGTCATGTCGTTGATGCGTGCACGTCGGTGACGCCGACAATCCGGCCGTCGCGTAGCGCGATGGTCCGGTCCGCGCGCTGCGCGAGCTCCGCGTCGTGCGTGACGAGCACGACCGTCGTGCCGCGCCGTCGGTTCACGTCGATCAGCAGATCGATCACCTGATGGCCGGTGCCGCTGTCGAGATTGCCGGTCGGTTCGTCGGCGAGCAGAATCGGCGGGTTGTTCGCCAGCGCCCGCGCGATCGCTACGCGCTGCTGCTCGCCGCCGGAGAGTTGTGACGGGTAGTGATGGCGCCGCGGTGCGAGACCCACTTCGTTGAGCAGCGCATCCGCCCGCGGTCCGGCATCGGAAGCGCCGGCGATCTCGAGCGGCACACGGACGTTCTCAAGCGCGGTCAGAGAGGGCAGCAGGTGAAAGAACTGGAAGACGAAACCGATCCGCGTGCCACGAAACCGCGCGAGCGCGTCTTCCGACATGGCCGTGATGTCGGACCCGTCGATCAGGATTTGTCCCGTCGAGGGCGCGTCGAGACCCGCGAGCAAGCCGAGTAGCGTGGACTTGCCGCTGCCTGAGGGTCCCGTGATCGCAATCACGCGACCCGAGTCGATGCGAAGATCCATGGGTTGCAGGATCGTGAGCATCGTGTCGCCGCTCGGAACGGTCCGCGAGACCCCGTGGAGCTCGATCATGAGGCGTTCGCCGCGTCCACCATCGGCCTGAGCGCGTGCCACAGTGTGTCGGCGACGATATGTGTGCCTTCGATGTTGGGATGGATGCCGTCGGCCTGGTTGAGCGTGGAGATGCCGGCGACCTTGTCGAGCATGAACGGCACGAGGATTATCTTGTACTGACGCGCGAGATCGCGGTACACCTGACGGAACGACGCCGCGTACTCGGGACCGTAGTTAGGTGGCGCTTCCATGCCCAGCAGCAGCACGGCAATCCGCCGTGTCTGCGCGGCTTCGATGATCGCGGCCAGGTTCTTCTTCATCTGATCAACGGGCAGACCGCGCAAGCCATCGTTCGCCCCGAGTTCGACAATCAGCACGCGCACGTTCTGCTCCTGCAGCGCCCAGTCGAGTCGTTGCAGGCCGGCCGCCGACGTGTCGCCGGACACACCCGCGTTCACGACTCCCCAACCGTAGCCGTCCTCGTCGAGTTTCTTCTGAAGCAACGCTGGATACGCTTGCAGCTCCAGGAGGCCGTAACCGGCCGTCAGGCTGTCGCCAAGCGCGACGATCTTGGGCCGGCCTGAATCATCGGGTGACGCGGCGGGTGATGGCGCGGGGGCCGTCACCTGCGGCGCCGATGCGGACTGGGCCTCAGGAGCGCTGCGGCTGCAGGCACCGCCGGCGATGACAAGCAGGGCAGCGCCCAGCGCGGAGAGACGAATCATGCGCATGAATCGTTATTATAGGACTGGCATTGAGACGGCCGGGTTCCAGCTTCAGCTGCCGGCGACCACCGTTCAGCGTCGCCCCCACCGGAAACTGGCAGCTAATAGCTGAAAGCTGGTAGCTGGTAGCTGGTAGCTGGTAGCTGGTAGCTGATAGCTGATATGGCCCGCGGCTTCGAATCAAAGAGCGTGGAGTTTCAGCAGGAGGAGGCGGCACGGGGCCGCACGGTGAAGCCTGCGCTCACCTCCGAGCAGAAAGCACGCACGGCGCGGCGCGCGACGCTGGAACTCGCGCGGATCCGTGCCGCGGAGGATCTGAGCCGAGCAACCGTCCCCGCCCATCGCAGAATGCTCGAGCAGGCAATCGCTGCGCTCGATGCGCAGTTGGGGAATCTCTAGGCTTCGGGGCTTCGGGGCTTCGGGGCTTCAGGCTTCGGGCTTCGGGCTTCAGGCCTTGGGATTCGGACGTCGCACCTCGCACTTCGGACGTCCGACCTCCGACCCGATCTCCGACCTCGGACCTCCGACCTCCGATCTCCCACCTCGGACCCGGACCTCGAACCTCGACAATGTCGGCGGGTGCGGTATGCCCTTTGCTCATCAGCCATTGGCATGTCGACGAAGGAAACCGTTCGTATAGCCGCGCTCGGAGATCTCCACTACGGACGGACCTCCACGCCCGGCTCGCTCCAGCCCCTCTTCTCGCAGATCTCGGAAACCGCCGATGTCCTGACGCTCTGTGGAGATCTGACCGATTACGGCCTCGTCGAGGAGGCGAAAGCGCTCATCAAGGAGATCACGGCGTCGATCAAGATTCCTATCGTCTGCGTGCTCGGCAATCACGACTTCGAATCCAACCAGCAGGACGAGATCAGAAAGGTGCTCGCCGACGCGGGGATCATCACGCTCGATGGGGACACGATAGAGGTGCACGGCATCGGCTTCGCGGGGGTGAAGGGATTTGCGGGCGGTTTTGGCAGGCGGGCGCTCGGTCCGTGGGGCGAAGAGATCATCAAGAAGTTCGTGCACGCCGCCGTGGACGAAGCCTTGAAGCTCGAGTCCGCGCTGGCGCGCCTTCGCACCGATCGACTGATCGCGGTACTGCATTACGCGCCAATCGCGGCAACCGTCGAAGGCGAACCGCTCGACATTTTCCCGTTTCTGGGCTGCAGCCGTCTCGAAGATCCGATTACGCGGTTCCCCGTAACTGCCGTCTTCCATGGGCATGCGCACCACGGGCAGCCGGAAGGACGCACACGCACGAACGTTCCGGTGTTCAACGTATCGATGTCGCTGATGCGCGAAACGTTTCCCACCCGCCCATTCAGGCTCATCGAAGTCGGCACCACCTTGAGCGCCGCCGAGCGCAGGAGCGGGGCCGATCGCCGGACGCCCGTCGAGGTGCATTCGTGATTGGCCCGATCCTGTGCGCGTGGCTGGCGGCAATGGCGGCGCAGCAACCACCCGCGCCTGCGCGGCCATCCGCGCCGCCTCAAACGGTCGCGTCTCCCTTGACGCCCGAATTGCAGGAGGCGCTTCAGACACAGGTGATCCCAACGTGCACTCGCCGCATATCAAAAAGCCGGTGGACAACCAGGCGCCTTCCCAAACGATCCGGTCATCCGTTATCGCATCGCGGACGAGGACGTCGCGGGCCCGTTCACGCCGAAGATACCGGATGATTTGATGGCGCAGGCCGCTCTACCGGCCCTGAATTATCGCGACGCGGTCGAAGAGCTTGGTGAGCGTTTTCACGCGAGCCCCGCCCTGTTGCGGCGGCTCAACCCGGCGGCGAAGTTTGCGGCCGGTGAAGAGATCCTGGTACCAAACGTGCTCGACACGGTGCAACCGGTCGGGCCACCACGCGGTCAACAAACCGGCGGAGAGAATGCCGCAGACGTGATCGTGACCGTGACGCGCTCCACTTCTTCGATAACGATCACTGACGGCAGCGGCCACCGGCTGTTGTACGCCCCGGTGACGACAGGCAGCCAGCACGATCCGCTGCCTATCGGCGAATGGAAGGTCACGGGCGTGCGTCGCAATCCGGAGTTCCACTACAACCCGCAGCTGTTCTGGGATGCCGAGCCGACGCACTCAAAGGCGACGATCAAGGCGGGGCCGAACAATCCCGTCGGCGTGGTGTGGATCGACATCACGCGTCCGCACTATGGCCTGCACGGCACACCGGAGCCATCGAAGATCGGCAAGACGGAATCGCACGGCTGCGTCCGGCTGACGAACTGGGATGCGATGAAAGTTGCCTCGCTCGTGCGCCCCGGATCACGCGTCGTGTTCGCCGAATGAAGACGCGCCCCGATTTCAAGTATCTCGTGGCGAGCGCTCTGCTCGGCTTCATTCTCGGTGCGTTCGTCGTCGCATCCCTCGGGAATCCCCGTGCGTTGCGGCAGCGTGCGCCCAACGTATCGGTCCGCGTGGCGCCCCATGATGCGGCGATGGCGCTCGATGATCCGGGCAGTCCGGTGATTGAAGCCGCGACGGCGCCGACAACCGGGCGTGGCGGAGATCCGACGATCGCGGCGGACTCCGGATCGCTGAAGGCGCGCGGGCTGGAGATGCCCGTGAAGGACGTGCCGCGCAGCGCGCTCGTCGAATCCTTTCACGAAGTCCGCAGCGGCAATCGCGAGCACGAAGCCATCGATATCCTGGCGCCGCGCAATACACCGGTCGTCGCCATCGATGAGGGGACTATTGCGAAGCTGTTCGTCAGCAAGGCCGGCGGGAACACGATCTATCAGTTCGATCCGAGCGAGCAATATGCCTACTACTATGCTCACCTCGAACGGTATGCCGACGGCCTGAAGGAGGGAGACAAGATTCATAAACGACAGGTGATAGGCTTCGTCGGCACCTCCGGCAATGCCCCTAAAGACACGCCCCACCTGCACTTCGCCGTCTTCCGCCTGACCGCTGCCAGACACTGGTGGGAAGGCACGCCAATCGATCCCTACGACCTGCTCCGCTGATATTCCAACCTTCCGCGCCTGGAATCCATCCAAGCTGGTGCAGGATAAGGAACTTGGAGGCGCTGGCGCTGCGGTCCCCACTCGAGTCCCTTCAGGCGTCTGAGCCGCGATCGGACGTGGCCCGTGCCGCAGCGGGAGACGTACGCGCGTTCGAGCAGCTCTACCGGACTCACCTGCCGCGCGTGCACAGCCTCGTGCGGCGCATGGCCGGCGGACGCGACACCGACGAGCTCACGCAGGACGTGTTCGTGCGCGTCTGGCAGAAGCTGGCCGGCTCGCCGTGAACGTCGTCATCGAACGGTTCCGCACGGAGCAGACACGCCGTCAGCGGATGCACGATGGGGAGAAAATCTTCGACACGCTGGCAGGTCCGACGCATTCCCGCGATCTGTCGATGGACTTCGAGACGGCGCTCGAGAAGCTGCCCGACGGCGCGCGCGAAATCTTCGTCCTGCACGACGTCGAGGGTTACAAGCATCACGAGATTGCGACGATGCTCGACATCTCGGCCGGCACGTCGAAAGCGCAGCTCCATCGCGCGCGCATGATGCTGCGCAAGCACCTGGGGCGCGCGTGAGGACCGCGCCAAGCGACGCGCGGGAGAATTGTCATGGATCAGTGGACAAACCGGCTCTCTGAGTATCTCGACGACGAGCTGTCGCCTGGCGAAAAGGCGCAGACGGACGCGCACCTCGCCGAGTGCAGGGCGTGCACGACCGTGCTCGACGAGCTCCGCGCCGTAATCGCGCAGGCCGCTTCGCTTCCGTCAGCGCCGCCGGCTGCGGACCTGTGGCCGGGGATCGAGCCGCGACTCGACCGCCGCGCGGCGGTCACGCCGTTCCGCGAGCGGTCCGCGCGGCGGTTCTCGTTCACCATGCCGCAGCTCGTGGCTGCAGGCCTCGCGCTCATGCTGCTGTCCGGCGGATCCGTATGGCTGGCGCAGTACGGCGGGCGCACCACGTCGCTGCCGCCGATCGGCGCGGTCGCGTACGCGCCTGGACGAAGGCCGGCCTCGTCATCCGAAGGAACGGTCACAGCGTCAATGGCGATCGCCGATCCCCGCTACGACGACGCGATCAACGATCTCGAGCGGGCGCTCGAGGCGGGTCGATCGCAACTGGACCCGGAAACCGTGAAGATCCTCGAGTCCAACCTGAGCGCGATCGATCGCGCGATCGATCAATCGCGCCGGGCGCTCGAAGCGGATCCTGCGAACATTTATCTTCACAGCCATCTCGCGGAGGCACGCCAGCGCAAGCTTGCGCTGCTGCGGCGCGCGAGCGCACTCGTCAGCAAGAGTTGATCACGGAGGAACAGACGGTTCATGGTTCTCGCAGGACTCGCACTCGCCGTCACGCTTGCGCAGGCGGCCGCGCCGCGCCAGACGCAGCCGCCGCAGACGGATGAGACCGTCCCCGCGCCGCGCGGCGGCCGCCTGACAATCAACAACTTCGCCGGTGAGGTGATCATCCACACCTGGGACAAGGACACCATACACGTCGTCGCGCGTCACCAGTCGCGCACTCACGTGGACATCCGTCCGACGGCGGCGGGCGTCACGGTGTCGGCCGCAGACACCCACGGACCGCAGGGATCGGTCGACTACGACATCACCGCGCCCGGGTGGATGCCGATCAAGGTCGACGGACAGTTCAATTTCATCACGATCGATGGCGCGCAGGCGGAAGTGTCGGCGGAGAGCGTGCGAGGGGACATCGTCATCAAGGGGGGAACCGGGTTCGTCACGGCGAAGTCGATTCAGGGAGAGATCGTCGTCGAAGGCGCGCGCGGCAAGGTGAGCGTCAGCTCGGTCAACGAGGGGATCAAGATCTCCGATACGAGCGGCGAGATCACCGCCGACAGCGTCAACGGCGCGATCACGATGACGCGCATGGATTCGAAGAGCGTGGAGGCGTCGAGCGTCAACGGCGACATCACCTACGAAGGTACTCTGCCGGACGGGGGGCACTACACCCTCACCACGCACAACGGCGATCTGCGGCTCGGCATCCCCGAGAACGCGAGTGCGACGTTCACGGTGCGGACGTACAACGGTGACTTTTCCACCGATCTGCCGCTGCAGGGCGCACGCGAAGAGATGCATCGCGGCAAGCGCGTCACTTTGACCCTCGGCAAGGGCAGCGCGGATGTCAACCTCGAGTCGTTCGGCGGCGAGATCCGGGTGAGGAAGGCGACGGCTACGCGCTCGCGCGGCCGGGAATAGCGCGCCGGGCCGGAGGCTGCCAGCCCTCAGCGCGAAGCGAGTGCTGGAGCCGCTGGATCCGGTCGAGCAACTCCAGCGAATCCGCAAACTGCTCGACGTCCTGATGCCCGTCCGGATGGGTGATCGCCAGCTCGAAATCGTCCCCGTCAGTGTGCCGGCGGACTTCGTAGTGCAGCCTGGAGTGCTGCCGTTCAAAGAACCAGAACATGCAGCCGGTGTATCGGTGTGAACGCTGGACACATTAGGCAGGTCCCTGGGGTCAGATCTCGATTTTCGAAGTAATCGAAAAATCGAGATCTGACTCCGACCGCCAAGACCCCAACCCCAAGCCTGACGTTAGGTCAGGCGACCTCGCGATAACGGCAGTGCGGGGTTTCGCAGCACCACGCGGGACGGGTGCGTATCGGTTCTGGCACCGCGTCATCGAACCCACTTCGGAGGTCGCCGGGAATTAGGCGGCGGACCGGATACCGCGCGTCGTATTTGAGAGGCCCGCCGCACCATGGACATACCTTGAGGTGGACCTTGTGACGGCGATCGAAGGTGTCGGGACGCTGTGACCCAGGCATAGGCAGCGCGCCAGAATTTATTCCGCCCGGAGGGCAATCATCGGGTCAACCCCGGCGGCCCGCCGGGCGGGGCGCCACGCGGCGACGCCCGCCGTGACGGCTAGTAAGAGCGCGATTCCGACGTAGGTCATCGGGTCGGTCGGACGCACCTCGAAGAGCATCCCGGACAGCAGTCGGCTGAGGAAAATCGCGCCGGCGCCGCCGAGCACCACGCCGGCGACGGCCAGGGCGAGCGCCTGGCCAAGAATGAGGCGGACAACCGCGCGCGGCTGCGCACCCAGCGCGATCCGAATTCCAATCTCGCGCGTGCGCTGCCCCACCACGAATGCCATCACGCCGTAGATGCCGATAGCGGCGAGCAGAAGCGCGAGCGCCGCGAACGCGCCGAGCAGCTGCGTCGCGAACCGCCGCGCCGCCGTGGCCGAGGCGACGATCGCGTCCATAGTCTTGACGCCGAACGTCGGCTGATCCGGATCTGCGGCGCGCACCTCGCGCGCGAGCGCCGGACCAAGCTGGCGCGGATCGCCATCGGTCTTCAGCACGAGCGAGAGCGACAAGTTCGACGCCTGCCGCAGCGGCCGATACAACATCGGCCGCGGCTGATCCTCGATCCGCTCGTTCCTCACGTCGTCGACGACGCCGATGATGGTGATCCTGGGATTGTTCGACTGCGCGCCGCCGAAATGGATGCGGCGTCCGATCGGATCTTCGCCCGGAAAGTGTCGTTGGGCCATCGCCTGGCTGATCACGCCGACCGGCGCGGAGTGCTGATCGTCCTGGTCCGTAAACGTGCGGCCGCGCCGCACCCTGATCCCCATCAACTCGAAGTATCCAGTCGACGCGACGTTCGTCTGCACCGTCGGCACACGCGAGACGGCATCAGAGTCCCGGCCGTCAACCGTGATCGTGGCATTACCGCGACTCCCGTCGAACGGCAATGCGATGACGGCGGCGGCCGCTGACACACCAGGCAGCGTGCGCGCACGGCGCAGCACTTCCTCATACAGGGCCACGCGCGGTTCGTGTCGCGCGTACGGTCCGGTCGACGGAATATTCGGCTGCGGGAGCCACAGACGCGCGGTGAGAACATGATTTGGCTGAAAGCCGATCTCCACCTGCTGGAGTCGCCAGAAGCTGCGCAGCAGCAACCCCGCCCCGACGAGCAGAACGAGCGCGAGCGCGAACTCTGCGACGATCAGCGTCGAGCGAACGATGCGGCGGCCACCGACGCTGCCACGGCTTCCTTCTTTCAGCGCGTCGTGGACATCGGCGCGCGCGGACTGCAGCGCCGGCAGGACGCCGAACACCAGTGCAGTGGCCAGCGCAATCGCCGCGGTGAAGAAGAGCACGCGCCCGTCCACGACGATCTCACTCGCGCGCGGCAGCCCCGCCGGGACGAACGCGACGAGCCCGTCGACGAGCCACACTGTCAGGCATGCGCCCGCCGCGCCGCCAAGGCACGCGAGCAGAAGGCTCTCCGTCATGAGCAGCGACAGCAGCCGGCCGCGCGAAGACCCGAGCGCGCGCCGCAGCGCGAGCTCGCGCTGGCGGCCGGACGCACGTACGAGGAGCAGGTTCGCAATGTTCGCGCACGCGATGAGCAGCACGAAGCCCACGGCACCGAACAACATCAGCAGCGCCGGCTTGACGCGTCCGACGAGGTCATCCTGAAGCGGGACCAACGCTGGCGCCCATCCGGATCGCGCCGGATAGTCCACTGGATATTCGGCGCGCAACTGCGCGCCGAAAGACGCGAGCCGTTGCTGCGCCTCGGCGATCGACACGCCCGGTTTCAGACGGGCGATCGCGCCCGTCATGAAATAACCGCCACGCTGGGGCGGCGCGGGAAATGGCGAGGCGCTGTAGTTGGTCGGCGCCCACACGTCGACGTCGGTCAGCACCGAGCGCCCGGGATGCCTGAACCCCTTCGGCACAACGCCAACCACGGTGTACCAGTCATTGTCGATTCTGAGCTTGCGGCCGATGGCGTCCGGCGCTGCGCCGAATCGGCGCCGCCACAAGGCATCGCTGATGACAACCACTTCCGTGATGCCCGGCGCATTGTCCTCGGGACCGAACAAGCGCCCGAGCTGTGGCTTCGTGCCGAGCACATCGAAGTACGACGGACTGGCGAGAAGCACTTCGACACGCTCCGGCTCGTCGATCTCCGTGAGGTTCGCGTTGATTGGAAACACGCCGGCAATGCCGTCGAACAGCTGCGCGCGATCGCGGTAGTCGAACAGTTCGGGCGCTGAGATGCCAATGTCGGGCACCTTGAGCGCGGTGAAGTCCGCAGTCACGCGCACGAGGCGTTCGGGATCCGAGTACGGCAGCGGCCGCAGCAGCACCGCATTCACGAGCGTGAAGATCGCGCTGTTGGCGCCGATGCCGAGGCCGAGCGTCGCGATGGCGACGGCAAGAAAGCCCGGCGCCCGCAGGAACCCGCGCCACGCAAACCGGAGATCCTGTCCGAAAATATCGATTGCGCGCAGCATCATGGGCCCGCCACAGAAAGACTGCAGAGAGACACGGCCACAGAACAACACCGCAACACGGCAACGCCCCAGAACACGGAAAACACGAAAGCATCGACAGACACCACACGCACGGGAGCACAGTGCTGTGCCGGTCGTTTGCTGTGTCTTATCAGTGTTCTTCAGTGTTCATCTGTGGCTATTTTCAGCGTTCATCTGTGGGAGCAAACGGCGCGCCATCGCTCCGCGCGGCCGGAGGCGAATTTTCCACTGGTTTCATCAATGAAACCGGCCCTCATCTCCGCTTCCGGGATTGTGTTGTCCGGAAGTGAACAGTCCGAAAGCGGCCAGGGCACGTTTCTGCGTTCCGTTCCGTCAAAACCTTCGTGGCACGCACATTGGACAAGACGCTGCCGGTCATGTGGACGACTTGTGCCGCGCCGCCGCGCATTCTCATTGCCGACGATCAGCCCGATCTGATCGACGCGCTGAAGCTCCTGCTCAAGGGCCAGGGCATCGAGATGGATGGCGTCAACTCGCCGGATGCGGCGATCGCCGCGCTCGAGGCGCGCGCGTTCGATCTGCTGCTCATGGATCTGAATTACACCGGCGACACGACGTCGGGGCGCGAAGGCATCGACCTGCTCTCACGCGTGCAGGCGCTCGATCACCTGCTCCCTGTCATCGTCATGACGGGCTGGGGAAGCGTCGACATCGCGGTGGAGGCGATGCGCCGCGGCGTTCGCGACTTCGTGCAGAAGCCCTGGGATAACGCCCAGCTCCTCGCGACGTTGCGCAGCGAGATCGAAGAAGGACGCGCGCGGCGTCAGCGCGATGCCTCCGATCGACGCGAGCTGGCCGAGGCGCTGAAGATCCAGCAGCGCCTGCTTCCCCAGCAGGTGCCGCAGATCGACGGCTGCGAGCTCGCGGCGTCATGGCAGCCCGCATCCGGGGTCGGGGGCGATTGTTTCGATGCGTTGCGCTTCGGCGATGCGCGTCTTGCGCTGTCAATCGCGGACGTCGTCGGCAAGGGCATTCCTGCGGCGCTCTTGATGTCGAATCTCCAGGCCGCCGTGCGCGCGTTTGCATCCGATGCGGTCGAACCGCGCGAGCTCTGCCAACAGGTGAACCGCATTCTGTGCGGCAATATTGCGGAAGGCCGGTTCATCAGCTTCTTCTACTGCCTGATCGATTCGGCCGCGGGGACGCTCGTCTACACCAACGCCGGGCACTACTTCCCGATGCTCGTGCGCGCCGACGGCACATCGGTCCGTCTCGAAGCGGGTGGACCGGTGCTGGGCGTGCTCCAGCATGCCGAGTACGAACAGGCTCACGTCGCGCTCAGTCCCGGCGATCGGCTCGTGCTGTTCACCGACGGCCTCACCGAAGCGCGCAACGCGGCCGACGACGAATTCGGAGAGCAGCGCCTGCTGGATGCCGCAATCGAGCATCGCGCGTGCAGCGCCCCGGCGCTCCAGGCTCGTCTCGCCGACGCGGTGGCCTCCTTCACCGCCGGACAGATGCACGATGACGCGACGCTGGTCGTGCTGGGGGTCGACCAGGGGTGAAGTGGCTCCGAGATGTGATGAACAACATTCCAAAGGGACGAACGAATGCGCACTTGACGGCGCCGTCGCGGGCCGCCGATAGTGTTCGTATGCGCGAAGCATGGACGCCCCCCACCCGATGGGTGCTCGGCGTCGCCACGGTCCTCAGTCTCTTTTCCACGCTCCAGGTTTACAGGCTCGAGGTCGTCACGGCCAGGCCGGGCATGCCCATTTACGCCGGCAAGCTCCTCGTGCTGAACTTCGCGTATTGGTTCGTGCCGGCGCTGCTGCTGCCGTCCATTGTCTGGGTCGCGCGCCGGTTCCCGCTCGACGCGGGGAACCGATTGCGGAACATCGCCGTGCATGCCACCGGCGCAATGGTCTTCGCGTTCGTGCGCTTCGCAGGGATGACCGGCGTGAGATTCCTGCTCTGGTCGGACTCCATGAAGGCGCCGGCCGTGAGCTGGTGGGTCTACGCGCAGCGGAATTTCCTCCTCGATCTCGACTGGTGTCTGATGGTGTACTCCGCGATCGTTGGCGCCAGCCACGCGCTCGCCTACTACCACGAATCGCAGGAGCGGAAGCTGAAGGAAGCCCAGCTCGAGACGCGCCTGATCGAGGCGCGTCTCAAAACTCTCGAAGCGGAACTCCACCCGCATTTTTTGTTCAATACGCTGCACGCGATCTCGACACTCGTGCACCGCGATCCTGAATCCGCGGATCGGATGATCAGCCGGTTGAGCGACCTGCTGCGCATCACCTTTGACCGCAGCGGCGAAGCGACCGTGCCGCTGAATGAGGAGATCGAGTTCCTCCAGAAGTATCTCGAGATCGAGCAGACGCGGTTCCAGGACCGTCTGACGGTGCGAGTGGAAGTGGATCCGGAGGCGCTCGACGCCGTGGTGCCGCGCATGATCCTCCAGCCGCTCGTCGAGAACGCGATGAAGCATGGCATCGCGCACACTGTCGACAAGGGCCACGTCCAGATTTCCGCCGGGCGCGAGGACGATCGGCTCTGGATGGAGGTCCGCGACAACGGCGGCGGACTGCATGGCGGTACGCTGAAAAAGCTCCGCACGGGCGTCGGCCTGTCGAACACGCGCGCGCGGCTGGACGTGCTGTACCCCGGGCGTCATCGCCTCGAGTTCACCGAAATGCACGGCGGATTCGCCGTGCGCGTCGAAATCCCGTTCCATAGCGCTGCCGGTGCCACGGCCGGCGCGTCGTTCCGCGCCGCTTCATGACGATGGCGACACCACACGTCCGCGTCCTCATCGTGGACGACGAGCCGCTCGCACGCGAGCGGCTGCGAATGCTGCTGCAGGACGAACACGGCGTTGATAGTGATGTCGCTTGCGCCGGCTATCGCCCGCGCCCTCAAACAGCCCAGTCACCAAATCACTGAATCACCAAGTCACTCACTCGACTGCCGTCAGCGCTCGAACCCGACGGAAAACGCGGTCACCCCGTCGCGAAGTCCGTGAGCGAGGTCGAGCCGCAGCACACCCGTTCCCGCCACTGCGATACGCAGACCGACGCCGGGATCCACGTGCACGCGTTCGTCACCGGACCGAATGCCACGCGTCGCGCGCGCGATGTCGACGAATGTTGCCGGGGCGATGCGAACGACCCAGCGCGATGGCCGCATCCATCGGCGCCATTCAGCTCCCCCGAACATCAACCGACGGCCAAACACACCGTGGCGAATGATACCGTCGTCGAGCAGAGGGTGCGCCCGCAGGAGCACGTCGCGCGCGTGACCCGTATCGGCGCCGGGCCACAGCAACGCGGGCGCATGGCCGGAGGCCAGCTGCACGCCGGCGCGAGAGAGGACGACGGATCCGGTGTTTGCCGCGGACGACAGCCAATGCGCCGAGACACTCGCCGTGCCGAAGCGATCGCCATCAGCCGCACCGAGCCACGCGCCCCCGCGCGCGTCGATCGCGAGTCGATCGCTCACCGGCCACAGTTCGACCGCCGCGGAAAGTGCGGCCATCTTGTTGGCGACGGGACCGAAACGTTCGATGCCAATGGATCCTTCCGCGCGGACGCGGGACGTCAGCCAGTTGGCGATGGTCAGGCCCGCGCGCGATCGCGTTTCGCCGATCGCCAGCGGGCCAACTGTCTCCGTCTCGCGCGACGCATCGACGCGCCACACGCCTCCACCCAGAGCTTGGGGCGCAGGGGCTGCAATCGAGAACGCCACCCGCGGCCGGTGCTCCCACCAGCGCCACGACGCAGTGATCAGCTCGCCGCCCCCCGTCACGCTCGCAAATGACGTCGACACTTCCCGGTCGATCGCGAGGCCAAATCCCATGCCGATCCACGCGGCGGGCTGCAGCGGTGCGGCGGGCCGTTCGACAACCGCGGCGTCGATCTGCGCCCGACCGTTCTCCAGCGGGTGAAACCCGACCCGCGCGACGGCCAGCGCAGGAATGTCGCTCGCCCGTTTCGCGGCGCGACGCAGACGTCCTGGCGTCAGCACCGTGCGCGGCGCTGCATCGATCGCCTCCGCGATCACGCCGTAGCGCGTGCGCTCGAGCCCCTTCACGTCCACCAGATCGACCGAAGGCTCTCCCACGGCGTTCCACGCTTCGAGTGCGCCGAGATCATCGTGTCGCATATAGCGCGAGGTGGCGATGACGCGCCAGGAGTGCTCGTCGCGCGGATCTTCTGCGACCGCGCGCTGAGCATTCGTCTCGGCATCGGCCCATTTGCCGTCGAGCGCATCGAGTCCGGCGAGTTCACGCCACGGCGCGGCCGAAGTCGGGCAGCTCTCGCCCGCAGCCTGCAGCGCGCGGCGCGCCGACTCCCGATCACCCGCGTTCGCGAGCCGCACGCCTTCATCGATGAGTCCCGCGCACGGCCCGCTGGCGACATTCGTCGCCGTAGCGACACCGTGGGCGTCAGGCGCAGCGGCGATCATTGCTGCCGGTGGCAAGGCCACGAGCATCCATCGATCGGACTGCTGCCACGCGCGATCGAACGCCGCTTCGTCCAGCACACGAAACGGGGCACGCGCGGGATCGTGCACGATGACCTTGCCGCGTGCCCAGCCGACAACGACGACATAGTGAAAGGTTCCGGGCCTGTCTTCGAGTAACGCGATCACCGGCCGGCCGCGGTCGAGTTGCTGCTGCGCACGCATCGCATCTCCCGGCCCTGCAATTGCGGTCCACGTTCGCTCCTCGAGCGCCGAGACGAGCGATGCCGCACGAATTCCCTTCGCGGCACGTTCGACAAGCGAAGCGAAGGCGTCGGCATAGATGTCGCGCGCGCCCCAATAGCGCATGACCATAGCCGCCGCGGCGCCGCCACACAGTGCTTCGGTTTGCGGGAGATAGGGAACGTCGAGCAGCGGCCGCTGGACGGCCGCCGATTGCGCGGATGCCAGAGTGCCGGCGGTGCTCACAGACAGCACCGCCAGCGCCAGAATCCAGCCGCGAGACGCCGACCGCGTCACTTCGCGATGACGACGATGAGCAGGACCACGAGCAGAATGATGATGATGGTCGTCGTGGTGATGACGATCGTCGTGGCGCCGCCGGCGAACTGCTGGTCTGCCGTGCGGGCCTGCGCTGCGATCCGCCGCAGGTCGTCCCCCTGCAGTGTCGACACCGCCGCTTCGGCCTTCTGGAGCGAGAGGCCGGCCTTCGATGCCACCTCCTTCACTTCGGAACGGTGGAGGAAGTTGCGGATGGCATCGCGATCCGCCTGATCCTGACCGACGCGCTGCTGAACCGCCTGATCGAGCGCAGACGCGCTGATCACATGGGTCTGCTGCGCCCAGGCTGCCGGCGCGCACAACAAGAGCGCGAGCGTGGTGCCGAGAATTCGCCGAAACACGTGCATGAGTTTCCTCCTGCCGAAAGCTGCCAGACACACTGTTGTCGGACAGAATCAAAGCATCTTCCATGCCGTGAGCGAGCGAATCCGTTGGCTGAGCTTATGCGAGTAGCTTCTCCATCTCCTCGACGTGCGCCGCGCGCGCGAGCGCGTCCTGCCTCTCGATCGTGCCGCTCTTCACGAGCTGCGCGAGCGATTCCTCGAGCGTGATGGAGCCGTGCTTGCGCGTGATCGTGATCTCCTGGTGCAGGTGCTGCAGCGCGTTCCTGCGGACGTGTTGACGCGCGCCGTACCCGACGATCAGCAACTCCACCGCGGCTGCGAGGCCGCCGCCGATGCGCGGGATGAGCGTCTGCGTCATCACTGCCGCGAGCGCCATCGACAGTTCCTGCCGGATCGTGTTCTGGCGCTCGGACGGAAAAGAATCGCTGATGCGCCCGACTGTGGACGCCGCGTCGGTCGTGTGCACCGTCGACAAGACGAGGTGACCCGTCTCCGCCGCCGCAAGCGCAATGCGCATCGTTTCAGGATCGCGCATCTCGCCGACGACGAGCACGTCGGGCGCCTGCCGCAGCGCGGCGCGGAGCGCGGTGGGAAAGTCCGACGCGTCGACGCCGATCTCCACCTGTTCGACGATCGATCCCTCGTGGCCGTGCTCGTATTCGATCGGATCCTCGATCGTCACGACGTGCCTGGCCTCGTGACGGTTGATCTCGTGCACGAGCGCCGCGAGCGTCGTCGTCTTGCCTGAACCTGTTGGCCCACCAACCAGCACCAGCCCGCGACGCAACTCGGCAAGCAGCGCAACGCTGGGCGGAAGACCCAGCGCCGACAACAGCGGTACTCTCGTGGGCAGCGCGCGGATTGCGGCGGCGGCGCGACCGCGCTCATGATGCAGGTTGATGCGGAAGCGACCGAGTCCCTGCACGCGAAACGAGCCGTCCGCGATCAAGGACTGCCGGTACATCCTCCGCGCATGCGGCGGCAGCGCCGGCAGCACCGCCTCCTCGACATCGACGCCGTCGAGCGGCCCTTCGGCCAGCGGACGCACGCGATTCTCGACGCGCAGCGTCGGCGGCGCGCCCGGCACCAGCAGCAGGTCGCTGCCCCGCGCGTCGACGAGGATCCGCAGCCATCGTTCGATGCGTCCCGTGTCCCCCGCGGCCGGCGTCACGGGCGCCGCGGAGGCGTGCAGCTCGGCGATCAGTTGATCGATTTCGTCCTTGTCGTCGTGCCGGGACACGCCGCTATGCTAACAGGAATCTGCACGCACTATCTGGTCGTTCCCTTCGTGACCGCGCCACTCGCCTGGTCGATCGTGACGATCGCATCGATACGGTCCATCTTGTAGGTGACGGTGGGTCCGTTCGCCCATCGCACCTGCAGATTCGGCACGGTTGTCTCGGCGCCGAGACCGAAGTGAACGCGCAGGTCCGACTGCGACATCTGGCCGCGGCCGCTGGCGACCTCTGCCCGACGCCTCACGCCGCCAGCCGTCACGAACACGACGGAGCCGATCGCGTCGCGCGGACACCGGCGCGCCGGATCTCCTTTGAGCGCGATGGTGAGCCAGTGTCCGCCCTTCGCACCGCCATCGTTCCTGGCAAGCGTCGGCCGATCGTCGAGGTTGTTGATGACAATGTCGATCCCGCCGTCGTTATCGATGTCGCCGACCGCGGATCCTCTCGACGCGCGCGGCGTCGCGAGGACCTCACCCGCAGCGGCGCCGAGATCCTCGAACCGCTTCCCCGCGAGATTGCGAAACAGCAGCGCGCGCTGCGCGTACGACGTGTTCCACGCCAGCCGGTCCGCCGCGGGATACACGTGTCCGTTCACCACGAGCAAGTCGAGCCAGCCGTCGTTGTCGTAGTCCACGAAATCGGTTCCCCAGCCGAGAAACGGCATGGTGGGCAGCGTCAGGCCGAGCGGCGCTGTCACATCGCTGAAGCTGCGGCCGTCGTCGTTGTGATACAGGACGTTGAAGTCGTTGGCGAAATTCGTGACGTGCAGATCGTCGCGCCCGTCATTGTCGTAGTCGCCCACCGCGACACCCATGTGCGCCTGTTCCCGGCCTTGCGCGTCGAGCGCCGCACCTGACGGATAACTCACGTCTTCGAAACGACCGGACCCGAGATTGCGATAGAGATAATTCGGCCCGGAGTCGTTCGCGACAAAGAGATCCAGCCGCCCGTCATCGTCCATGTCGAACCACGCGACGCCGAAACCATACAGCCCGTTGCGATCGGCGACGCCGGCTTCACCGCTGACGTCGGTGAACGTGCCGTCACGATTGTTTCGATAGAGATGATCTGGTGCGCCCTTCAGGCCGCGCGGACCGCACATGACGCGTTCGCTGCGATACGTGCACCGCGATGCGCCCGGTGAATACGACGCCCCCATGCGCGAGCCGCTTTCCGGCGAGGCGCGGTTCGGTTCGGATGACGTGTTCGCGGGGCCCGCCGCTTCAGGATTGGCCGGCGGTGGCAGATGCTTGAGGTCGAGGCTGACGTAGCCGGCGACAAAGAGGTCCAGCCAACCATCACCGTCGTAGTCGCCGAATGCGCAACCAGTAGACCAGCTGTCGTCAGCGACGTGCGCGGTCTCGGCGATGTCGGTGAACCGACGGCCGCCATCGTTGCGATACAAGCGGTTCTTCCCGAAGTTCGTGACGAACAGATCCTCGAATCCGTCGTTGTCGAAGTCGCCGACACAGACACCCTGGCCCCATCGCTCGTTCGCCACCCCGCGCTCGATCGTAACGTCGGTGAAGGTGCCATTCCCGTTGTTCCGGAAGAGCGCCGCGGCCGGCGCCGGGTCGCCGCGCTGGAGGCGATCGATGGTCGAGCCATTGACCAGATAGATATCGACGAGTCCGTCGTTATCGAAATCCCAGAGCGCCACGCCAGAGCCCGTTGCTTCGATGATGTAGTTCTTCTCCGGCGTTCCAGAGACGTGTTTGAAGCTGGATAATCCGGCGAGGTTCGTGACGTCGCGATACGTCACACCGGCCGTAGCGTGTGGTGACGCCGGCTGCAGACGCTTCGTCGGAATCTCCTGCGCCGCGAAGAGCGAAGCGCAAGCGACGCTACAGCCAATGAGGGCGCGAGCACTCATTGCGGAATCTTCGGCGGCACCGGCCCGCGCCGCGGTGCAGGGTGAGCCCCGAGCACCTTGATGTCCCCTTCACGCTCGGCTCGCGCGAGCGCGTCGGCGCGCGCAAACGCCTGCTGCGCACGCGAGGCCAGACCCATCGCCTGATATGCGCGGCCGAGGACATAGTACGCCTGACGCATTCGAGGCTCGATTCGCACGGCGTGTTCGAGTGCGCCGGCGGCCGCGGCAGCGTCGCGCAGTCGCAAGAGCGAGCTGCCAAGCTCGAAGTATGCAGGCGCCGATTGCGAATCATGCTTCAACGCCTGACGAAACTGTTCGACTGCGCGCGCATGATCGAACTGCCTCGCGAGACAGACGCCAAGACCGAACGCTCCTTCATAGGTCGGCTTCACGCGCTCGGCGCGCTCGTAGAGCGCCGACGCTTCGTCACAATTGGATTCTTCGCGGCGAAGCTCGGCGAACTCCAGCAGCGCGTCCAGCGAATTGGGGTTCGCCTTCAACGCGAGCTCGTACTCGGCGACGGCTTCGACAGGCTTGTCCTGCAGTTTCAACGATTGCGCGAGGAGCTGATGGACGCGCGCGCCGTCAGGCGCCAGCTCACCCAGCCTATCGAATGCGCGCGTCGCCAGCTGACCGGAGACGATTCCGAGGAAATACAGGACGTCGGGATTCCGAGCGTCCACGGCGAGCGCCTTGCGAAGGATATCGTACGCAGCCTCATAGTCGTCGCGCGCGATCTGCGCGCGCGCCGCCAGCACCAGACCGTTGATATCGGTCGAATGCCCCTTCAGGTACTCGGACGAGAGTCGCAGCGCCAGATCGGGATCGCCCGCGTAGAGCGCCTTGAAGGCGTCGCTCAGCCCGGTATCCGCACCGTTCATCGACAACGCGATCGCAAGGACAACGCTGCACAGGACGCTGCAGGAGCCAGCCATCATGTTTACTGCACCACCTGAATGATCCGGAGAAACTCCTGGGCGGCAAGCGATCGTTTTTCCTGCAGCGCCGCGAGCCGTGCCGCCTGCTCTTCACGGCGTGGATCTCGGGTGCGCGCGTAGAGCGCCGCCAGATTCACGGCAGCGGCATAGTTGCCCGGGTCTCTGGCGATGGCCTTCATGAGCGATTGGTCCGCCGCTTGGTACTCACCGCTTCGCGTCTGCAGGTAACCCAGCTCCGACCACGCGTCCGCATACTCCGGGTCCGCCTTCAACGCCTGATCGATTTCCTCGCGGGCCTTCTCGTACTCGTTCAGCTGCCGCGCGATCTTTGCGAGAAAGTAGTGCGCACCGGCGGCCGTTTCGGCGAACCGCGCAGCCCGATCGAGATCGGCGCGAGCGGCGTCGAGCTCGTTGCTATAAAAGCGCGCGGCGCCGAGAGCGAACCGGCCGCGTGGGTCCTCGGGCCTGAGGCGGACGTACGCCTCGAAGTACGGCAGGGCCTCGGATGGTTCATGGCGATGGATCGCAACCGCTCCCATCGCGTAGTTGACGGATGCGTTGTCGGGCGCCAACGTAACGGCTTTCTTCAGTGCGTCGTACGCTTCGCTCCCAAGATTGAGCTCGACGCAGGCGATGCCAAAAAAGAAATGAACCTCCGCATTCTGCGGCTCCAGCTCACGAGCGTGCGCCAGGTAACCCAGGGCGCCCTGGAAATCCTTCTGCTTGTATGCTGCCCGGGCCAGATCGAGCAGCAGCGGCGCCGTCGCGCCTGCCGCAGCCCTCATCGCGCGTTCCAGCAGGTCGCGTGCGCGATCGAATCGCTCGCGGCGCGTTTCGAGCAGGCCGAGCTGACGAAGGGAGTCCGCTGACGCGAGCCCACGTTCATCGAGGCCCGTCAGCAGCCGCTCCACGAGATCATCGTCTGTCGTGCGACCGATGACCGCGCGCACGTCCTCGTCCGTCAAGCCGGGATGTGCGAGCAGCCTGGCAGCGACCTGCGCGGCGCGAGCACGATCCCCGAGAGCCGCGAGATCAATTGCGAGCAGTGCGAGTGCCTGGGGTCCGGATCGCGACGCGTCAGGCAGCCGTTCGAGGAGCGCGCGTGATGCTTCCCAATCGCTGGTGCAGGCAGCCACGTAGGCCGCCTGATACAGGCCTTCGGCATTCGCAGGATCAAACCGCAACAGCTCCCGGTAAACGGCCAGCGCCTTCGGCAGCGCGGCGGCATCCTCTCGCGCGTGCTCCTGATAGAGCCGCCCAAGGTTGAGGTATGCGGGCGCCATACGCGGCTGCGCGTGCATCGCCAAGCGGAAATGACGTTCGGCCGCTCCGTACGCGCCCTGCTGCGCTTCGATGGCACCGGCGATGTTGTGCAGGGTTGCATCGGACGGATATCGCCGAAGCGCCTGCTCCACCCGCGCCTTGGCAGGCGTCAGTTCACCTGAATCCAGCAAGGCCGTGAGTTCTTCCACCAGTTGCGCAGGGACTCGAGGCGCGCGGACGTCGGAGGGCGGCTGTCCGAATAACAGCGCGGCCGCGACCACGAAAATGCTGTGAAGCGATACGGCGCTCATCGCGGCTTCTCATCGCGCGCCGCGCGAAGACGTAAGAACGTCGCGAGCGCTTCATCGGCTTGCGCCGTCTGACCCAGGCGGCGATAGATGCGCGCGAGGACGTAATGAGGCTCCGGGTAGGTCGGATCGAGCGCGACGGCGCGCTTGAGCGCCGCTATTGCCTGCTCGGTCTGCCCTTGCTGCTCCAGAAGTTTCCCCAGTTGGTAGTGCGCGTTCGCGAAGTTGTCGTCGTAGCCAAGCGCTTCACGCAACAGCGCGCCGGCTTCCTCGAGCGCCCCGCGTTGACCGAGCAGGATGCCGAGATTCGTTGGCGGCCACGGTGACTTCGTCTGTGCCTCGCGGTTCAGGCGAATCGCCTCGCGATAGTGCACGATCGCCTGGTCGGCGTCGTTGAGGGCTTCGTAGCAGAGTCCCAGGTTGTCGTGCGCCCGCATGAACGTCGCGTCACGCGCCAGTGCTTCGTTGAAACGCGCGATCGCGGCGGCATATTGCCCGGCGTCGTAGTCGAGGCGTCCAAGCCAGTACCGGCACTCGGCGCTGTTCGGATCTGATTGGACCAGTTTTTCGAGCTCGGGTCTGGCCCAGTCGGCGCGGCCGAGGCGCACGTAGGCAAGCGCAAGCGTGAAGCGCGCGTCGCGATCGAGCGGCGCTATCGCATCCGCTTTCTTGAGGGCGACGGCCGTGTTCAGCGGTTTTCCGTCGAGAAAGAACACGCGCGCGATGAGGATGAGCAAGTCCCGCGACTGCCCGGCCGGCTGGCGCTCAATCTGGTTCGCCAGGAGCCGCTCGGCACGCTCCCAGTCTCGCGCGCCGATTGCCGCGTCAATTTCCCGTCGATCAGATGAGGACAGCGCCGTTGACGATGGCGACAGGAGAGGGTCAGAAATTTTGACCGGTGCCGGATTGCGCTCCGCTTCTATCCGATCCTTCAGCTGGAGCGCGTCCTTGCTGAAAGGAACGAGGGCCAGTTCCCCTGCGATCTCGTGCGATGCATCCTCCAGCCGTCCGGCGTCGAAATGAATCCGGGCGAGCATCAAATGAAGATCCGGCAGTGTTGGATCCGCCTCGACGCCGCGGTGCAAGGCGTCCACGGCGCGATCGGTCTGCCCCTGGCGCATGTACTCGCGGCCGAGAGCCTGTTGCACGCGGGCGGAATCTGGAGCGACCTTCGCGAGGCGTTCGTGCGCCCACTCGGAGAGACTCAAATATGCCGAGCCGAGCCGGTAGACATATTCCGGGTCGGCAGGCGCAAGCTGGACGACGCGGCCATACGTGTCCGCGACGCATGCGCGGTCGGCGAGACGCTGGCACGCCTCGGCGAGCTGGAGATGCGCCGCGACTTCGCGCGGCATCAGGCGGACCGCGCTCTCGAGCTCCGATCGCGCTTCGCGGACGCGCTTGAGCGCCAGCAGGGTCGTGCCGGCGAGCAGCCGCGCCGGTCCGAACGACGGGTCCAGCTTCACTGCCGCGCGAAATTCGCTGAGCGCGTCGGCGTCACGGCCGCGCTCACGCAGGACGAGGCCGAGATTGTGATGGACGAATGCGCGCTCGCCGCCCGAGCGGAGGACCTCGCGGAATGCCGCTTCGGCGGTATCGAGCTGACCAGCCTTGAGATCGGCAACGCCCTGGGAGAAGCGTTCCGCGACTGCAGGCGCCAGATCCTGCGCGCCAACAAGGATTGTCGTCAGCAGAACGAGGAGGAGAGTGACCGTGGAGCGAAGCCGCGCATCCATAGGAGCTGCTCGTGGCTTCCAGTTTAGGCTGGAAGCCACGAGACTCGGAAGCGCTAGAAGCTCTTCATCCGTGGGATCCGTGGGATCCGTGGTTAGAACTCAATCCGCGCCGCAATCTGGATGCTCCTCGGGTCGCTCACGCCTCCCTTCCACTTGCCGAACGTCGGGCTTGACAGGTCGACGTCGAAGGCACCCGTTGAGGCGTCGAACCCACTCGAGCCGAACACGTGCCAGTTCCACATGTTGAACAGCTCCAGCCTCAATTGCACGTTCCTGCCGCCCGGCAGTCTGGTGTTCTTGATGAACGACAGGTCCTGATTGCGGTATGCGAACCCGCGGGCGTTTTCTTCGATACGGTTGCCGCGACCGAAATAGAAGTTGAACGCCGACAAGGGCTCGAACGCATCTCTGTTGAACAGCGGCCCCGCGTTCGGATCGTAGCTGCCTTTATCTTGCGCGAAGACTGCGTCGGGCTTGACGATCGCAGGGATGCATCCAGCCCGGAACTGGCCCGGCACGTTGCACGCCGTTCCGTTCACACGGAAGAAGAACGGCAGCCCCGACGAATACCGGAAAATCGTGCTGACCTGCCAGCCGCCAAGCAACACATTGGCCGCGCCGGCCTGGTTCAGATACTTCTTCCCGGATCCGACAGGCAGCTCGTAGACGAAGGCTGCCGACAACACGTGCGGCGAATCGTCCATGGTGACGGCCTTCGTTCGACTCTTTTCGAACGGAGAGATCACGCCGTGCGCCCCGCTCCACGTCGTCGCTTCGTTCTGCGTGTTGTCCGAGCCGTTCGACACCGTCCGCGAGAGCGTGTACGAGACGAGCGCGTAGAAGCCATTCGTAAATCGCCGTTCCAGTTTCGTCTGCAGCGAATGGTACTGCGACTCGCCGCGATTCTGGTTCAGGCCCGCGAGACTGTCGCAGTACTGCGGGAACGGTCTGAGCGCCTGCGCCACTGACGGCGCGCAGCCGGTCATCTGCTCGACCCAGCCGGCATAGGGAAGCGCCACGCCGTCCAGGCTCGTCATACCCGGCTGGAACTCGTCATAGAGCGCGCTGCCCATCGAGAGGAACTTCGGATCGATCGCATTGTCGGCGTCGATGCTCGACGGCAACCGGCGTCCGGCGGTCCCGACATACGCGACGCTCAACGAGATGTTCTTGAGCAGCTCGCGTTCGACGGTGATATTCCACTGGTGCGAATAGGACCGCTTGTTGGCGTCGAGCGGCCGGTACAGGATGCCCTGTCCGTTTTGGAAATCGGATTGGATGGTTGGAGGCGACTGGAAGTTCTGGGGGAAACCCTGCGACAGCAGGAAGGCTGGTTGAATCCCACCCAGAGTGCTCGAAAACGACGGGTTCGCTGAGAACCCATCCAGCCCGATGCCCCCGCCCCAGCCGGGATAGAACGCCTGAGTGTAGAAAATCCCGTAGCCGCCTCGAACCACCGTCTTGTCATTCAGCGAGTAGACGGCGCCGAGTCTCGGCGCGTAGCCGCCGTACCACGCCTTTTCGGGGTAACGGGCGCCGTAGCTCGCCTCGCCGTAACCCGTGCCGGCGAATGCCAGGCGCCCCGGACGGCCACCCGCGCCCGGGTTGGCGCCCACAGGATCGAAGAAAGACGAGTGATCGTATTTCTCGCTCGACGGCGAGAAATAGTCCCACCGCAGGCCGTAGTCGAGGGTCAGTTTCTCATTCGCGCGCCACGTGTCGCCAGCGTGAAGGACCCACGCGTGCTGTCGGGCATACCACGAGTCAACGGACCGGAAGGCAACGTTGCCATTATCGACGGCGCCCAACAGGAAACTGGCGACGGGGCTGCCGCTGTTGATCCCGAGGAGGCCCGTCGCGCCGCGACCGAAGTTGAAGGTGCCGGCCTGATTGGTGTTCGCATGGAGGTTCCCCATGATCTTGCGGTACTCCATCCCGAACTTCAACGTGTGCCTATTGCGGGTCCACGTCACCAGGTCGTTGATGATGAACGTCGGACGAGTCGTGATGTTGCCGACGTTGACGCCCGCGTTCTGTCCGAGTTGCGTGAATCCGTCACTGAACTGGAATTGCGGCGGCACGTTGTGCCCCGCAACGCCGGCGATTTTTGCAAAGTCGTCCACGAATTTCGCGTTGACGGAACCGTACCCCTCGTTCCGATTCAAATATCCCATCGACATGTGATTCAGGAGCGTCGAGGAGAACGCACGGTCGTAGTTGAACCGGCTGACCCACGAGTTCTGCGGATCGGAATACGTTTCGTTGGCAATCGGCTGCGGGAGCGTAGAGACGAATTTCGCGGGCGCACGCTGATGCCAGATGCTCAGGAACGCATGATCCTTGTTGCCGATCTGCAGATCGTAGCGCCCCATGTAGTAGTCCGAGTTGCCCAGAATCGTGTCGGGGATCGCGGGTCCCAGGAAATTGTTGAGCGGACCGCCGCTCGTCGGCTGTGGCAGCGCGGCCAGCCATGCCTTCACGGTCGGGTCGATGCGCGTTGGGCAAATAACATTCGGAGTATTTCCATCACATCCCATGAACGGATCTTTGAGGAATCCGCCCTGCCCGTCGGGCCTGATCGTCGAGGGGTCGTAGATCGGAATCAGGTTTCCGGCGGAATCCCGCCAGTCTCTGAAGTCGCCGTTCCGCTCGGCGAGCGATGGGATTGACAACGTCGGCTGGTTCGCGCCTCCGACCTGTCGATACCCTTCGTAGTTGAAGTAGAAGTAGCTCTTCATCCGATCGGACCAGAGCACGGGCACCTTTACGGGACCGCCGATATTCGCCCCGTAATTGTTCCTGTTGAACGGACTCGCCTCAGCGGCGCCCCACTGCCTCGCGCTCAGCGAATTGTCGCGATGGAAGTCGAACACGGCCCCATGGAAGGTGCTGCCGCCCGACTTGGTGACCGCCATGATCTGCCCCGAGAGCGAGTTCCCATATTCAGGGGCATAGTTCGACGTGAGAACCTTCACTTCGCTCACCATGTCCGGCGACATCGGGAAGTCCTGGAAGATCGACACCATGCCGCCCTGGCTCATGAAGCCCTGCTGCATGCTGACGCCGTCGACAGTCGCCTCGTCGCCAGACTGCAGGCCTCCATTGATCCGCGCGTCGAACGCGTTCGCGCGTCCGCCTGTGCTGACGCCGGGCATGAGGATCGCAAAGCTTGCAGCTGCACGCGGACCGCTATTCATGAGCAGCGGCAGTTCCTGCAGGGTCTCGGGGGAGATGCCGTGTTCCTGCGTGCCGCTCGTGCTGAGCACCGAGGAACCGCCGACGACCTCGACGCGCTCGCTCTGTGCGCCGACCGGCAACTCGATCTCGACGCGCTGCACGGAACTGAGCGTCACGTCGATGTTGGGCAAAATCACCTGCCGGAAGCCCGCCTTCGTCGCGGTGACTTCGTACTTGGCGGGTGCGAGGTTCCGGAACGAATACTCGCCGTCAGATCCCGAGACCGTCGCGGCGACCGTCTGATCCGTCGCGACGTTTCGCAGCGTCAGCGCGGCGTCAGGGACCACCGCGTGGGAGCTGTCGCGGACCACGCCGGTGATCGCGCCGTTGAAGCTCTGCGCGAGCAGGAGCGCGGGAAGTAAGAGGAGTACGCCCATTACCCAGGGGATTCGGCGAACGGACATGTCCAGCCTCCTGAAGGGTCGAGACGCGGGACCGTTGTCTGACCTGAAGGTGCGATAGGGGCCGGCAGACTGATATCTCAGTTGCCGGTGCGGGTTGTACCATAACCGGCATGCCGGCGCAATGCCCTTCCATACGCTCTCGGGTCCTTCGGTTGACCGGATTGGACGGCACGTCCAAGCCCCGACGGGCAATCGCCCTAACCAACCCCTCGGAGGTGGCTTGGCCGACGTCAATCCTCCGCCAACCAATTTCGTGCGAATACCGTCCAAGGCGTGCTCGCTGAACAACGCGCCGACTGGAGCTGATTCGTCGCCGCCCTGTCGCCAGGTCCCCGGCGTCAAGTACGCCTGTCGCGCCGCTCGAAGGCCTCAAGCTCGAGTGACGCTCGTCACGGCAGCTCTCGATTGCGCCACGCAAAGGCGCCGCTGAATCCAAGCGCGGTGCCGAAGAGCGCCATCAGAACATCGGTTGCCGACGGATACCGCTCGGTGCTGAATAGTTGGGTGGACTCCGCGATCGACGAGATCGCCAGAGCGAGCGCGAGAGCGCCAGCGAGCGCGACTCTGTTCCGACGCGTAGATGCGTACGACCAGCCGAACGGCACGAAGAGAAATAGGTTCTGAAGAAGGTCGCGGGGCTTGTCCACGGGATCGGCGAACGGCACCCAGTTCACGTCGCGCCATTGTGGCCGCGACACGAATCCGAACCAGGGTCCGCTGATGATCAACACCACCAGGACCCACCACTTCCACAACCGCACATCGCGCATCGGCAACGCACCTCGATCTCGGCACCCGCTGATATCGATCGAAGCGTAGTCGACCACCGATGTACACGGGGTGACACGGAAACCGCTTCTTATCCGCGTTCTTCCGTGTCCTTCCGTGGTCACAAAGAACTTGTACTTTCGATCGCCTTCTGGTAGTTTCGCGAGCTGATGATGAAGCAACGCGACATGCGCGGCGGCCGGCTGTTGATCATTTTCGCGGCGGCGATCCTGCTGGGGAACGCGCTGGCGGGCGACCGCGGATTGACGGCGACGGTGCGCGCGCGCCACGACCGCGCCGCGCTCACCGCGGAGATTGATTCGCTGCGCGCCGGGAACGCAAGGCTTCGCGCACGCGCGCAGGCGCTGAAGAACGACCCCGCAACGATCGAGGCCGTTGCGCGCCGCGAGTTCGGACTCCTCAGACGCGACGAGAAGGTCGTGATCGCCCGATAATCGCAGCCCTCGCGCACACGCGCGCCTTATCATCACACCTCGACCTCGTCCTGATCCACGTAGCACCACGACCAGTCCTCACCCGGTTCGAATGACGTGATGATTGGATGGTGCGTGGCGTGGAAATGCTTCGTCGCATGCTTGTTCGGCGACGAGTCGCAGCAGCCTACGTGGCCGCAACTGCGGCACAATCGCAAATGGACCCAGCGGCTGCCGATCGCCAGGCACTCCTCGCATCCCTGTGGCGTGCGCGGCTGGACGTCACGAACCTGATTCACGTGCTCACAACGCATGTGCGTTCCCCCGACCGAGTGTATCAGCCGGTCGCGATGCGGCGCACCAGGGGAGCGGCGTCCGCCTGCCAGCGGAATTCATAATGACCGCCGGTCCGCACGCCCGCTACCAGCGGTGGACGGAAACACGCGATGCACTCGCCGCCAGCCGAACGGACGCATGGGTAGACCAGCCCATTCGATCCGCTGGCGAGCAGTCGCGCGGCGAGCGCCTGCGATGCGGCGTAGGAGTCGGGATCGAGGAAACGTGCAAACGACGGATCCCCACCGCGCAGATCGTGAAACGTGTTCCTGAAATCGGCGCGATAAAGCCGCATTTCCATGCGCGCATCGGTGACGCCGACTTCCTCCAGTTCGCGGCCGCGGTGAAAGAGCGACTCGGCGATCGCCGTGTCGAGGTGCCGGCCGGCGTACCATGCCCCACGCTGCGGGCTCGAGAAGCGGCTGCCGAGCGGGTTCGGATGACAGAACGCCGCCATGATCACCGACGACATCGGCTTGCCTGCGATCCACTCCTCCGGCGGCACCGCGTGAACCAAACCGACCTCGGTGTTCACGCGATCGTTCGTCCATGCTTCGAGCTCGATCACGAGCTCCAGGTCGTCGGCTGACGCCACCTTATCGAACAAGCCGGCGGAGGGGTAGCGGCTCGGCACCAAACGCGCCGTATCGCGCCAGCTGATGCGCGCGGTCGGCGGAGCGGTCATTCGTTCAGCTCAGTCCGCCGCGCCGTGCGTCGAGCAGTCGACGAACCTGCAACAGACCGTCGATGCCACCCTCAACCATCAACGTGAGGGCAGGCCGGCCCCCGAAGATCGGATTGGTGTTCGGGAGACGGACCCAGCCGTCCGCGAGCGTCACATCCGGATACAACACCTGCAGCGCCTTGTAGATGCCGAGCACCAGCGAGATGCGCGTCAGCGTGTCGAACGCCAGCGTGCCGTGCTCTCCGCCTTTGTACTTGTGGAAGGTTGACGCGGCCGGCCAGCCAAGCAGCGCGCGCTGATCTGCGACACTCAGACCCCACGCCTCCGCGACTTTGAAAAATGTGACCAGCGCGGGTCCCGACATCCGGCGCCGGACCGCCGGGTCGGGCCGGTGCGCGACCGGTATCGCGGGCATGGAATCGCGGCGGAGACGCGAGGCTCGTGTGTCCATATGTGGAGATGATAGTCCATATCTGGACTTTTCGCCAGCCTTCGCCTGATGTATGCGATCGCGCCGGCCAGGCGACGACAGCCGCTTCGCGGTGTCTGGCTCTCGCGCAGAGGCGGGTTGCCAAGCCGACGCCTCACGTACGCGAGAGCTCCGGCGGGGCGAAAGCAGGCAGGCCCTTCGCTGGTAGAATCGGCCGTATGCGCTCGCGCGTGCTGCTCATGATGGGCACTACTGCCCTGCTGGTTGGCGGAGGGTTCGCCCTGCGCTCGACGGCGCCGGTCGAATCCGTTCAGGCTGTCTCATCCAGACAGGCCGCGACGCCGGAACGGCGGAATGCATCCGTATCGATATTGACTGAGGTGGTCGCGGTCCCGACAGTCGCATCACCTCGCGCCCCAGCGTCCGCCGCGCACTCGATGGTACGCACCACACCGCCGCGGGCGCAGAAGCGATCGTTCTTCGCACGGCTCCTGCTCGGCAACGGCGACAGCCGGCCGGAGCCCTTCCCGCGCCCCAATCGCAGCGTCAGCGTGAAACCGTAAGATTGTCCACGACGCGGGTAACGCCTGCGGTCTCGCGCGCAAGCTGGACCGCCCGTTCGTGTTCCGCCTGCGACCGCACGCTGCCCTTCAAGGTGACAACGTGATTCGTCGTCGTCACATCGATCGAACGCGCCTGCACGAGATCATCGAGTGTCATTTTCGTCTTGATCTTCGCCGTCAGGCTGCCGTCGCTGAGTAATTCGCCTGCGCGATTTGCCGCGTCCGCCGTCGTCTGCCCCACCTTCGCGCCGACTTCGCGCGCACGCGACGCGTCGACGTGACCGCTGGTTCCAACCGCTGGCGCCTGCACCGGGGCGTGACCGCGGCCGCCGCTGTACCACCCGAGGAAAAACGCGGCTGCCGCGACGACGATGACGATAACCAGCACGAGTTTCACAAGTCCCCTGAACATGGTGATCCCTCCAAGCTCTGTGCAATCTTGTGCAGCTTCCGTACCGGCATCCAACGCGCCCCTGGCCTTCGCGCCGTGTTGCGCTTTCATGCGAACATCGAATGGATGACCATCGCCGATCCCATCGCTGAGTACATCCGCGCCGCGGCTCGTGCGGAACAACGCGGCGTCGATACGGCGCCAGCGGCGCTGGGAACGGCCGACCTCGGCGGACGCCCAGCCGTGCGCATTGTCTTGATCCGTCACGTGGACGATCGAGGATTCGTGTTCCATACGAACTACAACAGCCGCAAGGGGACTGAACTGTCGGGGAATCCATACGCCGCGCTGTGCATCCACTGGCCTGCACTCGAGGAGCAGATCAGAATCGAAGGGCGCGTCGAGCGCGTCCCGCCGGAAGAATCGGACGCGTACTTCGACGCGCGCCCGCGCGGGAGCCAGATCGGCGCGTGGGCATCGGAACAGAGCGCGGACCTGCCGTCACGCGCCGCGCTCGAGGCGCGAACACGCGAAATCGAAGAGCGTTTCGACGGACGCGCGGTGCCACGCCCGCCGTACTGGGGGGGCCTCCGCGTCGTTCCCGATCGAATGGAGTTCTGGTACGGCCGTCCCGATCGCCTGCACGATCGGGTGTTGTATCTGAAGAGCGGCGGATTCTGGACGACGAGCCGGTTGTATCCGTAGAAGGCTTCGGGCTTCAGGCTTCGGGACTGCCAGAGCCACGGAACTGATCCTCTTCTTCCGCGAACAGCACGTTGAAGCTCGTGAGCGATCCGTAACAGCCGGTGATATAGCCCTGCAGCTTCACCTTGACGTCTTCCGGCGCGTCGAGCGCGTTGACTTGCTGTTCCAGCGTGCGAAGCCGGTTCCGCAGCATCACGATCTTGTGAAAGAACGTTTCGATCGGCCAGGTCTTTTCCTGCAGTCCCGCGGTGCCAGGCCGGAGGATAAGCGTACCATCCCGCCACTTGTCGGCGGGGACCGCGGGCGTCAACCCCGACTCTTCGCGAATCACACGCCGCAGCAACAGCTCGATATCCACGTCACTGATCCTTTCTCGATCGCCGACGAGCGGAAACGGGTCGCGAGCCGGCCGCGACGCGGTTGATCTCGGCGCACTCACGCGGGGAACGGACGCTGCCGCCGACACGGTCGCGATGCGCGCGCCGCCGCGGAAATTGTGTTCGCTTCCGCAGTAGCCGCACGAGACGCGAAGCGGTGTGCCATCCGCGTCCGCCGCGATCACCGTATGCAGGCGGTCCGTCTTGCACACGCGGCAACTATCTTCGAGGGAATCTCCCGCGCGATACGGTCGCTCGGCCATCGGCTCATCATAGGTCACATCATGAGTCACGTGTCCGTGGGTCTGCGCATTTGGTCAACGTCGCGTGCATGGGAAGCGGCGGCTGGCCTCGGATCTCGGACCTCGTTCTTCCGCCTAAAGGCGAAGCCACGAGAGTGGGAAGGAGAGTGAGAGTTTCGCGTCCCGCGTCGCATTCCGCAGCCCGCAGCCTCATCCCGCGCCCCGCGCCCCGCACCCCGCACCCCGCACCCCGCACCCCGCACCCCGCACCCCGTACCCCGCACCCCGTATCCCGCAGCCCGCTTACGGCATAACCTGCTACGCCGGCCGCCGGCCGATGCCGATCAGGCTGAGGCCGCGCCCCAGCTTCAACGCTTCCATCCCTTTCGCGACCGGCAGGAGCCACTCGAACGCGCGCATCTGCCGCGGGTTCAAGTCCCGGCGCCCCAGCTTCTTGTTCAACCACCAGCCGGGAACGCCAAGACGGTTGAACTCTTCGAGGCTCACCACCTCGAACCCCGCGTTTTGCATCTTCGTATGCAGCTCGATGGTCGTGTAGCGGCGATGATGACCGAGCGCGGCATCGCACGGCCCGTACAGAGACGGATGCGCGGGCACCAGGACGATCGCATGGCCGCCGGGCTGCAGCAGATCGTGGTACGCGCGGAGCACCTGTTCATCCGGCGCGATGTGCTCGAGCACATTGAGGCACACGATCGTGTCGACCCGTTCGGGCTGCAGCCGGCCGTATCCTTCGATGTCCGCGAGATCGAACTGCAGGGTGCTGACGTTCTCGAGATGGCCGAGACGCCACTTGAGCATCTCGACGTACAACGGATCGTTGTCGAGGCAAATCAGGCGCTCGCGATCGAGCAGGAGCTCGGTAAAATTGCCGATCCCACAGCCCGCCTCAAGCACGCGCTGCCCGACGTATGGCCGGAACTGTTCGAGGATCCATTTGTTCAGGCCACGCGCGCGCCGCATGCTCTGCAGCACGTAGTAGCCGTCGTGGGACGTGAAACGGATGTCGATGAACCGGAATTTGAACAGGGTCCAGACTGCCGACACCGCGTCCTTCCACCCGATCTTCTTGCCTTCCGCGACCGTCCGGCCGTGGTAGCTGACCGGCACTTCGTAAAGGCGGACGTTCCACTGTGCGAGGCGGGTCGTCAGCTCCGGCTCGATCCCGAACCGGTCGCTCTGGAGCGGCGTCTGCTTCAGCACATCGGCTCTGACCGCCTTGTAGCAGGTCTCCATATCGGTCAGGTTGATATCGTTGAGGATGTTGGTCATCCACGTGAGGAATCGATTCGCCACGCCGTGCCAGTACAGCAGCACCTTGCGTTGTGACGCGGCGGCGAACCGCGATCCGAAGACCGCATCGGCTTTGCCCTGAAGGATCGGTGCGAGCAGCGCCGGGTAATCGGCGGGATCGTACTCGAGGTCCGCATCCTGAATCAGGCCGATGTCGCCGCGCATCTCCTGGATCGCCCTGCGGATTGCCGCGCCTTTCCCCATGTTCCGCGGTTGTCGGATCACCCGGATTCGCGGATCCGCCGCCGCGAGCGACTCGAGGATCGCCACCGACTGATCGCGGCTGCCATCGTCCACGCAGACGATCTCCATCGGGAGTTCGACAGGGCTCGCGAGCACGCGCGCGATGATCGTCCGTAGCGTGCGCGACTCGTTGTACACGGGCACCAGTACACTGAGGAGACGCGGTTCGGAGAACGGCGCGGTCACGTCAGGATCGCCGGTCGCCGCCGGGCGCATCGACGACGCGTTGCAGTTCTCCCGCGTCGAGCCACACGGGCGTCGCACGTGGGGCACGAGTCGATCACGATGTGTCCAGGGCCGTAATACCAGTCGGTCAACATCGGACCGCCGCACGAGGGACACGCACGCGCGAGACCGTCCTGCCGCGCCCCGAGCACGCGGACGCCGTCAGGCGTTGCACCCTCAGGACATACGAGCGTCGCACAATGTTCGCATTGCCAGCACGGACGCGTCTCGAGCAGCGCCATCGTGGCGCCGCAGTTCGGGCAGTTCACCTCTTACAACTCGCTCGTCTCGCGAGAGAACGGCCGGGATTCGGACGGGCTCACGATGCGCTGATACAGGATCCATGTGCCGGGGAGGAGGTCCGGGCTGTGGAGTTGGAACGTGAGGATGCGGTTGGCGGTCTCGAGCACGGATTGGATTGATAGCCGCGTACGTTCGCGCGCTTGCCGGATGAGCGTCTGGGCCTCACGAATACGAAGACGAGTGGGACTCACGTTTTTATTCTATGAAATGCCGGGGGCGGGAATCGAACCCGCACGGTCCTTGTGGGACCTTCGGATTTTAAGTCCGATGCGTCTGCCAGTTCCGCCACCCCGGCGCGCGTCGATGGCTCAGATTCGCGCCGCTCCTGACAATCTTGATCCGCAGCGTCCCGGCACGAGACACGCGATCGCGCGTGTGCGGCCGTGCGCGGAGCCGCCACACGTGTGCTGGCGTCGTGGATTACAGCGAGTTGCCGGCGCTCCGGCACGCACATGGCAGCAGGTTTGGTGGAGTATGGTCACCCAATCGCGGCAGTTTACCAGCATTGTGTCAGAGGACCTATGACCTTGAGAGCCTTTGGAGCATCCGCGTCGTGATCGCGTTACTCGCCGTCGCCGCGCCTGCGGCGAATGCCGCCACTGCTTCCGGCACCCTGACCGTCAGCGCGACGGTGGTCTCGAGCTGCAGTGTGACGTCAGGCTCGGTGTCGTTCGGCAGCTACGATCCCACGTCCGCCTCGAACGAGGATCAGGCGGGGACGTTCCAGGTGACGTGCACCAAGGGCACGGGCGCGACGGTCGGTATGGATACCGGCGGCAACGCGTCGGGCTCCACTCGCCGCATGACGGACTTCCACCCTTGCCGCACTCGGTCCGCCGGTGAATGTGACGGTGTACGGGCGCGTGACCGCCCGCCAGAACGTGTCCGTCGGCACCTACACCGATACGGTGATTGCAACATTGTGTTCTGGCGCCGCTTAGCTACCGGCAACCGACAACCCGCAACCGGCTACTCGTTACTGATCCACGCCCGCTTTGAACTGAGGCACACGCCTGTGTTTCGTCGCCTGTTCATACGCATATGCCAGCGCAATCAAGCGTGGCTCCGACCAGGCGCGGCCGATGAACGAGATGCCTACCGGAAGGCCCCGCACATCGCCCGCGGGCACCGTGATGCTCGGATACCCGGCGACCGCGCCGGGGGTCGAGCTCGCGCCGAGAAAATGATCCCCATTCACCAGGTCGGTCGTCCACGCCGGCGATCCGGTTGGTGCGATCAGCGCGTCCAGGGTGTGCCGACCCATGACGAGGTCGATCCCCTGCTGACGTGCGAGCGCGCGGCATTTCGTGAGCGCGGCGCGATAGGCCGGTGAGGTCAGCGGGCCTTTCTTCTGCGCCTGGATGAACAGCTCCTGGCCGAAATAGGGCATCTCGCGAGTCTTTTCCCGCTCGTTGAACGCAATCAGCTCCTCGAGCGAATGCACGCGGACCGATCTTCCGCGGGCGGCCAGGTACTTCTTCACGTCGGCCTTGAACTCGTACAGCAGGACCTCGTTCTCGCACGCGTCCAGCTTCGATGCGGTTGGAATGTCGGCCGGATCGACGATCGTGGCGCCCTGCGCCTTCAGATCGGCAATCGCGCGATCCATGAGTTCGTCGGTTGCCGCGCTGTAGCCAAAGTATTGCTTCCGCGCGACGCCAACGCGCGCGCCTTTGAGCGCGCCCGCGTCGAGCGAGGACGTGTAATCCCGCGCGATATGCCCGCGGCTCCGCACGGAATCAGGGTCCGCCGGATCCACGCCCGTCATGGCGGTGAGCAGCGCCGCCGCGTCCGCCACGGAGCGCGCCATCGAGCCGGCGGTGTCCTGGCTGTGCGCGATCGGAACGATGCCCGTGCGACTGACGAGGCCGAGCGTCGGCTTGATGCCCACGAGTCCGATCGCGGCCGAGGGGCACACGATGGATCCGTCCGTTTCGGTCCCAACGCCGACCGCGGCGAGGTTCGCCGCGATGGCCGCGCCAGTGCCTGAGCTCGACCCGCACGGATTGCGATCCAATGCGTACGGATTCTTTACCTGGCCGCCGCGGCCGCTCCATCCGCTCGATGAATGTGTCGAACGAAAGTTCGCCCACTCACTGAGGTTCGTCTTTCCGATCACGACGACGCCCGCCGCGCGTAGCCGCTGCACCAGAAAGGCATCGACGAGAGCGGGTTCTCCTTCGAGCGCCAGTGACCCTGCGGTCGTCTGCATGCGATCCGCAGTATCGATGTTGTCTTTAATCAGAACCGGAATTCCGTGCAGCGGCCCTCGCGGACCCTTGGCCAGCCGCTCCGCATCGAGACCGTCCGCGATCGACGTCGCGTCGGGATTGATCTCGATCACCGCTCGCAGCTCGGGGCCGCGTCGATCGATCTCCTCGATCCGCTTCAGGTACAGGTCGGTGATTTGTCGCGCGGTGTAGCGGCCCGACGTCATCCACTCCTGCAGCTGCGCCACGCTCGCTTCCTCGAGCGGGAAGGACGCCGGAGGGGCTTGGGCGAAGAGGGCGAAGAACGACACAAAGGCGGTGAGTCTGAGCATTGGGTAATTGGATAATCCGGTAATTGAGTAATTAAATTACTCGATTACTCGATTACTCGATTACCCGATTACCCGATTACCCGATTACCCGATTACGCCGTCAGCCGATCCACGATCGCGCGCCAGGTGCGCGCGGCGGGCGTGTGTTCCGCGGCGAGGGCCGCGCCGCACAGCGTTCCTCCCGTGTCGCTCGAGGGCTGCGACCATACTGGCTCCACCTCGAGGTGCAGGCCGATGCCGGCAACCTCCACGTCGAACGTTTCGGGCAGGCGCCCGCGATCCGGCAGCTCGAGGCGCAAGCCGCCGTACGACACGTCGACCACTGCGGCGGTGCGGCCGGCCGCCGTCACGCGGAACCCGCCGATCACGCGCTTACGTGGCCATCGGCGCTGCCGCCGGACGTTCGACAACGAATCCGCCACGACCTTCAGGAACTCGGCGGGCTTAATGGGCTTGCGGACGAACGCTGCGTGATAGCGGCTCGCCTCCATCTCCATCATCGGCTCGTCGTAACCGGTAATGATGATGACCGCCATGTCTGGATGATCGGTGCGGCTCTGCATGACGAGGTGCAGGCCATTGAACGCGCGCAGCCGGACGTCGGACACAAGCAGGTCGAACGTGCCGAGCGCCAGCAGACGCTTGGCCGCATCGTAGGTGGCGGCGCCGGTCACATGATGTCCCGCGTCGCGGAGGAGCTCCACGATCCCGGACAGCGCGTGCTCGTCGTCGTCGAGGACGAGGATTCGGAAAGGTAGCTTCATGATCGGGCCGGGAGCTGAGCCCTAGGGGTATGCCGTACAGGTCGCAATTGCGATGCCGAATCAGCTCCCGCAATTTCTGCCGGAATTCCGCCGACTCGTCGGCGGAGGGCACGCAGTTTTGTCAATGCGAGCAACAGGATTGAAATCAGTGGATGGTCGGACTGGGTAGTGCGGCCGCAGCAATGACCCGGCGGATCATCGCGTCGAGCCGATCCTGGCCGATGGCAAACGGACCGGCCACGGCGGCGCCCATGGGGATTTCGATGGCGATCACGACATTGCCGTCCATGGGCTCGACAATCCAGCTGAATCCCCTGAGCGCCACGACGCCGGATCGGGCCGTGGGATTCTTCGCCCGGTCAATCGCCAGAAGTATTTGCTTCAGCACCGCCTCGACGTCCGACTCGCGCCAGCGGTGCGGCTCGACGCCATGTTCGATCCGTTCCGTGACGGCGTAATTGCGTTCGCGCAGCACGATTTCTACATCAAACGTCATGCGTCTCTCTCAGCGGTCCTTCCATCGCGGCGCGCGCTTCTCGAGGAAGGCGGCCACCCCCTCGGCGGCGTCCTCGGTTCGCATCACGTCATTCAAGTATAGCCTTTCGAGCTGCGGCAGCACCGCGCGAACGTGCGCCCGCAGCCCGAGACGCGCCGCAGCTGCCGCGTAGCGTAACGCTGCCGCGGATCGCGACGCCAGGTGCTGATTGAACCATGCGTCCACGTCCGCCGAGAGCGTCGCACCGCGGCTGACGAATTCCACGAGTCCCATGTCGCGCCACGCTGCCGCCGAACGAGGCGTGCCCGTGACGATCGCGCTCGTCGCGCGCGCGGAGCCGACGCGCGCCGGGAGGATCGCGCACGCCGTCGGTGGAAACACGCCAAGCGCGATCTCCGGCAGCCCGAACGTCGCATCTTCCGACGCAAAAATGAAATCGCAGGCCATCGCGAGCTCGAATCCTCCGCCGAGACAACGCCCTCGGACGATGGCCGCGGTCACGGCGTCGACGTCCAGCCACGCGTAGATCAATTCGTGCATCGCGGGAAGGACGCGTTCGATCTCTGCCGCGGTGTGCTCGGGCACGCTCGCGCCGAAACTGAAGTCGCTTCCCTCACCTTCAATCGTGATCAGCTTCAGGTGCGGATTCTCGGAGACGGAATCGAGCGCGGCAGACAACGCCGCGATGATCTCGGCGGTGATGATGTTGCCTTTGGGGTGAAACAGGTGGAACGCGGCACGCGTCTGGTCGCAGTTGAACGCAACCTGCAGGGAGGCGGGCATCTCAAGGTTCCTCGAGTTGGCTCCCCAGAGTCTCCGGCGTCGAAACGGGGGCCTTACAAGCAAAATTGCGGCATACGAACGCCGCCGCACCGCCGTCCTGCATGCGCATCGCGCCGATGAACGGCATCAGCGTCGCGAGGCGCGCCTGCTGCTCCCCAGGATCCACGGGAATCACAACGGCGAATGGCAGGTAGTGACGTGAGATCTCGGCCTTCAGCGCCGTGGTGTCCTGACCGTCACGTTCACCGAGCACCACCACCTGTGACGCTGCCGCGTGCCACGTGGACAAGCCCGCGAGCATCAACGGGATCACGCGTCCCGCGCGTCCTGCGTTCGGACCGTACCGCGCGAGCGTGCGCTCCGCCTTTCGCCGTGCATCCTCGTCGTCCAGCAGGTGCGCGAGTGCGATCAGGTTGAGCACGGAGATCGCGCTCGCCGAGGGTTCAGCGCCGTCGTAGTCCTCTTTCAACCGCAGCAGCACAGAGGGGTCCTTTCCGGTCGTACTGAACCATCCTGCTTCCGCTTCGTCCCAGAAGAGCGCATCCTGACGGGCCTGCAGGTCTCGCGCCCATTCGAGCCACGCGGGATCCCCGTCGGCCTGGAACAGCTCGATCAGTCCCCAGATGAGCGACGCGTAATCTTCCGCATACGCGTCAATGGCCGCCTCACCGTCACGGTATCGCCGCAGAAGCCGCTGTTCGGCGCCGTTCCACAGCCCGCCCTTGATGAACTCGGCGGCCGATCGCGCCGTCGCGAGGTACTCCTGCGTGTCGGGACACGTGGGCAGCACGCGGGCGGCGCGTGCGAATGCCGCGATCATCATCCCGTTCCACGACGTGATGATCTTGTCGTCCAGGTGCGGCCGGTGGCGCTTCGCGCGGGCCTCGAACAGTACCTGACGCGATCGCCCTATCGCGTCGATGACTTCATCCGGAGTGCGCCCGGTGCGCGCCGCGATATCTTCGATGGATCGCGCCGTGTAGAAGAGGTTCTGGTTCGTGAACTCCTGCTGCGGATCCTGCGGCGCATTGCCTCCCGGTTCGATGCCGAACCGCTTCCGCACGAACTCCGCGTCGTCGCCAAGCAGCGTGCCGATCTCTTCATCGGTCCACACGTAGAAGGCGCCTTCGCGTTTCTCGCCGCTGCCGTCCGACGGCAGGCTGTCCGCGTCTTCAGCGGAGTAAAAGCCCCCCTCGGGGCTCCGCAGATCGCGGAGCACGTAGCCGAGCGTGTCCTCGGCGATCGCGGAGTAGAACCCGTCGTTCGTCGCCTGCCCGGCTTCGAGATACGCGAGCGCGAGCTGCGCCTGGTCGTACAACATCTTCTCGAAATGCGGCACGCGCCACTGGGCGTCGACGGAATATCGATGAAAGCCGCCGCCGACGTGATCGCGCATCCCCCCGAGCGCCATCGCACGAAGCGTATCGAGCGCCATCACCAGCGGCGGCGCGGTGCGGGTGCGCGAGTGCTCGCGCAGCAGCAACAGCAATTCGGCGGGTCGCGGAAATTTCGGCGCCTCTCCGAAGCCGCCGTTGCGGCGATCGAACGCGGTCTGGAACTGCTCCACCGCCTCGGCAAGCGTGTCAGGTCCCGCAAGCCAGCACTGCGCCTTCGAACGACCATCGCTGCCGGTCACGGTCTTCAATCGATCGAACAACTCCGCCGCCGCGGAATCGACGCGCGCGCGGTCGTCCTTCCACGCGCGCGACAGTTCCTGCAGGAGGTCGAGAAACCCGGGCCGGCCCCAGCGCGAGGTGGGCGGAAAGTACGTGCCGCCGAAGAAGGGTTTGAGCTCCGGCGTAAGAAACACTGTCATCGGCCAGCCGCCCGAGCCGCTCGTCGACTGCACGAACGTCATGTAGACGCGATCCACGTCAGGCCGTTCTTCTCGATCGACCTTGATCGAAACGAAGTCGGCGTTGAGCGCGGCCGCGACGGCCGCGTTCTCGAACGACTCGTGTTCCATGACGTGGCACCAGTGACACGTCGAATAGCCAACCGACAAAAAGATGGGCTTGTTCTCGCGCCGGGCTTTCTCGAACGCCTCCGCGCCCCACGGGTACCAGTCGACGGGGTTCTCCGCGTGTTGCAGAAGGTAGGGACTGCGCTCGGCTGCGAGCCGGTTCATCCCGTCATGCTGACATACAATTCATGGTGAATGGAATTCGCCGTCGAGACGCGCGGTCTCGCGCGAACGTTTGGATCGCTGCGTGCCGTGGACGGTATCGATCTCCACGTCCCGACCGGGAGCTTCTACGGTTTCCTCGGTCCGAACGGCGCCGGCAAATCGACCACCATCAAGTGCCTGACGGGCCTGCTCCGGCCGACCGCTGGCGACATGCGGATCCTCGGCATCGATCCGATCGCCGATCCCGTATCGGTCAAGCGCCGCATCGGGGTCGTTCCCGAGGACCTCGCGCTGTTCGAGCGATTGACCGCATCAGAGATGCTGATGTTCATCGGCCAGGTGCACGGCATGGCCGACGAGACGTTCAAGTCACGGTCGGCGGACCTCTTGTCGCTGATGGATCTGAATTCCGCCGCGACCACATTGGTTGCCGATTTCTCTCACGGGATGCGCAAGAAGCTTGCGCTCGCGGCCGCGTTGCTGCCGGCGCCGCGGCTGCTGTTTCTCGACGAGCCCTTCGAAGGGATCGATGCAGTCGCCTCGCGGCAAATCAAGGATCTGCTGCACTCCTTCGTCGCGCGTGGCGGGACGATCTTTCTCACGTCGCACATTCTCGAAATCGTCGAGCGGCTGTCGACACACATCGGCGTGATTGCGCAGGGACGCCTCGTCGCCCAAGGGTCGCTGGCGGACGTGCGGTCGGGCGCCGCCGTCGGCAAGACGCTGGAAGAATTGTTCATCGATCTCGTTGGCGGCGAGCGCGCTGCGGCCGATTTCGACTGGCTCTGACATGACACGCATCTTCCGCGCTTTCCTGTGGCTGCGCTGGCGGGTGCTGGTCAACTCGCTCGAGCGCACCGGCGCACGCGACACAATCGAGCGGTTCTCCCTGGCAACCGAGAAGCTCGGCCCGATTATGGCGCTCGTGCTGCTGGTTCCGTCGAGTTTCGCGCTGGCGGCGCTCGGGCTGATCGCCGGCCACGGCACGGCGACGGGCGAATGGCTCCTGCCCATGGCGCTGGTGCGCTATTTCCTGCTCGCGTCGACGGCGTTCACGTTGATCGGTCCGATCATCCTGCCGATGCGCGATGGTGGAAACGCCATCCGGTTCCTGCTGCTGCCAATTCCGCGACTCGCATTGTACATGGCGCACGTGACCGCGGCGCTCGCCGATCCATGGGTCCTTCTGACCATGCCGCCGCTCGCTACGATCCCGATCGGCCTTGCCGCCGGCGGACGCCTGCTGTCGGCAGCTTCCGCGCTCATCGCGGGGACGGCGTTCCTGCTGATCATCATCGGTCTGACATCACTGATCTCGTCGGCGATCCACTTGCTGTTGCGCGATCGCCGGCGCAGTGATTTGGTGATGCTGTTTCTGGTGGTGGCCCTCCCGATGCTGGGCCTGGTCCCCACGATCGTGACGGCACAGCGCGCGTCAGAACGGATCGCGGAGAAGTCGGCGGGGCGCCGCCCGAGTCCCCACGCGCCAGCCGTCATGGAGATCGCTGCCCGTCGTGCATACGCATACCTGCCGTCCGAGCTGTACACGAAAGTTGCGACCGCCGGCACTGGCACGCGACGCTCGGTCGTCTTCCCGCTTGCGGGTCTCGCCGCGATCGCGTTCGCCGTGCAGGCGCTCGGGTTCGGCGCATTCAAACGGATGCTCGACATGCCGCAGTCACTCGGCGCACGTCGCGCGGGCGCGTTTGGCGGATTGTGGTCGCGCAGGATTCCCGGTTTGACGCCTGCCGCATCGGCCGTGGCGCTCGCGCATGTCCGGCTCGCCATGCGCACGCCGCGCGGACGGTCGATGCTCGCCGCGCCGCTGCTGATGCTGCTGGTGTTCGGCTTCCTGATCCGGCGCACCGGCGAAATGCCGTTCGTGGGCGTGCGTATCGACACGGGGTTGAGCCTGGCGACATTCATGGCGTTCATTTCGGTCTTGTCGATCCTGCCATTCGCGATGAACCAGTTCGCGATCGACAAGGCGGGGTTCACCCGTCAGATGCTTTTGCCGCTCAGCCTCGGCGAGCTGCTCGCCGGCAAGGCAGTCGGCAATGGCCTGGTGGCGGCGTTACCCGCCGTATGCTGCTTTGCGCTGTCCGCGGTGTTATTTCCGGGTGGCAGCCCTGCGCTGTGGCTCGCGCTTCTCATCGCGCTCGCGGCAACCTACATCCTCGTCGCACCCGTTGCCGCCGCGCTCTCGGCAGTGTTTCCACGAAGCGTCGACCTGAGCAGCATCGGCAACGGCAGCAACGCGCATCAGGCGGCAGGTCTCCTCGGCCTGCTCTCGTTCGTCGTCTCAGCGGCGCCGTCCGCCCTGCTCGCGCTGTTCGCGGTGCATCTACTTCATCGCCCGGAGTTCACGCCGTTGCTGCTCGCGGTCTGGCTCGTCGCGGCGTGGATCGTTTCGAGGCTGCTCTTCATTCCCGTCCGCCGCCTCGTGGCAAGCCGGTGTGAGACCCTCGCACAGTATTACTGATGCTGGCTTCTGGCTTCGGGCCTCAGGCTTCGGAAAAACCGCGAACCCCTGAAGTCTCAAGCCTGGAGCCTGAAGCCCGAAGCCTGCCCTGCGGCACGCAGGTTGCTCGGTTGACGCCCGTGCGTCGCCCGCTTGCATCCCTGAAGCGCCTCATGCGCGGAACGTTCGGCTTGTCTGACTTTCGTCCGGGTCAGCAGGAAGTCATCCGCTCGATTCTCGACGGACGCGACACGGTCGCGATCATGCCCACCGGCGCGGGCAAGTCGCTCTGTTACCAGCTTCCTGCCTTGCATCTTCCCGGAACAACCATCGTCGTCTCGCCGCTCATCGCGCTGATGAAGGATCAGGCGGACAAACTCAGGGAGCTGAAGGTCTCGGCGCGGGAGGTCAACTCGACAATCCCGCAGCGGGACGTCGATCGGGCCATGGAGGAGATCGCCGCGGGAGCAATCGATTTCGTGTTCGCGACGCCGGAACGCCTCGAAGATGCCGCCTTCCTCGGCACGCTCTCGAAGCTCGAGATCGATCTGTTCGTCGTCGACGAGGCCCACTGCCTGTCTGAGTGGGGACACGATTTCAGGCCGGCATTTCTCTCCCTGGGGAGCGCGATCAAGGCATTGAGGCATCCGCCGGTGCTGGCGCTCACGGCGACGGCGACCGAGAACGTAATCCAGGATGTCGTGACCCAGCTCGCGCTGCGCGATCCGGCGATTGTGAATCTCGGCGTGTATCGTCCCAATCTGCATTACCGCGTCGAGCACACCGCGAACGAGCAGAAGAAGGATCGAACGCTGATCGAGCGGCTTCGCTCGGTCGAGGGCGGTGGAATCGTCTACGTTGCGACCGTGAAGCACTGCGAAACCGTCACGCGGATGCTGGAGACGGAAGGGCTCGCTGTCGCGCCGTATCACGGACGGCTCGCCGCGCGCGCTCGCCACGACACGCAGGATCGGTTCATGGCGGGCGATCTGAAAGCCATCGTCGCGACGAACGCGTTCGGCATGGGCATCGACAAGGCGGACATCCGCTTCGTCGTGCATTACGACATGCCGGGTTCGCTCGAATCGTACTACCAGGAATCCGGACGCGCGGGCCGCGACGGCGATCCCGCGGATTGTGTGCTGCTGTACCGCGTGGAGGATCGGCGCACGCATCAGTTCTTCATGGGCGGCAAGTACCCGGGTGCCGACGCACTGCTCGCCGTGCGCGACGCGCTCATCACGGCCGCCGCCGGCGACGCGCCCGTCACGCTCGCGCGCGTGCAGGAGCTCGCCTCCACCGTCGCAAAAACGAAGGTGCGATCCATCCTCTCGATGATGAAAGAATTGAAGCTCGTGCGGGAGATCCGCGGTTCACGCTTTCAGCTGCTCAACGGCACGGAGCCTCCGATCGAGCGAATCGAAGAAGTAGGCCGGCAGTATGCTGCAAGGCAGGAGGCGGATCGAACGAAGCTCGAACGCATGGCGCAATACGCGCAGAGCGCCGCGTGCCGCTGGAAGCTCCTGCTCGATTATTTTGGCGAAGGCGAGGACTTCGAGCGCTGCGGCGAGTGCGACAACTGCCGCGAACCGTTAGAGCAGAGACTTCGGGCGTCGTAGCACCGAGCACCCGGCACGTAGCGCCTGGCACCCAGCGCCTAGAGCGACAGTCTCCGCTCCGCCCACCACCACACGAACAGCGCCGTGACGAGGAACCCCGCCGCGCCGAGATACGTTGAAAACGCAGGCGTCGCCTGCACGACGATTTCCCCGCTCAACCGATTCAGGAGCGCAAGGCCGCCGGTAAACGCCGCCGCCATCGCGTTGACGTTGAACAACGCGAGCACACCGACGGCGATCGCAAGCACGCCGGCCAGGAGCACGACATTGAACAGGCGATCGACGTGCTGCTCCGATCGCCAGCGCTCCTGGCGAATGCGGCTCGTGACGGCTGCGCTGAACCGGGCGGGCGCGGGCGGCGCCGGACGGGAGGCCAGCACGGCTTCAATCCGTCGTGCCTCCGCGAGGGCCGCCGCGCACGCGAGACAGCCTTCGAGATGCGCGCGGAGCTCCGCCGTCGCGGCCTCATCACCCGCCGCCAGCGCTTCGATACGATCGAGAACGTCCCGGCACGTCATCGCGTCACGTTTCAGATAACAGCTCCCGCAGGCGGCGCTTGGCGCGGTGCAGGTGCGTCTTCACGGTGCCAAGCGGCACATCGAGCGCTTCCGCGAGCGCTTCATACTGCACGCCGCGCAGATGGTGCGCGGCGATCAGAAACCGGTACTGCTCCGGCAGCCGCGCGATGGCTTTTTCCAGGCGATCGCGCAGCTCGATAGCCGCGAACGAACCATCGATGGACGGCGGATCGATCGGCGGCTTCTCCGGCCCGCGCTCGAGCGGCACCTCGCGCACGGGCCGGCCGCGCGCCTGCGCGCAGACGTTGGCGACGATGCGGTAGATCCACGTCGAGAGGCGGGCCTCGCCGCGAAAGTACGGGAGGCCGCGATGCACTTTCAGGAACACGTCCTGCGCCAGATCGTCCACCTGTGTCCGGTCCGGTGCGAGCCGCCAGATCATTCCGTAGACCAGATCTTTGTAGCGATCGATCAGTTCGGTGAACGCGGTGTCATCACCCTGCCGGCAACGCTCGATGAGCGTCTGTTCATCGGAGTCCGCCATCCGCCACCAGCATTAGAGCGCGCCGGGAACCCGATTGTTTCAGCGGATTATTTACATCGGGCCCTGAAACAAAGCCACCTGACGGCCAGTCTAATGCAGCCAGACGCGCCAGGAGGATCATTGGACGACAGCGACGCGGTTTTCATCATCTGGACGATCGTGTTCGGCGCGATCGTGATCGGCGGGTTCTGGCTCGTCGCGTACGCCTTCACCGCGCGCCAGCGACTGCGCGAGCTGGCCGTGCGCGAGCGCATCGCGCTCATCGAAAAGGGCCTTCTGCCGGCGCCCGAAGTGGATCCCGTGCGTTTCGAGCGGCTCACCAGCTCAGCGAAGCGGCCGGTGAGCGCGACAGCGCAGCGCTACCGCAGCGCCGGCGTCATGTTGATGGGCCTGGGAATCGCGATGCTGCTTCTGCTGGCGTTCGCGGCCGGTGCGCCGAACGTCGGGATCGGGATCGGCGGCGGCCTCGCGGCGCTTGGCGCCGCGGTGTTCTTCAATGGCGTCCTGTTAGCGCAGCACGATCCGCATGTTTTCCCTGGCCCATCAGTGGACAACCCCACAACCGAACCGCCGCGCAACGCTGGCCAATGAGCCCTCTTTAGTCGCGATGGCAGATTCATGCCCTCTATAACGCGCGTTACCCCCGAGCTCGCAGGGCAGAAGTAACGCGCTACCATTTCCACCTTCGGTTTCCGCGCTTTTCATCGGAATTCGGCCAATTCACGTGGCACCGCGCTTGCTCCTTAGGGTGGCAACTTACCGCCTCGGCGTTCCGCCGGAGCAACCGACCCGCCACCACCACCCTGCCACCAGGCTGCAGGGAGCGTCTTCGGACCTCCCTGTCCTGCCATGTACGGTCTTCGTTCGTGGGGCTGGGTGCAAGGGTGCCAAGTGCTGGATGCTCGGCGCTTCCGGTGCTCGGTGCTTCCGGTGCTAAGTGCTCAGGTGCTCCGTGCTCAGGCGCTCCGTGCTCGGATGCTAAGTGCACCGAGCACCGACGACCTAGCACTGATTTTGCTCGTTCACCGTTATGCCGCGAAGCCACTCGCTTTGGCACCACACGACGAACGCTGTCACGACAGCGCCGTTGCGCAAGCATGCGCGCGCCGATGTGTGTGTGATCGGTGCGGGGATCGCGGGCCTCACAACCGCGTATCAACTCGCGCGTGAAGGACGATCCGTAATCGTCATCGACGCGGTCGCGATTGGCGCGGGGCAGACCTCCGTCACGACCGCGCACCTGTCGAACCAGATCGACGACAGCTACGAAGAGATTCTGCGGCTGCACGGGCCGGACGGTGCGCGTCTCGCCTGCGACAGCCATCGCGCGGCCATCGATCGAATCCAGGCGATCTGCGAGCTCGAGAACCTGACATGCGCCTTCGAGCGGATTGATGGCTATCTCTTCCTTGGCAAGCGTGCGAAGGAAAAAGACCTGGATCGCGAGCTCGAAGCGGCACGGGCCGCGGGCGTGGAGGTGGACAAGCTGCCCGCGGCACCGGTGCAGGGATTCCAGAGTGGCCCCTGCCTCCGGTTCCGGCAGCAGGGGCAGTTCCATCCCATGAAATACCTCCAGGGGATGGCGAACGCCTTACAGCGGTTGGGCGGACAGATTTATACGGGCACGAAGGCGGTTACCGTCGAAGGCGGGCAGCCTGCGATCGTCCGCACCGCCGACCACATCGCTGTTGAGGCAGCCGCCGCGGTGATCGCGACGAATTCCCCGTTCAACGATCTCGTCACGATCCATACCAAGCAGGCGCCGTATCACACCTATGCCCTTGGCCTGCGCGTTCCGCCGGGCGCTATCACTCACGCGCTGTACTGGGACACGGAAGATCCGTATCACTACGTCCGATTGCAGCGAACCACCAATCGCGAACTCGGCGGAGACAACGATGACCCGGTCGACATCCTCATCGCCGGCGGTGAGGATCACAAGGCCGGGCAGGCCAAAGACGCTGACGAACGTTTCCAGCGGCTCGCGACCTGGACGCGCGAGCGCTTTCCGGCCGCGCGTGAGGAAGAGTTTCGCTGGTCCGGCCAGGTCATGGAGACGGTCGACGGCCTTGGCTTCATCGGACGCAACCCGCTGGACGCGGGCAACGTCTACGTGGCCACCGGCGATTCAGGCATGGGGATGACGCACGGCACCATCGCGGGCATCCTGCTCACCGATTTGATTCTGGGTCGCTCGAATCCGTGGACGGATCTGTACGATCCCTCGCGTGTGCGCAGCGGCGCCGCCGTCGAGTGGGTGAAAGAAAACCTGAACGTGGCGCTCCAGTACGCCTCGTGGCTGACGCCCGGCGAAGTCTCCTCGATCGATCAGATCGCGCCGAACACCGGCGCCGTCATCGTCGATCACGGACGGAAGGTTGCCGTGTTCAAAGACGAACGCGGAGAGATCCACAAGCGATCGGCCGTCTGCCCGCACCTCGGATGCATCGTCGCCTGGAACTCCGCCGCGTCATCGTGGGACTGCCCCTGTCACGGATCGCGCTTCGACAAATTCGGCGCCATGTTCAACGGCCCGTCGCCGAGGGATCTCGAGCGCGTCACCTAGCGACGGCGCGACTTCCTCCGGCTGGGCCGGGGGTTTCATCCGTGTATTCTGGCCGAACTGCAACACCAAGGCTTCACCGCTTCGGCATTGCGCGGGCGGGAGCCATGTGCGCGAGGGTCGCGTGGATCCGCGCGAACTCTGCACTATCACGTCGGCCGCCGGCACGTACGCCGCGCAGTTGCGCACGCAGACGCTCGACGCGATCCGATGGCGACGGGTGGGTCGAGAGAAACACCTCGACCGATCCGGGATCGCGTCCTGCACGCGTACGCAACGTTTGCATGAACTCGACCATGCCGCGGGCGTCCCAGCCTGCTCGTCGCATGATCTCCACGCCCACGCGATCAGCTTCCCGCTCGTCGTCACGGCTGAACTTCATCATGTAGCCGCCCGCGAGAATCTCGGCGCCGGTCTGCGCCGTGCGCGCGCCGCCGGAGATCCCGAGGACGGCGCCGAGCAGGCCGAGCAGGCCGTTCGCAATGACACCCTTCGATATCTGATCCGCTGCGTGGCGCTGCGCGATGTGCGCGATCTCGTGAGCAAGAACGCCCGCGAGCTGTGACTCGTTCGCCGCAGCCTGTATCGCGCCGCGGTGCACCCACACAGGCCCGCCCGGGAGCGCGAACGCGTTGATCTCGCGGTAGTTCGCGATCGAGAAGTTGTACGGATACTTCGGTCCTCGCGCGGCCGCGGCGAGCTTCCGCCCGATGGCCGACACATAGACCCCGGGAGCGCCGCCGACTTCCGGGATCTCCGACTTCACTTCTTTTTGTGCTTGCCGACCGAGCTTGATTTCGTCGGCCACCGAGATGAGCTTGATGCCGCCTACCGAAGCGTCACTGAGAACTGCGGAAAGAGCGAGAGAGAGAACCCTATGAACCATCGACTACACCCGTGGGGCCGGCGCGGCCGGAATCGCCTCCGGCCTGTGGCGGCGCAGCCGTGCGTTGGCAGCCGTGACCTCCACGCCGTAAAGCAACAACACCGCCGAAATATAAACCCAGATCAGAAACACGACTACTGCGGCCACGGATCCATGGACGTTGTTGAACCGCGTCATATCGTGCACGTACCAGGAGAAGCCCCAGAGCGCACCGCGCCAGAGGAGCCCCGTCACGACAGCGCCGACCCACACATCTCGGAAGCGCACCTTAGCGTTGGGCACAAAGTAGAAGATCAATCCGACGACGAGGATGAAGACGACGGTGCTGGCCCACCTCACCGCAAAATGACTGAGGACGAGCAGGCCCGGCGTGCGGACAACGACGACCGAAAACCAGCGCGCCTCGATCACGTTGACGGCGCTGACGAGCAGCAGCCCGGTGAGCAGCAGCAGCGAGGCCGCGACGAGCATCACGAACGAGATAAGCTTGTGCTTGAAGTAGCTCGGTTGCCTGTCGACGCCCCAGGCATGGTTGATCGCGGACGTTATGGCGCCAAACACGCCCATCGCAGCCCAGATCATCAGCATGCTGCCCGCGATGCCGAGGCGCACGCGCGCCTGCTGCAGCGCGTCGAGCTGCGTCGTGACGAAGTCGAACTGCCGCGGAAAATAGCGCAGCACGAAACTCAGAATCGACGCGCGATCGCCCTGGTTCGCGGTGACGCTGCCGAGAATGGAAAAGGCGAGAAGAAAAAACGGGAACAGGGAGAGCAGTGCGTAGTACGCGATGGATGAGGCGAACGTGAGGTCGTTGCTGTTGTAGATGCCGACCACGCCGCGCCAGATCGCGAGACCGGTGAGCCGGACTTCTCCGCGAATGCGCGCAGCGGCGCGGCCGACCACACTCACGTCGTCATCTTATCGCTTGCCTCGCGGTAGTTGCGGGTGGAGGCGGACCGGCTCCGCCATGCCCCACCGAGTGCCGGATGCCGGCGGAGGCGGAATGTATGACGCCGTAGCCCGCGCGGAGGCGGATTCATCCCAGGCGCGGCGGACTTCCGTCGCGGTCCACGCCGCGAGCGGACCCGCCGCCCACAATCGCGCCACCTGCCACGCCTTGCGGCGCAGCGGGGGCGTCTTCAGCACGTAATAGGCGGCGCCGATCACCACCGCCGCAAGTACGACGTTTGCTGTCGTGCGCGCCTGCACTTCAGTCATGAGCGGAAGAGACACAAGACGGAGGACGGAAGTACTTGCTCGGTTCGTTCCTTCTTCTTCCTTCTCTCGTCCTGTTCAGTACGCTCCGCCCGACGTGCTCGTCGTACCGGGCGTGCTGGTCAAGTTGCCTGGGCCACTCGTGTTGCCGGTCGGGCCGATCGAGCCGGACGTGCCAGTCGACGCCATCTCGCTGACGCTCGAGCGCGCGCGATCGTAGGCCTCGCGGCCGCGATCGACGATCTGGCTCACCTTCTCCGATGCCTGCTGGCTGATGTCGCCCGCCTTGGAGCGCAGCTGTCCGGCCGACTCCGTCAACTGCGACCGCAGCTCCGAACCCGCCTTCGGCGCGAACAACATGCCGAGCCCCGCACCGAGCACCGTCCCGGCGAGCAGTCCCATCAGAAACGAGCCGCCGCCTTCTTCCCGCTCCAAGCGATCGTATTCGTACGCCATGTACCCTCCTGAGCAAATTTGAACATTAAGAGCCGGATCTCACGGATAGCCCTCGATCCGATCCGCTATTCCGTGTGATCGGTGTCGTTCACGCGCGGCCCGCCGCAGTCGCCGTGGGCTTCGGCCGCGAGTCATGGTGCAGGATCGAAATCAGGATCGCGCGCACGCCGTGGACGATCCCGATCGCCTGCGCCACCCGTTCGCGCACGCTGGACCGCACGCGACCCGCCGTTTCATCCACCCGTTCCATCGTTCCGCTGATGGCATGATCGACACGCTCGGACTGCTGGCTCACGCGCGCCGTCACGGACTTGACGTCCAGCAGAATGGCATCGACCTTCTCACGCAGCGGCGTAATCTGGCGCGCCTCGAGGTCGGTGACCAGCTGCATGACACGCCGGTACGCGACGAATCCGCCGACGCCCATGCCGATCACCAGCAGCGCTTCGAGCACGCTCGTCGCGGCCATGATGCCGAGCAGGACGTTGGTCGTATGCAGATCGGGCATTGCTGATCTCCTATGCCGACCAGCGGCCCTGGCCCGGGTTGCCTGTGAGCTCGCCCAGCGAGCGCCATCCTTCATTCGCCGCCGTTCGCGCCTTCTCAACCGTTCCGCGCACGTTGGCGAGCTCGCGCATGAAATCGTCGAGCTTCGGCTCGATCTGACTACGCATCCGCCGTCCGCTTTCCGTCATGTAGAGCCATCCCCACACGCCGCCCGCCACTGCTCCGAGCAAGGTGGCCAGCAATACACGCGATCGCTCGTCCACGTCGACCTCCTTCAAATTTCCAAGGATGCTTCGGCCGATTACACACGTCGCGCGCCGCGCATCACTTGTGATCAATCAAACCCTGTGCCACGGCTTTCGGCGCCGCGAAAGCCGACTTCGACACGAAAAGTGTCAACGCGACGCCGTCCCATGTGTCGCCAGACGGGCTGCCTGTGGCTTCGGCGCCCATCGGCATGACGGCAACCACACCCGGGTCGAGCCCGAATCGCGACACGACGTAGTCTCTCACGATCGTCGCGCGCCCGCGGCTCAACAGAAACTGCTGATCTCCGGTGGCTTCCACGCCGTACCCTTCGATGACCAGCGGGCTGTCTTTCGGATACCGCACGAACATCGACATCGCTGAACCGATCCGGGCGCGACCGACATCTGTCAGCATTTCTTTCCTTGTTGCATCGCGTGTGAACAGTACAGATGACTGCAGCCAGATCCGTAACGGAACCCGTCCTGCCTGCTCGAGCAGGCCCGACCGATACTGCTGCACGCTGACGCCGCTGAGATCGAAATAGCCGCGACGGTTGAAGTATCCGCGGAACAAGAAGTTGTGTTTCAGGGCCTCGGTGTTCTCCGCAAGATCCTGCATGGCATCGCGCGCGTGCTCGAGCGTCTGCGACAGATTGCCGGTCAGCCCTTTCATCGGCCCGCCTTCGCCGCGGAAGTCGGCGATCGCGTCCTTGGCCTTTTCGCTCGCCTCGCGCAGGTTCGCGACGGCCTTCTGAGCCTGATCGGAAATGCCGCGCGCCTGCTTGTACAGCGCATCGTCGGTCAGCAGCTTGCCGACGCTGCCGCGGCCCGACTTCAGGTTCGCGACAATCGTCGCGATGTCAGTCGTCGCCTTACGGCCGGAGGCGGCAATGGCGCGCACGTCCGTGCTCGCAGCACGGACGACCGCCTGCGCGGAGTGTGCGGTATCGGTGACGGCGGCGAGCGCCTCCTCGAGCTCCGTGCGCACGCTCCCGATCGTGTCGTTCACGACGTCGATCGTCTCGCTCATCTTCTGCAGCAGGTCGGCGAAGTCGAACGGCTCTTCACCGCGGATGGTGCCCTTGTCCGCAACCACCGGCGCCGCGTCGGTTCCCGCCTCGATCTGGACGAACTTGTTGCCGACGAGCCCGTCGTTCTGGATCGAGGCGACGGAGTCGGTGCGGATGATCGGCCTGACGTCCTCGCGCACCTTCATCACCACCACGAACTTCGCACTCGGCCCGACCGGCACGTGGATCTCCGTGACTTCGCCGGCGTCCAGCCCGGCGACGCGCACCTTGGCGCCTGTCTGAAGCCCCGAGATCCGCGAGAACTGCGATCGCACGTCGAACGTTTTCCTGAAAAACATCCGGCGATCCCCGATCAGGAACAGGCCGACCGAGAACAGCACCAGCCCGCCGATGACGAACGCGCCGACGCCGATCGCCCGCGCGCGCGGTATAGTCATGATCAGCCCGCGTGCTCCGATGTCATGAACGCGCGTACGAGCGGGTTGTCGCTGCGCTCGAATTCCGCGATGGTCCCCTCCGCCTCCACGCGGCCCTCGTGCAGCATGACCAGCCGGTCCGCGAGCTTGCGCGCGCTGGTAATGTTGTGCGTCACGACGACCAGCGTGGTCTTCGCGTCTTCCTTCAACGACGCCAGCAGATCGTCGATCTCGTCGGTGGTGAGCGGATCGAGGCCGGCGCTCGGCTCGTCGACGAGCAGCAGCGGCGGATCGAGCGCCATCGCGCGCGCGAGCCCGGCGCGCTTGCGCATGCCGCCCGAGAGCGCGCCCGGCATCTTGTTGTATTCGGATTCGAGTCCGACCTGCTCGAGCTTTTCTCTTGCCTTGTCCCGGATCTCGCGCTCCTTGAGGTCCGTGTGCCGGCGAAGCGGGAACGCGACGTTCTCACCCACCGTGATGGAATCGAAGAGCGCCGCCGTTTGAAAGAGAAATCCGATGCGTCGCCGCGTCGTGTTGAGGTGCTCGCGCGTCATGCCGCACACGTCCTCCCCGTCCACCAGCACGCGACCGCTGTCCGGGCGCACGAGACCGATAATCGTCCGCAGCGTCACGCTCTTGCCGGTTCCGCTTCGTCCCAGGATCGCCACGCCGGTTCCCTTCGCCACGGAAAACGACACCTGCTGGAGGACATGCTTCCCTCCGAACGACTTACTTACGCGATCGAGTTGCACGGCGACACTGACGGCAGCGCGAACCGCCGGCCTTTCGTCACGCACGCCTGCGATCGCCGTCACGACTGGAGTCCCGGAAAGAAGAAGAAGATCAGCCGGACGAGGATCACGTTGGACACGATGATCAGGATCGAGGAGAAGACGACGGACCGGGTCGACGCGCGTCCGACCCCTTCGGTCCCGCTGGTCGTGGTGAATCCGAGGTATGAGGAGGTCACCGCGATGATGAAGCCAAACACCATCGTCTTCAACGTGGCGGGGACGTAGTCGGCCACGTCGATCAGAGAGAAGGACCGATCGAAGTAGAGCCGCAGCGACATGCCCGATGCGGCGTGCTCGGCGAGGAAGCCTCCCAGCATCCCGCAGAAGTTCATGACGGTCGTGAGGATTGGCAGGGCGATGACGCAGGCCAGCGCGCGCGTGACGACCAGATACTTGAACGCGTCGACTGCCGACGCTTCGAGCGCGTCGATCTGCTCGGTGACGCGCATGGCGCCGATCTCCGCGCCGATGCCGGCGCCGATGCGTCCCGACAAGAGGAGCGCGGCCGTCAGGGGACCCGTCTCCCGCACCAGCGCTATCGCAAGACCGGCCGGAATCATTGATTCGGCGCCGAAGCGCTCGAGCGACGCACGGGTGTGCATCGAGAGCACGACGCCCACCGCGACGCCCGACACCGCGATCAGCGGCGCCGATCGAAGACCCAGCTCGTGTACTTGTCGGAAGACTTCGCCAACTTCGAAGGGAGGACGAAACGCATCGCGCATCGCGCGGAAGCCGAACAGCGAGAGTTCTCCGGCTTCTCCAGCAACCGTTGCGATGATTCGGCCGGTGGCATCCAACACATCGGCTGAGGCTGCATCTCAGATGCCAAACCTGCGGCAATGTTCAATGTCAATCAATGTTCAACGAGCTCGAATGCCGAGCGCAACGAAGCTCAGGTGTTCGTCGACACCTGCACCCTTGAACATCGAGCATTGAACATTGCGGCGGCGCTAGGCCCCCACTGCCCTGCGCGCGCCCGACTTTCCGCCGTCCTGAATGTCATGCTTTTTCATCTTGCTGTAGAGGGTCGGCCGGTACAGGCCCAGGATCTGCGCGGCTTCCTGCTTGTTCCAGTTCGTGCGATGCAGCGTCTGCACGATTGCCATCTTTTCGATCTCGGCGAGGGTCCGATGCGGCGGGATCACGAACTCGGTCGTCGTGGCGCTCTCGGTCCGCAGGGATTCCGGCAAATCGTTGACCGTGATCTCTGCTCCCTTCGCGACCAGCACGCCGCGTTCGATGACGTTTTCCAGCTCGCGCACGTTGCCGGGCCATCGATGCCGAATCAGGACGTGATACGCCGCCGGCGCGATGGACTTCACGTTACGCTGGTGCCGCTGGCGGTACTTTTCGAGGAAGTGCTCGCAGAGCAGCGGAATGTCCTCGGTGCGCTCGCGCAGCGGCGGCACGCGCAGCGTGATCGTGTTGATGCGGAAGTAGAGATCCTCGCGCAGCTTCCCGTCGCGCAACGCTGCATCCAGATCGATGTTCGTCGCGCAGACGAGCCGGAAGTCGACGCGGACGATGCGGTCGCTGCCGATGGGACGGTACTCACGCTCCTGCAGCACGCGAAGGAGCTTCGTCTGGAGATATGGCGGCATCTCGCCGATCTCGTCCAGTAACAGCGACCCCCCTTCGGCCATTTCGAAGAGACCTTCTTTATCAGTCTGCGCGCCGGTGAACGCGCCTTTCTTGTAGCCGAAGAGCTCGGATTCGATCAGGTCCTTGGGAATTGCCGCGCAATTGATCTTGATGAACGGCCCCTTGGCCCGCTTGCTGTTGTAATGAATCGCGTTGGCGATGAGCTCCTTGCCGGTGCCGTTCTCCCCTTGAATCAGGATATTGGCGTCGCTGCCGGCGACGCTCTCCACCAGCTCGAGCACCTCGTGCATCTTCTTGCTCTTGCCGATGATGTTGCCGAAACGGAACTGCCCTTCAACCTTCTGTTTGAGCAGCAGGTTCTCGCTGACGAGATCCCGTCGCTCGATCGCGCGCTCGAGCATCGCCAGCAGCGTGTCCGGCTCGATCGGCTTTTCGACGAAGCTGTGCGCGCCCCCCTTCATCGCCTCGACCGCTTTGGGCACGCTGCCGTGGCCGGTGACGACGATGACTTCGGTGTCCGCGTGCGTCTGCTTGAACTTTCGTAGCAACTCGAGGCCGTCCACGTCGGGCAGCATCATGTCGGTAATGACGACGTCCGGCTTCCAGGTCTTGAAGATCTCCTCGCCCCGAGTGCCGATCATGGCGGTCCTTACCTCGTAGCCCTCGTGTTCGAGCAGGATCTTCAGCCACTCGATCATCGCCGGCTCGTCGTCGACCGCCAGCACCCGGTACTTCCGCTTCGTCATCGTCATTTCACTCACAAAGTATACACATCGGACCAAAACTGTCCATATGCTGACATTTGTTGGGAATCAATACGCAATTTCCGGCCAATTCGCCAGCCCCCGCAAGCCGTACAGGCGGGGGATATAATTTTTGCGATGCCTGAACCGACGCACCCGGCGCCGCCGCCGCCCCCGCCGGATCGCCCGAATCCTTCGAGCACCGCCGATAAAGTCCTTTGCGAGCGCTGCGGCGCCGAGATGTTTCGCATGCACGCCGTATGGCGGTGCCCCTCGTGCGGGTTCAAAACCGACTGCTGCGGCTGGTAACGGAAGCATGATCTTTGTCAATGCTCAATGCTGAAGGCCAAATGCTGAAACGGAACGGATGCGAATGCCGGCGTGCGACGCTTCTCTGAATAGCTTCAGCATTCAGCATTTACCATTCAGAATTGACATGGATTCAGCATCCGCCATTCAGCATTGACATGGATCGCCTCGAGACGCACATCGATCCCGCGAGCGGCGACTTTCAGCGCAACAGCAATCGCATGACCGCACTCGTGACCGAGCTGCGCGAGCGCGTGGCCGTCGCCCGGCAAGGCGGTGGAGAGCGATACCTGCAACGCCATCGCGAGCAGGGGAAGCTTCCGGTGCGCGAGCGCATCGACAAGCTGCTCGATCCGGAATCGCCGCTGCTCGAGCTCTCCCCGCTCGCAGCGTGGGATCTATACGACAACGATGCGCCGTCGGCTGGAATCGTCACGGGCATCGGACGGGTTGCCGGCCGCGAAGTGGTGATCGTCGCAAACGATGCGACGGTAAAGGGCGGAACCTACTATCCGATTACCGTAAAGAAGCATGTGCGCGCGCAGGAAGTGGCGCTGCAGAACCGGCTCCCCTGCGTCTACCTCGTCGACTCGGGCGGCGCGTTCCTTCCCCTCCAGGCGGATGTCTTTCCCGATCGCGATCACTTCGGCCGCATCTTCTTCAATCAGGCACGCATGTCCGCCGAGCGCATTCCTCAGGTCGCGGTGGTCATGGGCTCGTGCACGGCCGGCGGCGCGTACGTGCCAGCGATGTCGGACGAGACGATCATCGTGAAGAATACGGGGACGATTTTTCTTGGCGGCCCGCCACTCGTGAAGGCGGCGACTGGTGAAGAAGTCACCGCGGAGGAACTGGGCGGCGCGGACATCCACACGCGGCTGTCCGGCGTCGCCGATTACCTGGCGGAAGACGACGTGCATGCGCTTCAGATCGCAAGGACCATCGTGAGCACGCTCAATAGCGTCAAGCGCATGCCGGCCGATGTCACAACCACTGAAGAACCGGCTTACGATCCCCAGGAGATTTACGGCATCGTCAACCTCGACACGCGCAAGCCGTATGAGGTCCGCGAAATCATCGCGCGGGTCGTCGACGCTTCGCGCTTCGACGAATTCAAGGAGCGTTACGGCTCCACGCTGGTGACGGGCTTCGCGCGCCTGCACGGGTTGCTGATCGGCATCATCGCGAACAACGGGGTCCTCTTCTCTGAATCGGCGCTGAAGGCCACGCATTTCATCGAGTTGTGCAACCTGCGGGGCGTGCCGCTCGTCTTCCTGCAGAACATCACGGGCTTCATCGTCGGACGGCAATACGAGCGCGCCGGGATCGCGAAGGACGGCGCGAAGATGGTCCACGCGGTCGCGAACTCGGTCGTGCCGAAGTTCACGGTGATCATCGGAGGCTCGTTCGGGGCTGGCAATTACGGGATGTGCGGCCGGGCGTACGAACCACGGCTGCTCTGGATGTGGCCGAATGCTCGCATCTCGGTCATGGGCGGCGAGCAGGCGGCGGGGGTGCTCACCACCGTCAAGCGCGATCAGCTCGCCCGCGAGGGCAAGGCGCTCGGCGCCGAAGAAGAAGCGTCCATTCGGAAGCCGCTGCTCGAGAAATACGAGCGCGAGGGTTCGCCGTACTACTCGACGGCGCGGGTCTGGGATGATGGAATTCTCGATCCGGCGCAAACGAGACAGGCCCTCGCGCTGGGCTTGTCGGCAGCATTCAACGCGCCGATTCCAGAGGCGAAGTTCGGCGTCTTCAGAATGTGAAGATCACGATGACGGCCCACGGCTCATGCGCGAAGTTCACGGAGACCTCGAAGATCACGAAGAGGACTTCGTGGTCTTCGTCTCTTCATGATCTTCATCGTCGCGAGAGGCCCGTAAGGGCGTGACTGCGATGTCCCATCTCCTGGTGGAGCATGTCGGCCCGGTGGTGCGCGTCACGCTCAACCGCCCTGACGTGCGCAATGCATTCAACGAGGAACTGATCGCTGAGCTCACCACGTGGGCGAGATCAGTGAAGCCGGGCGCGGAGACGCGCGTGGCGGTGCTGACGGGCACGGGGCGATGCTTCTGTGCGGGCGCGGATCTCGCATGGATGTCGAAGATGATTGCCTACTCGCACGACGAGAACGTCCGCGATGCGCGGGCGATGGCCACGCTGTTCGAGGCGCTCGACCAACTGCCGATTCCACTCATCGGCCGCGTGCACGGCGCCGCGCTGGGCGGCGGCGCGGGACTTGCCGCGGTCTGCGACATCGTGGTCGCGGCGGAGGATACGGCGTTTGGCTTCACGGAGGTCAAGCTGGGAATCGTGCCCGCCGTGATTTCGCCGTACGTGATCGCGAAGACGGGTGCGTCCGCCGCGCGCGAGCTGTTCTTGACGGGTGGGCGCTTCTCGGCAGCACGCGCCAAAGAGATCGGACTCGTGCACGCGATTGGCGCAGAAGGGGATCTCGATCGGATGATCACGCGCTACGTGAACGAAGTACAGACGGCGGGTCCACAGGCCGTCGCGGCGGCGAAGAAGCTGATCGCCGAGGTCTCCCGGCAGGATCGCACCGCTGCGACGGAATACAGCATCGACACGATCGCAGTGCAGCGCGTCTCCGCCGAGGGCCAGGAGGGCATGCGCGCGTTTCTCGACAAGCGCAAGCCGTCCTGGACACCGTGATCAAGCGGCTGCTCGTCGCGAACCGTGGAGAGATCGCGCTGCGTGTGATCCGCGCGTGCCGCGAGATGGACATCCAGCCGGTCGCCGTGTACTCCGACGCGGACGTCGGCGCGCGGCACGTCCGCGCCGCGGACATCGCTATCCGGATCGGTCCGGCCGCGGCGCCAGACAGCTATCTGAACATCGACGCGGTCATCGACGCGGCGCGCCGGTCCGGCGCCGACGCGATCCATCCAGGGTACGGATTTCTGTCCGAGAACGCCGCATTCGCGCGCGCCTGTGCGAGCGCAGCGATCACGTTCGTCGGTCCGCCGGCGGACGCGATGGAGCGCATGGGATCGAAGATCGCGGCGCGCGCGTTGATGGACCGCGCGGGGGTACCGGTCGTGCCGGGGCGTACGCCCGCCGATCAGAGCGATGCGAGTGTGGCGATGGCCGCTGACGCCGTCGGCTTCCCCGTGCTGGTGAAGGCCTCGGCGGGTGGAGGCGGCAAAGGCATGCGCGTCGCGCTCGACGCACGATCGCTGGCCGACGCCGTACCGGCGGCGCGCCGCGAAGCACAGGCGGCATTCGGCGATGGCACGTTGTACATCGAACGCCTCGTGCAGAAGCCGCGGCACGTCGAGATGCAGGTGTTTGCCGACGCGCACGGCAGCGTCGTGCACCTTTTCGAGCGCGAGTGCTCCGTGCAGCGGCGTCATCAGAAGATAGTCGAGGAAAGCCCGTCGACCGCGCTCACCGTTCCGCTGCGCAAGCGTTTGGGGGAGGCGGCGATTGCCGCCGCGCGCAGCGCCGGCTATCAGAATGCCGGCACGCTCGAGTTCCTGGTCGAGGGCTGCGGGGACGACGCGCGTTTCTACTTTCTCGAAATGAACACCAGGCTGCAGGTGGAACATCCCGTCACCGAGGCGATCACAGGCGTCGATCTCGTTCGCGCGCAGCTGCTCGTCGCGATGGGCGGGCGGTTGCCATGGCAGCAGCAGGATCTCACCCAACGCGGGCACGCGATCGAGTGCCGCGTCTATGCGGAGGATCCGTCGAGCGGATTCCTTCCCCAGGCTGGTCAGCTCCACCTTTACCGTGAGCCGTCCGCTCCCGGTATCCGCATCGACAGCGGCGTCGAGGAGGGGGCGCGCGTGCCGGTGCAGTACGATCCGATGCTCGCGAAGGTGATTGCCAGCGGCGAATCACGCGACGCGGCAAGAAAGCGCGCGATCGCCGCCCTTCGTTCGTTCCCGATCCTCGGGGTGCGCACCAACGTCCGGTTCCTGATGAACGTGCTCGAGCACCCCGCATTTGCCGCCGGCGATGTGCACACCGGCTTCATCGACGAACACATCAATAATCTTCTCGAAGCTCGAGCCACCGACGACGTCGTGTCCGCGGTGGCGGCCTTCGCGCGGAGTGCGCAGCCCGCACCAAGCGCGCGCACCGCCGAGCACGGGAACGATCCGTGGTCGACGATCTCGCGATGGGGACGATGAGCGACGAGAGGCGCCTCATCATCGTCACGCGCGGCGCTGCGCCTGGCGAGTACGTAGCGACACGCGGAGAGCGAATCGAGCGCGTCTATGCGGTTGTCGCGGGAGAGACGACGTGGGTATTTCACGATGGTTCGGTCTACGAGATCGCGTCCGGGAACGGCACGGGCACGAGGCTGCGCGGCACGCAACATCATGGATCGCTGATGGCCCCGATGCCCGCCACGGTCGTCACGATCAACGTGCAACCGGGCGACGAGGTGAAGCGTGGTGACATCCTGATCGTGCTGGAGGCGATGAAGATGGAACTGCCCGTGCGCGCGCCCGGGAACGGGACCGTCGAGTCAATTCATTGCCGCCCCGGTGAGCTCGTACAGCCGGGCGTCAGCCTGATTGACCTGGATTGACATGCTGACGACCGTGAACGTCGTGGAGGTCGGGCCGCGCGACGGACTGCAGAATGAAGCCGCCTCGATCTCGACGGGCGACAAGATCGCCTTCGTCGACCGTCTCAGCGAGGCGGGACACAAGGTGATCGAGGTCTCGGCGTTCGTCAGCCCGACGTGGGTGCCGCGGATGGCGGACGCCGCCCAGGTGTTCGCCGGAATCACTCGGCGGCGGGGCACGCGCTATACCGCGCTCGTCCCGAATCTCGCCGGACTCGCGCGAGCGATCGATGCGCAGGCCGACGAGGTCGCAATTTTCGCCGCCGCATCCGAATCCTTCAGCAGGAAGAACATCAACCAGACGATTGCCGAGTCACTCGAAGTGAACCGTCGGCGAGAATATTTGCCTCGACTCCCTTGTAGACGCGCACCCGCCCGGCGAACGCCTCGTTGACGCCGTCGATCTCGATCCCCTGCCGCGCCGCGGCCTTGATCAATATGGGCGCCTACGAGGTCGCAATCAGCGACACGATCGGCATCGCGCACCCCGCGCAGGTCGCGTCGGTCCTTGATGAGGTCACCAAACGCGTGCCGCTGGAGCGCATCGCGTTGCACTTCCATGACACTCGCGGTACCGCCCTCGCGAACGTCCTGATGGCCCTTCAGCTCGGCGTCAAGACATTCGACGCCTCCGCGGGTGGTCTCGGCGGGTGCCCGTACGCTCCAGGCGCGACGGGTAATCTCGCGACCGAGGATCTGCTCTATATGCTCAACGGCTTCGGGATCGAGACTGGCGTGAGTCTCGAGAAGGTGCTTGCGGCATCAGGTTTCATGGAGCAGAAGATCGGTCACCCGCTCGCTTCACGCTATGCGGCTGCACAGAAAGCGACCCACGGCTCATGACATCTTCGTGGCCTTCGTCGCTTTGTGAACGTCGTGGCGACGCCGGGTGCGCGGGCCGCCTTGACGATCGGCGAGCCAGTCCTCGAACTTCTTCTGTTCCCAGCAATTGACCACCCTGTCCGCCGGCACGCCGGCGACTCGCGCGTGCGCAATCGAGTAATCCGTAAATGCAAGCTCCGCGATGCTGTGGGCGTCGCTGTCGAGCGCAAAAAAGCAATCCGCGTCCATCGCGAGCGCGGCGAGCTCGTAATCGACGTCCTGTCGATGCCAGTTGCCGTCGATCTCGATCGCGACGCCGTGGCGCGCGGCCTCGCGGAATACGGCGATCCAGTCGGCGGCCACCCCCGGACGGCTGTTGTACATCCGCCCCTGCGGGTGCCCGAGTATCGCGACCCCTCGCTGCCGGACGGCATTGACCATGCGCGCCGTCTGATCGGTGTCGCGGCGCAGCAGCGAATGCGGCGACGCAATCACATATTCGAACACGCGGCGCTCGTCCTCATCCAGATCGAGTGAACCGTCGGCGAGAATATTTGCCTCGACTCCCTTGTAGACGCGCACCCGCCCGGCGAACGCCTCGTTGACGCCGTCGATCTCGATCCCCTGCCGCGCCGCGGCCTCCATGCTCATGCCCCGCGCGATCGGGAGGCCGTAAGAGTGATCCGTGATCCCTATGCGCGACCAGCCCAGCGCCTCGGCCGCGCCCGCCAGGGCTGCGATGGATTCGATGCCGTCACTCCATGTGGAATGCATCTGCAGATCGCCGCGAAACTGCTTCGTGGATACGATCGACGGACCGAGCGGCGCGTCGAGCGCACGCCGCATCGTGTGCCGGCTCAAGTACGCGCGCCGAAACCCCCGGCGCTTCTCTATGTCGGACCGCTTTCCGTACGCCGCCAGCGCCTTCTTCACGGATGGCGACTCGCCGCCGCGGACGAGCTCGGCCACGATCCGCTCGGTCGACGCGCCGAGAAACGGCACATCGCGCAGCGTGCCCTCCTCGATCAGATCGCGGACGGACCGATCGATCGCCGCCGCGATGATCTTCGCGGCGCGCTTGTAACCAAAACGGCTACGTTCGTTGCTCTGAACGAGGGCGATGTCCTGCAGCAACCCCGCTGCGACGATGTTCAGATCCTCCTCGATGGCCGTGTGCAGAGCTCGAGATGCCGGTGTTCGCTGGGTAACCAAGTTCACACTCGCATCGCGACACGGACAACCATTTCCCTAAACGATTCTGCTGCCACGTCTTCTCCCAGCCGGACCGATCGGCACCCCGCTTGCTCAATACCCTCCGCGGAGGACGGATGCCCGGAAGATTACTCGCGGCGACGGTCGCAGGAGTGCTGCTGAGCACGTCGTGCGGCAAGCTGCCCGAAGTCAAACAGCAGGCGCACCAGACACGCGACGCCGCGTCGGCGCAAGCGCTCGAAGCATTCCTGAACGCAAAACAGACGCCCGGCTTCGTGACGCGCGACCGCGAAGGCGCGCGCCTGTGGGGACTGGTCAAACAGTTCTATCAGAAGCGCGTCTACGAGGCCGCGTGGATCGACGGCAGGTCCCCGCGCCCTGAGATGGACGAGTTGATTGGCGCGCTGCAGCATGCGGATCGTGAAGGGCTCGACCCGTCGCTGTACAACGCGTCGACGCTGGCGGCGCGCCGCAGCGAAGCGACCAAGGGTTTTCTATCGAAGAAGGGCTTCAATGAAGTCGAGGCGGTCAGCCTCGATGCCTGGCTGACATACCTCTATATGCAGTACGCGTCGGATCTTGCCAACGGCATTTCCGATCTCGCACACGTCGATCCGAACTGGCAGATTCGCGGCCAGGATTTCGATCCGCTGGCGAATCTCTCCGACGCGCTCGAGCACAATACCGTGGCGCGTTCGCTCGACGATCTGCTGCCCCACGATCCTCAGTACGACACGCTCCGCAAGGCGCTCGCCCAGTATCGCGATCTCGCGTCGAAGGGCGGATGGCCGGTGGTGCCGGCGAAACTCAAGCTCAAGCCCGGGCAGCACAATGCTGTCGTGCCCGCGCTCGGCAAGCGCCTGGCGGTGACGGGAGACTTCACGGGAAGCGTCGCTGACACGGACACGGTCTACGGTCCCGAATTGCAGGAAGCGGTGAAGCGGTTCCAGCGGCGCCACGGACTCGAACCTGACGGCGCGATTGGCCCCGCGATCGTCGCACAGATGAATGTGCCCGCCGACGCGCGGGTGCGGCAGATCGAGTTGAACCTGGAGCGGTGGCGCTGGCTGCCCCATAATCTCGGCGACCGCCACATCATCGTGAACATTCCGGAGTACCGCCTCGAGGTGTGGGACCACGGCCGCGTGCCGCTCGCCATGCGCGTCGTGGTCGGCAAGAAGGACACGCCGACGCCGATATTCTCAGACGAGATGACATATCTGGTGTTCGCGCCCTACTGGAACGTGCCGGCCGACATCGTCCAGAATGAAACGCTGCCGTCGGTCATGCGCGACCCCGCATTTCTCGAGCGGACGAACATGGAAGTGGTCGACACAAAAGGTAACCCCGTCGATCCCGAGTCCGTTGATCTGAGCAATCCCGCCGGCTATCGCTTCCGTCAGCGGCCGGGGACATCGAACTCGCTTGGCCTCGTGAAATTCATGTTCCCCAACACCTTCAACGTGTATCTGCACGACACGCCCGCCGACTCGCTGTTTGCTCGCGCGACGCGATCCTTGAGTCACGGCTGCGTGCGGCTCGAACAGCCCGAAGCGCTCGCTCGATACGTGCTGGCGGATCAGCCGTCTTGGACGCCGGAGAAGATCCAGGCGGCGATGCACGGGGGGCAGGAGACGACGGTCAAGCTGCGACAGCCGATACCGGTATATCTCGGTTACTGGACGGCGCGTGTCTCGCCTGACGGCATCCTGCAGTTCCGCAACGACGTGTACGGCGTCGACGGCCGGCAGACGCAGACGCTCGCTGAGCGGCTGACGCGGCTGAAGGAGCACGCCGCCGCGAGCGCCGCAAGTGATCTGAACACTCTGGTGAAGAGGCCGACTTAGCGAATATCGGAGTTCTCGACTTTGCCAGGTCTGAAGATCCGGCCTGCAGACGAGTGTAGAGCGGCCTTAGAGGCGCCGCTCTTGGATTCTACGCCGGCGGGCGCTCGACCAGCGGACGAATCGTCGCGAGCAGCCGATCCAGATCGATCGGCTTCGAGAGCCAGCCATCGGCGCTGATTGGCGGAATCTTTTCGCGGGCGCCGGCCGCGGTGACGACCACCACCGGTATGTGCGACAACCGCGGATCGTTGGCCTGCGCGGCGCGGAATTGCCACCCATCCATCACCGGCATCATCAGGTCGAGCAGAATCACGGACGCTTGGTCGCCGGCTCTCAGCGAATCGAGCGCCTGCCGGCCGTTGGCCGCCGTGTGCACGTCGAAACCTTCGAGCTCGAGGAAGCGGCCGAGCATCTCGCGCGTGTCGCGGTCGTCCTCGACGATCAACACCGCCGGCATCAGAAACTCTTTTTCGAGCGGCGGCCGGTCGACGGGATGCTGCCCGCCCGCGCGGCGCGCAGGTACCCCGTCATTTCATCGACGAGATCCTGCGGCAGGCACGGCTTGGCAATGAATCCGTCGCAACCCGCCTGCCGCGCACGCTCCCAGTCGGCGGCGAGCGCGTGCGCGCTCAGCGCAACGATCGTGAGATGCGCGGTCGCCGGATCGGCGCGCAGACGCTTGGTCGCTTCCCAGCCGTCGAGGCCCGGCAATGACAGATCCATCAGGATGAGATCCGGATTGTGCTCGTTCGCCTTCGCGATGGCTTCATACCCGTCACAGGCGGTCTCGACGGTGAAGCCGGAGAACTCCAGATACTCGCGGTACATATCGCGCGCATCGGCGAAGTCTTCGACGAGCAGAATCACTGCCTTGGTTCGCATGAGTCAGGCGGAACGCGGCCGCCGTGCCTCCTCGATGAGCGATTGAATCGCGTGTTCGAGATCCTCAGCTGAGCAGGGTTTCGGAAGGATCGCGTTGCAACCGGCGCGCTCGGCGCGGCCGGGCTCCCGGGTGAACGCGACATACCCCGTCACCGCCAGGATCGGAATGGCATCCGTTCGGGGATCGCTTTTCAGACGACGCGTCAGCTCGTAGCCGTCGATGCCCGGAATATTGAGGTCGGTCACCACGATGTCGGGACGCAAATCGACGGCGCGTTCGAGCGCCTGAAGACCGTTATGCGCTTCGACGACCTGATATCCGGCGTTTTCGAGCAGAGCGGCAAACAGCTGACGCCCGACCCGATCATCCTCGACAAGCAGCACGACCCGCCCAGGGGAGAAGCCCACGCGACGGCCAGTATAACAGCCGCAACCCTGTTCGGAGCCTTTGAAGCGCAGCGGTTTACGACGTCCCTATCAGCGCAATCCGGTCTCCTCCCGGGCTCACCGCTATCCTCGAGACGCGCGTGAGGCCCAGACGATCGAGCGCCGCGATCTGCTTCCATTCCGCATCACCGCGCCGCCACGCATACACAACGTCGCCGCGCGCCATCAACAGCGTGCCATCCGGCGTCCATGCCAGGTCCGCCTCATCACCGCCGGCGACCGCAGCCGTGAGCAGCTCGATCTCCCCGGTTGCCGGATTCAGTTCCTCGATCAGCAGCCTCGTCGTATCGGCGGATCGCTCGCGCTGCACGAACCTGATTGTGTGACCGCCGGGAACCGGTTGCAGCGATCGTGCGATGTCCGACGCCACAACGCGCACCTGCGTAATGTCGGGGAACGTGAGGATCGTTTTCCTGATGACGCCGTCCACGGTCTTCTCGAGTTCCGTGGACTCGAGCCGCACCGCCGTGCCGAACTGCGACGAAAGGTACGCTTCGCTCGGCGGGGGCATGCTCTCTTCGGCGGTCTTTCGTTCCGCCGGAGCGACAGAAAAGATCGTCTCGAAGTACTGGAGCGCCTGCTCGTACAACCGCGAGGTGACCACCGCGCGTCCGCTGCCGTCCGGTGAAACCTGCAGCGCGACGCTGCTCGACAAGCACGCCTGCAGCATCAGCGTGCACACTAGCGCCACCAGGCCGTCAGCTGTCTCATACGCGGAGTATAGTCCTTCACGATGAATCCCGCGCTTGCGCCGGTCTCGATCGTCTTCGGGACCGCGTTGTCGTATGTCGCCGGTGCCCTTATCGGAGTCCCGGCGCTGGTGCCGATCCTGAACGTCGTCCCGGCCTTTCCGTTCATGATCGACTCGCTCGGTCATCAGCGTGTTGGCGAAGCGGTCGGCCGCATGCTCGTCTGGGCCGCCGCGCTGGCCGCCTGCGCGACGACCGCCTCGTATCTGGCGCCGGTGGAAACGGGCCGGCTGTTCATTCATGCGGATGCGTATCGACGCGAAATGTTTTTGTTCGTCCTCACCGGGCACGGGGCGGAAGGGGACATCCGGCAATTCCTGCCGCAGCATGCCGCGCATGCGGCGATGTTCTGTGGTCTCGCGCTCGCGACCGGCGGTGCGCTGGCAATGCCGTTGGGTGCCATGCTGATGAATTACATGGGGCACTACGTTGGCGCACTCGGCGTGGCCAGCGTCCATCCATGGCGCGCGCTCGCACTGGCATGGGTGCCGTGGTCGCTGGTCAGGATCGCGAGTTTCGTCACGCTCGGCGTCGTTCTCGGCGGACCCGTCCTCGCGCGCGCCTTCGGTTTCGGGTACCGGCTCAGTGAACAGCGTCGGTGGATTCTGCTCGCCGCCGCCGGTTTGCTCGTCGACGTGCTGTTGAAATGGGCCTTGGCGCCGTCCTGGCGTCTGCTCATCAAATCCGCGGCGGGGTGGTAACGGGCTTCAGGCTTCAGGCTTCCGGGGCTTCAGGCTTCAGGCTCGGACTCGGCGGCTCGCACCTCGCACATCGCTCACCGGTATATGATCCGCGGGAAGCCATGCTGATGAACGCCGCCATCGCGGTGCTCTGCATCGCGCCCATGACTGCAGCGGGCGAGCAGGCAATCGAGCGCCAGGTGGTGCTGACGATCACGCCGACCGAATTGGACGGCGGGATCCTGACCGAGATCACCTGGGACAACGGCGCACTGCTGCTCCAGGGGGCCGTCGCGAATCCCGACGGCACCTTGTCGGCGCGCTACGTGGTCGTGCCCGCCAAGACCACGGCGCTATCGCATTTGAAGCAGCAGACCGACGCCTCGGTCGATTACTGGAACAGGAAATCAAAGCGTGTCAGTCCGACGGGACTCGGGCGCATCGAGTCGTCGACAGATGCCAGGCTGCCGATGTACGGCATTGGGGGGCTCGAGCGCCGCGTCAATGACGCGGTCGATATGGGCGGCATGCAGCAGAAGCACGTGCTGCGCCTCAACCGCCTCGTCCTGTTCGAGCGCGAGGGTGGCGTCGAGCCGTACGACGGCGAGTTCTGGTCGTGGTCTCCTGCGGAACTGAACCGCATCACATACGTCGACGGCAAAGGCGATCTGTGGGTCGCATCGTCGGCCGGATCGGGCGCGCGCCGGCTCTTGAAGGGAGATTTCACGCTGCCGGCGTGGTCGGACGATGGGGCCGCGATTGCCCTCGCGGATAAGACAGATGGCGGCCGGCGGTGGGAGATAATCGTCGTCTGGCTGCCGGACGATTTGCGTTCGGCACGATGACGCCGCCGCGATCGCTGACAGGACCGTATGACCAACCAACCAAAGAGCGCGCTGGAACTGGTGATGGAGCGGCTGCGGAAGAAAGACGCCGACGCCGGAATCGCGGAACAGACGCTCACTGATGAGCAGAAGGCGGCAATCGCGGAGGCGCGCTCGATGTACGAAGCGAAGGTCGCGGAACGCCAGATTCTGCACCGTGGCAAGGTGCTGACGACCGTCGACCCGCAGGAACGCGCGGCGCTCGACGACGAGTACCGCCGCGATCTCGAACGGTTTGCCTCGGATCGTGATGCGAAGATCCGGCGCATTCGCGAGCCTGCGGCGAGCCCCGTCGAGGGGCCGCACTCGTGAAGTCCCGTGCCATTTCAGCAGCGCTGATCGCGCTGGCCGCACAATCAGGCGATCCCGATACGCTCGCGCATATCCGACAGGAAGGCCTCGATCGATCGCAGGCGCAGGCGATGTTCGCCACGCTGACCGACCGGTTCGGTCCGCGCCTCACGGGCTCGCCTGCTTACAAAGAGGCTGCGGAATGGGCGCGCGATCGGATGCGGGCGTTCGGACTCGAAAACGCGCGGCTGGAACCGTGGCGGTTCGGCCGCGGATGGGTGCTCGAGCAGCTTGTCGTCGAAATGGTTGCGCCGCGTTACATGCCCCTCATCGGTTACGCGGAAGCATGGTCCGCCCCAACAAAGGGAGATGTTCTCGCCACTCCGGTATTCATCGGAGGAAAGTCCGTGGCCGAGGTGCAGGCGATGCGCGACGCGCTGGCCGGCGCGATCGTGCTCGCTCAGCCCGAAGCGCAATTCCTGCGCGAAGATCGCCCGCAGCCCACCACGGCCGATGGTCCCGTCCGCATCGGCGCGCCGCCCAATCCGGGGACGCGCGCGAACCCCAATGAGACGCGCCAGATCGTCCAGTTATTGCATGACGCGGGCGTCGGTGCTGTCGTGCGCACGAGCGCCGGGGAGCACGGTACCGTATTCGTCCTTGGACGCGACCTTGGCGACGACGCGGTCCCTTCGGTGGTGCTCGCGGGGGAGCACTACAACATGATCGCGCGAATGGTGCAGCGCGGCATTCCCGTCAAGCTCAAGATCAACGTGCAGGCGCGCTTTCTCACCGACGATCCGAACAGCTACAACGTCATTGCCGACTTGCCGGGAACGGATCCGGTGTTGAAGGACGAGATCGTGCTGCTCGGCGCTCACCTGGATTCGTGGCATACAGGGACGGGTGCGTCCGATAACGCGGACGGATCCGCAGCGGTTCTCGAAGCGATGCGCATTCTGAAGAGCGTCGGTGCGCGCCCGAAACGGACGATCCGCGTGGCGCTATGGGGCGGCGAAGAAGAGGGCCTTCTCGGATCGAAAGCCTACGCACGCCAGCATCTCGAGGGCGACGTCAACAGGACGACCCGGGATCGCCATCTCATCTACTTCAACATCGATCCCGGGATGGGACCGATCTACGGGTGGTACCTCGAGGATTCCGCTGACGTAAAGCCGCGGTTCGATGCATGGCTCGCGCCCTTCAAGGATCTTGGCGCGCGACGCAACGTGCTCCCCGGAATTGGCAACACCGATCATCTCAGCTTCAAGGCCACCTACGACATGCGCACGCACCACACAAACGTCGATACGTACGAGCGGGTGCGGGAACAGGACCTCAAACAGAACGCGATCGTGCTCGCGTGGTTCGCGCTGCAGGCGGCGAACACGCCCGAGCGCATACCGCGGCCGGCCGATCCGGGTGCCAGGTAAGCTGCAATCACTGGCGCGTCGCTTCGCGCGCCCCGACGCCGCCGTCGCAGCCGGCATTCTCGTCAGCCGCGTCGCGGGGCTCGTGCGCGTGCGGATCTTCTCGCATTATTTCGGCCTGAGAGACGCGGCAGACGCCTTCAACGCGGCGTTCCGCATTCCCAACCTGCTCCAGAACCTGTTCGGCGAGGGCGCGCTCTCCGGATCGTTCATCCCGGTGCATGCCGGACTGCGCGCGCGCGGCGAGCACGATGCCGCCGCGCAGACCGCGCGCACGGTGTTCGCGCTGCTCGCGCTCGCCATTTCGATCCTGGTGCTGCTCGGTGTGCTGAGCGCCCCCATTCTCGTGGATGCGATCGCGCCGGGATTTCACGGCGACAAGCGCGTGTTGACTGTGGAACTCGTGCGCGTGCTGTTTCCCGGCGCAGGCATTCTGGTGATTTCGGCCTGGTGTCTTGGCGTCCTGAACAGCCATGGCCGCTTCCTGCTCGCCTATACGGCGCCCGTTGCATGGAACGCGGCGATGATCGCGACGCTCCTGCTGTTCGGCTACGGACGCGATCTCGATACGCTCGCGTTGTATCTCGCGTGGGGATCCGTGGTCGGAAGCGGCCTGCAGTTCGGGGTGCAGGCGCCGTTTGCGTGGAAGCTTTCGCGGGGAGCCGGAGGACTATCGTTGATTCCGCCGGTGCGTCGGGCCGTGCGCAATTTCATGCCCGTCCTCGTCAGCCGCGGCGCCGTGCAACTTACAGGGTACATCGACGCGATGATCGCGAGCCTGCTGCCGACCGGCGCCGTCAGCGGGCTCACGAACGCGCAACTCCTCTACACGCTTCCGGTCAGCCTGTTCGGCATCGCAATCTCGGCCGCCGAACTGCCCGCAATGTCGGGCGACGCCGCGCGCGACAGCGCGCCGGGCGGTCGCAACGACGCGTTGCGCAGGAGAATCGACGCGGGACTTCAGCGGCTCGCGTTTTTCATCGTCCCGTCAGCCGTCACGTTCGCGGCGCTCGGCGATGTCGTCGCGGCCACACTGCTCCAAACCGGCCGTTTCAGACCGGAAGACTCGCTTTATGTCTGGGGTATCCTCGCAGGGTCGTCGATCGGACTGCTGGCGACGACGATGGCGCGGCTCTATTCAGTCGCGCACTACGCGCTCGGCGATACTCGCCGTCCGCTGCGCTACGCGCTCGTGCGCCTCGTGCTGGTCACGACGCTCGGATATCTGTGCGCGATCCTGCTTCCGCCGGCGATCGGCCTCGCGCGTGAATGGGGCGCGGCCGGGTTGACGGCGTCCGCAGGCGTCGCGGGCTGGGTCGAGTTCGTGCTGCTTCGGCGCAGCATCAACACGCGGATCGGGCCGACCGGCGTGCTCGCGAGTCACATGGCGCGATTGTGGGGATCGGGGATTGCCGCGGCCCTGATCGCCTGGGGCATCAAACTCGTGATTCCGACGTCGAACCCGCTGGTTCGCGGCGCGATCGTGCTGCCGGTCTTTGGAGCGGGGTACCTGGGCCTCGCGATCCTGCTCCGCGTGCCAATCGTGGGCCTGCGGCCACGCTGACAATGCCACCGCAAAAGGGGACAGCCTGACATATGCACGCTCGGACGCTCTTCACGATGGCCGCTATCGCCGTGGGAACGGCGTCCGGACCGCTCGCCCGCCCCGCCGCGACAGTCCGCATTCTCGTGCTGAACATGCACGCCGGCAAAGACGCGGGAGGAAAATCCAATCTCGACGGCGTGGCGGAGCTCGTCAAGACAACCGATGCGGACCTCGTATTGCTGCAGGAGGTCGATCGCGGCACGAACCGGTCCGGCCGCGTCGATCAAATCGACGTCCTCCAGAAGAACACGAAGTACGACGCGGCGTTCAGCGCGAGCCTGCTGGATTACGACGGCGGCGAGTACGGCATCGCGGTGCTCTCGCGCGGCGGCATCGGTTACCGGTCGACGATCCCGCTGCCAGTGACGCCGCTTCAGACACGCGCCGGGGGCTCGCACGAGCCGCGCGTTGCGCAGCTCGTACTTGCGTTGGTACGTGGTGACAACTGGCGCGCGCTCAACACGCACATCGATCCATCCGACGCGCAGGCGCGCGCGCAGGAGGTCGCACATCTCGTCGAGACGATCGCGGTGCAGCGAGCCGAACGCATCCCATTGGTTGTCGGCGGCGACTTCAATTCGACGCCCGACGATCCCGTTCAGCAGACGCTGCGCGGTGCGGGGCTGCGCGACGCGTGGACGGAATGTGGCCAGGGTGACGGCTTCACCTATCCTGCCGACGCCCCAGCCAAGCGAATCGATTACCTGTTTCTCACGGGCGATCTGCACTGTTCCGCCGCGCGCGTCATCGATACCCAGATCTCCGATCATCGTCCCGTGCTGGTGACGCTCAAGTAACGGCACGGACGAAATCGTAACGCGCACACGGCTGCGCACGACGCAAACGGCTGAAATCGCGGGCATTTTGGCGCTGGCGCGGCGATTGCGCGTGATGTGGCGTGATTCCCCCGTCAATCGTCCTCTCGCTGCTGATGGCCGGTGGGACTCTTCCGCTCGTGGGCGGCAGCCACGCCGCGCGGGTGCTGTCCGATCGTCCGCAACTCGTGAGCGCGCTCGAGCGGCTGGTGCGCACGGGGGAACCGCGCCACGTGACGCACGACGACGGGGAAGAGCTCGACGCGGCACTCAAAGAGGCGCTGGCGGCCCGCGCCGACGCGGAGCTCCAGTGGCTCGCGACGCGAGCGGCTCTGCCGATCGTGCCGACGATTGTGCGTCCCCTGTCCTCGCGCACGCGTCCCGGCGCGCTGTATCTTCGAACCGATCGCGTGCTGACGCTGCCGTGGACCGTCGATTACACCGCCGACGTGGAAGCGCGGATGGACAACGGTGTATGGCAGCCGATTCTTCGCGTCAGATCCGGTGCCTCTGAGTATCGATCGCTCGACAAGTTACTGCCGTCGGCTGCGGCCATCACGCCAGGATTTCACTCGCTCGCGCTCCGCGCGCGCATCCGATACGGTCAGCTTCCCGCCGGGATGCCGGGACGAGAAACTCGCGATCTGGTGACGGTCCACTACGGCGTGTGGGGACCGGCGAGAACTGCCATAGATCCTGTGCGCCCGTTTTTTGAATCCGTGGCGTCCGTCTCCGCGTCACAGCTCGATCCCGCCCTGCCAGACATTCCGCGCTCTTCGTGGATGGCGGATCTTCCGCATGACGTGACGGACCACGGTGTCGTCACGGACTGGCGGACCGAGTGGTGCGGCGTGCACGAGTCCATGTCGGAGGAGGGCCTCCTTCCGGGCGACGTCTGCGGCGTCGCTCGCCGTGGTGGCCCGGATCATTCATTCACGGAGATTTGGATCAAGATCGGAACCCTGAAGAACGACGGCGATGAAAGCCGGTGGGTGCGTCAGTCACCGATGCTGACAGCGGCGTATATCCACAGCGGCATGCTCCGCGTCCGCGTTCCGCTCGCGGCTGTTCGCGAGTATTTGACGCAACCGGAGGAAGGGTGGCCGTCCGCGCGACTTGTCGTGAATGCTGCGGGGATCTCGGTTGCGTCGCCGAATATCGTGCCCGGCGTGCCGGCCCCGCTCCGCATTCTCGTCGCGAACATGGGAGATGCGGATGCCAGCGGCGTCACGATCAACATGGTCGCAGCCTCGGAGAGCAACCTTCCGGCGATGCACCGCACGTTTGTCCGTACCATTCGCGCGCACGGCAGCATCGAGATAGAAACCCCCGTCACGTTCCCCGCGCGCTACGGAATAGTGTCGGTGCTGATCGTGCATCGAAGCCCGGCAGCGAGAGCCAGATGACGGCATTCGCCGTCATCAACCAGCGCGCGGCGCTCGCCGGCTATTTGCAGCGCGTGTGCCTCGAAGTGGGAAAACAACCGGAATCCTGCACGCGCTAGTCCGGCCCATTTTCGCGATCGATCCTTGCATCATGGCGCGCGTCCTTAGTGGCAACGGTCTAACCATACCGTCATCCGTTTGCGATCTGCTTGTTCACGACAGGATGCTGTCATTAGACTTCGCGAGGAACCGATGGACACGTGCCCCGTCCCACCCGTAGTAGTATCCCGGGCATGACCTCAACTCCAGATCGGCGGTTTGGATCGGATCGTCGGCGCCAGGGCCGCGGTGGGCGGCGCCCCGAGGATCAAGACGGCTTCGCCCCGCTCGTCCTCGTTGCGGATGATGATGCCGGGAGCGGCGCCCGGTGTGAAGCCATCCTGGCGGCGCTTCGTTTCGCCGTGGCGCCCGCCCATTCCTCCGAGGAGGCGCTCCGCGTCATGCACGCGCTGCGTCCTAACCTCGTCGTGTCGCACCTGCGCGACGATGCGGCGTTCAGGGAACGCCTGGGCGCCGACAACACGACGGCCGGGGTCCCCATCATCTCCGTCACACGGGAGATCGAAGAGCCGGAGGCGCTGGTCGAGGAGATCCGGCGCGTGCTGCGCTCCGCGCGCGAATCGGGACGACACTGACCTAAATAGTCAATGCTCAATGCTGAATGCGCTGGCCGCAGAAGGTGAATTCCATACAATCCGCGCGGGACGCCTGCTCGATGGACGCGGCGGCTCGTCGCGCGATGTCGTCGTCAGCATCAGCGGCGACAAAATCACAGGCGTTGAATCTGGTGAAACAGGCGTGACCTACGATCTGTCGCGCATGACCGTGCTGCCGGGGTTTATCGACACGCACGTGCACATCCTGTGGCACTTCGGTAAGGACGGCCGCCGGCACTGACGCCGTGGCGGGCGCGCACGGGCATAACATTGAAGAGGCGATCGTCCGGGTGCAGGACGGCGGCCAGAAGCCGACGGACGCGATCGTCTCGTTGACGTCGCTCTCGGCGGAAGCCCTGCGGATGAAAGACACGATCGGCGCGATCGCCGCGGGCATGCAGGCAGACCTCGTCGCGGACGGCGATCCGCTCACTGATCTCACTGCCCTGCGGCGGGTGGCATTTGTGATGAAAGCAGGAACGATCTACCGTAACGAGAAATAATCCGAGGTCCGAGGTCGGTCCGAGATCCGAGGTCCGAGGTAAGCCCCCATTTGTGGCTTCCGCCTTCAGGCGGAAGACTTGAGGCTCGACGCATGAACGTTCTCTTGCTGTCCATGCCGGACTCGTTCGAGCATACGCCGGTATTGACGATGCGAATGCCGAACGGCGCGCTCGCTTCGCTGGCCGGCAACGTGGATCCTCATCACCGCGTCGCGGTCGCGGACCTCATCCTTGCGCATGGCAACGTCGCCGGTACCGTCGCGCGGCTCGTGCGCGAAATCGAGCCGGACGTCATCGGTCTATCGGTCATGACGTTCCAGCGGCACACCGCACTTGCGATTGCGCGCCTCGTCCGCAGCATGAGGCCGGCGGCACGGATCGTCGCCGGCGGGTACGACCCAAGCCTCGCACCGGAGATGTACGAGCCGCCCGACACCGCTATCGATTTCATCGTCCGCGGCGAAGGCGATCTGACGTTCCGCGAGTTGCTGCGGGCGCTGGAACGAGACGAGGACCCCGCACGCGTCGAAGGCCTGTCTCACCGCTCTCCGAATCGGCCGGATCGGTTCATTCACAACCCGTCCCGTCACGTCTCGACGCTCGAGAGCGGCACCATCAATCTGCCGAATCGGGCGGCGCGGGTGCTCTCGGGCTACACGTTCCTCGGCCGTCCCATCGACATCGTCGAGACGTCGCGCGGCTGCACCTACGACTGCAGCTTCTGCTCCATCATTGAGATGCGCGGCCGCAACTTTCACACGTTCCAGTTCGAGCGCGTGCTTGCCGACATCGCTGACGCGCGCGCGCGCGGCGCACGCGCCATTTTCATCGTCGACGACAATGTCACGCTCAACGTGCAGCGCTTCGAGGCGCTGTGCCACGCCATCGTGGATGCCGGCCTCAACGACGCTCACTACATCGTGCAGGCGATGACCTCGTCCATCGCGGCGCACGGGGAGACGCTGGCCCCTGTGATGCGCAAGGCAGGATTCCGCTACGTGTTCCTTGGCATCGAGAACATTCTCGACGAGGACCTCGCGTTTCTGAAGGCTGCCGCAAAGAACGCGACGCGGGAGGGCGGCCGCACGACGGGCAATGCCACGCTCCGCGCGATCGAATACCTGCACCGCGAGGGCATGTACGTGGTGGGCGGCATCATCGTCGGCAATCCAGACGACACGAGGGACTCGATCGAGCGCAATCTGGAGTTCGCGCGGCAGTACGTCGATTGGCCGTACATCCAGCACCCCACGCCGTATCCGGGCACTCCGATGACCGAGGACTTCCGCGCGCGGAATCTGATCGTCAACGAGCGGGTCGAGGAATACGACGGCACGACGGCGGTGGTCCGGACGGCGCATCTCGATGCCGAGGAGATCGAGTTCATGCGGTGGCGCGCGGAACGATGGATGAAGCTCCGTCACATGCCGGTCGTGTTGCGGCACTACCCGCGGTTCGTGCTGACGCACGGTCCCCGGATGTTCGCGCATACGTTCCGCGGGAGCACGTGGCGATCGGCGCTCGGCCTCGAAAGCGCGCGTGACGTGTTCAAACGGTATCGAGAGATCAGAAAGCGCGAGCGGCAGTACATGCCGCGGGATCTGCTCCTTCCGCCTGAAGGCGGAAGCCACGAGGCGGGTGATGGGGGCGCAGCCCAGGAGGCGGCTTTCCATCACGTCTGATCGACGAAGTACGGAATGGCGCGCAGCCCCATCGCGGCGACGAGACACACGAGGGCAGGGACGGCGAACCACTGGTAGACAGGCACGTCCTGCACGTAGACCTTGCTGATCAACAGCGACTTCTCGATTGAATCGATCGCGCGCGATGCCGCCACGAGGTCGCGCTCCGATTCCGCGTTATAGGTCTTGCCGCCATTCCGCTCGACGGTGTTCATCAACTGCATCACCGCGGGCTTCTCCTTGACCTCCTGGTCCAGGTCCACACCGATGACGTGCACGCGGATGTCGGCATCCTTCGATTCCCCAAGTACCTCGATCGGATCGCGTCCGCGGTTGTACTCGCCATCCGTGAAGAGCACGATGACCTGGTGCCCGTGCGATCCTTCTCTGGCCTGGCGCGACAGCATGTAATTCGACAGCGCCAGCCCGTCGCCAATCGCGGTCTGCCCCTCGTTCTGCAGGATCTGATCGTCGATCAAATCGACATAGCGCAGCAGGTAATTGTGATCGAACGTCAAGGGACTGACGACGTAGGGGTTGTCGGAGAACACGACCAGCCCGATGCGATCGTCGCGGCGGGCGCCGATGAAGGTTCGAATAGCGTTCTTCGTCGCCTCGAGGCGCGTCCGCACGACGGCAGGCTTCGATCTCTTGACTTTCGCTCCGCCCATCTCTTCCTGCATGCTCGACGATAGGTCCAGGAGGACCACGATGTCGAGGCCGCGCGACTGCACTTCGGCCTGCGAGTACGGAATCACGGGCCGCAGCAGCGCCGTGCCGATTAACAACAGCGCGACGGCGAGCACCGCAAACGGAAGCCTGCGGAACATGGACGCGCCGTAAGCGCTGGTCCCCAGCGAGCGGACCATCGTCGAGGCGGCAAAGCGCCATCGCACCCGCCACTTCAGCAGCGCCACGAGCACAAACGCCGCGAGGAGCCAGGGAGCGAGCGACGGCTGGAGAAATCGAATCATCACGTCATCCGGCGCCGAGCAGCTGCTCCGCTTCGGCCATTGCCTCACGGCACGCGTCGGGCGACGGGACCGCGTGCCTCGGCGCGTATCGCGCACGTTCGCAGGCCGCGAGCAGGGCGGCCACGCGTTCGGCATCGATCCTGACCTCCCGCCCGGCGAGCGCGGGTTGCACTTCGGCTGGCGTAAGGCTCGCGCCGGCGACGCCGCACACGTCGCGGAGATGCTCACGGACCAGCACGTCTATCTTGGTGTAAGCCTCTCGCCGCGCCTCGTCTGACGCCAGATCGAGCTCCCGCGCGGCTTGGAGCGATGCGCGCTCATCGCTGCGGACCCTCCGCACCGAGCGGTGGACAGGCCGGTGACGGCGGCGTGCGACGGCCGCGAGGGTCCAGAAGGCCGCGGGCGCGAAGGACACGATCACGAGCGCAAGCCCCACCGGCTGCGCGAGCGCAAAGATCCGCGGCCGCGACATCGCGGGCCTCGAATCGCGCACGTTGTACTCCTGCGCTTCCGGCAGCGTGCTGCGGAACGCAATCGAGGTGCCAGGGATCTGCACGTCGCCCGCTGGCGCGGCATCCTCGAGCCGCTGCCCCGGACGCCGAACATAGTACCGCACCGACAGCGGCGCAATCCTGAGCGCCGGCACGTCGACACGGTACGTCGTCAACTCGTAGGTGAACCGGCGCGTCGTGGTCTCGCCGGGATGATCGATGCGGCCGGTGTCGCTGCTGACGATATCGAGGCCTTCGACCTTCAGCTTGTCTTTCGACAGATCGTCGTCCAGCACGTCAACGCCCCGCGGGCAGTCGATGTCGATCGTGAAGCGGACGCGATCGCCCACCCACACGGCGGTGCGAGTTATAGACATGCGGACCTGCGGCTTGGGCATCGATGCGGGCGCCTGAGCGCTGGCACCCGCCGTGAACGACACGACTGCCGCACACGCCACAACGCTCCACGACCGGGTCACGAGCCTCACGCCATTTTCCTGGCGGCAAACAGGGAAAGCACCGGCAGGACCGGGCCCTCGTTCGTAGGCACGAAGACATGGTCCATAGGGACGCGATAAAACGCCCTCGCAAGCTCTTCGCGACGCCGACCCATTGCCTGCGCGTACTTGGCGCGAGCCGCGCGGCCAAGGCCGATCGTTGCGCGCTTGCCTGTTTCGAGATCGCGGACGCGCAGGTATCCGCCGCCGCCGGGAAGTCGCGCCTCGGTCGCATCCTCAGGCACGACGGCAATCAGATCGTGGCGGACAGCGAGCTGCGCCAGTTCTCCGCTTTCCAGCACGTTGTCATCCGTCACAAAATCGGATACGAAGAAGATGATCGTCATGCGCTTGAGAGTCGTCAGGAGGTGCTGCACGACCGGGATCATCAGTGTCCGCTTCGCCCGGGGCGCCAGGGTCCAGCATTCCTCGAGAATCGACCATGCGGACGCGCGCGTGCGCCGCGGCGGCGTGTGCACCAGGAGGCGGTCAGAGAACGCACAGAACCCCGCGTTGATCTGATCCGAGAGCGCGGAGAAGAGAATCGATGCGGTGATGAAGGTCATCGCCTCTTTTTTCGAATAGCCCGCCGAGCCCTGGAGCATCGATCGCGACGCGTCTATCACGATCATCACGTTCAGCTCGCGCTCCGCGTGCGTGAGGCGGACGTACGGCGCGCCCATGCGCGCCGTCACGTTCCAGTCGATCCGTCGCACGTCGTCGCCTGGGCGATATGGCTGGTGCTCGTCGAAATCGAATCCTGCGCCGCGGAGCGGGCTCTGGTAGACGCCAACGCGCTGGTTGCGAATCTTCTTCGCGGTGTACACCTCGATGTAGCGTAGTTCGTGCATGACGTGCTCGGGGATCATGGGATGGGCACCGCGCCAAGCAGATTCGTCAAAATTTCGTCGGGCTCCACGTTCTCCGCCTGCGCGCGGACGGTGCGCGCAATGCGGTGCCGCGCCGAATCGACGAAAATCTCCTTCACGTCGTCCGGCAGCGCCCACGTGCGGCCATGCAGGAACGCATTGACCCTCGTGAGCGCGAGGACGTGCTGGTACGAGCGCGGGGAGATGCCGAGCTGCACCAGCTCTTTCAGATGCGGGCGCCCCACCTCGCTCGGATCGCGCGTCGCGCGCCCGAGCCGCACGATGTACTCGACAATCTTGTCGTCGACGTAGACGGTCTCGCGGATGAACTCGCGCAGGATGCTGACGTCCGCGGGAGAGACGCGCCGTTCGATCGTCGTCTCGTTCATACGCAGGTGCAGCATGTCGATCTCTTCACGTTCGGTGGGATAGCCGACCCGCAGCATCATCGAAAAGCGATCGAGCTGCGCCTCCGGCAGCGTGTATACCCCTTCCTGTTCAACGGGGTTCTCGGTTGCCAGCACCCAGAACGGATCGTCGAGCGGGAACGTGGTCTCCGCGAGCGTGACCTGCCTCTCCTGCATCGCTTCCAGCAGCGCACTCTGCGTCTTCGGCGTCGCGCGGTTGATCTCGTCGGCGAGCAGAATGTTGGTGAAGATCGGTCCCTGTTCGATGCGGAACGTGGACGTGTTCGCGTCGTACACGCGCGTGCCGAGAATGTCGGCTGGCAGCAGGTCGGGCGTGAGCTGCACGCGCTGGAACTTCGCGGATATCGCCTGCGCGAGCGTCGTCGCGGTCAATGTCTTCGCAACGCCCGGGACGCCTTCAAGCAGGAGGTGCCCGCAGCCGGCGCGTGTCCGTCCCCTGGAGACGGAGAACGGGATCGCCGCGAAAAGCGCCGTCAGCATGCGGCGAATCAACACGTGCTGGCCGACGATGACCTTGCCGATTTCGTGTTCGAGCGCGGCCGTGATGGCGCCCGCGGTGTCGGGGGTCATGGCCGTCACGGGCAGGGGCCGCTCGATGCTCATAGCAACAGCCACAGCGCAGCGCCGGCGGCGGCGGCGAGCGCGAGTGCCAGAGGGTAAAGATCCTGATACTCGGTCGTCGTGCGCCACCCCTGCACCTTGCGCTCACCTTTCACGATGTCGTCGATGCTCGTCGCCAGCTCCCCACCGGTCGTGGATCGCAGGTAGCGTCCGCCGGTGTTCGCCGCGATCTGACGGAGCGTCGCTTCCTCGAATTTCGTTTTCACGATCTGTCCGCGTTCATCGCGCAGGTAAGTCTCCCGGCCGTCCGGCTCGATAACGGGGATTGGCACCGGCGTGTCCGATCCGATCCCGATGCAGTTCACCCGGTAACCGTCCGCGCGAAGACTCTGCACCTGTCTCGCGAGCTCGCCACCGTAGTCTTCCCCGTCGGAGACGAGGAGAAACAGCTTGCGGGTCCGGCGGTCGTCCTTGCGCGCCACTTCGCGCGCATTCTTCAATGCCGCGCCGATATCGGTGCCGAGCAGCGTCTGTGGATCGTGGCTGATCCAGTCGAGATAGAACGAAACGGTTTCGACGTCGTTCGTCAGGTACGAGAGAATCAACGATCCGCTCGCAAAGCCGACGAGCCCGATGCGGCCGATCCCCTCCGGCTTGTGCTCGATGAAATTCTGAATCTCCTTCGTCGCGCGCGCGAAGCGGGACGGCGCGATATCGTGCGCGCGCATCGACGCTGATCGATCGAGCACGAGGATCAGGTCCTGTTGCTCGATGACCGGCGTGCGCCGGGTGAGCAGGGCCTGCGGCCGCAGCAGCGCCGCGACGATCGCTGCACCCATGACGAGCGTGAGCACGAGCACGCAAACCTCGCCCATCCACGTCGTTCGCCGCGACAAGCTCGAGAACCGCGACGCGACCGGAAGTCTCCGGCCCGCGCTGCGCAGGTAGTGACAGCGAAGTCCCCAGCACGCAATCGCGAGCGGAAGGATTTGCCACCACGAGAGATATTCGAGCCGAAGGAAACGCATCACCGCTGGACAGCAGGCTATCCGACAGACCTCGCCGGTTTGCCGGTCGGCGATGGCGGACGCAGGAGCTGCATCAACTGACGGGGCGGTGTCTTCGGCTGCTTCCGCAGTTCCGCCGCGAGCCGCGACGTCAACTCGAAGTCGTACTTCGTGTCCCAGTCTTCCGGCGTGGCCTCAACGGCTTTACGGAATTCTTCCTCGGCCCTCGAGAGCCAGCCAAGCCGAGGCTCGGGCTTCGGTTCGACCACCGCTTTTTCGAAGAACGCGCAGCCGGACCAGAAGTGCGGCAGTGCGGCAGCAGGTGCGCGCTCGGCGAGCTCGATCGTCTCGTCGTACCGCTTCAGGCGATACAGCAGCCACAGATGATTCGCGACCGCGCGATCGTAGTCGGCGCCGAACATCTGACGCGCGGCCGGCGCTCGATCGAATCCCAGGTCCGCGGCCTTGTAGGCGGCCAGCGCCTCTTCCAGCCGGCCTGCTGCAAGCGCCTCGTCTGCGCGATCGACGTCGCGCGTCCATCGGGCGTATGCGAGCATCGCCACGCCCGCCAGCAACGCAGCAACCGCGAGCGCGGCCCCGGCAGATTTCATCGTGTGGCGGGATTATGGCATGGAATCGCAACAGGCTCGCGCCAGTGATCCCGCCACTCGACAGTGACGCGCTATCCCCGTCGTCCGAACAGCGCGAACAGCGCAACGACGACAATGACGGCGATGACGATGCCGACCCAGAAGCCGGCTTTGAAGATGCCGGCGATCGCAGCGCAGCCGGCGAGGGTGACGGCCACCAGGAGCACGAGCAGGATCCGCGCAAAGACACTCAGCATGAAGCCTCCGCGGCGGGCGTAATCACGGATCGTGCCGGGCAACGGATGGGCTTTCGGAAAGGCGGGCTGCTGAAGACACAGCGCGTGGACGCCGATGCCGAATGCCGAATGCGTATCCGCAATGCCAGAACTTCGATGGCTTTCCGGGATTTAACATTTAGCATCTGTGATTCATATTGCTTTCTCGGCAACTTGTTCGAAACCATGACCGCTGCTCCACAGCACGATTTCAATCACGACATCCTTCAGGAAACCGCGCATCGGCCCTGGCCGATGCCGCAGTCGGCCTGGATCATGACGCAAACCTGGCACGACCTGCTGTTTGCGCACTGGCCGGTCAGTGTGAACGCGCTCGCTGAGAAAGTGCCGGCAGGCTTTGAAATCGACCGCTTCGAGAATCAGGCGTGGCTCGGAATCGTCCCGTTCTACATGACGAATGTCGCGCCGCGCTTCATGCCGGCGCTGCCCTGGGTGTCGTCGTTCCCCGAGATGAACGTGCGGACCTACGTCACGGTGGACGGAAAACCTGGTGTGTATTTCTTCAGTCTCGATGCCGGCAACCCGGTCGCGGTGGGAGCCGCGCGCACGCTGCTGCGCCTCCCCTACTTCACCGCATCAATGCAGGTGGACGCACGCGATGGATACGTCCACTACGCCAGCCGTCGCACATCTTCCGAAGGCGCCACGGCGGAATTCGTCGGACGGTATCGGCCAACTGATCCCGTGCTCACGCCACAACCCGGAACACTCGAGTACTTCCTGACAGAGCGCTACTGCCTCTATGCCGTCGATCATGGAAATCGTCCGTATCGGCTGGACATCCATCATCCGCCGTGGCCACTGCAATCAGCGGAGGCGGAAATCTCCACGAACACGATGGCCGAGGCAGCCGGCCTCCGATTACCGTCAATGGCGCCGTTGCTCCATTTCTCGAAGCGCCAGGATATGGTCGCTTGGCCGCCGGAACGCATCTAGCCGAGACGCGTCATCGTCAATCGCTGATCCCTAATCCGGGATCCCTCATCGCCAATCTTTATCCTGGATCGCCCATCACGAATCGGTACGCTGATTCGGGACCAAGGATTGAGGATTCACGATGGCGATCAGGGATCCAGGATCGGGGATAAGGGATTGGCGATCCGCTGTCTATGCACGCGGTATACTCCGCGCATGATTCCTGCCGCACTGCTCTTGACGCTGCTCCCGGCGCTCGCTCCGCAAGAAGCGCGGCTGGAGATGATGACTTACCAGATAGTGTTCCTCCTGAAAGGACCCGCTGCCGAACCCACCGGCACGCAAGCTCAGAAAATGCAGGAGGCCCATCTCGCCAATCTCGCGGCGCTCAATCGCAAGCGGATCAACCTGGCGTACGGCCCCGTACTCGATGGCGGCGATCTTCGCGGCATCGCGATCCTCGACGTGCCGTCAGCCGAGGAGGCGATGCGGGCGTTCGAGAGCGATCCATTTGTAAAGGCGGGCGCCATGGTCGCCGAAGTTCACCCGTGGATGGCCCCGAAGAACTGGTTCAATCCGCCAGCCACGACCGAGCTCGAGATGCCGAGTGCGGAGAACCTCGAGCCACTCGTGCTCGGATTCCTCGTCCGCGGGCCCAACACGACCAACAACAGCACGGGCGCGGACGACATTCAGAAGGGCCACCTCGCTTACATGGAAACTCTGCACAAACTCGGCAAGCTTGTTGCGGCCGGCCCGTTGCTCGATAACACCAGGGCGCGAGGCGTCGTCATCTACCGCGTCGCGAACGTCGACGAAGCGAAGACGCTCGCCGCCGGCGACCCGGCGGTGAAAGCGGGTCGGCTCACGCTCGAGGCGCACCCGTGGATGACGTTCAAAGGCATTCTGAAATAGGAGCGGGCATGGAGCGCAAGACCGCTAAAGATTTCGACCAGGGATTACTGAATCTGTTCGACCAGTACGTGCACGGCGCGCTCGATCGGCGTGGCTTCCTCGAACGCGCCACGAAGTTCGCGTCTGCCGGCGTGACCGCCGCGATGCTGCTCGATCAGCTGAATCCGCAATTCGTCGCGGCGCAGCAGATCGCGAAAGACGACAAGCGGCTCAAGACCGAGTACGTCGAGTATCCGTCGCCGAAGGGCAACACGAAAACGCGAGGCTATCTCGCACGGCCGGCCGCAGGTAATGGCAAGCTGCCGGGAATTCTCGTGGTCCACGAGAACCGGGGCCTGAATCCTCATATCGAGGACGTCGCGCGCCGGCTCGCGCTCGAGAAGTTCGTCGCGTTCGCGCCGGACGCGCTCGCACCGCTCGGTGGATATCCTGGCGACGAGGACAAGGCGCGTGCGCTGTTTCCGCAACTGGATCAGGCGAAGACGCGCGAGGATTTCATCGCCGCGGCCGAGTACTTGAAGAAGCGACCGGAGTGCACGGGAAAGACCGGCGCGGTCGGCTTCTGTTATGGCGGCGGGATCGTGAACATGCTCGCGACACGACTGCCCGATCTCAACGCCGCGGTCCCGTTTTACGGCAACCAGCCATCCGCCGAGGACGCGGCAAAGATCAAATCGCCGCTGCTGATCCATTACGCGGACAACGACGACCGCATCAACGCCGGATGGCCGGCGTACGAAGCCGCATTGAAGGCGAATAACGTGCCGCACACCATGTACAAGTACCCTGGCACGCAGCACGGATTCAACAACGACACCACGCCGCGCTACGACGAAGCGGCCGCGAAGCTCGCGTGGCAGCGGACCATCGATTTCTTCAACAAGAACCTGCGGTAATGCCCTCGGCTACCAGCCGAACACGCTGTCGGGCGTCAGCCGAAGTCCATCCAGGACGGCCGTCGCAATCCGCGTTGCGCCCTTCGCTGCCTCGCGGTGCGCGATCTCGCCGTCCGCAAACGTCAACACGGTCATCTCTTTGCGCACGGCATCCGCAATCCAGCACTCGCGCACGCCGTACTGCGCAAACCAGGCAACGCGCTCGTCCAGCTTTCCAATCCTCGGACGTGGGGAAAGGACTTCAACCACCATGTCGGGTGCGCCGTACACCCGATCGGTGATGATCTCGCGCCGATCGTTGGACACGAACAGCAGATCCGGCTGAACGACCAGCGCGTTCGCGTAATCGAGCACTACGTCCATCGGAGCCGGCAGAACCTCGCCGATGTGCCGCTCCTTGACGAACGTGCACAGTGCCAGTGTGAGGTCGCGTACGACTCGCTGGTGCAGCACTGTCGGTGACTCCGCGACCCGCAGAACTCCAAACGCGAGCTCCCGCGGGAGGACGGTTTCTGGCGTCTGCAAATACTCGGTCGTGGTCATCCCTGCTCTCCTTCGAACTCTCCGGGCACGGTATGGAGCTCCCACGGCTTTCCTTTCCAGCCCGACCCTCCGTGACGACGACGATGCCATCGTCTCGAGCAGAAAGCAACAGTCCTCGCACGCTCGTGAGGAAACGTTGCCCGGCCTTGAGACCCGGCCTACTCCATGCGCAGCGCCTGCTGTGGATCCATCAGTGCGGCCCGGCGCGCCGGAATGACGGCGGCGCACGCGGCGCAGAGTGCCAGCACGGTCGCAGCGCCCGCGAGCACGCGGGGATCGCGCGCCGACACGCCGTACAGCTCCCGTGCGAGGAGGCGGCCCGCCACGAATGCCAGCGGCACACCCAAACCGAAACCGATGGCAACCTGGCCCAGCGCGGTGCGCAGCACCGTGGCCAGGACTCTCGCGCGCGTCGCCCCTATCGCCATGCGCACGCCGATCTCACGCGTCCGCTGGGAGACCGAGTACATCGTGACGCCATAGAGCCCAAGGCAGGCGAGCAACAATGCCATGCCGCCGAACGCGACCGTCAGCGTCGCGATCAGTCGTTCGCGGTTGAAATTGAGCGCAACCTGTTCGTCGAGGCTGAGCACGCGTTCCAGCGTCAGCCCGGGATCGACCGTGGCCAGCGCGCGCCGGATATCGGCCTCGAGATTCAGACCCGGCCGCGTGACGTGCAGTTCGATCGCCTGCGCATAGTGCGATCGCGGCAGCGCTCCGGGCGGCGTCCCTGGCGAGAGCGGCTCGCGCTGCAAAAACGGCAGAAAAAATGTCGCGTATGCCGCTTCGCGCGCGTCCTGGTACTTCGCATCGCCGACGATGCCGACGATCTCGTAGTCGGGCCCGCCCGCGCCGTTCAGGTCAGCAAAACCGAAGTGCCTGCCGATCGCATCGCCGTTGATGAAGAACCTCCGGGCGAATGTTTCGTTCACGACCGCCACGCGGGTCGATGACGGCGTGTCCCGCTCGTCGATGACCCGTCCCCGCAGCAGCGGGGTGCCGATCGTCTCGAAGTAACGCGGACTGACGCGATTCCACGACGAGTGAAGCATCTCGGCTGCTGCGTGCCCCTCGACAGCAATGCGTCCGCCCCAGTTGTCCCCTTCCATCGGGCTGTAGAGCGAAAACGCCACACTCTGCACGCCGGGAACCGCGCCGAGCGCCTCCGGAAGGCGTCTGTATGCCGCCGCGATCTGCTCGGTCGGCGCGCCGCCAAGCGCGATGTTGATCCCGGCGACGTATCGTCCTTCCACGCGGAAGCCGAAGTCCTGCCGTTCCAGGTTGTCGAGGCTCTTTGCGAGCAGTCCCGCGCTCGTGACGAGCGATAGAGAGAGCGCCACTTGCACCGCCACGAGCGATCGGCGCATGACTGATCCCCGATCGCCGGCGACGCGGCCGAAGCCGCGCATCGCATCGATCGGATCGGTCCTGGAGCCGATGATCGCAGGCGCAACGCCAAACAGCGCGCCGGTGATCAGGGCAACCACGAATGCAAAACCAAGGACCACGAGTGACGGCGATGGATTGATCGGCACGTACGTCGCGCCGCGGAACGTCATCGCCACCATCGCATGCGCCCCTGCATACGAGATGAGAAGTCCCGCTGCCGCCCCGCACAGGGATAGCAGCAGGCTTTCGATCAGCGTTCCGGTGACCAGTCGCGCGCGCGAGGCGCCAAGCGCCGTTCGAACCGCGAACTCGACGCGACGTCCGAGGCCTCGTGCGAGCAGCAGATTGGCGAGGTTCGCGCACGCGATCAAGAGCGTCGCAACCGCGATGGCGAACAGCAGCCGCAAGGACGGCGCCACGGCATTGCGCATGTTGGAAACGCCGGCCGCGGCTGACGAGAGCCGCACCGTGACCTGCGGGATCCGCTTCCGTTCCTCTGGCGCAACGTCTGCCGACGCCATCAGCCACTGACGGACCGTCGCCGCGGCATGGTTCTGAGCCTCCGCGGGCTTCGCTCCCGGCCGGAGTCGGCCGATCACATACAGCCAATGAGATGCCGGCGCAGCAAGGAGCCGCGACTGCGGTTGCAGCAGAGGCTCGCTCGATAGCGGAATCCAGAAATCCGGCGGATCCGGTCGCAGCATCTCGCCATAAAAGTCGGCGGGAGCAACCCCCACAACCACCGATGCGACGCCATTGATCGCCACCGGCTGTCCCACAATTCGCGGATCGGCACCCAAGCGGCGCTGCCACGCTCGATAGCTCACAATGGCAACCGGCACCGCGCCAGGTTGATCGTCCGATGCGGCCAGCGGACGGCCAAGCGCCGCGCCGACCCCGAATGTTTGGAAATAGTTCCCCGACACGAACTGGCCAGCGAACGCCTCGGCCGGATCGGCGGCGTTGCGCCGCACGCTGACGGGATTGGGGTGCGTCTGGAACGCCGCCAGCTCAATGAACTGCGGAAGGTTGTCGCGGAGCGACCGATACAGGTCGTACGAAAAGAGCGACCAGGCGTCCTGCAGCCCACTGTTCACGCAGCACGTGTCGTCATCGCCGAGGCGGTAGAGCTCGGCAGGACGCATGACGGGCAGCCGCGCGAGCAGGACCTGCTGAACGAGCGTGAACACGGCCGTCGTGCCGCCAATTCCAAGCGAGAGCGTGAGCACGCAGACGAACGTGAAACCGCGCGCCTGCAACAGACGCCGAACTGAGAGCGTGACGTCGTTGATCACGTCGAGTTAGACGTAAGCCACGGCGTCGAGGGTTGCGCATCGGCCATAATGCCGGGTATGCCGCTGACCGTCCTCTGCATCAGCACGTATCGCAAGGGGGACGAGTTCCTCAGGGAATGCCGCCGGCAGGGTTGCCGCGTGCTGTTGCTGACCGAGCAGAAGCTGGCCGACTCGGATTGGCCGCGCGACGCAATCGACGCGTTCTTCTACCTCCGCCGCGATATGCCGGAAGACGACATTCGCAAGGGAGCGGCCTACCTCGCCCGCACCGAACGTCTCGATCGGATCGTTGCGCTCGACGATTTCGATGTCGAGATGGCCGCAATGCTGCGCGAATACCTGCACGTCCCCGGGATGGGAGAGACGACCGCCCGCGGATTTCGCGACAAGCTCGCGATGCGCTCGCGTGCGCGGAGCGCCGGCATTCGGTACCCCGAATTCGTGCACGTGCTGAACCACGCAACCGTCACCGAATGGACGTCGCGCGTCGCCCCGCCATGGGTGTTGAAGCCGCGTGCTCAGGCGGCTGCGATTGGCATTCGCAAGATCGCGTCGGGGGAGCAGCTGTGGGAGACGGTTCATGCGCTGGGCGACGCGCAGGCTGATTACGTCCTCGAGCGGTTCGTCCCTGGCGACGTCTATCACGTTGACTCGCTCGTCTTCGACCGGCGCGTGGTGTTCGCCATCGCGAGCCGTTATGGCACGCCGCCGATGACCGTCGCGCACGAAGGAGGCATCTTCGTCACCCGCACGCTGCCAGACGCTGATGCGATCGGGAAGGCCTTGAAGGAGATGAATGCTCGCGTGCTCGATTCGTTCGCGCTGCTGCGCGGCGTCTCGCACACCGAGTTCATCCGCGATCGCGACGGGCGAGTTTACTTTCTCGAGACCTCGGCGCGGGTCGGCGGCGCATTCATCGTCGACGTGGTCGAAGCGGCAACCGGCGTGAACCTGTGGCGTGAGTGGGCGAAGATCGAAATCGCGGGGGAACACGGCAAGTACGAGCCGCCGATCTCCACGGGACAGTCCGCGGGCATCGTGCTGTCGCTCGCCCGCCAGGAAGAACCGGACATGAGCGCCTACGTCGAGCCGGAGATCGTCAGCCGGATCCGCAAGCACCATCACGCTGGCGTGATCGTGGCATCGGACGACGACCAGCGCATCCGCGCGCTGCTCGATTCATACGTCACGCGCTTTTACGCCGACTTTCACGCCTCAGCCCCACCGCTCGATCGCGCAGTCGAGTGAAAGCTACCAGCCAGCAGCTCCCAGCTGTCAGCTAGCTGGAAGCTGGAAGCTGGAGGCTGGGGGCTGTCGTGAGCGGCTTCTCTCCTGCCAGGAAGCGATCGACGCGTCCGGCAAGATCTTTCAGGTAGGCCGCATCCCCACCGGACACTTCAGTCGTCACGTAGCCTGAGTAATGAATCTCTGTGAGCGCACGGCGAACTTCGACCCAGTCGATGTCCCCCTCGCCGATGTTCTTCCACGTAAACCGGCCGTTGCGGCGATCGAGGTTGAAGTCCTTCAGGTGAATCTTGACAATGCGCGGCCCCAAGGTGCGGATCCAGTCCTGCGGGAACGCATAGATGACGACGTTGCCGACGTCGAAGTACGCGCGGACCCATGGCGAATCGAACTCGTCGATATACCGCGCGAACTCCAATGGACTCAGCAGAAACTTGTTCCAGACCTCTTCGATGGCAATGATCACCTTCAGGTCGCGGGCCATCGGCACGAGGCGCTCGCGGATTACGCTCTGCGATCGCGAATACGCATCCTTGTACGACGTAGTCGCATCGACCACGGCGGGAACGAGCAGGACGGTATCCGCGCCCCATAGCGCGGCATTCTTGAGCGACGTCTCCATACCGCGCACACTGCGGCTCACGACGTCGGGGTCGGCGCTCGACAGCGGCGACTGCCAGTGCTCCATGTTCATCACGGAATGAATTCGCAAGCCCGTCTTCTGAGCGGCTTCCTTGGCTTCCGCCGCCTCATCCTGGTTCGTCATCGTCTGCATCTCGACGGCTTCGAACCCGGCGTCGCGCGCCGTCGCAAACCGCTCCGCGTAAGCGCCCTCCTTTGGCAGCATCGAGATCAACACCGACTTGTGGATTTTCGAGGGAGCTGATCCGGAGGCACCCGTCTTGGGCGCCTGGCCCGCATCGCTGCGGCTGGCCTGGCTCGCCGCCGCAACCGCGGCCGCGAGCGCTTTCAAAAACATGCGGCGATGATTCATGGTACGTGCAGTTATACTCCCATCGACCGAGAATCCGTATCCAGGCAAGGAGCACAGTATGAAGCGAGTCAAGCCTGACATGAGCCGTCGGGCGTTCATCGGATCGGTGGCTGCCGCCGGCGCGGCGGCGGCATCGGCCTGCGCGTCGACTTCCACCCCACGCGCCCAGACCGCCCCGGCGCCCGGAACCACGAAAGACGCCACGGTAAAGGCGCCCGACGGCCCCGTTCTCAAGGCAGGACTGATCGGATGCGGAGGCCGCGGACGCGGCGCCGCCCAGAACTTCCTCGATGCAGGCCCGAACCTCCAGATCGTCGCGCTCGCCGACGTATTTCCCGACCGTGTCGCCGAGGGACGACGTTTGCTCAATGAGCAGCGCGGGCAGCAGATCGACGAGTCGAAATGCTTCACCGGCTTCGATGCGTACCAGAAGCTGCTCGACTCGGGCGTCGACCTCGTGATCCATGCGACGCCGCCGCACTTCCGCCCCATGCACATGAAGGCGGTCATCGACGCGCGCAAGCACCTGTTCATGGAAAAGCCGGTCGCGGTCGACGTGCCGGGCGCGAAGGCGGTCATGGAAACCGCGGAGCGCGCGGCGAGTCTCGGACTGAGCATCGTCACGGGGACGCAGCTCCGCCGCGATCTCACGCGCATCGAGGTCTATAAGCGAGTGCGCGACGGCGCGATCGGCGACATTCGCGCGCTTCGCGCGATCCGCAACCAGGGCGCGCTCTGGTACCGGACGCCGCAGCCAGGCTGGTCCGACATGGAATACATGATTCGCGACTGGGTCAACTGGGCGTGGCTCTCCGGCGACATCATCGTCGAACAGCACATTCATCATCTCGATGCGATGCTGTGGGTCCTCGGCAAGACGCCGGTGAAGGCGACCGGCATGGGGGCGCATGCGCGCCGCCCGACCGGCGATCAGTACGATTTCTTCAGCATCGACTACGAGTACGATAATGGCGTCCACATGCACAGCACCATCCGCCAGCTCAATGGCTGCGCGAACGATCGGCAGGAGGTGATCGTCGGCACGAAAGGCAGCGCGAACCTCGATGGTCTGATCTACGACCAGAATGGCAAGCGGACCTGGAAGTACGAGGGGCCGACCAATGATCCGCTGGTGCAGGAGCACGCCGACTGGGTCACGTCAATCCGCGGGGGCAAGCCGGTCAACACGGCAAAGGAAACGGCACTTGCGACGCTGACGGCGATCATGGGCCGCGACTCGGCGTATACGGGCAAAGCGATTACGTGGGACGATCTGCTGGCGTCGACGAATCGTCTCGGACCGACGGAGTACGCGCTCGGGCCGGTGCCGTTCAAGGCCGAAGCGCCCGTCCCGGGCGTCAATCCCGGACCGCCGCTCACGACCACGACGTAGAGCCGGAGGACGGTTGACGGAGGATGGAGGACGACAAAGCCGAGGTCCGAGGTCCCAAGGTCCGAGGTCCGCGATGCGTCAGTGGATCCTGTCCTCGCTGCTCATTATGGGTTGCGCCGGCATTCTGGCGCCGGCGCAATCCCGGCCCACCGACCGCACCATCTTCGCCGACGAATTCTCCGGCCGGGAGCTCGATCGATCGAAGTGGAACGTCATCATCACGGGAGAAACCGTTAACGACGAGCAGCAGGCGTACGTCGACTCGGAGGAAACGATCGCCATCGTTCACGACGCGCAGGGCTCGGACGGCGGCGCGCTGGCTATTCGCGCCCGCTACAAACCTCAATTCACCACGCCCGAAGGGGCGAAGTTCGACTTCATCTCGGGGCGCCTCGACACGCGATCGAAGTTCGATTTCACCTACGGGACGGCGTCCGCGCGCGTGAAGCTGACGGCCGGCGCTGGCTTGTGGCCGGCGTTCTGGACGCTCGGCAACGGGAACTGGCCGGACACCGGCGAGATGGACATCATGGAGAACGTCGGCGATCCGGCCTGGATCAACTTCGCGCTCCACGGTCCGAAATACTCCGGCGGCAGCGCGCTCGCGAAACGGAAGTACTTCACCGCGCCTGAAGGTATCACCGGCTGGCACGTCTACACGATGCGGTGGACGACGGATGCGCTCGTGTTCCTCGTGGACGATCGCGAGGAGTACCGCGTCACGCGCGCGGCTGTCGAACAGCGCGGCCGGTGGGCCTTCGACAACCCGAAATTCCTCATCGTGAACCAGGGCATCGGCGGCGACTATCCCCGGGCGGTGAACGGCGTTACCGCCCCGTACAAGGGGCTGCCGCAGTCGACCGTTGATGTCATTAAGGAAGGGAACGCGGTGCTGCTAGTGGACTGGATCCGGGTAACAAAATCGTAAGCAAACCTGCCGGCCGGACCAGCCCTTGCGGCCGCGCGGCGAAGGAGGGTAATTTCGGCGTGTAAGAAGTGCCGAGCTTGCAGTGAAACCCATCGGCGCCAGGCTCTCCTGGAAACGCGGGCAACCCGTCTAAGGCGTCGTCCGGAGAATGGCTTACCCGGATCCGACTCAACCGCTCAGAGTGGCGCTGCTTTTGGATTCTTTTGGGCCATGCACATCCCTGGTGACGGTTGGTCGGCGGACGCGTCTGGCCCGGAGATTCACGAGAATCTTCCGAGCCCGACGTTCGGCGTACTTCCTCGTCGCCAGAAGTGCGAATTGGCGACGTTGGCGGCGGCCGCGGTGATGTCGACCTGTCTTTTCATGATGCCCTTGATGCCGTCCTCCCGGCTCGAGAGCGTCCAGGTTGATGTGCGGCTGTCGCCGGCGCTCGTCCCTCCGACAGCCCAAACTTCCCTGCCCCGCACGATCGTCCACATCTCAACCCGCCGGACTGCCGAATCGTCCGAAATACGACGTTCGGCCCTGCCGCGACCGGTGCGAAACGCTCGCGCCGTGGAGGCTGAAGGCGATCGCGGCCGTCTCGCCCGGTTCATCCTGGGCGATGGCCGCTATCGCATTCAGCCCTTTCCTACGCCTGACGCAAACCCGTCGCGCTGACCGTCGAGTGACAGGCGGCGCCGCCGCGGACCCGCGAACGCGACCTGTCCCAAGGCTCGGCGCGCCATCTGGCGGGTGAGGTGACGGCTGAAGCTGATTGCGCCGTTTCGTGCGCTCAGTTCAATGACAGCAGGTTTGCCAGCAGCCGATATGCCCCCAGCACGCCATACGGCAACTGTCGATGAAATGCGTACGCGAAGTACGTGTAGTGTCCCTTGCCGTACCTGGCGTGCAGCCAGCCACCTTTCTGCGCGGCCTGACCTCGATCGTGCGTGGCAATCATCGGTGTGTAGGCGGCGTCCCAGACAGACCAGAATTTCGAGCCGCGCTGCTCCACCCAGTCGTCGAAATCCGCTTTCGTGATCTTGTTGGGCGTATTGAAGACGGGGTCGGCGGGCGCGAGGATCTCGACCGGTGAATCCTCCTCCGACACTTCCTCGGCGTCGCGAGGCAGATCGCCCGCGAACGGCGCGTGTTGATTCGGAACGAACTCCTGGGTGTTGTAGAGCACGATCAGGTTGCCGCCGTTTCTTGCGTAATCGAGCAGCCGCCGATTGAACATTCTCAGATCATCGCGCACGGCATAGGCGCGAGTGCCTGTGATGATCGCGTTGAACCGTCCGAGATCGGCGGTCGCGAGATCCTGCGCGCCGAGCAACTGCACGTCAATGCCGAGCTGCGCGAGGCCCGAAGGCACGTCATCACCCACGCCCATCACATAACCGACCTTCAACCCGGACGCTATCGTGACATCGATGCCTTTCACGCCGGCAGCGGCGGCTCGATAGAGATAGCGCGTCTCGAGATCCCGATGCCGGATGACCTCGTGGCCCTCGCGGAACTCGCGTCCTCCGGACGTCGCGACCGCTTCTATGCGGTACTCGCGCCGCTCGAGCGACGGGATGGTGATGGTGAACGGATAGAACGCACGCTCCCCTGCGTGCGCGAACTGGAACGGCTGCGATGGTGGATCGACGGTCCACCCCGCAGGAACCTGGATCTTCAGTGTCCCCTTGGACATCTCTTCAATGTTGCTGGTGACGCCGGTCGTAATACGAATCTTCTTTTCCGCGTTCTGGAGCGGAACGACAATGGTCGACGGCGTCATCGTGACGGCGAGTGCCGGCACGATCGCGAGCACGCGCGTGTCGTAGCCATACGGAAGACTCGCCTCGAGGCGCGTGATGGGCTGGCGCACCTCGACGCCAACTCCGTCGATACTGTACGCGGCGATGGCAGTGAGCGGCGGTTCGGGAACCGGCTCACAGCGCCGCGATTCGTCCGTCACCGTGTACCGCGCATCCTGGATGGACGTTCGTGTGAACGATGGCCGCGTGACGTCCGCATTCTGCGGCACGGTCACCGTGAAGATCGCAGACACCGGCTCGTTGGCGTGCGCATCCGTCGGGGCTGCACCACCGCCTATCGCCCAGTTGCCTTTGCCTTCCAGGGTGACTCGCATGGCCTGTACAGCAAGCGCGCTGCGGTTCGTCACCTCCGTGCGCACCTGGAACGTCTGACCCGGTACGACGGGCGGCATCACCGCCGGCGCGGCGAATGCTGCAAATGGACCTGGCGGTTCCTCGGTGCCGGCGGGCTGCGCCGCAGCAACGAGGACGATGCCGAGGGCGGTGTTGATCGCGTCTTGGATCTGACGCTCCTTCACGTCGAGGAGCAGCGTGACGTCCGGATCGGCGCCAAGCTGGCGCATGGCATCACGCGTCGCGGAAAGCGCGCGCGCGAGTGCGGGGACCGAAGCGGACGGATCGGTCATCTTGAAGGTGTCGATGGCCGATTTGACGTTGCGCTCGATCGCGAGCAGTGCCGAATCCGCTCCCGTTGGTTCCGGCTTCCGCAACGCCTTATAGAGTCCAGGAATCCTTGTGTCGATGCCGTCGAAGAAGCTGCCCTCCCTTGCCGGCGCATCGACGATGGATTGCAGTCGCTTGTAATAGGAGATGGCGGGTCCTGGCTGCGGCGTGAAGCGACCGCTGTTCTGCGAGCGCTGAAAGCTGAGGCCGAGGCGTGCAACGGTGCTGTAGGAATCGCCCAGTACCGGATCGTAGGTGCCTGCGTCAACCTTCAAGGTCCAATCTTCATTCGCACCCACGCCTCCCATGTAAAGCTTCAACGGCTGCCACGGACGGAAGCCCGACGATAGCTGCTCGGGAAACATGCCGGGATCCCCGGCGGCTTTGAACGCCTCCTGCGTAATCAGCCCTGCGGCCTGATGATTGCCATGGCCGTCACGCTCGTTTCCCTGGAAGCGCGCAATCACCACGAACGGGCGATCCAGGCGAATTACGCGCACCACCTCGCGAAGGACGTTCTCCTTTCCCCACTTGTCGAGCGCTTCGTCGAGGCGCTTCGAGAACCCGTAGTCGACGACGCTGGTGAAGTACTGGCGGTCGATGCCGTAGTAGCGATCCGCGAGCAGCAGCTCCTCGGTGCGAATCAGTCCAAGGGCATCGAACAGCTCTGACCCGATAGCGTTGTCGCCGGACTCGCCACGCGTCAGCGTCAGCATCGAGACCCGTGCGCCCTGTCCTCGACTGAGCATCGCGAGCACGCCGCCATGCTCATCATCGGGGTGTGCCGTCGTGTGCATCGCGCTGGCCGTGGTCTGCAGTTTCCGGAGCTTCTGCCACGTGCCGGCGGCCCCTTCGTCCTGCGCGAGCTTCTGCGTAAAAGCACCGGCGCCGAACGCGAGGACGATGACGAGCAGGGGGAATGGCTGAAGCCTCACGGGCGAGTCACGTCGATACGGAGCGGGATTGTCACGACGAGATTGCGCTGCGGCGCGATGTGGACGTTGGTCAGCTCGAACTGCACGTCGACCGTTGTCTGCCTTGTCGGCGCGTCGGCAGTGATGCGTGCGCGCAAGAGAGAGTCGGCCTCGGGCGCGATCGCGGCTGCTTCGAACCGCAGCCATGCAGGCGCCTTGGGCGGAACGAAGTGGAACGGCAACGCGGACACGTTCCGCACGCGGAACAGCGCGAAGGTGCCTGGCTTTATGCGGCTCGTCTCGAAGCGAACCGCCGCCGACCAGAGCGCACGCAGGTGTTCTTCAGCGCCCCACAATTCCCCGCCCATCCACGCCGCCGTGCGACGCTGGACGAGCGCGTCGCGGATGCCCTGCAGATCCGCGCTTCGCGCGAAGATGAGCGTGATCGGCCGCACCCCCGCAGCGACGCGCGGCGGCATCGGATCGTGCGCGTCGCTGTTCGAGAGGATCGTCAGGCGCTTCTGCTCAATCCATGGAAAGACTTCCGGGTAGACGTTCGGCCCGTTGACGAGCTCGACACCTTGAAAGAGCTGCTGTTCGTACGCCTCGGCAATGGCCGGAAACCACTCCGCCTTCTCGACGCGAAAACCGGGATGGTTCCAGAAGATGAAGGCATCCTGCTCCCGCGCCTTGCGGAGCTCCTCGAGCAGCGTGGGCGCATCGAGCGCGCTGGCATTGCGCACGAAGAGCGCGTTGAAGTGCGCCGTCGCGCCGAAGGGATCGTCCGCCGAAACGGGCCTCGTGATCTCGGCCCCGGGCACGAGGACGATGCCGAGTTCATCCGCCGCGGACTTGGCAACGGAATACGCGCGGTCGATGCTCGTCGTCACGTCGGCGACATGCGGCCGGTACTCGACGTGGTCGGTCAGTGCGATGACGTCGAGGCCGTCGCGCCACGCTTCCATCACGTGCACCGTGGGCCAGACGTTGCCGTCAGAGAAGACGGTGTGGAGATGTAGGTCCGCCTTGAGCGTGCGGTAACCGGGGATGTCCGGGACCGGAAGAGGAACCCGCGTTTCGACCTGCGTCCCGACTGGAAGCGCAGCAGCGACGAGCAGGAGCGCCGACGCGCCGAGCGCGCGGAATGAGATGGTCATTCGCAGGCGCAAGTATAGTCTGCGCGCCCGGAGCAAAAACCCGCTCTGAGACTTCGGACTGTTTGCGATGAATGAGGGTCGAGGAGGAGCAATGGAGCGGCAAGCCGGCCTTGCCGCTCCATTGAAGCGTGCACGAATCTAGTTGATGACGCTACTTGATGACGTCGCCGTCTGCCGCGATTCGGAGCGTGTACTTGTCGGTCGTCGTATTGACGCTGAAGCCCTGAACGACCGCGAGCCACCGTCCCGGCGCAGGATTGGAGAGTTCCGCCCGCTCCGGGTTGTTCAGGGTCGCTCCGCTGAAATTGAGCTTCTTATTCGGATCGACGAGGATCACGTCCAGATCGTTCGCTGGATAGTTTCCCCAGTCCCCGTCCCAGTCGGCTTTCACCGACAGCGTCTGCGTACCGAAGGGGACGACGAACGGCACAACCTGCGTTTGCTGATCGGCGATGGTGTTCTTCGCGGTCTTCTTTCCCGACTCGGGGTCCTCAATCGACGAAATCTTGATGACAGCGCTGATCGGACTGGCGTTAGTCCCGTCACCACTCACGGTGATCCGCATGATCCCGTTGTCGGGATTATCGATGACGTACGTCTTGTCGCTTGTTCTGTATTCAAACACCCTGTAGTCGCCGGCATGTCCGGCTGCATCAGTGACGGCACTCATCTTCGACGAGTGCACGGCCAGCAGGACGTCGTCTCTCCCGAAGTACTGGTTCTGCACCGCGCCGGGCTTGATGTCCGCCAGCGTCACAACCACCGCAGACGTGTTCGGACTCACACGATAGAAGGTCTCGAATCGCTGACCGGGGAGGAGTGGACCGGTGGAGCGCATCACATTTCGGCTCACCGTCTCAATGCCTGAAAACCGTTCCAGGTTCGCTGTCACGTTCTTGTTCGTTCCTCCCACCGCTCCAGGTGTGTCCGGCGCTGCGTCAGCTTTGAGCATCTCGGCCGCCGCGGCGGCGTTCACGAAGCCCGCGCCGCGATCGTTCGGCCCGCTTCCGTCGGCGATCGCAGTAGGATCCGCTGTGAGAATGAGCGCGTTGCGCACCTGACGGGCGGTGGCACCCGGCACGATCTCCCGTAGGACAGCCGCAATGCCCGCAACAGTCGGCGCGCTGAAGCTTGTGCCGCTTGCGAAATTGATGCCGGTGGGCGGCGCTGAAAAGCCCTGACCGAAACTCGCGAACCCGTTCGCGACGATATCCGGATCCGGCCGGCCATCCGCGTTCGGCCCGCGCGAACTGAAGAAGGCCATCTGCGTGCCGCTGAATGGCCGGTACTTTGCGCCTTTCTCAAGGCCGAACTGGAACTCGCGAACGATGCGCTCGTGCATCGCCGTGGAAGCCGCGCCCACCGTGAGGCTGCCGAAACCGCTGCCAGGGCTCGCGATCGTCGAGCCGCTGGGCCCGTTGTTACCGGCGCTGACGACCAGCACGATATCGTTGTCGAGGAACGCGTTCGTGAGCTCGTCCTCGATGTCGCGGCCCGGAAACAGCGTCGCGCCGCCAAGGCTCATGTTCGCCACCTGGATGTTCAGAGCGCTGTAGCTGCCGTCGGCGTTCCGGATTTCCGTACGGCTGTCGTCGTAGGCACGCCGCAGATCGATCACGCGTTCCATGCCGGCAAGGACCCCCGACTGCCGGCCGCTGCCATTCTTATTGAGCACCCGAATCGCATAGATGCTCGCGCTGGGCGCAGATCCGACCATCGGTATGAAGTTGTTGTTGAAGATGCACGCCGGACACTCGTTGGCAACCGCACTAAGGAACCGGTCGCCCGGCGCAAAGCCGAAGACGACATTCGCGGAAATCATCCCCGCCACGAACGTGCCGTGACCATTGTTGTCGAGGTTGCTGTAGCCAGAGTGATCGGCAGGGACGACCAGGTCCTCGCCGCCGATCACCGAGCCGTCGAGGTCAAGGTGTGGAAAGCCCGGGCGTATGCCGCTGTCGATCACCGCCACCGTCATGCCCGCGCCCCTATGGCCTTGCGCATGGAGAGTTTGCACTTTCGTCAGGATGTTGTTTCCGGCATAGCCTGCCGGACTGGCGTCTGACGCAGCGAGCGCCTGCGCGTCGAGTGGCGCCAGGCTGACGGCTTCCCAAGCGGCCGAGAGCTCTCGTCCGGCCGCATCCTTGTCAACGCTGATGGCGCGAACGATGAGATCCTTCCGGACAGCCCCCGCGTCGACGACGTCTCGCGTCCGCGGTAGGAAGAGATTCGGTACTTCGGCGACGAGCGCCGTCACGTACTTGAATCGTTGCACAACGCGTCCGCCATCCTGCTCCACCGCAGCGGCGACCGGATCGCATGATTGTCTGCATTTCACGATGACGCGTTCCGCGAACGCGGGGCTCGCTGAGCCGAGGGCCAGGCACACAGCGACGGCAATTCGACGCATTCATTCCTCCGCAGGGGCTTTTCGGTTGTAGATAGGAGACGCAAATCTTATAGCACAGGATGTGCCGCGCGGATTGTGAATCAGCGGCGGGACTCGCTAATACATGCAGCGCAACAGGTTTATCAAAACGGCCGTGTCGTGGGAACTTCGGCGGAGACATGTCGGGCGCCCCGTGCAGTCAGGCGACGCCCGATTGATGACGGTTAATCTTCCTGCAGGGCGACTTTCATGCCGCCCCGCGCTGACTTTCTGCACGGTCAGCGGATGAACGCCATGACCTGCCCGGAGCTCATGCGGCCGTTCGAGTCGCGGAACACCACGATGACGGTCGCGGTACCCTGCTGTCCCGTCGCACAGCCCAACCCGAGCGACAGAGGAAACACGCGGGTCTGCCGCGCCTGGACGAGCGCAGATCCGAACTGCGTCGTCATCACCGGCGCCGGAAGAGTGACCTGCGGCATGCTGACGCCGAAGGTATCGACGAACCGCACGGTGATATCCGTAACCGAGAGGCTCAGGGATCCCGCACTGATCGACAGGTCCAGCACAGCCGTAAACGGGGGAAACGCCGGACAGAACGAAGGACGAACCGTTTGCGCGAAGACGGTGGAGGGCGAGACGTTGAAGAACGCTGACGCCGGTTCAAAGGCAAGTGTCGTGGGTCCCGTCGCGGTCACACGTGCGTCTGTATCGCTACACGACGTGGCCAGGAACCCGCCAACGACGAGCGCCGCGATCACCACAAGTTTTTGCATGGGAGCCTCACGGCTGCGGTGCGGACGCAAGCTCCCGGCCAGCGATAAGCGCGGAAAAGACGACCGTAACGCGATTACAGCTCTGAACGCATCACATCCATAACAGGCTGAGTTCGTGTCATGGCGTGACCACGCGTCACGCGGCTTAGCTCGGGTGACCTGGGCTGATCTCAGACCGGCTATCATTCGCGATTGCCATGAACACACGCAGGCAATTCCTGATTACTGCCCCGATGGGCGTCCTCGCAACGGCGATCGCGCGCGGCGCCGAAACGCAAGCGGGGACGCCTCCGAACCCGACGACGCCAGGCGCACCGCCGACGTTCGGCACCGGTCCAGTCTCCGGCCCTGCGGTCTCGGCGTCGACGTTCGCTGAAGCGGAGAAGCTCGCGCAGCTGACGATGAGCGCTGCGGAGCGCGAGATGGCGGCCGCGAGCTGGCGACAGTCGATGGCGCCGTTTCTCGAGCGCCGTGCAGGACCGCGCAAGGTCTCCCTCGATCCGGACGTCGCCCCCGCCACGCGTTGGAACCCTGTGCTCACCGCAGGTAGCGCAGGCCCAGCGCGTGACACGTTCGTCCGCAGCGCGAGCGAGTCGATTCCGTTGCCCGCGAGCGACGCTGATATCGCGTTCTCGCCCGTCACCAGGCTGTCGCGCTGGATCGAGCAGAAGGCGCTCAGCTCGGAACGCCTGACAAATATCTATCTCCGGCGGATCGAGCAGTTCGATCCGAAGCTGCGATGCATCATCACGCTCACAAAAGACGTCGCGCTCGCGCAGGCCAGACAAGCCGACGCGGAGATTGCCGCGGGGAAGTATCGGGGCCCGCTGCACGGCATTCCGTACGGCGTGAAGGATCTGCTCGACACGGCAGGCATCGCGACGACCTACGGCGCAGAACCATTTCGCAATCGCGTGCCCACCGTCGATGCCGCCGTCGTTCAGCGCCTGAAGGACGCCGGCGCCGTGCTCATCGCCAAGCTCAGTCTGGGCGCGCTCGCGCTCAACGACATCTGGTTCGGCGGACAGACGATGAATCCGTGGCTGTTGGAGGAAGGCGCGTCGGGATCGAGCGCGGGTCCCGGCGCGGCGACAGCTGCGGGGCTTGTGGCTTTCTCGATTGGAAGCGAGACAGGTGGCAGCATCGTGGCTCCCGCGATGCGCTGCGGCGTGACCGGTCTCCGCCCGACATTCGGTCGCGTGGCGCGCACGGGCGCGATGACGCTCTGCTGGTCGCTCGACAAGCTGGGTCCGATGACGCGAACCGTGGAAGACGCGATGCTCGTCCTGCAGGCGATCACCGGACCGCATGCGGGCGACCCGTCGAGCGTATCGAGTCACATGGAGTTTGACGCCACGGCTGCCGCAAGCGGCCTTCGCGTCGGCTACTTCCCGGCATGGATGAAGGAGAGCCCGGCGACGGACGTCGACCGGGCCGCACTCGAGACCGTCAGGAAGGTGGGCATGGTGACGACCGAAGTCAGCCTGCCCGACTGGCCGTACGGTTCGTTGATGCCGGTGCTCTTCAGCGAGGCGGCCGCGTCGTTCGAGGAGCTGACGCTGAGCGGCGAGCTACGCACGTTAAAGGTGCAGGTGCCGGACGCGTGGCCCAATCTCTTTCGCGAAGCGCGGTTCCTCTCGGCCGTGGATTTCGTGCAGGCCGATCGATTCCGCCGCCGCGTCGCTCTGGAGATGGCGCGGGTGTTCTCGCGGGTGGATCTGCTCCTCGTGCCGTCGCTGCGCGACGAGATGCTCACGCTGTCAAACTTCACCGGACATCCGTCACTGACGCTTCGCGCCGGTTTCGTCACCGTCTCCGAGGCACGCAGCGACTGGGCACCCGATCCGAACAACCCGTTGCCGAAATTCTCCACGCCACGCCGCGTGCCACACGGCGTTACGCTGCTCGGGCGGTTGTTCGATGAAGGCACCGTCGCGCGCGCCGGTCTGGCGCTCGAGCGCGCGTTCGCCGTCAGCGGCGAGCGGCCGCCGGGTTTTTGAGCGTGACGCGACGCTCGGCTGCGGAGCTTATTTTTCCTTTTTTGTTATCTGGACGACCCGCTCCAGGCTGTACCACTGTTGCTCGCGGTCCTCTTGAAACGAATCTGCCGCCTTGCATCTGACCCAGCGGCCTTGCACCTCGGCCACGGTGCAGTTCACGTAATTACTGCGCTCGGGACCGAAGGTGTCGCGTTGGAACGTCAACCGGACGGTATTCCCGGAATTGAGTGCGGTGTTAAACAAGGACGTGCCACTTTGCGCCGTCACGGACGGGCCGGCGACCGCATAGCCGCCGATAGCACCGAGCACGAGCCACAGGGCAGACAGTCGATTCAACATGCGAGACCTCCTATGCCACTCTCATCTTGACGGGCGAAGCGCGCAGTCGGCTGGAAATTATTTCTAGAAGGGATTGCTGTCGCTGAGCAGATCAAGGTGCCGAATTTGCGGCTGGCGGCGTGTGCTGTTCACGATCTGGATGTCCGCCGCCGGGATCAACGACGCGAAGGTTGGCGCCGAAGGTTACGTCGGACCAGGCGAGCGAGGCTGGAGTGCCGAGCGGCACGCACAAGACTCGGGTCTCATGCCCGACCGTCGTGAAAACAAAAACGGGCGTCCGGTTAAACGGACGCCCGTTGTTTTTGTGGTACGCCTGGCGCGAGTCCGCAGTGATCCGATTGTCCGCCGCTAGAACGTCACGCGGGTGACGAGCTGCAGCGTGCGCGGCGGCGCGACGCCGTTGATCGTCCCGAATCCGTTCGGTTGCACCAGTTTGCCGCTCGCGTCGAAGGGCAGGTTGGTGATCGTCCGATCGGTCAGGCTGGCGAAGTTGGCCCTCGCATTGATGCCGGTGAATTGCGTGTGGTTCAAGGCGTTGAACATGTCGACGCGGAACTCGAACTTCACGGTTCTCACCACCGCGAAGATCTTGGACAGCGACATGTCCAGGTTGTTGACCGGCGGATTGCGCACGAAGAACCGCGCGGATTCGGCGCCATCGCTGCCGGGCTGCGGCGGCGCGAAGCACGAGGTCTCGAGCTGCCCGTACGGATCGCCGCTCCACCCGCGACCCGGGTTGCACGTGAGGGCGATACGCGCGTTTGGCGTGTCGGTACCGGTAAGGTTCACGGAACCGATACCCGGAATCGTGAAGTCGACCGTGTACGGACGGCCGCTCGTCCAACGATACACGCCGGAGATCTGCCAGTCGTTCGCCAGCAGGCCGAGCGGTTTGCTGCGCGTAACCGTGGGCGTCTGATAGATCGCGTTGAGCACGAAGTTGTGCGGACGGTCGTAATTCAGCAACGAGTAATCGAGGCGCCGCGTTTCCGCTTTGCTGACATTGGGCACGCCGGCGGCAAAATCGTCGCTGTTGATGCCGAGCGCCTTGCTCCAGACGTAGAAGCCGGAGAACATGAATCCGCGGTCGAACCGGCGGGTCACCGACGTCTGAAGCCCGTGATAGTTCGAGTAGCCGCTGTAGTCCCACATTCGGATGCCGCCGTATCCCCTGAATGGCCGCAGGAAGTCATTCGACAGTGCCGATGACCCCAGTTGCGCGCTCGGCGCACGAGTGGGATCCTGGTTCTGCGGCAGGAATGTCCCGCCGAACGGAATCGCATTGATTTGCACCTGACGCAACAGGTCCGTCGATTTGGAGCCCACGTAGGCGAGGTCGAGGATCACTTCCCTCCACACCTTGTGCTGGATGCCGACGTTCCATTGATTGACCCGTGGCGGCTTGAAATCAAACGCGGTGGGATTGAGCGACAGCGTCGGATTGGGGTCGCCGCCAGCTGCCGTCAGAGTCTGCAGCTGACCAAACTGGAGCGTCGAGTTCAGCACGCCCGGCGCGTTGGAGATCATGTCGAAGACCATGTTCCCCTGCGGCCGGTCGTAGAAAATCCCGAAGCCTCCACGGACGATGGTGTCGCCTCTGCCGGTCAGGTCGTACACCGCCCCTATCCGCGGTGAGATCCTGAAGGCATTTCCATTCTGAAGCTGGTCGTTGATGCCCTGGCCTGCCTGAAAGGCGCCGTTGAACTGATTCGAGCCGGGGGTAAGCCGGCCGATGAAGCGCGCATCCACGGTGTTGGCCAGCGTCGGCGTCGCACCCGCGGCAGTCAGCACGGGATCGATTCCGCGGCGGTCGTTCCCCGAGCACGGGGACGCACCGATGCAGACTGGCGTATACAGCCGCGCCGCTGCGTTCGGATCGAACAGTTCGGGGATGAAGTTCGAGGCCTGCAGCGTCGTGTCCCACTGCGGCGTGAGGTAGTAGAACCGCACGCCGTAATCGAGCGTAAGACGGTTGGTTGGCTTCCAGTTGTCCTGCGCGTACCACTCGAAATTGTGATATCGCCATTCCGGCAGCGCGTACTTGGATGCCTGGGTGTAGCTGTTGAACACCCCGAGTGCCGCGTTCGCGTAGGCAAACCCGGTGTCGAACGGGCTGCTCGAGTTGTCAGTGAAGTCAATCTGACTGTTGAAGCTGGCGAAGATGCTCTGCGGCTTGAAGCTGTTCTGGTAGTAGAAGCCGGCTTTCGACGCGTGCGAGCCCCACACCTTCGTCAGGTTCGCGAGGACGTCGTGGGTGATGTTCTCGTTGGTGAACGGACCGCGATCGGTCTGGTACTGTCCGGCGTTCCCGGTGCGCCCGCCGCGGAACACAAACCACGGAACGTAATCCGACTGCACCGCATCCGGGAATAGCAGCGGCAGCGCGGAAACTCCCGCGTTTGAACGGAACAACGGGTCCAGCTGAAGCTGGTAGTTCAGCGAGTTGGCTGCACGTCCCCAGCTGACCTCGAGCGACGTCGAATTGTTCAACGTGCCCGTCGCGGACAGCATGTAGTTCGAGCCGGGGTGCAAGAACAGCGTTGGCGTCGGGAGCTGATCGCTGCCATTGCCGGCCCATGTCGTGCCGTACGCCTGCAGGATGTCTTCCTTGTTCTTCATGTAGCGGCCGGTGACGCGCCAGTTGTTCGTCGCCTGGAAGTCCATCCGGAGAAGGTCTTCGCGCCGCTTCGGGCTGTCGGGGTCCTGGCTCGTGAAGTTCAGGCCGCTGCCGCCCGAGAAATTCGCGCTGGGGAAAATGTTCAGGGCCGCCAGTCCGGGCGCATAGAGCCGGTTCGCCGGGATCCGGCCGAGCACGCCGCCGTCTTGGAAACATCCGCTCGTGTTCGACGCGGTGCACGGCAGCCCCGTGGTGAAATCGCGAATGAGGGGGAACGGGTTGCCGCTGCTGTCGACGCTCTGCGAGAAATCACCGCGCCGCTCGAGCGCGGTGGGCACCCGCGTCTGATGCAGGGTCGCCGGGATCGTGCGCCGCTGCCACTCCTGGCTCCAGAAGAAGAACAATTTCTTCTTGTCCATGTTGAAACCCGGAAACGCGATCGGCCCGCCGATCGTGTAGCCGGAGTCGTTCCTTGCCGTCTTGGCCGGCTGGATCGCGGGGGTATTACGATTGTTCAACCACGTGTTCGCGTCCCAGCCCGATCGGCGTCCGTACCAGTAACCCGAGCCGCGGAACGCCTGCGTCCCGCTCTTGGTGACCACCTGCACCTGTCCACCGACGGCGCGCCCGTACTCTGCCTGGTACGAGTTGGTGAGGACCTTGAACTCGGCGACTGAATCGATATTGGTCGTCGCCATGTTGCCGCCGTTGTTCCCGGTATCGATGTTGGCAACGCCATCGATCGTGACGTTATTGGAGTTTGGCCGCTGGCCATTGACGGTGAATCCGTCTGCTGCCCCGATCTCGCTCCCACCGGTGCCCTGCGCCAGCGCGCCCGGCACGAGCGTCGCGAAGTTGAACAGCATCCGTCCGTTGTTGGCGATGTTCTTCAGCGCTTCGCTTTCCAGCGTGAACGACCGCTCGCCGCTCGTCGACTGCAGCTCGGTCACGCGGCCGGTGACGCTGACCTGCTCGGTCATGGCGCCGACTTCCAGCGTCAGCGCGCCTGTCGAAAGCTTGTCGTTCGCGTTCACGACCACGTTCGTCCGCTCGAGCGTCTTGAAGCCCTGGAGCGTGACCTGGAGTGAATAGGTGTCCGGACGGACGATGGGGAAGACGAAACGACCGCCTTCGTCGGTGACCGCCGTGAGAACGTTGCCCTGCGAGCGACTGGTCATCGTGACCGTGACGCCCGGGAGGACCCCGCCCTGTGAATCCTGGATGGACCCTGAAACGGATGCGCTCGTCGTCTGCGCTCGAAGGACCGTGGGATGACCCGCGAAGACAAAGGCTACAAGGGCAAGACCCACCGCTCCCCCGAGCCTTCTGCCGAAGGACATAGACTCCTCCTCTACTTTCGTCTGAGCCCCAGAGCGATAGTGGAACCTGATAGCTAGGCCCTATCGGAGAGAGAAGTCAAGGGGAATCAGTCCCGCTTCCATTGCCGGAGCAGTTCCAGGGCGACCGGGTGTTTGGGATTCCTCTGCAGAAGCCGTTCGAGTACACCGATGGCCTCCGCGGAGCGGCCGACGCTGAAGTAGACCTTGGCTAGAGTCACGTAGGCTCCCTCGTACTCCGGTGTCCGCTTCAGAACGCCTTCGAGAAGGCTGACAGCAGCGTCCAGTTGTCCCCTCGAGACAAGTACGAGCGCCAGATTGTTGGCTGCCTCTCCGTAGTCCGCGCGCCGGTCCAGCGCATCACGGAAATAGCGCTCCGCCCGATCCATCTCTCCCGCTCGACCGAGAAGCATTCCGAGATTGTTCAAGGCTTCAGGAAAGTCAGGCTGCAGCGCCAAGGCTTTTTCGTAGAGCGCGCGAGCTTCCTCGTCGCGACCTTTAAGTAGCAGGGCGTAGCCAAGGTTGTTCAACGCATCGGGGTACTCAGGAATCGACGCAAGCGCTGCACGAAACCGACTGATGGCAGCGTCGAGATCCCCTCCCTGTGCGAGGAGGGCTCCGAGATCGTTGTTGGCCTCGGCTAGGTCCGGCTGCAGCATCAGGGCGCGCTCGAACGCCGCCCGAGCCCGCGCCGTCTCGCCGCTCCTGGACAGCAGCGTACCCAACCGATACAGCGTGGGGGCGCCCGGGTTCGCCTCTGCGGCGCGCTCGAACGCCATCACGGCGGCAGCCTCCAGACGCTGATCGAGAAGCTCTCGCCCATACGGCAGGTAGTTGCGGAGCGGCAGGCCGGAATAGAAGGTTCCGTGAAACGGCACCGCACGGGTGAGCCGCTCGGCCGGAGACACGTCGATCGTCGTCGCGTCTTTCATGATCTGAGCAACGTCCACGCGATCGCGGTAGGCCTTCACGACGTTCCCGCTGGCATCGAGCAGCAGACACATCGGCAGACGTAGGTCCTGCCGGTTCATGAACAGGTGGCGGTTGAGGATGGCGTAGCTCAGGCTGACCTCACGAGTTGCAATGACGATTGGGATCGCGCTCGAAGCGAGAGCACGTAGAGGCGCCTGATCTCGCAGAACATCGGTGGCAATCGCGATCGATCCCACGCCGGCCTGACTGAGCGCCTTGGCGCCGCGCTCGAGTGTCTCGAGCGCCGTGCGCGCCGCGACCACATCGAAAGACCAGAGAAGTACGACGGCCGGCTTTCCCTTTAATGCCGCGAGCGAACGCGCTCCTCCGGAGAGGTCCTGAAGCGAAAAGTCCGGTGCCGGGAATGGCTCATACAACCAGGTTTCAGTTGGCGGTGAAGCCGGCGGGATTGTGAGCGTCGCCGTCCTCCCTGCCGATCGTCTCGCGAAGGGCTCCGTCTTGATGTCGCCCGCTTCGACAATCCGGACGCGAGTGTTCAGTGGCACGTCGGTGAAGACCTGCGTTCCGCCCGAGGGCCACTCGACCGTCAGCTTCACGAGGCGCTCGCTCGCACCGAGACCGATCAGCAGCTCCTTCGAGTGCTGCGACAGGAATCCGGAACCGGCCTGCACGATTTTCGTCCGGCGCATGCGATCGGTTTCGACGATCACACGAGCGCCGATTGCGTCGCGGTTGCTCTTCGTCCCGGTGAGCCGGACCGCCAACTCGTGGCTTCCGCCTTCAGGCGGAAGATCCGTCCCAAAATCATTTCGGAACACCCGAAGCTGCGGCGCCTGCCGGGCGGCCATCACGACGAGGTCCGGATCGCCGTCGCGATCGACGTCGAGCACCGCGAACGATCGGCCGTCCTGATTGAGATCGAGCCCGAGCGCGCCTGAGATCTCATCGAAGCCGCCATGTCCGTCGTTGCGCAGGAACACGTTGCGCTGTCGGCTGGCGATCGAGCCGTGAATCAGCAGCTCGTTGATCGCACGCCAGGCATCGTCATACGACGTGCCGGGCAGCCGCGTGAGCGGCGAGTGGGCGACAACCTGTCGCCAGAAGAATCCCTCGAGATCTTCCGTAGGCGAATCCCGAGCATCTTTTCTCAACGCTCGCGGGGCCCCACCCCCGCTCGCTGCCGCTCGGTCGCTCGAAGCCTCGCTCCTCGCGGCGGCCGCAGGCGCTCTTACCGCTCGCGGGGCCCCACCCCCGCTCACTGCCGCTCGGTCACTCGAAGACTCGCTCCTCGCGGCGGCCGCAGGCGCTCTTACCGCTCGGTCGCTCGAAGACTCGCTCCTCACGGCGGCCGCAGGCGCTCTTACCGCCCGGTCACTCGAAGACTCGCTCCTCACGGCGGCCGCAGGCGCTCGCGTCAGCATGCCGTTGACGACGTAGAGGTCGTCCCAACCGTCGCTGTCGAAATCGAGCGCGTCCGACGACCATGCCCAGCGCCCCATCTCGGCGTGCGCCTCGAGCGTCTTGTCCTCGAAGCGTCCATCGCCGAGATTTCGTAACAACGAGTTCCCTCGAACATGCCGGCGATAGAGCGCGCGCACCTCCGGCGTCGCATCGGGCATGAACGTTGGCGCGGAGGTCACGCGCTGGCCAGGCGCACTCCACATGTTGCCCGTATAGATGTCGAGCAGGCCGTCGTTGTCGTAGTCGAAGAATGTGGCGCTCATGCCGGCGCCGTAATCGAGAGCTCCCGCTGAAGCGGCCACGTCCTCGAATCTCACTTTGCCGTAACGACGCCCGAGATTGCGATACAGGTTCTTGGTCCCGAAGTCGTTCGCGACGAGAAGATCGGGCCAGCCGTCGGCGTCGTAGTCGGCCCAGGCCGCCGCAAAGTGATAGCGATCGTTCCCGACGTCGAGGCCCGATTCCTGTGTCACGTCGATGAATCGCCCGTGGCCGTCATTTCGTAAGAGGACGCCCGGCGGTCCGTTGCGCGCGTCGTAGTACGGAGCCGGCGTTCCGGCCTTGTCCTCACCGGCCCCGAAGAAATAGGAGTAGACGCACAAGTACAGATCGAGAAAGCCGTCACGGTCGTAGTCCGCCATCGTGATCGACGTCAGCACGCCCTGAAGCGGCCGGGCGAATTGAAAGGCGTCCTGCGCAAGAGTGAAGCGTCCCTTGCCGTCGTTGATGAAGAGCAGGGGTCTGGTCGCGGTAGCCAATACGAGATCCTCATCGCCGTCGTTATCGACGTCAGCAAAGAGCGACGCCGCGGTGTCGTCGAGGACGCCGACTCCCGCGGTGTCTGTAATGTCTTCGAAGGTTGCGTCGCCGCGATTTCGGTAGAGGCGATTGGGCAATCCGGCGGGCTGGGCGACGTAAAGATCGTCAAGTCCGTCACCATCCGCGTCTCCGACCGAGACGCCATGATGCCCGTTGGAGTCGCGCGTCAAGACCGAGTCGAACGCCGCCATCCAGGAGTCGAGATCGATGTTGAGTTGATGTCGGAACGAGTCGTTGCCTCCGAGAGCCGCCGCGGTGATCTCGGTGAAGATCGGGGTTCGCGCGCGGCTGACCACATGGGCAGTGGCGGTCCATCGAAGGACCTGCCAGCCTGACGCGTTTCGGCGCCAGGTCATCGCCCACTCGCCGACGTGCTCGACGCGGTACGCCTTCCTTCCGGCGCCGACGATGTCGTAGCGGACAGTGGTGCGAAGGCCAGACGGCGAATCAGCCGGACCATCCGGTTCGATCGAGGTGATGAGGAACTCCGCGACGGTGACATCGCGAAGATCGTCCATCAGTCGTTGCAGTTCCGCGGCGAACGAGGCAGCGTCCAGCGTGAGCGCGCGCGGCAGATCCTTCGCTCGCTTCACCTCGAGCGGCGCCTGCGTCGTGGCCGTCTCTTCGAGCGGGAGAAGTCGTGCGCCGCGGAAGCTCGGATCGAGCAGCCCTTTGGTGACGCCGGCCGCGCCGGCCGCGCCCGCACGAAACGCGTCGGACACCTCGCGGAGCCGCGCTTCGAGCTCCTTCACCTGACGCTCCATCGGGAACGCGTCGCTTCCCGGTTCGAGATGCTTCAGAAACGGTCGCATCGTTTCCGGAACCGCGAGCTGAGATTGCAGTGGAGGCAGGGTCTTTAGACCTGGCGTGCGCGCGGCTACATCAGCCGAAAGAAACGCCGGCAGAACACCCGCGATGAGGAGGCAACAGTACTTTGGCCGACGTACGCGCGGGGAAGTCATCCGGGCGTCATTCTGGACCACAATCGACGCTGCAGCGCACATCACGTTGGTGAGGGCGGTCCGCCTTCGCAGGAAGGCGAACTTGCTAGGTCCTCCGCTGACGCCAGCGCTGCACGCTCACGCCGAGCACTGTGCCCGCCGATTCAAGAGATGTCGGTTTCGCGGTGAAAGCAGGCGCGGCCGCAGCAGCACTTATGCGGATGAACGAGCTGGTCATCGGGTCCGACGGTGCCCATGGTGTAAAGACACCAATAGACCGCGGTCGAACTCTCGCCCCTCTGCCACGCACGGTACCCGACATGGTTGCCGAAGGCGTTCTTCGTACGCAGCATCTCGCACACGTGCGGCAGCTGAGTCTCGACCGGCGAGTCGTCCTCGTCCATGAATTCGCGCATCGAGGTATCCCTGACATAGCAGGCTGGTGACAAGACCGCCTGCCCGTCAATGCTGAATGCCCAATGCTCAATGCCAAACGGCAGGTTTTTGGCATTTGGCATTTGGCATTGACACGGTTTTCGACAGCACGTGGCCTAGGCCCTGGCGGCCGCCAGGATCGTCCGGCGAACGATCGTCTCGAAGATCGGCAGTTTGTAAGAGTTGTTCCTCAGCGGAGTCGCTCCCTGCAATGCAGCCTTGGCCGCCGCGCGCGCCGTGTCTTCGTTGATCGGATTGCCGGCAAGGATCCGTTCGGCACCGACCGCGCGCCACGGGACCGGCGCGGCAGCACCGAGGACGACCCCAGGTCTTGCGCCGAGTACCACGGCGACTTCAGCGATCGGCCAGTCGAACGATTCCTTCTCGCCGAGCTTCATGTACGCCGAGCGGGTTCCACTCGCCGGTTTCGGGATGTTGATTGCCGTCAGAAGTTCATCGGCAGCGAGCGTGTGCTCGCGGTGCACGTCCTCATCCGGCCGGACGAAGAACTGTTCGCTCGGGACCTGCCGCTCGCCGCGCTTGCCTGTCACTTCGAAAGTGGCGCCCAGCGCAAGGAGTGCAACAGCGACAGCCGATGGGTGCACGATCGCGCAGATCTGGTTGCCGAAGATGGCGTGGTACTCGTTCTCTCCATCCTGGGCGAAGCAGCGGTCGCCGCCTTTCTTCAGGCAGTGGAACTGCTCGTTGCGAAAGTACCAGCAACGCGGCCGCTGCAGGATGTTCCCGCCGACAGTCGCGACGTTGCGGATGTGCGGCGTCGCTGCGTGGCCGGCGGCGTCGGCCAGAGCGGTGTAGCTCGCGCGGACTGTCTCGTTCTTATCGAGCTGATCGAGCGTCACCATCGGACCGATGTGTAGACCCGTCGCATCCTCACGGATCTGATCGAGACCTGGAATTGTGCGGATGTTGACCAGCGTTGCCGGCGAATCCAGCCCCTCTTTGAGGCGATCCATGACGTCGATGCCGCCGGCTTTTACCATCGACGTGCCGTCGAGTTGGGCGATGGCGTCTTGAACGGTGCGCGCGTCCTGCCACTGGAATTTGGCAATCATGCTGTCGCTCCTTGCCGCAAGTTGCCGAGCGCGGCCAGCACGCGCGCCGGAGTTATCGGCAGCTCGCGCACGCGGACACCGGTCGCGTTGTAGAACGCATTGGCGATCGCGGCGGCGGTCGGGATCGTCGCCGGTTCGCCGATCCCTCCCGCGTCGGTGGAACTCCGCGCCAGGTAGTGCTCGATGATATGCACCTCGATCGTCGGCGTCTCTTTCGCTCCCAGAATCTTGTACTGTTCGAGGTTCGGATTCACCATGATGCCGGTGTTGCGGTCGAGACGGCGATTCTCGTACAGCGCATACGAGATGCCCTGCAAAACGCCGCCGTTGACCTGACTTTCGAGTTGCAGCATGTTCATCGGCCGGCCGCAATCGTGCACGGCGACCACGTGCTCGACCTTGACGATCCCGGTCTCGGTGTCCACCCTCACCTCAACGAACTGCACGCCGCCGAGGAACATGCCTTCGCGCTTGCCGTACTCCGGACTGCGCTGCGCAGTGGCGCTGACCATCTCGATCGGCAACCTGGCCGCCAGTTGCTTCAGACTCAACGAAACAGGGTCTGCACCCCTGAGCGGCGCCTTCACGTGCGCGAGCAATTGCTGCTTTGCCTTATACGCGGCATTCCGGACAGCAGGAGTGATCGAGGTCGTCGTCATGCTGCCGCCCGATGGCGGCCCTGGCGGCGATACGGTGTCACCGATCGTGACTTGGACATCCCTTGGCTGGATCCCGAGTTCCTCCGCAACCACCTGTGCGATCACTGTCTTGATGCCGCCGCCGATGTCCTGAACGGCCGAGAGCGCTTCCACCGAGCCGTCGCGATTGATGCGGACCTCGACGCCGGAGTCCATGTTGACGATGCGATACCAGACGGATTGCGCAACACCCACACCACGTTTGATCGGACCTGGATCGCTGTTCGGCCTGCGGAACTTCTGCTTCCATCCGAACTTCTCCGCGCCGATCCGCCGCTCCTCGCGACGCGCGGGACTCTCGTCGTTCAGGTCTCGAATAACAAGCGGATCCATGCCGAGTTTCTCGGCCAGTTGGTCCATCGCCTGCTCGAGAGCGAAACAGCCTGGCGGATGTCCCGGCGCGCGGAAGGCAGTACCAGGACTCGCGTTGGTGAACACGTCATACTCTTCCGTCTTCAGGTTGTCGCATTTGTACATCGCGTGCGCCGGGCCCGCGGTGCCCGCGCCGGTGCCCACACCTGCGGTCCCGTAGCTGGTGAACTGGATCGCTTGCAGCTTGCCATCCCTGGTGGCGCCGATCTTGACGTGCTGCTGTGAGTCAGGGCGATTTCCACCCGTCCAGTGCTCTTCCTTGCGATCGGAGAAGAGCTTGACCGGCGCGCCGGCTTTCTTTGAAAGGTGCACGGCTACCACTCCGACATTGCCGGCGCCAAACTTTGCGCCGAAGCCGCCGCCCATATATTCGGTGAGCACACGGACTTTGCTCTTCGGGAGTTTGAAGATCGTCGCGAGCTCGTCGCGCACGCTCATCGTGCTCTGGGTGGAAGCAGAGACGGTCAGCATGTCCGGCTTCCAGTCCGCAACGACGCCGTGCGGCTCGAGCGCAGAGTGTGTCTGCACCTGCGTGCGGAATTCGCCTTCGACCATTGCGTCGGAAGCAGCGAAGCCTTTCGCAACATCACCCGCATCCTTGCGCTCAGGGCCACGCACATTCCCGCTCTGGGGCACCTTCTCGCTGCCACCGCCTCCTCCGGCAGTCTCGGCCTGCGCCGCAGGCGCGGGAAATACCTTGGGAGCGTCCGGCCTGCGTGCTTCGTCCGCGCCGAGAACGAACGGCAGTTCCTCGTACTGCACCTTGATCAGGCTGACAGCTTCCTGCGCCGCTTGCGGCGAAGTCGCCGCGACCGCGGCGATCGGCTGACCCGAGTATCGGATGACCGGGTACTTCGATTGAACCTCTTTCGTCTTGTCGAGCACCTGCGCGCTCAGCAGATCGTTCTCGATCACATGCACGGCTTTGACGCCGGGGTGTCTCTCGGCCGAAGACGTATCGACGGAACTGACGCGCGCATGCGGCACGGTCGAACTGAGGAATTTGCCGTACAGCATGTTTGGAAGATGCGTGTCGCTCGGGTACTTCGCGGCGCCGGTCGTCTTGAAGCGGCCATCCTGGCGCGGAACACGGTTTCCGATGTACTTCAGCTGATCGTTCGGAGGGAGCGCCGGCGGCTCGTCGGCAGGAACGGTGCGCTCGATCCTCGTCAGCGGTTCCGTGCCTGGAATGCCGAAATACACGGATTCCTTGCGTGTCCCCGGCTTTTCCCGAGCGGCCTGATCCTGCGTTTTCTCTGTGACCGCGCGAGGTTCCTCTTTTATCTGCTGCTTCTTTTTCTGTTGTTGTTGATTGGCCGGGGGCATGATCAGGCTCCCTTCCGTGCAGCCGCGAGCGCCGCCGCGAAAACCTTCGGATATGTACCGCAGCGGCAAAGATTTCCGCTGACCGCATGCTGGACGTCCTCGAGTGTCGGATTCGGATTCGATTTCAGCAGCGCCGCGGTGCTCATCACCATGCCGGGCGTACAGTAGCCACACTGCGCCGCATCGTACTCGACGAACGCGGCTTGTACGGGATGCATGTGGTCAGGCGTGCCGAGTCCCTCGATCGTGGTCACCTCGCGCTGGCCTACATCGAGTACGAAGGTGAGGCAGGAGTTCACCGGTATGCCGTCGATCCAGACGGTGCACGCAGAACATGCGCCGCGGTCGCAGACGACCTTGGTTCCCGTCAGATGCAGGGTGTCACGCAGCGCATCGGCCAGCGTGGTCCGCGGTTCCACCGAAAGGTCGTGGTCCTTCCCGTTGATCCGCAAGGTGATGGGAACGGGACCGGGGCCGACGGCATTGCTGGTGGGGCTTTCCGCATGTGCGAGCAATCCGGAATTGAGGATTGTGGTTCCGGCGGCGGTGAGCGCCGAGCCCCTGAGGAACTGCCGGCGCGACAGGCCGTCGTTCTGCTTCTTGCTCATGGAAGCTCCTTCACGGTATCGCTCGTTCTCCAGAATCAGCGAGCGTGTCGACTACTTCCAGCCGCCGGAGTTCGGTCTGAACCGCGGCGCGGCCGGACGCTTCGTTTCGACTGGCTCATCGCCGGCGTCCGCCGCCGCCGCGATCTCCTTTTCGAGTTCCTCGTCGTTCGGGAGACCCGCCAGCTGGTCGACGAACACCATCGACTGCTGCGACGGGATATCGAACTTCTTGCCGCACGTCTTGCAGATGACCTCGTCGTCCAGCCGCAGGAGATAGTCGCGCAGTTTTGCGAACTTCGCGCGATCCACGTCGTCAGCACCTGCGGGAAGGCGATCCTTCTTCGATCGCCGGACCCAGCGGATGCTGTAGTCGCCGGTCCGCCGGCATTTCGGGCAGGTATACCGGCCTGAGCGGGTTTCCGCCTTGTCGGTAAAGAAAGCGCGTTCGTCGAGAGCCACGTCTGGATCGTATCAGGTCTTCGGGTGTGGGGCATCGGCGTGTCTGCGAAGCGTGCAGAAGTTGAGATCACGAGACATCGGAGCTCGGCTGCAGCCATGCTCGCTCCGCGACGCAATGCGTCCCTCAGATCCGCGTCGATCGTCACTGAGCGCAGTTCGCAAGCGGCTGCGGCGTTCCGACGGAGCCGTGCGTACTGCGTTTCTCGATACTGACCTTCTAGCGGCGGGGTCCGCCGGTCACGACCGCCACGAGCGAGGCCAGAGCTTCGTCGCGCGTCCCATGGCCCTCGAGGTACGGTTTCCATATCTCGTTCAGTGGGACAACGAGTGGCGCCATGGCACGCTTCCATAGCCCAAAGACTTCAGCGTAAGGAACGTGCTCTGGCACGGCGCCTCGAACAGCCTCGCCGGCCGTCATCCAAATCATCGCGTGCGGCAGACTATCCGGCACATCCTTGCCAATCTTGTCGGCATGTCCGCGAAGCAGTCGCAGGACGTCATCGTCCCATTGATGCATCGCTTCGTGAAAGGCCATCTCAAGGCCATTCAGGCCCTGCAGGCCGGACTTCGCGTTCGTGGACATGATGAGGCCACCGCGCGACGTCGAGTAGGCGCCCAACGGGTGGGCGTATGTGACGAGATGCACCGGGTATCCTCTGGCAGGCCATGACATTCCGTACCACCGCGTGATCAAGGAGAGCACTGTCTGCCCGTGTCGATCGATCAACGGCTGGATCGATGCTCGCCACGACTGGTTGCTTGCGCGATGCGAGGGCCACCACGCCTTGCGATAGATCGGCGCCGCGCGCTCGAGGACTGTTCGAGCGGCAGAATCAATCGGAGCACCTGATATCGCGGTTCCGCCATCCAACGCGACAAGCGCCCCGACTATCGCGGCCAAGGATTCGTCGACAATCGGATCCTTGCGACTCAGGCCCGACGCATACGCGGTCACGGCATCTGCCCATGTCTTCCGCTCTTCGTCGCTGAGAGTCACTGCGCCGCGCTCCGCCTCGGCCGGCGCATCGACAACGGCAGACCGCGACGCGTCGCGGATCTTTGCTTCCGCACGGCCAAGCACGTACAGGAAGTGATGCAGATTGAGCCAGAATTCATCGGTCTCGATCGTGAAGATGGGCGAAGTCCCAGAGGCCTGTGCTGCGGCCGCGAGAAGTGCGGCCAGGGCTTCGTCGCGCGTGCCGCGTCCGTCAAGATACGGCAGCCAGATTTGCTGGAGGAGCGGTTTGAGGCGCGCGGCAGGCAACGAAGAGCCAGACAGCTGCAGCCGCCAGATATCAAACGCGTCGGCGGTAGGCACGTACTCGGGTAACGCGCGGCGGACCGCCTCGCCCGCCGTGAAGAAGATCATGGCATGTGGAAGATCACGCGGCACGCTGACCTTGAGGGCCTTTCCCTGGACACCCAGCGCCGCAAAAACCTGGTTGTCCCATTGATGCATGGGTTCGTGGAAAATCGTCTCGAGCCCGCGAAGACCCTGGGTGGCCTTGTCGAGACTCGACACCACAAGCATGTTGCTCCGGGTCGAGGAATACGCCCCAGCCCAATTCGCATAAGCGGACACATGCACCGGATAGCCGCCCGCCGGCCATCCGAGCGCGTAGGCTCTGGTGATGAAGTCAAGAATCGTTCGGCCGTGACGATCGACGAGCTCCTCGACCGACGATCGCCACACACGATTCGCCGCGCGATGCGCAGGCCACCATGCCTTCCGGTAAATCGGCGCTGCGCGTTCGAGCGCCGCTCGCGCGGTTGGATCGATCGCTGCGTCCGTTAACGCTGCTGTCTCGTCGACATCGGCAAGGGCTCTTCCCAGCGCCGGCAATGGATCGTCGAAGAGAACATCCTTGAGGCTCAGCGCCTTCGCGTAGGTGCTCAGGGCCTCGCCCCAAGACTTTCGCTCGGCCTCGGTGAGAACCCGTCAGTCCACGCTCAGCGTCCGCCGGTGCGCCTGCGACGGCGGGCCGAGACGCGTCCGGAACCTGCGCCTGCGCACGGCCGAGGACGTAGAGGAAGTGATGCAGGTTCAGCCAGAATTCGTCTGTTTCGATCGTGAAAATCGGCGAGGCAGATGACCGCGGCGTCTGGCCGACTGCTACCGCCAGGATTTGAGCGGCGAACAGAACAACCGTCGCTGACTTCTTCATCACTGTAGTTGGACGGCCCGCGAGCGCCGTTTCGTCAGGGACCCAGACGCATCGTTCGATAGGCGCCGGCGCATCCGTTTCGGTCGCTCCCCGCAGGCGATTCACCCTCTCGAAGCGGTCCGGTGGTAGAGCGGCAGGCGCCAGGGTATCGTTCGTGCCGCCGCAGGGGATGACGGGCGCGCCGTTGATCAGCTACGCGAAAAGGCTGCGCCCGCAGGTGTTGGAGCGCTACAACATCACGTCGCCCGGCGATCTTCGCGACGCGGCGCGTCTCCTCGACGTGGCCACCACCACTGTCGCCAGTCGGCGGCAGTAAGCCTCCCTCCGCGGCCTGCGGGTCACGCCCGGCCCGCAGACTCATCCCACGTAATCAGGCTCGTCGTGGGTGTGCTGCTGGCGCATCGCCTGTGCCTCTTGGATCCGCTTGGCGACGTCCAGCGAGGCCACGAAGAAAACCCTGCCGCAATCGTGGCAGCGGTATCCCGCGACGCCGGTGACGGCTGCGATCAGAGGACGCACGGCGAATGAGTGGCAGTGGGAGCAATCCGGCAACGCGTTCGGCAACGCGCTCATCGTGAACTCCAAAGGTACGGAGCTTCGGTGAGCAGAGGCCCGCCGGCACGGGTCAGAACTCAGGAAAGCAGGGCGCCATCATAGCACGTGCGCGCTTTTCCTTGGATAAGCCCGGATTTGACCGAAACCGCAGCCCGGCTGCGGGTCAAGACGCGCGTTTTTGTTAAGAAAAAGTTGGAGGCGCCGCCCGGATTTGAACCGGGGATGGAGGTTTTGCAGAGCTGTCCCCGGTCGTTTTTCGCGCGATCGTCATCAATCGGCATCAATCGGCGCCATCGCGACAGAAATCACACGTGCTCAATCGAATACGTCACTTCGCTCGAACGCTGTGTGGCGTTCGGTGAAATTGACTGTCTTTGGCTCGTCGCGGGCACAGTTCGGGCAGGGCTCGACGGACGTCCAAAACGGACGTTTCGACGCGTCCGCGTGGCAAGCCTCATCTTTGCGGCTTTGTAACCAGCACGGTGAATCGCCTGACGCGGCTCGCTTCGAACGGACCGAGTCCTGACGTCAACTACCGGCTCCGAGCGCTGCGCGCATGCGGGCGTCCTCACGGATCTTTTTCGCAAGCGGCAATCCTCGCTCGGTTTCGGCAAGCCATTCCTCTTCGACCGTGGCTCCGGCGGCGACCAATAGGTTCACGACGGCATAGTAGCGGTCGCTGCCGGCATCCGGCCCTCCGCCGCCCCATGCATACAGCGCCCAGCCGAGCGGTGTTCCGCCGAACGCGTCGTCCTTCGCGTTGACAGGCGCCTGCCGCTGCAACAGCACTCGCACCGTGTCTGCATGTCCGCCATAGCCAGCCCAATGCAGGCCTGTCTGGCCGTGATGTCTGAGCTTCGCGGCCGCGTCCATACCTCTGTGCAAGAGGAAATCCACCACTTCAGTCCTGCCGTACTCACAGGCCCACGTGAAGCCGTCCTTCATCTGCTGCTCGGTCGCGTTCTCCCGCAGTTTTCCATCAGGGGTGAAAAAGGTCTTGACCACGTCGAGTCGCCCGACGCCCGCTGCGGCCTCGAGATCCAGTCCCGGAGCGCGCTCGGCGAGGAACTGCGCCGCCTTACCGCGACCATTTGCGTGGCACCCATTAATCAGACTCGACCATGCCTCGGTCCCCTTCGCGGTGCCCACTGATGCGCCGCGAGCGAGTAGGAACGACATCAGATCTTCCTGCACGCCGGCAGTCACGGGATGAATGCTGGTGGCTACAAGACCCAAGGTGGTCGACCCGCCGCCGTACATGTCCGCTTTCGCGTCGACATCCGCATCCGCATTCAGGAGGATCTCTGCGATTCGGACGGCATTTTTCGGCGTCCGCTGACGGAAGCCCTCGACTCCATTCGCGCCGACGTAATGCAACAGGGTCGAGTGGTGCGTGCGTGTCGACCGCGCGCGAATCAGGTCCAGGTTGGCATGAATCAAACGTTCCAGCGTCGCCACATCGCCGGTCACAATGGCATCGACGGCGGCCTCGAACTGCGCGGCCGGCGAACTGGGATCCTTCAGGGCTTCGGCCAGACTTTCGAACTGGTCCCAGCTTTCGAAGTGGTGTTCTCTCGCGATGATGGCACGCGCGTCGCCCACCGAATAGTCCGGCGCCAGTCCGCCCCACCACGTCGACTGGACAGGGCCCGTGCGCAGCATTTCACCATGGTCGCGAAGCAACGCGTCCAGCGTCGACGCATCGCCACCCACGACCGCACGCTCGGCAAGCTTCCAGATTTCGCTCGACGGCGCTTGACCCATCATCGACCCGATCTGTGCGGCAAACTTCGGCCAGCTATCGAAGCCATGCTCGCGCGCGATGATGAACTGCGCATCGGCAAGCGTGAAGCGAGCGCGCCGCAGGTCAGCGTCAGAGCGGCCGCTCAAGTGCGGATGATGCTCCCTGATCCGGGTGAGCGTAACGGAGTCACCCGTCTTCCACGCTTTCACGAGCTCTTTCGCTTGTTTCTTGTACTGCTCGAGATTTGGGCGGGCTGGTAGTGCTCTGGCGGCCATACGAATCTCCTTTCATCACGCGCCTGGAGTCCGCCCGATCAGGCTGAAAGAAGGTTCGTAGCCTTCGACGTTGGTGGGTGGGCACGGCCCTTTCCGCGGACTGGATGCGCCCCTCGCGCTGGTCCCGGATTATAGGCGTGTTCGCGCAAACCGAGCAGCGGGCGTTTCAATGATTGTTGGAATCGTTTGTCAGCAGCGCACCATCGTCACTTCGCGACGTTGCGCACTCGGGAGGACTTCAAGAATCCGCGGCACCAAGGGTCGAAGTTCCTCGAACCGATTGCTTGGCGCAACGAGCACCACGATCGCGATGTCGAATGACGAGAGATCTTGCTGGTACGAGAGATTCCGATCCGCAGTGAGGAATACGTCGAACTTGCCCACGGCTAGCGTGAGCAGTTCGCCGTTAGTCTTGCTGGCCACCCCATCTCAGGAGCGGTTCTCACGTCGTGACCGACCAGTTCGCCTTTCAGACGACGCGGAAGGCACTCGTCAAGCAGGACGCGCACGGGCGAGGAGCGCCTCCTTGGCCTGCTCCAGGGCCGCTACAGCCTGCTCGCGGGTCACGGTTGGAAAATCCTCCAGGAACTCAGAGAGTGGCTGCCCTGCCTCGAGGTAGTCCAGCAGGGTCGCGAGCGGCACACGCGTGCCGACGAACACGGGCGTGCCGCCCATGATTTCCGGATCGCTGTGAATGACCGGCTCGTTCTGCTTCATGTTCGAGGGTCCGAGGCTCTGAGGCCAGTTTATCGCACCTACGCAGTGCAGATGCGGTCAACCATGTTGGCGCGCGCGGGCCTGTCGCTGATGGTCGTCGGCGAAGGCGAGGAACGCCGAGAGCGGAAGTATTCCAACGGCGAGATCAATTGCGAGCTGACCACGCTGAAACGAATCCTCAACCTGGCGCGGCAGAATGGCGAGTTAATGCACCTGCCGCACGTCCCGATGCTCAAGGAACGGAAAGGTGCGTACGGGCTTCTTCGAGCGCGAGCAGATCGAGCGCATCCTCGCACACCTGCCACCGGCGATCGTACATCACCGGCTGGCGCATCCCGAGCGAGGTCCTCCGGCTGCAGTGGCGCCATCGAGCGCTACAACATCGTGAGCGAATGCGATCTCGTTGAGGCTGCAAAGAAGCTCAACGCTTGCAGCCGGTCCCGCCAGCCAGTCCAGCCAGCAATTCAGATCGCGACGGGCTTGCCGCGACGAAGCCGCGCAGCGGCGAAGTCAGTCACAATTCGGGCACAGTGAGCCCCGATCGCGGTTCCCGCCAGAGGGTGACTCTCTAAATTCCCTAAGAAATTTTGGAGGCGCCGCCCGGATTTGAACCGGGGATGGAGATTTTGCAGACTTCGCCGGGTTCTGCGAGTTATTGAATCGTCTTGCTCTCTGGTCTCTATCCGGCTGCTATCGGAGTCGCTTCGCCTGGCAAAGGAGCGCGGCTCGACCACCACGCTCGACGACGAGTTCGGCCGCGACCTTGAAACCGTCGTCAGCAGCCACCGCTAACCGCTCACGCCGCCTGCGTGGGACTAATTCTCGATTCGAGTGTCGCGATTGCGGCCGAGCGCCGCGGTGCCACCGCGCTCTCGCTCGGTACTCCGTGCTGACTGTCAATGCGCGCCACTTCGGGCGCATCCCTGGTCTATCCGTCATTCAGCTCTGAGATGCAGCAGAACAGCACGGACGTATCCTGGCATGACAAGCGGGAATCGTTGGATTCTGAGCCCAATCTAGCGGTCGCCGACGACAGGACGATAGCAAACATTAGGGACGATAGGAAACATGGCAGCGGGCTTGTCGATCGGCAGCATCTGGATGGTCTACACGCTCGGATGGCTGATGTTCGGCTTCTGTGCTCGTCGGTGCCGGCGTATACACGTTCATTCCGAGCTTCTGGTCGTTGCCCGGACGCCACTTGTCTGGCGTGGCGGCCGCCGTGAGCGTGGGGCTGATCAACTCGATCGAAAATCTTGCCGGATTCGTCGGCCCCTATCTGATGGGGTGGCTGCAGAGCGCGGACGCACTCGTTCGCGATTGGAATGAGGGTGTTGCTGGCGTTCTGGGTTACGGCGGGACTGCTGTTTGCGTTGAAGCCGCGAAACCTCGACTCCGCATACACACCTCATCATGGCGTTCGCGCTACCGGGAAAAACGCTTCCCAAAGTCGGCAAACGATTCCATAGCGACGCGAGCACGCGGATTCGTGCAGGTCTCGGTCCGGTGCGTTCACTCGATGATCTTGATTGTCTCTCCCAAGTCGGTCCCTTCCAACAGCGTTGCGCACTGCAGAACGGCGCTGGCGACCGCATCACCGGCGGTGAAGGCGCCTGGGACCGGGACGCCGACCCGCTGCCTGCTGCCGGTGGCGTTGAACGTTGCGGAACCTTCGCTGGCGAAGTCGCCCTGTCTGACACCGGCGACGACCGACGCGATGGATTCGCCAGTACCGCAGTTCACGTCAACCAACACTACAACGCCGCCGGGGATTAGTATTGCCTGCTGCTCGATGCTGAGAGTCGGTGGGTCGGCCAGCGCGACAGTTTGCAGCGCGACGGCGAGGATGGCAACGGCGAAAGACTTCTTGAGAAGCATTTCACTCCCCCTTCGACCTGGCGAGCACGCCAGCCGATCGCCGGCGGGCTTGGCCGATGAAATTCTGTGCGGGCAGGAAGCACGACCCGCAGCTACGCGCGCTGTGCAAGGCACGCGCCACAGCCGCGTCCTGCCACGTGCCCGGCGCGACTGTGTCCTCGATTTGCAGGTTCCGCCTCCGTGAACACCGTGGTTGCGTGTCGAAGGCGCGCAAGGAAGGAAGATTCACACCGCGCTCTGATCGACACGATCTCGATGCCGCTCGACGATGAATACCGGCGCTATGTCTTCCGGCGCTCGGTGCCGCCGTGTGCGACGTGATGATCACGTTGGGCGTACGCCAGAAGACGCGATCAGGCGCTTCGCGATGAATCGCATGGGAGCGCGATCAGCAAGTCCTGCACGAACTCGAGCATCTGCGACGAGCCGCCTGCGTGCTGGCGTCTCAAATGGCGGATCACGCTGGAGTCATTCATATCTGAGCGCTTGCGTCGGATCGAGCTGCGTCGCGCGACGTGCAGGCACATACGCGGCAACGAATGCGACGGCCATTAGGACAGCGAGCGCTGACCTAATGGCCAACGAATCGCTCGGCGGGATGCCGAATAGTAAGCCGGCGATGAGCCGCGAGGCGGCGAGCGCCAGGCCAAACCCAATGGCTGCGCCAATCGCCACGACGATCATCGTCTGACGCATCACGAGACGAAGGACCTGGGCGCGACCTGCGCCCGGAATTTCAATAAGCGCGAAGGGTGATACGTCCGCAAGCTCGCCGGCTTCGTTGTCCGACGCCGACTGACGAGCGATGAAATGACCAGCGCACCGTCACGCCTTCTGCACTGGTTCTTCGATGAAGCGTGGACGGGTCACACGCCTGATTCCATCCTGCACGCATTTCACACGCGAGGGAAGACGCCAGCGCCTTCGACTGAAGTCGTCGCATTGGTTCCTCTCGCGAGGTGAAGTTCTGGTGCGCGCGTCGCGGCGCTCGCGTTTTCACGCGCAAATCACGACGCATGCCGAATGTTGGCTGTTGTCCTCGTGTCGCGAGTCTCTTCAGCGGACGGGCACATTCAACGCGGCATCAACCGCGCACGGCGCAGGCTCGCGCCGAAGAAGTCGAAGAAGTCGAAGGCGTAGTCACCAACGCGGGCCGTCTCGATGCGCGGGCGGCCCCATTTCATCAAGGCACAACGCCATGACTGACCTCGACTCGATTCGCAACGACAACGAACCGCTACGCAGAGCCCTCGACATGGCTAGGGCTCTCGCTGAGTTCCTGCACGACCTCGACAACCAATGAACTCGGCGACGATGAGGTGCGGTTCGCGCCACGCCTCGAACGCGCGCAAGTGAAAAATGACGGAGATCGATGGCGCGATGATCAATCGCTATATCATCAAGCGACAGTCGGAAGTGACCACCATCCCAGCTCGCACCGTGACGACGACACGCAAGGGCACAATCACGATCCCCGAACGCCAAAAGCACGTCGCCAACGCCACCATCAATCGCGAAATCGCGTGGCTGAAGCACATGTTTCGGCTGGCCGTCGATGCAGGCAAGCTGATGACGCGTCCGAAGATCGTCCTTCTCAAGGAGAACAACGCGCGTCAGGGATTCTTCGAGCGCTACGAATACGAAGCCGTCCTGCGCCAGCTGCCCGGCGACTTGCGCCCTGTCGTGACGTTCGCTTACATCACCGGCTGGCGCGTCAAGTCGGAGGTGCTGTCACTCGAATGGCGCCGGGTCGATTTGAAGGCGGCCGAGGTGCGGCTGGAGATCGGCACGACGAAGAACCATGGACCCCACGGCGACGCGCGCCGTGGGCGTTAGTTATTGATCTGATTTGGAGGCGCCGCCCGGATTTGAACCGGGGATGGAGGTTTTGCAGACCTCTGCCTTACCACTTGGCGACGGCGCCGTTTGAGGGTCGGCGGCTCTGAAGAGCCGTCCAACAGCTATCCTTGCTTGGAACTTCCGCGGTGTCTAGGAGCGGCGACAACAGCGTGCGATCAGGAAGGCGTTAGCGCTCACAGCAGTCCCCGCGCATCCAAGGATGAGCGGCCGGAACGGAGCTGGCGGGGTAGCGCCAGCGGAGTGGAGGCCGCCCGTCCGGGTCCAGCGCGCCCGATGCCCCACTCTCCAGTACGCGCGGAGCGGAGCGGGAGACCGGGACCCGCGTAGCGGAGCGCGCCAAGCGGGGTGCGGGGGCCCCGCCCATTCAAAATTGGAGCGGGAAACGGGATTCGAACCCGCGACTTCGACCTTGGCAAGGTCGCACTCTACCACTGAGTTATTCCCGCTCGCGTGAACCCCAATCATAGCATCCGGCTGGCGGGACAATCAACGACGCGGGACGAACTCGATCGCGACCACCGTCCCGTCGAGCTCTCCGGGCCGCCACGTGACATAGACAGGATCGGCCGGCGTGCGCGCGCCGCACGCGACGCTCCCCTGCAGGTCCGTCCGATACGTGATGAATTCCACCTGCTCCATCTTCGCCGCCCGGAAGTGCGCGACGCGGTCCCCGACGTCGACGATGAACTCGATCCGCTTCGGCGAACAGTCAATGCGCTGCAGCTGTCCTTCGACCCGCTGTTCGCCCGCGCCGACTTTGCGAAACACAGGCTGCGGTTCCGCCGGCTCGGCGACCGTCGACGAGGGCGTGTCCTGCGCCGCCCGGGCGGCGTCCGACGCGCGTGTCGCGGCACGTTGCTCCGCTGCAACGACCTGTCCCATCGCCGCAATCGCCATGTCGCGTGCGCCCGGCAGGTGCGGGTGCGCCAGGACGCCGCCGAGCACCGATCGGGCGCCTGCGAAGTCCCCGGTTCGCATCAGCGCGTGCGCGAGCGTGATGGTGTAATCGTCGCGCGCGGGAACCGCCACGTGCGCCTTCGTCAACGCGTCGACTGCCGCCTTTGGATCCCCGTCGACCTTGTCGCTGGCCATCGCGAGCAGCACGTACGCGTTCGGCAGCTCCGGGCGCGCCACGACGACGCGGCCCAGCGCGGCACGTGCGGCCTCGAGCGACGCGCGATCGATCGCCTCCGAGTGTTCCAGGAGCGTGGCGCCGATCATGTAGTCGCCAAGCCAGTCGGGTGGTGTTCCGGTCGTGGCAATCAGCCGCGGCACCGCGGCCCGCGCGTGCGCTTTCCCAACCGACGCGCGCGCGGAGCCAGGCTGCAGCGCGAGCGCACGATCGAAGCGCTCCGCGGCGAGATCGGATCTCGCTTCCGCGCTGAGGACTTCGGCGAGCGTCGTTTCCAGGTCGTGCGGCGCAATCGGCACCGCGACCGCCGGTGCGCGCACGATCTGATCCGACAGCGTGTACTGGCGAGCCGACATGAGGCTTCGTCCGGCATACAGACGGACGGCCTTGTAGACATCATCGTTGCCGAAATGATGCTGCCACGCAGCCTCCGGCGCGGCGCCAGTCGACAGCTCGCGCGTGTACCCGGCGAACGTGGGGCGGCGGTCCGGCTGGCCGTGGAGCAGCATGTGCACGAGCAGCCACGACTCTGCGTAAAACACACCCCGGCGCGACCCTTCGTTGTAGTGCGGAGAATCGCGCTTCGTGGCCAGCAGATCGTTCAGCGGGATCCACGGTTGCTCCGCCAGTTCGCGGATGTGGCTCTCGATCAGGCGCCCGAACGTCACGGTGCGGCCGTTGTTGCCAATCTCGAACGTGCTGTAGTACTCGGCGAGCCCTTCGTTCAGCCACACCGGCAAGTCGGGCGCCACGTTGTTCACAATCAGGTGCGAGTACTCGTGAAAGACGGGCCGCAGCGCGTCCGAGGTCGTGTCGGGCCCCAGGAGGATGTAGTTCACGTCCCGCCGCGGCAGGAACAATCCCCCAACGTCGACGGTCTTTCCCTGGTAGACGGGCTTGAACGGCTGAAACGATTTCTGATCGGGAAACGCGATCACGACGATCGGCACCGCGGTCCTGGTGACGTTGCTCGAGAGCAAGCGCGTCAACGCTTCGCGAAAACCTTCGAACTGCGCGCCAATCGCGCGCAGGCGCTGCTCGCCCGCCGCACCGATCACGATGAAGTTGGTGGTATCGACCCGCGACCACTTGGCATCCGCAACCGCGACGTCCGATGCCAGCGTTAACGCCAGGACGGCCGCACCGAAGCAGGACGCGAACGTGTGCACCCGAGATCCTCCCGGCGTGGTGTAGCAGGAGACCCGGCGGATCGCAAGAAAAAAACCGCAGCCTGACGCAACTCAACCACTGGCGTCGAACGCGTGCGCGTAGACGATGATCGTCTGCTTCGGCGTCCCCGCAAAATCGATCGCGACGACGTCGAAACGGCAGGGACGCTCGGTGACGTGCTTGCGCGCCAGGTACTCGACCGCCCGTGACGCGACCTTCCGCTGCTTGTCCCGCGTAACCGCCTCGGCCGCGGTGCCGCACCTGACGTCCTCGCGCGCCTTCACCTCGACAAAGACGATGGTGCCCTGGTCCTCGGCCACGATGTCGATTTCGCCATACCGAGTTCGGTAGCGACGCTCGAGAATTGCGTACCCGCGGCGCGTGAGCTCTTCGACCGCGAGGTTTTCCCCCAGATTTCCGAGTTCCTGTCGACGCATGGTCATGGCGCTCGCCGTATCGCAAGGGTGATGCCTCGCTCCGGCAGCACGACCTGAACGGAGTGTGGCAGGACGTCCGGCTGGCGCTCAGAACGCTCAGGCTGCAGCCCGGTTTCGTGGCGATCGCGCTCACCACGCTCGCCCTCGGCATCGGCGCGACGACGGCGATGTTCACAGTGGTGAATGGAGTGTTGTTGCGGCCGCTGCCCTTCCGCGACCCCAAGGCGGTTGCGCTCGTCCGGATCGCCGGCATGCAGGGAGGGATTTTTCCGCTGCCTGACGCCGATTTCCTGGCGTGGCGCGCGAATCATCCCGCATTCGATCACGTCGCGGTCTTTACCAACACCTCGTTCAACCTGACCGGATCCGGGAGTCCCGAGGTCGTCCGGGCCGCGAGCGTCTCGAGCGACTTTTTCACCACGCTGGGGGTGGCGCCGTACTTGGGACGGCTCTTTACGGACGGAGAAGATGCACCGGGTGCAGGACGGTTCATCGTGCTGGCGCATTCGTACTGGACTGCGCGGTTCGGGGCGGACCGGAGTGTGCTCGGCCGCACGCTTCGTCTGAACGATGAGACATGCACGATTGTCGGCGTGGCGCCGCCGCGCTTCGTGTTTCCGCGGGCCGACATCGATCTCTGGCGCAATCTCACGATCGGCGTGCCGCCGCGGCGCGGGCCCTTCTACCTGACCGGCGTTGCCCGCTTGAACACCGACATCGCCGCGGGACGCGCCAACCTCGAAACCGTGTCGCGCGAAATCCTGCGGCAGTACGGCGGCGCGAAGGATTGGAATTTCGAGGTGCTGCCGATGACCGACGCGCTCGTCGGCGACGCGCGCACGCCGCTGTATCTCCTGCTCGCCGCCGTTGGCGTCCTGCTGCTCATCGCCCTGACCAACGTGGCCAACCTGCTGCTCTCGAGATCCACCGCGCGACAACGCGAGATGGCCGTCCGCGCTGCGCTCGGCGCTGGACGCGCGCGCCTCGTGCGTCAGCTGCTCACTGAGGCCGCTCTCCTCAGTCTGGCTGGCGGCGCACTCGGATTGCTCCTGGCCATCTGGCTGACACACGCGCTGCTCACGCTGGGCGAAACGAACATCCCTCGCCTTGCAGACATCCGGCTGGATTCGCGGGTGTTCGCCTTTACCGCAATAATCTCGATCGCGGCGGGCCTGCTGTTCGGCACAGCCCCCGCCCTGCACGCGTCGGGCGGCGATCTCGCCGCGTCGCTGCGCGATGGCCAGCGCGCCGGGACAAGCCGGAGACATCGTCACGCGCAGCGCGTCCTGGTCATCGCCGAGGTGGCGCTCGCGCTGGTGCTCTCGATCGGCGCGGGTCTTCTCGTGCGAAGCCTGATGCGCCTGGAGCACGTCGACGCGGGTTTCAATCCGCAACGCCTTCTGACGTTCGCACTCGATCTGCCGGAGGCGCGATATAAAGACTCAGCGTCCATGCGAAGTTTTTACGAACGGCTCATCGACCGTCTGCAGGCGCTGCCGGCCGTCGAATCGGCCGCGCTCGCGGTGAGCCTTCCGCCGGACCAGCTGACGGTGACGGATAACTTCACGGCCGAGGGGCGCACTTATCTGCCCGGGGAATCCGCACCGGTGGGCACGATGGTCGTGTCGAGCGATTCGTATTTCAAGACGCTCGCCATCCCGCTCCTGAACGGACGCGTCTTCGACCGGCGAGAACAGGCAGAGAGCGAGCCGGTCGTGATCGTCAGCCGCACGCTCGCCGAGCGGTACTATCCGACGGGCGCTATCGGGCGCCACTTCCGCACCGGCGGCCCGGAACGTCCGAACAATAAATGGATGCGCATTGTCGGGGTCGTCGGCGACGTGAAGTATGACGGGCTTGCGGTGACGCCCGAGCCGGCCTACTACCTGCCCTTCAGGCAGCATTCATGGAGCAGCCAATTCATCGTCGTTCGCACCGCGGGAAGCCCCGCCGCGGCAGCTGACAGCGTGCGCCAGGCGGTGTGGTCGATCGATCGAGATCTGCCGCTTGGGCGTTTGCGCACGATGGACGAGCTGATGGCGCGCGCATCCGGGGAGTCGCGGTTCCGGACGTTCGTGCTCGCCAGCTTCGGTCTTCTGGGTCTCGTACTCGCGCTCGTTGGCGTATACGGGGTCATGGCGTACAGCGTGTCGCAGCGACGCCAGGAGCTCGGGATCAGAGCGGCGCTCGGCGCGCGCCGGACGGATCTCGTGTCGCTGGTGCTGAAGGATGCCGGCGTCATGGCCGTCACCGGTGTGGCGATCGGCCTGATCGGCGCGTTCTTCGCGACAAGGTTGACCGAGACGCTATTGTTCGGGGTGAGCCCGAAAGATCCCGCCACCTTCGCGTTCGTGGCGGCGGTATTGATGATGGCGGCGCTCGTCGCGAGCTGGCTTCCCGCGCGCAAGGCTGCGCGCGTGGAACCAGTTACGGCGATGCGAGGTTGACGCCGGGTCTCAAGACCGCTGATGCCGGGTCCAAAGACCCGGCCTACGATTGATTTCGTGGCTTCCGCCTGCAGGCGGAAGTTCGGATTACGAGGCCGTGCCGTCGGAGACCGATGTCGCGACCGCGTGGTCGCGCGACACTTCGGTCAGCGACTCGTCGAACACACGAAGAATCAGGATCAGCACGCCACGGCGGAACATCGCCTGCACGAGCGCGTTGCGCTCTTCAATCGCGCGCGCCTTGGTCTTCCGATCGCGCACGAGCTCAACGCCAATCATCATCCCTTTGCCGCGCACATCGCCCACGAGCGCGTGCTTCTGCTGCAGCTCGCGCAACCTGTTCATCAGGTGCTCGCCAACAGTCGCCGCGTTCTTCACGTACTGGTCACAGAGCAGGCGAATCGTGGCGAGCGCGGCGGCACACGCAACGGGATTGCCGCCGAACGTGCTCGCGTGGGCGCCCGGCGGCCAGTTCATGACGTCGGTGCGCGCGCACGTGACGCCGAGCGGCAGGCCCGACGCAATCCCTTTGGCAATGTTGACGATGTCGGCCTTCAGACCGAAGTGTTCCGATGCGAACATCCTGCCTGTTCGTCCCATGCCCGACTGCACCTCGTCGGCGACGAGCATGATGCCGTGCTGTGACGCAAGCTCGCGCAGTCCCTGCAGGAACGATGCAGGGGGGACGACGTACCCGCCTTCACCTTGGATCGGTTCGACGACAATCGCAGCGACTTCGTCCGGGGAAATGAGGTGGACGAGGATCTGTTCGCGGATGACGGTGAGCGACGCTTCGGCGCACGCGTCCGCGCTGCCGTTGAAACGATAGACGTCCGGGTACGGCGCGTGATAGACACCCGGCATGAACGGGCCGAACCCGCGGCGTTGCACAGCCTTGCTCGATGTGAGCGCAAGTGATCCGAGGGAGCGGCCGTGAAACGATCCGAGGAACGCGATGATCCCCGGACGCTTCGTGTGATAGCGCGACAGCTTCAGCGCCGCCTCGGTCGCTTCCGTTCCGGAGTTGCCGAAGAACGTCCGGACGTCGCCGTCGATCGGCACCAGGCTCGCGAGCTCCTCGGCCAGGCGCGCCTGCGGCTCGTAGTAGAAGTCGGTGCCTGACATGTGGATGAACTTCGCCGCCTGCTCCGAGATCGCCTTCACGACATCCGGATGCGACACGCCTGTGGAATTGACCGCGATACCCGCCGCGCAGTCCAGGAACAGGTTGCCGTCGACGTCTTCAACAATCGCTCCCTCGCCGCGCGCGATTACCAGCGGGTAATCGCGTGTGTAAGATGGCGAAACGAACCGCGAGTCCTTGTCGATGATCGCTTTGGCTTTCGGGCCGGGGAGGGACGTCTTGATGTGCGGAGCATTCATCATTAGGTTGTCAGTTGCCAGTTGCCACTTACCCGTTACCAGTCAGTTTCCAGTTTCCAGTTACCCGTTAGCGGTCACCAGTTGCTGCCAGACAACTCCCTCCATGGGGAACTGGACACTGGGAACTGGCGACTGGGAACCGGAAACTGGATACTGGCGACTGGCCGGTACTCACTTTCTCTTCCACCGCGTGCCCGCTGTCGTGTCCTCGAGCAGGATGCCGCGTGAATCCAGGTCCTTTCGAATTCTATCTGCTTCCGCGAAGTTGCGGGACGCTCGTGCCGCGCGGCGCTCGTGGATCAGCCGCTCGATGTCTTCGACGGGTACCGGCGGCCGCGCCTCTTCGGCGCGTCGCAGCGAAAGGATGCCGAGCACGCGATCGAAGCGTTCGAACGTATCGCGCACGGACGCCGCGTCGCCGGCGGGCAGCTCGCCGGCATCGATCGCGGAGTTCAGCGCACGAACGAGCTCGAACATCACGCCGAGCGCTGCCGCCGTGTTCAGGTCCGTGCGGATATGGTCGGCGAATGCTGCCGAGGCTTCATCGAGCCGCGCAGCGGTCGCCGGGTTCGCATCTCCGGCAGGCAGCGCGTCGAGTCGCGCGAGAAAATCCGTGAGGCGCTTCAACGCCTCCTCCGCCTGCGCCATCACGCTCCACGAGAATTTCAACTGCTTGCGGTAGTGCGTGTTGAGATAGACGTAGCGGAGTGTGGAGGGCCGGAATCCCTGCGCGGCAACATCTTCGAGGTTGTACACGTTGCCGAGCGACTTCGACATCTTCTCGGAGCTGGGGAGCTCTTCCGCCTCGATCTCGATCATCAGGTGCTCGACGTGCACCCAGAAGCGCGAGAACTGGCGGTTGGTGGCCCCTTCCGCCTGCGCGATTTCGTTCTCGTGGTGCGGGAAGATCAGATCGATGCCGCCGCCGTGAAGGTCGATCGGCAGCTCGCCGAGCAACTCCGCCGCCATCGCGGAACACTCGATGTGCCACCCGGGGCGGCCCGGCGGCAGGCCGGCCTCCCACGACGGCTCTCCCGGTTTGATGGCCTTCCAGAGAACGAAATCCCGCGCGTCGTCCTTTTCGTACTTGTCGCTGTCGACGCGCGCGCCGCTCTTGATCCCGGCGTGATCGAGCCGCGCGAGCTTGCCGTATTCGGGAAAGGTCGAAATTTTGTAGTAGATGGATCCGTCGGTCGTATAGGTGTGGCCGTTGCGCTCGAGCGCCTGGATCATGCCGGCCATCGCCGCGATGTGATCGGTCGCGCGCGGCGCGTACTCGACCGGCTCGAGGCCGAGTGCCGCCGCGTCGCGCTCGAAGGCCTCGACGAACTGCTGCGTATGTTCGCGCAGCGGCTTCCGCGCCTTCAGGGATTCCGCGATGGTTCGATCGTCGACGTCGGTGTAGTTGCGCACCTGCCGGATGGCATAGCCTTCGAACTCGAGCGCGCGCCGCAGGACATCGAGCGCGACGAACGTGCGGAAGTTGCCGATGTGGCCACGCGCGTACACCGTCAGCCCGCACGTGTACATCCGCACCGTCTTGCCATCCGCGGGGGCAAACGGTTCTTCGCGTCTTGTCAGGGTATTGAAGAGTCTCATCCCGCGAGCGGACATGATGTCTCTTCGATGCGGTTGCCGCTCGACGCCCGGACGATCAGCCTGGTGTCGCGGCGCTCCATCTCGAATTCCACGTCCGCATCATGCGCGGATCCGCTCGTCACGCGCGCGGCCAATCGCTCGACGGCCTTGCCGACGCTGGCGGCGGCGCCGGCGCTCGAACCGGCGGACTCGGCGAACTTCGCGGCCACGTCGGCGGCCAGATCGCGGAAAGGGGCCGACGCCCGCAGCGTGAGCCGGAAATCGGCACCGGACATATCCCAACGATTCTAGCAGGTCGTTGAGAGCGCCACGGTCGGTGACAATGCTGAATGCCAAATGCAGAAAACCCGCTGAATTCTGGCGGTCGGCGTTCGGCATGTGACATTTCGCCGTCCAGGCTCTCGTGTTGCAGCAGCCTGCTATAGCGAAATGCGGCCGAACAGGCGCCGGGCCGCCCGGCAGTCTGCCTCGATCTGGAACGAAACCCGCAGCGGCGCATCGTAGAGATCGCGCTCGGCATCGAGCAGGTGCGTCTCGACCTGGACGCGATCGACGTCGCCGAACGTTGGACGCATCCCGACGTTCGTCACCGAGGGATACGCAATCCCGTTGATCGTTGCCGTCGTCGCGTACACGCCGCTCGGCGGCAACAGTTCGTTGGGGGTGGTGAGGTTCGCGGTGGGAAATCCGAGCTCGCGTCCGCGCCCCGCGCCGCGCGTCACCGTGCCGTCGATGAAGTAATGGTGCCCGAGGAGGGCGCTCGCCTCGTCGACGCGCCCCTCCGACACCAGCCGGCGAATGCGCGTGCTGCTGACGACGAATTCCTTGTAGCGGACCGGATCGATCTTCTCCGCGCGGAAACCGTAGCGCGCACCGAGACTGCGCAGCACCGTGAACGTGCCCGCGCGGTCATGGCCGAAGAGAAAGTTCGCCCCGACCCACACCTCGACGACCCGCAGCCACTCGACGAGCACGGTCCGCACGAATGTCTCCGGATCCCACAGCGACAGATCGTAGGTGAAGCGGACGACCGCGACTCCCTGCATGCCGGTCTTCGCCAACGCCTCCAGCCGCTGCTCCGTCGTCATCAGCAGCGGCGGCGCCTTGTCGGGGCGGACGATGCGCGGCGGGTGGGGATCGAAGGTCATGACGGCGGGCGTGCCGCCTCGTTCTCCCGCGCGGCGTCGCACGCGGTCGATGATCTTCATGTGGCCGCGATGCAGGCCATCGAAGTTGCCGAGCGCGAGCACGGGATTGTGCCAGCGCGGCGGCGGATCATCGGGGTAATGGGCGATCATGACGGTGTCAGTGTTCAATGATAGATGCTCAATGTCCAATGGGTTCATTCGTCATATTCGCCGCGACACCCTTGATCAGCATTGAACATGAATCTCGAACCACCATTGAGCATTGATCATTGATCATTGAACATGGATGACGAGCCCGTCGTACGCGAGGGGATCGTGGCACATGTGCGTGAAGTAGGTCTGCCGCGCGCCGACGCGCGACGCGGCGTCGCTCGCCTCGTCGAGCGAGAAATGCGTCGGGTGCGGACGCTCGCGCAGCGCGTCGAGCACGAGGACCTCGAGCCCGCCGAGCAGCGGCCAGGATTCATCCGGGATTCGGCTGCAGTCCGTCAGGTACGCAAACGCGCCGACGCGGTACCCCAGAATCGCGCGCTTGCCATGCCAGAGTGGAACCGGCGTCACCTCGGTGCGTCCCGCGCAGAAGGCGCCCATGATCCGGAACAGCTCCAGCCGCGGCAGCCCTCCGCCTTTTGGCGTGGCGGGGTCGAAGACATAGCCGAAGGTATGGCGGATATCGTCGAGCGTGTGCGCATCACCGAAGCAGGCGAGCGGCCCTTTCTGCATGGCGTTGAACCGTCTCAGATCGTCCATGCCGAGGATGTGATCGGCGTGCCCGTGGGTGAAGAGGATCGCGTCGAGGCGACGAATATCGTGGGCGAGCGCCTGCGCGCGCAGATCCGGGTCCGCATCCACGAGGAGATTCGTATCGGCGGTCTGGATGAAGATCGAAGGGCGAAGGCGGCGGTCGTGGGCGTCGCGCGAACGGCACGTCGCGCAGTCGCAGCCGATCATCGGCACGCCGTGCGAGGTTCCGGTGCCGAGAAACGTGATACGCAAACGCGTCAGGGCATGATGATGCGCCCGCCGCCCTGCTCCTGGGCTCGCACGAAGCGCATGCGCAGATCGTAGAGGAGTTCGTCGACGAACCTGGCCTCTTCGGCGGACAGGTTGCCCTGCGTTTTCTCCTGCAGCATCGAAATGATGTCGATCATCTGCGCGGCGATCGCAAGGTTCGGTTGCCCCGCTTCCCCGTTCGCATCGGCGATGTCGCCGAAGGCGAACGCCGCGGACCTGCCGAGCGAGTAGATGAACTCCGAGAAGCTGATGCCTTCTTCGCGGTCTTCGTCAGCCACGATGCGATGCTAGCATAATCGCCTCCATGTCCTCGTCATCCGCCGGAGAAGCGTTCCAGAAACTCGTCGATATCATGGCGCGGCTGCGCGGGCCTGGCGGCTGCCCGTGGGACCGCGACCAGACGCTCGAGTCGCTGCGCGGATTCCTGCTCGAGGAAACGCACGAAGTGCTCGACGCGATCGATCGCGGCGACACCGCTGCGCTGCGGGGCGAGATCGGCGATCTGATCTTCGAGGGCGTATTCCTCGCGCAGGTGGCGGCCGATGCCGGCCATTTCACGGTGGTGGCGTCGCTCAACGCGATCACGTCGAAGCTGATTCGCCGTCATCCGCACATTTTCGATCCCGCCGGGCGGCCGCTTGATACGCCGGGCGAGGTGGTTCAGCAGTGGGAACAGATCAAGGCGCAGGAACAGCGCGATGCGGGAGAGCGACGCGGCGTCCTCCGCGGCATGCCGAAGACCCTGCCCGCGCTGCTGCGTGCATATGAGATCGGCACACGCGTCGCCGCCGTGGGCTTCGACTGGTCGCGCGCGTCGGAGGTCGTGGACAAGATCGAAGAGGAAGTCGCCGAACTGCGCCAGGCGGTCTCCAACGAAGGCGCGGGGCGAACGGAAGAAGAGATGGGCGATCTGCTGTTTTCCATCGCGAACCTCGCGCGCAAGCTCGGGATTGAGCCGGAGTCGGCGCTGCGGAAGGCGAATGAGAAGTTCACGACGCGTTTTGGCGCGCTCGAAGAGCACCTCCACACGCAGGGGCGATCCGTTCACGAGGCGACGCTCGACGAGATGGAGGGCGCCTGGAAGACCATCAAGTCTGCGACGGCCCACGGCTCTGATCACGAAGATCACTAAGGTACGCAGATCACGACGATCTGAAACTGGTTCGAGTGCGCGGTTTCTGCCCACCGGCCGACTGAGTCCCCGTCAGTTTCCGCGAATCTCGAGCATCCGATGCTCAGCACTCCGGTTGCATGTCAGCGCCGGCTTTGCTCGCTGCCCTTCCCCTGCTTGTCGGCGTAGCGGCCGGGGCACTCGGTCACCTTCCGCTACGCCTCGCGTTCGTTGTTCTTGCGGCCGCGTGGTTGGCCGCCGCTCTGTCGCTCTTCACGGGCCGTGGCCGGGTACTGACGGCGGCCGCGGCGTGCGGATGCCTGTCGGCAGGTGTCGCCATCGGCGCAGGCGCCGCGCGGCAGGCCGACAATCCGCCCTTGCTCGCCTGGTTCCGCGACGCCGCGCCCTCCCGGCCGATTCGGCTGACAGGCGTGCTTCGCGAAGACGCCGGCGTCACCGCGTTCGGCGTGGCGCTGACGATCGATGCTCGCCAGCTCGTAGATCAGGATCGATCCGCAGGAACGACGGGGGGCGTCCGAGTGGCGGTCGTCGGCGCGCTTGCGGCCGCTGCCGCGCGCCAATGGACACAGGGGCGAACGGTCACGCTCGTCACGTTACTCCGCGAACCGGTTGATTACAGAGACCCGGGGGTCGCGAGCGATCGTGAACGACTGGCGCGGCAGGGGATCGCGCTCATCGGAACGGTGAAGAGCGCGGCGCTTGTCACGCTCGTCGCGCGCGGGTCGATGCTCGAAGAAGCGGCGTCAGCGCTCCGTGCGCACGTGCGGGATGTCACGCGAATCGCCGTCGGACGCTGGAGCCCTCGCGCCGCCGGTGTCGTGACGGCGATCCTGATCGGCGATCGCAGCGGCCTCGACCCCGAGGACGAGCGGCGGCTGCAGGAGGCGGGCACGTACCACGTGATCGCGATCTCGGGCGGGAACATTGCGCTGCTGACGACCCTCCTCGTGGTGATCGGACGTGCGCTGCGATTGTCGCCCCGAGCGACGGCGGCCGGCGCAATCGTCTTCCTCGCTTTCTACGGGTACGCCGCGGGACTCGCCGCGTCAGTCCTGCGTGCGACGCTTGCGGGCATCATCTACCTCGCCGCTCGTCTGCTCGATCATCGGGGCCCCGCGCTCAACGCGCTCGCCGTGGCCGCGGCGATTGCGGCGGCGGCGGCGCCGCTCTCCATCCTCGACCCAGGATTCGCGCTCTCGTACGCGGCGACGGTCGCGATTGTCGTCGCGGCCACCCGCGTGACCCCACGTCGAGAGCGGATTAGGGGCGAGCCACGCTGGCGTCGTGTTGGAAGAACCCTGCTGCTCGCCTTGCGCGCACTCGGCGCGGCGACGCTCTGCGCGGAAGTAGCGCTCGCACCGGTGGGCGCACGTCTGTTCGGACGCATCAGCGTCGCCGGCCTCGTACTCAACTTCGTCGCGATTCCCCTGATGTCGGTGATTCAGGTCGCGGGACTTGCCGCGGTCGTATGCGCACGCGCGTCGGCATCTGCCGCGATGGCCTGCGGCTGGGTGGCGAACGTATCGACCTCGGCACTGATTCGATCAGCTGGCCTGGTCGATATCGCGCCGTGGCTCGTGCTCGACGTGCCGCCCCCAGCGATGTGGCTGATCCTGTCGTGGTATGCGGCCTGGGGCGCACTGCTCTGGCGCCGCGCCTTGCGCCCGCGCGCGCGCAACCGGGTCACCGCTCCTGCCGTCGTCGCAATCGCGGCCAGTGCGCTGCTCATGGTGGCGGCGCCGCCGTTTGTGCGCGGCTCGCGCGTGCCTCCTCCTCTACCCGGTTGGACGCGGGTCGTGTTCATCGATGTCGGCCAGGGGGATGCGACGCTCGTCTGGCCAGCCGGGCCCGAACCGATGCTCCCGCTCCTGGTCGATGCGGGGGGAGCGCCCGGCGGATCGTTTGATGTCGGACGTCGTGTAACGGTCCCCGTTCTTTGGGCACTGGGCGTCCGTCGACTGGGGTCGATAGTGCTCACGCACGGCGATCCGGATCATGTCGGCGGCGCGGCCGCCGTGCTCCACGCGCTTCAGCCGGCGCAAATCTGCGAAGGCGTCCCGGTTCCGGATCACGATCTGATGGTCCGCCTGCACGCGAGTGCGGCGGCGCGGGGAGTTCCGTGGCGCGAGTTGCGCGCCGGCCAGACGGTCGACGCCGGCACGACAGCGATCCACGTCCTCAATCCGCCCGAGCCTGACTGGGAGCGACGCAAGGTGCGGAACGACGACTCTGTCGTTCTGGACCTGCGTCTTGGCGATGTCGAGATCGTGCTGCCGGGAGATATCGGCAAGGACGTGGAGCGAACGATCTCCTCCAGCCTTGGCCGTGGCCTGCTGGTCATCGTGAAGGCACCGCATCACGGGAGCGCCGGCAGCAGTTCGCCGGGATTGATCGAAGCCACGCATCCCGCCGCCGTCATCTTCAGTGCCGGCCGCCGCAATCCGTTCGGCCATCCCGCGCCGGCAATCGTCGATCGCTACCGTGCGGCCGGCGCGCGGATCTTCCGGACCGACGAAGACGGCGCGATCTTTCTCGATACCGATGGACAGAAAGCGGTGCTGTGGACGTGGGGTGGGAGGCGGGAGGTCTTGTCTACCGGCCGCGAGCCCCGGAGATAGTCGGATTCCAAGGGCACCCGGGGCAACATCCTGCGCATCGTGTTCTGCGCCGGATGAACGTCCGATAACACTCGTCTCATCTGCCTCCCTGCCATAGTCCATTCATAATGGAAACGGAAGGAAACGACAATGACGCTGACCGCCCTGGCAATCGCCGCCGCGATGGTTGCGCCACACGCGGCGCCGGACACAGCGCCCGCGGGCGATCGTCACGTCGGGCGCGCGATCGCCCGGCATGCGCGGGACGATCTGCGAGAGATGATTTCGGGCCCCGCCATGCTGATTCTCGGCGCTGGCGGTGTCGCCGCGCTTGCGGCGCGGCCCAAGGACCGGGACGTTACGGAATCGTTCGCGAGCTCCCGCGCGTTCGAACGGGCGCTCGAACCTGGGAATGTCATCGGCGACGGCTACGTGCAGTTCGCCGCGGCGGCCGGTCTATGGGCGGCAGGGCATGCGACAGGTCATCCTCGAGTTTCGGGCACCGGCGCCGACCTCGTGGAAGCGCAACTACTCAACGGCGTATTCACTCAGAGTCTCAAGTACGCGGTCCGGCGCCCGCGGCCAGACGGCGGACGCAACTCGTTTCCCTCGGGTCACACGTCGGCGATGTTCGCTAGCGCAGCGGTGATCCAGCACCGCTTCGGGTGGAAGACGGGAATAGCCGCATACGCCGTCGGCGCCTACGTCGGCGCCGCGCGACTTGGAGAGCGCCAGCATTATCTCAGTGACGTGGTGTTCGGTGCGGCGCTCGGTGCCGTCAGCGGGCGGGCCGTCGCCGTCGCTCACAACTCCCGCGCACGTCTCATCGCGACCCCAATCCCGCTGCGGGATGGATTCGCCGTCGTCTTCATCCGTTGACGCTCTTGCCGCGTAGTACTATCCATTGGATGAAGACATGCCCCGCATGCGGGCTGTTTGCCGTAGTCATCGGAAGTATCACTGCTGCCGCGCAGGCGCCCGCGAGCCTCACGTTGAACGAGGCGATCGGCCGCGCGGTCGAGGCCAATCGCGCCGTGCTGGCGGCGCGCAGCGCGCGCGCGATCGATCTCGCCGCGCGTCAGGTCGCCGCCCAGCGGCCGAATCCCGAAGTCAGCGTGGAAGCCGAGCGGGAGACGCCGCACTGGGCGTTTGGCAGCACCATGCCGCTCGAGATCTCCGGCAAGCGTCAGCGGCGCATCGACGTGGCGAACGCGACGCTCGCCGTCACCGACGCCGAAACGGCGCGCATCACGGCGGATGTCCGAAGCGATGTTCGCCGCGCATATTACCAGGTCGTGGCCGCCGTGCGGCGGGTCGACATCGCGCAGGAGCTCGAAACGATCGCGAGGCGCGCGCGCGACGCCGCGCAGGACCGCTTTCAAACCGGGGCCGCGCCACGCCTCGAAGCGCTGCAGGCGCAGCTCGCGTTGTCCCAAGCCCAGAATGAATCGGCGCGCGGGCACGGCGAGATCGCAGCGGCGCGTGCCGAGCTGAACGCGCTGCTGGCCTTCCCCTCAGAGGCCGCGCCGACGCTGGCCGATCCGCTCGAAGGCGGACCGCTGCCGTCGTCCCAGGAGGCAACCGCGCAGGCGATCAACGGCAACGCGGAACTGCAGGTCCTGCAAAAGCAGATCGAAGCGGAGCGGGCGCGCGTGGCGCTGGCGCGCGCGCTGCGCCGGCCGGATCCAAGTCTATCGGGCACGCTGACCTATGACGCGCAGCCCGAATTCAACGTCGGCTGGCGCGCCGGCGTCGCCATCGCGCTGCCGATTCTCACGACCGGTCGGGCGGAGGTTGCCGTCGCCGAAGCGACGCTGAATCGTGCAGTCGCGGATCGTGAGGCGCGCGTCGTGCAGGTTACCGGCGCGGTCGCCGCGGCGGTAGCGCGCGCGGCGAGCGCGCGGCAGGCCGTACAGCGTTACCAGGCCGATATTCTTCCGGCATCCCTCCAGGTCGAACAGATGGCGCAGGAATCGTATCAGTCCGGACAAACGGGTCTTCCCGCGCTGCTGCAAACGGTTCAAGCCGCGCGCGAGGTCCGCCAGCGCGCACTGCAGGCGGGCCTCGATTATCAGATCGCGCTCGCCGATCTCGAGCGCGCCATGGGAACGCCACTCCGATGACGCGACGAAACGCGGCGCTCGTGCTCGCGCTCGCGCTGCTCCCGGCCGCCTGCTCGCACAAGCCGGTCGAAGAAGTCGAGACGACTGCCGCGACCCCCGTCAAGACGCTCACGCTCGCGCCCAAAACGGTCGAGGGGACCGTTACCGCTACGGGCATCGTCAGCGCGGCGCCGGGGGCCGATTGGACGATCACCGCGCCAGAATCCGCGCGGATCGTCGAGTTGCCCAAGGCGGAAGGCGATCGTGTCAAGCCCGGCGATCTGCTCGTCCGATTCGAGATTCCCTCGCTCTCGACAGACGTCGCAACGCGCCGGGCCGAAGCGCAGACGGCGCACGCGCGCGTGGAGAACGCGCAGGCGAACGTGACCCGGTTGACGACGCTCGTCGAGCACGGCGTCGCAGCACAGAAAGAGATCGAAGACGCGCGACGCGAGCTCGCGGAAGCGCGTGCCGCGCTCGCACAGGCGGAAAGCGCCAGCCAGAATGCCGGCGTCCTCGCCTCGCGGGCCGTCGTCCGTGCGCGATTCACCGGCGTGATCGCGAAACGTGCGCACAATCCCGGCGACATGGTCGAAGCGTCTGCGTCGGACGTCATCCTGCGCGTGATCGATCCGTCGAGACTGCAGGTGGTCGCCGCGGTCGCGATTCCTGACCTGCGGCGCGTCGAGATCGGCCGAGCGGTTCGCGTTCTCGTGCCAGGGAGCGACGAGCCCGAAACCGGCAAGGTTCTCACCCGCCCGGCGGCCGTCGATCCCGCCGGCGTCACTGCCGACGTGCGCGTGTCGTTTGCGGGCGCGACGCGGCTCGCAGCCGGCACCCCGGTGCGCATCGAGATCGTCGCCGAGCAGCACGCGAACGCGCTCGCCGTTCCGGTGGAGGCCGTACTGCACGAAGACGAGGAGGCGTTCGTGATGGTTGCGGGATCCGATCACAAGGCGCACAAACGCAAAGTGGAAGTCGGCCTCACCACGGCCAGGGAAGCGGAGATCACGGGCGGCCTCAAGGCGGGCGACGTGGTGGTCGTGCAGGGACAGCAGGGCCTGCCCGACGGCGCGGCGATCACACTCACGCAATGAATCTTTCGTCGTTCGTCGAGCGCTTCGGGCGGGCCATCCTCACGATCACCGTGATCCTGGCGATCGCGGGACTGCTGTCCGCGTTCGCGCTGCCGAGCGACATCTATCCGCCATTGATCTTTCCACGCATTGTCGCGGTCGGTCACAGCGGCACGCTGCCGGCGCGCATGATGATGCTGACCGTCACGCGGCCGATCGAACAGACCCTGATGGAGGTGCCGGGCGTCCGGCGCGTGCGCTCGAAGACGTTCCGCGGCGCAACCGAAATCTCCGCGCAGTTCGACCCTGCAACCGACATGGTCGTGGCGCTGCAGCAGGCGCAGGGCAAAGTTGCGGAGGTCCGAGGCGAGCTGCCCGCGGATCTCGATCTCGTGCTCGAGCGGCTGACGCCGAGTGCGTTTCCGTTCGTCAGCATCAACCTGTCGGGCGGCCTGACATCCGCCGAGCTGCGCGACTACGCCTTCTTCGTGATGCGCCCCGCGATTTCGCGGGTCGCGGGTGTCGGCAACGTCGAGGTGCTCTCGAGCGACACGCGCGAGATCGAAGTGATCGCCGATCCGGCCAGGCTGACGGCCGCGTCGCTCACGATCGGTGACGTCGCCGATGCCCTGAAGGCTTCGAACCAGCTCCAACCAGTCGGCCGCTATCCCGCCGCAGGACTCCAGCACCTCGTGCTCGCGTCCGGACTGTGGAAATCGATCGACGACATTCCGCCGACACCCGTTGTGGTGAAAGGGGCCTCGACGATCCGCGTCGCCGACATCGCGACCGTGCAGAACGGCGCGCCGGATCGAACGATGCTCATCAGCGGCGACGGACGCGTCGCCGCGAACATCAACGTCTCGCAGCAGATCGGCGCCAACATCCTGGAGGTCCGCGACGGCGTCGAGCGCGCGCTGGCGGATCTCTCGCGCTCCTTGCCCGCGGGTCTTCGGATGTCGAAGACCTACGATCTCGCCGAGTTCGTCTCGACCGCGATCGCCAACGTGCGCGACGCGATCCTCATTGGCGCCGCGCTCGCCGTGATCGTGCTGCTCGTGTTCCTGCGCGACTGGCGCCTTACGCTCGTCGCATCGGTCACGCTGCCGTTGACGGTGATGACGACGTTTCTCGTCATGCGCTGGCTGGGCGAGACGATCAACGTCATGTCCATGGGAGGACTCGCGGTCGCGATAGGACTGGTGATCGACGACGCGGTTGTCGTCGTGGAAGGGATCTATCGTCATCTCGATGGCGGAGACCCTCCCGCGCAGGCCGTGCAGCTCGCGATGCACGAGCTCGTTGCACCTGTCGTTGGCTCCACGCTGACGACCGTGGTCGTCTTCGTGCCGCTCGGCATGCTCTCCGGGGTCGTCGGCCAGTTCTTCCGCGCATTGTCGATCACGCTCGCCGCGGCCGTCCTCATCTCGCTCATTCAGGCGCTCACGCTGATTCCGCTGCTCGCGCGCATCGCGGCGAGGCGGCGCGAGAAGACCGCCGTGCCGCTGCATCACACCGGCGGACGACTGGAACGGACATACTCGCGCGGACTGGACGCGACGCTGCGACGGCCGGTCGCCGGAATCGTTGCGGCGCTCGTGCTGGCAGTGGCGGGCGTGCTGCTGTTCAAGACGATCGGAAGCGGCTTCCTGCCGCAGGCGGACGAGGGGGGCTTCGTCATCGATTACCTGACGCCCGCTGGCAGCGCGCTCGAAGAAACCGACCGCATCCTTCGCAAGGTCGAAGCGGTGCTGCAGAAGACACCAGACATCGCGGCATTCACGCGCCGGACGGGATCCGAGCTGGGCTTGTTTGCCACACAACCCAACAAGGGCGACATCCTGGTGCGTCTGAAGTCCCGCGGTAATCGACGCGCGGCAGATGAAGTCATCAACGACCTGCGTGGCAAGCTGGCGGAAGCGGCGCCAGGCGTCGAGATCGAATTCATTCAGCTCCTCCAGGACATGATTGGCGATCTCGAGGGCGCCCCGACGCCGATCGAGGTGAAGGTCTTCGGGGACAATCCGGACAGGCTGGCCGAGATTTCAGAGAGCGTCGAGAAGATTCTCGAAGGCACCACCGGCGTCGTGGACATCGTGGGTGTGCAACGGGGCAATCCGGAAGCGACGTGGGAGATCGATCCCCTCTCGGCTGGCCGTCTCGGTCTGACGGTGACGCAAGTCTCGGCACAACTGTCGGATGCCTGGCTCGGCGACGTGCAGACGGAGCTGCGGCTGAGCGATCGCACCATTCCGGTGCGCGTCCGCTATCCGGACGCGTATCGGTTCGATCCGCGGCAGATGGCCGCGACACCCGTGCGCGCGGCCGACGGCAAGACCGTGCCGCTCGGCACGCTTGCGCATGCGACGACGACAGAAGGTGAAATCATCCTGCAGCGCGAGAACCTGCGACAGATGGCGCTCGTGACGGGCCGCCTGGAGGAGCGCGATCTCGGGAGCGCCGTCGGCGAAATCCAGACAAAGCTGCAAGGGCTGAAGCTGCCGGTTGGTTACACCACGGAAGTCGGCGGACAGTACGCGTCGCAGCGCCAATCGTTCCGCGAGCTGCTGACGGTGTTCGCGATTGCCGCCGCGCTGGTCTTCATCATCCTGCTCGTTCAGTTCGGACACTTCCTTCCGGCGCTGCTCATTCTCGCGGCGGCGCCGCTGTCGCTGGCCGGGGCGTTCGCGCTGTTGCTGCTGACGGGCACCGACCTCAACGTCTCGTCCGCGATGGGATTGATCCTGCTGGTGGGGCTCGTGGTGAAGAACGGAATCGTGCTGCTCGATTACGTGCATCACCTGCAGGCCGCGGGGCACCCGTTCACCGAGGCGCTGGAGATCGCCGGTCGAGTGCGGCTGCGGCCGATCCTGATGACGACGTTGTGCACGCTGTTCGGATTGCTGCCGCTCGCGCTCGGCTTCGGGGCGGGAGCTGAGCTGCAGCGCCCCCTCGCGCTCGCCGTCATCGGGGGCCTGTCACTGTCGACGTTCGTGACGCTATTACTAGTGCCCGTCGCATACCGCGCGCTGCGACCGCAATAGGTTCACGGTTCACGGTT
>QHWT01000042.1 GCA_003222675.1 Acidobacteriota bacterium | reverse complement strand
CTGCTCACCGGCGCCTCACCCCCGGCTCGCGGGCGCGCGGCGGTCCGGCTCCGCCGGACTCCCCTCCGGCGCCCCGCGCCAGCCGCAGGCGCTTTATCACTGCTCGCCGACGCCCCACCCCAGGCTCGCGGCCGCGCGGCGGTCCGGCTCCGCCGGACTCCCCTCCGGCGCCCCGCGCCGGCCGCAGGCGCTTTATCACTGCTCGCCGACGCCCCACCCCCGGCTCGCGGCCGCGCGGCGGTCCGGCTCCGCCGGACTGCCCTCCGGCGCCCCGCGCCGGCCGCAGGCGCTTTATCACTGCTCGCCGACGCCCCACCCCCGGCTCGCGGGCGCGCGGCGGTCCGGCTCCGCCGGACTTCTCTCCGAGCCGGAGGCGCCTCTCGTTCGATCAGACCGGCGCCGAGCCGCCCTTGGGCTCGCAGGCGGCGCTCGACGCGCCCCATACGGCCGTGGTCGGCCGGGTGGTCGTGATCGTATCCCAGGAGGTGCAGCAGGCCGTGCAGGGCGAGAACCTTCAGCTCAGCGGCATAGGAGTGCCCCGCCTCGCGCGCCTGCCGCCGCGCGGTCATCGTCGAGATGACGATATCGCCAAAGAATCGAGGCGCGCCCGCCGCCGCCCGCACGCGAATTCTCGCGGGCTTCGGCGTGGCCCCGCCGAAGCCGCTTCGCGATAAAGGCGGGGATGTTTCTGCGCCAGGTGCGCCTGCCGACGGCCGAGTTCCGACGCGCGAGGTCCGAAGCCGAGAATCCTCATTCGGAAAGCTCAGAACGTCGGTCGGCTTGTCCTTGCGGCGGAATTGTTTGTTGAGGGCGCGGATATGTGCATCCGAGACGAGCGCAACGGCCACCTCGCCTTGCGCAGCGCGCGGCGCGACGCGCGCGAGCCACGCGCCGAGGCCGGGCGCGCGCAGCGGTCGGCCGCGGCCGTCGGTCACGACGACGCGAAGGTGCGACGTGATCCGCCGCGTACTATCGGGATCCGCCACCGTAGGCTTCGTACGCCTTCACGATCTGCTGCACGAGCGTGTGGCGCACCACGTCCTTCTCGTCGAAATGGATGAACGAGATCCCGGAGACGTGTCCGATGACCTTCATGGCTTCGACGAGCCCCGACGTGCGGCCCGTCGGCAGATCGATCTGCGTGACGTCTCCGGTGATGACCGCCTTCGAGCCGAACCCGAGCCGCGTCAGGAACATCTTCATCTGCTCCGACGTGGTGTTCTGCGCCTCGTCGAGAATGACGAACGCATCGTTCAGCGTCCGGCCGCGCATGAAGGCGATCGGCGCGACCTCGATCGTGCCGCGCTCGAGCAGCCGCTCGGCGCGATCGAGATCGATCATGTCGTAGAGCGCGTCGTACAGCGGGCGCAGATAAGGGTTCACCTTTTCCTGCAGATCGCCCGGCAGGAATCCCAGCTTCTCACCGGCTTCGACCGCCGGCCGCGCGAGAATGATGCGGCTGACGCGCTTGGACAGGAGGAACGACACCGCCTGCGCCATCGCGAGGTACGTCTTTCCGGTGCCCGCCGGCCCGATGCCGAACACGATGTCGTGCTGTTCGATCGCGTCCAGATATTTTTTCTGGGTGACGCTCTTCGGCACGACTTGCCGTTTGCCCGACGTCTTGGTCGACGAACGGAGAAAGTAGTCGGCGAGCTCGACGTTCTCGTCCTGCGCGACGAGTTGCGCGGCGGTCCGCACGTCGCCTTTCGCCAGCCGGTAGCCGCCGCGGATCAGTGCGGAAAGCTGGTCGAGAACTTTCTCGACGCGGCCAACGTCCGCGGCATCCCCGTCGACCATCAGCTCGCTGCCGCTCGTGCGGATGCGCACGTTGAAGAGCGATTCGAGATGCTTGAGGTTCTCGTCGTAAGTGCCGAACAGCGATTCGGCCCCCTCGTCCGGGACCGTCACCTTGCGCATGGGAGAAGTAGGGATGAGCGGTAACTCCTTCTATGAGAGCAAATTACCTGAAGCGGATCGTAGCACGTTTGGCAAGTGTTTGAAAAAGCCAGTGTGTGAAGGCGAACTGTCAAATGCCAAATGGCGAAGCTATTGAAACGTCGTCATTGGGCGTTCGCGATTGAGACTGTGTAATTTCAGCAGCCTGTGCGCGTCATTCGCCCGCCTTGATCCTGAGCTCGCGCAACTGTCTGGCGTCGACGAGCGACGGCGCCCCCGCCATCAGATCGACCGCCTGGGCGGTCTTTGGAAACGCGATGACTTCGCGAATCGACTGCTCGCCGGCCAGAATCGCGATGATCCGATCGAGCCCCAGAGCGATGCCGCCGTGCGGCGGCGTGCCGTATTCGAGCGCGTCGACGAAGAAGCCGAACCTGAGCTTCGCCTCCTCATCCGACATGCCCAACAGCTTGAAAATGAGACGCTGCAGCCGCTGATCGTGGATCCGGATGCTGCCGCCGCCGATCTCGCTGCCGTTCAGCACCATGTCGTACGCACGCGCGCGCACCGATCCCGGATCGGACTCCAGTCGGTTCGCGTCGGACTCGAGGGGCGCCGTGAACGGGTGGTGCATGAACTCCCACCGGTTCTGTTCCTCGAGCCACTCGAACATCGGGAAGTCGACGACCCAGAGGAACTCGTAGCGGTTCGGGTCGAGCAGGTTTTCGCGTTTGGCGATGCTGAGGCGCAACGCGCCGAGCAGGCGCGCCGTCGGCGCGTGCGGGCCGGCCGCGAGCAGCAGCAGATCCGCAGGTCCGGCGCCCGCGAGCTCGAGCGCGCGGCGTATGACCTCTTCCCCCGCCGCTTTCAGCCCGGAGCTCTGCACGGTTGCTTCCGCGCGCCTCGCCCACACCACACCCGCGCCGCCGAGCTGCTTCACTTCGTCGTTGATCTGATCGAGCTCTTTACGCGAATAGCGCGCGGCGTTCGGCACGACGAAGCCGCGCACCTCGCCTCCCTTGGCAATCGCGTTGCGAAAGACCGCGAACTCCGACGATCCAAACGGCTCCGAGAGATCCTTCAACTCCATGCCGACGCGCAGATCCGGCTTGTCCGATCCGTACTTCGCGATTGCCTCCGCGTACGGCATGCGCCGGAATGGCGCCGGCGCGTCGCGGCCGATGAGCGCCATCAGCCGCCCCATGAGCGGCTCGAGGATCGAGAACACGAGGCTCTCGGTCGCGAACGAAATCTCGAGATCGACTTGTGTGAATTCCGGCTGGCGGTCCGCGCGCAGGTCCTCGTCGCGGAAGCACTTCACAATCTGGAAGTACCGATCGAGTCCGGAAATCATCAGGATCTGCTTGAAGATCTGCGGCGACTGCGGAAGCGCGTAGAACTCTCCCGGATGCACTCGACTCGGCACGAGATAGTCGCGCGCCCCTTCGGGGGTCGACTTCGTCAGAATCGGCGTCTCGATCTCGAGGAAGCCCTGCTCGTCGAAGTACCGGCGCACCGCGAAGGCGGCCTTGTGCCGCAGGATCAGGTTCTGCTGCAGCTTGGGCCGGCGCAGATCGAGATAGCGGTAGCGAAGGCGCGTTTCCTCAGAGACGTTCGATTCTTCGTTGATCGGAAACGGCGGCGTCTTCGCATCGTTCAGCAGGCGGATGTCGCGCGCGACGACCTCGATCTCCCCCGTCCGGATCTTCGGGTTGACCGCTTCCTTCGAACGCTTCTCGACGCGTCCCTGCACCGCCACGACGAACTCGGGACGAAGACGCTTCGCGGCGTCGGCGGCGCCCGGATGATCGTCGCGCCCGACGACCTGCGTGACACCGTGGCGATCGCGCACGTCGAAGAACACGAGCGCGCCCAGATCGCGCACGCGATGGACCCATCCAAGCAGGACGACATCCTTGCCCGTGTCGGCCGCGGTCAGCTCCCCTGCCGTGTGGGTTCGCCGGAGTTGTCCGAGAGGCTCTACGTCTGGGCTCATTGCTTGTCGAGGTCCGAGGTCCGAGATCCGAGGTCCGAGGTCCGAGATCCGAGGTCCGTCCGAGGTCCGAGGTCCGGACGAAGGCCACGAAGATGTTCCGCTACGGCGGTACGTGGAAGCGAGCTCTGTTCGCCGCTCTTCATATTTTTGATCGTCACCTCGCCGCGGACGATCTCGTCGCTGCCGAGGATCGCGACCAATGCAGCGTTCCGCGCCGAAGCGTATTTAAATTGCTTGCCAAGCTTATCGGCCTCGGGATACATCTCCACGCGAAATCCCGCCGCACGTAAATCTTCCGCCAATCGCAGCGATTCGATCCTCGAGTCTGCGGCAAAGATCGTCACGAGCACGTCGGGGCCGCTCGCCTGGACGTCCGCCGGAAACATCTGCCGCTCAGTCATCACAACGAGGATGCGCTCGAGGCCGAGAGAGAAGCCGCACGCCGGGATGTTCTCGCCGGAAAACATCCCAATCAGGCCGTCGTAGCGCCCCCCGCCCCCCAGGCTGCCGGCGAGATCCGGCACGGAGATCTCCATGATCGCGCCGGTGTAATAGGACAGTCCCCGGGCGAGCCGCGGCGTGAAGTTGATGTGCCCCTTCGCGGGCGTCGCCTCGGCGAGCGCCATGATCGCCGCAATGTTTTCCGCGGCCTTCTTGCCACGCTCATCCTGCGACACCAGTCGATCGAACGTTGGCTTGTCCTCGAACGCCTGCAGACAGGTTGCCGCAGCGGCGTCCCCGACGCCGCGAGCAACGAGCTCGGCCCGCACGCCGTCCTGTCCGATCTTATCGAGCTTGTCGATCGAGACGAGCGCGTCGGTGTGTCGGTCCGCGCAGACACCTGCCGCGTTGAGCATGGCCGTCAGAAGCTCGCGGTGATTGAGCTGGACGTCGAAGCCCGTGAAGCCGAGCGACTGGAGCACTTCGCTCACCGCCGCGATCATTTCCACTTCAACCACCGGCGACGTCGATCCGATCGCGTCGACGTCGCACTGAAAGAACTCACGGAAACGTCCGCGCGCCGGGCGATCCGCGCGCCACACCGGCTGAATCTGATAGCGCTTGAAGAACTTCGGCAGCTGCGCGCGATGCTCCGCCACGACGCGCGCGAGCGGCACCGTCAGGTCGTAGCGCAGCGCGAGGTCCGTTTCGCCCGACGCTTCGTGCTCGCCTCGACGCAGCACCTTGAAAATGAGCCTGTTGCCTTCTTCACCGTACTTGCCGGTGAGCGTCTCGATGTTCTCGAGCGCCGGCGTCTCGAGCGGCTCGAACCCATACCGCTCGTACGTGCGCCGCACGATGTCGATGACGTACTGCCGGCGTCGGACGTCGTCGGGCAGGAAATCGCGCATGCCGCGCGCTGGGTGCGTGTGCGACGGCATACGGCTAACGCTGAAAACTCTCGCCCATCACGCGGGTTCCGCCTTCAGGCGGAAGGACAACGTAGCCGAGACGATATCGCACGCAGTTATCCGCGTACCACCGTATCGACGTGGCATGACATCCTTATACGATCGGAGCATCCGATGGATTTTATCGCACCGGGTCACTTCCGCCTAAAGGCGGAAGCCACGAGATCGACGAGGGGCGCCGCTGCGGAAACACGGGATTGAAGATCGAGTGCGCCGTCAGTGTTGTTCCGTAGCAGTCGGACGGACCGTCGGATACTCGATCCCAAGCTGATCGAGATAGGTCTTGTACCTCGACGGATCGTAGTAATACTTCTTCATGTCGGGCCGGTACTTCTCCATCGTGGCCTTATTGAGCCAGATCGCGGGCTGATCCTGCGGCCGCAGCAGCGGCTCGTATTTCGTCTCCTTGGTCTGCACGTTCTTGAAATAATCCCACGCTTGTTGCACGAGCTCCGGCTTCATCAGAAGATCGAGCATCGTCATCGCCTGCACCTTGGCGCCGGCAATCACCCCTTTGTGCGCGATTGGCGTGGCCATCGAGATGGCGTTCGCCCAGTTGTGTCCGGGCAAGCCGGGAATGTTCGAGGGAAAACGCAGCGTGACGGTGGGCACGTTCCATGAGATATCGCCGATGTCGTCCGAGCCGCCGCCGTTGTTCTCGCGCACCGGACCCTGCAGGCTCTCGCGCAGCTTCGTCGTCAAACCTTCGATGCGAGGGTTCTTCAATTCCTTTTGGAGCGCCTTCGCCAGCCGTTGATCGCCATCGCTCCATGGCGGCAACCCGACCTTCTGAATGTTCGCCCACGTCGTTTCGGCGACGACCTTGTTGAAATGCTGCGGCCACGCGGACCCCAGCACCCTGGTGGGAAGCAGCTCGACGCCTGCCATCATGGCCGCTGCTTTCGCGATCGTGTCGCCCGTTTCCCACATCTCCTTGATGTGCTGGAAGTCGGTCTCGCGGAAGTAGTACCAGACCGATGCGGTACGCGGCACAACGTTTGGCTGATCGCCTCCGTCGACGATCACGTTGTGCGAGCGCTGGCTCAGACGCAGATGTTCCCGGCGGAAGTTCCATCCGATATCCATCAACTCGACCGCATCGAGCGCGCTGCGGCCGCGCCATGGGCTTCCCGCCGCGTGCGCCGTTTCGCCGAGGAACGAATACTGGACGGACACGAGGCCTGTACCGTCGCGTGCTCCCCAGGAGACGTCGAGTTGATCGCCGACGTGGGTGAACAGGGCCACGTCCACGTCCTTGAACAACCCGGCGCGAACGAAATAGGCCTTCGTGCCGACCAGCTCTTCCGCCGTGCCAGTCCAGATCCGGAGCGTGCCGGACGTGTGCTCGCGTTCCATGATCTTCTTCACCGCGAGCGCCGCAACGATGTTCACCGCCTGTCCCGAGTTGTGGCCTTCACCGTGCCCCGGCGCACCTTCGATGATCGGATCGTGGTAGGCGACGCCGGGCTTCTGCGACGCCTGCGGGATGCAATCGATGTCGGAGCCCAGCGCGATTACAGGCTTGCCCGAGCCCCAGCTCGCGATGAACGCGGTCGGGATACCTGCCACGGCTTCCTGGACGGTGAACCCATTCGTCTTCAGGATGTCCATCAAGTATCGAGTGGTCTCAAATTCCTGGAAACCCAGCTCGCCGTAGCTGAAGATCTGATCCACCATCTGCTGCGCGAAATCCTTCCGCGACTCCACGTCCGCGGCGGCCTCGTGTTTCAGCGATTCGATTTTTGCGTCAGATTTCGGCGCAGACTTCTGCGCGAGCGGGGCGGCCACGATGCTCGCGGCCATCCCGACTGCCAGCATCCAGGAATGGCGGTTCATCTTTACGTGGGGCTCCGCCCCACACCCCGGCTCAGTCGCTCGCGGGCACCCCTGCGCCCCGCTCCGCTCCCTCCCACCCCGGCTCGCAGGCGCGCGGTGCGCGCCTAGTGTGAGGCTTCGCTCCGCACCTGGGTGGTGGCTCATGGGGGCCAATCGATCGACGTAATTCCGTGGGTTTGTGTAATTCCGTGTCATACCGTGATCGATTATATCGAGTCGCAGCAATGAGATAATGCATCCAGGTTCCATGTTGACCGTGGATCGTTTCGATCGGCCCCTGCGCAGCCTCCGCATCTCCGTGACGGATCGGTGCAACCTGCGCTGCCAGTACTGCATGCCGGAGACCGACTACGTGTGGCTTCCGCGCGAGAGCATCCTCACGTTCGAGGAAACGGCCTCGGTCGTCGATGCGTTTACGTCGGTGGGTGTCGATCGCGTTCGGATCACGGGTGGGGAGCCGCTGCTCCGCCGCAATCTGCCGCAGCTCGTCGAGCAGCTCGCCGCGAAACCGGCGATCGCCGACCTTTCGTTGACGACAAACGGCGTGTTGCTGCGCGATCAGGCCGCTGCTCTGCGTGCGGCCGGCCTCCATCGAATCACCGTGAGCCTCGATACGCTGAAGGGCGACCGGTTCCGCGAGCTCGCGCGGTTCAACGAGCTGCCGGCGGTGCTCGCGGGCATCGATGCCGCATCGCGTGCCGGCTTTGCCTCGCTGAAGATCGACACGGTGGTCATGCGGAATCGCAACGACGACGAACTCGTGCCGCTCATCGAGTTTGGAAAATCAGTCGGCGCCGAGGTGCGCTTCATCGAGTACATGGATGTCGGCGGCGCAACCCACTGGTCCATGGACGCCGTGCTCTCACGACAGGAGATCCTCGCGCGGCTCGCGTCCGTGTATGGGCCGATCGCGGCGGTCGAGGGGCGCGACTCCGCTCCGGCAGAGCGATTCCAGCTTCACGATGGCACGACGTTCGGCATCATCGCCTCGACTACGGAGCCATTCTGCGCGGCGTGCGATCGCAGCCGCCTCACGGCGGACGGACTCTGGCTCTTGTGCCTCTACGCGCGCGGCGGACTCGATCTGCGCCGTCCGCTTCGCGAAGGGGCCACACGCGACGAGATCGCGCGGTTGATCACGACGGTGTGGTCGATGCGCGCGGACCGCGGCGCCGAAGAGCGCCTAGGGGCGGCCGCGCGCGAGCCGTTCATCCCGGTCGCCGCATTGAAGCGCGACGCTCACCTCGAAATGCACACCCGCGGCGGATAGCCTGCACCGATCACTCGGCGCGCACCGCGACGAGGGGATCGACTTCAGGCTTCAGGTTCAGGCCTGTCACATTTCCACCGTCTCCGCGTTGTATAAGTGATGCGGCTCGTGGCGACTGCCCCACCGTCCATCGAATCCGCGGACGATCCGCGCGACGCACGGGTCCTGCGGCTCTTTGCCGAGCACGGCGACGGCGTGTTCCGCCTCGCCCTGCTGATGCTCGGCCGGACTGCAGATGCCGAAGATATCGTCCAGGAAACCTTCCTGCGCGTCCTGCGACATCTGGCCAACGGAGGATCCCTCCCGAACGCCCGCGGGTGGATCTTCACCGTAGCGGCGCACGCCTGCCGCGACCGGCAGCGTGCCGGTCGGCGATGGCTGCCTTGGCTTCCGGAACGCGACACCCGGGTCGCGCCCGATCGAACCGATGCCGCCGATGGCACGCAATCGATCATGCGCGCCCTTCGTCAGCTCAACCCTCGCGATCGATTGCTGATCGCCCTGTGCGTGGAAGGCTGCAGCTATCAGGAAATCGCCGCGGCGGCCGACGTGGCGCCTGCGTCGACCGGGCGGATTATTGCGCGCGCGCGCGAACGGCTCGCCCACGCACTTGGAGTAGCACGATGACGAACTCGCCTGACGATTTCGATCCGACACTCGATGCTGTTCGCAACCGAATGAAGACTGTCCGGCTATCCGACGCGGCGCGAACCCGCATCGCGGAACGCCTGGCGCGGGAATCAGCCGACGGCACCAGGTTGTCAGGGAGCACGACGCTGCGCGCTGTCGGTTCTCCATGGCGCCGGCATCTCGGTTGGATCGCCGCGGCAGCGGCTGGCGCCCTGCTCCTCGCGTGGGGATTGCGAGCCGTCGATCGATCGACGACGGTTTCGGCGGCCGAGATTCTCGGCCGGTCGCAGCAGGCGCTCTCCGCGGCGACCTCGGGCATCGAGAAGATTACCTACGACCTGACGCTCGACGGCGTGTTGCTGCAACTGCTCCCCGAGGGTCAGGCCGGACGCTTCACGGTTGAAGAGACGATCGATCACGATCATCCCGGCCGCCTGCGCGTCGTGAAGCTTGCCGCCGACGGGCGACTGGCCGCGGGGCTCGCCGACGACCCTCTGGCGCGCACGCGCGTCCGTTACGTGCGGTTCGACTCGCGCGGGTTCCTCCTTCGGTTCACCGACGCGCCGGCACCACCGTTGTCGCTCGCGTCCGCACGTCGCCTGGCGCTCCAGATCCTGCTCGGCTTGATGCAGACGAGCGCCAACCCATCGCTTGCGGAAATCGATCGGAGCGGCGAAGCGGCATACGAGATCACAATCCCGACGATGGCCATGTCAGGACCCATCGTGCTGCAACGCGCTCGCGCGATCATCAGCCGGGAAGACGCGCGCCTCCTCGACTTCGACGCCGCAGGCAGCATTGGCCGGCAGCCCTTCGCCGTTACGTTCAACATGCGATCGCGCGAGCTGCGCCAGACAACGCAGGAGGATGCGAACGAGTTCACGATCGCGCCCTCACCTGGAGATGAAGTTCTCGAGGCGCGGGGCAGCTCGTCGATCCCGGTCTGGGATGTGATCAGCCGATGCCTGAACCGGTAGCGGCACTCGCAACCGAAGGACTGACGAAGTACTACGGTCCTGTCATCGGCATCGAGGACGTAAATCTGGTGGTCCACGGCGGCGAGACGTTCGGGTTCCTCGGCGCGAACGGCGCCGGAAAGACGACCACCATCAGACTGATCCTGGATCTGCTGCGGCCGTCTCGCGGCCGCGCAACGGTGGGCGGCCTCGATTGCCGGCAGGACAGCGTACGAGTCCGCCAACAAATCGGGTATCTGCCGGCCGAGATGCCCGTATATCCGGAAATGTCCGGGCGTGCCTACCTCGCGTTCCTCGCGCGACTTCAGCATCCGGCACCCGATGCCGCGTGGATGGAGTCGCTGCTGCGCCGCTTCGACGTGAGCGACACCGATCTCGCGCGCCCGATCCGCGACCTGTCGCACGGCATGAAACGCAAGCTCGGCATTCTCCAGGCGCTGATGGGCAAGGCGCCGCTGCTGATTCTCGACGAGCCGACGTCCGGTCTCGATCCGCTGATGATCGAAGCGTTCGTCGAGACCATCCGCGAGCTGCGCGCTGAGGGGTGCACGGTCTTCCTGTCGTCGCACGTCTTGTCTGAGGTCGAGAAGCTGTGCGACCGTGTGGGACTCGTCTCGCGCGGACGGCTCGTCAAGATCGCCGCGCTCGATGAGATCCGCGACAGGATGCCTCGCCGCGTTCGCGTGGTGTTCTCGCAGCCGGTGTCGACGCCACCACCGACACTCGCAGGCACACGAATCGTTCGCGCGTCGCCTGACGAGTGGATCGTCGAGATTTCCGGACCCGCAGGACCGATCGTGCAATGGCTCGGCGCGCTGCCCGTCCGCGATATGGACATCGAAACGGCAACCCTCGAAGAGTACGTGCTCGGCTTGTACTCGGAAGGGACAGCCTAGTGCTGGCGGCGCTTGCGGCGCGCTCCGTCGCACGGGCGAAGGGGCTGCTGATAGCGCTCGCGGCATTGTTGTGCGGCTTCCAGGTGCTCGTGATCGTGAGCGCCCGCGAGATTTACCGCGGGCAGATGTTTGCCGAGCTCGCATCGCTGATTCCGTCCGGCCTGCAACAGATGGCAGGCGGGCTCGTCTTCACGTCGTTCACGGGACTGGCGTCGTTCGGCTTCTTTCACCCGGTCGTCATTCTCGTGTTCGTGGAAGCCGCGGTCTTTCTCGCGACCGAGCCCGCGTGGGAAGTCGAGGCGGGCATGGTCGACTTGACGCTCGCGCGGCCGGTGCCGCGCAGCCTCGTGATCTCGCGAACGCTGCTCGTCGCGTTTGGCGCGGCGGCCGCGCTGGCGCTGTTGATGGCGCTCTCCACGCGGCTTGCGCTGCACGCGTTCGCCCCCGCGACTGCCGCGTGGCCGAGGGTCGAGACGACGACGTTGCTCGCCATCAACCTCGCGGTCCTTGCGTGGTGCTTTGCCGCACTCTCGCTGCTGATTGCAGCGATGGTCAGGCGGCGCAGCACAGCTGTCGGGATCGCCGGACTCGCGGCGGTGCTGCTCTACCTCGTTCACGTGCTGGCGGAGTTGTGGCGGCCGGCTTACCCGCTGCGCCTGATCGCGCCGTATCACTACTACAACGCGCCCGCGCTGCTGGCCCTGACGAGCAACGGCTGGCAACGCGATCTGGGCGTGCTGCTCGGCACGACCGCTCTGTTCGTAGCTGCCGCGTATGTGGTTTATGAACGACGGGATCTATAGGGTGTCATCGCCCAATCGAAGGAATCGAAGCCGAATCGAAGGAGTCGAACGAGCATCGTATTGAAGAGATCCTTTTACAAAACGATCTTCGACCCTTTCGGTAGTTCTTCGAATCTTCGATTGTAATCGATGTCCTACCTGGAAACTCGAAACGCCACGTACATCAGGTCCCCTTGGCGCTCGACCAGCAAGGCGACGGCAGACCCGGGCTTCAGCACCGCCGAGAGGTGCTTCAGATCAGTCATGTTCCTGACGGGTGTCCCGTTGATTGCGCGCACGATATCGCCAGGCTGCAGCTTTCCCTGTTGCGAGTACGGCGCGTCAGGCGCCACCGCGACGATGACAGCGCCGGAATCCGCGCGCCGCTCGGGCAGCACCTTTGCCACCTGATCGGTCAGATCGACCACGATGACGCCGAGTTCCGGCAGCAGCTCACGCTGGATCGCGGCGATCTCGGCAAGGCGTGCCAGATCGTCCGCGCGCTCGCCGATCGTGACGGATACCGTACGACGGTCGCTGCCGCGCAGCACGTCGAGACGCACGACGTCGCCGATCGGGCGCGTGTAGAGATTCACGCGGAACTGCCGGCCGTTCTCCATCGGCTTGCCGTCGAGCGTGAGCACGAGATCGCCGGCCTGCAGGCCGGCGCGGGCCGCCGGACCTTTGGGATCGACGTCCGCGAGAATGACGCCAGCCTGGTCGGGAAGACCGAGCGCCTCGGCGAGGACCGGCGTAATCGTCTGCGGCGACACGCCGACTTCTCCACGACGCACCCGTCCATTGCGACGGATTTGCGTAAAGACATTCCGGACGATGTTGCTGGGTGCCGCAAAGCCGATACCCTCGCTGCCGCCCGACTGCGAGTAGATGAGCGTGTTGATGCCGACGAGGCGTCCGTCCGCATCGACGAGCGCGCCGCCGCTGTTGCCGGGATTGATGGGCGCGTCGGTCTGGATGTAGATCATCGCATCTTCCGGCTCGAGCTGCCGCGCCACGGCGCTGACGACACCCATCGTCACGCTGGATTCGAGACCGAGCGGACTGCCGAAGGCCATCACAATCTGTCCTGGACGCAGCGCGTCCGAGTCGCCGAGGGGCACCGTCGGCAGACCCGCCGCGTCGACCTTGATGACGGCGAGGTCCGTCTCGTGATCGATCCCCACGATCTTGGCTGCGACAAGGCGTCCGCGCCGCTTGATGATCGAGCGTCCCTGCGCGCCGCCTGTCGCCGCGAATGGGAGCTCCACGTCCAGCCGCGTCGCGTTCTCGACTACGTGCGCGTTCGTGACGATGAAGCCGTCCGCATCGAGTACGACGCCCGAGCCGCTGCTCCGCTGCATCGTCGGCTCAGCGGAGCCGGTTTCGTTCTGCTCTTCCGGCGGCGCGTAGCCGGTGACGAAGATCTGCACGACCGACGGGCTGACCTTCTCCGCGAGGTCCTGGAGCGACTTCGATAATTCGCCGAGCGCGAGCGTGCTGCCGCGCGAGGGCGCCTGCGCGTCAGCAGCCGTCGCGCCAGCCAGCAGCAGCGCGCACGACAGGACGAGAACGCGGATGCGCGGCATCCGTTCAGAGTAGCATTCCGTCATGGTCGCGGCGACGTCACCTTGACGACGTAATACAGGAATGGCGGCTTGACGTCCTTGAACAAGTGCGGAACACCGTTAGGAATGATGATGACATCACCTTTGACGAGGGGCCGCGCGTCCCCGCCGGTGATCGCGTCGCCACGGATTTCATCCGCCGCCGTGGATTTGCCGCCGACAACCTGTCCGCCCGTCACGAGCGTGGCGGTGCCTTCCAGCACGTACATGATGTCGGTGTCGCGCGCATGGACTTCCGCCTGTCCGTCGCGGTCGCGCCGGCCCGCGGTCACCTTGTAGGTCCCCGTTTCGAGGATCGGCAGTCCCTTTGCGAACGCGGCGTTCACCTTATCTGCGGGCAGATAGGTGACGGCGTCGCCCGGGGACGTGGTGGCTCTGGGCGCCTGCGCAGCAGCTGGCGCGGTCACGAGCGCCAGCACCGCCGCGAAGGTGGCAGCTACTCCTGCTGTGTTCGTTGTCATTCCTCATTCCTCCTGCCGCGGCGTAGCAGCGAATCATCGACTGCAGCCTGAAGCGATGCCGGCGAAGGGCTGCGGGCCCGGCGCGCCGAACTTGTATGGTAGATCAATGAAGCGCCTGCTCCCGCCGCTGGCCGCCCTCGCGTTCATCAGCCTTGGTCTGCCTGACGGCCTGCTGGGCGTCGCATGGCCTTCGATCCGGGCCTTCTTTGGTCTCGAGCTCGACGCACTCGGTATCTTGCTAATCGTGACCACGGTCGGGTATGTGACGTCGAGCTTTTCGAGCGGACGGCTGCTTCGGCAGATGAATCTCGGGACCGTGCTCGCCGTCAGCTGCGCGCTGACGGGTGCCGGTCTGCTCGGCTATGCGAACGCGGCATGGTGGCCTCTGATGCTCGCGCTCGGCGTCGTGCTCGGGCTCGGTGCTGGGGCGATCGATGCGGGCCTGAATACGTACGCCGCGCTCCATCTTGGGCCGCGAGCGCTGAACTGGCTGCACGCGTGTTACGGCGCCGGCGCCGCGACAGGTCCGATGATCATGACGGCGGTGATGCACGCCGGACACCCATGGCAACGCGGCTACATGATCGTCGGCGGCGCACAACTCGCGCTCGCAGGCGCCTTCGCGATGACGGCGGGCTGGTGGCCCAAGACCGGCGGCACGTCAGAGGGTTCCGAGGACGCGACGTCCGCGCCCATGCGCGCAACATTGCGCGAGCCTGCAGTGTGGCTCGGAATTGTCACATTCTTCATCTACACAGGTATCGAAGCGTCGGTCGGAGCGTGGACATACACGCTGCTGACGGAAGGTCGTGGAGTCGCGCCGGAACATGCTGGCTTCATAGCGAGCCTGTTCTGGGGCAGTCTCACGGCGGGCCGCATGCTCGCGGGAACCGCTGGAGGCGCGGTGCCGGTCCCGACGTTACTCCGCATCGCGCTCTCCGGCCTGACGGCCGGCACGGCGCTCGTGTGTCTGAACGCGGGCCTGCTCGTGACGGCTGTCGGTGTGGCGCTGGCGGGTTGCGCGTGCGGACCGATTTTTCCCCTGCTCGTCGCGACGACACCATCGCGGCTCGGGACGATGCACGCGGCGAACGCCGTCGGCTTTCAGATCGCCGCGGCCGCAGTCGGACTGTCCGTGCTGCCAGCGGTGGTCGGCCTCGCGGCGACCGCGTGGGGCATCGAGGCGATGGCACGCTTATGCCTGCTCTTCACGCTGGTGCTGGCAGTGATGTGCGAGTCGTCGTTGCGAATCGCGATGTCGCGAACGGTTCCGGCCGCGTAGGCAAGCGATCGCGCTACCAGCTACCAGCTACCAGCTTCCAGCTACCAGCTATCAGCTTCCCGCTAGCAGCTTCCCGCTTTCCGAGCTGGTAGCTGGTGGCGTTAATGCGCTTTCTCGATGTGCACGAGATACGCCTCGACCATCAGAAGATTCTTCTCCCCCGATGTACGAATGACGCTGAGGAGCCGGTCCATCTTCACGACTTCCTCGAGCTGCTCGTCGATGAACCACTGCAGGAAGCTCTGCGACATGTAGTCGTTGTCCTTGACGGCGATGTCCATCAGGCCGGTGATCTGTCGCGTGACCTCCTGCTCCCATGTCAACGCCGCCTGCGCGGCTTCCTCCGCCGACGCGAACATGGGCTTGGGGGCAGCAATCGCCGGGATCTGCAGGTCCGCTTTCGTGTCGAGCATGTACTGCACGAACTTCATCGCGTGCTGCTTCTCTTCTTCGGCCTGCGCGAAAAACAGCTTCGACAGCAGCGTCAGTTGTCGCTGCCGGAAATGCGCGGCGATGCTCAGGTACTGCATGTGAGCGCCGAACTCATTCCCGATCTGCTCGTTGATGGCCCGCCCAAGGTTGCGGCTGATTAACACGGCTTCGATCCTCCGGCTCAATTCTATCCCTTGCAATCCGTTCCTGCGGCCAGTATGGTTTTTACGCGCGCTCGATTCGCTCGCGTCCGGGAGACACTCGATGGCACAGGCCACCTGGCCTTTGGTTGAACGTAAATTCGGGGAAACGACGCGTCGTGATGCCTGGTGGGTTCAGCCGCTTGTAGTGTTCGTCGCGCTGTCTGCCTTCGTCGTCTACGCGACGTGGGCGGCGTTCCAGGGAAACCATTTCGAGTACGGCCCGTATCTGTCGCCGTTCTACTCTCCACTGCTCTTCGGCGACAGCTCGCACTCCTGGTTCGGTCCGAAGCCGGGATGGTGGCCGGGCGCGCTGCCGTTCTCCGCGGCGCTGCTCATTTTGTGGGCGCCAGGAGGATTCCGGGTCACGTGTTACTACTACCGTGGCGCTTACTACAAGGCGTTCTGGGCCGACCCTCCCGGCTGCACAGTGGGTGAACCGCGCAAGAGCTATCTTGGTGAACGCTCGTTTCCGCTGGTGCTGCAGAACGTGCACCGATACTTCCTCTACCTGGGGCTGATCTTCATCTGCATCCTGTTCGTCGACGCCCTCCAGGCCTTTCGCTTCGCCGATGCGGCCGGCGCGAAGCACTTCGGGATCGGTGTCGGCAGCTTTGTGCTGATGCTCAATGCGGTGCTGCTGGCAGGTTACACGTTCAGTTGTCATTCGCTGCGTCACCTGATTGGCGGCCGCCGCGACGAGCTCTCCTCCTCGTCGACGCGCTGGACGTGCTATTCGTGCGTGTCGTCGCTCAATCGCCGCCATCAGGTCTTCGCGTGGCTCAGCCTCTTCTCCGTCGCCTTCGCTGACGTCTACGTGCGGCTCTGCTCGATGGGCATCTGGACGGATCTTCGATTGCTGTGAAAAACGTGAAGCAATCGGGATGCGGGGCCCGGGGTGCGGGGTGCGGTCGTTTCAGGACCGCGTCTCGGATCGCGCGCCCCGCGCCCCGGATCGCAGTCGCGCGAAGCGCTGCCTCTGATGGACTTTGAGACACACGACTACGATGTCCTCGTGATTGGCGCCGGCGGCGCGGGACTCCGCGCCGCGATCGAAGCGTCCGCAGCCGGCGTGCAGGTCGGCTTGATCTGCAAGTCGCTGCTCGGCAAGGCGCACACCGTGATGGCCGAAGGGGGCGTCGCGGCGGCGCTCGCGAACGTCGACGACCGCGACAGCTGGAAGGTGCACTTCGCCGACACGATGCGTGGCGGCCAGTACGTGAACAACTGGCGGATGGCCGAACTGCACGCGAAAGAGGCACCCGATCGTGTGCGCGAGCTCGAGGCGTGGGGCGCGGTCTTCGATCGCACGGCGGACGGGCGCATCCTGCAGCGTAACTTCGGCGGCCACCGCTATCCGCGTCTCGCGCACGTCGGCGATCGCACGGGTCTCGAGTTGATCCGCACGCTGCAGGACGAGGGCGTTCACCGCGGCATCGACGTCCACATGGAGTTCACCGTCGTGTCGCTGCTCGCGACCGACGGTCGCGCCTCCGGCGTCGTCGGCTACGAGCGCGAGCGCGGCCGCTTCAAGGTATTTGGCGCGTCGGCCGTGATCCTGGCGACAGGCGGAGCCGGCCGCGCCTACAAAATCACCAGCAACAGCTGGGAAGGCACGGGCGACGGCCATTCGCTCGCCTATCACGCCGGCGCGGAGCTGTTGGACATGGAGTTCATCCAGTTCCATCCGACTGGCATGATCTGGCCGCCGAGCGTTCAGGGGATTCTTGTAACGGAAGGCGTGCGCGGCGAAGGCGGCATCCTTCTCAACCGGGACGGACGCCGCTTCATGTTCGACGATATCCCCGACGCGTACCGCAAGCAGACGGCGGACAACGAAGACGAGGGATGGCGTTACACGCAGGGTGACAAGAATGCGCGGAGGCCGCCGGAACTCCTGACACGCGATCACGTCGCGCGCTGCATCATGCGCGAGGTCAGAGACGGCCGCGGCAGCCCGCACGGCGGCGTGTTCCTCGACATCGCGTGGATAAAGAAGCGACTGGCGAACGGCGAGGAGCACATCCGCCGCAAGCTGCCCAGCATGTATCACCAGTTCAAGGAGCTCGCCGACATCGACATCACCAAGGAGCCGATGGAGGTGGGGCCCACGACCCACTACATCATGGGCGGCGTGCGCGTCGACGGCGACACGCAGATGTCGAGCGTCCAGGGCCTCTTTGCGGCCGGCGAATGCGCGGCGGGCATCAACGGCGCGAACCGGCTCGGCGGCAACTCGCTTTCGGACCTCCTCGTGTTCGGGAAGCGCGCCGGGGAGCACGCGGCTGCCTTTGCGCGCGAGCATCGCCGCGTCTCAATCGACACTGCCGCCGCGCGCGCCGCAGCCGATCGCGCGCTGAAGCCGTTCGAAGCAGGACCAGGCGGCGGTGAGAATCCGTACGCAATCCAGAGCGCATTGCAGGAGATGATGCAGGCGCTCGTTGGCATCGTCCGCAACGAAGACGACATGCAGCGGGCGCTGCAGGGACTGACGGCGTTGAGGACGCGGGTCGAGCGGGCGGTCGTCACGGGCCACCGCGAATACAATCCTGGCTGGCACACGTCGATCGATTTGGGCCACCTGCTGACGGTGTCAGAGGCGATCACGCGATCGGCGATCGAACGTAAGGAGAGCCGCGGCGGTCATTTCCGGGAAGATTTTCCGGAGAAGGATCCACGGTTTGCGATGTTCAACGTCGTGACGGCGAAGGCGTCTGACGGATCGATGCAGGTTCGCCGCGTGCCGCTCCCAGCTATGCCGGCGGAGCTGAAGCAGATTATCGAAGATCAGAAATAATACACGTCGCGGGCGGCTCTGAAGAGCCGCCCTACAATCAGACGTAGGCCGGGTCTTTAGACCCGGCATGAATCCTATGCCGACTGCAACGTTCAAGGTCTGGCGCACTGACGAAAAGGGCGGCGCGTTCCGCGACTACTCCGTCGCGATCGTGCCGGGCATGGTCGTGCTCGATGCGGTGCACCAGATCCAGGCAACCGAGGCGCCGGACCTTGCCGTCCGCTGGAACTGCAAGGCAGGCAAGTGCGGATCGTGTTCCGCTGAGATCAATGGCAGCCCCCGCCTGATGTGCATGACACGGCTGAACAGCCTGCCGCTCGACGAGCCGGTCACGGTCGAACCGATGCGCGCGTTCCCGCCGATCAAAGATCTCGTCACCGACGTATCGTGGAATTACCGCGTCAAGCAATCGATCAAGCCGTTCGCGGCAAAAAAACCCGACGCCTCGGACGGGACGTGGCGCATGCGCCAGGCGGACATCGATCGCGTGCAGGAGTTCCGGAAGTGCATCGAATGTTTTCTCTGCCAGGACGTCTGCCACATCCTGCGCGATCACAAGATGCATGATCGTTTCATCGGCCCGCGCTTCCTGACGTACGCGGCGGCGCTGGAGATGAACCCAATCGACGCCGGGGATCGCCTGGATGACCTGAAGAACCATCATGGAATCGGCTACTGCAACATCACACGCTGCTGCACGAAGGTCTGTCCCGAACACATTACGATCACTGAGAATGCCATCATTCCGTTGAAGGAACGCGTCGTCGACCGCTTCTACGATCCGATCACCAGGCTGCTGCGGGTATTTCGCTCCTGAGGTGCCCCATGTTCACGCTGAAGCCGCTCTCAAAGGACGCGATCCCATCGGCGCTCGCCAAGGCCGAACGCTATCGTCTGCTGAACGAACCCGGCGAGGCGGAGAGCATCTGCCTCGACGTGCTGCAGGTGGATCCGGACAACCAGGATGCATTGATCACGCTGCTCCTCGCGCTCACGGACCAGTTTCCCCACGAATCGTCGTCCAGAGTCATCGGCCGCGCGGTGGAACTCGCGGCACGCCTGAAGGAGGAGTACGACCGCGCGTACTACTCGGGGATCATCCGCGAACGCCGCGCGAAGGCGGTGTTGCATCACGAACGCTATGGCGCCGCCGCCGCGGCGGTCGAGTGGCTGCGCGAAGCGATGACCTTCTTCGAACGTGCGGAAGCGATCAGCCCGGCGCGCAACGACGATGCGGTGCTGCGCTGGAACGCATGCGCGCGGCTCATGATGTCACTTCCGGAGACCGTCCCGGAGCTGCCGCAGCCCGAACCGCTGCAGCTCGAGTAGGCCGTTCTGTAGGGCGGGTCTTTAGACCCGCCTCATGCGCGCTGCTCGTGTCCGAGCGCGTGATATGCAACTTGCAGCAAAAGCGCGCCGGGTCTGAAGACCCGGCCTACAGTTCGGAAGGAGACAGCTCCACCAGCGCCGGTCCCGGCATCGCGATGAACGCGTGGGGACTCCAGCGTGCCGCAAACTCCTCCGCATCCGCGCGATTGACGAGCGCGCCGAGCGCGCAAGCTGCACAGTCGCCGGCACCTGATTCTCCAGCAGCGTCTCCGCGTCTTCCTGTGATCCGGTCGCGAGCTCCTGCAGCCGCGCCCCATCCGCCGCGTCGAATGCCGCCAGCGCGTCAGGCACGCGCGCATCTTCGCGCACGAAATGATCGAGCCGATTCGTCAAAGCGTCCGGCGTCCAGTCGCCCGTGGCGGAGCAGCGGACGATCTCGCGAAGCTGACGTGCGGCATCGGGTCGCGACCCGAGCGCAGCGCCGAGCGATTCCGCGTGAGGCTCGGTGCGGTTCCAGTGTTCGAGCAGAGCGCGCGTGCCCAGAGAGAGCCGGTTGTATCTCTCTTTCGCCGCGCCCGTCTTTTCCGACGGGACGCCGCTTGGCGCCAGCAGAAAGCGCCATTGGTCTGGCACGCGGCAGGTCGCGTCGGGGCGCATCGGCACGAAACGAAATGCAGACAGTCGCCCGGGCTGGGCGGTCAGAATCGCGGCGTGGTCCTCGCTGCCGCCGTGAGTGCCAACGCCGGAGTCTCCCCGTAGCGAGCCGAAGCTGAGGCCGTTCTCGATGCACGCGTAATAGCCCGCGGAGTCGAGCGGCGCACGGATGTTTGCCCTCCACTCCTCACGCGCCTCGAGCGTCCCCTGGCGAACCAGCACGGTCGCGATGCTGATCATCAGCGCACTCGAGCTGCTCATGCCCGACGCCCTCGGCAGATCGCTCGCGAACACGATGTCCGCGCCGAATGCGGATTCCGGAAAATTGCGCGAGAGTCGTCGCGCGACGACGCGGACGTAGTTCCGCCAGCCGGTAAACACTTCCTCAAACGGCGGCCGCAGGGTCACCCCCTCGTTATTACGCGCATCGATGATATTGAGGATCCCGTCGTCGCGCCCACTCGCCGTCACGGCAAAGCCGCGCGGGACCGCGCACACGAGCGTCCGGCCACCTGCGTAGTCGGTGTGCTTGCCGAATACCTCGAGCCTGCCCGGCACCCACCACGCGCGAACGGGCGCGCGGCTGGACGAGCCGACTGTCGTGTGTCGCTCGAGGACGAGATCGAACAGTCGCACCTTGCCGTCGTGCTCGGAAGGTTGGAGGCCACCCTCGACGAGCGCGCGCGCCAGGGATGCGCCGGTCATGGACGCGGAGAGGCCGTCTCGAGCCGTCGGGCGAGATCGATCATGTCGGCGCGGCGCGACAGGTCGAGTACGGGTCCACGCGCGTGCAGGGTCCTGAAGCGGACGCCACGGGTCATCGCAAGCATCACTGCTTCCGGCAGTTCGAACTCTCCTCGCGACGATCGCGGCACGTCGCGGCACGCGCCGAGGATGCGCGCATCGAACCGCCAGCAGTTCATGCTGACGAGGAGGTCCTTGCGCCTGAAGGCGGAAGCCACAGGATTCTGTTGGGTGTGGCTTTTTTGCTGGGTGTGGCTTCCGCCCCCTTGTTGAGTCTCGTGGCTTCCCCGCCCCTGTTGAATCTCGTGGCTTCCGCCTTCAGACGGAAGATCGTTTGGCTTCTCTACAATCCTCATCAGATACCCATCGTCGTCCGTTTGAACCAGCGCGAACGCCTTCACACGTGCCGCCGGAATGTTCCCCGTGCGCACGAGATCGTCGGCCTCGAACGCGAGCAGGCCCGGCTCGTCGAGCGACGCGAGATCCGCGAGCGCCTGGACGGGATACAGGTTGTCGGCATTCATCACGAGAAACGGTTCGCCGCCGGTCCACTGCTCCGCCGCGAGCACGGCATTGGCGGTGCCGAGCGCCTCGGCCTGCACGACGAAGCTGATCGCCAGCCGCGACGGCGCGTGCTCCTCGAAGTGGCGTCGAATGACGAGGTGATCGGGCGCGACGATGAGCGCCACCTGTCGGATGCCTGCGTCGGCGACGGCGCCTAGCACGTACTCGAGGAACGGGCGGCCGTGGACGGGAACCATCGGCTTGAGGCCGGCGTTCGCGGCACGGTGCTGCTCCGCGGTCAACGTGACGGCCGGATCGGGTTCGCGCATGCGCGTACCCAGGCCGCGAGCGAGCACGACCGCGCGCGATGTGACTCTCACCCCAACGATCCCGGACTACATGTGGACGATCGCCAGCGGCGGCGTGTGCTGCCAACGGCCCCGCGTGAAGTCCGGGAAATCCACTGCGGCCGATTTTTTGGCGACCGACTGCACGCTGAGATGCACGACCGCACTCAGCCCGGCGGCATCGTACACGTTCATGTCAGTCGGTTGTCCTTCGCGCAGGCACTTGACCAATCGGTAGTCCTCGATGAAGTCCATGCCGCCGTGGCCAGCGCCCTTGGCGATCGCGGCGATCTCTTTCCAGAGCGGATGCTCGAACTCCTCCAGCAGCGCGGCTGCGTCCTGCCACTCATCCTGTTTGCCGCGTCCTTCGATGTAGGCGCGATTGGGATAGCCCTGGAACAACCCCTTCGTCCCCTGCACCATGTGTATCCGGCTGTAAGGACGTGGAAGGTTCGTGCAGTGCTCGACGAGAATCGTACGGCCGCGTGCGGTTTTGATCAGGCTGGCGTTCACGTCGCCGAGGACGTACTTCTCTTTGCGTTTCGGCGAATCCGGCGGCGTGTGCTCCTGGGCCCAGTCCTGCAGCCCGCGTGACGGGCTGCTCATCGACACGAGGTAGTCGAAGCGATCGCCCCGATTGATGTCGAGGCAGTTGGCAATCGGCCCGAGACCGTGCGTCGGGTATGGGTTGCCATTCAGCTTCTTCGACCATTCGCGGCGCCAGAGACCTTCTCCCTCGTCGGCGAACTTGATCGCGCGCAGATCGTGCAGGTAGCCCCCTTCGGCGTGAAGCATCTCGCCGAACGCGCCCTGCCGGACCATGTTATAGACCATCATCTCCATCTGGTCGTAGTTGCAGTTCTCCATCAGCACGCAGTGCTTCCGGAGCTTCTCGGCCGATTCGACGATCGCCCAGCAGTCCTCGATCGTCATGGCTGCTGGAACTTCCGTCGCCGTATGCTTGCCGTTCTTCATCGCGGCCAGCATGATCGGCACGTGCCATTCCCACGGAGTGGCGTTGTAGACGAGGTCGAGATCCTCGGTTTCGCAGAGCCGCTCGAAATCGCGCGGCCCCTTGTTGTAGACCGCTGGCGCCGGGTCGCCCTTCTCGGTGATGGCTTTCGTCGCCCAGTCGGTTCGCTCCGATCGGATGTCGCACACAGCGGTGATCCGGCAGCCCGGAATTTTCAGCAGGTTCCGTACGTGGCTGGAACCCTGGCCGCCGATTCCGACGTAGGCGATGCGGACGGTTTCCATCGGGGCCGCGGCGAACGCCGTCGGTCCCGCTTGCGGCTGCACCGCGGCCACTGTGTCTGGCGTGCCAATCGCGCCCGCCGCGATCGCGGTGCCGCCCAGCTTCAAGAAATCTCTTCTATCCATGGCGTCATCTTACTGCGGATGTCGGTTGCCGGAAGACGGTTGTTGGCTGCCGGAGGACGGTTGTCGGTTGCCGAATCTGGCGTCCGGAAGGATCAGGCAGACAATCGACGAGTACCACTCGCCGTGGTTGTGCACGTATGAGCCGCGCATCCACAACAGGGCCGTCCGCGGATCGTCCCACGTAGGAATGATCGGCCGCAGGTTGTCAACCGTTGAGTTGCGCGTGATTGGCGTCCACGTCCATTTGCCGTTCGAGCTCCGACGTCCCCGGAACAACTCGCGATGCCGCTTCTGATCCGCGCGGCTGATGAGCGGCGCGCCCGTGACGGGATCCGCGTCGGTCGAGATGTACGCCAGATCGGGGTTGGCGGGATCGAGTGCGGCAAGACCTGAATAATCGTCCTCGGTCGGATAGAGCCGTGTGCCGGCATAAGCGATCTCTTCCGTGTGCCACGCGGTACCGTTCCATCGCGCGTAGTGATAGCGCAGATCCATCCCACCCTGTCCGCGTGGCAGGCCGCGGCCATCCTTCTGTACCGAGAAGATCACGTACGGACGATCGTCGCGATCCAGCTTGATGTCGACCATCCACGCGACGTTGTCCGGATCCCCCTGGAACACTTTCGTCAGATCCCACGTCGCAATCTTTGCGTCGGTCGACGTGCTGAGCGGGCCGATCGGCGTGCCGTTGGAGTGATAGATGGTGCCGTTGCGCAGGTATCCGTGATAGATGCTGTTGTCGAAATTGCGCGGGTGATCTTCCGTCGTGACGAAGTGCACCGTGCCCTTGCCGTCGTAGGCGTACTTCACATACGGACTGTAGCCATCGCGGCCGTAAAGAAAACGTCCGCCATACCTCCACGTCTTCCCGTCGTCGTCCGACATCATGTAGTTGGGATCGTGGCTGAAGGCGCGGAAGAAGTTGAAGAGGCGCCCGTCGGGCATTCTGAACGGATTCGAATACGTGGCGTTGTCTCCGGCAAAATTCGCGTCGCTGCCGGGCGTCTCGAGAATCGATGCCGGCCCCCAGACCAGCGGATTGTGCGGCTCTGAGATGCGCCAATACACTTTCCGCTCGACCGCGTGCTTGGAATACATCGCGAGATAGCTTCCGTCGCGGCGCACGAGAAACGACGGAGCGTCGTGATCGTCCTGTTCGAAGTGCGGATGCAGCACGGTCGTCTGCACGACGCCGGTGTTGATGTCGTAGACCTCGATCTCGACGTTGCCCCATTGCGGATCGCTGACGTTCGCGGCGTTCGATCCCACAGCGCGCACCGACCCGGTGATCACTTTCCCCTGGTCGACGATCGCGCGCGGATCCATGAACCACGACCAGGCGCCGTTATCGCTGAGGCGAATAAGAGTGCCGGCGACGTAATTGAGCGGATATCCGTCATCGGTCGCCGGAGCAGTGCGAGGGCTCGCCTCAACGGCGAGCAAGGCGACCGTGACCAGGGCGATCCGTGTGCTGATGGACATGCGTGCCTCCCGCGGCGTGGTGATTCGGCGCACGGATGCTCTCACATTCCCGTTCTCGAAGCGTAGCCGTTAGAGCGCTATTCGAGGCGAGCAGCGTAGGGGGCATCTGCGCGCGGAGAAGACGATCTCACGCCGAGAAATACAAGAGGCGCAGAGCGCGCCACGAAGGCTGCCATCCGCGCAGTCACTTCTTCAATGTCTTCTTCGCGCGTGTGGCGTGACAGGATCCGTGTCATCCGCGTGATCCGCGGCCTGCATTTCTCTGCGATCTTTGCGCTCTCTGCGTGAATCGTACGTGACAAGCGTACTCTTCGCTTTTCAGGCCACGATGTTCGGGCATAATCGCACGTCACATGTCGACTCTCATCGAAGAACCCACGGGCGTCTGGGGCACCATTCGCGAGGCGCTGCGGGGCGCGCCCATCGACTACACCACCGCGCCGGTCGGCCACGCCGTCATCATGCTCGCGGTGCCAATGGTCGTCGAGATGTCGATGGAGTCGATCTTTGCGGTCGCGGACGTGTTCTGGGTCGCGCACCTCGGCGCGGACGCCGTGGCGACGGTCGGACTGACCGAGTCGATGCTGACGATCATCTACACCGTGGCGATGGGGCTGACGATCGGCGCGACCGCGCTCGTGGCGCGGCGGATCGGCGAGCGGGATCCGGAGGGCGCCGCGCGCGCTGCAGGACAGTCGATTCTCCTCGGGCTGGTCCTGGCGACCGCAATCGCGCTGGCCGCGGCGCCGAACGCACGCGCGCTTCTGCGTGTGATGGGGGCTTCCGAAGACGTGGTGCGAACAGGAAGTGGTTTTACGCGTACGATGCTTGCCGGCAACGCGACCGTGCTGCTCCTGTTCCTGCAGAACGCAGTCTTCCGAGGCTCAGGCGATGCCGCAATTGCGATGCGCGTGTTGATCCTCGGTAACGCCTTGAACATCGTGCTCGGCCCATGTTTCATCTTCGGGCTCGGACCGTTCCCGCAGCTCGGCGTCACGGGCGCTTCGGTCGCCACCAACATCGGACGCGGCACCGCCGTCATCTTCCAGATCGTGACGCTTGCCCGGGGGCGGGGCCGCGTGCACCTGGCACTCTGTCATCTCCGGCTCGACCTCGGCACGATGCGGACAGTCTTGCGATTGTCGGGAACGGGAACATTCCAGATTCTGATCGGAACGGCCAGCTACATCGGCCTCGTCAGGATCCTGTCGGTGTTCGGAAGCGCGGCGCTCGCCGGCTACACGATCGGCATTCGCGTGATTATCTTTGCGCTGCTCCCCGCCTTCGGCATCAGCAACGCGGCCGCGACGATGGTCGGGCAGAATCTTGGCGCCGGTCGTCCGGATCGCGCGGAGCGCGCCGTGTGGACCGCGGCCCGCTACAACATGGTGTTTCTCGGCCTCGTCGGCTTGGTCTTCCTGGGAGGGGCGCCGCTGATCGCGCGGTTCTTCTCAACCGATTCCGCGGTCGTGCCGTTCGCCGTCGGCTGCCTGCGCACGGTCAGCCTCGGGTTCCTGTTCTACGCCTGCGGCATGGTGCTGACGCAGGCCTTCAACGGCGCGGGCGACACGTGGACGCCGACGATCATCAACCTCTTCGTGTTCTGGCTGTTCGAGATCCCGCTGGCGTGGTGGCTCGCGACGCATGCCGGCTTCGGCCCCCGCGGCGTGTTCATCGCGTTAACCGTCTCGTACTCCATGCTCGCGCTGGTCAGCGCCGTGATCTTCCGTCGAGGAGCATGGAAGACCAAGCAGGTGTAGGGCGCCTCTTCAGAGGCGTCTTTCGCCGGCTGTGAAGACCCCGGCCTACAGATCAAGTTGCTCCGATTGAATGATCTCAGCCGCCGTCAGGCGACGGGCGCTGGCGCCGCGTCGCGCTCGTCAGCGTCCATGCGGCGGCGCCGAAGACGAGCACGTTTGCCGCGATCACGGGGGACGCGCCAATCAGGACGCCGTACGCTACCCACATCAGCGCGCCCGCCATCTGCACGGCGCGCAGCGTGCGATCGCGCGTGCAGAAGTACGAACCCACGAACACCGCTGTCGCGGTCCAGCCGAGATAGTCCGTGATGAGCCTCTCCATCACGCGACCGCCTCGTTGCGGATCTGCGGCGCCTGCCGCACGGTGACGCGATCGGTGCGCGCCTTCTCCCATTCGTGCAGCGTGAGGCCGTTGGTCTCGAACAACGATCGAATCTCGCCGGATCCCCAGTGCAGGACCTGCTCGAGGATCGGCACGACGACCGAGAACGCGTTGTCGCTGAGCACCGTGCTCCGCGCAATCCGCGCGAGCTGCTTGTTCTCCGACACGGCGATCGTGAATCCGTCGCGGTTGTTCACGTGCAGCATGACGTGCACGTCGGAACTACCGTCGCCGACGTAGATCGTGCGGTCCGGCGCGATTCCGAGGCGCGTCTCGAGCTCTTCGACGACCGCAACCTTGCCATACCCGGCCGGCACGCGGACGATCGAACGGACCTCGCCCGACTCGGCGTCGTATTCGAGCTCGGTGCCGAAAATCTGGTCGGGAGCGACAATCCCGGCGAGCGCCGACTGGATCACTTCGCGTGGCGCGGCGGATATGACGAAGAACGAGAACCGCGCGCCATCGAGTCCCCGATCGAGGAACTCGATGAGCGCGGGGATGTCGCTGCGCAGCCGCACGCGACGGCCCGTCTCTTCGAGATGCTCGCGGCGCACGCCACGGAATTCCGGATCGTGGCGAATGAGGTATGCGAGCTCGCCGCCCTGCTGCACCAGGTTGCTCCGCGCGAGCCCGTCAACCTTGCGCTGAAAATCCGAGGCGCCGATCAATTCGCTGAGCACCACCCCGGAATCGTTGAAGCTCAGAGTCTGGTCGAAGTCCGACGCGACCAGAAAATGCTTGGTTGCCACCGTTTCACTCGTCATGGATTCCTCTGGGGTCCAACACCCCGCCACCGCGATACGCGATGCGATATTGTTATATCAGCATCACGTAACGTATATGTCAACTATAGGATCCATGACGGAAATTTGTTATATTGTTTACGCATGGCAGCCATCCAAGAGGCACAGTCGCCTGGGCCGAAGTACCGCCAGGTGTACGCGGCGCTATGGCAGGAGATTCAATCGGGGCATTGGAAAAGTGGCGAGCGGCTGCCCAGCGAGGCCGACCTCGTCCGCAAGTTCGGCGCTTCGCGGATCACGATCGGGCGAGCCGTGCGCGATCTCCAGGCCGCCGGGCTCGTTGAGCGCCGCGCCGGGTCCGGCACGTTTGTCAAGAAACCGGTGATCGCACCCGGCATGTCTTTCAGCCTGCTGATCCCCGATCTCGGCGAGACCGAAATCTTCGAGCCGATCTGCCAGGGAATGATGGGATCGTCGCTCGCGCGCGAGCACGCGCTGCTCTGGGGCAGCGTGGCTCGCGACGGCGCGTCGAAGGAGGATCGCGCGTGGCAGTTGTGCCGGCAGTATATCGATCGACGGGTCGCAGGCGTGTTCTTTGCGCCGCTCGAGCTCACGGCGGGCAAGGACGAAGTCAACAGCCGCATCGCGCAAGCGCTCGACGAGGCGCACATCCCGATCGTGCTGCTCGATCGGACGGTGCTTCCCTACCCGCGACGCGGGCGCCACGATCTCGTCGGCATTGATAACCGTCGCGCCGGATATGTGATCACTGAGCATCTCCTCCGCCTGGGGTCACGGCGCATCGCGTTTGTCGCGCTGGCGCACGCCGCCGCGACCGTCGACGCACGCGAGGCGGGTTATCGTGAAGCGCTGTATGCGTGGAACGCGCCGGTGGAACACGCGCTCGTGTCGCGGCTCGATCCATCGGATCGAGCCGCGGTTGAAGCCATGATGGCGGCGAGTCGGCCGGACGCGATCGTGTGCGCCAACGATCGCACCGCCGGCCGCCTGATGCAGACGCTGCTGCGCCTGAACCACGCGGTTCCGGGCGACGTGCGTCTCGTCGGCATCGATGACGCCGAGTACGCGAAGCTGCTGCCGGTGCCGCTCACGACGCTGCGTCAGCCGACGCGCGAGATCGGCGACGCTGCGCTGACGACCATGCTGGAACGCCTGGTGCGGCCGGATCGTCCGGCCCGCGATGTGTTGCTGCACACGGAGCTGGTTATTCGTGAGTCCTGCGGCGCGCGGAACCTTTCAATCGAAGGAATCGGAGGGGAACCGAAAAACCCGAAGGAACAAAATCACCTTAAATAAGAATGCTCCTTCGCCAAAAAGAATCTGCTCCTTCGAGACTTCGTCTTCCTTCGATTCATTCGATTTTCAACATTCATCTGACGGTCCACGGCTCCATGAACTCGATCCGCGTCCCGTCCGGATCGTAGAGATTCAGCTGCCAGCGATTGTTGCGGCCAATCTGCGGCGTGGCCCGGTGATTCGGATCGTCGGGCGCCGCGCGGCTGCGGACGATCGTCAGTGCTTCCTGCATGTCCGGCACGACGAGCGCGACGTGATGGAGCGTGCCGAGTTGCCGGCGATCGACCCGCTCGCTCGTGACGAGCATGTATTCGAGGTACTCGGTCGCGTCCGGCACGCGCATGTTGATCCAGCTGGTCACGTCCGGCGTGCGCCCGCCGCGCCAGATCTCCGAAAAGCCGAGTCCGTCCTTATAGAAGGTGTCGGCTGCGGCCACGTCGCGGATCGTCAACCCCGCGTGCAGGATCCGGCGCGAGATGCGTGTATCGAGGGCCGCGCCTTTCTCCGCCGGCGCGTGCCGACCGCGCTCGACAAATCGCACATGGTGACCATCGGGATCCGTCACCTCGACCTGTCGTCCTCCTGCATCCACGTCAGCCATCACATCCCCAACGCGCTGACCGCGTTTCTCCAGAAACGCGCGCATCGCGTCCGCGCTCGTGGTCTCGAATGCCACGGCGAGCAGCCGCTCGTCGCGATCCGCGGGCAAGCCGTCATGAAGAATCAGGCGCTGGCGGTCGTTGACGGCGAACGCCGCCACGTGCGCCCGTCCCGCCGGCGCGATCTCCGCGTAGCCAAGCAGATCGCCATAGAAGCGCCGGGCCTGCGCAAGATCGCTCGTCTGCAGCGCGACGTGCGCGATGCCGATGATTTGCGGGCGCACCGTTTGAACGAGTGGCGTGTGCGGACCAGCGATGGAAACCGCGGCGGTCCCGAACACGGCGAGCGCGAATGCCTTAGACAGAAATCGCCTCCGAGCGACGGATCGCCGCCATACCGCATCGCTTGGATCGACAGCGCCGGCCGGCAACAGCGATCCGTTTGCCGCGTGAACTTCCTGCCACGTGATCTGCAGATTGACGGAACGTCAGCGCCTCAGATCCGCAGCCGCGGGATCTTCGATGTCGTCGTGCTGCTGCGCCTCGAAGATTACGCGCTGCTTGCGGGATCGGTGGACCTGTTCGTCATTCTCGCGCTGGTGATGTACATGACGAGAAAGATGAACTGGTACGAACTGAAGCTGGGGGGTGAACCCGGCTGACGGCCGCGCGGTTTCCTACGCGGCCGTCCGGACGCCAGGTCCAAAGACCCGGCCTACCTCGGATCTCGAACCTCGGCCCTCGGACTTCGTTACTCCTGGTTCTTGTGCAGCACCTGCGGCTCGGACTTCTTCTTTCCGCCGAGCCCCGCGATCTGGATGGTCGGCTCGGGCGCGGCTTCCTTCAGCACGTGCTGACGGTAGAGCGCGGCCATCCGGGCATTCTCCAAGGCCTCCGCTGACGCGGCCGCCTGCTGCTGCTGGCGCGCGCGCAGCTTCTCTTCGCGCGCGTTCTTCGCAACGCCCAGCTCGTCGAGATCGGTCTGCTTGCCCGCCGCCACCGCCACGGGATCCAGCACGAGGTGATGCTCCGTCGACGACAGCTCCACGTTCCTTCCGCCGGCATAGATCTGGTGACGGCCGTGCTCGTCGTACCACTTTGTCAGCGTCGCCGTCATGTGCATCTTCTCGATGATGTTCCGCCAGCCGATACCGGTGTTATACGCGCAGAAGGAGATCTCCCCTTCCTGCGTCGCATACGGAATGATGCAGCGCTCGGTCCGCCGGAAGTCGTAGTTGAACAGATCCTGGAACCACATGCCCGCGATGAACAGGAAATTCCAGCGATCGCCGCGGCGTTTCTCCTGATCCTCGACTGTGCGTTCGCCATCGACGCGCCCGTAGCCGCCCTTGTCAGCTTTGTGCGTCGCACCGAACGTCTTGTCGAACTTCTGCATCAGATCGCTGAGCTTGAAGTGCCTCGGCGCCTTGAACGGGTCGTAGTTCTTCATCAGCGCCAGCGCCATGCCCGCGAGCGACAGGCGCCGGCCGCGTGCCGCGTCGTTCACCCGCTGCAGATCCTTCGCGAGCTGATCGGCGTGGAGGAACGCGGTCACCGGCACCGCCTCCTTCGTCTGCTTGTCGATCATCACCGCCATGCCGATCCCGCAGTTCGGGTGACAGCCGCACGTCAGGTTGCCCCACTCCGCGCTGGGCCCGTGCACGAGATCGGCCCAGTCGGTAAAGGTGCCCATGAACGAAATCGGGAACCAGTCGCGCGTCGGCTCGCCGAGCCCGGTCTGGTTCTTCACGTCGTGCGCCAGGTGCGACAGCGTATAGCGTTGCGCCGCGCGGCGCTCCGGCGTGACTTCCTCGTCGCGACCCGTGAATGACACCGGCTGGAACGACAGGAAGTTGATCTTCTTCGGATTGTCGAGGGCGAACTGGACGATGCGTCCGACCTGCTCGTTGTTGATGCCGTTGACGATCGTGATGACCGGGACGATGTCGACACCGGCGGACCAGAGGTTTTCGATCGCGCGGAGCTTGACGTCGAACAGATTACCGACGAGCCGATGCGAGTTCGCCGCGTTGCCGATGCCGTCAAACTGCAGGTAGGCGTAGCGCAGTCCGGCCTCGAACGCGGCCCTCGCGAATTCCTTGCTCTTCGCGAACTCAATCCCGTTGGTCGCGGCCTGCACCGAGTTGTAGCCAACCTTCTTCGCGTAACGCACCGCATCGAGGAAATACGGCGACATCGTCGGCTCGCCGCCCGAGAACTGGACCGACATCTGGCGCTTCGGCTTCAGCGTGATCGCGTTGTCCAGCATCGTCTTGATCTCGTCCCACGCGAGCTCGTGCACGAAGCCGACCTGGTTGGCGTCCATGAAGCACGGATCGCACATCATGTTGCAGCGATTCGTCAGGTCGATGGTGAGGACCGAGCCGCGGCCGTACTTGATCGTGCTGCTGCCATGATTGTGGAGCTTCTCGTCGTTGTGCGAGCGGATGTCGCTCCCCGGGAACGTTTCTTCCAGGTGCTTGAAGAACGCCGGATCGATCGCCATCACGTCTTCGAAGTGCCCGTGGATCGGGCAGTCCTTGATCATGACGATCTTGCCGTCCTTCTCGGTGATAGTGGCTTTGATCTCGCCCACCTTCTCGTTGAGAAGAATCCTGTAATCCTGCTTGCCGTCGACGATCGCCTGGCGCGCGGCGCGCACGCAGTTCGGGCAGAGCGAGTCGGTTTCGCGCGGCCAGCCAAGCGGCGGCTTTACCTTCTGCCACGATTTCTGCAGCGGGAGATCAGACCACTTCGGAGTAAACGTGCCGTTGGGCTTGAGGCTGTTGAGCGTATCGAAGGCGACCCAGGCGCCCTTCGCCGCCAGCGTCAGGGCCTTCTCCGCGTACTTAATCGGCTTGTGCATGCGCTCAAGAATAATCCGCAAGTTATTCTGAAATCAGGGACTTTCGGCGAAGTGGCAGATTCGGGGGGCGAATGGGCAGAGACTCTGCCCTGGCTGGCTGGGCCGCGGCAACGAATTCGTAAGTCGGAGAGAGCGTTCGCCTGCCGCGGATCTGCGGCAGCCTGGGTTGGGGAGTGCTGGTCAGGCGGATTGCGGCACGGCGCGCCTCGGCCGCGCATTCCGTTTTCTCAAGAACCAGATCGCGCGGAATCCGAGCAGCGCCGCGAGAATCACCGCGTAGATCACCGGATCCCCGACAATCACCTTGACCTTCCACGCGAAATGCACGATCGCGCAGCAGGCCGCGAGGTAGATCAAGCGATGGAGGGTCTGCCATCGTCGACCCAGACGCCGGATCCAACCTTTGGTCGACGTGATCGCGAGCGGCGTCAACAGCAGGAATGCGAGCGTGCCCATCAGGATGAACGGGCGCTTCGGGATATCGCGAAACATCGCGTTCCAGTCGAAGAACTGATCGAGCACGATGTACGACGTGAAGTGCAACGAGGCGTAGAAGAACGCGAAGAGCCCGAGCATGCGCCGGTACTGGATCACGACGTTCCATCCCGTCACCCGACGGACTGGTGTGACGGCGAGCGTGACGAGCAGGAACTTCAGCGCCCAGCGGCCTGTTTGAAGTTGGATCGTTTCAGCAGGATTGGCGCCGAGCGTGCCGTGCAGCAGGCCCCACGCGAGCCACGCGACAGGCGAGAGCGCGAGCACGAAAAGCAGCACCTTGCTGATTCGACGCATACGTCTGGTTTCTCAAAGCTCGCGCGGCCCCACCTCGGCGCGCAGGCGGTCGGCGCCGCTTGAGTGCCCGACGCTTCGCATCAGTCCGTCGCGCGCGGACGGCAAGGCGCTGCTGTCATCAGTAGTACCTCTTTAAATCCATGCCCGCGTACATCGATTGCACCTGGTCGGCGTAGCCGTTGAACATCAGCGTCTTCCTGGTTGCAAATAACCCTGGCAGCCGTTTCTCGCGGCTCTGGTCCCAGCGGACCGGACTGACGTTCGGATTCACGTTCGAATAGAACCCATACCAGTCCGGGTTCTGCTCGACCCACGACGTGCGTGGCATCTTCTCGACAAACCGGATGCGCACGATTGACTTCGCGCCCTTGAAGCCGTACTTCCACGGAATCACGAGCCGGATCGGCGCGCCGTTCTGGTTCATCAAAGTATTTCCGTAGAGGCCGACCGCCAGCAGCGTCAGCGGATGCATCGCTTCATCCATGCGCAGCCCCTCGGTATACGGCCAGTTCAACCCGCCGGAGGCGAGGCCGGGCATCTCTTTCGGCCGGAGCACCGTGGTGAATTCCACGAAGGTCGCCTTCGACGTCGGCTCGGCGCGTTTCACTACCGAAGCGAGCGGGATCCCGACCCACGGGATCACCATCGACCAGGCTTCGACACAGCGGTGGCGATAGATGCGCTCTTCGAGCTCGAATGGCTTGATCAAATCCTCGAGGTGATAGTCGGCCGGCTTCGCGCACGCACCGTCGATCTTCACTGTCCACGGGCTCGTCGTGAGTTTGCCTGCGTAGCGCTGCGGATCGTTCTTCCCGATGCCAAATTCGTAATAGTTGTTGTAGCTGGTGATCTCCTGGAAGCTGTTGACCTTCTCGTCCGTGGTCACCGTATGCTTCGCGATGTTCGGGAGAGGCGTCTGGGCCTCGGCTGTACCGGCAGCGAGCGCGCCTATCATGGCGCCCGTCGCGAGCTGGATGAATTCCCGCCGACGGAGATAACACGGTTCGTCCGTGATGTCCGACGATTTGATGTCCGTCCCCTTCCTGATCAGCATAAGAGAGCCTCACCTCCGATAACACCGGCCGGGGCTGCGGCATTCCGCCTCCCGCGATATTACAATTCTTTAGATGCCGCAGCCGACGATCGACCCCCGCTGGGCGGAACTGTTCTCCGTCATGGTGCACGACGTGCGAACGCCCATGACAGTGGTAGCAGGGTACGTGGACATGTTATTGAAGGAGCGATTCGGACCGCTCACCGACAAGCAGCGCCACGTCCTGGAAGAGGTGCAGAAATCCTGCGGCAGGGTTTCTGCCCTGCTCAAAGAAGGCAGCGACCTGACAAGCATCGAACGCAAGATGATGCCGGTACACCGCCGCGGCGCGGATCTGCGCGAGATGCTCCGCGCGGCGGTCGAACAGCTCCCGCCGCTGGCTGATCGCGAAGTCCACGTCGATCTGCAGACGGGCTCGGGTGATTCATCGTTTCCAGCCGACGCGCCCCGGCTGACCAACGCGTTCACCGCGCTCATCGCCGGACTGCGCCGTGAAGTGGTCCTGACGGATCGGTTGCTCGTCCACGAGCGGCGAACCAATGACGGGTTCGAGATCCGGATCGGCGACGAGGAAACCCTCGCCCTCCTCGACGGAGCGTCGATAGGCGATCTCCCTGTTTTCAACGAGTGGCGCGGTGGCCTGGGGATGAGCCTCGCAGTCGCGCGTCGGATCCTCAACGCACACGGCGGACACGTCGCGGCACCCCCCGACGGCCGCAAAACCGGTGCGATCATAGTCTTCCGTCCGTAGACGGTTGTCCGTTCTCGGGTTGCTCTTGGTCGCCCCGGTTTTTCAACGTACCGAGGTTTGCGACGAACCGGCCGACGCCTTCGTTACCTCGAAGACGCGTATAGCCGCCCATCGGCTCAGTCGGGGCCAGTGACGGAGCAAGGAGGCATCGCTTCGATAGGCTCTCGCGAGCACGTCACGTTTTTTGCGAAGTCAGTAGGCGTATTCAAGTGGGTAAGACAGGTCAGGCGACGGTGACGCATAGCGTTGCATCGTCGTCTTGCTGACGCGAAGCTGATCGTCGGGCGTCAAAGACGCCTCGACTGAGCTCCGGGTGACTTCCGCCCTTTCCCAGTTGGTTATTGTCTGTCGCGCATCTGCCATGACGATTGCCGTCCCGCAGGTTCTTCAGAGGGGAACTGCTTCCCACGCTCGTTCGCTGGCTGCAGCGTCGCCGATGATTTGTGGCGCGCCGACGAGGAGTGGCCGCGCGAAGCCTGGGAACTGATGCATATCCACATTCGGATATCCGTTGGATGTCATCAACAGCCGCAACTCGCTCCCGCTCGCGGGCAGATTGTGAATCGCATCGTTTGCCTGAAGCACCAGCGTCGCCCGCATTGCCGCAGCCTTCGCGATGATCCGCGCCATATCGCATTCGGGCAGGTAGTAGAGCGAACAGAAGGCGGTCACCACATCGAACTGGCCGAGGTCCGGAGTCAGAAACAGGCGCATGTCGCCGGTGATCACGCGAATGTCGTAGCGACGGATGTCGCGCCACTCGAGGATCCTTGCGTTCAGGCGGGCGAAGTCGGCAACGGCTGGTGACCCTTCCACTGCGACCACCGAGGCCGCGCCCGCGCGAAGCATCATGAGCGGCAGCGAGCCATTATTCGATCCCAGATCGAGCACCCGGCGCCCCGTGACGAGTGGTGTCACGATATGTCGATTGAAGAAGTCCCATCGCCCCGTACCGCTGTCGGTGGAGGCAATCCGACCAATCGTGACGCCGCCGCCGAAATCGATCGGCGCATAGTCACGATAGCCGGCCGGTACGCTCGCCTTATGCTCCCGGAGCAACTGACGCGCCGTCTCCTCCGTCAGGATGGAAGCCGCGAATCGAGCGTTGAATGCCACGCGATCTGCGTCGCGCTCGGCGGCGAATACCACGCCTCGTCCCGCGTGTGCCCGGAGCCCCTTCAACCGCCGGAGACGGGCCGTTCCGTCCGCGCACATGACGAGACCGTTGAAGCCGTGGCGCACTCCGGTCATGCCAGCCGCGTGCACGCGGTCCATCAGCGCTTCGACGGCGGAGGGAACAATCGGTGCGGCCGTTCCGTCGCCCTCGCTGGTGATTCGGAGATCGTGTAGACGCTCGGCATCCGCGAGCGACTTTCCTGACGCGCGGTGCCACAGGGCAGTAACAGCCGACCACACCCTGACGGCTGGCGCGCAGCAGTAGGCCAACTGCGGCAACGCGACTGCCGTGACGAGATAGCGGCGGTACTCGGTGCCGCGGCGCCGCATCACGGTTCTCATGCCGTGAAAAGTACTCAAAATTGACACATTCTCCCCTCTCTGCAGGGCTCGTCAATGCGGCAAAGCAATAGCTATTCCGTCAGCCCCTCCGTCGGCCCAATAACTGAATCAGCAGAGTTGGAAAGCGTGCACGGACGGAAGGAATGGCGCTTTACTGTAGAGGAGGACAAAGAGAAAAGGAGAGCAACATCAGGCCTTGCCGACAATGCTATGGACATGGTCGCGGGACGACAAAGCTTCCCGCAACCAGTCCAGAGGCGCGCGCGCTACGCGGCATGGGCTGCGCGCCAGCCGACGAAGGAGCCGGAAGCCGCTGCCGGCTTCCGGCACTTGCTTACTTGAGGACTGTCGTGTCGTTCTTCAGAGCGCCCGGCGCGCTGGTCAGGTACTGCTTCGACGAGAGCACGATCTGGTCGAACTGGTAACCGTCCTCGCGCACCTGCACGCGAATTGTCTGGGTGCCCGTCGTCGCGAAATAGATCAGCGGACCGAGTATGTTCACGCCCCAGCCGTTGTCCTGCCAGCCCCAACCGCTCACGCCCATGCTGATGCCATCCTCCAGAATGACTGTGGCGGCCGACGTCGTGCCGATGCGATAGATTGGAGCTCCGGTTCCATCAACGGCATTGGAGAACTGTACGTAAACGGAATCGTTCGCCCACGAATTGTTCTGCGCCTTGCCGCGCATCCACAGACGGTACGCCGTTTTTGCCTGCGCCTGGAACGTGAGCTCCACGTAATTGACCGGCGCCGCCAGGGCGGTCGCGACCTTCGCGAGGCCCGCATCCGTCGTGCCGATTGCGGTGCCGTTGGCGGCGGTCACATCAGCGATCGTGTGGAACGTGCCAGCGATCGCGGTGGCGGCTGCAGAGTGCACGACGATTTCCGTGAGATCGACAATCGGGGCGATCGCGGACGCGGACTCGGCGAGAATCGTCGTGTCGTTCTTCAGCGCGCCTGGCGCCGCACTGAAGTAGGTCGCCGTCGAGAGCACGATTTGATCAATCGAGAAGCCGTCTTCGCGTGTCTGGATTCGCAGCCTTTGTGGGGTGCCGTCGAAGTAAATCGCCGGGCCGAGCACGTTCAAGCCGTAGCCGTTGTCCTGCCAGCCCCAGCCGCTCACACCGGCATTCACGTCATCCTCGAGGTTCACCCTCGCCGCCGACGTCGTGCCTATGCGATATGTTGCCGCGCCATCTAAGCCGATGCTGCCGCTGAACTGCACGTAGACGGAATCGTTGGACCACGAGTCGTTCTGCGCCTTGCCGCGGATCCACAGGTGATACGCCCGGCCTGCTGCGGGCGTAAAGGGCACCTCAAAGTAGCTGACGGGCGATGCCAGCGCCGACAGGACCTTGGGGGCGCCGCCGTCCGGCTGACCGACGCGCGCGCCACCAGCGGCCGTCGCGTCGTTCACCACCTGCCAAGTTCCCGCGAACGCCGTGGCACGCCGCGCGTAGAGAACGATGTCGCCGCTTGTCACCGCAATTGCCAGCTTTGCGGTCGATGCATTCGTGGGATAGACAGAGTCGGTCGCCGTCACGCCGAAGCTCCACGTTCCTGCCGCGGTCGCGGTGCCTGAGATCTGCCCGTCACTGCTCAACATCAGGCCGGGCGCCAACGCACCTGAACTCAGCTTCCAGGTCAGTAGTGACGCTCCACCGGTCGCCTCGAGAGTCGCCGCATAGGACACACCTTGACGAGCTCCGGCGAGCGCGTCGGTCAGGATTGCAACCGGTGGCGGCGCTACCGTAATCGAGAACGTGCCCTGCGCCGAAAGGTCGACGTAAGTCGCGTCCGAGACTTCCACCGTAAACGCGAACGTGCCAATGGCGGTCGGCGTCCCCGAGAGTGTTCCTGTGGAGGCATCGACTGCCATCCCCGGCGGGAGGACGCCGGAGACGACGCGCCAATCGTAACTGCCAGTTCCACCAGCGGCGTAGATGGCGCCGGTCGCCGGGCGTCTCACGATTGCGCCGGGCAGCGAGGCGCCCGAGATGCGGACGGCCGTTGGCCAGACCGACACGGTGAGTAACTGTGTCGCCACATTGGTCGAATCCGTCGCATCTGCCGCGCTGACTGTGACGGGCCACGATCCGTACTGCGTAGGGACGCCGCTCAGCGTCGCCGTCGTTCGATTGAACTGCAGGCCGGCTGGCAGGGCACCAGCGATGGACCACGCGTACTGTCCACTGCCACTGGTCGCGCCAAGCGTCACGTTCAAAGAGGTCCCGACGGTCGCGCGCGGCAGGGCCGTCGTGGTGATTCGGACTGCACTCGAGAGAGACGTGCCCGACACCGCCACATCCGCCGACTTCTTGATCTCCGCGATGTTCGCACCCAAATCCTTACCATCGAGCGCGGCGCCAGCGTAAGAACTACCGGCAATCAGCGAGTAATCGGCCTGCGCCGGTGCCGTGAACTGCGCCATGTGTGCAGCAAGAGTCGGGAACAGATTTCCAGCGGGATACCTCGACGCGGAGCCACCGGCGAGCACGTTGCTCGTGACGATCGGGCTCGTGAAGTAGGCGGTCAGCGTCCCGTTCCCATATGCCGTGCCGGAACCGAAGATTCCATAATTGTTGTGGCGCAGCAGATTGTTCGTGATTTGAATGCCCGTCATCAGCGGCGATCCGTATGCGTAGAACGCGGACGCGCCGTCGTGGTCGAACGTGTTGTGATCGAACACGACGTCCGCGGGTCCGCCTCCCATCAGGGCGGCCCACCCATTTCCTCCCCAGGCCGCACTGCTTACGTCGTACAACAGGTTGTCCGTGATGGTGATGCGATGTGCCTGACCGCTTGGATGGCCGTTGTCATATCCCAGGATGTTGAAACCCGCGGCGGTATGCCGGACGATGTTGAAGCGGAACGTGACGTCTTCGACGGTGCACCAGTTGCACATCCCGCCCGAGTTGCGCGGCGTGAACACGATGGCATAGCCTGGCTGTGCGGCCAGCCAGTTGTTCTCCATGACGTTTCGCTCGACGATCACGCGCCGAGCGTTCTTCAGTTCGAAGATGTTCTTGACACTCCACACCGTCGCGGCCCCGGGTGTGCCCGCGGTGCCGGCCGCGTCGTTATCGACGAACGACGTCGAGGTCGTGGTCCAGAATTGCGTGGCATTGCCGGCCAGCCGTCCATAGATGCGGTAACTCACTGCCTTCGCGACGGGCGCCCAGCTGACGGTCACGCCCCCTGGTGCCGCAAGTGTCACCGATACTTCGGGAGATGCGTCGGACCGTGCGGTGGCGGCATTGGCCACGAGCCGCTCTGCCACGACGCGGTACGCGTACGTCCCGGCGGGTAAGGCTCCCGCTCCGCTCACCGCCGCGACTTTCGTGGGCGTCGGCACGATCGGAGCCCGCCATGCGGTGGGCTTCGAGAGGTAGTTGTAGCGGAACGTGATGTCCGAAGGGCTCAGATTCGCGATCTGCGGGTCGACACCACCGGCCATGAAGTTCTCGGCAGCGGCTTCGAGATAGTTGTTCTGGATCAAGTACGGTCCCGGACCGTTCATCGCGGCGATCGCCTGCGTATCCTGTCCGACGGCCTTGATATCAGAGATGTAGCAGTTGACGATGTCGGTTGACGCGCTGTTCAGGGCAACGCCGCGCTTCTGTCCGACGATCGGATCGCCATGGATGTACACCCGATCGAGGACCAACGAGTACGGCACCTGATCGAGGCTTGTCTGAGTGGCATCTGCCCGACCGAGCTGTACGATCTCGCCGCCCCCCTGGTCGTTCGGACCGAACTCCAGCAGCATGAGCCGATAGTGGTGAGCGCCGGTGTCGGTGCGCATCACGGGATCCGAATTCGGGGAGGTGAGGCGCGCGAGCGCCGGCGAATGCGAAGGCTTCACGCGCACGCCCTGCGCTGGCTGTCGAGAGTCCGGCGCCGTCTGGATCGTGACCACCGCCGTTCCAGCTTTTTTCGGAAGGACGAAGTTGCCGACGTACGTGCCGCCGGGCTGCAACTGAATGGTATCGCCAGGCGCCGCTTTGTTGATCGCGGCCTGCACGTCGCCACCTGATGCGACAGAGATGACTGCGCCGCCTTGCGCACTGGCCGGCGCTGCCGCACCGATCACGCCGACACACATCGCGAAACACACTACGGCCGCCGCCGAAGACTTGTTGCTCATGCGGGTTCCTGCGGAAATTTGGGATTAAGCGGCCTGGGATATCGGCCGGTTCCTCGTCATGGCAACGGATGTGCCGGGGCTGAAATCGTAATTTCGGCCTGAAATTGGCGACTTCTTCGCGCGGCGCGCTCAGAAGGAAATTACGGTTTCGGGGCGAGGCGACGGATTTGAAATCCGAGCGACCTCATTCCTCGTCTGAGCACGCACGGCGCTCACGATCACGCGGTGATCGCGGGAATGAACCTGATGAAGACACGATCGACTCGACGATGCCGCGCGGTCGCTCCGAGGAACGCACTCGGCACCTCTAGGCGGACTGCAGTGTCCGCCGCGTTACCAGGCAAGTAACTGGAGGTGACAGACGGCGTGCTCGAGGGAGATCTAGTCGGAATAAGGGGCTAGCGATGAGATGTTCGGCGACGTGGTAGCGGAGCGCACGGCGAGCTGCGTATCCAGCAGCACGGACGAGGAGAGGTGCGGACCTGAGGGTTCAACGTGCAGACGCACGTAGAGGCGGGCAACGGCGTAGACGAGCGCGCCTGGGGCGCGCTCGCTGGCACGGTCCTCTTACCCGTTCGCATCGCTTGCCATCCGACCGAGGACTCACTTGATAGTGGCCGTCGTCCGATCCTCTGACGCAGCGCTCCCGGATCGCACCTGGAGGACGATCGGATACACGCCGGCGCGGCGATATGCGTGGTGTACCGTGACCCCGGTGACATCGGCGCCGGTGACGGGCACGATTGTCTTGTCACCCTGTAGAGGCCCCGGCGCGACGTCGTAGTACGTATCCGTGCTGATCACGATCTGATCGATGCGCACGCCGTCTTCACGCTGCTGGATACGGATCGTCTGCTCGCCATCCTGATTGAAGTAGACGGGAGCGCCAAGCGTTCCATATCCGGAGTCGGCCCATCCCCATTGAGACACGCCCGCCCCGGCTCCGTCTTCGAGCACCACCTCCAGCGCGTTCGTTGTGCCGATACGCGACGTCGCGCTGCCGCCCGACGTGACGGCGCCGGAGAACTGCACGAACAGAGAGTCGTTGGCCCAGTCATCGTTGGCCGCGCGCAGCCGGAGCCACACTCGGTAGGGCACGCCCGCCGCTGCGCGGAACGTCCCTTCCACGTAGCTCGATGGTGCCGCGTTCGCACTTGTGATCTTCGCGGCGCTGAGATTCGGATTCTCAATCGCGACACCGTCTGCGGCTGTCGTATCGCTCACCTTCCGCCACGCGGAACCGGCGATCACCAGCTGCGACGCGTGCAGGACGATGTCATCGCCGAAGGTCCACACGTACTGCGCCGTGCTGCCCGACGGCACGCGCGTCCCGGTGCCGGCGAATGTGACGGCGCCGTTGATGCCACCGCTGTATGGGCCGCCGGCGTCGGCCACGAGCGTCGAGCCCGTGGACGCGATCGTTGCACTCGTCGACGCACCCGCTGACGCGCCGCCGTTGTCGCTGACGGTCAGCGTAATGGGATAGAGCCCGGGCCTCCCGTACGTGTGCTGCGCGGTTACGCCGCTGCCGGTCCCGTAGGACGTCGGCAGGATGGTCGCGTCTCCGCGCGGCAACCCAGGCCTGGTGCTCGCATTCGAGGCGCTGGTCAGCAGGAGCTGGTCCCATTCGATTCCATCCTCGCGCTGCTGGATGCGTATTGTCTGAGCGCCGCTCGACGCGAAGTACACCGGTCCGGCGAGGGCTCCGTAATCGCCGTCGTTCCATCCCCAGCCGCTCAGGCCCGCACCGGTTCCTTCCTCGAGGATGACTGCTATCGCGTTCGTCGTGCCGATTCTGGCAAGGGCGCCGCCAGACGCATCCACCGCGCCGCTGAACTGCACGAACAACGAATCGTTGGCTGACGAGTCGTTCGCCGCGCGCGTCCGCATCCAGAGTTGGTACGGTGTGCCCGCGGCGACCGACACCTTGAACTCGACGTAGCTTGCTGGCGTCGCCTGGGCCGTCGTCCGCTTTGCCACGGCGTGGTCCGGATTGTTCAGTGCCGCGCCTCCAGCCGCCGTGGCGTCGGCCAACCGGCTCCATTCGCTGCCGTGAATCGCCGTGCCCGACAGGTCCGCGGCACGCACGAGAACCTGATCGCCCCAACTCCAGTGGTATGTGACGATCGTACCGTCGGTATCATGGGACCCCGATCCATCCACGACGAGATTCTGGCCGGGTACGCCTGCGTAAGGACCACCCACCGACGCGGTCGGCGCCGCGTTTGTCGCCGGGGGAACGGGTGTCGGGGTTGGTGTCGCTGCGCCCCCCTGCGCGGCGGTGAAGGACTTGTAGTCCGCGCCTGCGATGCTGTTGCCGCACCGAAGAGATCCGACCACGCTGTCGGGCAGCAACTGGTAGTTGCCTCCGGCGTAATCCATGAACGACGTCGTCCATTGAGCCTCGGTCAGAAACGCATTCGGCGTTGGGTACAGCGACGCCTTCCCACCCGCGAACACGTTGCACGTGATGTTCGACTGCGGGAAATACTGCGCGATGGTTGGAAGCCCCGGCGACGAGGCTCCGCCCATGATTCCGTACGTACCGTACCGAGAGATGTTATTCCTATAGACGAAGCCGGCCGCAGGCGCACCCGAGGCGTACACGACTGATGAATTCGTATCGATGATCGTGTTGTGATCGATGATAACGCCTGCCGGACCGCCCTGTAGAGTGAACGTCTTCGCACCGCCGCCCCACTTGGTCGGATCGATGTCTTCGAACACGTTATTTCGTACGGTAACATTGGTCGTCCGGCCGCTCGGACTGTTGTCGTCGAAGGCGGAGATGTTCATGACGGCCGTGGCGTGTCGCACCAGATTGTTCGTAAACACCACATCCTTCACGCGCGCCCACGTTGCCGTACCGCCGCTGTTGCGCGGCGTCAGGACGATCGCGTGCCCGAACTGGCCCGAGGCCCAGATGTTTTCGAAAATGTTGCCGTCGACAGTGAGCCGTTCGCCGTTCTTCACCTCGAAAATATTCTTCACGACCCACATCGTGCCGGATGCAGCGGGTGTTCCAGCCGTCTCCCCGCTGCCCGTATACGCGAGAGACGTTACGGCTGTGGCCGTCTCGGTGTACACATTTTCGGCAGCGGCGGCAGTGCCTCGATAGACGCGGTACTTGTCCGCACCAGCAATCGCCGACCAGCTCACGGTGACTTTCCCGCTCGATGACACCACCGCGCTGACTTCCGCCGACGGCCTCGAAACGACCGTCCGGGTGCCGGTGATCATAACCGCCACCACGCGGAAATAATGCGTTCCCGCCGTCAGCGACCCGCCCGTCTGCGCAACCGCTCTGACTGCGCCGGGAATCGCGAGAATCTCGTTGCGCCACGCGAGCGGTTTTGTAAACAGGTTGCGGCGGATCTGCGCATCCGCGGGCACGAGGTTAGGGATCGCCGGATCGGCGCCGCCGAACAGGATGTTCTCTCCCGCGGCTTCCAGGTGATTGTTGGTGATCGTGTACGGCCCAGTGCCGTTGTAGGCAGCGATCGCCTGCGAGTCGGCATGGACGGCTCGGATGTCGGTAATGTAGCTGTCGGTGATTGACGTGGCGCCGCTGTTCAGCGAGATTCCTCGCTTCTGGCCCTTGTACTTGTGACCGTGGATATAGACGTGTTCCAGCGCGAGATCGTAGGCCGTCGCCGCGGCAGTGTCGTCGCCGAGGTAGATCAGCGTCTCGTACCCGAGCTGCGCGGTGCCGTCCAATTCCACGTATTGAATCCGGTAGCCGTGTGCACCCGGTTCAGTACGTAGAACCGGCGTCGTCTTCAACGTCCCTCCTTTGCCGAGGATGCGTGGCAGAAGAGACGTCGGGGTATTGCCACCCGGCCGATCCGATGGAATCAGACGCGTGCCCGCAGGTGGTAGCTGTGAGTCGCTCGCGTCGCTGCGAATCGTGATCCATCCCGTGCCCAACTTCGCGCGGAGCTTGTAGTGACCGATGAACGTCTGACCCGCGCGCAACAAGATCGTGTCCCCGTAATGGGCGGCGTCGATGGCCGGCTGGATATCTGAATAGCCGCAGCCGCTCGCACACACCGTCAACGTGGCGGCACGCGCGGGTACGGCAGCGACCAAATACGAGACGCACAACACACACAACGAGATCGACCGCCGCACGGGTACCACCTTCGAATGAGAACAGGAGTAAAGGAGACCGCCGCTCGACCGGCAAGAGCAGCGCCATGCGCGAAACAGCTGAATTTTGCAGGCGGGCGGGCTGGACGAACTGAACCTGTCGCGAACGACAACTGAGCCGTTCGTAAAATCTACCGGGTCTGGTGGCGCTATCGAATCAGGCGAAGATGCACGGGGGCGTTTGGGACGGAGAGCTCGGACTCTGGGCCGGCCGCAGATTCCGGCGTCACGCTCGCAATACCCTTGAGAAGCGTGGTGATATCGGCACCGAGGTCCGTTCCGTCGGCGGCATGCCCTTTTGCGATACCCCCCGGGTCGAGCCTGTAGTCGCCGGCGTTTTGGTTCAGGAACACCGACGCGAAGCCTGTATTGAAATAGTTATTTGGAGGGTACCGATTTGCAGGACCGTCGCTCAAAAGGTTGTGGTCGATGACTGCGTCCGGAAAGTATGCATGGATGGCGGCGGCGCCAAACGAGGACGACGCGCCGTTGATGCCGTAGCGGTTGTGACGCGCGAGATTGTTGGTGAATCTGAAGCCGCTGATCGTCTTTGGATTTGCCGCCGTTCCTCCATAGGCGTACACCAGCGACCCGCCGTCATGATCGATGGTGTTGTGATCGATCATGATGTCGCGCGGCTCGTCCCCGATCAGCAGGAACCAGCCGTTCCCACCCCATCGGGCGCTGCTGATGTCATAAAACAGGTTGTGACGAATCCGAATGTTCTCCGCCAGGCCGGACACGGCAGGGCTGTCGTGGCCGAGGATGTTTATGCCTGCGGCTGTGTGACGGACGATGTTGTACTGGAAGGCGACATCCTGCACCGCGCACCAGTCGCAGTGGTGGTTCGAGTTTCGTGGCGTGAAGACGATCGCGTATCCCGCCTGGCCATGCAGCCAGTTCGACTCGAAGACGTTGTACTCGACAGTGACGCGGCGAGCGTTTTTCAGTTCGAAGATGTTCTTTACGAGCCACCGCGTGCCCGCGCCCGTTGGCGCCGATGCGACGGTGCCCGGCGCGCCGCTATCTAAGAAGGTAGGCGTCGTGACGGTCCATGCGAATCCACGCGCGAACACCTGATACTCGGTGGCATCGGCCACTGCTGACCAGCCCAAGTGGACGGAACCATTCGCCGGCACGTCGACGTCGACCGATGCCGCAGTCGAGCGGCCCATGGTTCCTTGCCCTACCCCGCGTCGCGCGACAACGAGATACGTGATTCGGCCAGCGATGAGCGTCCCGTCGGTGTTCGATGTCGAAACGAGTCCGCTTGGCGTTCGAATGATCGGTTCACGCCACTCGAGGGGCTTCGCGACATGATTGCGTCTGAACACGACGTCCGATGGAATCAACCCGCCAATGGCGGGATCGCTGCCACCGAAGAGAACGTTTTCTCCAGCACCTTCGAGGTAGTTGTTTTCAATCAGGTATGGACCAGGCCCGTTCCAGCCGGCAATCGCCTGCGCGTCCATGCCGACGGCTTTGCAGATACTGATGTAGGAATTCCGGATCGTTACGGCGCCTGCGTTTAGCGAGATGCCACGCTTCTGTCCGACGAGCGGATCCCCGTGAACGTATACGCGATCGAGTTCGAGGTCGTGCGGCACCGCAGGAAGCGTGTCTTGCGCGGCGGAACCGTCGCCGAGCTCGATGATATCGCCGTACCCGTCCTTGTTCGCCTCGAACTCGAGAAATTGCAGCCGCCAGTGGTGCACGCCGGGCGCGGTCCGCAAGGCGCTCCTGCTGTTTGGTGAGCGTAGCTTCGGAAGATCGTTCGCCCATCGAGGTGTCATGCGCTCGCCGGCACCCGGTAACTCGGAATCGCCGACGGACGAGCGAACCGTAACGAACTCGGATCCCGCTTTCATGGGCAGGACAAAGTTTCCGGTAAACGTCGCACCGGCCTCGAGCACGATCACGTCACCAGGCTGCGCGGCGTTGAGTGCGGCTTGAAGATCTTGACCCGCCCGGACCGAAACCGTAGACGCTGTGGCAACGACCGGCAGCGCTCCAGCCACGGTGACGATCGCAGCGACGCGGAGAGCTGCCGGGATCAAAAATGAGGTGCGCATCAGACCGATGCGCTCGAGACTACAATCCTGTTGCCGACTGTGGCGGCGCGACCAAGCGACATCCTGTCAGCATCTTACGTGTTTCGACTAGCGCGCGCTGACGGTTTGTCCGTTACGTTCTCGTCGAGCAGTTACAGAATCAGGCCGGCCTAGCCGCCGGATCCGCGTCCTCTCGGATGAGATCGGTTGTTCGATCGATCGTCTTGCTTCGTGTCAGATCCTTCGAGGATCTGCGCCAACTCCCGCATTGGAGCGCCAATTGGGCCTCCGTCCGCGGCGGCTGTGAGGTACTTGCTGCCCGATTTCAGCCGGAAGTCTCTCGCCTCGGGAGCAACGAACTCTGCCATCAGGGCAGCGGCGCTTGGAAAGAAGTTCGCCGGCGGATATGCGGATGGGTTTGCGCCAGCGAGGACATTGTGATCGAACTCCACGTCCGGAAAGTAGGCATTCAACGTGTCCTTCCCCACACCCCGGCCCTGACCATGAACGCCGAACGCATTGTGAAGCGCGATGTTGTCTCTAAAGATGAAGCGCTCAATCGTGACGGGCGCGCCCGCCTGACGTCCGGCAGCCTCGATGAGATTACCCGCCTGCAGAATCGTGTTTCGTTCTACGGTGATATCCGGTGGGCCGTCGTTGATCAAAAGAAAGAACCCGTTGCCCTTCCACTTCTCGCGATCGAACCCGTAAAACAGGTTCTCGGAGATCCGAACTCGCCGCGCCAGCCCGCTCGGGCCTGCGTCGTCGTGGCCAAGCACGTTGATCGCGGCGGCCACGTCGCGGACGATGTTGAGTCTGAAGGTCACGTCTTCGACGACGGCCCATGCGGCTTCCCCGTGCTCGCCCCGCGGCGTCAGCACAATTGCGTAGCCGGGCTGAGCCGCCACCCAATTATGCTCGAACAGGTTCATTGAGACCATGACGCGGCGCGCGTTCTTCAACTCGAACAGGTTCTTCACCTGCCACTTCTCGGTTAGCCATGCTTCGGGGCGTCCGACGTAGTTCCGCGTGAAGACGACGTCTGAAGGCACGAGGTCGTGGATCCCCGGTGTTGCGCCACCGAGGAGAAAGACCTCGCCAGCCGCTTCCAGGTGATTGTTGTCGATACGAAAAGGACCGGGACCGTTCCAACCGGCGATCGCCTGCGACTCGAAGCCGATCTCCTTGATCTCGTCGATGTGCGATCCAGTGATCTCCGTAGCGCCGCTGTTGAGCGCGATGCCGCGCTTCTGGCCAACCGCGCGATCCCCGTGGATGTAACATCGATCGATCGCCAAGTCGCGCGGCCGGCGTTCGGGCCGAACTCCAGCAACTCGAGCCGCCAGCCCCGCGCCCCCGGCGCTGTTTGCAGCGCCGGCCCGGAATTGCCGGACTGCAGCCTTGCCAGTCTTGGCGCGTCTTGAGGGCTTACGCGTTGACCGGGTGCGGGAAGCCGGTCGTCTGGCTTCGTGCGAATGGTGACCACTCCACTCCCGCCGTGTGTCGGCAGCAGGAAGTTTCCCGTGTAAGTGACGCCGGCCGTCAAGGTGATCACGTCTCCGCCGGTTGCGCCGTTGATGGCGGCCTGCAGATCCCCACCGGGTCCAACGACAATGGCGCTGCGGGCCGTCGCGCCCGTCGACAGCGCCAGCACGAGCACCGCCGCGCAAGTGCGAAGCGGCAAGCAGGCGGAAGCGCAGATGGACATACGAAGAGAAGGGATTCGAAGGCGTCCGGCTGCGGGTGCGGACAATACGCCGCCGGCAAACCGGCCCGCCTCGAAACGATGGGTCGTCAGGCCGCGCGACGTACCGCGGCCGCCAATCCGATGAGCGCGGTGCCGACCAGCACCATCGCTGCCTCGTCCCGCAATCCCAGCAATGGGACGCGCACCTGCTGCACTGCCAGCGCCGGTGTCGACTGGCTAGCGGCAGACGGGTCGCCGGTCGTCGCAGGCGCGGCCTCCGCCAGTGCGGCGCAGCCGACGAACGCGACAGAAGCTACGAACGTGCGTAAGACGACAATCTCCGCTCGATACATTCGACTTACATCCAATCTCATGGTCCGAGCTCTCATTCGTCACGGCGCCGCGGGGCCGATGGACCACTGACCGGCGTCGCCTGAAACGCCTGATTCGCTTCCGGCCGCTGCGGGCTGCAGCTGACGCCGTGACGACTCGCCAAACTACAAGGGCTGTGCCATAAAGCGATTCATAGCCCTTCGAGGATTGAACACCCGAAGCCAGGAATGACGCGCGGCGTGGGAAAACTGTTGCTCAATCTACCTAAATTTTCTGCTTGGTCTGAGCAAGGATGCTGTCGAGGTACAACTCTTGAATGAAGTGGGAAACGAAATGGACACTCGCCTTCCAGTGCAGCCCAGTGATACAGACCAGCGCGCGCCCGTGATCGCCGGAAAGACGGGGAAAAAGCCATACGTCGCCATTGTGGATGACGACTCGGCTTTCGCCGCCTACCTGCGAACCTTCCTTTCTTTACGCGGCTACGAAGCGCGCTGCTACACGCGCGGTGATGAGCTGCTCGCGTCAATGAAACAGACAGAATCGCCGGACGTGGTGCTGCTCGATGTGATGATGCCCGGCCTCGACGGTATGGCAACGCTGCGCGCGTTGAAGGCATCGCGGCCGGAATCGCAAGTCATCATGCTGTCAGGTCGCAACCAGGCATCGACGATCGTCGAAGCGGTGCGCCTCGGCGCCGCCGATTACGTGGTCAAGCCAGACGATCCGGAAGGACTCGGCGAAATCGCCCTCGATGTCGCAATCAAGAATGCGATCGAAAAGAATCGGCTCGTCTCCGAGCTGAGCGAACTCCGTCAGCAGCTGAGCGACGACGAGGATCGCGCGGTATGGGGCAACAGCGAGAAGATGCGCGGCATCGCGACCGTGATCGAGCAGGTGGCGGACAGCGACGTCACCGTGCTCATCCGTGGCGAGAGCGGTGTCGGCAAGGAACTCGTCGCGCGCGCCATTCACCAGCGATCGACGCGCCGCAATCGCCCATTCGTGAAAGTCAACTGCGCGGCGCTGCCGGCCGAGCTTCTCGAAAGCGAGCTCTTCGGTCACGAGCGCGGCGCGTTCACCGGCGCGGCTACAACTCGAATCGGCAAGTTCGAGCAGGCAGACACCGGAACGCTGATGCTCGACGAGATCGGTGAGATGAAGCCGGCGCTCCAGGCCAAGCTGCTGCACGTCCTCCAGGACGGCGAGTTCACGAAACTGGGCAGCAACAAGCGCATCCAAGTCGACGTCCGCATCGTGGCGGCAACGAACCGTGACCTCGAGAAGATGATGCTGAGCGGGGACTTCCGCGAGGATCTCTACTATCGGCTCAAGGTCATCGAGTTGGTCGTGCCGGCGTTGCGTGAACGGCGCGATGAGGTCGCGACGCTGACCGACTTCTTCGTCGCGCGCTATTCCCGCAAGTACAACCGCCCCGCGCGCCTCATCTCGGATACGCTCCGGCATCTCTTCCTGCAGTACGACTGGCCAGGCAATATCCGCGAGCTGGAGAACATGATCAAGCGGGTCGTGATTCTCCAGGACGAGCAGCTCGTCGTCCGTGAGATCGAACGCAACATGCAGCGTGCGCACGCGATGGCTGCGACGCCAGTAGCGGCCGCCGTCATGGTCGGCGCTGGTATGCCGGGCGGACTCGGCGCGGCGCTGCCGCCAGTCTCGTACGCGCCGCCGCTGCCACCGCCGGAAGTGGAGATCGACGACGTCGAGCCCGTGGCTGATGAGGGAACTGGAGAGTCGGGTGGCGGTTCACTCGCGACAGTCGCCAAGGCCGCCGCGATGAAAGCCGAGCGCGCGGCGATCGAGCAAACGCTTCGGCAGGTCCATTGGAACCGGCGCAAGGCCGCTCAGATCCTCGGCGTGAGCTACAAGACCTTGCTCAACAAGATCAAGGAATGCGGGATCAGCCGGGCTTAGCGCGTTGCTAACTGCAGACCTCGAAGGGCAGCCAACCTACCCACAGTAAGTATTTGTGTTCCGCGGCGGTGGTCACCGGCGCGGAACAATGGGCGGTAATTTTTGCGGAACTCCCGCCCTTTCTCCAAGTTCTCCAAACTTTTTCCGTCGTGGCATTCGCCTTGCTGAACTGCAGGCGTGCAGTGGACGACTCAACCACGCGCGTACGGAGCCTCTGCGGATGTTGATCTCTCGACAACGCACGTCAGCCGCCGGCCACACGGCGAGCTGCTCGGCGCGAGCGACAAGATGCGCGAAGTACGCGAGCTCATTGGTCGTGTGGCCGATACCGACGTGACGGTGCTGGTACGCGGCGAGAGCGGCACCGGGAAGGAACTCGTCGCGCGCGGAATCCACGCGGCATCGCCACGTCGCGATCGCACATTTGTAAAGGTCAATTGCGCAGCTTTGCCGGCCGAGTTGCTCGAATCGGAACTCTTCGGCTTCGAGCGCGGCGCATTCACCGGTGCGATTCAGCAGAAACCCGGCAAGTTCGAATTCGCCCATCACGGGACAATGTTCCTCGACGAGATCAGCGAGATGGGAGGGGCGCTGCAGGCGAAGCTGCTCCAGGTGCTGCAGGACGGCGAGTTCGCGCGGCTCGGGGGACGGCAGGATGTGCGCGTCGACGTGCGTGTCGTGGCCGCGACGAACCGGGACCTCGAGTCTGCGGTTGCCGAGGGACAATTCCGCGAGGATCTATACTTCCGTCTCAACGTCGTCTGCATCACCCTTCCTCCGCTGCGCCAGCGCCGTGACGAAATCCCGGCGCTCACGGAATACTTTCTGCACCGGTATTCGGAGCACTACAACAAGCCCGCGCCCGCGCTCGCAACCGACACACTGCGCCTGTTCGCCGAGTACGAGTGGCCGGGCAACGTCCGCGAACTGGAGAACCTGGTGAAGCGGATGCTGATTCTCGGCACCGACGCGCCGATCCGTCGCGACCTCGCCAATGCGATCGCCGGACGCACGATGCCTGTCGGCCCGATTCCCGCGCTCCAGACTATCGAGCCGGCACCGCTCGCCGTGGCGCCGGCGATGGCGGTGGCCGCGCCGGCTGCCCCGGTGTTTATCACCGGGTCCCTCAAGGACATCGCACGACACGCGGCACGTGAAGCTGAACGCGAGCTGATCTTCCGTACGCTTCAGCAGACGCGCTGGAACCGCCGCGAGGCGGCGGAAATCCTCGGCATCAGCTACAAGGCGCTGCTCTACAAGATCAAGGAAGCGGAGCTCGATAAAGCGTCGTGATGGCCGACGAACCGTTCCTTCAAGAGGACTTCCGCGTGCTCACACCCGAGGCCTTCGACTTCGTGCTCAACAATGAGTTGAAGCGCGCAGTACGGTCTCAGAACTTCCTGACGCTTGTCGTCGTGGATCCGCAGTCCGAAGGGCGTACGCGCCAGGAAGCCGCGCGGGAAATCGCGCAACTGGTGAGCCGGGAAGTCCGTGAAACCGATCTCCTGTCGGCAACCCCGGAGGGACGCCTCTCGATGGTGCTCCTCGACGCCGACATGCAGAACTCGATGCGCGTCATCGATCGGCTGATGACGCGCCTGGAACATTATCAGTTCTCCTCGCCGCTCTCGATTGAAGTCGGCGCGGCGTGCTGCCCAACCCATGGGGCTGATGCCGACACGCTGCGGCGCGTCGCTGAGGCCCGGACCGGGATGCCTCGGCGTGAGCCGGGGGCGCGGTCCAATGCTTCTAACGCTCAATAAAAGGTATAGCCATGAAGACTGCCACATTCACGGCGTTCTCTTTCCTGATTCTGCTGAGCCCGGCGTTTGCGCAGGAAGCGCGTCGGGCGCCGGCCCCCGCGACCCCGTCGTCGTCCATGTCCACTGCCGAGGAGGTCACGCCGGATTACCGCCTGTTCCCGGGTGACAAGCTTCGCATCGAGGTCTACAAGGACTCGCAGTTGTCGCAGTCGCTGCAGATTCGGCCCGACGGCAAGATCACGCTGCCATTCGTCGGCGACGTACGGGCCGCCGGTCAGACGCCGACCGAGCTGCGGGATGCGCTCACCACCTCGCTCAAGGAATACATCACCAACCCCGTCGTCACTGTGATCGTCACGGAGTCCACACCGCAGAGCGTGTACGTGATGGGTGAAGTGAAATCATCCGGTCCGGTGCAGCTGAAGGGGCCTTTGTCAGTGGTGCAGGCGATCGCGATGGTGGGCGGCTTCTCCGAGTTCGCCAAGAAGAAGGACATCCGAATCCAGCGGCAGACCGGCACGGGCATCAAGACGCTGACGTTCAATTATAAGGAAGCGCTCGAGACTAACCGCGCTCCGGTGCTGCTGCAGGCCGGCGACGTCGTGGTGGTGAAGTAGGACGCCGTGATGCGCTGCTACTGGCACGTCGCATCGGTTGTCGCGCTGGCCTCAGCCCTGACGCTGAGCGCCTCCCGCGGCGCCTTCGCGCAGACACCGGCAGAGTTCGAGGGAACGCAGATTTCGGGATGGACGTTCACGCCGGGCGTCATCGTGTCAACGATCTTCGACAACAACGTCGCGCTCGCGGCGGAGTTCCCGACGCGGCCGGAGACGCAAGGGGACCAGCTGTTGCTGATCGAACCGTTCGGCCAGTTCGAGTTCCACGGCCCGCGTACCACTTTCGAGAGCAGTTATCGCGGTTACCTGCGGCGCTATATGGATCTTGACGAACTCAACGGATTCGATCAGCGCGGCCAGGTGTCGATCCGTCACCGCGCGACGCGTCATCTGACGTTGTTTCTGAACAACGCGTACATGAAGGTACCGACGACCGACGAGCTCGAGCTGAATGGCGTGCTGTTCGCGCGCACCGGGTCGCGCACGAACACGCTCGGCGGAGGCATGGAGTCGCGCCTGTCGAAGTACATGGACCTCAACGTTCGATACGACCTCACGTGGGTCGATTTCAAACGCGTGAATACACTGCTGCGCAGCGGCTTCACGAATGGTGTACGAGCGGAGCTCGCGCGCCGCCTGAGCGATCGATCCGCCCTCGGCGCCGAGTACGCCATCCGTTTCGCCACACTCGACGCGGGCAGCCGTAACCTGACTTTCCAGGATGTCGGGGCAACGTTTCGATACGACACGGGCCCGCACACCAGTCTCGACGCGGCAGCCGGCGTTTCGCATTTGATCGACCAGTCGACGAACATTACCCACACGGGCCCATACGTGCGCATCGGGATCACGCACCAGATGGAGCGCGCCACGGTCGGCGCGAGCTTCTCGCGTTCGTTGCTGCCAACGTTCGGATTCGGCGGTTCCAGCCAGAGCGAGGCGTTTCATGGCTTCGTGCGAATGCCAATCACCAGGAACCGCATGTACGTGCAGCAGTCTGTTTCGTGGCGCCGCAGCAATCCGCTGGATCCGACGATCCTGGCGCTCGATTCGTGGTGGCTGCGCTCGACCATGGGTTACGCAGTGTCCCGCTGGGTCCGCCTTGAAGGCTTCTACGCCTATACACGGCAGGACTCGCGCGTCCCGGGAGGCCTGGTCAACCGGCAGCGTGTCGGCGTGCAGTTCGTCTTTGCCCAACCCATGAGGATTCAATGATCGACGAACGCAGTTTTCACCCGCTTGATTACATGTCGGTGGTGCACCGCCGGATGTGGTGGTTCATCGTACCGCTCGTGGTCTGCATCTTCGGCGGTGGCGTGCTGGCGCTGCTGCTCCCGCGCGAGTACCTCTCGCAGGCGACGATCGGCGTCGCGGCGCCAACGCTGACGCCGGAACTCCTGAAGGGCGTGAGCTCGCTCGACAAAGAGGAGCGCCAGCGCGCGATTTCGCAGCAGCTCTTGAGTCCCACCGTCCTCCAGCGCGTCGTGAGGGAAGAGCGCATCAACCCCGAGTACCCGGTGGACCAGGTGGCGCAGTGGCTGCGTGTCAACGTGGAGCAGAACATCTCGGTGCCAAACCCGATCACCAAGTCCGATTACAAGGGGATCGACAGCTTCGTACTCGGCTACACGGACAGCGAGGCGGCGCGCGCGCAACGCATCGCCAATCGGATCGCCTACGTGTTTGTCGAAGAGAACTCGAAAAGTCAGATCGAGCGGACCGAAAACACGTCCGAGGTATTGAGCCAGCAGGTCCAGGCGAGCCAATCGCGGCTGACGAACCTGGAGAACGATCTCCGGATCAAAAAGCAGGCGAACATGGGCCGCCTTCCCGATCAAGTGAACGCCAACGTTCAGATGGTCAATGGGCTGCGCAACCAGTTCGAGTCCGTCTCGAACATGCTGCGCAGCGAGCAGGATCGGCTCACGAGCATCGAGTACCAGATCGAAGCGATGCGCCAGGGCGGCAGTGGCACGACGGCATCGAGCGCCGCGGCAATCCATGCAGCGCAGGCGCGCGTCAATCAGCTGCAAAAGGAGCTGACCGAGGCACGGACGCTCTATACGGACAAGCACCCCGAAATCGCGCGTCTCCAGGAAGATCTCTCGAGCGCGCGCAAAGATCTGGCGGCCGCGCAGCAGCAGTCCGGCAAAGACGACGGGCTCACGACGGATCCGGCCTACAAGCAGAAAACGCAGGAACGGGACGCGTCGAGACTGCGGATTGCCGAATTGAAGCGCGCTTCGAAGGCCGCGCAGAGCCAGATCGCGCTGTATCAGAGTCGCGTGGACGCGGCCCCGATGGTCGAGCAGGAGCTTTTGTCGCTCGAGCGCGAGGTCACGATGGAGAGGGCGCACTACACCGACCTCACCACGCGGCACCAGTCGGCGATCACAGCCGAGAATCTTGCGCGTAAACAGGGCGGCGAGCGCTTCAGCGTGTTGTACCCGGCCGATCTGCCGACACGTCCCAGCAAGCCCGATTTCCTCAAGATCATGGCGCTGGCGATCGTTGCGGGACTCGTCCTGGGCGCGGGCGCCGCCGTTGGCCGCGAGTTTCTGGATCGTTCCGTTCACGACGTCCGCGCGCTGCAGAGCGAATTCGAGGTGCCGGTACTCGGAGAAATTCCGCGCATCCCGGCCTGACCGCAACGGAGAACCGGCAACTGGCAACTGGCAACTGGCAACTGATTGACGGGCCACTGAGAGCTGACGATTATTATGAGCCGCATACAGGACATTCTGAACAAGGCCGAACGTGAGGGTAGCGCCCGGCGCACGCGATCGATCGGAACGGACGCGCCGGTGGGGACGCCCCCATCCCCCGTGGCTGCGCCGCCGCCGACGCCGGTGCACCGACCAATCGTCGAGCCCACGCCGATTGCCGAACGCCGCGAAGCGCGGGCGCGACTGGCCGAGCAGGCTTCACCACATCGCGAAGTCAATCTCGATCGTCATCTCGTCGCTGCGCTGGCCCCTCAGTCGCTTGCCGCCGAACAGTACCGGTCGCTGCGGACGCGAATCAGTCGCATGGAGAACGGCCGCGCGGTGCGCGTGTTGATCGTGACGAGTCCCGCGAAAGGAGACGGCAAGAGCCTGACGGCGGCGAACCTCGCGCTCGCCATGGCTGAGGAATTCTCGCAGCGCGTGCTGCTCATCGACGCGGACCTGCGCCGTCCGTCAGTGCATCACCTGTTCGACCTGCCGGAGGCGCCTGGCCTCACTGACGTGCTCATGGGTGGCGCGACGCTGGATGATGCGCTCGTGACGCTGGCGGATCACCACCTCACTGTGCTCCCGTCCGGCGTTCCGCCGAGCCATCCGGCGGAGCTCCTCGGATCCGCGGCGATGCGCCGCACGATCGACACGCTGCGCACGCGTTTCGATCGGCTGATTCTCGACATGCCGCCTGTCGCGCCGCTCGCTGACGTGAACATCGCCGCCGCTGTGGCCGACGGCATCCTTCTGATCGTCCGCGCCGGAATGACGCAGAAGCCCGCGATCGAGCGCGCGCTGGGGGGACTCGACACGACGAAAGTGCTGGGGCTGGTGCTCAATGAGGTAGGCGCCGAGGCGACCTATCAAGATTACGCTGGCTACAAGTACGTCGCAGGCTAAGGCGATCGACGCGGCCATGCAGCTGTTCAACCGTTACGTTTCGACGCGCAGCCTGACGATCTTCGCCGGCGAGCTGCTGCTGATCTTCGGATCGGTCGCACTGGCGGCGCTGGTGCAGGACACGCCCGATCTCGAGTCGAATCTCTGGAAGGTTGCGCTCGTCACGGTGATCTGCCAGCTGTGCCTGTACTACAACGACTTCTACGATCTCACTCTGGTCCACTCGAACCGCGAGCTCGTCGTGCGGCTGCTCCAGGCCGCCGGGGCCGCGTCGATCGTCCTGGCGGCGCTGTACTTTCTCCAGCCGCAGTTGATGATCGGCAACGGCATCTTCGTGTCGGCGCTGTTCGTCTTCCTGATCGCGATCCTGGGGTGGCGCCTCGCGTTCAACCAGGTCACCGGCTCGCTGAAACTCGAGGAGCGCGTGCTGTTTGTCGGCACGGGCGAGACGGCGCGCAAGGTCGCGCGGCAGATCCTCGATCAGCACGACTTCGCGTATCGCATTATCGGATTCATCGACGACGACCCCTCGCGCCTCGGCGAGCGCATCGTCAATCCCGCCATCGTCGGCACGCCCGCGGACATCGAGCGGCTGATTGCGGAGCACCAGGTGGACCGGATCGTCGTCGGGTTGCCGGATCGGCGGGGAAAGCTGCCGGTTCAGGAGTTGCTGCGCGCGAAGATGGCTGGCGTCCGCGTCGAGGATGCGACGACGACCTACGAACGCGTGACGGGCAAGATCCTGATCGATGACCTCCGTCCGTCATGGTTGATCTTCTCGGACGGATTCTGTGTTTCACGCGGGATGCGGCTGATGAAGCGCTCGATCGATCTCACGCTGTCGCTCATCATGCTCATCCTGGCGCTGCCCGCGATGCTGGTCACCGCGCTGGCGATCCTGCTCGAGGATGGCCGTCCTGTGCTCTACCGGCAGGAGCGCGTCGGCGAGAACGGCCGCACCTTCACACTGTCGAAGTTCAGATCGATGCGGAAGGACGCCGAGACCGGCACGCCGCTGTGGGCGAAGCACGGTGATGATCGCATCACTTTCGTCGGCCGGATCATCAGAAAGACGCGGCTCGACGAGCTGCCGCAGCTCTGGAACGTGATACTCGGGGACATGAGCTTCGTCGGACCGCGGCCCGAGCGCCCATATTTCGTGGAGGAGCTGTCGAAGAATGTTCCCTTCTACCAGCAGCGTCATGCCGTCAAACCCGGGATCACCGGGTGGGCGCAGGTGAAATATCGCTACGGCTCGTCGCTCGAAGACGCGACGGAGAAGCTGCGCTACGACCTCTATTACATCAAGCACCTCTCCATCTTCTTCGACCTGACGATCGTGTTCGACACGGTAAAGGTCGTGCTCTTCCGCAAGGGGGCGGCATGAGCGAGACCTGGGCGCCGGACGATCGCCGGCAGCTCGCGACGATTGCCAGGAATATCACGACCCGCTACTTCGCGCTCGCGGTCGAGATGATACTCGGGTTCGTGATGCTGCCGTTCAACCTGCGGCACCTCGGGCAGGAGGCCTACGGACTGTGGACGCTCACGGCCTCGCTCACCATCCATTTCTCCGTGCTTGACCTGGGATTGGGCGGAGCGCTGGTGAAGTTCATGGCGCAATACCGCGCCCATCGCGACACACGAGCGCTGAATGAAATCGCAAGCACGTTGTTCTTTCTGTTTGCGGCGATCGGCGTCGTTTCGTATGCGGTGGCGGTCGGCCTCGCCTTCAATCTCGATCACATCTTCAGGATTACGGCCGCGCAGGCGCACACCGGTCAATGGATCCTGCTCATCATCGGCCTGAACGTCGCGCTCAATTTTCCGTTCAGCGTGTTCGGCGGCGTCATCAGCGGGTTCCAGCGGAATGACGCGAACAACTTCGTGGCCATCGTCACCAGCGCGATGGTCGCCCTGGCGAATGCCGCCGTGCTGCTGGCAGGACACGGCGTCGTCATGCTGGTGGCCGCGACCACGACCGTCCGCATCGTCGCGTACTTCATGTACCGTCGTAACGCTTATCGCATCTATCCGCCGCTGAGCATCCGCTGGTCGCTGTTCCGCCGCGATCGGCTGCGCGAGGTCGCCGGGTTCAGCGTTTACACGTCCATCATCGACTGGGCGAACAAGCTCAATTATCAGCTCGACGCGATCGTCATCGGCGCGTTCATGGGCAGCGCCCCGGTTGCGGTCTGGGCCGTCGCGGATCGGATCATCTCGGGAACGCAGCGGCTGACGAATCAATTGAACGCCGTTCTGTTCCCGGTGATCGTGGACTCGGACACGACGCAGCGTACCGAGCGGCTTCAGAAGCTGCTGGTGGAGGGCACGCGGTTGTCCCTCGCGATGGTCGTCCCGATCGCGGTGATGCTGATCCTCCTGGCGCAGCCGCTCGTCCGCGCCTGGGTCGGCGTAAAGATGCTCGGAAGCGTGCCGGTGATCCAGATCCTCGCGGTTGCGGTCACGCTGCGTGTCGGTAACGCCACGAGTACTACGCTGCTCAAGGGAGCGGGGTGCGTCCGCTATCTCGCTTTCGTCAACATCATCACGGGGCTCGTGAATCTCGCGCTCAGTGCGCTCCTGGTCAAGTCCCTCGGACTGGTTGGCGTCGCGATCGGCACGTTGATCCCCGTCGCCTTCGCCAGTATGTTCGTGCTCTTCCCTGCTGCCTGCCGTCGCGTCGGCTTGCCCACGATGCGCGTGGCACGCCGTGCAGTGTGGCCGGCCTTCTGGCCCGCGGTGATTGTGGCCGCGTGTCTCACGCCCTTCCGCGGGATCTCATCCGGCACGCTTCTGGCTGTGTTGATAGAAGCGACGGTTGCGGTCGCGGCTTATCTGGCGTTGTTCTTCGTGATCGCCGTTGGACGCCCGGACCGCGCGCACTACGTGGCCAAGGCGATGGAGCTGATTGGACGGCGCCGAACCCTGGCGCCTGCCGCATAGACATTACGCGACACGGGGGACGCTGCATGCGTGGAATCATTCTGGCAGCCGGGAAGGGATCGAGGCTCAATGGCACGGCGGCCGACAAGCCGAAGTGTCTCGTTGAGGCCGGCGGCCTGACGCTCATCGAGCGGCAGATGCAGATCCTCGAACGCGCGGGCCTGGACGATCTCACTCTCGTGGTCGGTTGCGGGGCCGATCGGGTGCGATCGCTTTGTGGAAGCGGCGTGACTTACGTTGAGAACACGCGATTCGCCGAGACAAACAGCCTGTACTCGCTCTGGATGGCACGAGCTCTGCTTTATGATGGCTTCGTGGTGCTGAATTGTGACGTTCTCTTCCACCCCGTGCTGCTGACGGATCTACTGACGTCGCTGCACCAGGACGCGCTGCTGATTGCGTATCGCGAAGCGCACCACCCGCCCTTCGGCGAAGAAGAAATGAAGGTGAAAGTCCGGTGCGGCCGCGTGGTCGACATGTCGAAGACAATGGATCCGTCCGAGGCGGACGGCGAGAACCTTGGAATCGTGAAATTCAGTCCGGCGGGGGCCGCGCTCCTTGTAGAGATCATGGATCGCCTCGTCGCCGCGGGAGAGCTGCGCGCGTGGGCGCCGCGTGCCTTCCGCGAGTTCGCGCAAGTACGGTCGCTCCATGCCGTCGGCACGCGCGGGCTGCCCTGGATTGAGATCGACTTCCCCGAGGATTATCAGCGGGCCGTGGGTGAGGTGCTCCCTGCAATCGAAGCAATGGTGGGAGACGAGATCGACGATCGCGCCGGTGACGAAGACGTCACGCCCCCGCTCCTGCGGATCGCGACCGACGCGCGATGAGATCATCCATGCTGCCGCACGCTGATTCCGAACAGCCCCTGCAGGCGGAGCCGCATCGCGGGACCGCGCCGCGAGTCGCGGCGGTCGGCGGCGGCACAGGTCTTCCGAACGTGTTGCGCGGCTTGCGCCCGGTGCTTTTTGCCGACGCCGCGGCGCCCCGTGAACGCCTGGTCGCAATCGTGGCCACGTCCGACGACGGCGGGAGCTCCGGACGGCTGCGCGCGGAGTTCAACGTCATCCCGCCTGGAGACATTCGGAATTGTCTTGCCGCGCTGTCCGACAATCACGCGCAGATCGCAGACCTCTTTCAGTACCGCTTCGGCGGGGGCGACGGATTGAACGGCCATGCGATCGGAAACCTGGTACTGACAGCGCTCGCCGATGTCACGAACGATTTCGCGCAGGCCGTCGAGATCGCCTCGCGCGTCATCGGCGCGCGCGGCGTCGTGTTGCCCGCGACGAGCGAGCTCGTGACGCTGGTCGCGGAGTTCACCGACGGCCGGGTGTTGAGCGGCGAGACGGCTATTGCTTCGGCGCGGGGCAGGATCGAGCGCCTCTCCCTGCTGCCGGACCGTCCGCGATGCTCGCCGCAGGTCATCGATGCGCTGCGCAGTGCCGATGTAATCGTCGTAGGCCCAGGCAGTCTGTTCACGAGCATTCTGCCGCCCTTGCTCGTGCCGGCGGTCACAGAGGCGATTCACGTGTCGAAGGGAATCCGGATCCTTGTCGCAAATCTGATGACGGAGCCGGGCGAAACGGACAATTTCAGCATCCTCGATCACCTGCTGACGATCGAGCGACACGCGAGCTGGCAATTGTTTGATTACGTGATCTACAACACGATGCCCGTGCCGGACGCTCTCGCCGACGCTTACCGCGCGCGGGGCGCAGTGCCGCTCGTCACGGGAACTTTCGAGCTGAACGCGCTGGAGCGCCTCGGTATCCGCGCCATCGGCGTGCCGCTCGTGTCGGAGCATCCGGCAGGGAAAATCCGCCATCACCCCGAATGCCTTGCTTCCGCCATCACCGCGATATCGCAGGGCAAGCTTGGCGCGTGGCGAACCCGGTCAGAGCTCGGAGGCATGTGAGATGTACGAACGGTTTTATCAATTACGTGAACGTCCGTTCGCGCTGAGCCCGGATCCCGAATACCTGTACCCGAGCCGGGTGCACCAGGAGGCCCTCGGCTACCTGAGGTACGGCCTCGAGACGCAGGCGGGATTTGTCGTGATCACCGGAGAAATCGGCTCCGGAAAAACGACGCTGCTGCAGACGCTGCTGCGCAATCTCGACAGTCAGACGACGGTCGGACGGATCGTGAACACGATGCTCGAGCCGCGAGAGCTGCTCGAGACGATCATGATCGACTTCGGCCTGGATCCTGGCGGCCGGAGCAAGCCGCTGCTCCTCCGCGATCTCGCGCAGTACCTGGTCGACCAGCGCCTCGCCGGCCGGCTCGTGCTCCTCGTCATCGACGAAGCGCAGAATCTCAGTCTCGCCGCGCTCGAGGAGCTGCGGATGCTGTCGAACCTCGAGACGGAGAAGTCCAAGTTGATGCAGGTCGTGCTCGTCGGCCAGCCGAACCTGCGCGACAAGCTGAATGCGCCGGAGCTCGAACAACTCCGTCAGCGCATCACGGTCAGCTATCACCTGCCGCCGCTCGATGCAGACGAGACGCTGCACTACATCAATCACCGGCTCCGCCGCGCGGCGCTCGGCGCGCCGCTGGAGTTCCCGGCCGACGCCACGGCGGTCATCCACACTCGAAGCCGCGGCGTGCCGCGCATCATCAACGTCATCTGCGATGCCGCGCTCGTCTTCGGCTACGCAGAGGAGCGTCGCCAGATCGATCGCGAACTCATCGTCGACGTGCTCGGCGAGCTGGAGACCACGGGTGTGTTGCCGGGCGTCTCCGCTGAGGCGACCGCGCCAAGGGGCGCGTCGGCGCAGACCTCACCAAGGGCCACATTCGCGGAGGCGACGGCGGCGAAAGGATCGGCCACGCATGCAGGTGCGCCGGCCGCTCCCGCGTCGACCGCGGTGGCAACGTCAGCGTTGCCCGCGATCGACGTGAACTGGCCCCCGATAGCGCCACCGCGCATTGAATCGCATCTAGAGGCGCGCGCCAGCGCGTTGGATCAGCGCGAGGAAGCACTGCGCCAACGCGAGCGCGAGCTCGCCGAGCAACGCCGCGTGCTCGCCGAAGAATACCGGCTGCTGCGGACGCAGCGACAACCGATCACGCCGTCGCCCGAACCGGTCGCGACGACGGGCGGACGCGTGCGGTTGCAGGTGCCCGGGGCGCAGGCGCCGGCCTTCGCGGCGCGGCACGAGAGCTTCTTGGGCTGGCTCAAACGCGTTATGCTCGGTATTTCCGCGCCCGTCCAGAAGAACTATCGCGCGAACACATGAGGAACGCATCGATGTCAGCGATTGCGGATGCGCTTCGCGAGAAGCTTCGGACCCGTCGCGCGCGCACGGGCATCGTCGGCCTGGGCTACGTGGGCTTGCCGCTCGCGGTGGAACTCGGGAAGGCAGGGTTTCGCGCGACGGGGATCGACCTGGATCTACGGAAGGTGCAGTCGATCAACGATGGTCGATCGTATATCCCCGACGTCCAGACTCTAGACGTGCAGGCGCTGCGCGCCGCGGGACGTCTCGACGCGACCACGGACTTCTCGGTCGTCCGCGAACTCGATACGATCAACATCTGCGTGCCGACGCCGCTGCGCAAGACGAAGGACCCCGACATGTCCTACATCGTCTCCGCGGTGGAAGGCATCGCGAAGCATCTGCGTCCCGGGATGCTCATCGTCCTCGAGTCGACCACCTATCCCGGAACCACCGACGAAGTCGTGCAGCCGATGCTGGAGGCCACAGGCCTCAAGGCGGGCGTGGATTTCTTTCTCGCCTTCTCGCCCGAGCGCGTCGATCCGGGCAACCCGACATTCCAGACTCACAACGTGCCGAAGGTGGTTGGAGGGTGCACGCCGACCTGCTGCGCGCTCGCAAAGGAACTGTATGGCTCGGCGATCGAAACAATTGTGCCGGTCAGCTCGACGCGCGTCGCCGAGATGGTGAAGCTGTTGGAGAACACGTTCCGCGCGGTGAACATCGGCCTGGTCAACGAGCTCGCGCTGATGTGCGATCGGATGAACATCGACGTGTGGGAAGTCGTCGATGCCGCCAAGACGAAGCCCTTCGGGTTCATGGCGTTCTATCCGGGCCCCGGCCTCGGCGGACATTGCATCCCGATCGGTCCGTTCTACCTGTCGTGGAAGGCGAAGCAGACGGGATTCGATCCGCGGTTCATCGAGCTCGCCGGCCACATCAACGCCGCAATGCCGCACTATGTCGTCGAAAAAGTGAGCGAGGCGCTGAACACGCGGCGGAAGGCGATCAACGGATCGAACGTGCTGATCGCGGGTGTCGCCTACAAGCGCGATATCGACGACATGCGCGAGTCTCCCGCGCTCGACGTGATGGGCCTGCTGCATGCGAAAGGGGCCCAGGTGTCGTATGCCGATCCGTTCGTGCCCGAGGTGCACGGCCGCGAATGGGCGGGCGATTACGACATTCGACGCGTCGATCTCACGCGAGGGACGATCGGGCAGTACGATTGCGTGGTCATCCTTACGGATCATAAGTCCTTCGACTACGACGCGATCGTGTCGGAGGCCGACCTCGTCGTCGACACACGCAACGCCATCAAAGGATCGCATCCGAACGTGTTCAAGCTCGGTGCGCCGCGCGCGAGCGGCGCGCCTGAAAAGATCGGCGCCGCATAATCCTCATTGCGGAGTGCGGACTCGAGATTGCCGATTTCGGGACTGGCGACAGCCGACTGACCTTGACGATTGTCGAATGGCGGTTGGCGCTCGACTTTGCCGAAGCGGCCGAGAATGACCGCCAATCTGCAACCCGCGACTTCCGTGATTCCCCGATCCGCATCTCGATCGACATTCTTCAGTCCGCTAATCGCAGGTGAATCTGTAATTTGCAATCTCCGTCCTTTCAATTGCGCGGTCCTGATTTTGCACAGCCTGCCGAGCATGCCGGGACCGCCGGCCGACTATGGATACACTCTTCTGGTTATCGGTAACGGTTGTGCTCTACGTTTACGCGGGCTACCCTCTGCTGCTCGCCGCGTGGGCTAGAGCCGTTGATCGGAGACCGCGCTCCAGAGCGTTCGAGCCAGGTCGTTGGCCGTCGATCTCCATCATCGTCGCCGCGCGGAACGAAGCGCACCGGCTGCCGGCCCGCGTAACCAACCTTCTCGAGCAGGACTATCCCGGGCCTCGCCAGATCATCGTCGTATCGGACGGTTCCACGGATGAGCCGCGCGCAGCCCTCGCGCGTTGGGCTGGCGAAATCCAGCTCATCGAATTGCCACCCGGGGGAAAGCCGGTTGCGCTCAACGGTGGAGTGCTCGCGGCCCGCGGTGACGTGCTGGTTTTCGCGGACGCGCGGCAGCGCTTCGCGCCTGGTGCGCTGCGCGCGCTGGTCGCCAACTTCGCCGATCCGCAGGTTGGGGGCGTCACTGGCGAGCTCGTGCTCGATTGCGAGAACGGCGCGCCGACCGACTCGTCTGTCGGCGAAGGGGTCGGACTCTATTGGAAGTACGAGAAGTGGCTGCGGCGCAAGGAGAGCCGCGTGTGGTCCACGCTGGGCGCCACCGGCGCGATCTATGCGATGCGCCGCTCGGTCTGGCAACCGCTCCCCGCGGCGTCGCTGCTCGACGACGTGCTGGCGCCGATGCGCGCGGTGCTCGGCGGCAGCCGGATTGTTTTCGAGGAGCAGGCGATTGCGTTCGATCGCGCCGCCCCAGACGCGACTGCCGAGTCCATCCGCAAGACACGCACGCTCGCAGGCAATTATCAGATCCTCGCCCACGAACCGCGTCTTCTGCTGCCGATTGTCAATCCGGTGTGGCTGCAGTACGCCTCGCACAAGATCGGGCGCCTCCTCGTGCCGTGGGCGCTCGTCGCGCTGCTCGCCTCGAGCGCGTTGCTCGCCACGGCCGCATGGTTCTACACGGTTGTCCTTGCCGCGCAGCTCGCCTTCTACGCACTGGCCGCGGCAGGCGCCTGGTTGAACGTGCGCGAGCGCGGCTCGCGGATCGCGTTCACATTCGTGATGATGAATTACTCGGCGGTCGCCGGGCTCGCGGCGCTCCGGCGCGGGCGCGAGGTCTGGCGGTGAACGACCGGTTTGCGTTCAACCCGGCTTCGGCGAGGCAGGCTCCGCCGTTGTCTCCGGCTTCGGATTCGGCGGGGCAGGCTGCGTCTTCGCCTCTGACTTCGGATTCCACGAGGCAGGTTCCCCCTTCGTCTTTCGGCGGCGCGACGCCGGGAGGTCCGGCAACCACCTCCGGACCCGCGGCGCCGCCTCCGCCGACCGCGAACGCGCGCAGCCTGTCGAAGATCAAGTCGGAGCCGAGGGACTGGGCGTTCCTGTTCATGCTGGCGTTCACGGCGAACGTATTCTTCCGGCCGCAGGACGGAATACCCGGATTGCACTTGCTGCACCTCGCGGAAATGTCCGCGATTGCCGGAATGACCGCGCTCATGATGGGTCGCCTTTCACGAAACCTGCCGGTGACCCGCATCACGCCGGAACTGGTCGGCATCTTTGCGCTCGGATTGTTGATCGTCGTGCTGGCGCCGTTCTCGATCTGGATGGGAGGCGCGATCGGCATGTTCAAGGACCTCTACGTGAAGGTCATGCTGATCTTCCTGCTGATGATCAACGTGCTGACGTCCGCGCGGCGCATCGAGCGGCTGACGTGGCTGATGGTCATCGCGTCTGGTTACATCGGGTTCCGTGCCGTCCTGGATTACGCGCGCGGCGTGAATCTCGTCGAGAACGGCCGCGTGAAAGGCGCCGTGAGCGGCATCTTCGGTAATCCGAACGATCTCGCGTTGAACATGGTGTCGGTGTTGCCGCTTGCGTTGTTCATCGCGATGCGCCCCGGCCCGTCCGGGCGTCGGCTGTTCGCAGCGGGATCCGCAGTCTTCATGCTGGGCGCCACGATCGCGTCCCATTCCCGCAGCGGGGCTCTGGGATTGGTCTCGATGACAATCGTGCTCGTGTATTTCGCGATCCGCCGACGTCCGGGCATCGTCCTCGGAGGTGCGCTCGCGATGGCGGTCGCGCTGCCGCTCGTGCCGTCGAGCTATTGGGAGCGCCTCGAAAGCATCACCGATCAGAGCAAGGACCTCACCGGCTCTCGCGAGGCACGCCAGACCTTGCTCCGCGAGTCCACGCAAGCCTTTCTTGAAAATCCGCTGACGGGCGTCGGCGCCGGACAATTCAAGAACTGGAACCCGAAGGGACGGGCCGAGCCCTGGCACGAAAGCCACGACGTCTTTCTGCAGGTCGCCGCAGAACTGGGAATCGGCGGTCTGGTTCTGTTCGTGTTCCTGATCGCGCGTGCGGGGCTTTCAGTCGCGAGCACGCGGACGATGCTCCGGCGCGTCCGCCTGGCATCCGCCCCCTCCCGGGCGAGACGGCCTAGCGCCAAGCCCGTCCCACACCTCGAGCGGGACGAGTGCGAGTCGCTCGATGCGCACTCCGCCGCGATGGCGGCATCGCTCACAGGCTGGCTCGTGTGCGCGCTCTTCGCATCCGTCGCATATAACTGGACCTTCTACTACCTGCTCGCGCTTGCGGTGGCGCCGCGCGATCTGCTCATCGACCGTATGCCAACCCCGGTGACCGCGCTGCAACGGATGCCGCAGGCGCGCGTCGAGGCCGTACAGGCATGAGAGCGGCGATTCTTCGTCGCGGCGTCGAGGCAGCGCGCGCGCTCGACACGAGGATGGCGCGGCGCAGGGGACGCCGCCGCGTGCTCATTGACGCACGGACGCCGCTCAATTTCACGATGGTCGCGCCAATCTATCGAATGATGCGCAGCGACCCCCGCGTGGAGTTCTGGTTCACGGCGAGCGAGGAACCCGCCCGCGTGGCGGAGATCTACCACGAGGCGCCCGGTGTCCGTCTCGTGCACCCGCGACGCGCCGCGCTCATGAAATTCGACGCGTATATCACCTCCGATTTCATGTGGGCCTCCCTTCCGCGCGGCACATGCCGCATCCAGGTGTTTCACGGCGTCGCGGGAAAGTACGGCTTCGATGCGCCAGACCGCTCCGTGCGCGAGTGGGACCGCCTCTTCTTCATCAACCAGCGGCGTCTCCGCAACTTCATCGCGAGCGGCGCGATCGATCCGAACAGTCCCGCGATCCGACTCGTCGGCATGCCGAAGACCGACTGCCTCGTGGACGGCACGATTCACCGTGAAACCGTGCTCCACGCTCTCGGCTTCGATGTCTCACGCCCGACGGTGCTCTACGCGCCGACCTGGTCGGCAGCATCATCCCTCAATGCGATCGGCGTCGATTTGGTGCGGGGTCTGCTGGATCGCCCGATTAACCTGATCGTCAAGCTGCACGATCGATCGCTCGACCGGCGCGAGCGGTACTCGGGCGGCGTTGACTGGGCGGCGACGCTGCAGAGTGTTCTACGCGGCCGCCGTGGCGTGATCGCCGCAAACCCCGACATCTCGCCGTATCTCGTGGCCGCCGACCTCATGATCACCGATCACAGCTCCGCCGGCTTCGAGTTCCTGCTGCGCGATCGACCGCTCGTGCGTATTCATCGGCCCGAGTTGTTGACGCTCGCGAACGTGCATCCTGACTACACGGCGCTGCTCGCGTTGGTCTCGGATTCAGTCGACACGATCCGGACCGCGCTCGAGGCCGTGGACATGGGCCTGGCGAATCCGGGGCTCCGCAGCGATGAGCGGCGCTCCGTGGCGGCCGACCTGTTCTACAGGCCCGGGGGGGCCACCGCGCGGGCCGTGCAGTTTCTCTACGAGGCGGTGGCGCTCGCGCCAGGCGCGGCGCTCGCCTTTGCACAGGAGGTCACGTGCCAGCCGTCAGCGTGATCATGCCTGCCTACAACGTCGCCGAGTACGTGCGCGCGGCGCTCGAATCAGTGCTGGCGCAGACGTTCACGGATCTCGAAGTGGTCATCGTCGACGATGGGTCCACCGACGAAACGCTGGCGATTGTCGCGGATGTCGCCGCGCATGACCGGCGTGTCCGATTGATCCGGCAGGACAACCGCGGCATCTCCGCCGCGCGCAACCAGGCGCTCGCTCATGCGAGCGGGGATTATTTCGCGCTGCTCGATAGCGACGACATGTGGGACCCGACATACCTCGAAGAGCAGATCGCCATCCTGCAGGCCCGGCGGGAAGTCAGCATCGTGACTGGCAATGCGCGATATCTCGGCCGTCGCCTCGACGGCTTCGCGGCTCGTCCCTGTCCCGATATGCGACCCGAGCCTGACCTCGCGACAATCCTCGCCGACGAAGAGGCGGTCTTCATCATGTCGATTTTCCGGCGCGCCGTCTACGAGCGCATCGGCGGATTCGACCAGACGATGCGGACAAACGAAGACTACGATTACTGGATTCGCGCCGCGGCGGCCGGGTTCGTCTTCGCCCGTAACGATCATCCGCTCGGACATTACCGGCGCCGCGACGACAGCTTGTCGGCGGGCGAAGAGCGCATGCTGCGCGGCATCCTTCGCGTGTATGCGAAAGCGGCTGCACTGGTCGCCGATCGCCCGCGGGAGCGGACGATCGTTGAACGACAAGTCGAGCGGTTCGAGCGGCAGTTGCTCCGGTCCGAAGCGCGGAACGCCATCGAAGCGTCTGATTTCCGTCGCGCGGTGTCGCGGCTCGATGCGCTCCATGCGCGCTGTCCGGAGGTTTCGATTGCGGTGGTGCGGCTGATGGCGCAGTGGACGCCATCGCTGCTCGCTCGCGCGTACAAGTTCCGCCGGGAGCGCCAGGTGGCGAACCAGGCGACTCCACACGTGTCATGAAGTTCACGATTCTCATCGCGACCTACAACCGTGCAGCGGACCTGCGCGACACGCTTGCGAGCCTGGCCAGCCTGCGTCCAGAGGGTGACTGGGAAGTAATCGTCGTAGACAACAATTCGCCGGATGACACGCGGCGCGTCGTTGAGACGGCTGCCGTTTCATTTCCTGCGCCGCTCCGCTACGTCTTCGAACGCGAGCAGGGACGGAGCCCTGCCTTGAACGCCGGTATTCGTCTCGCCCGGGGGGACATCATCGTCACGACCGACGATGACGTGCGGGTCGAGGCCGATTGGCTCGATCGCGCCGCCGAGGGTCTCGAGCGATTGCAATGCGACTACGTGGGCGGCCGCGTGGTCCCGATCTGGGGCGCACCGCGCCCCGTGTGGCTGCCGAACCGCGGCGGGAAGCAGTGGGCGGTGATTGCGCTGCTCGACTACGGGCCGGACCCGCTGGAGTTCGGGAGCAACGTGCCGCTCGGCGTGAACATGGCGTTTCGGCGCGATGCGTTTACGCGCGCAGGCCTTCTCGATCCACACACCGGGCGGAAGGCAGGGACCCTGCTCGGACAGGAAGTACGTGAATGGTGCGTGCGCGCGCGCGCCGCGGGCTTGCGCGGTTTTTACGTGCCCGGGATGGTTGTGCAGCACATCATTCCAGCGAGTCGACTCCGCAAGACCTATTTCAGGCGATGGTTCTACTGGCGCGGCATCAGCCGCGCGAGGCTGTATGAGAAATCGGGACTCGACATGGAAACGCCCGAACAGCCCCCGCGCGACCCCTCCGCGGTGCCGCACATCCTGGGTGTGCCGCGTTATCTCTATCGTAAAGCGCTCGCGAATATTGGACGGTGGGCGAAGGCCGCGCTGCGGCATGATGTCGTGGCAGCGTTCGAGCACGAATTGTGGGTCTGGTTCTTTGCCGGGATCGTCGCGCAGCGATGGAAGGACCGGCGCCCGCGGCGCACGAGTGCGTTAAGGCGGGCGGTATAGAGCGCGTGTTGCGATCAATTCGCGAGGTGTAATCGATTACCGCTGAGTCGTCGTGCACGCACACCAGTATGTGGTGCTCTTCCATCAAGGTCATCCGCATGATGCAGTGCAGGGATATCCGAGCCTGATTCCTCCGGCGCGTCATTTGCAGAGCTCGGGTCGAACAGTTGCTTGCATGAACCGTTCACGTCCACTCAACGTCGCCATCGTCGCGCCCTCGATGGCGATCCTCGGCGGCCAGGCTGTCCAAGCTGACCGCCTGCTCACGGCGTGGCGCAACGATCCGGAGGTGCACGGCTGGCTGGTGCCGATCAATCCGGTGCTGCCCGGCCCGCTGCGCCACCTGACCAGGATCAAGTACGTGCGCACGCTGGCGACGCAGCTCGCATACTGGCCGCTCTTATTAAAGGAGCTGCGCAAGGCGGACGTCGTCCACGTATTCTCCGCCTCGTACTTCTCGTTCCTGCTCGCGCCGCTGCCCGCCGTGGTGGTGGCGAGACTTCTTGGCAAGCCCGTCGTGATGAACTATCGCAGCGGCCAGGCTCCCGATCATCTGCGGCGCTCGCCGCTCGCGCGGGCCACACTGAAGCGCGTCGATCGCAACGCCGTCCCGTCACGTTTCCTGCGCGACGTTTTCGCTGAATTCGGCATCGCGTCGGAGATTATTCCAAATATTGTCGATGTCGAGCAGTTCCGGTTTCGCCGCAGGGACACACTCCGGCCGCATGTCGTGTCCACGCGCAGCTTCGAGGATCTCTATAATCTGCCGTGCACGCTGCGGGCCTTCCGCATCATCCAGGATCGCTATCCTGATGCGACATTGACGCTGGTCGGCAGCGGCTCGCAGGAGCCCGCGCTGCGCCGGCTCGTCGCAACACTCGCGCTACGCCACGTCACGTTTGCCGGACGCATCGATCCGGAGAACATCTGGCGCTATTACGCCGATACCGATATCTATCTCCAAACGCCGGACATCGACAACATGCCGTCTTCGGTGCTCGAGGCGTTTGCCAGTGGCTGCGCGGTTGTGTCCACGACGGCCGGCGGAGTTCCGGCGATCCTGAGCGATCAGGTGCACGGACTGCTCGTCCCCGTGAACGATCACGAGGCGGCCGGCGCTGCGGTGCTGCGGCTGCTGGATCAGCCCGGCCTGGCGACCGGCTTGACCGAGGCGGCGTTTGCCTCGTGCGCCCGCTACCAGTGGTCGTCCGTCCGCCAGCAATGGCTGCAACTCTATCGAAGTCTGGCGGCCTCTCCTGCCGTTCCCGCTCCAACTCCAGCATGAGCGCCGTGTCCGCCGTGCGGCGGCTCGTCACGATGGACTCCGACGAGCTGTGGTCCCGTATTTCGTATCATGCCCGCAAAGGCGTGGACCGGGCACGCTACGCGATCAGCGCGCCGCGATGGGATCGCGCCTCGATCGCGCGAATCCTCGCCTCGTCTGCGTCCACGTCACTCGATGACGCCTGCGCGGCCGGCAGGCGGCGTGATTTTCTGACGGCACATCAGTCGCTTGCGGTCCACTTCCAGGCACGCCGGTCGGTATGGCCAGTGAGCGCCCGTGCAGTGACCGCGATCGTCGCGAGGATCGTCGAGCGTTTCCCTGCCGCCGCGGACGACGCAATCGCACGTGGAAATCGCATCGCAGAGGGATGGTTCGATCTGCTCGGCTATCGCGATCTGGAGTACGGCTCTCCACCCGACTGGCACCTCGATGTCATCCACGGCCGGCGTCCTCCACGACGCTTCTGGGCCTCGGTCCCTTACCTTGACCCGGCGTGTGGTGATCACAAGCTGATCTGGGAGATCAATCGTCATCAGCACTGGATCGCGCTCGGACGTGCCTTCCGCCTTTCGGGTGACTCACGATACCGCGATGTCTTCGTTCGCGAGCTGGAAAGCTGGATCGCCGCGAACCCGCCGCTCACGGGCATCAACTGGGCGAGCATGCTCGAGCTCGCCTTCCGCGCGATCTCATGGATGTGGGCGATCGAGTTCTTCAGTCACGGTGCGGACGCGGATCGGGAGCCGTGGCTCGTCGATCTGCTGGTTGCGCTCGATCGTCAACTGGAACACATCGCAAACAATCTCTCGTGGTACTTCCATCCCAACACGCACCGCTCGGGCGAAGCTCTCGCGCTCTACGCGGTGTCGCAGGCGCTGCCGGAGCTTAGCCGCAGCCATGCGCGCGCCGCGCTTGGACGCGACGTGCTCGTCGCCGAGACGTCGAAACAAATCCGCGCTGACGGCGGACACATCGAGCTGTCCGCCCACTATCATCGCTACTCGACTGACTTCTACTTGCTCGCGCTGCTCGTCGCGCGCGCCTCGCGCGATCCGGCCGCGGCGGTGTTCGAGCGGGCGGCACGCGCGCAGGCCGAGTACCTGCGCACGATCAGCGACGACCACGGTCAGCTGCCGCTGATTGGCGACGATGACGGCGGCCAATTGACGGGATGGTGCGGCACGCGTCCCGCTGACGCGAGCGTCACCCTGGGAATCGCCGCATCTGCGCTCCACGACGCCGCTCTCGCGGTCAGGCCTGCATCGGAGGAAGTGTACTGGGCGATGGGCGAAGCGGCCTCGGTCCACGAGACGCTCGCGCGCGTGCCCTGGCCGTCGAGACTCCTGACTGCCAGCGGCTACTTCGTCTCACGGACGCCATGCGGTGATCACTTGATCTTCGATGCTGGTCCGCATGGATTCCTGAACGGCGGTCACGCGCACTCCGACGCGCTGTCGGTGGACCTCAGCGTTTGTGGACAGCCCCTGCTCATCGATCCGGGCACCGCTACGTACACCATGGATCCGCAGCTCCGCAATCGATTCCGCGCGACGCGGATGCACAACACCGTGGTGCTCGATGGCCGCGACCACGCCGAACCGCGAGGTCCATTCCAATGGCAGGCGAAACCTGACGCGCGACTGTTGTTCGCGCGCGTCACGGCGACGTTCGATTTCGCGGAAGGGACGCACGACGCCTACGCGCACGCGTCGCACGTGCGATCGGTGCTCGCGCTTCATGGAATCGGCTGGATCATCATCGACCACGTGCTCGGTGATGGCCAGGTGGAGGCGGAAGCGTGGTGGCACGTCCATCCGTCGTGGTGCTCATCCGTCGATCGCACGATTGCGTTTTCCGAACGCGCCCATAGCAGGCACGAGAGCGACTGGGCCGTCTATGCGCCAGAGTACGGACGAGTCGAGCACGCGCCCGCGATCTGCACCAGGAGATGCGGGCAACCGCCTTTCTCGTTTGCCGCGTTCATCCCGTCGCATGCTCCGTCGGCCGTGCCGATCGACATCAGACCCATTGCCGTCGACGTGCCTCCGCCGCCCGGCTGGGTGGGCAGCGCTTTCCACATCACCGGCATCTCAGACCTCAGAGTTCTTGTCTCGACGCGCGTTGCCCGCGACGGCGCACCAGGTGGTCCCGGCGTCCTCTGGGGGACTGCCGATATTCGAACTGACGCAAGAGTGTGCGCCGTACGTCGCGCGACGGTCGTTGCGCTCATCGAAGGCCAGACGGCCGAGGTTCTCGCGCCGGTGGCCTCAGCCGTGCATATGCCTCAGGCGCGATCGTCCGCGTAAACACCAAGCCAAAGCGGAAAACGAGAGCGACACGGAGCTCCTACGATGTGCGGGATAGCAGGCTTCGCGGATTCGACGGCGGGCGGCGGCGGCCAGCAGTCTCCGGCGCGTCTCGAGGCGGAATTCTCCCTCGTCCACCGGATGTGCGACGTGATCCGCCACCGGGGACCCGACGACGAAGGCATGCACGTTGAGCCGGGGCTCGCCCTCGGCATGCGGCGCCTCAGCATCATCGATCTGGCGGGCGGCCGGCAGCCGATGCACAACGAGACGCGCACGATCTGGATCGTCTTCAACGGCGAAATTTACAACTACCGCGAGCTGCGCCGCGAGCTCGAGACCCGCGGTCATCAGTTCTACACGTCGAGCGATACGGAATCGATTGTCCACGCCTACGAAGAGTGGGGAGAAGACGCGTTCCGCAGACTGCGCGGGATGTTCGGCGTGGCCATCTGGGATCAACCGCAGCGGATGCTGCTGCTCGCGCGCGATCGGTCAGGGATCAAGCCGCTGCATTACACCGAGCGCGGTGGACGGCTGTATTTCGGCAGCGAAATCAAGTCGCTGCTCGCCGCAGGTGTCGTCGCACCGCGGCTGAACCTCGACGCCCTCGATCATTACCTGGCGTTCCTCTACACGCCGCGCGATCAGTCGATGTTCGGGGATGTCAGTAAGCTGCCGCCCGGACACTATCTCCGATGGCAGGACGGCCGCGCCGACGTGCGGCAGTACTGGCAGGTCGCCGCCGAGGAAACGTTCACCGGAACGCAAGACGACGCGGCCGAGCAACTTCGGACGGTGCTGGCCGACGCGGTGCAATCGCACATGGTCAGCGATGTGCCGCTCGGCGCGTTTCTCTCGGGCGGCGTGGATTCGTCCGCGGTCGTTGGAATGATGGCGCGCGCGTCGGCGCGGCCGGTCAAAACCTTCTCAATCGGGTTCGATGAGCCGGAGTTCGACGAGCTCGAGCACGCGCGAACGGTCGCGCGCCACTTCGCCACCGATCACCATGAATTCGTCGTCCGGCCAGACGGGTTGTCGATTCTCGATCGGCTGATCGCGCATTTCGACGAACCGTTCGCGGACTCCTCCGCGATTCCCACCTGGTATGTGTCGGAGATCGCGCGGCGGCACGTGACGGTGGTGCTCTCGGGCGATGGCGGCGACGAGCTCTTCGGTGGGTACGATCGGTATCTGCCGCACCCGAGCGTCGCACGATTCGATCGGCTGCCGCTGCCGGGGCGCCGCGGCATGGCGGCGCTCGTGTGGCCCCACCTGCCACACGGCGCGCGGGGTAAGAATTTCCTGCGCCACGTGGCGAAGAACGCAGACCAGCGATACGTCGACGCGCGCGTGTTCTTCCAGCCGGACGAACGCGCGTCGCTGTACTCGCCCGATGTGCGCCGCGCGCTCGCGACGCACGCTGAACGTGCGCTGGAATGCCGGTTCGATCGGTTCAGCGGCCTCTCGCTGCAGGCGCGCATGATGCGCGTCGACTTCGAGACCTACCTGCCGGAGGATGTGCTCACGAAGGTCGACCGCATGAGCATGGCGCATTCGATCGAATCACGGGTGCCGATACTCGATAACGAGGTGATCGAGTTTGCCGCGACGCTCCCCTCGTCATTCAAGATTAAAGATGGACGCCGGAAGTACATCTTGAAGCAGGCGCTCCGGCCGATGCTTCCGGCAGGCATCCTCGAGAGACGTAAGCAGGGTTTTGGCGTGCCGCTCGGCGTGTGGTTCCGAGGAGGACTGACAGATCTGTTTGCCGACGTCCTGCATTCCGCGCGAACCGAGCAACGTGGGTACTTCGAACCGTCGTTCATTCGACGGCTGATTCGCGAACATCTGGCCGGCGCGCGCGATCACACGCTTCGACTGTGGCAATTGCTGGTGTTCGAACTGTGGCATCGGCAGTACCTCGACGGCAGCGGCGTCGGGTCGCCAAATGCCCATCTACACCTTGCGCCGTTCACACTGCGCCGCTGAGCTGCCGAAATCGCTCAAAATCTCCAAAGATTTTCCCAATCTGAGCCCTCTACCGGTGGCACCTGCCTTGCTGAGATGGCAGCTTGTGAATTTGTCGCCACAAATTCCCATTGCCGTGTTCCTCACCAGCTTTCATCCCGGCGGCACGGAGCGCCAGATGACCGAGCTCGTGCAGCGCCTGGATCGCAGCCGGTTCGAGGTGCACGTCTCGTGCTTTCACCGCGAGGGATCCTGGCTGCCGCGAATGGAGAGCTGCGCCTCCGTGACCGAGTTTCCGATTCGGGGGTTCGCGCGGCCGCAGACTCTCGCACAAGCGGCGTCGTTCGCACGGTGGTGTCGAGCACGCCGGATCGCGGTGTTGCAGACCTGCGACTTGTACGCGAATACGTTCGCGCTGCCTGCGGCCGCTCTGGCAGGAGTTCCAGTGCGCATCGGCAGTCGCCGTGAATTGAATCCCGACAAGAGTGCAGCGCAGATTACACTGCAGCGCCACGCCTACCGCTGCGCGCACGCTGTCGTCGCCAATTCGCGAGCCGCCGCACAGCAGCTTCGCCAGGAAGGCGTCTCGCCCGATCGTATCCACGTCATTCCGAATGGCGTCGAGATCGTTCGCTACGACGTCCGGCGCGGAGTGCGGCCGGTGACGACGATTGTGACGGTGGCGAACCTCCGTTCTGAAAAGGCGCATGAAGTGCTGCTGCACGCCGCTCGGCGCCTTGCCCCGCGTCATCGCGGGCTGCGGTACCTGATCGTCGGCGATGGACCGCGTCGGACGGAGCTCATGACGCTCGCCACCTCGCTCGGCCTAGATCCGCAAGTGACGTTCGTGGGTCATCGTGAGGATGTGCCGGCGCTCCTCGCGCAGGCGGACCTCTTCGTGCTGCCCTCACGCTCCGAAGCATTTCCAAACGGCGCCATCGAGGCGATGGCCGCAGGCCTGCCGGTCATCGCCAGCCGCGTGGGGGGGTTCCTCGATCTGATCGAGGATGGACGGACCGGCGTCCTCGTCTCACCCGCCGAACCCGCGGAGTTCGCCGCGGCGATTGAAGAGCTGGTCTTCAATCCCGATCGAGCCTTCGCGCTCGGCCGTGCGGCGCGTGACGAGGTCGCACGGCGCTACTCGTTCGAACGGATGGTCGGCGCTTTCGAAAATCTCTATTGCACGCAACTCGCAGCGGCAGGGGCTACGCCCCAGGGCCGCGCCGCGGCCCGTCGACGGGCTCAGGGCCGTCCCGAGCAGCGTCGGGGGACGGCAGCATAACCATGTGCGGGATCACCGGCTGCTTCAATTACGACCCGTTGCGCCCCGTCGATCGTGATGTGCTGACGGCGATGACGGATGCCGTCTCGCACCGCGGCCCTGACGCGTCCGGCTATTACGTAGCGCCGGGAGTCGGTCTGGGCCACCGTCGCCTGAGCATCATCGATCTGGCAACCGGCGATCAGCCTCTCGCCAACGAAGATGGCAGCGTCTGGACGGTCTTCAATGGCGAGATCTACAACTTCGCGGACGTGCGAGCGGAACTCATCGCATTCGGGCACCGCTTCCGTACATCTTCCGACACCGAGATCATTGTCCATGGCTACGAGCAATGGGGCGAACGTTGCGTTGAGCGGTTTCGCGGCATGTTCGCGCTGGCGATCTACGATGCGAAGGCGCGACGGCTGGTGCTCGCACGCGATCGACTCGGTGTCAAGCCCCTGTACTTCGTCGAACTGCCCGGCCGCGGCCTTGTGTTTGGTTCGGAACTGAAGTCGCTGCTCGAGGATCCGGGCGTGCCGCGCGAATGGGACGCCGAGGCGATAGACGCGTATCTCACGCTGCTCTATATCCCGGCACCGACGACGATCTATCGCGGCATTCAGAAGCTGCCCCCGGCCCACGTTCTGGTTGCCGAGAAGGGCCGCGTTCGGACCTTCAGGTACTGGGATCTTGCCTTCACCGGCGATGGCAGCCCGCAGCGCGAAGCAGAGTACCTCGATCAGCTCGACACACTACTCCGGGAATCGGTCGCGCTGCGTCAGATCAGCGATGTGCCGCTCGGAGCGTTTCTGTCAGGCGGGATCGACTCGACCGCGGTGGTCGCGTACATGGTGGAGACGAGCCCGCAGCCGCCGGTGACGATCGCCGTTGGATTCGATCACGCCGCGTACGACGAGCTCGCCCACGCGCGCACAGTGGCGGAGCATCTCGGGTGCGCATTCCATCCGCGCACCGTCACGCCCGATATCGTGTCGCTGTTGCCGAGGCTGGCGTGGCACTTCGACGAGCCCTTCGCCGACTCGTCCGCCGTACCGACGTACTACGTCTCGAAGGCCGCGCGCGAGCTCGTGACGGTCGCGCTGTCCGGTGACGGCGGCGACGAGCTGTGGGCCGGCTATGCGCGGCATCGCGTCGAGCGGTGGGAGCAGCGGGCGCGCACGAGTCTGGGACCTGCGCGCGCCGCGGCGGGCTGGATCGGACGCGCGCTGCCCTTGTCCGTGAAAGGTGCGCGCGCACTGCGCCATCTGTCTTATCGGCCCGAGCACGCCTACGCGCTGAAGCACGCTTACGGCATGTTCGAGCCGGATGCAAAGCGCCGCCTGTACTCCGGTGACTTTGCGGAAGCCGTCGCCGCGACCGATCCCTTCGCGTCATTCCGGGACGCGTATCGGCGGTGCGGTTCCGCGGATCCTCTCGACCGCGCCCTCTATGTCGACGTTCACACTTACATGGTCGACGACATTCTCACGAAGGTTGATCGCATGAGCATGGCCGTGTCGCTGGAGGCGCGCGAGCCGTTGCTGGACCATAGGCTCCTCGAGTTCGCCGCCTCCGTACCCAGCTCGTTGAAGCTGAAAGACGGCCGGACGAAATACCTCCTCCGCAAGGCGCTCGAGCGTAAGGTGCCGCGCGCGATCCTCGAACGCGGTAAACGCGGCTTCGAGGCGCCGATCGGAGAGTGGCTCCGGGGCGCGCTCGCTCCAATGACGGACGCGCTGCTTCGCGACGGCCGCCTGCGCGATCGCGGGATCTTCAACGACGACGAGGTTGCGCGGATGTGGACCGAACACCGCGACGGACGCGCGGATCATCGGCATCGCATCTGGCAGCTGCTGATGCTCGAGTTGTGGTTTCGACGGTTCATCGACGCCGCCCCTCGATCGAGCTCGGCCGACGTCCGCTACGCGGAGGCCATCTAATTCCATGTGCGGCATCGCAGGCATTGTCGCGACTGACGGTCTTCAGGGGGACGATCGCACACGTCTCGTGCCGATGCGGGACGTCATGACGCACCGCGGCCCCGACGAAGCCGGTATCTTCGCTGACTCCCACGCCGGCCTCGCCCATCGCCGTCTGAGCATCGTCGATCTCGCGGCAGGACAACAGCCGCTATCGAACGAAGACGGTACGATCTGGATCGTCTTCAACGGTGAAATCTACAACCACGCCGACATCAGGCCCGAGCTCGAAGCTCTTGGACATCGATACAAGACGCGCTGCGACACTGAAACGATCGTGCACGCCTACGAGCAGTGGGGAGACCGCGCGGTCGAACGGCTCCGGGGCATGTTCGCGTTTGCTATCTGGGATGCGCCGCGGCGACGCCTGCTTCTCGCGCGCGATCGCATGGGCATCAAGCCGCTCTACTGGACGCTTGTCGGCACGCGCCTGCTCTTCGGGTCCGAAATCAAGGCCATCCTCGAGAGCGGCCTGGTTCGTGCCGAAGCCAACGAGCACGCGATCCCGGAGCTGCTCAGCACGCGCTACCTCTCGGGAAGCGAGACGCTCTTTAAAGGCATCCACAGATTGATGCCGGGCCACATACTCCTGTTTGAACGCGGCGCCGTCACGATCCGGTGCTGGTGGGACATTCCTGTTGGTAACGGCGACGCGGCGTCCGCACGGCTTTCCGACCGCGAGGCGGTTGCGGAGTTCCGGACGAAGCTCGAAGACGCCGTGCGCACGAGGCTGATGGCCGACGTGCCGCTCGGGATGTTCCTGTCAGGCGGTCTGGACAGCAGCGCGATCGCGGCGCTGATCGCCGGCATGATCGATCGTCCGCTGCAGACCTTCTCGGTGGCGTTCGAACAGCGCGCGTTCAGCGAGCTCGAGTACGCGAGACAGGTCGCGCGCGCGATCAAGGCTGATGCGCATGAGATCGTCATCAACGATCGGGACTTCTTCGGCGCGCTGCCAAGGCTGGTCTGGCACGAGGACGAACCGATCGCGCATCCCTCGAGCGTACCGCTGTATTTCGTGTCGCAGCTCGCGCGGTCGCACGTGAAAGTGGTGCTGACCGGCGAAGGCAGCGATGAGTTGCTGGGCGGCTACGGGAAATATCCGCGCGCGCTCGTCAACTGGCGCGCGGGCAAGCTGTGGAATCTCGCGCCGGATCCGGTCCGCGCATTCGTCGCCGACACGCTCGTGCCGCGACTTCCAGGTCGCCTGGCTCGCTATGCCCGTCGCTCGTTCCTCGTGATGCGGCCCACGCCGGAGTCCATGTTCTTCGACAACTTCGCCTCGGTCGGTCTTCAGCGCCAGGCCACGCTGCTGGCGCCGCGGCTCGGCCTGCTCGCGACCGAGCAGAGCGCGTACGCCACCTCCCGCGCGTACTTCGATCTGCCGAACGGCCGTAGCACCGTGCTCGACCGGCTTCTCTATACGGATTTGAAAACGTACCTGGTGGAACTGCTGATGAAGCAGGACCAGATGAGCATGGCGGCCTCGATCGAGAGCCGCGTCCCATTCCTGGATCACCACCTCGTGGAGTTCGCGGCCGCGCTGCCTCCACGGATGAAATTGCGCGGCTTCACCACCAAGTGGATCCTTCGAAAAGCCGTGCAGACGATCCTCCCGCGGGAGATTCTCACGCGCAGGAAGATGGGCTTCCCGGTGCCGTTCGCGCTATGGACGCGCGGCGCGTGGGGCGATGCGGCACGAGAGGTGCTGCTCGATCGCCGCACACGCGACCGCGGCATCATCGATGCCGCGGCCGTGCGTCGGTTAATCGACGCGCACCAGGCGGGCACGATCGAAGGGAGCGACGCGATCTGGAGTCTCCTCAACCTGGAGCTCTGGTATCGGACGTTCATCGACGGCGGCGGCATCCAGACGCTGCCTGCGCCAACGTCGCGCACCGAGCGGCGTCCGGAGGCGCAGACCGCGGGCAGAGCGGAGTGGGACTCGCGGCCCCACCGAACGAAGCGACCCCCGCGCCCTTCGACAGGCTCAGGGCGTCCCGAGCTCGCCGAGGGACGGGGTGCAGCGGACCCCGCCATTGAGAAGAAGCGGGCCACCGCATGAAGATCCTGTGGCTCAACGCGGGGCTGCTGCTGCCGCTCGACAAAGGGGGCAAGCTTCGCACGTGGCACGTGCTGCGACACCTCGCGGAGCGACACGACATCACGTACTTGTCATTTGGCGAGCCCTCAGACATGCGCGTGGCTGATCCGAATCGCGACGGTATGCGTCAGGTCTGCTCACGGCTCGAGACGATTGCGCGAACCGATACCGCGAAGGGGACGTGGCGCTTCCATGCCGATGTGGCAAAGTATCTCCTCGAGCCGGCGCCGTACGCCGTCGCGAAATATCGCTCGTCCGCCTATCGCGCCCGTCTCGAACAGTTGCTCGGAACCGAGCGCTTCGACGCGCTGGTATGCGACTTCCTGCCGCCGATCGTAAATCTTCCCGACGCTCTGCCCTGCCCGTCCGTCCTCTTTACGCATAACGTCGAAGCGGAGATTTGGCGACGTCACGCGGAACATGCCTCCAAGCCCGTCTCGCGGCGCCTCCTCGCGCAGCAGTGGCGTCGCATGTTGCGCTTCGAGCGGAATGCGCTCGCGCGGTTCGATCTCGTGCTCGCCGTGTCGAACACGGATCGAGAGACGTTCGAACGGCTGTACCCGCGCGCGCTGCGCGCGCCCATTCACGTCGTGCAGACGGGCGTCGACACGTCGTTCTTCAAGCCGGATGCAGGCGCGCCGGAACGCGCGCACGTCGTCTTCACAGGCTCCATGGACTGGCTGCCGAACGAGGACGGGATGGTGTACTTCTGCCGCGAGATCCTGCCGCGCATTCGCGAGGCCGAACCCGACGCGACGCTCAGCATCATCGGCCGCTCGCCGACCCGCGCCGTTCGGCGGCTCGCTGAAGAGCACAATGTCGAGGTCACGGGGCGTGTCGACGACGTGCGGCCGCACGTCGCAAGGGGTGAGGTCTATGTCGTGCCGCTCCGGATTGGTGGCGGCACGCGGCTGAAGATCTTCGAGGCGATGGCCATGGGCAAGGCTGTCGTCTCCACGACGGTCGGCGCTGAGGGGCTGCCCGTCACATCCGGACGTGACGTCATGATTGCGGACGATCCCGCACGTTTCGCGGAGGGTGTGGTGCACCTGATGCGCGACGCACCGGCGCGGCAGGCGATCGAAGCCGCCGCCCGACGCCTCGTCGTGGAGCGCTACGACTGGTCGGCCATTGCGATGGATTTTGAAGACGCGCTTCGGCGCGCTGCGGCAAAGCGGGCGGCAGCATAAGGAGCTGGGCAGGGCCTGCGGCGCGCGGCGAGCGAAGGCGTGAGGTGGGAAAGGTCCAGGAGGGTCCACCGAGCGGAGGAGCAAAAATGAATGTTTCCGTTTTCGGTCTGGGTTACGTCGGGAGCGTGTCGGCGGCGTCGTTCGCCGCAGACGGCCACAGCGTGGTCGGTGTCGACGTGAACCCCGACAAGGTGGCGAGTCTCAACGAGGGGCGCAGCCCGATCGTCGAGAAGGGGCTCGACGAGTTGATTCGCGACAACGCCGCCAACGGACGGCTGCGGGCGACAACCAGCAGCGCCGAAGCGGTGAATGACACGGAACTGTCGCTTATCTGCGTCGGCACGCCCAGCCGCAAGAACGGCAGCCTCGACCTCAGGTACCTCGCGCGTGTCGCAGAGCAGATCGGCGAAGCGCTGCGCGCCAAGGACAGCTATCACATCGTCTGCGTCCGCAGCACCGTGTTGCCAGGTACGACGCATGACGTGGTGATTCCCGCGATCGAGCGGACGTCGGGCAAGAAGTACGGCACCGGCTTCGGCGTCACCGTCAATCCGGAGTTCCTGCGCGAGGGTACGGCGATTTACGACTTCCGCAATCCTCCGCTCACGCTCGTTGGCCACAACTACCGTTCGGACGCCGATCCGACGCAGGCACTGTACGCGAACGTGCAGGCGCCGATGGTCACGACGACGATTCGCACGGCGGAGATGATCAAGTACGCGAGCAACACGTGGCACGCGCTGAAGGTGACGTTCGCGAACGAGGTCGGCAACCTGTGCAAGCGGCTGAAGATCGACAGCCATGAGGTCATGGACATTTTCTGCCGCGACGAAAAGCTGAACCTGTCGTCGTACTATCTGAAGCCCGGATTCGCGTTCGGCGGGTCGTGCCTGCCGAAGGATGTGCGCGCGATGCAGTACCGCGCGAAGGAAGTCGACCTGGAGATGCCGGTGATCCAGTCGATCCTCACCAGCAACCAGCTGCAGATCCGGCACGCACTCGATGAGATCGTCGAGACCGGAAAAAAGCGCGTAGGGCTGCTCGGATTCAGCTTCAAGGCGGGGACGGACGATCTTCGGGAGAGCCCAATCGTGATCCTCGCCGAGGCGCTGCTCGGCAAGGGCTGCCAGTTGTGCATCTATGATCGGAACGTGTCACTTGCGCGGCTGGTCGGCGCCAACAAGGACTACATCAACAAGCAGATTCCGCACCTCTCGTCACTGCTCTGCGACACGATCCAGGACGTCATCGACAAGTCTGACGTCATCGTCATCGGCAATCAGTCGCCGGAGTTCGCCGATGCGGTGAGGGCGACACGGCCGGACCAGATCGTCATCGATCTCGTGCGGCTGCCGCTCGACCCGTTGCAAGTGCCAGCCGAATATCGCGGTCTCTGCTGGTAGCTTGGTCGGAGCTGGTATTGTTGCTTGGACCTCAACAGCACGAGCAGGAGCCTCGCGGGCTGATTCATTTTTTCTTACCTATGGCGCAGGTCAACGAACCGCAACCGGCCGCGGCCGTCTTGTTGAGACAGGCCGATAACGTCCCAGGCATTGAACGGGACGTACATGCAAAGCCGATGTTGCCGCTCGATTCGGCTGTTGTCTACCGGTTCGGGCATCTCATCCGATTGACCGAACAACTGCTTCTCGATCTGTTCGGGAAGGGGTTGCTCTCGGGAACGACCCACACGTGTATCGGTCAGGAACTCTGTCAGATGGCAGTGGTCCGCGCGCTGACCGACCCTGAAGATGTCGTGCTGTCGAACCATCGCAATCACGGGCACTTCCTCACCTACTCCGGCGCGTTCGAGCCGCTGGTCGCGGAAATCATGGGCCGGCAGTCGGGCGTGTGCCGCGGCGTGGGTGGCAGTCAACACCTTGCTTTCCGTCACTTCCACAGCAATGGCGTGCAGGCCGGCATGAGCGCGATTGGCGCAGGCCTCGCACTCGCACGGCGGATGCGACAGTCGAGCGGGATCGTGACCTGTTTCATCGGCGACGGCACCTTCGGTGAGGGGCTCCTGTACGAGAGCCTCAATCTCGCGGCGGTGTGGCGCGTGCCGATGCTATTCGTCGTCGAGAACAACGGGATTGCCCAAACCACTCCGACGGCCGACACCGTGGGTGGATCCCTGACGGCGCGCGGAGCGGCGTTCGGCCTGCGCACCTGGGAGCTTGACGATGCCGACGCCGGGTTCATGGCGGCGGCTGAGGAAGTCGTCAAGTCGATGCGGCAGCAGCGCGAGCCGGGCTTCCTCGTGATTCATACTCGCCGCCTTGGCCCACACAGCAAAGGCGACGACCTGCGCGACGCCGATGAAATGGATGCGATTCGCCTCCGCGATCCGCTGATGCGGCTTGGAGACTCGCTCCGGTCCGAGGAACGCGCGGAAGTCGAAGCCGCGAACTACGCCTACATTCAGCTGGTCCGCGATCGCGCAATGGCTGCGCCCGAATCGCGGCAGGCGGCGCCGAGCGATTCGGTGTCGGTGACCGGCGGCACCGTTGCGGTTTCGCGGCAACGGGCGCCCGCCCCGGCGCGGAATGTGCGCGCGTCCCTGAATGCGGCCCTGCGGGAGTTGCTGGAGCGGCACTCTGAGGTCCTGCTCCTCGGCGAGGATCTTCACGATCCGTACGGCGGTGCGTTCAAGGTCACCAAGGGGCTGTCGACCGACTTCCGCGGGCGCGTGCTGTCGACGCCGATCAGCGAAGCCGGAGTCGTTGGTGCGGCGATCGGTCTCGCGCTGGCGGGATTTCGCCCGGTCGTCGAGATCATGTTCGCGGACTTCATCTTTCTCGCGATGGATCAGATTTATAACCACGCGGTGAAGTTCCCGTCGATGTTCGACCACTGCGCTGTGCCGCTCGTCATCCGGACGCCGTGCGGCGGCCGGCGCGGCTATGGCCCGACCCATAGCCAGAGTCCGGAGAATCTCCTCAGCGGCGTCCCAGGCCTCACTGTCGTGTTTGGCAGCCATCGCCACGATATCGGATCGCTCCTCGAAACGGCGACCGTCGGCTGGGATCACCCGGTCGTGTTCCTCGAGCACAAACTGCTCTACGGTGAAATGCAGCACCGTGGCGATTACGTCGAGACGCCAGCCACGGCAAGCGATGCGGGAGCGGACCGCTTCCCGACGCTCGTCCGGACCAGAGCGCATCCGGACCTGACGATCGTCGCCTACGGCGGCATGCTGCCGGTCATCGAACGCGTCGCCGATCTGCTCGAGGCCGAAGATTTCGTGGTGGAACTGGTGGCGCCGTCGCTGCTTCAGCCTCTGCCCCGCGAAACGCTCCTGAACGTTCTGATGAAACGGGAACGCGTGGCCATCGTCGAAGAGACGTATCTCGGTCCAGGATTTGGATCGGAACTCGCCGCGTCGCTGCTCGAGCGCCGGTATGCCGGCCGCGTAACGCGCATCGGTACGTCGCCGGTTCCAATCCCCGCGGCGCGGAGTCTCGAATCGCAGGTGCTGCCCGGTGAAGATGTGTTGTTCCAGCGTCTGGCATCCTTCGTCGCCGACCCAGACTGATGCCGACGCCGCTCTATACGCCTCGCGTGAACAACAACGACGACACTGTGAGGCTGGTTAAGGTGCTCGTCGAGCGCGGCGACGCTGTTCGGGCTGGAGACGTCGTCGCCGAGGTCGAAACCGACAAGGCGAACTTTACCGTCGAATCGGAACAGGACGGCTACGTGCTGGCCGTCGCGCAGGCACTCAACGAGACAATCAACGTCGGTTCCGTGCTCCTCTGGCTCGGGGCCACCCCCGACGAACCTGCGCCCGCACCGAGCTCGAACGGACCCACGCCTGCGGCGCGGACCGGCGCGCAACCGACGTTGAAGGCCGCGCAGCTGCTCGCGAAACATGGATTGTCGGCGTCTGAGGTACCGGCCGCGGGAGATCGCCTGACCGTCCGCGACATCGAAGCGTACGTGGCGACCCGCACAAGTCCGACCGAACCGGTGGCGTCGGCAGACACGGCACCTGTGCCGGTGCTGCCGCGTGCGGAGTCGCGTGGGTCGACGCCGAGCGCGGCCGGCGCCATCCGTGCGCTGACACCCGAGGAACGCGGAATGCTCCGGACGGTCGTGTGGCAGCGCGAGGAGGCCGTGCCCGGCTATGTCGAGGTGCAGTACGACGCCGCGCCCTGGGAGCGGATCGCCGCCGATTTCCAGAAGGCCGAAAAGCTGCTGTTGAATCCGCTGCTGGCGCTCATGGCCTATCGGCTCGTGCGCGTCGCCGCACAACAGGAGCGCATCAACGCAACTATTGTCGGCGACGCCCTCTACGTCTACAGCAGCGTCAACCTCGGGTTCACGATCCAGAGCGACAGGACGTTGTACCTGGCGGTGATCCAGAACGCCGCGGCGATGTCGTGCCGAGAGTTCGTGTCGCGGCTCGGCGACGTTCAGCGCGGCGCCCTCGGCCACAGGCTGCGCTCCGCCGATCTGACTGGCGCCACCGTCTCATTCAGCAGCATGGCCCGCTGGAACGTCAGCCGCCACGTTCCCGTGCTGCCCCCTTTTACATCGCTCATGATCGCGCACGCGGCAACGTTCAACGGCATCGGGACGCTCGGCGCGACCTACGACCATCGCGTCCTGACCGGCGTCGACGCGCTCTCTGCAGTTCGCGACATCAGCGTGCCGGAAGGAATATCGTGACGCCACGTACCTTCGATCGCGCCGAAGCGGCGCGCGAAATACACGCGAAGGTCGTGGAGCTGGCTCGGGCGCGCGGGATCCGCGTGACCGGCTTCCGCGACAACGAAGTAATACCCGAGACGAACCTGCTGGACTCGGCGGGCATCATGGAACTGATCGTCTGGTACGAGACGCGCTTCGATCTCGCCATCGAGCAGGCGGATCTGACAATCGAGAACTTCGGCACTGTCAACGCGATGGTCGACTATCTCGCGCGAGCTTGACGTCATTGGCGACCGACGCGCGGCCCGCCATCCGCTGGCCGGATGGCAAGCAGTTCGCGTTCACCATCTTCGACGATCCCGACGGGCAGACCGTCGAAGACGGCAAACGTGTCTACGGCTTGCTCGCGGAGATGGGATTCCGGACAACGCGCGGCGTCTGGCCGGGAACGCCGGTTCGTACGCCAAACTCGTTGGGCGCGGCATGTGACGATGTGGAGTACACGCGTCACACCCAGATGCTGCAAGCGGCCGGATTCGAAGTGGGATACCACAACCATACAAAGCATTCGTCGCGCCGGCAGGAGATCATTGCGGGACTGGACGCGTTCAAGGATTTCTTCGGGCGCGACCCTTCGGCAATGGCGAACCACTACAACGCGGACGCGATGTACTGGGGGCCAGCGCGTCTGACACCACCCCTTCGGGCTGTGTACATCGCGGTGACGGTCGGACGGACAAAGGGCCGGCACTTCGGTCACATTCCCGGGCACGAGTCGTTCTGGGGCGAGGTATGCCGAGAGCGCATTCAGTATTGCCGTAACTTCGTATATGCGGACGTGAATACGCTTGCGGCATGCCCGTCCATGCCGTATCACGACCCGACCAAACCATTTGTCAATGCGTGGTACGCGTCAAGCGAGGGATCGAACGCGCCCCGGTTTCTCGATGCGCTGCACGAGCGCAATCAGGATCGTCTGGAAGCCGAGGGCGGCGCGTGCATCATGTACACCCATTTCGGGCACGCTTTTGTGGAGGGGGATACGGTGTCACCACGGTTCGTCGACCTGATGCGCCGTCTCAGTCGCAAACCCGGGTGGTTTGCACCTGTTTCGACGCTCCTCGAGTACCTGCAGCAATATCAGGGCCTCACGCAGTTGAGCGATCATGAACGACGGAAGCTCGAAACGCGATGGCTGTGGGAAAAAGTGTTCCGCGGGACCTCATGAACTCGCTGGCAACAGGCGATGCAGCCGAACCGGTTCCGGTGGGGCCGCGCGGTCGCAGCGTGACGACACGGATTGTGCGCTACACGAACGCAGAAAGCGCTGCCGTCCGCGCGTTCAACGAACGCATGCTCGCCGGTCGCGCACCAACCGACTTCGTTCTGCCAGACCGGCCGAACAAATACGACGCTGGCGTCCAGGACGCGGCGATCACGTGGACCAAGTACCTGGCCGTGGACGAGGGAGATGAGGTGCGCGGCGGGTTCATGCTGATGGAGCAGCGCGCGTGCCTGAACGGGCGCTCGGTGGCGGCTGCCAATTACCAGTCGCCGGTCTCCGAGGGGATTCTCGACAAACGCTACGGCATGGTCGGGATGCACATGGTCCGGTACGTGCAGCGGCACTGGCCGTACACGTTCGTCGTCGGCATGGGCGCACCCGACAGGCCGCTGCCGCGACTGCTCGCGGCGGGCGGCTGGACGCTCCGTACTGTACCCTTCCTGTTCAGGATCGTCCAACCGCGCCGCGTCCTGCGGGAACTGCGTCCGCTGCAGCGGCGACTCTTGACGCGGGTCGCGGCCCGTCTCGCCGCCTACAGCGGCGCCGGCTGGATCGGCGCCACGCTGCTGCACGCCAGGGGGGCGCGCGCGGGTCATTCGTCGCTTCGGATCGAGCGAGTGACGCGCTGGGGCGAGTGGGCGGACGCCGTGTGGAACCGTACACGCGACCTGTACTCGTTTTCCATCGCGCGCGATTGCACCACGCTCGACTGCTTGTATCCCCTCGAGGATCAGCGGTACGCCGCCTACACGTTCCGCGATCGGGATTCGGTGATTGGGTGGGCCGTCTGCGCGCAGACTGCCATGCACGACCACCAGTATTTTGGAAACCTGCGGGTCGCAACGGTCCTGGATGCCGTAAGCCTTCCCGACGCTGCGCCGTCGCTCGCATCCGCCCTGTCACACGCGCTGGCGAACTGGGTGGATCTCATCATCACGAACCAGTCGCACGCCCTCTGGATTTCTGCCTTTCGGCAGGCCGGCTTCGCGTCCGCGCACTCGAACTACCTGCTGGCGATGTCCAAACCCCTCATCGAGACGATCGGCGACGATATCGGCCGGGTCCACGTCACGCGCGGCGACGGCGACGGACGCATTCACCTGTTGTAAGCCACGTCCGGCCGACGTCCGCTTCACGACATCACGGAATCAACACATCACGGAATCAACACCTACGCCACCAAATTGAGGCGTGCTGCCAGTGTTTGCCAGATGTAACTGAGGGATGCCGTCAACTGGTGGTCGTCGTCGAGCATGTGCAGTTCGGCGTTCGGCCGGCGGCTCGCCCACGCTTCGACGGTCTTCGGGTCGACCGCATCGTCTCGCTTACCTTGGAAAATCAAAATCGGCACGCGCACGTCAGCGTTGAAGACGTCGTAGCGGCGCGCGTCGTCGTACAGCTCGTAGTGCACGGGAACGACCCGCCCATAACCGTAATGGAAGACGGGCAGGTGACCTGACGCTTTCCACTGCTCGAGCCTGAGGTTGCCAAGCTTCTGCATTCGGTTCCCATCGAAATCAAGGGCCGGCGCGATCAAGACTAGCCGATCGACTCGATGGGGGTTCTGAACGGCGGCGTTCACAGCGACGAAGCCGCCGAGACTGGACCCAATGAGGATCTGCGGTTCGGTCGATGCTTCGAGGAGCGCGCGCGTCTGCTCCAGCATGCGCGTGATCGTGAGCGTGGAGAAATCAGGCAGATTGAGATCCGGCGTCTGCAGCTCGATCCCCTGCTCGCGGAGCCGCCGCCCGAGGTATGCGGCTTTCGACGAGGCGGACCCGGACGCGAACCCGTGAAGATAGATCACCAAATCACCAAATCGAGAGACGACCAAATCACCAAATTACCAAATCACTACCTCACAAAATCAGATCATTGTCTTGCAGCCTGGGCTGCAGCGACACCTGATAGAGCCCTCGCCATCGGTCGAATAATCGTAGGTGAGCTCTTCACCCTTGCGGATGTTGCGCGCAGCAATGATCCAGATCGTATCGCCGATTACGCGAGTGTAGCAGTTGGGCGCGCACGCGTGATTGATATAGCGCGCGACGTTTCCACCCACCGCGGCATCACGGACGTACTGCCGATTCAGCTTGAAGCACCAGATGTGCCCCTGCTTCAGGTAGCGCACCTCGCGCTTCAGGCTTTCCCTGTTGCTGATCTTCTCCCCGGCGTACTCGACGATGCGCTTGTTCTTGGGAATCGGCTCGGTGGCGAATACGCCCCAGCCCTGGATAGCGGAACGACGCTTCTCGATCATGAGATCGGGTCACTGCGGAATTGAGTAATCGGGCAATTGTTCTTACAAATTACCAAATTACCGCTTCACTCAATTACCCGATTCACCAGTACCGGATGCGTCCCGTGTCGACATGAACGAAGTTCGAAGCCCGATAGTAGCCGACGCCGCCGACACGCAATGCCTTGGCCGTATCGCGAAGATGTTCGAGCTTGATGCCCGGCACACGGATATCGATCGCCTTCCCTTCGATGTGCAGGCTGTGCGCCGCAACGCCGCTCTGCGCACCGCCGCGCTCGTTCAGCATCGCATTCGTCTCGGGCGTTCGGTAACCGGAGATTACGTGGAACGGTTGATCGGTGCCGAGCCGGTTGTTCAACTCGAACAGCAGATCGAGCAGGCGCGGATCGATCGCCTTGATTTCGTTCATGCGGAAATCGCGCAGCAGATGATTGACGCCGATCAATTCCTTCGAGACGTACTCGCCGTTGCAGCAGTAGGCGGTCGTCAGCCGCTCGTTCGTGTGCGTGTGGAAGAACGACAAACTGCGATCGGCCGCGGTCGAGACCGCTGCGATAGCCGTCGCAGCAGCCGCAGCCGCGACGGCACGCGCCGGCAGCAGAGCTCCGGCGGCGGCGATGGCACCAATTCCAAGAAAGTTGCGACGACTCAGGCGTTCCAGGGACGGCATAGGTTCAGATCGCTCGTCGGCAGAGTCCGCCGGACGGCTAGGCCCAAATTGTGGTTGTTGGTTGATGCGCGGTGAACCTCTATTGAACCACATGGGTGTCCTCTGGCGCAAGCTGATCTACCAACATAAACCAAGCGTTCGCAGGTGTTTAGCAGAGCCGGCAACCTTCTGGATCCATCGCTCCGTCTAAAGCTCGAACTTCAGCTGGGAATCTCTCCAGCAACTATCAACCGACAACCGGTAACCGACGATAACGAAGAGGTCCTCATGAGACTCCGGCTTTACGCGATCGCGGCGCTGGTCGCGGCACTGCTGACCGTCGCCTCAACAGCACGGGCGCAATCGGCGCCATTCCGCTGGCACGGCGCTCTTGCGCAGGGGACGGCAGTTGAAATCAAAGGCGTCAACGGCAACGTGAGCGCGGAGCCGTCCGGCAGCAACGAAGTCGAAGTCGTCGCTGAGAAGAAGGCGCGGCGGAGCGACCCTGGCAGCGTAAAGATCGACGTCGTACAGCATGGAGACGGCGTGACGATTTGCGCGGTTTATCCGAGCCGCGACGGCGACCGGCCGAATGAATGCGCGGCGGGCAGCGGTGGCCGCATGAACGTGCGCGACAACGATGTGACGGTCAACTTCACCGTGAAGGTGCCGGCGGGTGTGCGCTTCGTCGGACGCACCGTCAACGGCGACGTCGAGGCACAGCGCCTGGGTGGCGCCGTAGATTTGTCGACGGTCAACGGCGGCGTGAAATTCTCGACGTCCGCATCGGGCCGCGCGAGCACCGTGAATGGCTCGATCAAGGGGGACCTCGGACGCGCGGACTGGATCGACACGCTGGAGTTCAGCACGGTCAACGGCAGCGTCGAGCTCACGTTGCCGAATGACCTGAGCACCGACGTCAAGGCGCAGACCGTCAATGGCGACATCGCGACGGATTTCCCGCTCACGATCACCGGCCGATGGTCGCGACGTCGTGTGGAAGGGACGATTGGCGGCGGCGGACGCATGCTCTCCATCGAAACGGTGAATGGGGGAATCACCCTGAAGCGCCCGTAGACAGATCGAGGTGCCGAACGCCGAATCAACCGTGAACTCCGCACGATCGTGAACGCTGAACCACGGTGAACTCCAAACGAGCCGTGAACTGCGAACCCGAACCGTAAACTTCCAGTGAAATCCGCGTGATATAGTCGGCCGGATGGAAGGGATCATCACCGCGTGGGGCAGGATCCTGCGCGGCTATACACCCTCGCTCTCGATTGAAATCACGCGTGAGTGCCCGCTTCGATGCCCCGGCTGTTACGCGTACGGGGATGACCACCTCGGCGGCGACGTCACGCTGCGGCAGGTCACCGACTACAAGGGCCAGGAACTGGTGGATCGCGTCCTGGCGATCGTCGACGAAGAGAAACCGATTCACGTCTCCATCGTTGGTGGCGAGCCGCTCGTGCGCTATCGCGAGCTGCAACAGCTCCTGCCGAAGCTGGCGGCGCGCGGTATCTACTCGCAGCTTGTCACGAGCGCAGTACGGCCGATTCCCGCGGAGTTTGCCTCCATTCCGCGCCTGCAGATCGTCGTGTCGATCGACGGCTTGCAGCCGGAACATGATCTTCGCCGCACTCCCGCGACCTACGATCGCATCCTGAAACACATCGTCGGGCATCAGATCACCGTGCACTGCACCGTCACGCGGCAGCAGGTGCAGCGCGAAGGCTACCTCGAAGAGTTCCTGCGGTTCTGGTCGGCGAATCAGCACACGCGCCAAATCTGGGTGAGCCTTTTCACGCCGCAGATCGGCGAGATCGCGGAAGAGATCCTTCTCCCGGCAGATCGGGAGCGAGTTATTGCCGCCCTCATGACGCTGCGCCACCGATACCACAAATTGCAGATGCCCGAGGGGCTCATCAAGAAGTACGCACGGCCGCCGCAGAGTCCAGAGGAGTGCGTCTTCGCGCAGACCACGAGCTGCATCTCGGCGGATCTCGAGCGCCGCATCACGCCGTGCCAGTTCGGCGGCACGCCTGATTGTTCACAGTGCGGATGCATCGCGTCGGCGGGACTGGCGGCCGTGGCCTCCCATCGGCTGCCTGGCGGCCTGCGCGTCGGCGCCATCTTCGAAGGATCGCTGAAAGTCGGGCGCATGGTGCGCGGGCGGCGTGAGCCTTTGGCGATCAATCAGCCGAGCCCGGCCGCCTGATATAATTGCTGGTTTCGATGCCACGTTTTCGCCACAAGATCAGCCGACGGGCACGCTCCGTCCGAGAATTCCTTCGCGGCCTGGCGCGCACCGATCACCCGCTGCTCGTCCACATCGTGCCGATCCGCCGTTGCAATATCGACTGCGGGTACTGCAACGAGTACGACAAGGTGTCGCACCCGGTCCCGACGGACGAGATGCTGAAGCGGATCGACAAGCTTGCCGATCTCGGCACCTCCGTGGTGGCGTTCAGCGGCGGAGAACCGATGCTGCACCCGGATCTCGACAGCCTCATCGCGCGGATCCGCGGCCGCGGCATGATCGCGGGCCTCATCACGAACGGCTACCTGATATCGCCGAAGCGTATCGACGCGCTGAACACGGCGGGGCTCGACTACCTGCAGATCAGCATCGACAACGTAGAGCCGGACGAGGTTTCGAAGAAAAGCCTCCGCCTCCTCGACAAAAAACTGCAGTGGCTGGCCGAGTACGCATATTTCGATATCAACATCAATTCGGTCGTCGGAGGCGGCATCAAAAATCCCGACGATGCGCGCACGATCAACCAGCGGGCGGCGGAGCTCGGGTTTTCGACGTCGATCGGCATCATTCACGACGGCTCGGGCCTGCTGAAGCCGCTGGGGCCTGCCGAGCGCGCGGTGTTCGACGATGTGATGCAGCGGATCGATGCCCGCCGGCAGGTGCTGAAAAACCTCTACTCCGGGATTCGCCAGTTCCAGATAAACCTGGCGGACGGTAGGCCGAACGAATGGCAGTGCCGCGCCGGCGCTCGTTATCTGTATGTCTGCGAGAACGGCCTCGTGCACTGGTGCTCTCAGCAACGTGGCTGTCCCGGTGTACCGCTCGCGACGTATACGACCGAAGACATCCGGCGCGAGTTCCTCGTCCCGAAGTGGTGCGCTCCGCTCTGCACGATCGGGTGCGTGCACCGGGTCTCGACGATGGATTACTGGCGCCAGCCGCAGCGGCAGGAGCCTCACATTCCCCAGGAATCGGTCTCGCCGATCCATTAGTCAGATGGCGCAGGTCCCCTCGTTCGACATCACTTCGAACGTCGATCTCCAGGAGGTCGACAACGCGGTGAATCAGGCCCGGAAGGAAGTCGCGCAGCGCTACGACTTCAAAGGCTCACGCGCGGCGATCGATTTGAACCGCGTCGACAATACGCTGACGCTGACCGCCGACGACGAATTCAAGATGAACGCGTTGTGGGAGATCGTGCAGACGCGCATGGTGCGGCGCGGCGTGCCGACCAAGAATCTGACCCCCGGAGCGATCGAGCGCGCGGCCAACGACACCGTCCGCCGCGTCGTCACGCTCCAGCAGGGGATTCCGACCGAAGCCGCCAAGGACATCATCAAGTTCCTGAAGGAGCACAAGCTCAAGAAGGTGCAGGCCGCCATCCAGGCGGATCAGGTGCGTGTTTCTTCGCCGTCGAAAGACGAGCTCCAGGAGGCCATGCGTCTGTTGCGCGAACAGGATTTCGGGTGCGCGCTGCAATTTGGGAACTATCGCGGGTAAATTGCCAGTTGCCAGTTGCCAGTCTCCAGTTCAGGTTCCAATTCCGACTGCGTTGCAGATTCGACGTCAGCCGGCAATTGCCTGCTGGCCACTGATGATTCGCAACTCCCGGCCGGCAACTGGACACTATCTTGCAGTTCGCTGAGGTATGCTGACACGGCCGATGCTCGGCGTCGTCATTTCTCTCGCACTGGTCACGTGCGCGTCTGCCACCTCGCAGAAGGACCGCGCCAATCCCAACGCGGCCGCCATCGCCGAGTTCATGAAGCGCGTCGAGGAATACGTCGCGCTCCATAAGAAGCTCGAATCGACGATTCCCTCCCTGCCGAAGGAAGCATCGCCGCAGCAGATCGATCAACACCAGCGTGCGCTCGGGCGCCTCATAGAGCAGGCGCGCGCAAGTGCGAAGCGTGGCGACATCTTCGCGCCGGCGATGGAGCGCATCGCGCGGAAGTTGCTGAGCGATATCTTTCGCGGGCCCGGCGGCGCTCAGATGAAGCGCGAGGTCTTCGAAGAATACGGACAGCGCAACATCGTGCCGACGGTCAACGGCCGCTACCCCGATGAAGTCCCGTTGTCGACGGTGCCTCCCGGCGTGCTCGCCGGGCTGCCGAAGCTGCCGGAAGCGCTCGAGTACCGGTTCGTCGGCACGAACCTGATTCTGCTCGATCCGCACGCGCACATCATTGCGGATTTCATCGCGCGTGCGATTCCCTGAGAGAGCGTTATGCGTCTTCGCCGTCTGAGCCCGTGGGCCCCTGTCTGCGCGCTGATCGCACTCGTGTGCTGTGCCGGTGCGGACGCCGCGGGCCCGGCGATCGTCGTCGCCGGCGAGCCGCCGGGCGCGCCGAAGGACGCGGCGGTCGCCCCGGCGCAGGAAATCCAGCTCCCGAATAAAGCCAACTCGCTCAAGTTCGCTGTGATTGGCGACAACGGCAACGGCGAGCAGCGCCAGTACGACGTCGCCAAGCAGATGGCAGCCTGGCGCGCACGGTTTGCCTACGAGCTCGTGCTGATGATGGGCGACAATATCTACGGCTCGGAGCGGCCGCAGGACTTCGTGCAGAAATTCGAGGAGCCGTACAAGCCGCTGCTCGACGCGGGCGTGAAGTTTTATGCGAGCCTCGGCAACCACGACGCACGCGAGCAGCGGTACTACAAGTACTACAACATGGACGGGAAGTTGTACTACAGCTTCAAGGCGCCCAAGGAGGACGTGCGCTTCTTTGCGCTCGAGAGTACGTATCCCGAGCCGCAACAGATCGAGTGGTTCCGGAAGGAGCTCGAAGGCTCCAACGAGAAGTGGAAGATCTGTTTCTGGCACCATCCGTTGTACTCGTCGGCGCGGACGCACGGATCGGAGACGCGGCTGCGCGCGACGCTCGAGCCGCTCCTCATCAAGAACAACGTCTCGCTCGTCCTGAACGGACACGATCACGTCTACGAGCGGATCAAGCCGCAGAACGGGATCGCTTATTTCGTGGTTGGTTCGTCGGGTCAGCTTCGTGAAGGCGATCTTCGCAAGGGCTCGCCGCTGACCGCGAAAGGGCTCGATACCGACAACGCGTTCATGCTGATGGAAATCGACGGCGACGATCTGACTTTCGTAGCGATCGATCGCCAGGGCAAGGTGTTCGACTCGGGCGTGATCAAGCGCCGCGAGCCGCCGAAGTAGTTAGCCCGTTATGCGGCTTGCAGCGAGAATCTCGTGCTCGTTCGCGGCAGCTGCCAGCCAAGACGCACCGAGCCGCATAACGGGCCAGGCGCGCACGGCGCGCCTGCGAGCCGGGGCCCCACGCGCGGCAGCCGCGCGTGGGGCCCGAGGGAGCGGTGCGGGGCGTAGCGGTCCCCGCGAGCGACCGAGCCGGGGTGTGGGGCGGAGCCCCACGTGAGTCACGACGCCTTTGCCTGCACCTTCTGGGCGTGCGCCCAGTCGGTTTCGAACACGGAGGCGATCTTCTTCGCGATCCGCGAGTCGTTCACCACGACGCCGACTTCGCGGCGGCCGTCGAGTTCCAGCTTGCGCAGGCTCTGGCTCCCGACGAACGCCTCCTGGCCGTCGCGCACGATCGCGCGAACGTGCAGCCGCAGGTCGGCCAGCCTCTTCACCTTGACCCCGGGCAGCTTTTTTTCGAGCTTCCCGATGATGCGGATTTCGACGCCCGCCTTCGCGCGCTCGAGCAGCACGCGCTGCAGGAGGTTGTCGCTCACCTGCTCGTCGTAGATCAGCAGCTGCTTCTTCGCGCCCTTGACGAACGTCGTCAGCGCCTCGCGCGACGTCTCGGGGCTCACGACCAGACGCCGGTGTCCCGGCTGATACAGCGTCCGGTTGTTGTCAGCCTCGAAGAGCTTCATCGCCTCGGCGACGAGGCGTTTGTTGCGTGTGACCACGCCGAAGCTGCGGCTCTTCTCGATATCGAGCTTGGTGTAGTTGAAGCCGTACACGTGGAGCGTGCCATCCACGATCATCATCTTTCCGTGGTAACGCGGAAGGTCGTCCGCGGTGCGCGAGACCGTCGCGCCGCACTCGAGGAACCGCTGCTCCAGTTTCCGGAGCGTCTTCTCGCCGCCGCGGTTCGTGTGCGCGATGAGCGCGCGCACCACGACGCCGCGGTCGACCGCGGCACGTAGCGCCTTCTCGATCTCGGTCCGATCCATGCGGAAAATGACGATGTCTATCGTCTTCTTCGCCTTCTTGATCGCCTTGACGACCGGCGTCATGCCGGCGTCGGGTTGAATGATCAGCTTCACTTGGTTTTCTTTTCGGCCCACTCCACCGCCGCGTGCCCCGCGGGGTCGAGCTTCAGGATGGCGTTGGTGACGCGGGCGCGGCGCAGCTCCAGGGGCACTTCGACGTCGTAACAGACCTCCTCGTCGGACGAGGAGGTGAGCTCGAAGTCTACACGATGCCGGCGCAGGATCGCCTCGATGTCCCCGCGGCGGCTGTCGGTGTCGTCTCCGATCTTCACCTTCACGATGAAGGCGTCGCGCTTTTTCGGCTCGAACGACTCGATCACCCAGAGCGCCAGGAGAATGAAAACACCGGAAAAAATCGCTATGGCATAGAGTCCCACGCCGGAGGCGAGGCCGAGCGCGAGCGTCGAGAGCATGACGCCAGCGTCTTTCGGGTCGGCGATTTTCGCGCGGTAGCGGACGAGCCCCGCGGCCCCGACCACGCCGAAGGCGCGCGCCAGGTTCGTGCCGACGACCATCATCACGACGGCGCCAACGATCGCGAGGATGATCTGCGTCTGGATGACGGCTGGCTGTCGTGGCGGAGTGCCGCGACGCCGCGGCCGGACCGCGAGCGCCGCGCCAAGCACCGCCGCGAGCGGCAGCCGCACCAGCGCGTCGAGAATCTCGGATGCCGTATCGGCGGGCACGGCGGCCTGCCGCTTTGTCGATTCGCTCAAAACAGCCGTGTCCGGCTGCTGCGCTCGAACACCCGCACTGGCGAGCGGCCACAGCAGCAGGAACGCAACGACCCACGTCCTGATCGTCATTTCAGCGCGAGGCCTTCCTGGATTTTCTGTTTGAAGCGGCGGATGAACCGCGCCGCCAGCTCCGGCGCATATCCGCCCGCGCGGAACGCATCATCCCACTGACGGTCGGTGAGCTTCGCCAGCTTCTCGCAGATCCACCGCACGTCGTCGGGCGTCATGCGTTCGACGAGCACGCCGTGTCGACCGCGATAATCAAACCGCACGCGGCCGTCGACGACGGCCTTGATGAAGGGCGTCTGTTCGAAGACCTGAACATCGCCGCGAGGCGCGTTGATGACGCCGGTGCGCCCGAACGACTGGCCGAGATCGCGCGCGACGTACCACCGCGACGCGCCTTCGAGCGGCTGCTTGAGCTCATAGATCGCGTTCTGTTCGTCCTTGAGATCCGAATTGCCGAGCATGACTTGCAGCACGAGCAAGCCATTCTGCTCACGCGTGCCGACGAACGGCCCCCGGTAATACGACCAGGTGCCCTTCGCGTCGAGACCATGGACATCCGGCTTGCTCTCGCGAAAGCGCGCCGGGAGCTGAGGATTCTTCTCCGGCGAGCCTTCCGCATTCCACCGGCCGACGTAATAGATCGGTGGCTGATGGTAACCCACACCCCAGAGAATCCGGGACGCCACTACTTCAGTTGACGCTTCGGGCGGGAACTTGACACTCCAGTGCCGGTCGCCCGGACCGACGATGGTCATGCCAGGGCTGAATCCGTACTTCTTCACATCAATCACTTTGTAGGTCGCGGCGACGTCTGGCGCGAGACGCTGCCCCCCAATGCCCCAGAACAGATCTCGGCCAGGTTGCGGCGAAAACCAAAGCTCAGCAAGTTTATCGGCTGTCGGAAGTTCAGCGCGCGTCGAGGGAACGGCGGGATGACACGAGGTCGCTATTGCGAGCGTGACAGCCAACGGAAGTACAGCGCGCCGCATCTTTTACCAACTCAACTGCAAGCTATGGGCCAGAAAGCTCAGCAAATTGCAGAGAACAGAAGATTAAAGATCCGCGGTTCGACTGATAGAGATCTCGTGGTGTCCAGTCCTCCTGGTGTGGGGTTCATCTGAAGTTGTGCGACTCGACAGGAGGCGAGTTTCCACCGATGGACTGGAGACGCTCGGCCTTCACCGAGGTGACGCCTTCCTGGATCTGCAACGTGCCCTCGACGAGCAGGTATGGCTCTCCCACGATCATCGCACGCTGCTCGGAGAACAAGTCGGGGCGCACGATGATGTTGGCGATCCCCGTTTCGTCCTCGAGCGTGAGGAACACGAATCCTTTCGCGGTGCCGGGACGCTGCCGCGTAATGACGGCGCCGGCGACGCGCACGCGCCGGCCATGCCGTCCGCAACGGAGATCGCTCGCGCGGAGCACACCACGCAACGCCAGCTCCGCGCGTCGCAACGACATCGGATGCGGACCGATCGTCAGGCTCGTTCCTGCGTAGTCGGCGAGCAGACGCTCGGGGACGGTCATGGGCTTGAGGGGCGAGGTCGGAGGTTCGAGATCCGAGGTCCGAGGTGCGAGATCCGAGGTCCGAGGTTCGAGATCCGAGGTCCGATCGAGGTCCGAGGTTCGAGGTCCGAGGTCCGACGTTTCTTCGTTGTCTTCCGGCGCCTCGGTCCTCGGTCCTCGGTCCTCGATGTCTTTCCGGGCCTCGGGCCTCGGTCCTCGATCGTCGACGTGGTCGAACAATTCGCCCGCGGGGCGGATGGCCTGTTCGACCTGCCACAGCGCCGTGCGGCGATCGAAGCCGAACGCGTTGAGCGCGCCGATTTCAGCGAGCGTCGCGACCTCGTCGCGCCGCAGGCCGGTGCGGCGGATGAGATCATCGAGGGTGGCGAAACGCGGTCGATCGGCGTCCGGGGCGCGGGGTGCGGGGTCCGGGGATGCGACCAATAGTACGGACGGCGGCAACGCCCACAGATGAGAGCAGACGTTGCAGAAACCCTCGTGCGTGTGCAGTGCTTCGACCATCGATGGATCATCGGCACCGCACTTTGGACATCGAAGCTCGGTGTCCTCCGTGTTCTTCGTTCCGCACCCCGCGTCCCGCATCCCGCACCCCGAAGACTCGATCGCCTCCCCAACCTCCTTACGCAATCCGTTCACATACATCAACCCGAGACGGACGCGGCCGTCGGGCTCGACGCGGCACGACCACTCGGAGACCTGTACGTCGATCGACGCGAAGCGGACGCCGTGGCGCTGCGCGTCCTTGACCAGCGTCGACGGGTGATAGAACCCCATCGGCTGGTTGTTCAGCATCGCGGTGTAGAACGCCGCGGGATAGTGTGCCTTCAGGTACGCGCTCGCGTAGACGAGCAGCGCGAAGCTCGCGGCGTGCGATTCGGGAAATCCATACAGCGCGAACGACGTGATCGAGCGGATGATCTCCTCGGCCGCTTCGCCGATAATCGCCTGCCTCGCCATGCCCGCGCGCAGCTTGCCTTCGATCTGCTGCATGCGATGCTCGGACCGCTTGAACCCGAACGCGCGGCGCAGCTCCTCCGCCTCGCCGCCGCTGAACCCCGCCGCGACCATCGCCATGCGCAGCAACTGTTCCTGGAACAGCGGCACGCCCAGCGTGCGCTCGAGGATCGGCTGCAGCGACGGATGCGGATACGTCACCGCCTCCTGCCCCTGCCGCCGCTTCAAATAGGGATGCACCATCTGCCCGACGATTGGTCCCGGCCTGATGATCGCGACCTCGACGACGATGTCGTAGAACGTTTCGGGACGCAGCCGCGGGAGCGTCGCCATCTGCGCGCGCGATTCCACCTGGAAGATCCCGATCGTGTCTGCCTCCTGCAGCATCCGATAGACGGCGGGGTCGTTGGGGGGGAGATGGGCCAGGTCGACGGCAACCGGGGTGCGGGGTGCGGGGTCCGCAGGTTCTTCGGGTTCTTCGTTCCGCATCCCGCGTCCCGCATCCCGCGTCCCGGTATTCACCACTTCCAGTGCATCCTGAAGAACGGCCATCATTCCTAATCCCAACAGATCCACTTTCACGATTCTCATGTCGGCGCAGTCGTCCTTGTCCCACTGGATCACAACGCGATCGGGCATCGAGGCGTTCTCGAGCGGGACGACCTCGTCGAGGCGGCCCTGACAGATGACCATGCCGCCGGAATGCTGGCCGAGGTGGCGTGGCAGGTCCTGGATCTGCTGCCAGAGCTGGCCGAACACCTGCATCGTCGGGTGCGCGCCGTCGAGGCCGGCGTCGCGCAGGTTGCGCTCGATCGTCTCCTTTGGATCGACCCACTCGAACCGGTTCATGATTTTCGCGAGCGTATCGACCTGCGCCGGCTCGATCCCGAGGACCTTGCCGACCTCGCGCGCCGCGCTTCGGCCGCGATACGTGATGACGTTGGCCGTCATCGCCGCGCCGAGCTTGCCGTATTTCGCGTACACGTGCTGAATGACGCGCTCGCGCCGGTCGCCGCTCGGCAGATCGAGATCGATGTCCGGCCACTCGCCGCGTTCTTCGGACAGGAATCGCTCGAACAGGAGGTCCATCCCGATCGGATCGACGGCCGTGATGCCGAGGCTGTAGCAGACGGCGCTGTTCGCCGCGGAGCCGCGCCCCTGCACGAGGATCCCCTCCTGCCGGCAGAAATTGACGATGTCCCACACGATGAGAAAGTAGCCGGCGAGGTCGAGCGTGTCGATCAAATCCAGCTCGCGCTCGATCTGCCGCGCGTGCCGCGGCTCGATCGGCCGATAGCGCTCGCGCGCGCCGGCCTGCGTGATCTTGCGGAGGAACGACGCCATCGTTTCGCCCGGCGGCACGGGATATTCGGGAAAGCGATAGCCGAGATCCGCCATGGTGTACCCGAGACGGTCGGCGAGATCGCGCGTCGCGGCGAGCGCGTGCGGCAGATCGCTGAACAGCCGCGCCATCTGGTCCGGAGCTTTGAGGTAGCGCTCCGCGTTGCAGCTCAATCGCCGGCCCGCACGCTCCACGGTTGTCTTGTGGCGGATACAGGTGAGGACATCGTAGAGTGGACGATCCGCGGGCTGGGCGAAGCGGATACCATTGGTCGCGACGATCGGCACGTGAAACGCCGCGGCAAGATCGCGCAGCGCGTGGTTGTCCGCTTCCTCGTCGCGCAGCAGGTGCCGCTGCAGTTCGATGTACGTGCTGTCGCGGCCGAAGAGGCCCACGAGTCGATCGACGAGGCCGCCGACGCCGAACCGCGCGCCGCTGAGCATCGCGCGCCCCGCGAGCGCGATCAGCCCGGAGGTCGTTTCCTCGAGATCCTCGAGCGTGAGCGCCCCTTCTCCCTTCGGCGCCCGGAGCTTCATCTTCGTCAGCAGCCGGCAAAGATTGCGGTATCCCTCCTGAGATTCGATGAGGACGGGGAGCTTGAAGATA